>NZ_JBIUYV010000004.1:0-539217 GCF_044744725.1 Nocardia sp. NPDC087230
GGTCGCAGAGACCAGAGAGAAGCGACTGTTTACTAAAAACACAGGTCCGTGCGAAGTCGTAAGACGATGTATACGGACTGACGCCTGCCCGGTGCCGGAAGGTTAAGAGGACCGGTTAGCGCTTCGGCGCGAAGCTGAGAATTTAAGCCCCGGTAAACGGCGGTGGTAACTATAACCATCCTAAGGTAGCGAAATTCCTTGTCGGGTAAGTTCCGACCTGCACGAATGGCGTAACGACTTCTCTGCTGTCTCAACCACAGACTCGGCGAAATTGCATTACGAGTAAAGATGCTCGTTACGCGCGGCAGGACGAAAAGACCCCGGGACCTTCACTATAGCTTGGTATTGGTGTTCGGTACGGTTTGTGTAGGATAGGTGGGAGACTGTGAAGCTTGGACGCCAGTTCAGGTGGAGTCGTCGTTGAAATACCACTCTGATCGTATTGGACTTCTAACCTCGGACCATGATCTGGTTCAGGGACAGTGCCTGGTGGGTAGTTTAACTGGGGCGGTTGCCTCCCAAAATGTAACGGAGGCGCCCAAAGGTTCCCTCAGCCTGGTTGGCAATCAGGTGTCGAGTGCAAGTGCACAAGGGAGCTTGACTGTGAGAGTGACAGCTCGAGCAGGGACGAAAGTCGGGACTAGTGATCCGGCACCGGCAAGTGGAAGCGGTGTCGCTCAACGGATAAAAGGTACCCCGGGGATAACAGGCTGATCTTCCCCAAGAGTCCATATCGACGGGATGGTTTGGCACCTCGATGTCGGCTCGTCGCATCCTGGGGCTGGAGTAGGTCCCAAGGGTTGGGCTGTTCGCCCATTAAAGCGGCACGCGAGCTGGGTTTAGAACGTCGTGAGACAGTTCGGTCTCTATCCGCCGCGCGCGTTAGAAACTTGAGGAAGGCTGTCCCTAGTACGAGAGGACCGGGACGGACGAACCTCTGGTGTGCCAGTTGTTCCGCCAGGAGCACTGCTGGTTGGCTACGTTCGGAAGGGATAACCGCTGAAAGCATCTAAGCGGGAAGCCTGTTCCAAGATGAGGTTTCTCTCCCACTTGATGGGTTAAGGCCCCCTACAGACCATGGGGTTGATAGGCCGGAACTGGAAGCCAGGTAACTGGTGTAGGTGACTGGTACTAATAGGCCGAGGGCTTACTATCGAAGGTGTTACGCGTCCACTGTGCGGTATCTGAAACAACACACAGATCACCGAGAAGACTCTCCGAGTCTGATCCTTTACTGGGTCAGGGTTCGGGGTGGCTCTCTGTGTGACAGTTTCATAGAGTTACGGCGGTTATAGCGGTGGGGAAACGCCCGGTCCCATTCCGAACCCGGAAGCTAAGGCCACCTGCGCCGATGGTACTGCACTCGACAGGGTGTGGGAGAGTAGGACACCGCCGGAACATCATTGCGAAAGGCCCTCCAGCATTGCTGGAGGGCCTTTTTGCGTTCCCGGACAAGACCTCTCGGTAGCAGGCCGGCCCGGAGCGTGCCCCCGGAATCGGGGGATTGCATTCCGAGGCAACGATGTTTCACAAAACGGTCCCGCAGCGGGCCCCGGTCAGCCACCATGGTGCGACGTTGCTTCGGGAGGTCACCATGGATTGGTTGTTCACTCACAAGTCTCTGCGACGCGGCGCGGCCGCGCTCGTGTTGCCCGCCGCCCTGATCGGCGCGATAGCCACCGCCGCACCCGCGATCGCCGCACCCGCCCCCGACCCGCTCGCCGGCGTCGCCGACGGCATCGCGGGCGCGGCGAATTCGATTGCGGGCGTTGCCGGTATCGACTTGCCCGACACTTACGGCCCGGAGACCGCGATCGTGGTGCTCGGCTACGGTCTGCAGCCGGACGGCACCATGCGCGCCGAACTGGGCAACCGGCTGCACGCCGCCCTGGTCCAGGCGTTCATGTCGCCCTCCTCCCCGGTGATCGTCACCGGCGGCAACCCGCGCAACGGGGTCACCGAGGCGCAGGTGATGGCGGACTGGCTCAATATCCGCGGGGTCGCCCGACACCGGATCTACACCGAGACCCAGGCGGGGTCGACGGTGCAGAACGCGGAGTTCTCCGCGAAGTTGATGGAAGCGCTCGGCGTGCACAAGGCCGTGCTCATCACCTCCGCCGACCATATGCGCCGCGCGCTGGACAACTTCATGGCGGCGGGCATTCCGGTGGTCGCGACGATGACACCGGAGGTCGCGCCGCTGTGGGCGCAGCCGTTCGGTGCCGGGGGTGAGCGATAGGCGCGCCGAAGTCGGTGGCGCGCACTACGATGCGTCTGGCGCTGTCGCGGGGTGTGATGACGCCTCGAGCGGACAGGGGTATGTGATGGACAGGCCTGCGTGGGCACCGGACGGCGTCGATATGCAGCAGCCGAGCCCGGCTCGGATGTATGACGCGCTGCTCGGCGGCTCGCACAACTTCGCCGTCGACCGGATGGCGGCGGAAATGGCGATCGAGCTGGTGCCCGATCTGCCCCGCCTCGCGCTGAGCAATCGGGCCTTCCTGCGCCGGGCGGTGCGGTTCATGCTCGACGCCGGGATTCGGCAGTTCCTCGACATCGGTTCGGGCATCCCCACCGCGGGCAATGTCCACGAGATCGTGCACGACATCGCTCCCGAGGCGCGGGTGCTCTATGTCGATATCGATCCGGTCGCCGTCGTCCACTCGCGGACGATTCTGGCGGGCCGGGAGCGGGCCGACGCGATCGAGGCCGATCTGCGCAAGTCCGACGATCTGATCGCCGAGGTGCGGGAGACCGGACTGATCGACTTCGATGAGCCCGTCGGGCTGCTGCTGATCGCGGTGCTGCATCTGGTGCAGGACGCCGACGATCCGGTCGGCAAGGTCGCCGCGCTGCGGGAGGCGGTCGCGCCCGGCAGTTTCATAGCCATTTCACATCTCACCTCGGAGATGCGGCCGGAGGATGCCGGTAAGCTGGGAGCGCACTCGGCGAACGAGACCAGGGTCGGGATCCAGTTCCGGTCCAGGGACGCGATCGTGGAGATGTTCGAGGGTTGGGGCATGGTTTCCCCCGGGGTTGTCGAGCTGCCGTCGTGGCGGCCGGAGTCCGAGCGGGATCAGCACGAGAAGCCTGGGCGTTCGCTCGGGTTGGCCGGAGTCGCGCGGAAGGAATGAGCCGTCGATCCGGCGGTGCTGCGAGATGACAGGGTGGACGCGTAGTGGGGTCGTGGGAGCTGGCGCAACGGTGGGCCGATGCCCTCGACGGCGTTGTCGCTCCCACACTCAACCGCTCCCAGATCGAGGAGATGCTGGCGGCGCTGTGCATCGGTCTGATCGAGGCGGCGCGCGGTGGCGAGGATCCCGATGTGGCCCGCCGTACGGCGCGGATGCTGGTCGCCGCCAACTACCGTGATCCGGCGGCGGTGAGCCGTTCGGTCCGGGTGATCTGTGTGGACCTGGTCGAGATCGCGGCCGACGGGCCGGACGATCCGCTGCTGCCGGAGATCAGGGAGCGCGCGATCGGCCTCGCCGCCGATTTCGCGGCGGGCTTCACCGCGGCCTTGCGCGCCGCGGCCCTGGCTGAGCAGGAGGCGACGCTGGCCGCCGTGCTCGCGGCGGCCAGCGAGGCCGAGAGCCGTCGCGCGCTGTCGGAGGCACGCTTCGAGGCCGTGTTCGACGGCGCCCTGGTCGGTATCGGCACCGTCGACATGACCGGGCGGGTGGTGAACTGCAACGCCACCATGGCCGAGATGCTCGGCCACACCCCGGAGACGATGCCGGGCCGGACGGTCGCCGATATCCTCGGCCCGCAGAATCTCAACGAGGCCTTCGTCGAGCTGCAGCGGATGGTCAGCGGTGAATCCGAGAGCTTCCGCACCGAGACCGAGCATCTGCACGACGACGGCGAGATCACCGTCATCGATCTGTCGATGTCGGCGGTGCGCGACGCCGACCGCAATATCCAGTTCCTGATCGGGGTGGCCGTCGACGTCACCGAGCGCAAACAGCTCGCCGACCGGCTGTGGCACGACGCCAATCACGACGCGCTGACCGGCCTGCCCAACCGGCCGCACCTGTTCAACCGGCTCGCCGACGCCGAACCGCCGATCGGGGTCTGCTATCTGGACCTGGACGGCTTCAAGGAGATCAACGATCTGTGGGGGCACACGGTCGGGGACCGGGTGCTGCGGGTGGTCGCCGACCGGATGCGCGACACCGTCCGTCCGCTGGAGGCGATGGCCGCCCGGATCGGCGGTGACGAGTTCCTGGTGCTGGTGGAGCAGTGCTCGGGCTCCGAGCAATTGTCGGTGCTGGCCGACGATCTGATGTCGGTGCTGACCGCGCCGCTCGAGGTGGACGGGCACATGCTCGCGGTGGGCGTGAGCGTCGGCGCGGCCTACTTCGACGAACTCCCCGGCGCGGTCGACGAATTGGTGCACGCGGCCGACGCCGCGATGTACCGGCACAAGCACGACACCCGCCGCTATCCGGCCCGGTAGCGGCCGGGCCGGACAGCCGGGCCCCGCTCAGGTGAGCTGGCGTTCCCGGTTCGCCGCGCGGGCCAGTGAGCGGTCGCGCTGTTCCTCGAAGCGCACGACGTCCTCGCGCAGCCGGTCCAGGAAGGCCGCGAGGTCCTCGCGGGCCCGCTCGCCGCGCGCGCCGAAATCGGTGCGTTCGAAGATGTTCCACTTGCGCAGCACCGGAAGCAGGACCTCCTCGAGGTGCTGGCGCAGATCGTAGATGCCGTGCTTGGCCATCAGGACGCCGTTGCGGCGCCAGCCCGGCATGCCCGCGCCGGGCATCTGGAAGCCCTGCACGATGGTGTTGATCGCCTCGATGGCCTGATCGGGTGCCAGGTCGAGCGCGGCCTCGCAGAGGTTGCGATAGAAGATCATGTGCAGGTTCTCGTCGGTCGCGATGCGGGCGAGCATGCGGTCGGCGATCGGGTCGTCGCAGACGCGACCGGTGTTGCGGTGGCTGACCCGGGTGGCCAGTTCCTGGAAGGTCACGTAGGCGACCGAGTACAGCAGGCCCGCCACGGACGCGGAGCGCAGATCGACATCGCCCGCCTTGGCCTCGACGACGGCCATCGCCGAGTATCCGTTGGTCATATGGATCATCCTGGCCTGCTCCAGAGCGACCGGGTCGACGCCACGGGTGACGACCAGATAGTCGCGGAGCACGATGCCGTGCCGGTTCTCCTCGGCGGTCCACCGGCCCACCCAGGTGCCCCAGGCGCCGTCCTTGGAGAAGTTCTCGGCGATCTCCCGGTGGTAGGACGGGAGATTGTCCTCGGTGAGCAGATTGGTGATCATCGCCGCCTTGGCGAGTTCACTGAGCTGGGATTGTTCGGGGTCCCAATCGATTCCGCCCATCGCGGCGAAGTTGCGGCCCTGCTCCCACGGGACATAGTCGTGGGGATGCCAGTCCTTCGCCATCGACAGGTGGCGGTCGACGTTGCTCGCGGCGACCGGTTCGAGTTCGATGAGCAGTTCCAGTTGGGTGAGGTTCCTGGCCACGCTCGTGCCCTTTCCATGAAGTGAAAAGCAAGAGTTGCGCTGGTCCGGTAGTGTTGCCCGTCGTCGCCGGGTGCTCTGGGTCGAATGCGACCCACCGACAATAGACCCGGCGCATCGCGCCTCCGAACGACACGGTGCGGCAGCGCCTGTTTCTGAATTTGGGCGCGTCGCGGCGCCTGCATATACGCTCCACCAGTTCAGCTCCATCAGCGGTTCCCGATCAGTCGTGGCATAGCTAGAGAGAGTGAGCGAAAAATATGACGGACATCGTGGTCACGAGCCTGGCGGCGACCACGTCGATCGCGGGCGACGTCGACTCGACCTGGAAGGGTCTGCTCAACGGCGAAAGCGGTATCGACGTCCTGGAGGACTCCTTCATCGACGATTTCGAGTTGCCGGTGCGGATCGGTGGCCACCTGAAGGTCTCCCCGGCTGCCTCGCTCACCCGCGAGGAGGCGCGCAGGCTGTCCTATGTCGAGCAGATGGCCGTGGTCCTCGGTCGCGAGGTGTGGCGCAACGCCGGCAGCCCCGAAGTGGACCGCGACCGGCTCGGTGTCTCGGTCGGCACCGGGCTCGGCGGCGCGGAATCCCTGATCTACGCCCGCGACAAGCTCGGCAACGGCGGCTACCGCAAGGTCTCGCCGCTGACCGTGCAGGCCATCATGCCCAACGGTCCCGCGGCCTGCGTCGGCATCGAATTGGGCGCGCGCGCCGGTGTTTCCACGCCGGTATCGGCCTGTTCGTCGGGCTCGGAGGCGATCGCCAACGCGTGGCGGATGATCGTGATGGGCGATGCCGACATGGTGGTGACCGGCGGGGTCGAGGGCTCGATCCAGGCGGTGCCGATCGCGGCCTTCACCCAGATGCGCGCGATGAGCACGCGCAACAGCGATCCCAAGGCGGCCTCGCGGCCGTTCGACAAGGACCGCGACGGGTTCGTCTTCGGCGAGGCCGGCGCGATGATGGTGATCGAGACCGAGGAGCACGCCAAGGCGCGCGGCGCGACCATCCACGCGCGGCTGCTCGGTGCCGGGGTCACCTCCGACGGATTCCACCTCGTCGCACCGGATCCCGAGGGCACCGGGGCGGCGCGCGCGATGACGCGGGCCATGCAGACCGGCGGGATCAGCCGCACCGACGTCACCCACATCAACGCGCACGCGACCGCGACGCCCATCGGCGACACCGCCGAGGCCAACGCGATCGGCAAGGCGATCGGCTCGCACGCGTCGGTGTACGCGCCCAAGTCGGCGCTCGGGCACTCGATCGGCGCGGTCGGCGCGCTCGAGGCGGTGCTGACCGTGCTCAGCGTGCGCGACGGCATCGTGCCGCCCACCCTGAACCTGGACAACCAGGACCCCGAGATCGATCTGGACGTGGTCTCCGGCGAGGCCAGGCGTGGCCGGATCGACTACGCGGTGAACAACTCCTTCGGATTCGGCGGGCACAACGTCGCCGTCGCCTTCGGGCGGTATTGACGATTGCCACGCGCGCGCCCGGTACTGTGCCGGGCGCTTGCGAGTTCTTCTTTGTTCGGCGTCATTGCACGAGTGCAGCCTCTCGGCGAGGCATTGTGCGTTGAAAAGGATAGGGAATGATCGGCGAGACTTTCGACGACTATGTGGACGAACTGGGCAATATCCGGATTCCCGGTGACCAGACCCTGATCGACTTCGTCGACAAACACAGCGAGGCCAACGGCGACGATCTGGCCTACCGCTTCATCGACTATTCGCGGGAGCGGGAGGGCGAATACCAGGAGCTGACCTGGCGGGAATTCGGCGTCCGGCTGCGGGCGGTGGCCGCGCGGTTGCAGCAGGTGACCGAGCCCGGTGACCGGGTCGCGGTGCTGGCGCCACAGGGCCTGGACTACGTCGTCGCGCTGTTCGCGGCGGTGTACGCGGGGAATGTGGCTGTGCCGCTGTTCGATCCGGAGGAGCAGGGGCACAGCGACCGCCTGCACGCGGTGCTCGGCGACTGCGAGCCGGCGGCGGTACTCACCGTCGGCAGCGCGGCCGCCGGGGTCCGCAACTTCTTCCGCGAGCAGCCTGCCGCGCAACGGCCCAGGATCATCGCGGTCGAGGCGATCCCGGACACGGTCGGCACGCGGTGGCGCAGGCCCGACATCAATATCGACAGCGTCGCCTATCTGCAGTACACCTCGGGTTCGACCCGGGTGCCCGCCGGCGTGGAGATCACCCACCGCGCCGTCGGCACCAATCTGCTGCAGATGATCGACGCCATCGGCATCACCGAGAACGCGCGCGGGGTCACCTGGCTGCCGCTGTTCCACGACATGGGGCTGCTGACGGTGATCCTGCCGACGATCGGCGGCAAGTTCATCACCATCATGTCGCCGAGCGCGTTCGTGCGCAGGCCGTCGCGCTGGATCAAGGAGCTGGCCGCCCAGGCCGATGGCGCCGAGATCTACTCGGCGGCACCGAACTTCGCGTTCGAGCACGCGGCGGTGCGCGGGCTGCCCAAGGGCGACGAATCGCTGGACCTGTCGAATGTGATCGGTCTGATCAACGGCAGCGAGCCGGTGTCGGTGGCCTCGATGCGCAAGTTCAACGAGGCGTTCGCGCCGTACGGGCTGTCCAAGACCGCGATCAAGCCGTGCTACGGCATGGCCGAGGCGACGCTGTTCGTCTCGGCGACCCGGCGCGACGACCAGGCGCGGGTGGTCTACGTCGATCGCGGACAGCTCAACGCGGGCCGGATGGTGGAGGTCGACGAGCACGCCGCCGACGCGGTCGCGCAGGTGTCGTGCGGGTATGTCGCGCGGTCGCAGTGGGCGGTGATCGTCGACCCGGAGACCGGTATCGAACGCCGCGAGGGTGAGGTCGGTGAGATCTGGCTGCACGGCGACAACATGGGCATCGGGTACTGGGGCAGGCCGGGGGAGACCGCCGAGACCTTCCACAACCGGGTGATCGCCCGTACGCCCGTCGGCAGCCGGGCCGAGGGCGCGCCCGACGACGCGCGGTGGATGCGCACCGGCGACTTCGGCGCGTACCACGACGGCGAGCTGTTCATCACCGGCCGGGTCAAGGACCTGGTGATCGTCGACGGCCGCAATCACTATCCGCAGGATCTCGAGTACTCGGCCCAGGAGGCGAGCACCGCGTTGCGGCCCGGGTTCATCGCGGCGTTCTCGGTGCAGGCGGGGCAGTTGCCCGCGGCCGTGCTCGCGGCGGGCGGGATCACCGACGAGATGGCCGAGGCGCTGGTCGTCGTCGCCGAACGTGGCACGGGCGCGGCCAAACTCGACCCGGGGCCGATCGTGGACACGGTGCGGGCGGCGATCGCGCGCAGGCACGGTGTGACGGTGCGCGACCTGCTGCTGGTGCCCGCGGGCTCGATCCCGCGCACATCGAGCGGCAAGATCGCCCGGCGGGCCTGCAAGGCGGCCTATCTGGACGGCACGCTGCGCGGTGGGCACCGGCAGGACGCCTACCCGGACGCGCCGGAGGAGTGAGCCGGTTCGGCCACCGGGGTGCCGGTGGCCGAACCGCGGTGCCACCGTGGTCAGTTGACGCAGGGGATGGTGCTGCCGATGGTGGTGGTGACCGGCTTTCCCGCGTCGGGCAGCGGTGTGGTCGAGCCGCCGGGAACGGTGGTCGTCGGGGTCGCGGACGTTGTCGTGGTGGTCGGTGTCAGTTCGGTGGGCAGGGTGAAGTCGGCGCCGACGACCACGCGGACGTGGCCGGCCGCGAGCGTGGTGGACGCGGAAACCGGTAGCCCGCCCAGGGTTTCGGCGAGCGTTTCGGCATCGGCGGCCGCACCGGGGCCATAGGTGACAGACGAGGTGGGGCTGTCGTCGGCGGTCCCGTTGCCGATCTCGCCGGCCCGGTAGCCGCGGGCGGTCAGTGCGGCCGACAGGGTCGCGGCTTGGCCAGCGACGCCACCGACATTGTGCACATCGACGACGCTGGCCGGGATCGGCGCCGCAGTGGTGGTTTTCGGTGCTTCCTGCCCGAAGGCAGCCTGGACCTCCCGTTTGATCGCGGCCGGGTCGACGATATTGACATCCTGACCGTCGATCACGTCGTAGCGCACCACCGGCAGCGTGCGGAACTCCACCGGCAGCGACTCCGCGGCGCCCAGCTCACGGGCGAAGTCGAACAGATTCCAGCCGTCGGAGAGCACCACGTCCTTGTGCGCGACATCCATCAGTGCCGAGAGCCTGCTCAGATTGCCGAGCGTGCCGGAGTCCTTGAGCGACTTGGCCACCGAGGTCAGGAAGGCCTGCTGGCGGTGCGTGCGATCGAGGTCGCCGTTGCGCAGCCCGTGGCGCTGCCGGACGAACGCGAGCGCGTCGGAGCCGTCCAGATGCTGACGGCCCGCCGGGAACACCGCGCCGGAGAACGCACTGTCGTCGACCGCGTTGTTCAGACACACGTCCACGCCGCCGACCGCGGTCGCCAGGTCGTAGAACCCGGCCAGCGAGATCTCGGCGAACCGATCGATCGGCACGCCGACCAGATTGCGCACGGTCGACACGATCGAGGCGCGGCCCGCCTCCCGGCCGCGCCGCTCCAGCACCACCGGGTCCTTCTCGCCCTGTTCGATCAACTTCGCCTGGACCGCGGCCTTCTTCAGGCCGTAGGCCTCCTTGATCTTGACCTGTGAATAGCCCGGGATGCCCGAGACCGGGACGTAGTCGTCGCGCGGGATGGAGAACGCGACGATCTTGCGCAGATCGGCCGGGATGTGCAGCAGGATCAGCGAGTTCGCGTTGTAGCCGCCGTCGGTGCCGTCGCCGGCGTGCAGCTGGTCGAGGATCTCCTTGGGCAGGTCGTTGCCGTCGAGGTCCTTGCGGGTGTCCAGGCCGATCAGCAGGATGTTGACGTCACCACCGCGCGAGCGCGGCGCGTCCTCGCCGAGAGCGGTGGAATGGGTGAAGCCGGAGTCGAAGTCCTGCTTGGCCGACCAGGCCAGGCCGGTGCCGGTGAGCACGGCCAGCGCGGTCGTCGCCCCGAGCATCCTGGCCATGATCAGCGCGGCGCGACGGAAGCCGCCGCGACGGGCGCTGGGGTCGGCGTGGCGGGTCTGCCTGCCGATTCGCTGTGGTCCATATCCGGGGGTGTCCCGGCGCGGTGGACGTGCCGGGGTGTCGTGTCTTCGGTTCACCGCAGTGCGCTACCTGCCTGCCACTGTTCCCACGGAACGCTCCAGTCGCCGTTCTGCCACACCTCGAGCGGGGCGCCGCCGGTGTTGCGGATCTCCACCACGTCGCCGGGCTGGGCGAAGTCGTAGAACCATTTCGCGTTCTCGCCGCTGAGGTTGAGGCAGCCGTGCGAGACGTTGGTGTTGCCCTGCGCCCAGACGGTGTCGTCGAGTTGATGCAGGTAGATGCCGTCGGTGCTGATCCTGGTCGCCCAGCCGATGCTCTCCTTGTAGCCCAGCCGGGAGTTGACCGGAAGGCCGTAGGTGGAGGAATCCATGATCACCGGATTGGCCTTGTCCATCACGGTGTAGGTGCCCGGCTGGGTCCAGAAGGTGATGGTCTTGCCCGCGACCACCTCACTGCCGCCCATTCCCATCGAGGTGGGCATGGTGCGGATCAGCGTGCCGTTCTCGTAGACCCGCACCTGCTTGTCGTTGTCGTCGACGATCGAGACGTGCGAGGGGCCGATGGTGAAGCTGGTCTCGGTGTCCTCCTGGCCGTACAAGCCGCCGCCGAGGTCCTTGCCGTAGATGTCGGCGGCGAGGGTGACCTTGGTGCCGGGGGCGTAGTAGTTCTGTGGCCGCCAGTGCGCGTTGCGGTCGTCGAGCCAGTACCAGGAGCCGGTGACCGGCGGGTCGGTGGTGACGCTGAGATGCTGCTGCGCGGTGGCCCGGTCGGGGACGTCCTCGTCGAAGTGCGCGACGACGACGGTGCCGACGCCGTAGCTGCCCGAGGGGGCGAGCGCGGCGCCGCCGGTGGTCCGGAAATACACCTTCGTCTGGTTGTTGGGCGCGAGGGTCGAGAACGACGAGGTGATCGGTCCCACCGTGCCCGTGACGGTGAGCGCTTCGGCGCCGACGGTATAGGTGTGGCCGTAGCCGAGTGGCTCGGCGGGCTTCCACGCGGTCTGATCAGGGGTGAAGATGCCCTCGACGGCGCGGCCCTGCTCGTTGGTCATGGTGACCGAGGTCAGCTTGCCGTCGCTGGTGCTGACCCGCACCGGCGCGAGCGGGTCGACCTCGGTCGCGCCCGCCGCGGGCGCGACGGTGATGACCGGGTCGGGCGGGGCGGTGGACTCGGTTCCCGAGTCAGTGGCCGTGCCGCTACACGCCGCGACGAGCAGCGCGAGCCCGGCAGCGAGCCCGGCCCGGAAACGACGTCCTGACATTCGCCCTCCCTGTGCCCGGTGCCCGATCAGCCCTGCAAGCCGACCTCGACGTCGAGTGAGATCGTGATCTTGTCGCCGATCACGGCGCCGCCGTTGGCCATCGGCATCTCGGTGGTGATGCCGAAGTCGCGGCGGTTGATGGTGGTGGTCGCGGTGAAGCCGGCGACCGGAGCCTCGGTCATGCCGGGGCCGGCGCCGAGGAACTCCACGGACAGGGTGACCGGGCGGGTGGTGCCGCGGATGGTGAAGTCGCCGGTGACGTCGAATTCGGTGCCGCTGGGCCGGAAGCCGGTGGCCTTGAAGGTGGCGAGCGGGTAGTGCGATACGTCGAAGAAGTCGGCGGTGGCCAAGTGGGCGTCACGCTGCGGGTTGTCGGTGGTGACCGAGTCGACCTGGATCTCGACGTCGGCGTCGGCGGCACCGTCGGGGTGGATGACGAGCGTGCCGGCGAAGATCGTGAATCGGCCGCGCACCTTGCTCACCATCAGATGCCGTACGGAGAATTCCAGGGCTGAGTGGCTGGGGTCGATGACCCAGGTCCCCGCGGACAGTCCCTTGGTAGGTGCCGACATGATCTCTCCTCACTGAGCGGACCGGCCCGACGGCCGACGTGACGTGAAGCGATGACGGCACCCAGCCTAACCCCGCGTCAGTCCTCGCTGCTGGTGCGATCGCCGAGGAACCGCAGCAGCGCCGGGTCGGTGGAGGTGAATCGGTCGACTTCCTGACCGCCCGTGCACTCGTACAGGCCGATGGTCACCGAGTCGGCGCGACGGGCCAGCACCCGCCAGATCGCGCCGGAATCCGTCCAGCGCCGCAGAGTCTCGATCGGGTTCACGCCCGTGGCTCGCGGTAGTTCGCGGCGACCAGCGCCAGGCAGGCCGCGGCGATCAGCGCGACCACCAGATACATGGCCGGATAGCCGAAGCCGAAGCCGCCGTGCAGGGCCGACAGGACGGCGGGCACGCCGAAGCCGAGATAGCTCACCGAGTAGAACACCGCGTTCAGACCGGCCAGGTCGCCGGGGCCCGCGATCCGCTCGATCTGCTGGAGCCCGGCGACCAGGCCGATGCCGTAGCCGCTGCCGAGCACGACGGCGGTCAGCAGCGTCACCGGGATGCTCAGGGTGGCCGCGGTCCACGACGCCAGCACCATGCCCGCGGTGAGCAGCACCAGGGCGACGACCGCGGCCCGCGCGGTGCCCGGCCGGTCGATCCGGCGTGCGACCGACTGGATGGTGAAACCGCAGCCCAGCGTCACCATGGTGACCAGCGCGGAGAAGGCGATCGGGGCGTCCTGCACGCGGGGCAGCATGAGCGTCGGCAGCACGGCGTAGGCGGTCGCGTTGGCGGTGAACAGCCACAGCGCGATCGGCACCGCGACCCGCAGGAACCGGCGATGGCCCGCGGCGGGAATCCTCAGATCGTCGCGCAGCCTGCCCGGATTCGGCTGTCGGGTGACCGTTTCCGGTGACCTGGCCAGCCAGAGCGAGGTCGCGACGCACAGCACCGCGTTGACGAGATAGGCGGTGGAATCGGGCAGCGGGCCCCACTGCGCCAGCACCCCGGCCACGCCGGCCCCGAGCGCGAAACCCGCGGTCAGGCTCATCGCCGAGCGGCGCGCGCCGACGCCGGCGGCGGCCGCGGCGTAGGGCGGCTGGGACAGTTCCTTGAGCCAGCTGCCGCCGACCGCCATGGCCAGGCCGAGCGCGACGCCGCACAGCATCCGGCCCGCCGCCAGCATCGGAACCGAGGCGGCGCCCGCCGCGAGCAGCAGCGATCCGGCGGCCGCGATCAGCGGGGCGGGCAGCATCAGCGGGCGACGGCCGAACCGGTCCGAGAGCGGGCCGCCGATGAGCAGCGCGGGCACGATGCCGAGGACGTAGTAGAACAGCAGCAGATCGACCGCCGTCAGCGGCAGGCCGTGGTTCTTGTACATCACCAGCAGCGGCGTGAACTCGTTGCCGCCCCATGCGATCGCGACCATCGCCGCGGAAACGCCGAGCCAGGCGCGCGTGCGCGTGCCGGTGACAGCACCGGGCCGTTCGCTGGTGAGAATCGCCATCACAGGCCCTTTCCGTCGTGCGCGCACCGGGGCACGCTCACGGGGCGAATGGTGGCAACCGGTCTCATTTTAGGCGGGGCCGATCGCTGTACTACGGTCGGCCTGTGCGGGAGCTGCGGGTCGGGTGTGCGATGTGGCAGCACCCACAGTGGCAGCAGCGCCAGGTAGCGCCGGGGGAGCGGCTGCGGACCTACGCGGGGTACTGCGGCGCCGTCGAGGGCAACACCACCTTCTACGCGACTCCGTCGGCCGCGACGGTCGAGTCCTGGGTTCGCCAGACCGCGCCGGACTTCCGGTTCGTGCTCAAGCCACCGCGCGCCGTTACCCACGAGCGCAGACTCGTCGACGCGCGGGGCGAGCTGTGGGCCTTCCTCGACGTGATGGCGCCGCTGGCGTCGCGGGTGCACGCGCTGTGGATCCAGTTGCCCGCGTCGTTCGGACCCACCGATCTGGGCGCGCTGGCGCGGTTCCAGCGGGAGCTGCCCGACGGGCTGCGCTGCGCGGTGGAGGTGCGGCATCCAGCGTTCTTCACCGACGAGCGGGCGGCGGTGCAGCTGGAACGGGTGCTGGGCCGGATCGGCGCGGAGTGGGTGCCCTTCGACACCACCGTGCTGTTCGACGGACCGGCGGGCGACCCCTCGGAGTACGAGGCGCGCGCCAAGAAACCGCGGGTGCCGCGGCGGATGCGGGCGCTGACGGAGTATCCGATCGTGCGCTATCACGGCCGCGCCGACGAAGCGCGCACCGTCGCGGGCTGGCAGCCGTGGGTCGAGACCGTGGCGCAGTGGCTGCGGGAGGGTCGCTCGCCGACGGTCTTCGTGCACACCCCCGACAACGCCGCCGCCCGCGCGCTGGCCCGGCGCTTCCACGACGCGGTCGCCGCCGTGGTGCCCGGCCTGCCGCCGCAGCCGACGCCCGCGCCCGACGGGCCGATGACCCTGTTCTGAATTCCGCGCACACCTGTCGGACCCTCGTGGCATGCTGTGCGCCAGCACTGGGGAGTGGGTGGGCGGACTCGAAGGGGACGAGTGATGTCTACGGATCGACTGTCGTTGTCGCGGGCGCCGCACTGCGAGCCGGGTCTCGCCGATCAGCGGGCGGACGCTGGTGTGCCGCATCGGGTTTCCGTTCCGCGCCGCCGCGATGCCGGCGGCGCGCCGTACGGGGTGCGCCGGGCGGTGCGCGCGTCCTGTGTGCAGGGCGCCCGGAGCCGCGCCGAATCCGACACCGGGGCAGCGCGTTTCGCCGAGCAGGTGGTGCGACTGGTGCTCGAGGTCGTCGACCGGCGCAGGCCGGTCGACCACTTGCGCTCCATGACCGACCCGCTGGTGCTGTCCGCGGTGCGCACGATGCTCACCCAGAACCTCGCGCCCGGCCGCGCGCTCGGTGCCGCCTCCCTGACGCGCGTGCGCGTGACCGCCACCGATCCCGGTGGCGCCGAGATCTTCGCCTCCTACCAGCGCGGCGACCGCACCTTCGCCGTCGCGGGCCGCATCGAATCGACCAGGGACCGTTGGCGATTGGTGGCCCTGCGATTGTTCTGAGTCCCCGGCGCGCGCTGGGCTCCGGGGCCACCCGGATTGCCCAGCGCGCGTCGGCTGCTCGGGCGCGGCGGCCGAGAACCTTGCGTGTGTGTCAGCTGCGAGTGGCTGGAACTTGGAGTGCGTCATCGCCTGGCGGGTGGGACTCGCACCGTTGCGTCAACGGGCGGGTGCTCCAGCTGCGCGGTGGCTGGGGCTCGTGCGGGCACGTCAACGCGCGGTGGCTGGGTCTCGCGTGGGTGTGTTGACGCGCGGGTGCGTCAGCGCGCGGCGGCAGGGTTTCGCACAGGTGCGTCAACCCGCGCTTGCGTCGCCGCGCGGTGGCTGGGTCTTGCGTGGGTGCGTGAGCTGCGCGGCAGGGTTTCGCACGGGTGTGTCAGCTGCGCGGTGGCTGGGCCTTGTGTGGGTGTGTGAGCTGTGCGGCGGCAGGGTCTTGCACGGATGCGTCGACGCGCGGGTGCGTCAGCTGTGCGGTGGCGATCCGCTCGCCTGCCTGCGGTGGCGTGGCGCTGCGGCCCTCGCGAGGGCGGGTCGTCGGCTGGCGCGATGGTTCGCAGCGGACCGGGGGCCGCGGTGCGCCCGATGCCGGTGGGCGCTCGGAGAGGACGGAAGCTGCGTTGACGAGCGGTGCGGTTGGCAGACGGGTATCTCGGGCCGAGCTCCGTTCGCCGCCTGCCGAGACGGTTCGGGTGTCGGCTGGGCGAAGGTGGATGGGGGTGTGGCCGACGTGGTCGTGGCGATATCGGCGTAGTGAACGGGCCCCGCCGCCCGAAGAACGGGGTCCGCCTGCCGCGCCGGACCTGGGGGAGGGTGGGTGTGAACCCGGGCGCGGCCGTGGAGCGGTGGTGCGCCGGTTCCGTGGCCGGTTCGGGCAGCGCACCGACTGTTATTCGGTGCGCGGGCGGTTCCGGCTTGGTTGCGCGCCACCGCTTTCCGGGCTGTCGCCTTCGGGGCCGTCGGGCAGTCGGCGCGCGCCGTTGGCCACCTCGACGATGAGATCGTCGTAGCCGCAAGCCAGTTCGTGCAGGCGCAGCTGGGCCGCGCGCAGTTCGGATTCGGCGCCGCAGGCCAGCGCGCGATAGGTGAGCGCGGCGAAGTGGGCCATTCGATCGACGACGGCGCCGATGCTCTCGGTGTGCATCGGCGCCGTCGTCGCGGGCCGGGGGGAGCGGATGACCACCCACCGGTCGATCTCGCAGACCAGACGTGCCCGCTCCCAGTCGATCTCGCTGGTATCGCCCGGTACGAGCTGTTCGCGGCGTTCGTGCAGACCGGCCAGTTCGTGCGCGGCGCGCAGGACGGGATCACCGTCGCCGGCGAACCCGCAGACCGCCTGCATCATGTGTTCACGGTCCGGCAGTACCGGTTCCTGTCCGGGTGCACCCGATGAACCGCCGTCCGTGTCCACTGTTGCCGCACCGTCCTCGTCGCCCGCGTTTGCACCGCTTCCGAAGGACATTCGTCTCCACCGCAGGTCCGGATAGGTCACGAAATGGCAGCTCAACCACGAAAACCGGCCGCGAGCAGCAGCGTCGCTGCGGCTCGCGGCCGGTCGAGACCCCCTGTGCGCAGGAGTGTTACAGGCTCCTGGCGATGATCTCCTTCATGATCTCGTTGGTGCCCGCGTAGATCAGCTGGACGCGGTTGTCGACCCACATCCGTGCGATCGGGTACTCGTTCATGTAGCCGTAGCCGCCGAACAGCTGCAGGCAGGTGTCGGCCACCTGCATGGCGCGGTCGGTGGTCCACCACTTCGCCATGGCGACGGTGGGGATGTCGAGCTCGCCACGGATGTGCTTCTCGACGCAGTCGTCGATGAACACGCGCGCGATGCGGGCCTCGGTGGCGACCTCGGCCAGCTTGAACTTGGTGTTCTGGAATCCGAAGACCGGGCGGCCGAACGCCTCGCGCTCCTTGGTGTAGCGCAGGGTGTGCTCGAGGGCGATCTCCATGCCCGCGACCGCGCCCATGGCCACGATCAGGCGCTCCTGCGGCAGCTGCTGCATCAGCTGGATGAAGCCCTGGCCCTCCTGGGTGCCGAGCAGGTTGGTCACCGGGACGCGCACGTCCTCGAAGAACAGCTCGGAGGTGTCCTGGCCCTTCTGGCCGATCTTGTCGAGCACGCGGCCGCGGCGGAAGCCGGGGCGGTCGGCCTCGACCAGCACCAGCGACACGCCCGAGGCGCCCTGGGTGGGGTCGGTCTTGGCGACCAGGATGATCAGGTCGGCCTGCGCGCCGTTGGTGATGAAGGTCTTCGACCCGTTGATGACGTACTCGTCGCCGTCGCGGATGGCCTTGGCCTTGACGCTCTGCAGGTCGGAGCCGGTGCCGGGCTCGGTCATGGCGATCGCGCCGACGACCTCACCGCTGGCCATCTTCGGCAGCCACTGCTTCTTCTGCTCCTCGGTGCCGTAGGCGAGCAGGTAGTGGGCGACGATGCCGTTGTGCAGGCTGACGCCCCACGAGGTGTCGACGGCGCGGGCCTGCTCCTCCATGAGGACGGCCTCGTGCGCGAAGGTGCCGCCACCGCCGCCGTACTCCTCCGGGATCGACAGACACAGCAGACCCACTTCACCCGCTTTGTTCCACAGGTCGCGGTCCACGTGGTGCTGCTCGCGGTACTTGTCGATATTGGGGACGAGTTCCTTGGCCATGAAGGCACGGGCGAGGTCGCGCAGGGCGTCCAGGTCCTCGTTCATCCAGCTGGACCGGTTCACGGCCATCGAGTCTCCTTACGGCTCGGCACAGCACTGGTCCAGGGGTGACCAGTGGTTACAGATACAGTGTGGACCACTATTGGCGAAGTGGCAATAATGAATTCTCGCCGGCGTGGGCCGGTGTGCGGACGCTACCTTGACGGCGTAAAACGCGTGCCCGATTCGCGTTGTCCGCGAACATTGTTCGACAACGGATCCGCACCGAAGGTGCGAAAACAGTGGTCCGCGCGGAGGTCGGCGATTATCTTTCGGGGTCGCGCTACCGACCGGTATCGCCTGCGCGTGTCGCTCGCGGCGCGCCGAGAATGGGCAGCGGTGTCGGAGCATCGGTTTCGCACCGGAGGGTGTATGGACTATTAATGGCGTGTGCCGTTCACACGTGTGGTCACCCGTCTGCCTTCGCGATGCCGGGGCGGTGGTCAGGCATGACCATCGAGTCTCCCGTCGAGGACGATGTCAGCCAGCTCGCCCAGCGCGTCGAACGGGCGCGTGGGCGCCTCGCCTATCAATTCGATCCCGCGCTGACCGACGCGCTGTCCGAGGACGAGCTGCGCGCGGAGCGGGAACTCGCCGAACGCATCCGTGAACAGGATCGCGAACAGCGCTGGAAGCACACCCAAGCGATGGCGCAGGCCTCCGACCGGGCCAGGAGCACCACCGAAGCGATCGAGAAGGCCGACATGCGAGATCTGCTGCTCGCCAGGAAGGCGATGGCCGCCCAGCGGCGCGAATCGAGCCCGCACGCGAAGCTGGCTTCGCTGTACCGGCATCGGTCGTGGTCGCTCAAGGCGCTGGCGGGCGTCGTCGGCGCCGGCATGTTGTGGTCGGCCGTGAACGTGCAGCACAACATCGCTCCCGGCGGCCCGAGCGATCCGCTGTACTGGTTCAGCTACCTGCTCGAGGCGATGATCAGCGTCTGTCTGATCATCATCATGGTCGGCACGAACAAAGTCGCCGAGTGGGGCGTCATCGACAACCGGCGCCAGGTCGCCATGGCCGAGATCGCGCTGCTCGGCCTCACCGTCACCCTCAACACCTACCCGTATGTGCGCGATGGCCGGTGGTACGACGCCGCGGTGCACGCCGTCGCGCCGGTGATGATCGGTGTCGCGCTGCTCATCCACGACGCCGCCAGCGCGAGGTACGGCCTGGCCATCACCCGGGCGACCAGCCAGGTCAGGGACATGCCCGACCCGGCCGAGAGCATGCTCAACCGGCACGCCACCGAGGGTGTGCGCCTCACCTACACGCCGCCGATGACCGGTCAGGCCCGTGCCGAGGCGTTCGCCGCCGACCAGGCCGCCGCCACCGCGCCGATCAGCCGTGAACCCGCCTGGGCGCCCACCGAGCCGATCGCCACCGGCAACGGTAAGCCCGCCGAGAAGCGCAAGCGGTTCGGCATCGGCAAGCCGGGGTCGGACAAGACCGCGGCCAAGAAGACCGTCGCGCCGCCGTCGGTCGCGCCCGAGCCCGCCGAAGCGGCCAAGCCCGCCGAGACCGTGAAGTCCACCGACTCGGTCCCCGCGGCCCGCAAGAGCACCATCTCCGACATCGAGGCGCGCGTCGAAAAGGCCTTCGCCGAAGCCAACTTCGGCTATGAGGCGATCGAGCCGGTCAACGTCTACGACACCGGCCAATTCCGCATCGCCGAGAGCCTGGAGCAGGAACTCAACGCGATGCGGGAGGCCCGCCGTCAGGCCCGCAAGGAGCGCGCGGGCTCCTGATCACCGCTTGACCGCGCCGCTGATTCGTGCTCGCTGAGCACGGTCGGCGGCTATCGTGCTGCGAATGAACGGGCGTGCGTTCGTCATCGGGGCGGTCGGTCTGCTGTGTGGCTACCTCAGCGGGTACGTCATCGGCCACACGCGAACCAACTTCGCCGTCGTCGCGCGCGACGGGCGGGCGAGCTGGTTCGGGTCGGGGCCGGGGTCGGCCGCGGTGATCGCGGCCGTCGTCGCGGTGGCCGTGGTCGTGCTGCTCGGCCGGTTCCGGGCGCGATATCTGGTCGCGGTGGCGGCGGGGATGGCCGGGCTGGCGATGGTGGTCGCGATCGCGGCGTTGCAGTCCGCCGGGACCTGGTCCGAGCAATGGGTTCTCGGCAGTATCGGTGCCGGGCTGCTGATCGCGGCCGCGGTGCTGCGGCCCGGCGGACAGACCTGGTTCGTCGTCGGATCGATGATCGCGGTGCTGTACGGCGCGCGCATCGACGACAGTGTCGAACTGTCACGGCGTTACGCCGACTATCTGACCACGCGCACCGTGCCCGACCTGCCCGACAGCTGGCCGTTGCTCGTCGCGGCCGTGATCGCGTTGCTGGCGGCGGGTTTCGTGGTCGGGCGGGAGCGGATCGCGCCGGTGTCGTCAGGGCGCGCGGTGGCCGTCGGTGCCGGGGTTCCGCTGGCAGCCGGTGCGCTGATCTGGGCGCTGGGCGTGCTGCCGGGCAATCCGTCGGTGACGGTCGCGGTGGTGGCGGTCGCCGGTGTGGTCGCGGTGAGCCTGTGGTTGCCGCCCGTCGAGGCCGTCTATGTGCTGACCATCCTGGCGATCTCGGCCGCGATCGCGGTCGATCCGGTGGTCGGCGTCGGGCCGGATCGGATCGGCCTGTCGATCCAGATCGGCGCGCTGGCGCTGGGCGCGCTGGTCGGCACGGTGTGGTGGCGGGTTCCGGTGGCCGGGATCGGGCTGTGCGCGCTGGTGACGCTGAGCGGCCTGGTGTCGGTGCTGAGCGGCGGCGCGGTGATCGCCGAACTGGCCTTTCGATTCGTCCTGCCCGCCGCCATCGGCCTCGCGGTCGGCGCCTGCCTGCCGGTCTCGCCGATGACGGTGATCGGCGTGTCGGTGCTGCCCGTGCTGGCCCGGCTGTTCGAGAACAGCCGGGCCGGCCGGGGGTCCGAGCTCGAGCTGGGCTGGACGGCGTACACGCCCGACACCTATACCGTCGCCACGCGCACTGCGCTACCGCTGGCGGCGGCCACCGTGGTGATCCTGGGCTGCGCGGGGCTGGTGCGGTGGCGGCAGCGTGACAGCGCCGACCAGGGACAGCCCGTGATCTAGCCGAAGATGCCGCCGGAATGACCCGCCTGCTGGCCGCCGCCGGTGCCGCCGATGAAGCCGCCGGGCGGCATCTCCGAGGGCTGCACGATGACGAAGCCGCGCCCGGTGAACGACAGCGTGCTCGCCTCACCGGTGCTGCGGCCCATCAGCCTGCCCAGGCCGAACGAGTCGTTGCGCTTGATCCCGGTCTGCAGGCTCGACGACCACGCGACCGCGGCGTTGGGGTCGGCGAAGGTGGGCTGGTCGACGGTGAGGACCACCGGGGTGCCGTGGGTGGTGATGGCGATGCGGCCGCGGCCGGTGAACACACAGTTGAACAGGCCCGCGTTGGAGGCGTAGCCCGCGGCGCCCTGGACCCGGCCGATGTCGTAGCGCAGGGTCGAGTCGAAGGCCAGCACGTTGGCGCCGTTGATGGTGAGGCCGTCGGTCCCGTCGAGGTCGATGATGTGCACGTCGGCGGCACTGTTGGCGACGAACAGGTCGCCGCGGCCGGTCACCTTCATCAGCGGCACGCCCTCCCCGGTCAGGTGCTGCCGGATGGCGCGGCCGATGCCGCCGGAGCCGAGCGCCTGGAACTGGAGGTCGCCCTGGTAGGCCACCATCGAACCGGCCCTGGCCATCACCTCGCCGTTGAGGCCGACCTTGATCATCTTGCCGCCCTGCTTCTGGATCCCGAGGCCGTTGACCTCGGCGTGCGAGGGGTCGAACAGGTCGCTGTGCACGGGCTGGGCTCCTTGCTGGGAAGGGAACGGAGACTGCGGGGCGGGAGCTCCCGGATACGGCGGAGGTGGGACGGGCGCGGCCTGGCCGGGCGGGAAGGCCACGGTCGGCGCGCTCGGTGGGTAGGCGGGGGGCGGGCCCGGTGGAGTGGCGGGCGGGGTGCTCGGCGGGTAAGCGGGCGGCGGGGTGGGCGCGGGCGGTTCCGGCTCGTCGTCGAGGTTCACGCCGAACGCCGAGGCGATCCCGGCCAGGCCGTCGTCGTAGCCCTGCCCGATCGCCCTGACCTTCCACGC
Source organism: Nocardia sp. NPDC087230 (assembly GCF_044744725.1). Classification (NCBI taxonomy): domain Bacteria; kingdom Bacillati; phylum Actinomycetota; class Actinomycetes; order Mycobacteriales; family Nocardiaceae; genus Nocardia; species Nocardia sp. NPDC087230. Next base: position 22,207 of record NZ_JBIUYV010000004.1, read on the forward strand.
GTCACCACGCCGGTAGATCTCGACACACACGACACCGCTCTCGGTGGTGAGCCGGGGGATCGGGAAAGTCAGTGTCCCCGAGGTCGATCCGATGGTGGTGGTCAGCTCGCCGACGGCGGCGAAGGTGGTGGGACCGCGCCCGTCCAGGCTCGCGGTCACCACCACCTTGTCCACGTCGGCGGGCAGCGCGGAGGTCCGCACCTGCACCACGTCCGGTCCGCCGTTGCCGTGCCGGTAGACGACGCCGGGCCCGGTCGGCTGATTGAAGAAGACGAAGTCGGCGTCGGAACGCACGACTCCGGCTGTGTTCAGCAACAGGGCCGAGACGTCGACCGAGGCCGAACTCGCCACGGTGACGGTCAGCTCGTCACCGGGGGCGGGGCGGTTCTCGCCGGGAGCCAGCGCGGTCACGACACCACGTCCCATGACTGGGTGGTTTGTCCGATTCGAAATCGTTCCACGGCCTCGATAGTGCCGTGTGTGCCGCCGCCGCGCCAGCTGCCCCTGTCAGCGCGGCTGTTCCCGGTCCAGCGGGATTTCCAGATGCACGGTCTGGAATCCGTCGTGGGGGCCGCGCGCGTCGTGCACGACCCGGCCGAAGGTGAGCCAGAATTCCAGGGCGCCGGGTGTCCGCGCGTCGGTGTGCAGGTACAGCTTCTCGAACGACGACGTGGCGCGCACGTGCTCGATCGCCGCCGCGACCAGCCGGGTGGCCAGGCCGCGCCGGTGGTGTTCGGGCCGGACGTAGACCCGGAACAGCTGCGCGGTGGTCGCGTCCGGATAGGCCAGGGCGAGCTCGGCCGGATGCGGTGGGTGCGCGGGCCCCTGCGCCCGGACCGCGGTGGTCGCGACGATCGCGCCGTCGTGTTCGGCGACCCAGAGCCGATGGCGGGGCTCGCGCAGGTACGCGTTCTCCGGATCGATCACGTCCTGGTGGTATTCGGGCAGGTAGCCGATGCCGAACACGCGATAGAAGGTGTCGAGCATGACGCTGCGCGCGCCCGGCAGATCCGCGAGTCCGGCGGGCCGGACGAGATAGTCGGTGGTGGCGGTGGTCATCGCACCCGCTCCAGTTCCCGGTCGAGCACTTCCAGTCCCTCGACCGCGACCGGTCCCGGCCCGGTGTAACCGAAGGGCGCCACGATGATCCGGTCGTCGCGGATCGCGCGCAGCCCGGCGAGTTCGGGTCGCTGACGCAGTGCGGTGCGGACCGCCTCGGGCGTCTGATCGCCCTGGGTGAGCAGGATGATCACCGCCGGATCGCGGGCGATGAGGGTCTCGGTATTGGCTTCGAAGTTGCGCTTGTCGATGCCGCCGTAGATGTTGTCCAGGCCCAGGATCTTCATCTGGGCGTCGACGGTGCTCTTGGCCCCGTAGGCCTTCAGCTGGGCGCCGTCGCGGGAGATGATCAGCGCCGCGGCCGGAATGCGGGCGGCGCCGGCCGGATGCCGCTGGGTGACGGCGTCGACGCGGCGCTGTAATGCGGTGACCTCGGCGTCGGCGGCACTCGCGGTGCCGAAGAGCTTGCCGTAGAGGGAGATGTCGGCGAACACGTCCTCGAAGGTGCCCGCCGCGTCGCGGCAGTAGCCGCGGGTCACGATCAGCGGGATGTTCACCTGGGCGAGGTCGTCGGGGGTCACCGAGAGTCCTTCGACGCTCACCACCAGGTCGGGGGCGCGGCTGATGATCTCCTCGCGCGCGAGTTCCGCGGTCGGCGCGGTGATTTCGATGCCTTTCAGCCGATCGCCGTATTCGCCGGGGAAGGCGGCGGCTTCGAAGGTGCGGGTGACGATGCGATCGGCCGCGCCCGCCGCGGCGATCAGCGGAGCGGCGATGGACCCGACGGTGACGACGCGCTGCGGCGGCGCGGTGAAGGTGACCTCGCGACCGCAGCTCGAGATCGTCATCGGGAAGCCGTCGGCAGCCGGGGTGGTGGCCGGGGCGGGCGTGCCGCACCCGGCGACGACGGCACTGGTGAGCAGGGCGAGAACGGGCAACGTCGCACGGCGCGACGCGGAGACACCTGAGAACACGGTGATCGGGTTTCCTTTCGTGGAGCGAAGAATTCAGGAGGCCGGGGCCTGGAAGCGCCGGATCAGGATCAGCAGCAGGGGCGCGCCGACGGCTGCGGTGACGATGCCGATGGGCAGCTCGCGCGGCGCGAACACCGTCCGCGCGGCCACATCGGCGACCACCAGGAACAGCGCCCCGAGCAGCCCGCTGACCACCAGCAGCTGTCGGTGCGCCGCACCGGCGCAGAGCCGGGCGACGTGCGGCACGATCAGCCCGACGAAGCCGATGGCACCGGCCACGGCCACCACCGCGCCGACGGCCAGCGCGACGAGCAGCAACGCCCACAACCGGATCCGGTTCGGGGCGACGCCGAGCGTGCGCGCGGTGTCGTCGCCCGCGGCCAGCGCGTCCAGGCGCGGAGCCAGCAGCAGCACCGCGACCGTGGTCACCGCGACGACGGCCACCGTGGTCGCCACCGAGGACCACGCGGCGGGTGCCAGCGAACCGAGCAGCCAGAACAGCACCGTCCGGGCGCCTTCGGGCCGGTCGGAGGCGAAGATCAGGAAGCTGGTCGCCGCGGCGAAGATGTAGCCGATCGTGACCCCGCCCAGCAGTAGCCGCAGCGAGGTGAGCTGTCCGTTGATCCGCGCGATGACGAACAGCAGCGCGGTGGCGGCCAGCGCGCCGACGAACGCGCTCGCCGCCAGGGCCGTCGCCGTCGTCGCCGCGGTGATCCCGAACAGCAGATACACCGCGGCGCCGGTCGAGGCGCCGGAGGTGACGCCGAGGATGTGCGGGTCGGCGAGCACATTCCGCACCACGGTCTGCAGCACCGCACCGGTGATCGCCAGTGCCGCCCCGACGAGCGCGCCGAGCAGCACCCGGGGCACCCGCACCAGCCAGACGATGGAGTCCTGCGCGGAGGTCCAGTCGGCCGTCACCGGGTGCCCGAGGGTGTGGTGGCCGATGATCCGCGCGACCGTGCCCGGCGGCACCGCCACCGGCCCCAGCCCCGCGGCCACCAGCAGGGTCACCACGAGCGCGACACCCAGTACACCGGCCGGCAGGAGCGCGCGCCGCCGGTGCCGGGCGTGGTCGAGATCGTCGACCGTGGGTGGGATCGTGAGCGTCGCGGTCATTGCGCAACCGCCTCTCGGTTCGCGGGCGACGGTGTGTCGTCGCTCGGTGTGTCGGGATCGCCGGGGTCCGCGGTGGATGCTCGCGCCTGCACCGACCGGTCGGCCGGGGCGGCCGCCGGTTGGTTGGCCCGGGCGGCTGTCGGTTCGTCGGTGGGGCCGAAGAGGAGTTGGATCGCGCCGAAGGCGGTGGTCCGGCGGACCGGGATGCCGTAGACGGGCTCGAGGACTTCCGGGGTCAGGACGTCGGACACGGTGCCCGCGGCGGCGACCCGGCCGCCGTCGAGCAGGACGAGCCGGTCGCAGTAGCGCGCGGCCAGGTTCAGCTCGTGCAGCACCACGATGGTGGTGGTCGCGGTGAGGCCGCGGACCAGGCCGAGCAGTTCGTGTTGGTAGCGGATGTCGAGGTGGTTGGTCGGTTCGTCGAGCAGCAGATGGTCGGCCTGCTGGGCCAGCGCCCTGGCGATCAGGACGCGCTGCCGTTCGCCGCCGGACAGGGTCGCGAACCGGCGTTCGGCCAGCGCTCGCGCCCCGACGTGGTCGAGCGCGGCCGCGGCGGCGATCCGGTCGGCGCGTGCATACCCTTGGAACGCACCGACCCACGGCGACCGGCCGAGCAGCACCGTCTCGGCGACGGTGACCGGGGTGTCCGGCGGGGATTCCTGGGCGACCACGGCCAGCCGGCTCGCGAGCGCCCGGCCGCGCAGCTGGTCGACCGGCGTCGTATCGATCACGACGGTGCCGCCCGCCGGGCGCAGCGCGCGATACATCAACCGCAGCAGGGTGGACTTGCCGGACCCGTTCGGCCCGATCAGCCCGATCGTGCTGCCCTGCTCGACCTGGAAGGTGATGTCGTCGAGGGTCGTTCGGCCGTCGTAGGTGAAGCGGATCTGGTTGACGGTGATCATCGCGGTGTGCTCTCTGCTCGGGGGTGGGACGACAGGTGGGCGCGCTCGCGCGGCGGCGTGTCGACGGCGGGCCGCCACGAGTGGTGCACCGTGACCGAGCAGGCGAAGCCGTCGCAGATGCGCCGCGCGGCGAGAACCTGCTCGCGCAGCCGGGAATCGCTGTCGGCCAGCAGGATCCCCGTCGTGGTGCCGCTGTGCGCGACGACGACGCCGAGCGCGCCGATCGCGCGCGCCGCGCGGATCGTCGCGTCCAGATGCGGCCGGTCCCGCAGCGTCGCGCTGAGCACCGCGCTGCGGGTGGCGACCGCCCCGACCCCGGCGAGGTCGCCGCGTGCGACCGCGACCGTCAGTTCGCTCAGCAGCCGGTCGTATTCGCGCTTGTCGGCCGGGCCGAAACACGGCCCGGCGCGGTTGAATTCGACGGTGTCGACCGCACCGCCCTCGTCGCCGGTGACGATGGTCAGCGGCGGCAGCGTGCCGAGCCGGGCGAGCAGCCTGACCTCGCGATGGAAGTAGGCGACGGTGCCCGGATACATGACGCCGTCGGAGGGTTCGATGGCGCGCAGGTCGGCCTCGAGTTCGTCGACGGGCACGGTGCGGCCCTCGGCGTCGGCGACCGCGCGAGCGGTGGCGACGAGGTCGGCGGTGGAACTGGCCAGGCCCTTGCCCTCGGGCAGTTCGCTGTGCAGGGTCAGCCGTCCGCCCCGCAGCACCCGGGACCGGGCGACCATCGCGCTCGCCAGCCTGCGCGCCTTCGACTTCTGTTCCGGCACCACGGTGATGCCGTCGCCGCCGGGCTCGAAGACGGCCACGGAGCCGCGCCGGATGGGCAGGGTGACCAGGAAGTGCCGATCACGCGCGGTGACGCCTTGCAGCAGTTCCCCGCAGCTGCCGTAGGCGCGCCCGACGCCGATCCCGGACGCGGTGAGGTCGGTGGTCATCGGTGTCACCGCCGTTCGCCGGGAGAGTCGCCGCTGGGTACCGTGGCCGCCGACGCCCCGCGAGAGGCACCGCTACGGGTGGCGCCGGGCGCGCGGGCCGCGAGATCGGGAGTTCCGCCGATGCCGGTGGAGCTGGGAATGCGGCCCGGGGGAGCAGGAGGGGCATCGCTACCGGTGGCGCCGGGCTTGCGCGTGGGGGAAGTCGCAGGGGCGACGGCATCGGTGGCGCCGGGCATGTGCGCTGGGGGAGCCGGCGGGGCGTCGGTGTCGATGGTCTCGGGGCTGGGGCCGGGGCCGGGCAGCACGTCGTGGTGGTGCAGGCGTAGCAGGGCGAACGCCGACAGCAGTCCCGCCGCGGCGCAGAGCAGGGCGGGCGGCCAGGTGAGTGGTCCGCCCGCGCGATCGAGCACCGCGCCGATCACCGAGGTGGCCACGACCGTGAACACCCCCGATGCCAGATAGAACGCGCCGAAATACGTTCCGGTCAGCCGATTCCCGGCGAAGCGGCCGATCGCCTCGTTCACGAACGGTTGCACCGCCGTCACACCGAGAGCCAGCAGCACCGCGGCCGCCACCACAGGCGCGACGCGGATCACGGTGCCCACCAGACCATCACCCGCCGCCGCGACCAGCCCCGCCAGGGCGGGTGGCAGCAGGAACGACAGACCCATGATCGCCATCCCGAGCGCCATCGCGGGCCCCCGCCGCGATCGGCGCGCCAGCACCGTGGTGACCCGCACCTGCAACGCCACCACCGCGATCGTCTCCACCACGAACAGCGCGGCCACCGCGGCGGGACCGTGCCCCGGCCCCGCGCCGTCCTGTGCCTGCAGGGTGAACACGAAGTAGATCTGGCTCTGCAGCGCGAACATCGGCATCAGGGCGAGGGTGAAGGCCCAGAACCGGCGATCGGTGAACACCGTCGCGAAGTCGGCCCCGACGCCGCCGTCGTGCCGGGGCACCGGACGGGCGGGCAGCAGCAGCCACTGCACCACCGCGAGCACCGCGAAGATCGCGGCCGCGACCAGCGCGGATATCCGGAAGCCCGCCGCGATCAGGACGGTGCCGAGCACCGGACCGATCGCCGAGCCCGCGTTGCCGAACACGTTGAACAGCGCGAACGCCTGCGCGGAACGGGCACCGCTGTCGCGGGCGATGAAGGCCCGGACCGCCGGATTGAACAGTGCCCCCGCGAAACCGGTGAGCACCGAGGCCGCCAGCACCACCGGCAGCGACCCGCCCACGGCGAACAGCGCGAAGCCGAGCGCCCGGACGGCGAGTCCGGTCATGATCACGCCGCGGGCGCCGAGCCGGTCCGCCGCCGAGCCGCCGACCAGGAACAGTCCCTGCTGGCTGAGATTGCGGACCCCGAGCACCACACCGACCACCGCCGCCGACAGGGCGAGGTCGTCGAGGAGGTACTCCGCCAGGAAGGGCACCAGCAGGTAGAAGCCGATATGTCCGACAAGGTGATTCACCAGCAGCAGCCGCACCGCACCCGGCATCGCGCGGAACGTGGCCGGCCCGCTCATCCGGCGGCCCCGCCGCGCGACCGCGAACCCGGCGCGGCTGCCGGCGAGCCGGATCACGCCGTCACCTCCGCGGCGGGATCGCGCACGATCGCGCAGCGGCCCCAGCCGGTCACCTCTGACCCCGTGGGCGATTGGAGCTCTGCCGGTGCGTGAGCGTGCGGGCCGAGCAGGTTGTTGGCGTGGCACCAGTCGTCGTCGTAGATGGTGCGCAGGTAACGGTGCGGCCCGTCGGGAAACACGGTGAGCACCCGGGCTTCCGGTGCGCGGTCGGCGGCCCAGCCCGCGACCAGGGCGGCGGCGCCCGTGCTCCAGCCGCCGGCGATCCCGGTCGAGGCCGCGAGCCGACGGCACGACGCGACCGCCTCACTGGCACCCACCCAGTGCACCTCGTCGAAATCGGCGTAGGCCACATTGCGGGGCAGGATGCTGCTGCCCAGACCGCGCATGAGTCTGCGCCGGTCGGGCTGGCCGAAGATGCGGGAGCCGACCGCGTCCACCCCGATCACGCGTAGGTGGGGCCACCGGGTGCGCAGTACCCGGGTGAGCCCGGCGCAATGTCCGCCCGAGCCGATCGAGGCGACGAGCACATCGACGGTGTCGACCTGGTCGAGGATCTCCGCACCCATCGCCCGGTAGCCGCCCGCGTTGTCGGGGTTGTCGTACTGGTCGGGCCAATAGGCGCCCGGTGTCGCGGCGAGCAGCTCGGCGAGCCGGTCCAGCCGGGCGCGCTGCCACCCGCCCGTCGGGTGCGGGGTGGCGACGACCTCGAGGGTGATCCCGAAGGCCGAGAACAGCGAGCGCAGTTCGGGTTCCAGCTCGTCGTCGACCACGAGCAGGACCGGATGCCCGAGTGCCTTGCCCGCCAGCGCCAACCCCAGACCGAGGGTGCCGCTGGTGGATTCGATGATGGTCGCGCCCGGCGCCAGTTCGCCGCGGGCCGTAGCGCCCCGCAGCATCGACAGGGCCGCGCGAGCCTTCATGCCCGCGATGCTCGCGGCTTCGAGTTTCGCCGTGTACCAGCTGCTTTCGGTGGCGATCGGCACGACGGGCGTACCGCCGACGAGCTGGAGCAGGGCGGGCTGCGGTGTGGTCATGAGCGCTCTCGATAGGTGACGACGGTGCTGGGTCCGCCGTCGAGGGAGAAGAACGGGTACGGCTCGGCCGAGATCGCGTGCACGCCGGCGCCGAGGAACCACGGCAGCACCGCGCTCCCGGTCTGGGCGAACAGCACCAGCGGGAGACCACGATCGACGGCGATAGCGCGCAGCGTGTCGAAACTGCCGTTACCCAGCGTCATTCCGGTGACCAGCAGCGCGTCGAAGTCCGGCGGGGCCGCCGCGACGGACTCGTACACGGGCTCACCCCATTCGGTGACGCCGCCCGCGAGGTCACACGGCAGATACTCGATCGCCCGCGCCCGTAGTTCGGCCAGCAGCGAGCCGACCACCCCGACGACCAGCACCTTGCCGACCCCGGCGGGCAGCAGGTCGACCACCGCCGTGGCCCGGCGACGGGACTTCGTCAGGGAGGTCGGCCCGTCGATCACCACCGGTTCGCCCCTCGCCCCGGCCGCGTGCGGATGCGGGTGCGTCTGCATCAGGTAGGCGTCCAACGCGGCGATCCTGACCTCGGGGCGCGGATGCGCGAGCAACTCCGCGATCGAGGCCGCGACGCAGTCGTCGACGAGTTCGGTCGTGGCCGTGCCGGGTTCGAGCCCGCACGAGCCGACGGCCGCGCCGAGCCGGATGCTCAGCACCTCGTTGCGGTAGCCGCGGGTCCGGCCTGGGTGGCGGGTGCCGTAGGTGGTGCGGAACGCGGTCGAGGCGTGCAGGGAGGTGGCGTCGGGCCCGAGCAGGCCCGCGCGCGCCCACTCGGTGAGTTCGGCGACCGAGGGGGGACAGGCGGCGACGGTCATGCCGGACCACCCGGCGCGGCGAGCTCGAAGCGCAGGTCTGCGATCAGTTTTCGGGCCGGCTCACCCGCGCCACCGGGCGCGGTGTCGGTCACCATGACATGACCGAGGTAGCTGTTGTTGTCGGTCGCCGGCCGCACCCGCGTGCCGAGCGTCGCGAGGGTGTACTCCACGATCCGGGGGTCCTCGGCCCAGTGGGCGGCGCCGTCGATGCCCGTGAGTTCGCCGGTCCCGGTGGGCACGGCGAACGCGACCGCCGCGCTCGCCACCGCGGTCGGGCGAGGTGTCAGATCCGGGACGCCACCCGCGGCGACCTCGGCATAGGTCGCGGCCAAGTCGATTCCGGTCACCCGCCGGATGAGTTCGGTGATGCGGTTGCCCGCGGGCCGCGGGTTCACCTCGATCAGGCGCGGGCCCCGCGCGCCCAGCTTGATCTCGGTGTGCGCGACGGTCGCGTCCAGGCCCAGCGCGGCGACGGCCGCCACCGCGAGTTCGACGACGGCCGCCGTCTCGGTGTCCGACAGCGCGGCGGGAAACATGTGACCCGCTTCGATGAACGCGGGTTCCCCGGCGAGCTGCTTGTCGGTCACGCCGATCACCGTCGTGCGGCCACCCACGGTCACCGTCTCGACGCTGAATTCCGGTCCGTCGACACACTCTTCGAGCAGCACCCGTGGTGAGCGGCGCTGGCCACGCGCGTTCACCGGAAACCCGGCGATCCGGTCCACCGCGGCACGCAGCTCGGTCTCGTTCTCGACGCGGCGCACGAACATCCCGCCGCACAGATCGACCGGCTTCACCACCAGTGGATAGCCGAGAATCGCGGCGGCGCCGACGATCTCGTCCCAGTCCTGCGCGATCTCGAAGGCGGGGCCCGCGACACCGGCGGCGTGGCAGAGCTGTCTGGTCCGGTACTTGTCACACGCGTCGGCCACGGCGGTGCGCCCGGCGCCCGGCAGGCCGAGGTCGGCGGCGATCGCGGCGACCGTCGGCAGGTAGTAGTCGCAGGAGGTGAGCACGCCGTCGAAACCGAAGACCTCGTGCAGTTTTCGCACGTAGGGCAGCAGCGTGGCCTCGTCGTTGGTCTCGGCGGTGAACACGTTGTCCGCGGCGAGCAGGGGGTGCGGGGTCGGTGTCCCCGGTCGGAGGTAGTGCGCGAGATCCCTGGTCAGGAAGCTGAACCTGTGCCCGGTGTCCTTGATTCCCGCCGGGAGCAGGGTGCTCATCGAGCCGACCCAACTCTCCACCATCAGCAGATGTCCCACGTAGCCTCCCAGCCTCGAGCAAGGTGCTAATGATAACCATTATCGTTAAGATGCGACAGTCGAGCGCTCGCTCGAACGGAAATGATGAGGAAGACGCATGTTGATGAGGAAATTCGTAGTGCCCGCCGTGCTTTCGCTGGCGGCGTTGACGGCCGCCACCGGGGCGGCGCACGCGCAGGCGCCGGAGCGACCGGTGTCCTTCACCGCCCACGCCACCGAGACCGCGTCGATCATCGAGATCGAGCAGGGCTCGCTGGTGGTGGACAACGGGGCGCTGCAGGTGCGCGACACGGCGGGCACCGTCGTCGCCGCGACGCCGCTGACCTTCGCCGTCGACGATTTCGAGTTCCCGATCGCCGCCGAGATCACCGGCCGCACCGCCACCCTCACCCCCCAGCTGAGCATGGACAAGGCCGTCTACAAACCGGTCGCACTGCCCTTCGAGGACAAAGCGCCCTGGAAGTCGGAATACGACCGCGAACAGGCCGCCTGGTCACGCATGACCAGCACCATCTCCCTCGGCGCCGCTGTCGGCACCCTGGTCGGCGGACTCGGCGGCGCCGCCGTCGGCTGCGTGCTCGGCGGGATCGTCGGCGCGACGGTCGCCTCGGCCACCATCGTCGGCCTGTTCGGCCCGTTCCTGCCCGCGGCGGCGGTCGGCTGCCTCGGCGGCATCCTCGCCATCGGCGCCCTCGGCGCCGTGGCGGGACAGATCCTGGTGACCGCGCCGGTCGCCCTCGGCGCGGCCATCCAGTACTTCACCACGATCAACCAGCCGTTCACCCCGCCCGCCAAGTAGGCGGGAGTCCCGTGGCCCGCGGGGGTCGCGGGACTCTAAGGGTTTCTCGAGGAAATTCGTTACCGCCGCAAATGGCCGTCTGATCGCATTACGCTGCGGCTATGAGCACTACCGTCCATGGATTCACCGATGATGCCCTCGGCACGCTGGATGCCGTCGGAGTGGCCGCGGCGTTGCGCGCGGGAGAGGTCAGCCGGGCGGAGGTGCTCGAGGCCGCCATCGCGCGGACCCGGCGGGTGGACCCGAGTCTGGACGCGGTGCAGGTGGCGTGCTTCGAGCGGGCGGCCTCGGCACCGGAGACGGCCGGCGTGTTCGCCGGGGTGCCCGCGTTCGTCAAGGACAACACCGATATCGCCGGACTGCCCAGCTGCCACGGGTCGGCCGCCTTCACTCCGCGCCCGGCCACCGTGACCAGCGGTCCCGGCGCGCAGTTCCTGCATTCGGGCGTGGTCGTGCTCGGCAAGTCGACGCTGCCGGAGTTCGGGCTCACCGCCAGTACCGAGTTCACCGGCCGGGCGCCGACCCGCAATCCGTGGAACATCGAGTATTCGGCCGGGGCGTCCTCGGGTGGTTCGGCCGCGCTGGTCGCGGCCGGGGTGGTGCCGATCGCGCACGCCAACGACGGCGGCGGCTCGATCCGGATCCCCGCCGCGGCCAACGGTCTGGTCGGCCTGAAGCCCACTCGCAACCGGCTGCTCGATCAGCCCGGCGCCCGGCAACTGCCCGTGCATCTGGTCGCCGAGGGTGTGGTGACCAGGTCGGTCCGCGACACCGCGCACTATCTGGCCGCGGTCGAGCGGTTCGGCGCGAACCCGAAGCTGGCGCCGATCGGCCTGGTCGAGGGGCCCAGTGCGCGGCGCCTGCGGATCGGACTGATCAGCGAGGACGTGCTCGGTCGCCCGGTGCACCCCGACAATGCCGCCGTGCTCGCCTCGGCGGCGCGGATTCTGGCCGGTCTCGGTCACGAGGTCGTCGAGACGCGGCTCGACGTGGAACCGCGGTTCGTCGAGGACTTCAAGCGATACTGGGCGATGATGGCCGCCGCGATGACGCTGTCGTTCCGGTTCGGTCACCGCGACCACTTCGACGCGGGCAAACTCGATCCGTTCACCAGCGGCCTGATCGGGCTGGCCAAGCGCAATCCGCTCGCGGTGGCCGCGTCCACCTGGCGGTTGCGCTCCGGAACCGCCACCTACGACCGGCATTTCCGTGATGTCGACGTGCTGCTCACCCCGGTGCTGTCGCATCCGGCGCCGCGGATCGGCGAGCTGGCGCCGGGGCAGCCCTTCGACGCGCTGTTCACGAAACTGGTCGACTATGTGGGCTTCACGCCGCTCAACAATGTCGGCGGCGGGCCCGCGGTGTCGCTGCCGCACGGTCTGCTCCCGCACGGCCTGCCCGGCTCGATCCAGCTCGCCGCCCGCCGGGGCGACGAGCGGTCGCTGCTCGACCTGGCCTACCAGCTGGAGGCGGCCAGTCCGTTCCCGCGCATCGTCGACCGGACGGCGGCCGAGGGCGCGGCTTGATCAGCTCTGCCGCACCGCGACATTGATCGGGCGCAGCCGGCCGGGGCTGGCGGTGCCCGCCTCGAATGCCCAGTGCTCGCCGTGCCAGCCGGGGAATTCGGTGTGCCAGCGGCCGACCAGGCGCGGGTCCTCGAGCGAGTCGATGACACCCGCCGAGCCGGTGTACTGCAACCGCTCGTACTTGTGGCGGGTGATGGTGTCGACCGTGGCGACGGTGGCGAGGGAAGACATGACGATCCTGTCGGGAGGGTGAGAACGGTGACTGACGTGACGAGGCGCGTCCGGTGCGATGGTCCGGATGCCGCGGTGGCGCGTCACCGCTCGCTGCCGAGTATGCCGCGCGACGCGACACTACGCGGGTTCTTTTGAAAATCCTGTTCTTCGGATTAACCGTTACCCGTCATCGCCCGGTGATGATCACCACGACGGGCGCACCCGGCCCGGTGTGACCATCCGGGCGATCGCATTCCTGGTCTGCGCGAGTGTCGTCGGACCGAGGGTGTTCGCCCAGCGTGCGGCGAAGGCGGCGGCGGCCGCGTCGGCGGCGCGGGTGCAGGCCCAGCCGCGGTCGGTGAGGGTGATCAGGCGGGCGCGCGCGTCGCGCGGATGCGGGTTGCGGTCGGCGTAGCCCTTGGTGACCAGCTCGTCGACCAGCTGGCTGGCCGCCTGCTTGGTGACGCCCAGGTGCTCGGCGATCTCGCCCACGGTCGCGCCGTCGGGCGCCATCCGGACGAAGGCGAATCCGTGCGCCGGGCGGATGTCGGTGAAGCCCGCGGCGGTGACGCCCGCCTGGATCGCCGCGCTCACCTCGGTCGCCGCGGCCAGCAGCAACAGGGGCAGATCGGATGCCGGTGGCGGGTTCTCGGGCACAGCGGTCATTCTGGCACTTGACACAATGGTCAATCTACTTGACTATATGGACAAGTTAATTGACTATTTGAAAGAGGCGCTCATGCCGGTCATCCGTTCCGCCGACGCTCAGGTCCACGAGATCCACAACGCCCGATTCACCTCGTTCATCCGTCCCGGCACCGGCAGTGCCGAACTCTGTGTCTGGCAGACCGAGGTCGCACCCGGCTCGGTGGGCGTCCCCCATCGCATCCTGCGGGAGGAGGTCTTCGTCCTGCTCTCGGGCGAGGTCGAGATCACCATCGACGGCGAGGTGGCGTCGATGAAGCAGCGGGATGCCGCCGTCGCGCCCGCCGGGTCGATGATCGGTCTCACCAATACGACCGATGAGCCCGCGGTCCTGTTCGTGACGGTTCCCGTCGGCTTCTCCGCGGAACTGCCCGATGGTTCGACTTTCGTCCCGCCCTGGGCATCCTGAACCGTCACAGCGTCTGTTCCAGGCGTTGAACTTGAAAGTTCGGTAACCCGAACAATATAATTCTGGAATGAAGGTTGGGTTTCACCGCACGCCGGGTTCGTCACGGCGCCGGCTGCTCGCGGCGTCTGTGCTCAGTGTCATGGCGTTCTCGCTGACCGCGTGCGGTGGAGTCGCCGCCGACGACGACGGCAAGAAGGTGGTGCTCACCACCTTCACCGTGCTCGCCGACATGGCGCGCAATGTCGCGGGCGAGCATCTGCGGGTCGAGTCGATCACCAAGGTCGGCGCCGAGATCCACGGTTACGAGCCGACACCCGGCGACATCAAGAAGGCGGCCAAGGCCGACCTGATCCTGGACAACGGGCTCAATCTGGAAGCCTGGTTCGCCCAGTTCGTCGCCGATCTGAAGGTGCCGCACGCGGTGGTCAGCGAGGGCGTGACCCCGATGGACATCGGCGAGGACGCCTACCGCGGCAAGCCGAATCCGCACGCGTGGATGTCGCCGGTGAACGCGCAGATCTACGTCGACAACATGGTCCGCGCCTTCGCCGATCTCGACCCCGAGCACGCCGAGGCCTACCGGGTCAACGGCGCCGCCTACAAAGCTCAGCTCGGCGCCGTCCGCGACGATCTGGTCGCCGCCGTGAACACCCTGCCCGCCGACCAGCGGGCCCTGGTGACCTGCGAGGGCGCGTTCTCCTACCTGGCCCGCGACACCGGGCTCACCGAGAAGTACATCTGGCCGGTCAACGCCGAACAGCAGGCGACCCCGCAGCAGATCGGCTCGGCCATCGACTTCGTGCGCCAGCGCGGCGTGCCCGCCGTGTTCTGCGAGTCCACCGTCTCCGACGCGCCGATGCAACGCGTGGTGGAGGCCACCGGCGTGCGCTTCGGTGGCACGCTCTACGTCGACTCGCTCTCGGAGGCCGACGGCCCGGTGCCGACCTACCTCCAGCTGATCCGCCACGACGCGAACACCATCGCCACCGCACTCGCCGGAGCCCCGAAATGACCACCGCGCCTGTCGTCGAGATCCAGGACGTCACCGTCCACTACGGTGACGTGCTCGCCCTCGACAATGTCGAACTGACCCTGAAATCCGGCCGGGTCTGCGGCCTGATCGGGATGAACGGTTCGGGTAAGTCGACGCTGTTCAAGACGATCATGGGCCTGGTCACCCCCGACCGCGGCCGCGTGCTGATCAACGGCAGCGCGCCCGTCGCGGCCCGCAAGGCGGGCAGCCTCGGCTACGTGCCGCAATCCGAGGACGTGGACTGGAGCTTTCCGCTGTCGGTGCGCGATGTCGTGATGACCGGCCGCTACGGGAAGATGGGCTTCACCCGCCGGGCGAGCAGGGCCGATCGCGCCGCCGTCGCCGAGGCGCTGGCCCGCGTGGACCTCACCGAGCTCGCCGATCGCCAGATCGGCCAGCTCTCCGGTGGTCAGAAGAAGCGAGCGTTCGTGGCCCGCGGCATCGCGCAGGAGGCGACGATCCTGCTGCTCGACGAGCCGTTCGCCGGCGTCGACAAGCGCTCGGAGGCCACCATCACCGCGCTGCTGCGCGAACTCGCCGCCGACGGCGCGACGATCCTGGTCTCCACCCACGACCTGCACGCCCTGCCACAACTGGCCGACGAGGCGGTGCTGCTCAACCGCCGGGTGCTCGAGCACGGCGACCCCGATGTGGTGTTGCGACCGGAGAACCTGGCCAAGGCCTTCGGGCTCGACGTGGACGCGTGAGGAAGACCTGATGAGCCTGGAAGAATTCTTCATCGATCCGCTGCGCTACGAGTTCATGGTGCGCGCGCTCGCGACGACCGTCACCGCGGCGGTGGTATGCGCGGTGCTGTCGTGCTGGCTGGTGCTGATCGGCTGGTCGCTGATGGGCGACGCCGTCTCGCACGCGGTGCTGCCCGGGGTGGTGCTGGCCTACATCGTCGGCTGGCCGTTCGCGGTCGGGGCGGTGATCTTCGGTTTCCTCGCGGTCGCGCTGATCGGCGTCGTCCGCGACACCAGCCGGGTGAAGGAGGACGCCGCGATCGGCATCGTGTTCACCACGCTGTTCGCGTTCGGTCTGGTGCTGGTGTCGGTGACGCCGAGCCAGACCGACCTCAACCACATCGTGTTCGGCAATCTGCTCGGGGTCAGCCGGGGCGAGATGATCCAGATCATGATCCTGGCCGCGATCGTGCTGACGGCGCTGGTGCTCAAGCGCCGCGACTTCACCCTCTACGCCTTCGACGCCACCCACGCGCACGCCATCGGGCTCAACCCTCGCGTGCTCGGCACCGCATTGCTGGCGCTGCTGGCGCTGACCTCGGTGGTGGCGCTGCAGGCCGTCGGCGTGGTGCTGGTGGTGGCCATGCTGATCATCCCGGGCGCGACGGCGTATCTGCTGACCGACCGGTTCTCCCGGATGCTGCTCATCGCGCCGACGGTGTCGGTGGTGTGCGCGGTGACGGGTCTGTACCTGAGCTATCACCTCGACACCGCCGCGGGCGGCATGGTGGTGGTCACCCAGGGGGTGGCCTTCTCGTTCGTCTACCTGTTCGCGCCCCGGCACGGCGTCATCGGCCGCAGGCTGACCGCCGCGCGGGCGCGCGCGAAGGTGGGCGTCGCGAGCTGATTTCGGCGAATCCGCCGCGCGGAACCCGGTCGCGTCGCACCATGTGACCTGGAACGTGTTCCAGTTGCCCAGGGCTACCCGCCGCTGCGGCACGCGGGAAAGGTCGCTCGATGTTCGGACTCGGGATTCTCGATTCCGTCGCCCTCTCGCTGGACGCGCCCGACGGGCGTCCGCGTGAGGTCCGGCGGGCCCAGCAACTGGCGGTGTGGCAGGCCGTCTACTGCACCGGTCTCGCGCTCGTGACCATCCCGGCCACGCAACTGCTGCCCGCCGATTCCCTGCTGCTGCGCTACGAGGGCTTCGCCTACCCCGCCGCGATCGCCACGGTGCTGCTGGCGGTGCTCACGAGCGGGTTCGCCAATCGCAGTCGATACGTGCACGCGCTGGGCTGGTACGGGGCGGCGGTGATCATCGGCGTCGCGTTGTTCGGACTGCTCACCCTGCCCGCCGTGGTGGTGTCGGCCGCGGTGATCACGCTGCTGGACCGGCCCGCCTCCACCGCCTGGTTCGGGGTCTCCGGTACCGCGGAACCGGTCGCGTTCTGCCGTCGGGCGACGCTGCCTGCCTGGGCGGTGCCGGTCGCGCGTCCGGTGGGGCAGCGGTGGAAGGCGCTGCTCGCCGAACGGTGAGCCGGCGAGCTGTCGGGGCCTGCTGGCAGGATGACGGCCATGCAAGCCACTGGGGAGGATGTCCGGGCGATCGTCGCCGCACTGCCGGAGACGGTGGAGCAGTTCGCTTGGGGCATGCCGATTTTCAAGGTCGCGGGCAAGTTGTTCCTGACCCTGCCCGAGGACGAGACCTCGATGGCGGTGCGCTGTCCGATCGTGGACCGCGACGAACTGGTCGTCGCGGAGCCGGACAAGTTCTGGATCGCCGCGCACGAGGCGGGCAACCCGTGGGTCCGGGTTCGGCTGGCCGCCCTCGACGATCGCGCGGAACTGACGGCGATCGTCACCGACTCCTGGCGGCTGGCCGCACCGCGGGCCCTGCTCGAGGCCGCGGATCAGTAGCCGACCGGGGTGATGTCGGCCTCGATGGTCGCGATGGCGTCGTCGGGGATGACGAAGGTCTCGACGATCTCGACCGTGGTCAGGCGCACGCCCGCGAGACCGGTGTCGAGCAGATAGCGGGTGGTCACCGTGTCGCCCGCTTCGGACATGCTGAGCTCGCGCACCCCCTGGATCACCCGGTACTGCGGCCCGTTCTCCAGGTCCGCGCTCAGCTGCGGGCCCGAATAGCCGGTCTGGAAGCCGACCTCGACCCGGGTGGCGTCGGGGGTGAACGGCACCGCGCTCGCGTCGTGGGAGACCAGCGCGTCGATGTAGGCGCGAGCGATGGCCTGGCGCGGGGTGTCGGCCGGATTCGGTTCCGCCACAGCGGTTGCCGTGCCGAGCGCCAGGAACGTGGCGGCTATTGCTGAAACATGGGTGATTCGCATGCAGCGATGCTGGTCGTCGGGGCGGGAGAGCGCAAGCGGTAGTCTCAGAACTCCTATGGCACTCAGCGCAACCCTGCATCATTTCGCCGTCCAGCTCGCCGACGTCGACCGCGGCGTCTACGAGGACCTCGAGCTGCGGGTCGCCCGTCATCCCTCGGAAACCCTCGAGTACATGCTCACCCGCATCCTCGCCTACTGCCTGCAGTACGAGGAGGGCATCGTCTTCAGTGAGGGCGGCATCTCGGCCACCGACGAACCAGCCGTGCAGGTCCGCGATCTCACCGGCCGGGTCACCGCCTGGATCGAGGTCGGCGCGCCCGACGCCGACCGGGTGCATCGCGGCAGCAAGCTGGCCGGTCGCGCGGCGGTCTACACCCATCGCGATCCGGCGAAGGTGCTGGCGCAGTACGCGGGCAAGAAGATCCACCGTGCCGAGGACATCCCGCTCTACGGCATCGACCGCGCGTTCATCGACGCCGCCGTGCCGCTCATCGATCGCCGCAACACCGTCGGCCTCTCGGTCACCGAGGGTGTGCTCTACCTGGATCTCAACGGGACCAGCCTGCGCGGCGACATCAGCGAGCACCGGCTCGGCCAGGTCTGACCCGCGATCGGACCCGGTGACCTATCCTCGGTTCGGACAATTGACCAGGAGGTTGCCGGTGCCCAGTGTCATGAGCAGGATCGTGGTCCCCGCCTTCCTGCGGATCACCCGGCGCAATCGCCACTACATCGACGCCGCGGCCGCGCGCGAGCACGTCCGCAAGCGGAGCGCGGCGCCGCTGGACTACGCCCCACCCAAGCGCCTGCGCGGGGTCGAGGTGTCGATGGTCGAGGATCGCGGCTGGCCGGTCTACACGCTCACCCCGGCCGAAGGGCGCTCGCGCGGCGGCCTGGTCTACGCGCACGGTGGAGGTTGGGTCGGCGAGATCGCGCCGCAGCACTGGCAGCTCGCGGCCCGGCTGGCCGCACAGCTGCGGCTGAGCGTCACGGTGCCGATCTACCCGCTGATTCCGTCCGGCACCGCGGCGCAGGTGATTCCGCGCTTCGCCGAGATCGTCGCCGCGAGCGTGCGGCAGCACGGCACCACCTTCCTGGCCGGGGACTCCGCGGGCGGTCAGATCGCCCTGTCGACGGCCCTGCACCTGCGCGACACCCGCTCGATCACGCTGCCACGGACCGTCCTGATCTCCCCCGCGCTGGACCTCACGCTGGAGAATCCGCAGATCACCGAGGTGCTGCCGCGCGATCCGTGGCTGGGCCGCGACGGCGGCCTGGTCTTCGGTGAACTGTGGAGCGGCGAGCTGCCGATGAAGGATCCGATGGTCAGCCCGCTGTTCGGCGACCACACCGGTCTCGGCCCGCTCACCGTGTTCAGCGGCACCTGCGACATCCTCAACCCCGACACCCGGCTGCTGGTGGACAAGGCCCGCGCGGTCGGCGTCGAGGTCGATTACCACGAGGTCGACGGCCTGGTTCACGTCTATCCGCTGACCCCCACCCCCGAGGGCGCCGCCGCGCGTCGCACCATCGTCGAGACGCTGCGCGCCCACCTCTAACGCTGGGACAGGTGCAGGTTGAGCAGGATGGTGAGCTGGGTGACCGCCTGATCGAACGGGTGCGGGGACTTGAGCGCGCGGCTGTGCACGATCGTGCCCTCGATGGTGGTGAGCAGGAAGCCGGCCAGCGACACGGCGGTGGCGCGCTCGATGCCGGTCGCGACGATGCCGTCGGCCAGGCGCGCGGTCCATTCGGCGAAGGCCTGGCCCGCGATCGACTGGACCGCCGGGTCGAGTTCGTCCAGCGCGGCGGCCATCATGAACGAGCCCGCGCTGTAGTCGGACTTCTCCAGCGGAAGGCGCCAGAAGGCGAGCAGATCGGTCAGCCACTGCTGGACCGAAGGGGCCGTCTGCAGCGCGTCGGCCATGGTGCTCACGTGCGAGTAGACCAGGCGCGAGACGATCCGGCCCGCGGTCTGCACCAATTCGCCCTTGCCGGAAGGGAAGTGCTGATACAGCGAGTTGCGTGAAGTGTTGCTGCGTTTGAGCAGTTCACTCAGCGCGGCGGCGTGCACGCCGTGCTGCTGGACGGTGCTGATGGTGTGTTCGATCAGTCGGGCGCGTGGTCCGGCTGCCATCCGATCTCCTCTCAACCCTTGATTGAACCGATCGGTCCATGTTAGACCTATTCCAGCGTGAACCGATCGGTTCATATGGAGAGGATGCCATGCCCACCCCCATCGCCACCGCAGTTCCGGTCACCCATACGGGAATTCTCGGCCTCGGCGTGTATCGCCCGCGCCGGGTCGTGCCCAACGCCGAGATCGTCGAGGCCATCGATTCCTCCGACGAGTGGATCAAGACCCGCTCCGGGATCGCCGCCCGGCACTGGGCCGAGCCCGACGAGACCATCGTCGGGATGAGCGTCGCGGCCGCCCGCGACGCGCTGACGGCGGCCGGAGTGGCGGCCGAGGAGATCGACGTCGTCGTGCTCGCGACGTCGTCGCAGATGGTGCTCGGCCCGTCGGCGGGCGCCGTCGTCGCCACCGAACTCGGCATGGACGACACCGCTGCCTACGACATCTCCGCCGGCTGCGCGGGCTTCTGCTATGCCCTCGGCGACGCCGCGAACCTGGTGCGCTCCGGTCAGGCCCGCAAGGTCCTGGTCATCGGCGTGGAGCGCCTGTCCGATCTGCTCGACACCTCCGACCGCAGCTGCGCGTTCATCTTCGCCGACGGCGCGGGCGCGGTGGTCGTCGGCGCGGCCGAGCAGGAGGGGATCGGCCCGGTCGCGTGGGGCTCGGACGGCAGCCGGACCTCGGCGATCAAGCAGGACAAGGACTTCCTCGAGTACTTCGCCGAGGTCGCCGAAGCGGAGGCGAACGGCGGTACCTCGGTGCGCCCGTACATCCGGATGAACGGGACCGAGGTGTTCCGCTGGGCCGTGACGTTCCTGGAGAAGGCGTGTCGGGCCGCGCTCGACAACGCCGGCGTGGCGGCGGCCGACCTCGACGCGTTCGTCCCGCACCAGGCCAACATCCGGATCACCGACGCGCTCGTGCGCACTCTCGGACTGCCCGAATCGGTGGCCGTCGCGCGCGACATCGTCGAGACCGGCAACACCAGCGCCGCCTCCATCCCGATGGCGATGGAACAGCTGCTGCGTTCCGGTGGCGCGAAGCCGGGCGATACCGCGCTGCTGCTGGGCTTCGGCGCGGGACTGGCCTACGCGGGTCAGGTCGTGCACCTGCCGCCCCTCGCCTGAGCGGTGCTCAATCCACCAGCGCGCGCAGGTATCGGCGACGGTAAAAGCGCTGGGCCAGTAGCAGTATCGGGAACACCGCGCGCCAGTAGCCCGCCTGCGCGGGTCTGGTCAGCGACCGCAGCGTGAGGACCACGGTGCCGTCGGGACGCCGGTGCACCACGAAGGCCTCCTCGCCGGTCACCGGGTGGCCGGGCAGGGTGCCGTAGGCGAATCCGCACCGGTCGCCGGTGTCGACGACCGCCACCACCCGCACCGGCTCGTGCACGCGGAGCGGGCCGATGCCCGCGGTGATCCGGTAGTCGGCGCCCGTCGCCACGGGAGTGTCGGGCGCCACGCGAAAGCCGCTGCGGCGCTTGACGCCCCAGCGCAGGATGGTCTCGGTCGCGGCGGTCCAGACACGATCGCCGTGCCCGATCACCACCGATGTCTCGAACCGGCGGAACCCGGGGAGTTCCGCCGTCCAGGAGTGCTCGGCGGGGCAGGTCGCCCCGCCGGGTGATAGGTGAGTGCCTCGGGCATAGGGTCGACGATAAGCCTCGGCGCCCGCCGCCGTGGGGTGGTCAGGCGGTCGGCTGCGGGGTGCGTCCGGCTCGCTTCTCGGTGACGGGGATCGCGTAGGCGGCGCCGTCGCGAATGCCGAATTCGAACCGGCACGGGAACAGTGAGGGTAGGCCGGTGGAGCGTAGGTCGTAGTTCGCCGCCAGGGTCTGCATCGCCCAGTTCTGCAGCGAATCCGGCAGCCGCAGGGTGGTGCCGTCGACGCAGGAAACATAGGCGTGTGTCCGCTCGCCGTCGACGGGAAGCGGGTTGCGCAGACCGACCGCGCCGATTTCCAGAATTCGTCCGGCGTTATGGGCAGAAGCGACGCTCGGCAAATCCAACTCGATGTCGTCCATGCCGGAAACGGTAACTCGGCAACTATTCAGGGAACACGGAAATCGAGTGCCCTTGACCGAACTTCGCAAAGTCACTCCGATCCGCCGGACGGGCAGTCCGCCCGGCGGATCGCGGGCGCGCTAGCGCAGGGCGACGGCCGGGAAGTCGACCGGCACGCGCAGCGCCACGTTCACGTAGTTGGTGAACAGATTCAGTGCCACGTGCGCGATGAGTTCGACGATGTCGGCATCGGTCCAGCCCAGTGCGCGCGCTCGGTCGAGCTGCTCGTCGTCGACGGCTCCGCGCTGCTCGACCAGCGCCAGTGCGAGGCCGAGTAGTGCCGCGGTCTTGGGGTCGTCGGCCTCGCCGACCTGTGCCGAGGCCAGCGCCGCGGTGGACAGCCCGGCCTTGCGGCCGAGGCCGGTGTGCGCGGCCAGGCAGTATTCGCAACTATTGCGATTGGCCACGGCTACCGCGATCTGTTCGGTCAGTGCCGGGCCGAAGGTGCCGTCGCCGAGTGCCTGGAACGATCCCCACATACTGCGCAGCGCCGCGGGCGAATTCGCCACCGCCCGGAACATGGCCGGGGTGGTCCCGAAGGCGCCGTCGATCTGATCGAGCAGCTCGCGCGTGCCGCCCGTGGTGTCGGTCCGGGCGATGAGCGAGACATGCGACATGGTGATTCCTCCGTGGTGCAGGGGTGCCGCCGGGCCGATCGGCTCCGGCGGATGCCGTGGCATGACTCCAGCTTCGTCGGCGATACGGGCTGAATAGATACGAAAAGTCCGCGATGATTACCGGATCGTCTAACTTTGAGGGATGTCTTCGGTCGATCGCCTGTCACCTCTGCTCGAACAGTTCCGGGTGCGGGCGCACGTGCTGCACACCGGACCGCTGTGCGGCGTCACGCGATTCGGTGCCGAGCAGGGGCGCGGGTTCCTGCACCTGATCCGCGCCGGCGCGCTGACGGTCGAGCATCGTGATCCGCTCGGTGCGCCGCAGCGGCTGGCGGTGGCCGAGCCGAGCGTGCTGTTCTACCCCCGGCCGCTGGCGCACATCTTCCATACCGATGCCCACGGCGATAACGATTTCGCCTGTGCCACAGTCGATTTCGATGGCGGGTCGAACCATCCCCTGGCCCGGGCGCTGCCCGCGGTGGTGGTCGTTCCGCTCGCGCGGGTCGACGGGCTCGATCAGGCGCTGGAGTTGCTGTTCGGCGAGATCGACCGGCATCGGTGCGGACATCGGGTGCTCGCGGATCGCCTCTTCGAAGTGGTGCTCCTGCAACTGCTGCGCTGGCTGCTCGACCACCCGGACGACATCGCGATGCCGCCCGGCCTGCTCACCGGGATCGCCGATCCCCAGCTCGCCCCCACCTTGCTCGCGATGCACGAAGCGCCGGGCGACAACTGGACGCTGGCGAGCATGGCCCGGCACGCCGCCATGTCGCGCAGTGCCTTCGCCGCCCGCTTCCGGGCCGTCCTCGGGCAGACGCCGCTGGACTATCTGACCGCGTGGCGGCTCACGCTCGCCCAGCTGCGTCTGCAGACCGGGCACTCGGTGAAAGCCGTCGCCGCCGAGCTCGGCTACGCCAACAGCTCGGCCCTGTCGCGGGTGTTCACCCAGCGGGTCGGCAGGTCGCCGACGGCTTGGCTGGCCGAGCTGGGTGACTGACTACTGGATCGCGAAGCGCAGCAGGGCCTGGCGGTCGCCCTGCTTGATCTTGCCCTTGCGGTCGAGTACTTCCAGCTGCCAGACCGGGCCGTTGCGGAACGCCCTGGCGATCGCGTTGGCGTTCTCCTGGCCGAGCAGGGAGGGCCAGATGTCGGCGACCGGCTGGCTGTCGGCGCCGGTGGCGTCGTAGATCTTGAACGAGACGTTGTTGGCCTTCTCGAACGAGGACCCCTTCTTGAAGGCGGCGGCGACGAACACGATCGCGTCGATGCCGGGCGGGACATCGGCGAAGGTCACGTGCACGGTCTCGTCGTCGCCCGCGGCCGCACCGGTCTGTTCGTCACCGGTGTGCACCACCGCGCCGTTGCCCAGTGGGTTCAGGGAATCCAATCCGGCGAACCGGACCGGCTCCCCACCCTGCAACAGGACCGCGATCAGATCCAGGTCGACACCGCGCTTGCGCCGCGCGATCCCGAGCAGCCCGCCGCTGGATCCGGCCGACGGGTCCCAGCTCACCCCCACGCTCATCTTGGTGATGCCGGCGAGGTCGGCCGCGCCGTCTTCCTTCTTCAGCGTAATCACGATTCCAGGCTACGGACTGGTGGAGCGGGCTGCAGGGCAACAGAATTCACACCGACCGGTGCGCGGCTGTTTCGGGCTCCGGCTGCCGGTCCACCGCGCGTCCCGCCGCCCGTAGCGCCACGTTGGTGACGACGACGGCGACCGTGCCCGCCGCCGCGGTGGCGTACATGCCCGCGCCGGCGAGCGCGCCCACCGCCGCCGCGCACCACAGCGTGGCCGCGGTGTTCAAGCCGCGGATATTGACGCCGTCGCGCAGGATCACCCCGGCCCCGAGAAACCCGATGCCGGAGACGATCTGCGCCGCCACCCGCGTCGGATCGGCATCGGCGCCGTGAAAACCGTTGGCGGACAGGAGAACGAACAACGCGGACCCGGCGGCGACGAGCGCATTGGTCCGCAGCCCGGCCATCCGGGCACGATACTGACGCTCGATCCCGATCAGCGCACCGAGACCGATCCCCGCGCCGAGGCGGAGCAGCATTTCCAGAGTCGACATGACGACCACACCTTCCGGCGTGCGGCGGTGTCGCTCAGCGCGCGGACGCGGCGGCGATCACCGTGTGAACGAGGGACAGCACAGCTCTATGACTTCCGTCGGGCACGACAACCACCTCCTCACGCGACCTCCCGGCCGCTGCCACTTCCTCGTAAGACCTTCGGCACTCCACGGCGTGAACCCGCGCACCGCTCGGTGCCGGGAGCCAATCGGGGCAACCCCTTAAGCCGGGGAAACCTGTCCTGACCCGGGGCGTCTCTCGACGTTCGGGGTCGCTGGCCTGTATCCGTGAAGGAGCCTCAGCGAACGACGGCACCTTGCGCCCACCAGTAAACCCCCGGCTACCGATTCCCGCAACCCAGTTTGTGTATTTCCCGAGTTACGTTGATTACCAATATGTTTCGCAATCTACAATCGATGCGGGCAGCCTTCGCTTTCCTCGCCGGGTTCAGACGATTTTCGAGGGGTGAGATGGGCACACGCGAGTGGATTGCCGAGAAGGTGGAGGAGTCCAGGGAAGCCACCTACAAGGTGCACCTGCGGGGCGAGCAGGTGCTGGTCGTCGAGCGGACACACGGTCTCTCGCCCGCCACCGTGTTGTGCCTGGAGCGCTCGCCCGCCGACTTCACCGCCGCGGATCTGGATGCGATCTGTACGCAGGTCCCGGAAGTCGACTTCGTGGTGGGAACGCGGTCGAGTCCGATCGCGCATCAGACCTACCACCGTGCCGACATGCTCGGCATCGGGATCGGATCTCTCGGCGACCTGTTGTTCGCGCTGCGTCACGAGGATGTGGCGAGCGCGCGGACGAAGGAACGTGTCTTCGTCGAGAACGGGTTCGCCGGCCATACGGGCGTGGAGAGTTTCGGCCGGATCGCGAAGCGGGCGTACGAGATCGTGCTCCGAGCCGCGGACGCCCGGACCAGGCGGGTCGTGATCACGAAGGAACCCGAACTGTCCGCCGAGGAGGTGAGCGGACTCGTGGCCGAACACCGCACGCTCGCCCTCGACTCCATCGCGTCGAGCAACCCCGCGACCCGGGGGTTCGGCCCCGACGCCCGCGACACGGCCTGCTCGGCGGGTGTCGCGTTGTTCACCTGGAAATCCTTCCTCGCCGACCTCGCCAGGGAGGCCGGCGTGCCGGGCGGGACACCACGCCCGCAGACCGAGTCACGGTGAGGAAGGGACGCGGTCAGCGCAGGGACTCCGGGCGGGTGATGAGGAGGGGTAGGGTGGTGCCGTGGAGGACGGCCTGGGCGACCGAGCCGAGGGTGGTGCGGGCGGCACCACCGCGGCCGTGGCTGCCGACGACGATCAGCTGGGCGCCCGCGGCGGCGGTGAGGATGGCTCTGGCCGGGCGGTCCTCGACGACGATGCGCTCGACGCGCACGTCGGGGTACTTCTCGCGATAGCCCGCCAGGCTCGCCGAGAGCTCGGCCTCGGCCTCGGCGCGCATCGTCGCCCGCGAGTCGTAGCGGAAGAACTCCGACCAGGCGTGCACCGCGATCACCCGGACATCGCGTCGGCTCGCCTCGTCGAAGCCCTGCGCGATCGCGTCCGCGTCGGCGCCGGAACCGGCCACGCCCACCACCACCGCACCGCCGGCGACCGGCGCTTCCGGCACCACGGCCACCGGGCAGGACGCGTGCCGGGCGATGGCGGTGCTGACCGAGCCGAGCAGGGTGCGCCGCAGGGCGCCGAGTCCCCGGCTGCCGACCACCACCAGCCGGGCCCGCTCGCTGCGGTCCCGCAGCACCGCGCGCGCGTCACCGACCTCGACGAAGGTGTTCACGACGAGCTGATCGGCGGCGACGAGCGCCGCCGCCTCCGCGACCACGGATTCGCCGTGAGCGTAGAGCGCCGCACCGTCGAAGAGCGGACCGCTGAGGCCGGGCCCGTACTCGATCGGGACCTCGACGGCGTAGCCGATCACCAGCGGCGCTCGATGGTGGGCGGCGTACGCCGCGGCCCAGCGCACCGCGAACAGCGACTGTGCCGAACCATCGACACCGACGACGACCGGGCGGCAAGAGTGTTCGGAAAGGGACATGACGGCCTCTCTGTCCCGTTCACCCTGCGTTCCGGGCTTCGCGCCGGAACAGGGCCGCAGGACCTGAGCGCCAGGGACTTCGGTCCCTTCAGCCCAGCGGCGCCGACCAGCGTAGGAGGGTGCCGCCCTCGGGCCGTGTGATCGCGGCGAAGGCACCGCCCGCGGCCGCGGCCCTGGCAGCCGGATCGGCCGGCCCGCTGCGCCGGATCACCTCGGGGGGCGACGCCGATGCCGTCGTCGGTCACCTCGTCGCACACCACGAGTTCCGCCGCGACCGTGCGCGCCTTCGCGTGCCGCACGACGTTGCTCACCGCGGTACCCCAGCCCGCGCGCGATCCGGTCGCGGTCGACAGCACGGTGGTCAGGACGCCGGTGACCGGTCCGTTCGCGCGCAGCGGCAGGGTGAGCACGGGCCCGAGGTCCGCGATCGAGACGGAGTCCGGCTCGTGGTCGGGGGGATCGGAGACTCGCGTCCCGATCCGGTGACGTCTCCGCCGCCCACGCGCGCGACGGCGCACAATGTCGGCACTGTGTTGGAGCACGTACTGCCCGGATTGCGGCAGTTCCGGAACTATCAGCGCGCCTGGCTGCGGTCGGACGTGGTCGCGGGTGTGACCGTTGCCGCGTACCTGATCCCGCAGGTGATGGCCTACGCGACCGTCGCCGGGCTGCCGCCCGTGGTCGGGCTGTGGGCCACGATCGCACCGCTGGCGGTGTACGTGCTGCTGGCGACCTCGCGGCAGCTCTCCGTCGGCCCCGAGTCGACGACGGCGCTGCTGACCGCGGTCGCGCTGGCGCCGCTGGCCGCGGGCGACCCGTCGCGCTATGCCGCGCTGGCCGCGCTACTCGCCCTGCTGGTCGGGGCGTTGTGCCTGGTGGGCGCGGTGGCCCGGCTCGGGGTGCTGGCCGATCTGCTGTCGCGGCCGGTGCTGGTCGGCTACCTGGCGGGCACCGCCGGGCTGATGATCGCCGGGCAGCTGGGGCGGGTTACCGGCGTGCCGGTGGCCGGCACCTCGGTGATCGAGCAGGTGCGTTCGTTCGCGGCCGGTATCGCCGCGTGGCATCCGGCGACCGCTCTGCTGGCCGGCACCGTCCTGGTCGCCCTGCTGATCCTGGCGAAGTGGGCGCCGCGGGCGCCGGGGCCGCTGCTGGCGGTGCTGGCGGCGACGGTGGTGGTGTCGGTGTTCTCGTTGCAGGACTTCGGTATCGAGGTGGTGGGGGAGGTGCCCGCAGGCCTGCCGACGCCGGGTCTGCCCGCCCTCGCGTTCGCCGATATGGCGGCCCTGGTGCTACCCGCCGCGGGCATCGCGGTCGTCGGTTTCTCCGACAACGCGCTGACCGCGCGGGCCTTCGCCGCCCGGCACGGCGAGCGGATCCAGGCCAATACCGAGCTCGCCGCCCTGGGCGCGACGAATGTGGCGGCCGCGTTCACCCACGGATTCCCGGTGAGCTGCAGCGGTAGCCGCACCACCATCGCCGACCTGATGGGCGCCCGCAGCCAGCTCTACGCCCTGGTGACCCTCGCCGCAGTGCTGATCGTGCTGTTCGGCGCGACCGGGGTGCTGGCCGAGTTCCCGATGGCGGCGCTGGGCGCGCTGGTCGTCTACGCGGCGCTGCGGCTGATCGATGTGCGGGAGTTCCGCCGGATCGCCCGGTTCCGGCGCAGCGAACTCCTTCTCGCGCTCGGCACCGTCGTCGCGGTGCTGGTGTTCGGTGTCCTCTACGGCGTGCTCGTCGCGATCGCGCTGTCGGTGTTCGACCTGCTGCGCCGGATCGCGCGCGGGCACGACGCCATCCTCGGTTTCGTCCCCGGCCTCGAGGGCATGCACGACGTGGACGACTATCCCGAGGCGAAACCCCTTGCCGGACTGGTGGTGTACCGCTACGACGCGCCCCTGTGCTTCGCCAACGCCGAGGACTTCCGCAAGCGCGCGCTGGCCGCCGTCGACTGGTGGGCCGAGCGCAGCGGTGAACCCGTGCGCTGGTTCGTGCTCAACGCCGAAGCCAACGTCGAGGTCGACCTCACCGCCCTCGACGCCGTGGAGCAGGTTCGCGACGAACTGGCCGCGCGCGGTGTGGTTTTCGCGATGGCCCGGGTCAAACAGGATCTGCGCGACGACTTGGACGCGGCCGGTCTCACCGAGCGCGTCGGCACCGATCGCCTGTTTCCCACCCTGCCGACCGCGATCGAGGCCTTCCGGAAGGCCACGTAGCGGTGTCACTTCTCGGTGAGTACCTCGGCCAGCGGTCGACGCGGCGTGGGCGGACGGCGCACGTCGACGGGGGCGATGCCGATCCGGACGACGACCTGCGGGACACCGGGCCGCCCGGCCAGACCGGCCAGCAGGCGCCGGTTCGCGGCGAGTTCGGTGATATGGGTCAGCGCGCAGGTCGACAGGCCCGACGCGGTGCACTCGAGCAGCACCGCCGAGAGCGCCTCACCCGCGCGCAGCCAGTCCAGCGGGGACTCCGCGCCGGTGGTCAGCACGGCCAGGCGGGCGTGATCGTCGTCGAGATCTCCGCGACGCGCCGAGCGCCCCGGTGCCGGGAACGCGCGCGCGACGCCCACCCGGGCCAGCTCGGATTCCGAGGGCAGCGCCGTGGGCGGCACGCCGTCGGGTTGGTCGGAATGTCCAGCCCACCAGCGGAGTTCGGCCTGGTATTGCCTGTCGTACTGGCGTAGTGCGCTCGCCTGCTCGGACGCGGTGGTCATCCGGGGGCGCGAGTCCTCCGGCAGCAGATCCACATCCAGATCGTGCGGCGCGACGAGTGCCCCGATGGTGGACATGACCGAGGACAAGCCGATCGGTGCCGCCATCGGCAGCCGGTCGGTGTAGCGGCGGTCGATCGCCTCCGCGCGGCGCAGCTCGCCGATCGGTGGATCGGGCCACGGCTGGAACCGGACGCGGGCCAACAGATCCGGGCGATCCGGCTCGGGCAGCCGGGTGACGTCGGTGTGCCAGTGGGCCGCGGCGAACGCGGTCCGCACATGGTGCAGCACCGCCCCGCAGCTGATCACCGCCTGGCGTCCGGTCGGGTCCGCGGCCGTCAGCCCGCGGGTGGTGTCGCGGCACAGCTCCAGGGTGGTGCCGTCGAAGATCCAGCGCCACGGCTGGGTGTTGTGCACCGACGGTGCCCGGCATCCGAGCCGGATCGCCGCGCGCACCGTGGGATGGTCGGGGATCGGGAGCACCGGCTGCTCGGTCATGTCATCGAGCCTGATTCGCGATGCCCGCGGCCGATACGGTCGTTGCGCCCTTTCGGCGGGGACCGAAGTCACTCATCGGCTCAGGCCGGTGGGGCGGACAGGCTGCGGGTGGCGCGGCGCTCGACCAGCAGCGGAACGAAGTCGCGGACGTGCACGTCGGCGAATCGGTCGTAGGCCGTGTGGACGGTGTCGGCGATGTATTCGGGGGCGATGCCGGGATATCGCTGCGTGAGTCGGATGACGACTTCGTCGATCTGCTGGGCTTCGTCGGTGGCCATGAGTCCATGGTCAGTGTGGGTCGATCGGGGGGTCAATGGATCGCGCGGATCGTTTGCCAGATGTTGCCGGAGCGGTACCTGGTCCCGCGGGCGACCGTGGAGGTGGTCCGGTGCGCGGGGCCCGCCGGGGCACGACGATACTGGGCGGCGGGCGATCGCCGATGTCGCCACGTCGCCCGGATCCGCGCCGCACGTCAACTGAATCCGAGATTGCCGGGAGAGGTAGACCGATCATGAGCAGAATCCGACCGACTACAGCCGTCGCACTGGCCGCCGGGCTGAGCGCCTGCGTGCTCACCGCCGCGCCCGCCCTGGCCGCCGAGAACCCGACCGTGGTGCTGGTGCACGGCGCGTTCGCCGACACCACCAGCTGGGACGGTGTCGCCGCCGCCCTGCGCGCCGACGGCTATCGCGTGGTCGTGCCGGACAATCCGCTGCGCGGACCGGCCAACGACGCCGCGGCCGTCGAGCGCGCCATCGCCGGGATCGACGGGCCGATCGTGCTGGTCGGCCACTCCTACGGGGGTGCGGTGATCACCAATGTCGACGATCCCGATGTCACCGCCCTGGTCTACATCGCGGCCTTCGCCCCGGTGCCGGGCGAACCGACCCAACTCCTGCTCGACCCGATCCGCTTCCCCGGCAGCAGGCTGCTGCCCCCGGTCCTGCAACTCGAGCTGGTCGACGACAGCCAGGGCGTCGCGGGCAAGAACCTCGACGGCTACGTCGATCCGGCCTCGTTCCATGAGGTGTTCGCCCAGGACGTCGACGACGCGACCGCCGCCGAGATGATCGCCCACCAGCGCTCGATCGCCGTCGCCGCCAACCTGGAGCTGTCGGGTCCCGCCGCCTGGCAGCACCTGCCGAGCTGGTATCTGGTCTCCGGCGAGGACCGGGTCATCCCGCCCGCGTCCCAGCGCTTCATGGCGGGCCGGATCGGCGCCACCACGAGCGAGATCCCCGCCTCGCACGCCTCTCTCGTCGCGCAGCCGCAGGCTGTGGCCGAGGTCATCGAGCGGGCCGCCGGGAGCTGACCCGCCGACTGCCCGCGCGGCGTGGCCGGGCGGGCAGTCGGGGGAGTGGCGTCAGGCGGCCATGGCCCGCCGCCGGGGTTCGATCGCCGCGGCGAGCAGGTAGCTGCCGCCGCCCGCGACGGCCAGCACCCAGTACGGGCTCGCGCCGTCGAGGAGGAGGGCGGCCGTGGAGGTGAGGGCCAGCCAGGCGCCGAGCGCGTATTGCAGGACGTCGCGGTAGGCGGAGCCGCCGGCGAGATAGAGCAGACCGACGATCAGGCCCGAACCGGCGGGCCACAGCAGCATCTTCAGATCGTCTCGGGCCAGTGCCGAACTCAGCGCGGTGATGACGAAGAACAGCGCGCCGAACCCGACCAGCCACGACGCCGCGAGCAGCTGGCCGACGACCGCGTCGGCCCCCGTGACGCCGCGCTGGGCCCGCATGGTGACGACGCTGGTGATCACCATCGCGATCAGCAGCCCCGCGATCAGCAGCGCGCTCGGCGCCGCCGCGGGCAGCCGCACCAGCGGATCGGCGCCGTGGGACAGGGCGTAGGCGCCGTGCCCGAGCAACCAGGCCAGCCCGAAACTCAGGTAGGACGGCCGGTTGTCGAGCAGGACGCGCAGGGTGGACGGTCGGGGGTCGGTAGGCGAGATGAGCTGGGACATCACGGATCTCCTGGGTGTGGGCGGAACGGATCAGGCGACGACGACGACTTTGCCGACGACCGTGCGGGACTCGGCGAGCGTCATGGCACGGGCGGCCTCGGTGAGCGGGATGCGCGCGGCGACCTGGGCGCGCAGGTCGCCACGGGCGGCGAGTGCGAAGACCTGGCCCAGGTCCTCGGTGACACGGGCGCGGAAGGCGGCCTGGCGGCGCTTGCCCGCCCACAGATCGAAGAAGTGCGCATTGCGCTTGTTGGGCAACACGTTCCACAGCATCAGTCGCGCGAACAGCTTCAGCACGGGCAGCCGGGAATCGCCCTCGTCGTTCTTGGTGGCCGCGGTACCGTAGGAGACCAGCGTGCCGTGCGGCGCGAGCAGCGCGAACGAATCGGCGATCCCAGGGCCGCCGATATGGTCGAAGACCGCGTCCACCCCGCCGGGGGCGAGCGCCCGAACCTGCCGCGCCACGTCGCCGCGGTAGTCCACCCAGGTCGCGCCGAGCGCGCGCACGGCCTCGGCGTGGCGGGCCGAGGCCGTCCCGATGACCTGAATTCCGTTGGCGCGGGCCAACTGCACCAGCGTCGAACCGACCCCGCCGTTGGCGCCGTGCACCAGGATCGTCTGTCCCGCGCGGACGCGGGCGGTCCGGAAGAGCATCTGCCAGGCGGTGATTCCGTTGACGACGAAGGTCTCCGCCTCGGCGGCATCGAGCGCGGCGGGCACCGGCACCAGGTCGGCCGCGTCGAGCACGGTGTGACTGGCCCAGCCGCCGATCTTGGTGAGCGCGGCGACCCGCGTGCCGATCAGCGCCGGGTCGACGTCGGTCCCGACCGCGATGACTGTCCCGACCAGGTCGTAGCCCGGCACGAACGGGAAAGGCGGCTGGTCGTAGTACTTGCCGCGCCGCATCTGCTGTTCGGCGAAGGACACTCCGCTGGCCTCGACCCGGACGAGGGCCTGCCCGGCGGACGGCGCGGGCAGTTCGCGCTGGGTGATCAGCAGGCCCTCGGGTTCGACGCGGCCAGGTAGGACGATCTCGGTGGCGGTGATGGACATGCGATACTCCTAGTGTGTGACTGGTCAATCACTCGTTGGGTCGAAAAAATGCCCCGCGAGGGGCATCGGGGTTCAGTGGGGTTTGGGGTGGCGGATGCCCGCGGTGACGATCTGTGCCCAGGCGCTGTTGTCGCCGTCGAGCCCGAGGGTGGTGATCAGATGGCAGAGCTGGCCGAAGGCGATGAAGCGCTGGACGTATTCGTCGGCCGCGCCCGAGCGCTGCTTGGCGAGCTCGGTCACCCGGGCCAATCCGTCGCGCAGTGCCGCGCCGATCTCCGGCACGTCCGCCACGGATTGGGCGTGGACCTGCAGCATCAGCAGGCTCTTGTCGCCGATGAGCTCGGCGTAGGCGCCGCCCATGTCGTAGAGGATCTGTTCGGGACTCTCGCCGGTGGACCTCGCCGCGCCGCCGGACATGGCCGCCACGATCCGGTCGAAGCACCGCTCGAGCGCCGCGACGAACAGGGCGACCTTGCCGGGGAACAGCTTGAAGACATACGCGGGCGAGATCTGAGCCGTCGCGGCCACCGTGCTGATCGGCGTGCCGTGATACCCGGTCCTGGCGAACTCGACGATCGCGGCATCGACCACGGCATCGCGCCGCACGTCCGACTTGGAGAGGGTGGCTCCGCTCTTGCTCATGTGAGTGACTGTACACTCACTCTTTTCGGGGCGTCAATCCCTACGTGGTGACGACGTCCGTCGCCTGCTTCGGTCGTCGACCGCAGGGCGCATGATGGGAGTACGGGGTAACGGGTGCCCGCCCAGGCGGGCCCGACCGGATATCTCTGGAGGATCGATGACCGAACGGCGAGCGGGGAATCGTGGCGAAGTGCTGCGCGTCGACGGTCCACCGGGCGCCTCGGTGGCTTCCACACATCTGGTGGTCGGCTACGACCGGCACCGGGCCGGCGAGGTCGCGCTGGGCGTCGCGATCGGCCTGGCCGCCCGGCTCGACGCCCATCTGCACGTCGTCCACGTCATCGACGCCGACGATCTGCCCGACGACCCCGACGCGGCGGAGTGGGAGGACACGGTCGCCGCCATGGTCGACCGCGAACGCGCCGCCGCCTGCGCCCGGCTCGCCGAATGGCCCGGCAACTGGACCTATTACGCGCGCCGCGGCAATCCCGCGCGCGTGCTGGACGCCCTCGCCGAGACCTACGACGCGTCGATGATCGTGATCGGCGCACCCCGGCCCGGCCTGCGATCCCTCCTCGAACGCCTGCTCGGGGAGTCGGTCTCGGCCCACCTCGTCCACCACGCGCACCGCCCGGTGCTGCTGGTCCCGGCGGGACCCGGCGACTGAAGTCGGACTCCGGCCGGGTGGCTCAGCCGTCGCGGGTGCCTCGGCGTCGCTCGGCGCGGTCGGCGAGGGTTTCGACGATGCGCCGCCAGGCCGGGGAGGCGCCGGCGATGTGGGTGGTGATGAGGTGGTTCGCCGGGCGGGCGGTGTCACCGGCGTGGGCGATCTCCCAGGCGTCCAGGTCGTCGATGAGCTGGTCCAGGCGCGGATCGCGGGGGTCCCAGTCGACGGATCGGTCGCAGGCCAGCAACATCCGCGTCGTCTCCGGGTCGTCGAGGTCGGTGTTCTTCTCGCGCACGCGCTGGGGGAGGACGCGGGGGTCGATGGCCTGCAACAGGATCCAGGAGTCGCGTTCGAGCCGCACGCGCCGTTCGCTGATGCCGAGTGCGCGCATCCGGTTCAGCAGGGCCACCACCTCGGCGGGCAGGACCAGGCTCTCGCCGCTGTCGAGCGCGGCGATCCGGCGGCGGTAATCGATGAGCTGGTCGATCTTGCGCTGGAGCTCGGCGTCGATGGCGGTGACGGCGGCGGCGAACTCGGTCGGCTGGGCGTGCAGCAGCGCGTCGATGCGGGCCAGCGGCACCCCGGCATCGGCCAGGGTCCTGATCCGGATGAGATCCACCGCCGCCTGTGCGCTGTAGCGGCGATACCCGGAGGCATCGCGGTCGGGCTCGGGCAGCAGGCCGACGTGGTGGTAGTGGCGCACGGCGCGCACGGTCACCCCGGCCGTCGTCGCGAGCTGGCCGATCGTGAGCACCGTTCCCCTCGGGTCGTCGAACATCGTCGGCGCCGAGTCTAGGGGCGCGCCGCCCGGTCGACGACGTCCCGGATCGCCTGGACCACGGCGTCCGGGCGATCGAAGCAGAGCCGATGGTGGAACGTGTCGGTGAGCAGGCGTTGCTCGCCGTGCGCGACCGCGCCGACCAGCGCCGCGTCCATCCGCGTCTTGGCGTCCTCGAGTTCCCGCTCGGCCGGGTCGCCGGGAACCACGGTCAGGGCGATCACCGGCACGTCCGGAAGGCCGGGCCCGTCCCGCAATTCGGCGGCGAGCGGAACCAGGGTGCGGCGTTCGGTCATGCCGGTGCGCAGCCACGCGTCGCTGCCCTTGGCGTCGAGCAGCGCGTCCCGGATCTCGGCCGGATAGTCCGTGAGCAGTTCGGCGCGCATGGCGCGCATGGCCGGGCGCAGCTCGGCGAGCTGGGCGAGATCGGGACCGAGTCGCTCGGTCGCGGCCAGGCGCGCGCCGCTGGGCACGTACTGGTCCCAGTCGCGGTGGAGGGCATCGAGCCAGACCAGCCCCGCCACCTCGCCCGGGTGCAACTGTGCGAACCGATGCGCGTAGAACCCGCCGAGGGAGTGGGCGGCGAGCACATACGGGCCGGGAATGCCCTGGGCGCGCAACAGCTCCCGCAGTTCCGTGGCGACCGCGCCCGCCGTGCGCGGGAGCGGCAGCGCGTCGCTGTAGCCGGTGCCGCCGCGGTCGTACACGACGGCGGTGGTGAACCTCGAAACCTGTTGCTGGACACCGAAGTAGTCCAGGCCGACGGCACTCGCTCCCGGCAGGAACACGACCGCGGGCCCGCCGCTGCCCGAGCGGAGCACGAAGAGGCGGCGGCCGTCGATCTCCTGGAACGCGCCGACCGGCGGGACGCGGTGCTGCGGGGAGGTGCGGAAGTTCGTCATGCGCCCACTCTCCAACCCTGACGCAGGGTCAAGGTCAACCCCGCTCCGGGATCGGGGTGCCCGCCGCGCGCAGCCGGTCCGCCAGTGTGTGACAGCGCGCCGCCAGATCCGGGGGTTCCAGCACCTCGAAGTCGTGGCCGAGCAGCAGGATCCGCATCAGCAAGATGTCGAGATCGGCAGCACCACCGAGGATTTCGCACGAGTCCCGGTCGCGCTCGCGGACCACGGCGGTGGAGCCGGGGAGCTGGGCCCGGACGGTGTCGGCGGTGGCGTGGACGAGAAAGCGCGCCTGCTCGGCGTAGACCCGGCTCGCCACGCCCTCCTGCACGTAGGTCGCCGCGTCCGGCGCCGCGCGGGGGCGGAACCGCCAGGTGCGCGCGGCGACCTCGGCCATCCGGTCGACGCGAAAGCTGCGCCAGTCGGCCCGGTCGAGGTCGTAGGCGAACAGATACCAGCGCCGATCCGAGGCGACCAGGCGATAGGGTTCGACCCGCCTGCGCCGCGTCGCCCCGGCGGACGGATAGTCGAACGCCGCCTCGACCTCGTCGCGACAGGCCCTGGCCAGGGTGATCAGCACGTCGGGATCCACCGGCGTGTGCCCGGTGCCGAACGACTCCACCGACCCGGTCAGCGCGCGCACCTCGTGCCGCAGCCGGGTCGGCAGCACCCGGTCGAGCTTGGTCAGCGCGCGCAACGCACCGTCGCCGGTGACCGCCCCGCCCGCGCCGACCAGCAGGGAGACGGCGGTGGCGATCGCCTCCTGGTCGTCGAGCAGCAGCGGCGGCAGGTCCTGGCCGGGACCGAGCTGGTACCCGCCGCCGACCCCGTGTCCGGCCCGCACCGGATAACCGAGAGCGCGCAGCCGCTCGATGTCGCGCCGCACCGTGCGCGGGGTGATTCCGAGCCGTTCGGCCAGCTCGGGGCCGGTCCATACCTGCCGTTGCTGAAGCAGTCCGAGCAGGGTGAGTACCCGTTCGGTCTGCCCTCGTTCGTGGTCCGCGGTCGTCATCTCGTCAGCCTGTCAGCAATAGCGGACCTGATCTGTCCGCTATTGCTGTCAGAGTAGGCGAAGCGAATCAGCCGAACGAAAGGGAGCAACCCGATGAGCCGCCATCTCCAGATCACCTTCGACGCCGCCGACCCGAAGGCGCTGTCGACCTTCTGGCGCGAGGTCCTCGGCTATGTGCACCCCGGCCCGCCCGGTGTCGAGTTGCCCGAGGGCGCGGATCCGCTGGCGGCCTGGGACGACTTCCTCGCCCGGATCGGCGTGCCGGAGGATCAGCGCAACACCCGCTCGGCGATCGAGGACCCGGACGGACACGGCCCGCGAGTGTTCTTCCAGCGGGTGCCCGAGGGCAAGGTCGCCAAGAACCGCGTCCACCTCGACGTGCGCGCGGCGCCGGGGCTGCAGGGCGACGAGCGGATGGCTGCCCTGGAAGCCGAGTGCGAACGGCTCGTCGCGCTGGGCGCGACCCGCCTGCGCCGCTTCGAGCCCGAGCCGCCGATGAGCGCGGGATTCATCGTGATGGCCGACCCCGAAGGCAATGAATTCTGCCTCGACTGACGGGAGCCGTCTGCCGGGCCGACGCGGCCCGGCGGCGGGTCAGCGACTGATGATCGGTACCAGATAGGTCCGCGCGAACGCGTCGAGTTCGTCGTCGGTGCGCAGCGGGAGCAGGCCGGTCGGCGCCAGGATCATCGAGTGCACCACGCGGCACAGCACCTCGGCGCGGGCCAGCAGGTCCGGCGTCTCGGCCAGCAGCCCGGCGGCGATCGCGTCCCGGAGCATCGATTCGGTGGTCAGGATCGACATCGTGAAGGTCGACGCGCTGTCGGTGGTGAGGTGCGGCATCACCCGGTCCGGTTCCAGGACCAGCAGCC
This sequence comes from Nocardia sp. NPDC087230, assembly GCF_044744725.1. Taxonomy (NCBI): domain Bacteria; kingdom Bacillati; phylum Actinomycetota; class Actinomycetes; order Mycobacteriales; family Nocardiaceae; genus Nocardia; species Nocardia sp. NPDC087230. The sequence continues at coordinate 59,663 of NZ_JBIUYV010000004.1, forward strand.
GCTGCACGAGCGGGTGCTCGCGCCACCGGCCGATGACGGTCACGAGGATGTCGGCGACGAGGTCGTCGAGGTTGTCGTGCCTGCTCGGCAGGCTCCGCAGATCGGCCAGCACGCGCGCGACCTCCCGCGCGAACACCGCGGTGACCACGTCGTCGCGGGAGCCGACCCGGCGATAGACGGTCGCCCGGTCGACCCCGGCCTGGCGGGCGATGTCCTCGATCGTCGTCTTCTTGACGCCCACCTGTTCGAACTGGACCAGCGCCGCGTCGAGGATGCGCGCCGCGGCGGAATCGTCGGTTTCCGGGGTGTTCGTCGAGGTGGGGGACGCCGCGGTCATGTCGACCACGGTAGCAACTCGGCGCCCGATGCAACATATCCACACAATTTGTTGCTGCAACATTGCAATCATTTGTGTTGCATCGTACGGTTGAGGCATGGCTCACTCCGCTGACGCAACGAGGCGTCATCACCGCGAGGAAGCGCACGCGATCCACGCACGCGACGTGCACTTCGACTTCGGTGATGTGCCGATGCACTACATCCCGGGCGAGGTCTTCGCGACCCACGTCATCAATGTCATGCACCTGGTGCTGCCGGAAGGCGAACGGGCGATGGCTCGAGCGCTGGCCGAGGCGCTGCCCTACATCGACGACCAGCGGCTGCGCGAGGAGGTGCAGGGCTTCGTCGGTCAGGAGACGATGCACGCCAGCAGCCACGCCGGCGCGCGCGATCACCTTCAGTCCCTTGGCCTCGACGTCGACTCGATGGTGCGGACCTTCGCCTGGTTCGTCGATCGCATCCTCGGCGACCACGGCCTCACCGGCCGGGCGAAGGAGGAATGGCTCAAGGAACGGCTCGCGCTGTTCGCCGGGATGGAGCACTACACCGCCGTCATCGGTGAATGGCTGCTGGAGAACGACACCTTCGAAGACCTCGGCATGGATCCGACCATGCTCGATCTGATCCGCTGGCACGGCGCCGAGGAAGTAGAACACCGCAGCGTGGTCTACGACGCGTACATGTATGTCGACGGCGGCTACGTGCGCAAGGCGCGCACGGCGGTGGCGGCGAGTGTGTCGCTGCTGGCCACCTTCCTGGTCTCCTCGGCCTACCTCTACGCCAAGGACCCCGCGCCGCACAAGGGTCCGTTCTGGCCGGTGCAGCTGGCCCGGGCGACCGCGCGCGGCATCGTGCCGAATTTCGGCCTGTTCCTCAGCGAGATCCCGCGCTACCTGCGGCCGGGCTTCCATCCCTCCCAGCTGGGGCCGATGGATCGCGCGCTGCGCTACCTCGCGCATTCGCCCGCCGCCCGCGCGGCCGCGCGGTGACGGCCACGGTGACTCCGATGGCGGAGCGGTACACCCCGCCGGTCGCCCTGCGGGCGATCGGCGCCGTCGCCGACGGCTACCGGCAGCTGTTCGTCGCGGGCCGCGCGGCCTCGCTGATCTCGCGACCTAATCCGGTGCGGCACGACGACTTCGAGATCGCGGTGACCGTCGCCGGGATCGAGTCGGTAGCGGTCGATGTCCGCAGCCTGACGCTGACCTCGCCGACCGGCGCACCGCTGCCGCCGTGGCGGCCCGGCTCGCACCTCGACATCGTGCTGCCCTCGGGAGCCCAGCGTCAGTACTCCCTGTGCGGTGACCCCGACGATCGCCGCCACTACCGGATCGCGGTGCGCCGCATCGCCGACGGCGAGGGCGGCTCGATCGAGGTGCACGACCGCTTGGCGGTGGGCGACACGCTGCGAATTCGTGGTCCGCGCAACGCGTTCGACTTCATCGCCGCGCCGTCGTATCTGTTCGTCGCGGCGGGCATCGGCATCACCCCGATCCTGCCCATGGTCCGGGCGGCGGCTCGCGCGCGGGCGCGCTGGCAGCTGGTCTATCTGGGCCGCTCGCGGGCGACCATGCCGTTCCTCGACGAACTGGCCGTCCTCGGCGGCCGGGTCGACATCCGTCCCGACGACGAGTTCGGCACCCCGGATGTGGGCGCGTTGATCGGCCGGGCCGCCCCCGGCGCGGCGATCTATGTCTGCGGTCCGCCGCCCGTCCTCGACGCCGCGCACCGGCACGCCTTCACCGTCAACCCGACGGGATCGCTGCACACCGAGCGTTTCTCCGCGCCGCCGGTGATCGACGGCAGGGAATTCGAGGTGACGCTGGCCCGGTCGGGCAGCACGGTCCGGGTCGGCGCCGACGAGACCGCGCTGGCGGCCATCACCCGGGTGCGGCCGGACGCGCTGTATTCGTGCAGGCAGGGGTTCTGCGGCACCTGCAAGGTCGCGGTCCTGGCCGGCGAGGTCGACCACCGCGACCGCAAACTCCTCGACGCCGAGCGCGGCGATCACATGCTGACCTGCGTTTCCCGCGCGGCAGGCGAATCCCTGGTCCTCGATCTCTGAGCAGGGCACGAACGAGAAAGGTCGTCCATGGGGCGAACAACACTCCCGTCGGCAACACCCACGCCCGCCGAACCCGCGCGCGATGATGCGACCTTCGACGTCATCTCACCCGCGACCGGCGCCGTCGTCGGCAGCTATCCGATCCGCACCCCGGCCGAGGTCGCGGCCACGGTCGCCGACGCCCGCCGGGCCGCGGACTGGTGGTCGCGGATCGGCTTCGCCGAGCGAGCCCGCCGACTGGATGCCTGGCGGGGCGAGATCACCCGGGGGCGAGCCGAACTCGCCCAGCTCATCCACCAGGAGATGGGCAAACCGCTCGCGGACGCCCGGCTCGAGATCGCGATGGCGCTCGAGCACCTGGCGTGGGCGGCGGGCAACGCGCGGCGGGTGCTCGGCCCGCGTGCGGTGCGGCCCGGCCTGCTCGCCGTGAATCAGGAATGCACGCTCGAGTACCGCCCGTTCGGGGTGGTCGGGGTGATCGGCCCGTGGAACTACCCGGTGTTCACCCCGCTGGGTTCGGTGTCGTTCGCGCTCGCGGCGGGCAACGCGGTGGTGTTCAAGCCCAGTGAGTACACCCCGGGCGTCGGGCACTGGCTCGCCGGCCGGTTCGCGGCCGTCGTGCCGGAACAGCCGGTGTTCCAGGTGATCACGGGCCTGGGGGACACCGGTGCGGCCCTGTGCCGGTCCGGGGTCGGCAAGATCGGCTTCACCGGATCCACCGCCACCGGCAAGCGGGTGATGGCCGCCTGCGCGGAGACCCTGACGCCGGTGCTGATGGAACTCGGTGGCAAGGACGCGCTGATCGTCGATGCCGACGCCGACCTGGACGCGGCCGCAGACGCCGCGGTGTGGGGCGGCATGTCCAACGCGGGCCAGACCTGCCTCGGCGTGGAGCGCGTGTACGTCCACACCGACGTCTACGACGAGTTCGTCCCGAAGCTCCTCGCCCACGCGCGGAAGCTGCGCGCGGGCACCGGTGCGGCGAAGATCGGGCCGATCACGATGGGCAAGCAGATCGCGATCATCCGTCACCACATCGAGGACGCGCTGGCTCGCGGGGCACGCGCCCTGCTGGGTGGTGCCGACGCGATCGACGGGCAGTTCGTGCAGCCCACCATCCTGGTCGATGTCCCCGAGGACGCGGTCGCCGTCACCGAGGAGACCTTCGGCCCGACGCTGACGGTCGCGCGGGTGCGGGATATGGACGAGGCGATCGAGCGCGTGAACGCCGGCCCCTACGGCCTCGGCAGCACGGTCTTCTCGCGCCGCAACGGCAGGCGCATCGCCGACCGGATCCGCGCGGGCGGCACCTCCATCAACGCCTATGTCGCCCATGCCACCATCGCGCGCCTGCCGCTGGGCGGCGTCGGCGACTCCGGCTTCGGTCGCGTGCACGGCGAGGACGGACTCAAGGAGTTCACCTACGCCAAGGCCACCACCCGGCAGCGTTTCGCCCTGCCGTTGGCCCTGACCACATTCACCCGCGGCGAGACCACCGACGCGATCGTCGATCGCCTGGTCACTGCGCTGCACGGAAGGAATCGGTAAACCATGGCACCAACCGAACACCGTCACATCGTCGTGATCGGTGCCGGATTCGGCGGCATCGGCCTCGCGATCAAGCTGCGCGAGGCCGGCTTCGACGACCTCGTCGTCCTCGAACGCGCCGCGGATCTGGGCGGAACCTGGCAGGCCAACACCTATCCGGGGTGCGCGTGTGATGTGCCCTCGCAGCTCTACAGCTATTCGTTCGCGCCCAATCCCGATTGGTCGCGGACCTACGGCAAGCAGTCGGAGATCCTGGCCTACATCCGGTCGGTGGCGACGAGATTCGATGTCGTCCGAGATATCCGGTTGAACACCGAGCTGCTCGAGGCCCGCTGGGACGAGGCCCGCTCACTGTGGCGTCTGGAGACCTCGCAGGGCGCACTGACCACCGACTACCTGATCTCGGCCACCGGGGTCTTCGCCGAAGCCAAGTACCCGACGCTGCCGGGGGTGGAAACCTTCGCGGGCGCGACGTTCCATTCCCTGCACTGGGATCACGACCACGATCTCACCGGTGAGCGAGTCGCGGTGATCGGCACCGGCGCCTCGGCGGTGCAGTTCGTGCCCGAGATCCAGCCGAAGGTGGCCGCGCTCACCGTCTTCCAGCGTTCCGCGCCCTGGATCGTGCCCCGGATGGACCGGCCGACGCTGGCGGTGGAGCGCTTCGCCCTGCGCCGGATTCCACTGGCGGGCAAGGTCATTCGCGGCGCCTGGTACACCGCGATCGAGGGCTTCGGGCTGGTCGGCTTCGTCGACAAGCGCTTCCGGCACCCCTATGAGCTGCTCGGCCGCTGGCAGCTGCGTCGCCAGGTGCGGGATCCGGAACTGCGCGAGAAGCTGACGCCGGACTACATGATCGGCTGCAAACGCGCGATCTTCGCCGACGCCTACCTGCCCGCCCTCGACAAGGACAATGTCGAGGTGGTGACCGACGGCATCGCCGAGGTGCGCCCGCACTCCATCCTCACCCGCGCCGGAGTCGAGATCCCGGTCGACACGATCATCTACGGCACCGGATTCGAGCCCGCGCCTTCGTCCTACGACCGGATCGTCGGCGGCGACGGCGTATCCGTGGGCGAGGTCATGCGTAAGCACCGGCGGACCTATCTGGGCACCGCCGTCGCCGGGTTCCCCAACCTGTTCCTCACCCTGGGGCCGTTCGGCGCGGCGGGCAACCAGTCGGCGATCTTCATGATCGAGTCCCAGATCGCCTACATCGTCGACGCGGTGAAGACCCTGCGCGACAAGGGAGCACACCGGGTCGAGGTCCGGCAGCAGGTCCAGGACGCGTTCGTCGAGGAGATGCATCGGCGCAGCGCCGATACGGTGTGGCTCACCGGCGGCTGCGACAGCTACTACACCACCCCGGACGGGCAGAACGCCGGGCTCTATCCGAACTGGAGCTTCGAATACCGCAAGCGGACCAGCGCTTTCGATGCCGAGTCCTACGAAGTGAGTGCCTGATGGACATCACCGCGCTCCATCCGCTGAGCCTGCTCACGCGCCGGTCCTACGACGTGCGCGACAAGACGGTGCTGATCACGGGCGCCGGGCAGGGAATCGGCCTCGAACTGGCCAGGATCCTCTCTGCCCGCGGTGCCTTCGTGGTCGTGGTCGACATCGATGAGATCGGCGCCGAGGTGACCGCGGGCGAGCTGGGGCCTCGGGCCCTGGCGATCACGGCCGATGTCAGTGACCGCGCGGCGATGGTGGCCGCGACCCGGCTCGCGGTGGACACCTTCGGCCATCTCGACGTCGTCGTCGCCAACGCCGGGGTGACGCCTGCGCCCGCCACCGTGCGCACGATGGACCCGGCCGATTTCGACCGGGTGATGGCGATCAACCTCGACGGCTGTTTCAACACGGTCCATCCCGCCCTCGACCACATCGTCGCGGCGCGGGGGCACGTGGTCGTCGTCTCGTCGTGCGCGTCGTTCGCGCCGGGCATGGCCGGGTCGCCGTACATGATGAGCAAGGCCGCGGTCGAGCAGTTCGGGCGCGCGCTGCGGGTGGAACTCGCCGCGGCGGGCGCCAGCGCGGGCATCGCCTACTTCGGTGTCGTCGAGACCGAGATGACCCACGCCATGCTCGACCGCGACGACCTCGGCCGGGAACTGGACGAGATGCTGCCGTGGCCGCTGAACGTCCGCATCACCGCGACACACGCGGCCACCGTGATCGCCGACGGCATCGCCCGCCGCGCGGCCCGGACCATCGCCCCCAGCGGGTGGGAGCCGTACGCGCTGCTGCGCGGCGCGGTCAATGTGGTGCTCGACGCGCAGCTCGCGGGCAGCGGCAAGGTCAAGGACCTGCTCGACCGGGTCGAGCGGCGGAGCGGCCGATGACCGCGTCGGGGCGGGGATCGTTGCGCACCAGGGCCGCTCGGCTGCTGGCCGAACGCACGGTCAAGCCGTTGGCCGCCGCGCTGCCGGTCAACACCGCCACCCTGCCGGTGGCCCGGCTGGCGATCGATGCCGCGATGCGGGTGGTCGGGCCGAGCCTGGCGGGCACCTCGGTGGAGCGCGTCGACGACGGCCCGGTCCGCGGGGAGCTGGTCACCGGGCCCAAGGCCGACCGCACCGACGCGGTGATCCTGTACGTGCACGGCGGCGGTTTCGTCGCGGGCTCGGTGGCGGCGTATCGCGGTGTGGCGTCGCGCCTGTCGACCACGAGTCGCGCCCGGGTCTTCGTCGTCGACTATCGCCTGGCGCCGGAGCATCCGAGCCCGTGCGCCCAGCTCGATGTGGCGCGGGCGTATCGGTGGCTGCTGCGGCGCGGGTTCGCCCCGGACCGGATCGTGCTCGCCGGCGACTCGGCCGGGGGATTCCTGGCCGCCGATCTCGCCCTCGCCAACGCCCGCCTGCGACGTCGCGGACCGGCCGGGCTGGTGCTGTTCTCGCCGATGGCCGACCTCGGCCTGCGGATCGCCCGCACCGGTGTGCGCAGCCGGGACGGGGTGATCTCGTACACGCTGTCGGCGAAAGCGCTCGCCCACTTCACCAGCGAGCATCTCGAACTGCGGCCGGAGCGGGGCATGACGCTGCCGCCCACCCTGATCCAGACCGGTGGGGCGGAGTACTTCGCCGCCGACGCCATCGAACTGGCCGAGCGCCTGCGGCAGGTCGGCGGGGTGTGCGAACTCCAGGTCTGGCCCGATCAGATGCACGTCTTCCAGGTCATGCCCGCACTGGCGCCCGAGGCCCGTTTCGCCTTCGGCGCCGCGGGCCGCTTCATCACCTCCCTGCTCGCTCCCGACACCGCCACCGCGGTCTGAACCACGGAAGACCTCCATGTCGACACCACGTTTCGAAACCCTCTGTGCCGCCTTCCAATACAACGCCACCATCGATCCCGACGCCGTCGCGTTGCGCACTCCGGGGAATACCCACACGCTGACCTGGCGCGAATACGCCGACGGCGTGCGCGCGGCCGCGGCGGGCCTGGCGGCGCTCGGCGTCGGCCGCGGCGACACCGTCGCGCTGATGATGAGCAATCGCGTCGAGTTCTATCCGCTCGAAGTCGGCGCCCAGCACGTGGGCGCGACCTCGTTCTCGGTCTACAACACCCTCTCCGCCGAGCAGCTCGCGCACGTCCTCGGCAACGCGGGCGCGCGCGTGGTGATCTGCGAGCCGCAGTACGTCTCGCGGCTGCGCGCGAGCGGCGTGCCGCTCGACCACCTCGTCTGTCTCGACGAGCCGGTCGAGGGCACGGTGCCGGTGGCCGAGATGATCGCCGGTGGCGCTGTGGATTTCGACTTCGACGCGTCCTGGCGGGCGGTCGAGCCCGCCGATGTGGCGACGCTGATCTACACCTCCGGCACCACCGGCAACCCGAAGGGCGTCGAGACGACGCACGCGAACCTGATGTTCCAGGCCTATGGTCTCGGCGATGTGCTCGGGTTCGAGTTCGGCGATTCGATCACCTCGTTCATGCCGAGCGCCCACATCGCCGACCGGCTCACCGCGCTCTACCTCCAGGAGGTGTTCGGCACCCAGGTCACCACGGTGTCGGACCCGAAGCTGATCGCGGCCGCGCTGGCGGATCTGCGGCCGACCATCTGGGGTGCGGTGCCCCGGGTGTGGGAAAAGCTGGCGGCCGCCATCGAATTCGTCGTCGCGAACGAGCCGGACGAGACACGCAGGCAGGGTATGCGGTGGGCGCTGGCGGTGGGGGCCGAGCGCAGCGAATACCAGCTGGCCGGGCAGCCGGTTCCCGACGACGTCGCCGCCGAATGGGCCAAGGCCGACGCACTGGTGCTCTCGAAGCTGCGGGCGAAGCTGGGTTTCGATCGCCTGCGCTTCGCGCTGTCCGGCGCCGCCCCGATCCCACCGCGCACGCTCGGCTTCTTCGCCGGGCTCGGGGTGCCGATCTCCGAGATCTGGGGCATGTCGGAACTGTCGTGCATCTGCAGCGTCAGCCCGCCGAGCGAGACCCGGCTGGGCACGGTCGGGCGACTGCTGGCCGGCATGGAATCGCGCATCGCCGAGGACGGGGAACTGCTCGTCAAGGGGCCGTTGGTGATGAAGGGCTACCGCGGCGAACCGGAGAAGACGGCCGAAGCCGTCGACGCCGACGGCTGGCTGAGCACCGGTGACGTGGTGACCGTCGACGACGACGGCTACCTGCGGGTGGTCGACCGCAAGAAAGAACTGATCATCAACGCCTCCGGCAAGAACATGTCGCCGACGACGATCGAGCACGCCATCAAGGCCGCGACGCCGTTGATCGGTGCCATGGCCACGATCGGCGACGGCAGGCCCTACAACACCGCGCTGATCGTCCTCGACGCCGAGAGCGCCGAACCCTATGCGGCACAGCACGGTCTGCCCGACGCGTCGGCCGCGGCACTGGCCGCGAATCCCGCCGTGCGCGCGCAGATCGCCGCGGGCGTGGCGGCGGGCAACGCCGCGCTGTCGCGGGTCGAACAGGTCAAGCGCTTCCGGATCCTGCCGGTGTTCTGGGAAGCCGGTGGCGACGAGGTGACACTCACCATGAAGCTCAAGCGGAAGGTGATCGCCGAGAAATACACGGCCGAGATCGCCGAGCTCTACGCCGACAACCCGCCCGTCGAGGTGCTGGAACCGGCCTGACCTGTCGTCGGCGGGCCCGCGTCGGGCCCGCCGCACGGTCAGGGCAGCACGTTGGGGATGATCTGAGGCGCCTGCTGGGCGACCAACGTGCCCAGGTAGGCGCCGGCGTAATAGCCGGCGTAGGTGCCGACCACCCCACCGACGATGCCGCCTGCGACCGCGCCGACCGGGACGCCGAGTCCCGCGGTGGGGACCGCCAGCGGGGTGGCCAGCGCCGCTCCGCCCGCCGCGCCGAGGCCGGCGCCGGCGATGCCGCCGATCACCTGACCGGCCGTCGAGCCGAGGAAGGTGGCGTTCTCGATCGGGCTGGCGATCGGCGCCGCCGTGGCGATCGGCCGGGTATCGGCGACCGGGTGCGCGGTGGCGAACTCGGCGGTGTCGCGCTGGTTCGCGCCGAGCGCGAGTTCGTCGCCGACTGGGGAAACCGACTGCGCGACAGCGTGTTCTTCGAGGGGCGCGACGGCGGCCACGGCTTGGACCGGCTCGGGCCGCGGTGCCGCGAATTCCGGCAGATCAGGGGTGTGCGAGACAGCCTGCACCTGCGCGGCCTGCGCCGCGCCGGGCCCGATGCCGAAGGCGATCGCCGCGGGCAGCGCCATCGCCACGGGAAGTCCGCGCAGGGCCGTGCTCCGCTTGCTCACTGCTCGATGCCGTCCAGCCACCTCGATGTCCTTCCCGAGTCCACAGTCGTCACAGGGCAGATCGCGGTCGGCGGAGCGCGCGCTACCGGGATGTGAGTCGCTTCTCTCACCCCGGGCGGCGGCTATGGCCAGACCGGGCTGCGGCGACGGGCGGCTGTTTCGGTGCCGGAGATCCGGGCATGGCCTGGTCAGAAACCACCGGAAAGCAGCGGCGGGCCGCCGAGCGAGCGGATGCCGCGCCGCTGACGCGCTGCTCGCCAGGAGACGGTCCTCGTCAACAGGAAGGCTTCGATGATGGGAAACGCCGGACCACAGCAGGGGGCTTCCGGGCCCGCTATTCCTCCCGAGTACACCCGGCCGGCGACTCCTCCGGACGAGGACCCGGACCACCCCTGCACCGAGCCGGGACCGGCGGCCGACCAGGAGGGGCCCGCGCTGCGCGGACCGACCGGCGTGCCGATCCCCGGCCCTGCCGACCTGCGCGCCCAGCACGGCGGCGCCCTGACCACCGCTCAGGGCCTGCGCGTCGCCGATACCGACCACGCCCTCAAAGCGGGCCCGCGCGGACCGGTGTTGCTGCAGGACATCCACCTGCGGGAGAAGATCACCCACTTCGATCACGAACGCATCCCCGAACGGGTCGTGCACGCCCGTGGTGTCGGCGCGCACGGGGTGTTCGTGGCCAACGGCGCCGCCGCGTCGCTCACCCGCGCCCGGTTCCTCGCCGCCGACGTGCGCACCCCGGTATTCGTCCGGTTCTCCACGGTGCTCGGTTCGCGCGGGTCGGCCGATACCGTGCGCGACACCCGCGGTTTCGCGGTGAAGTTCTACACCGACGAAGGGGTCTACGACCTGGTCGGCAACAACATTCCGGTGTTCTTCATCCAGGAGGCGATCAAGTTTCCCGATGTCATCCACGCCGGAAAACCCCAGCCGGACCGGGAGATTCCGCAGGCGCAATCCGCGCACGACACCTTCTGGGATTTCGTCACCCTGCACACCGAGGCGACCGCGCACACCTTCTGGAACATGTCCGATCGGGCGCTGCCGCGCTCACTGCGGATGATGGAGGGCTTCGGAATCCACACCTTCCGGCTGGTCGCCGCCGACGGCACGACCAGCCTGGTGAAGTTCCACTGGAAGCCACGCCTGGGCGTGCACTCCATGCTGTGGGAGGAAACCCAGCTGACGGCCGGATTCGATCCCGACTTCCATCGCCGGGACCTGGCCGACGCCATCGCGGCGGGAGCGGCCCCCGAATGGGATTTCGGGGTGCAGGTCTTCCCCGACACCCCCGATCACCTCTTCGACGGCATCGATCTGCTGGACCCGACCAAGATCGTGCCGGAGGAGCTCGCGCCGGTGCAGGTGATCGGGACGCTGCGGCTCACCGCGAATCCGGTGAACTTCTTCGCCGAGACCGAACAGGTCGCGTTCTGCCCCAGTCATCTGGTGCCCGGCATCGAGGTCACCGACGACCCGCTGCTGCAAGGCCGGTTGTTCTCCTACCTCGACACCCAGATCAGCAGGCTCGGCGGGCCGAATTTCGCCCAGCTGCCGATCAACACCCCGCATACCGCGGTCGACGACATGTTCCGCGACGGCATGCACCAGACCGCCGTGCACCCCGGCATCGCGCCGTACAAACCGAATTCGCTCGGCGGTGGCTGTCCGTACGCGGCGAGTCTCGCCGACCGGGCCTACACCGAGACGCCGACGCCGATCCCGCCGCCGGCCGCCGAGCTGCGGACCTCGGCGACGAGCGCCGGGGCGGTCTCCTTCGCCGACCACTACTCGCAGCCGCGGATGTTCTATCGCAGTCTCACCCCGGGCGAACAACAGCACCTGGCCGACGCCTTCGCCTTCGAGCTCGGAAAATGCACGTCGACGGCCATCCAGCGGCGCGGCCTGCAGATGCTGGTCGACGTCGACGACGAGCTGGGCGGCTACGTCGCCGCGCAGCTCGGGCTCGACACTCCGGCGCCGGATGTCGACGACCGGGTCGAGCTCGACCCGAGTCCGGCACTGTCGCAGCGACGCGGCGCGTTCCCGGTCGACGGCCGCACCGTCGCGGTGCTGGTGGACGACACGGCCTCCGCGGCGGCGCTCGAAGAGGTCCGCGCCACGCTCACCCAGGCCGGGATCCGGCCGTTCGTGGTCGCCGCGCACGGCGGCGAGATCGACGGTGTGCCGGTGGCACGCACGTTCGCGACGATGCGATCGGTCGAGTTCGACGGTGTCGTCGCGCTGGCGGGCCCCGACGACGACCGGGTCGACCTGCTCATCGAGGAGATGTGGCGGCACGGCAAGGCGATCGCCGCCGTCGGGACCGCCGCATCGATCCTGGAGCGCACCGGCGTCGACCCGGACGCCCCGGGTGTGACCGTGGCCGAGGCGGTCCCGGCCATCGAGGCACTGCTGACCGACCTGGGCGAACACCGAGCGTGGACGCGGATCGATCCGCCGGCATTCCCACGCTGACCACCGCGCAGGAGGTGCGCACGATGGACCACACCACCGCCCCGCTGCTGGCCGCCGTCGCCGAGTACCACGGGCTGGGCCGCTACGGATTCACCCCGCCGGGGCATCGGCAAGGACGCGGAGTGGACGACCGGGTGCTGGCCGCGCTCGGCGTCGACGCCTTCCACAGCGACATCCTCGCCGCCCCGGGGCTCGACGATCGGCTGGCCAGGCACCACGTGCTGGCCGAGGCCGAGGAGCTCATGGCCGACGCGGTCGGCGCCGACGCCGCCTTCTTCTCCACCTGTGGGAGTTCGCTGTCGGTGAAGGCGGCCATGATGGCCGTGGCGGGCGGCCACGACGGCGGCCTGCTGGTGGCCCGAGACAGCCACAAATCCGTGGTCGCCGGGCTGATCTTCTCCGGGGTGCAACCGCACTGGATCACCCCGCGCTGGGATGCCGAGCGACACCTGTCGCATCCGCCCTCGCCCGAGCAGGTCGAGCAGGCCTGGCGGGCGCATCCGGACGCGGCGGGCGCGGTGATCGTCAGTCCCAGCCCCTACGGCACCTGTGCCGACATCCGGGGGATCGCCCGGGTGTGCCACGCGCGCGGAAAGCCGCTGATCGTCGACGAGGCCTGGGGCGCGCACCTGCCGTTCCATCCGGACCTCCCCACGTGGGCGATGGACGTCGGCGCCGATGTGTGCGTGGTGAGTGTGCACAAGATGGGCATGGGATTCGAGCAGGGATCGGTGTTCCATCTGCAAGGCGACCTGATCGACCCGGTGCGGCTGCGCGGCTGCGCCGACCTGCTGATGACCACCAGCCCCAATGTGCTGATCTACGCCGCGCTGGACGGATGGCGAAGGCAGATGGTCGAATTCGGCCACGACCTGCTCGACCGGGCCCTGAGCTCGGCCCGCCGGGTGCGCGCCGAGCTCGCCGAGATCAGCGGGCTCACCGTCATGCACGACGAGCTGCTCGGCGTCGAGGCCTCGCACGACCTGGACCTGTTGCAGGTCCTCGTCGACGTCGCGGGCACCGGCGCGAGCGGCTACGCGGCCGCGGACTGGTTGCGCGAGCATCGCCGGATCGACCTGGGCCTCAGCGATCACCGGCGGGTCCTGGCGACGCTGTCCTCGGCGGACGACGCCGCGACGGTCGACGCCCTCGTCGACGCGCTCGCCCTGTGGCGGGCCGGGCTGACCCACCCCGAACCGCCGCGGATCCGGCTGCCCTCACCCGAGGAGTTGCAGCTGGAGACGGTGATGCTGCCGCGCGACGCCTTCTTCGCACCGGCCGAATCCGTGCCCGCCGAGCGGGCCGTAGGCCGGATCGCGGCCGAGCAGCTCACCCCGTATCCGCCGGGCATTCCCGCCGTCGTCCCGGGGGAACGGCTCGGCGAGGCCGTCATCGACTATTTGCGCACCGGCATCGAGGCGGGCTTGAACCTGCCCGATGCCGCCGACCCGCGGCTGCGCACGATCCGGGTGGTCCGGGCCGGCTGAGAGCTACCGTGCGGCCGGTGGCAGGTCACGTCACGGCGGTCAGCTCCGCGATGAGCGCGTCGATGCGCTCGCGGACGGCGTCGCGGATCGGGCACACCGCCTCGCCGCCCTTGCCCGCGGAATCGTCGAGCTGCCAGGCGCGGTAGTCGACGCCGCGGACGGGCAGTGGCGTCTGGGATCTGCCGCGACCGGGTGCTCGCGTCGGCTATCGGCAGGCTGCGGGCTCGCAGGCGTCGGCGGCGTCCACGGCGGCGCGGCGCTCGAGCAGGACGGTATCGCGCCACACCCCGTCGAGGGTCGCGATGCGTTCGCGCACCCCGACCGTGCGGAATCCGGCCGAATGATGCAGCGCGATCGCGGCCCGATTCTCCGGGAAGGCCGACGTCTGCAGCATCCACAGGCCCTCGTTGTCGGCCGCGATCACCTGCCGGTGCAGCAGTGATTTCCCGACGCCACGGCCGCGCGCGGCCACGGCGACGTAGACGGAGGTCTCGGCGACTCCGGCGAAGCCGCCGTGGCTCGATACCGGCGCGAGCGCGGCCCAGCCGACCACCTCGCCGTCGAGCTCGGCGACCCAGCGGTGCGCGGGAAGCCAGGTGGCGTCGAGGTATTCGCGAGTCGGAACCTCGGTGGCGAAGGTGGCGTCGCGGGTGGCGATGCCCTCGCCGTAGATGCGGAGCACGACGTCCCAGTCGGCGTCGGTCATCGCGCGCACGGTGACGTCGGTGGGTAGATCGGTCGGGCAGCACGGACGCGGGGTGAGCACGCCCATGACGGCGTCGGCGGCGTGCGGGAGGCCGGTGCAGCAGGCGGGATTGACGGTGACGACGGTGGATGTGCCGTGCTTGTGCACCCGGACGAACCCGACGTCGGCCAGCTTGCGGACGTGGTGGGAGACGGTCGGCTGGGAGATCCCGAGCGCTTCGGTCAGCTCGCCGACGGTGATCCCCTCGGGCCGGGTGGCGACCAGGTGCAGCAGCCGGACGCGGGTGGGTTCGGCCAGGCAGGAGAACCAGGCGGCGTAGGTGGTCGCGTCGTCGATCGACAGGGCGTCGACGCGCGGCGCGGCGGAGTCGCGGACGGAGGGCATGTCCAGGGACGTCATGCCTCCGATTATATCGACGTAGATCGATGGTTGCATCCATCGACATTCGTCGATACAGTTTGGTCATTAGATCGATGGGTGTCGATGAATGGAGTCTGTGATGACCGAACTGCCTGTTGTCGTCGTCGGAGCCGGCCCGGTGGGGCTGGCGGCAGCCGCGGAACTGCGCGAACGCGGCCTCGAACCGATCGTGTTCGAACGTGGTCCCCGCGCCGGTGCCGCGGTCGCGCAGTGGAATCACGTGCGCTTGTTCTCCCGCTGGGCAGAGCTGATCGCCCCCGCGGGTCGCCGTCTCCTCGATGGCACCGGCTGGGTGGCTCCGGCCGACGCGGACTACCCGACCGGCCAGGACTGGGCGCACGCCTACCTCGAGCCGCTGGCCGAGGCCCTGGGCGAGGCGGTGCGCTACGACACCGAGGTCGTCGGCGTCGCCCGCCGCGGCCGCGACCGGGTCGTGGACTCCGGTCGCGACACCGAACCGCTGTCGGTGCACCTGCGCCGCGCCGACGGCACCGAGGACCGGATCCTCGCCCGCGCGGTCATCGACGCCTCCGGCACCTGGACCGCGCCGAATCCGCTCGGCGGAGAAGGACTTCCCGCCCTGGGCGAGCGCGACAGCGACGCCCTCACCTACCGGGTGCCCGACGTGGAGGCCGAGCGGGCGCGCTATCGCGGCAAGCACACCGTGATCGCCGGAAGCGGGCACTCCGCCCTGACCGCGATCGTGGCCTTGGCGCCACTGGCGAACGAGCCCGGCACCCGGCTGACCTGGGTACTGCGCCGGGGTCGGACCGAGGCCACCTTCGGCGGCGGCGAGGCCGACGAGCTGCCCGCCCGGGGCGCGCTCGGCCTGCGCGCCAAGCGGGCCGTCGAGGACGGACTGCTCACCGTGGTGACCGGATTCCGCACCGCCGCGGTGGAAACGGGGCCCGACGGGCGCACCGCGCTCGTCGCCGACGACGGCCGCCGGATCGACGGCGTCGACACCGTGATCGCGCTGACCGGCTTCCGTCCCGACCTGTCCTGGCTCTCGGAGGTCCGCCTCGACCTGGACCCCGTGCTGCAGGCCCCGGTCCGGCTGGCGCCGCTGATCGACCCGAACGTGCACTCCTGCGGCACCGTCTACCCGCACGGCGTCGCCGAGCTGACCCATCCCGAATCCGGGGTGTACCTGGTGGGCATGAAGAGCTACGGCCGCGCGCCGACGTTCCTGGCGATGACCGGCTACGAGCAGGTCCGGTCCATCGCCGCCGAACTCGCCGGTGACCACGAATCCGCCGCCCGTGTCGAGCTGACCCTGCCCGACACCGGTGTGTGCGGCGGGGCCGGTGTCTTCGACGACCCCGACGGCGCGAGTTCCGGCGGTTGCTGCGCGCCCGCGCCCGAAGTGTTCACGCTCACGGTCGGGTCGCTCTCGCGCTGACCGCCCGTGTCGTCCACCGTGACGGCCACGCGGACCGGACCGGCTGCGGCCGGTGCCGGTCTGCGGCGGCGCGTGCTGATCACGTTGTGCCTCACCGAGATCACCAGCTGGGGCATCCTCTACTACGCGTTCCCGGTGCTGTCGGTGTCGATCTCGGCCGACACCGGATGGTCGCTGCCGATGCTCACCGCGGCGTTCTCGCTGAGCCAGCTCGCCGCGGCCCTGACCGGCATCCCGGTCGGGCGCGTCCTGGACCGCGTCGGGCCACGGTCGGTCATGACCGCGGGATCGGTCCTGGCCGTGCCCGCGCTGGTCGTGGTGGCCCTGGCCTCGAATCCGCCGGTGTTCTTCCTCGGCTGGCTCGCGGCCGGGGTCGCGATGGGCGCGGTGCTGTACCCGCCCGCGTTCGCGGCGCTGACCCGCTGGTTCGGGACCGAGCACGTCAAGGCCCTGATGATCCTGACGCTGGCGGGCGGTCTGGCCAGCACGGTGTTCGCGCCACTGACCGCCGTCCTGGTCGAGCGCACCGACTGGCGTGCCACCTATCTCGTCCTCGCGGTGGTGCTGACGGTCGTCACCGTGCCCGGTCATCTGTTCGGGCTCACCGGCGCCTGGCCACCGGCGCCCGCACCAGCGACCCGGCACGACGACGACCACCGCGCGATCGCCCGCAGCCCCGCGTTCCTGGCCTTGGTCACCGCCCTGAGCCTGGGCGCGTTCGCGGCGTTCGCCGCCGTGTTCAACCTGGTCCCGCTGCTCATCGAGCGCGGATTCTCCCCGGCGGCGGCCGCGCTGACGCTCGGCCTCGGCGGTATCGGACAGGTCCTGGGCCGGCTCGGCTACCTCCCGCTGATGACCCGCACCACCCCGGCCGTCCGGATCGTCGGCGCGTTCGCCGTCACCGCGCTCGCCACCGCGCTGTTGGGTTGGGTGACAACGGTCTTCGCGCTGGTCGCGGTCTCGGTCGGCGCGGGCCTGATCCGCGGGATCATGACCCTGGTGCAGGCCACCGCGATCACCGACCGCTGGGGCGCCACCCACTACGGCCGCCTCAACGGCCTGCTGTCGGCCCCCGTGGTGATCGTGATGGCCACCGCGCCGTTCGCCGGCACCGCCCTGATGAGCTGGACCGGCACCTGGTCGGGCACCTACCTCGTCCTCGCCGCGATCGCGGCACTCGCCGCGCTGATCGCCGTCGGCAGTGTCCCCCGGACCCGCCGATTCCTGAGCGGGGTCGGCTGATCCCCGCTGGAACCGCTGTCCGGTCGCGGACCGTTGTCGACTTCGGCCGACAGATGGATCACCCCCGTCGCGATGGTGCCGACCATCGGGCCGGGGCGGACCACCGGCGGTCGGTGTTCCCAGGTCCCGTCGGATCGGCACTGCTCGGGCTGCTGCTCCACGGTGGGCGGCGAGGACACCACGGGGCACGCCACGCTGATCCGCCGCGGTGTCCCGCGGCGCGACGTAGGTGGTGACTATGACCGTTTGCCGGGGCACCGCCGCGTCGCACACCACGTTTCGACCGCACCCGGTAGGTGTCGTCGGTGTCGTTGCAGCAGGTGGACCCGTCGCAGGAGACCCCGGGCGCGAGGTCGGCCGCGCCGCGTGCGGCGCGGCCGGTACGAGATGCGCGATGCCTGCGGCGACGGCCAGCAGGCCGACGCGCTGCGCGGTGAGTTTCTTGTCGGGAGGCAAGAGGGGTATCGCCGTCGTCACGGTGACGCATCATTGCGGCGGCGGCTTTTCGCGTCATCCGCCGCCGCCGGGGGAGTGCCCTAGGCTGTGGACGCCGAGATCGCGTCCCAGTCAGAGGAGGCTCGAAGCTATGCCCAAGTACATGTGGCGGGTCAGCTATCTGCAAGACGGGGCCAATGGCCTACTCGCACAGGGTGGTAGCGCTCGCCGGGCGGCCATCACCGAGATGGTCCAGAGCGTGGGCGGGCACGTGGAGGCCTGCTATTTCGCGTTCGGCGACGACGATCTGTTCGTGATCGGTGACGTCCCGGACGAGGTCGCCGCCGCGGCGCTCGCGATGCGCACGGCGGCCGCGGGCGCGGCCGTGTCGCACACCGTCGGCCTGCTCACTCCCGAGCAGATCGATGCCGCCGCGGCGCTGGATGTCACCTACCGGCCGCCGGAGTAATCAGCCGAGCGCGGGTTTCCAGCCCAGTTCGGGCGCGATCAGCGTCACCGTGTCGTGCAGGATCTGCTCGTAGTCCGCGCGGTGGAACTCGTACGGCAGCTCCAGCCGCAGCTCGCTGGTCCGCGCGAGGACCGGATCGGCCCGCAACCGCTCGAGGATCTGCTCGGCGGTCCCGACGACATCGGGGGCATAGAGCACCCGCCGCTCACCCTGCGGTCCGAGGGTGCGTTCGTGGCGGCTCGCGGCATAGGTCCGGTAGCGCTCGCGGGTCGCGCGATCGGCGCTGTCGAACGGGACGAGCACCCGCCCCACGGCGACTCGCGCCGGTCGCGCCGGATCGATCCGCTCGCGGTAATCGCTGATCAGGCCCAGCTGGGCGGTCGCGAAGTCGTCGCTGCGGTCACCGAAGACGATATTGCCGCTGAGCAGATTCAGCCCGCTCTGCGCCGCCCAGCGCACCGACCGGGTGCTGCCACCGCCGTACCAGACGCGGTCGGCGAGGCCGGGACTGTGCGGCTGGAGCCGCGGCCGCTGGGTGGTGCCCGGCGAGTGGATGACGGTGTCGGCGTCGCCGAGGTAGTGGCCGCGCAGGTTCTCGACCAGCCGGGCCACCCGGCCGTAGGACAGGTCGAAGGTGCGCCAGTCGCCGTCGAAGACCAGATCGCCGATCAGCTCGGCGTGCGGTGGGGTCCCCGCGCTGAACCCCGGCTGTAGGCGGCCCTTGGACAGCACATCGGCCAGCGACAGATCCTCGGCCAGCCGGAACGGGCTCTCGTACCCGATCGGGATGACCGCGGTGCCCAGCTCCACCCGGCTGGTGCGCTGCGCGGCGGCGGACAGGAAGACCGCCGCCGATCCCACTCCGTGCTCGAGATGCCGCTGCCGGACCCACGCGCCGTCGAACCCGAGGCGCTCGCCGTACTCGAACAGTCGCAGCGTGTCCTCGAGACCGGTGTACGGATCGTCGTCGAGGTAGTTGCCCGGGGACAGGAAGGCCAGCGAGCTGATCCGCGGCGAGCTCATCCCCGGCGCTCGAAGGGGATCTGCTCGCCCGCCTCGACGGCGATCGGCAGCCGGTTCGCCGCCGGCGGCAGCGGGCAGGTCGCCAGATCGGTGTAGGCGCACGGCAGATTCACCGCGCGGTTGAAGTCGAGCACCACGGTCCCGTCGGCCGCCGGCATCGGCACCTGCACCACCGGATTCGCCGCGTAGGTGGTCACCCCGGAGGTCGCGTCGGTGAACAGCACCGACAGATCCTCGGGGTTCTTGCCGGGAAACGCGGTCAGCCGCAACGCCGGACCGACGATCTCGAACTCGACCTGTCCCGGTGCGTCGTAGACGTGCTCGAGCCCCTCCACCGACGCGCCGACCGTCGTCGGGCGCGGTTCGTCGAAGCGCACGTACTTCCCGGTCACCACCCACTCGCGGTCCGGGGCGAACGCGGACCGGCCACGCACCACCTCGCCGTCGACGCTCAGCTCTTCGCCCTCGTCGAGCACGACCACCACCCCGTCGTTCCCGGTCGACCAACTGCCGGGCGCGTCATCGAACCGCTCCGGCGTCTCGGTCTCCGCCGCTGCCTGTGTAGCCATGTCATCGATGGAATCCGACGCGTCGTCCGATCGACAGGATTCCACTCAGCCCGAACGCAATGGGGTTCTCCAGGGGGAGGCGCGATCCGATCGGACCACACCTGGCGACTGTCTGAGATAATCAGTCGAAAATGGGGTCCAAATACTCGATGGCCGGAGAGGACTCCGAGGGGGCGCTCACATAGGCGGAAGTATGCTGGCTCTTATCAGGCTATTCGGGCGGCACTATCCCGGCCACCGACTGTCTGAGTCAATTGTCGACAAGTCGGGCTCGAACCGTTGACTCGGGGTCGATCACGGGTCTATCGTTCCTACTCATGCGTAGTAATACTTCTACGCTCGAGTAGGAAATGGATTGGAACCCGCGATGGCAACAATTGCTTCCTTGCGTGAGTGGCTGGCGATACCCCCACTCACGCCCGCGGAGGACTACGGCTTCTTCGGTCCGGACTCGGTCGCGTGGCGCGTCTGGAGTTACCCGACCAGCCTGACGGTCGGCTTCCAGCGGGCAGTGGTGATCGAGGAGCTGGACCCGGCGCTGGTGGCCTCGGTCGACGCCACCCACGCGATCTACGACCGGCCGCGGACCCGCTACGACCGCACGCTGCGGTACTTCGCCATGGTGATGTTCGCCGACAGCCGCTCGACCGCGCACGCGGCCGACATCCTGGTGAAGATCCACTCCAAGGGGATCGGCGTCGACCCCGTCACCAAGCGGTCCTACGACGCGAACGACCCGCAGTCGCAGCTGTGGATTCACCTGACGGCCTGGCATTCCATCCTCGTCGCGTACGAGAAGTACGGTCCCGGCCGGCTCAGCGAGGCCGACGAGCTGCAGTACTGGGCGGAGTGCGCGCGGGCGGCCGAACTCCAGACCTGCGACCCGGCGGACGTGCCCCGTACCAGGGCCGGGATCAGCGAGTACTTCGAGCGGATGCGTCCACAGCTGATCGGGTCCGACATCGCTCGCAAGGCGATGCGGCACCTGCTACAGGCGGAGGTGATGATGCCGGAGATCCCGCTGCTGCTCCGGCCGATGTTCAAGATCGTGTACGCGTTCCTGCGCCGGGGCACCCTGGCCACCATGCCGCGATGGATGCGCGAGATGGCCGGATTGCCGAAGGGCAGGCTGCTCGACGCGCTCGTCACGACGCCGATGAGCGTCGCCTTCACGCTGGTGAGTCTCAACGCGCGCTTGCAGATTCAGCTGCTGCGCCTGATCTCGCCGATGTCGGTCCCGGTGGCCGGTCCGGTGCTGCTGAAGATTCCGCCCGTGAGCGCGACCACGATGACGCCGCGGCAAGCGCAGCAGCGCTACGGCTACGACATTCCCGCCCACGCCCATCAGGCGCTGCGGGACAAGCAGCGCGCCCGGGTCTTCGGTCGCGGGGAAGCCCCGGACGATCAGGGGCTGATCGAGTCCCAGGCCGTGCTCGGCGAGATTTCCTGAGAGGTGGGGTGATGATCAAAGAACTGCTGGGCTATCGAATCAGCCTGCGCC
The DNA here is from genome assembly GCF_044744725.1 of Nocardia sp. NPDC087230. Lineage (NCBI taxonomy): Bacteria > Bacillati > Actinomycetota > Actinomycetes > Mycobacteriales > Nocardiaceae > Nocardia > Nocardia sp. NPDC087230. Next base: position 81,081 of record NZ_JBIUYV010000004.1, read on the forward strand.
AGCTCATCTTCCTCGGCATCGCCTTCGGTGTGCCGTACTTGCTGATCGGGCTGTTCTGGCTGGGCGCCCACCACGAGCACCTCGACGATCTGCACGGCGTCGACAAGCTGTTCTCGGCGATCGGCGAGATCATCGCCTGGCCGCCGCTGCTGATCTCCGATATCGAGCTACGGTGACGCGGCCTGGTCGGGCGGGGTCGGCGCGTTCCCGGCCTGCCACGCGGAGACCACCGATCCGCCGGCCGGGATGATCCGGGTTCCCTTGTCGTCCTTGGGCAAGGTCCGGGTCAGCGCCCGCACCGTGGGCCGAAGTGTTTCGGGCGTAGCGAGATCCGGATTCGACAACACCAGTCGGCCCAGGGATTCGATGAATCCGAGCATGATTCGGCCGGCCAGTTCGACGTCGACGTCCCTGGGGCCACCTCGCCGCGCGATCCCCGTCTCGAGCAGTTGGGCGCAGCGCGCGACGACCTTCTCCCTGGCGCCGGCGAGCAGGCCGCGATAGGAGGCGGGGGCGCCGTCGGCGGGCATGAGGATCAACCGCCAGCGCACCGGATCGTCCTGGACCGCGGTGAGGAAGGCGATGACGGCCTGCTCGTACTCCACGTCCGGGTCGGAATCGTCGAAATCGGCGGGCAGTGCCTCGAGGACCTGCGCGATGCCCCGGGTGTGTTCGCGTCGAAGCAGCGCGTCGAGCAGTTGGGGCGCGGTGGGATAGATCGCGTACAGCACGGGTTTGGCGACACCGGCTTGCTTGGCCACCGATTGCATCGTGAGCTCGGACAACCCGTCCCGGCCCGCGACCGCGAGGGCCGCGTCGAGCAGTTGCTCACGGCGTTGCTCCGGCGGTAGTCGGGGGCCGTTGCGGCGCCGCGGCCGGGCCGGTCGCGGTGGGGCGATCCGCCAGACGCCGTCGGTGTCCTCTTCGATGCTCATCAAGAAATGATCCCCCAAAGCTCTGGTGCCGCGTCATCGGCGCTGTTAGTGTCCACATATCTACTCTAGCGTAGTAATTAATATCTACGGATACGTAGAAAAGAGTGAACCCATCGTGCAGCAGTCGTCGACCAGGATTTCTGGTGAATTCCATGCCGGGGCAACAGCTCCACCCGGGGGCGGTGATGCCCGCGATCAGGTCATCGCCTTCGGGCTGACCTACTGGCGCGAACACCCGCAGCGAGCTGTCGAGACGGCCGGGCGTCAGGTCCTGATGACCGGCCGGGCCCTCGCCGAACTGGTCCGCGCCCTGGTCACCCGGCGGTTCCCGACCACGGAATTCGTCAAGCAGTGCGCGTTCATGGCCAGTGTGTCGGCGTCACCGACCCTGCTGGTCGCCATCCCCATCGCGGTGGTGGTGTCGATCCAGGTGGGCTCGCTGGTCAGTCAGGTCGGGGCGACCACCTTCATCGGCGCGGTCAACGGGCTGGGGATCATCCGCCAGGGCGCACCGCTGGTGACCTCGCTGATGATCGCCGGCGCGGTGGGGTCGGCGATCTGCGCGGATCTGGGTTCGCGCACCATCCGGGAGGAGATCGACGCCATGACCGTGATGGGGGTCGATCCGGTCCGGCGCCTGGTCGCCCCGCGCCTGGCCGCGGCGGTCGTGGTCAGCACCCTGCTGTGCGGGCTGGTCGTGTTCGTCGGCTTCGCGACCGGCTACGTGTTCAACGTCTACATCCAGGACGGCACGCCGGGCTCCTACATCGGCACCTTCGCCTCGTTCGCGGTGGCCGCCGATCTGGTCGTCGCCATGGTCAAGGCCACGGTCTTCGGCGCGCTGGCGGCGATCATCGCCTGTGACACCGGACTGCACACCCGGGGCGGACCGGCGGGCGTGGCCGACGCGGTGAACTCCGCGGTCGTCAACTCCGCGATCGTGCTGTTCGCGGCCAACATCATCCTCACCCAGCTCTACAACGCCGTGTTCCCGTCGAAGGTGCTCTGAGATGGCCTCCGAATACGTGCCACCGGTGTTGCGTCCGGTGCGCCGGCTGCGCGCGGCCGCCACCGTGCCCGCCAGGGTTCCGGTGCGGCTGGGTCATCAGGGACTGGTGTTCCTGCAGGCGGTCGCGGCGATTCCCTTCGTGCTCAAGCACTATCGCAAGGAATTGCTGCGGCTGATCACCGACGTGAGCTTCGGCAACGGCTCCTTGATCGTCGGCGGCGGAGTGATCGGCGTCGTGGTCATCCTCTGCGGTTTCGGCGGGATCACCGTCGGCATGGAATCGCACACCGCGCTGAACCTGCTCACCATGAGTCCGCTCACCGGCGCGATCTCCGGATTCGCCACCACGCGGGAACTGGCGCCGCTGCTGGCGACCTTGGCGTTCGGCGCCCAGGCCGGCTGCCGATTCACCGCGCAACTGGGCTCGATGCGGATCTCCGAGGAGATCGACGCCCTGGAGTCGATCGCCATCAGGCCGCTGCCCTACCTGATCACCACGCGCATGCTGGCGGCCGTGGTCGCGATCGTGCCGCTCTACACCGCGGGCCTGGCCATCGCCTACATCGCGACACGATTCACCGTGGCCTTCCTCGGCGGGACGACGCTGGGGACCTACGACCACTACTTCCACCAGTTCCTCGACCCGGTGGACGTGGCCTACTCGATCCTCAAGATCGTGGTCTTCGCCGCCGTGGCGACCTTCATCCAGTGCTACTACGGCTACACCGCGGCGGGCGGACCCGAAGGGGTCGGCGTCGCGTCCGGCCGCGCCATCCGCATGACCATCGTCACGGTCGTGTTCGTCAATCTGCTTTTCTCCCTGTCGATCTGGGGGATCGACCCGGGCATCAGGATCACGGGATAGGCCTCGACCATGATCATCGACCCCAGCGGCCGTGGCCCGAGCGCCCGGCGACTCGGCCTGCTCGGCGGGCTCATCGCCGTGCTCATCGCCACCGTCGTCTATCTGCTCGGACTGCGCTACAACGGCGCGTTCCTCGACACCGTCGAAGTGACGGCTCGCATGACCAGCACCGGCGACGGCGTGCCCGAGCGCGCCGACGTCACCTTCCGCGGCGTGCTGGTCGGCCAGGTCGCCCGCACCGACATCGCGGCCAGAGGCGAGCGCCAGGACGTGCTGCTGCGCATCGAACCGGCCATGGCCCAGCGCATTCCCGCCACGGTCACCGCCAGGGTGGTGCCGAACAACATCTTCGGCGTCACGGCGGTCGAACTCATCGGCAACGGCGCTTCGCCGGATCGATTGCGCGACGGCGCCACCATCGCGCAGGACACCAGCGAGGTGGGCGCCCAACTCCAGACGACCTTGACCACCCTGCGCACCGTCCTCGACGCCATCGATCCGATTCGGCTGGCGACCGTCCTCGGCACGCTGGCCGACGCCCTCGACCCGACCTACCGCATGCCCGGCTCCACCATCGAACGGCTCGACACCTGGACCACGCAGGTCCGGGCGACCCCGGGGATCGGCGATCTGCTCGGTGACCTCGGCGCCGCGGCGTCGGCGGTCAACGAGTCGGCGCCGCAGCTGGTGGACACGCTCGTCTCCTCGGTGACCGCGGCGCGCACACTCACCGAGAAGCGCGCGAACCTCATCTCGCTGCTGACCGCCGCGCGTGGCGTAGTCGGCGTCACCAACACCCTGTTCGAGCGCAATCCGGGCGCGGGCCCGGAACTCGTCGGCGGGTTGCACGAGACATTCGGCGCGCTGGCCGCCGACTCCGGCGCGATCGGGGCCGCGGCCGCCAACCTCAATGTCGCGCTGCGCAATCTGGCGACGGTCTTCAACTGGGGACCCGACAAACAGATGCGCTGGGTCGTCGACGTGAGCTTCACCCCCTTCACCCAGTACACCGCCGCGGACTGTCCCCGCTACGGCGATCTCGCCGGGCCCCGCTGTGGCGGCTCGACGGTGCCGTATACCGCTCCGGAGCAGCACATTCCGACGCAGCTGCTGCCGCGCCGGCTGGAAGCGGCGGGCCCGCCGCCCGTCGTCCCCGGTCTCCCTGCGATTCCCGGCCTGCCCGCGCTCCCGGGTCTGCCCGCGATTCCCGGCCCGACACCGATCGAGGCCGGCCCCGGACCGGCCGCCGCCCCGGCGTCGACTCCGGCGTCCCTGCACGGCACCGAGGCCATCGAGGCGCTCGTCGGGCGAACGCCGAACGCCGCGCAACTGGTGCTGCTCGCGCCGGTCCTGGCCGACGGGGCCGTGCACGTCACCTACGCCAACGCCCAGCCCCGGGGGAATTGACATGATGAAAACCCGCACCGCTGTGCTGATCCTGGCCTTGTTCATCGGCGTGGCGCTGGTGGCCAGTTACACCATCTTCTCGACCTTGCAGCGCGGCGTCAGCGGCGACACCGTCCGCTACACCGCGACGTTCGGCAATGTCCTGGGCTTGCGCGTGGGCGACGACGTCCGCATGGCCGGAATTCGCGTGGGCCGGGTGGATGCCATCGAACTCGACGCCGATCGGCGCGCCTCGGTGGTGCTGCGCGTGCAGTCGCGCCAGCAACTCACCACGACCACCAAGGCGCTGATCCGCTATCAGAACCTCATCGGGCAGCGATATGTCGCGCTGGCCGCCGGCGATCGTGGCGGTGACCGGTTGCCCGCGGAGGGCACCATTCCCTACGAGCGCACCGAGTCGTCCTTCGATGTGTCCACGGTGCTGGCGGGCTTCGAGCCACTGTTCGCCACCCTCGAGCCCGACGACATCAACTCGTTGTCGCACACGCTGGTCCAAGCCCTCCAGGGCGACGGCGTCTCGCTGAGCGCGCTGGTGACCCAGGCCGCGCAACTGGCCGCCACCTTCCGCGACCGGGACGAGATCCTCGGCCAGGTGATCACCAATCTCGGTGGTGTGGTGGAGGGTCTGGCCCACCGCAGCGGCGAGCTGGAAACGCTGATCACCCAGACCCGCACGCTGACCGTCGACCTCTACGAGCAGGGCACGACCCTGGCGGGCGCGGTCGAACAGGCCTCGGGCTCGACCAGACAGCTCGCCGATCTCATCGCCCGGATCAGACCCGGACTCGCGCAGGCCCAGCAGTCCGCGAACGAGGGTGTGCGGCTGCTGATCGGCAACGGCGCTCGGCTGGACCTCACCGCGGCCGAATTGCCGTTCGTGCTGGCCGGTCTCGCCCGGATCAGCGGCAACGGCGCCTACATCAATTCCTATGTCTGCAGTCTGGATGTCTCGCTGTGGGGTGTGCTGCTGCCGCCCGGGATGTTCAACCAGATCGGTGGCAATTCCCATTCGGAGGTATGCCGGTAATGACGTCCACCCGACCGAGTCAGCGCCGCGGAACGCTGCTGCCCATCGCGCGGCGACTGTGGCAGGCGATACCGAGCTATTCGAGCAATCGTCACTGGTGGCTCGGCCTGAGTGCCGGGGCGGCGGTGGTGTTACTGCTGTTCGGTTCGAGCGCGCTCACCGAGTTCGATCTCGGCAACCGGACCGTGCACGCCGAATTCGCCCAGACCGCCGGGCTGCGTACCGGCGACAGCGTCGATATCGCCGGCATCGAAGTCGGCACCGTGAAGTCGACGCGCCTGGCGGGCGACCGGATCGAGGCCGCGCTCTCGATCGACAACGGTATCCGGGTCGGCGACGACGCCAGGGCCGCGATCAAGATGTCGACGATCCTGGGCCGGATGCACGTCGAACTCGATCCCGGCGCGCCCTCCTCGCCCGAGAGCAAGCGCATCCCGTTGAACCGGACCGAAGTTCCCTACAACCTGGCCAAGGTCGTCAACGACGACAAATACACCCACGCGTTCGAGCACCTCGAACGCGTCGACCCCGTGGCACTGCGGGCGTCGCTGGACGCGCTCGCTCGGCAGATGGGCGACTCACCGCAATTGACCGCGGCGGCATTGGATTCGGTGGGCTCGCTGGCCCAGGTGATCAGCGATCGGCGCGACGAGGTCGAGCAGTTGCTGCGCAATATCGACAAGGTCTCGAGCGTCGTGTCCGACAATCAGAACGCCGTCCTGCTGCTGCTGACGCGTGGTCAGGCCATCGGCGACGCGGTCGCCCGACGGCAAGCCCTGGTCACCCAGCTGCTCGACAGCATCGCCGCGGTCTCCGCGGACCTGCAGGCGATGGGCATCGAGAACGGGGGACAGCTCGCGCCGCTGATCGCCGATCTCAACACCATGTCGGCGGGGCTGCAGAACAACAAAGCCAATCTGGACAACCTGTTCCAGATCATGCCGGTCACCCTTCGCCAGTTCAACAACACCCTCGGCAACGGCCCGTACGGGGAGATCTATCTGCCCTGGATGTTCCCCGACAACTGGCTGTGTGCCGTCCACGCTGTGGAAGGGTGCCGCTGATGCGCACGACATTCGTCCGCCTGGCCGTGCTGGCCGCTGTCGCCGCGTTGTTGTCGGGGTGCTCGGCACTGCCGCAGAGCCTGACCTCGCTGCCGGACCGGTTGCTGGGCAAGGAGAAGACCATCACGGCGGATTTCGAGAACGTCGCCGGCCTGTATGTCGGCAACGAAGTCTCCGTTCTCGGGATGCCCGTGGGCCGGGTGACGGAGCTGGTCCCGCGAGGGCAGTACGTGCAGGTGCACATGGTCGTCGATCCCGAGGTCGACCTGCCCGCCGACGTGATCGCGGCGCTGGTCTCGCCACAGATGATCACCAACCGCCACATCGAACTCACCCCCGCCTACACCGGCGGCCCCACTCTGGCCGACGGCAGCCACATCCCCTTCGCCCGGACCCGGACGCCCGTCGAGCTGGACCGCATTCTGCGCAACTTCGACGACATCGGAAAGGCGCTGGCGGGCAACAACTCCGACGGCCCGATGGCCAGCCGGGTGCTGTTTCCGCTACTCGACGGCAACGGTGACCGCATCCAGGCGACCCTGGACGCCCTCTCCGGCGCCTTCGAAGTGACCCTGGCCAACAAGGACCAGATCGCCAACGCGATCGTGCGGCTCAACGATGTCACCCAGATCCTCGCCGACAACGACGCGACGGTCCGGGACTTCAGCGCCCGGCTCACCCAGCTGGTCACCCTGATGCGCGAGCAATCCCCGGGATTGCAGGCCGTGCTCACCCAGATCAACGACTTCGTCGCCAACACCAGCGCCGTCGTCGGCGAGAACAAGCAACCGCTGACCGACGCGCTGCTGCGACTGATCACGATCACCGCGCAGATGCGCGATCACGCCCGCGGGCTCACCGAGATCGTCGATATCGCCCCGCTGTTCCTCGACAACCTCGGCAACGCGGTGAGTCCGGAGAATCGGGCCGTCCGCCTTCATCTGCTGACCGACAAGAGCCTGCTCGACAACGAATTGCTCGCGCTGTTCTGCCAGCGAGTCGAGCTCCGGGCCGACGGCTGCCGGACCGGCAAACTGCAGGACTTCGGGCCCGACTTCGGACTGTTCGCCGCCCTGTTGGGACTGACCCGATGAGGCGACACCTTTCCCGCGCGGTAGTCCTGGGGCTGGCGGCGTGCGTGGTCGCCGGGTGCGCGGTCACCGTCGACTCCATGCCGTTGCCCGAGCCCGGCCTCGACGGCCCCACCTACACCGTGCGCGCGCTGTTCGACAACGCGCTGAACCTGCCCGATCGCGCGCACGTGAAAACCGGCGGCACCGACATCGGCGTCGTCACCGGCCTGGACACCACCGACTTCGTCGCCACCGTCGAGCTCGAGATCCGCGGGGACGTCCGGCTGCCGCGCGGGTCACGCGCCGAGCTGCGGCAACCGACACCGCTCGGCGACATCTACGTCGCCATCGTGCTGCCCGAACTTCGTTCCGGCACACCGATGCTGGTCGACGGCGACGTCATCGACAGGGACCACACTGCGGCGGGCGCCTCGGTCGAGGAACTGATGATGTCGCTGTCGATGCTGCTCAACGGTGGTGCGCTCAGCCAGGTGGCCCGGATCACCAGCGAATCGAACTCGATCTTCGCCGGCCGCGGGCCCCAGCTCGCGCATCTGCTCACCGAACTGACCGCGACGCTCACCGCGCTCAACGCCCGCACCGGTCAGATCGACGCCGTGCTGCACGGTCTGGACTCGCTCAGCGCCACCCTCAACCAGCGCCGGGCCGAGCTGGGCCAGGCCGCGGACACCTTCCCGCCGCTGATCTCGGTGCTCACCGAGAACAACCGCGCCATCACCGATCTCACCACCGAGGTCTCGACCACCCTCGGCGCACTGGGCGAGTTCACCGCCACCAGCAGCGCGGACTTCGTCGGCCTCTTCGACAGCGTGCAGGCTCTGATGACCGGCTTCACCCAGATGGGCGACAACCTGGCGGGCGCGCTGGACCAGCTGCACGCGTTGCACCCCGCACTGCTGGCCACCACCGAGGGCACGAGCCTCGCGGTCGCGGCGACGATCTCCTACCTCAGTGTCGGCGCCCTGACCGACCCGAACGGGAGCAGGCTGCCCGACGGATCGGACCCCGGCGCCTTCGTCGGCAGTCTCGCCGAGGTCCTCGCGCGGGTACTCGGCCGGTTGCAGGGCGGTGGGCGATGACCGAATATCCCCGGGGCAGTGTCCGATACACGCTCGCGCTGGTGGTCACCTTCGGCATCTGGGCGCTCGGCGTGGCACTCGAGGTCGCCGCCGAATTCCTGCTCCGGGCCGCGAGCTGGGGCAAGCGGCACGTCAACGGCGTCGCGGCCGTGGGACTGGTGGCGACCCTGCTGGTCAGCGGCGGCTACCTGCTGCTCGACGTCATCCGGATCGATCCGTTGCGTGACACCTTCACCGTCCGGGTGGAACTGGCGGGCTCCGGTGGCCTGCTCGCGCATTCCGATGTCACCTTCCGGGGGGTGCGCGTCGGGACGGTGCGGTCCCTGGAGCTGTCGGAGACCGGGGTCGTCGCCGTCGCCGAGATCGATGCCGCCTACCGCGTCCCCGCGGGCGGCGCGGTGGTCGTCGCTCGATTGTCGGCCGCGGGGGAGCAGTACCTCGATATCCGGCCAGATACCGACGACGCCCCGTATCTGGCCGACGGCGCCGTCGTCGAGCTCGCCCGGACCGCCACGCCGGTCACCATCAACGAGTTCCTCACCAACACCGGCGATTTCATCGGCGGGCTGAATCCACAGCGATTGAACGTCATCGTCGCCGAGCTCGACAAGGCGCTCGCCGGCGGGCCGGGCCAGTTGCGCACCGTGATCAGCGGGATCAGCCAGGCCATGGTGGGGATGACGGAACTGCTTCCGCAGACCCGCAACCTCGTCGAGAAGCTGTCGGTCATCGCGGAGACGACCTCGCACGCCCAGCCGGACCTGCGCATTCTCGTCGAGGGTTCGGGCGTGCTGTTCGGGCAGTTCGCCGCCGCCGACCAGGAACTGCGGCGGATACTCGACCTCGGCCCCGGACAGCTGGCGACGCTGGGCGGCGTGATCGCCGAGACCACCGACCCGATCACGAATCTGGTGACCAACCTCCGCGCGATCACCCAGGCGGCCCGGCTGCGCACACCGGCGCTGTCGGCACTGTTCCCCGCCTTGCGCTCGGGCACCGCGCTGCTCGGAGTACCGGCGCACGACAACGCTTTCCACACGATGGTGGACATCTGGCCGCGCCCGTTCTGCGAGTACGACACCATCCCGGTCTCACCCGCCACCGTCTCCGACGGCAGCGTGCGGCTCTACAACTACTGCGTCATCAACGATCCCGCGCAGCAGATCCGCGGGTCGGCCAACGCGCCACGGCCCACGACCCCCGACAACACCGCCGGACCGCCGCCGGGCGTCACCGGCGACGAACGTTCCGTGCCGCTGCCCGGCCGCTGACCCCCTGCTACCGAGAGGAACCCCATGACCGACACCGAGGATTCCGCAGTCACCGCGCCGGAGACGCCGGAGGAGGCCGGCCCCGCGGCAGTGTCGTCGGCCCGTCGGCCGCGCACCACCGCGATCGTGGTCGCCCTGGCGATCGCCCTGGGCATCGGGGGCTGCGCCGCCGGTGGCTACTTCGGCTGGCAGAACCACCGTGCCGGGGAACTCGAGCGATCCCGCACCGACGCACGGGCCGCCGCCTGCGCGTACGGCTCGGTGCTGTCGACCTACAACGCCACCGACCTCGACGCCTACTTCACCGCCGTGCTCGATCGGGCGACCGGTGCATGGAAGCAGGAATTCGAGTCCACCAGCGCCGACCTGCGCGAGGTGCTGATCCAGGGCCAGGTGCAGTCGACGGCGGGCACCGTGGATTGCGCGATCGCCACCAGTGACGCCGACACCGCCGAAGCGATCGTGGTCGTCGACCAGTCCATCGCCAGCGTCGGAACACAGCAGCAGCCCCGGCGCGGTCAGCTGTCGATCACCTTGTCGCTGACGAAATCCGGGGACCGATGGCTGACGAGCAAGGTGTCCTCGCCGTTGCTGCGCACCAACCCCTGAGACTTCTTCTTCCGCGACAAGGACTGCGCTGCACATGGTTTGGCTCGTTCTGCTCGGTTCCGCGCTCGGCGCTCTCGTGGTCGCCGCGGGAGCCGGACTCGCCGCTGTCGTCGTCGCGCAGCGCCGCGCCGCCCGCCTGCTCGGCACCGAGATCCCGCCGGTCGACGACCAGGCGATCCTGCTGATCGAGACCCGGCGTCCGACCTTCCGGATGACGGTCGAGCAGCACTTCCCCGCCCTGCCCTGGGAGGTGTGGTCCGCGCTCGAGGACGGCGCCTTCACCTGGATCCCGATGATCGAGGGGGTCACCTACCGCGACCAGCGGCGTGGTCCGGGCACCGTCCGCACGCTCGACGGCATCGTCTTCGCCGCCGCCGAGCAGGTCACCCGCCGCGATCCGCACACCCGGCTGAGCGTGGCCGGGATCAAGACCTCGATCCCGCTGCTGATCGAGTCCTACACCATGGATTTCGATCTCACCGAAACATCCGACGGCACAACGGTGCTGCGGTGGACGATCGCCGGCCGACCGGCGATCTTCGCCTTCCTGCGGCTGAGCTGGACCGCGTTGTTCCTCCGCCCGTTCGTCCGGGTCGTGCTCGGGAGATGGGCGAACTACTACCGCTGAAGGACACATCGTGGAGCCGGTTCCGAACTATGCCGCCGGGGTCAGCCAGGAAATTCTCAACTACTTCGGCACCTGCGGCGCCTGTGGCTACCCGGCACAGGCCCACCTGGTCAGCGCTCTCGTCGACGGCCACATCGCGACCAGGGTCGTCGCCACCTGCGGCTTGCCCTGTGGGTGGCGCAGTGTGTGCGCCCGCACCACGATGACCTGACCGCCGGCCACGAGCGCGCTCAGCAGGTGCTTACCGCCGGCCTGCCGGCGAATCGGTCGGCCAGATACGTCAGGGCCGTCGGTAGTCCCACCATGGCCTCGGTGCCGTGCTCGCCGAACGAATGCTCGACCAGCTCCACCGCGATCCCGTCGGCGCAGTACTTCCCGGCCATCGCGCGCGCCGCGGCGACAGGTGCGAATTCGTCGGCGACCGCGTGGTAGATCAGCACCGGCGCGGTGGGTGCGCCCGGACGGAACAGGGGACTGGCCCGTCGCACCACCTCGCTCAACGCGGGGTTGTCCGTGATCGATCCCGGCCACGCTTCCAGCGTCGCCGCGTCGAGGAAGGGATACGCGACAGCGGCGTCGAGCAGGCAATCGGCCCGGCTCGCGGCCATCATCGCGCGACCGGCTTCATTGAGGTATCCGGCCACATCGGCGTCGGGATAGGACCGGTTCAGCCCCACCAGTCCGACCACCGCGCCCCCGCCCGCGATGCCACCGCTGAACCCGGCCATGGTGGCCTCCAGGTCGGCGACGATCCCGCCCAGCGCCACCCCGGTCACCGGCAGCTCCGGGGCGTAGCCGCGCTGCTGCTGCGCGGCGATGGCGGTGGCCTGCGCCCCGCCGGAGTAGCCCCACATGCCGATCGGCGCCGCGGGGTCGACCGCCGCGGGCGCGAACGCTCTGGCCGCTCGGATACCGTCCAGCACGCCGTGGACATACCCTTCGGCGCCGAACAGATCGGAATCGGGCCCCTGATAGTCGGGCACGACCAGGGTCCACCCTTGTTGCAGGGCGAACCGGATCATGCCGGTCTCGGTATAGGCGTTGCTCGGGACGCCGTCGATCCCACCGCGCAGTGCGTACGAGGGCGCGCAGCGCGCACCCACACCGTCCTCGGCGACCTGATAGGACAGCAGCGGCCGTGGTCCGGCGCCGGTCCATTCCCCGTGCGGCACAAGCACTGTCGCGACAAAAGCGCGGGGTGCCCCGTGGTTGTCGATCGTCTTGTACTGCACCTGCCACGCGTGCGCGGGTAGCGGCAGCAAGAACGACTTCGGCTCGACCACACGGGACGCGAGCACCGTTCCGTTGGGGAGGTCCGCGAGATCGGCGGGCTCGGCGTAGAACGAATCCTGGTGCGGCGGTGGCACTGCCGCGGCCCACCCCGCGCACGCCGTCGAAAGCGCGACCGCCATGCCGGCCACCGCTGCCCGTATCGCCGTGATTTCCCTTGCCCGCATCGAATGCTCCCACCCCTGGAACCTGTTCTAGTTCGCGTCCGCGAGCGTAGTGCATTCGATGGAATTCGACGCCCGATCCCGTGGGAAAGCTCACGGCGGCACGAGTCGATCGACCGGATCGAGCGCTGCCGTGCGGCGGCGACGGATGGCGTCGAGGCTGAACTGTGCCCAGCGGATGTTCTCCTGCTCGAAGGCGATGCCGCGCAGCAGGGTCAGGTAGGGGCCGATGTGGACGGATTCGCTGAGGTAGGCCCGTTCGCTGCGGCCGGCGAGCATCCGGGTCCGCGACCGCTCGTAGCGGGCGAGTTTCGCCTCCGCCCAGCCGATTCGCTCGACCAGGACGGCCTCGACGGCCGGGGCGTCGCCGGAGTCCATGCCCTGGATCTTGACCAGCATCTCGTCGCGGATGACGGTGGGTTTGGTCGAATCGGCGATGAAAGCCCGCAGCGCCGCCCGCCCGGACTCGGTGATCGAATGCAGCCGCTTGTTCGGGCGTTTCTCCTGCTCGACGACCCGCGCCGCGATGAGGCCGTCGGCCGTCATTCGCTCGAGCTCCTTGTACAACTGCTGCGGGGTCGCCATCCAGAAGTTCGCGACCGACGCGTCGAATTGCTTGGCCAGGTCGTAGCCGGACGCCTCGCCGTCCAGGAGGGCGGCCAAGACCGCGTGTCGTAACGCCATCGAGCAAGCCTACCGGACCTGAATGGTGAATTCGGTCAATGGTGACACCATCCTGGACAGCGGTGCACGCTGGGGATAGCCTCGTTCGACCTAATCAATTATTTGCCTAGGAGGCGCAGGTGCATCAACGGTTTCGGGCCGCGGTGGAGTCGAAGAATCTGGATAACGTCGAAGAACTGCTGGCCGACGATGTGGTGTTCACCAGCCCGGTCGCTTTCGCGCCGTACCCCGGCAAGGCGGTGACGGCGGCGATTCTGCGCGGGGTTTTGCGGGTCTTCGAGGACTTCCGCTATGTGCGCGAGATCGGTGCGGCGCAAGGGCCCGACCACGCGCTGGTGTTCGAAGCCACCGTGGACGGCTTGCAGTTGACGGGCTGCGACTTCCTGCACTTCGACGACGACGGCCGCATCGACGAGTTCACGGTGATGGTGCGACCGCTCTCGGCGGCCCAGGCGCTGGCCGCCCGCATGGCCGAGCAGTTCCCGCGCATCCAGCGGGAAGCCCGGGAGGCGCTCGAGCGCAAGGCCGCACAGTGAGTGTCCGGCACATCTTCTCCGGACGGGTCGGGTCGCCGAGCGGCCGTTGCGGCTCCGTTCGCGGGCATGCTCCGAATGCGCCCGTGTTGTACGAAATGGATTGGCCCGACTGTGTCAATGTGAAATAGATCACAAAAGTTGCTTTTAATATTGCTTGGCTATTACTAATAGCCCGGTCGACATTCGGTTGGTCCAGTCGGGGGCACAAGGTCGAGAGGGTACTTAAATGTTCAAGCGCTCAACTCGCAATATTCTTCTCGGTGCACTGCCGGTCATCGTGGCGGTCACCTTCGCTGGAAGCGGCGTCGCGTCGGCGGATGCCTCCGCCGATCAGCGGGCTCAGCCTGCTGTCGCGACGACGCTCCAGGATGACGGCTACGACACTGCCATCGCCGCGTTCTCGTTCGGGTCCGCCACCCCGGTGGCCGCCGAGATTGCGCAGGACGCCGAGCCTTCCGGCGAAAGTCCCGTTGTGGAGGCGGCCGTTCCCGTCGCCGCGGATGTGGTCGCTCCCGTGGTTTCGGATGTGGTCGAGACCGGCCTGCACGACGTCGCGACCGACCCGAAGGCCGAGAACTCCGATCCGGTGGTCAACGGTGCCCTCGCCGGTGCCGGTGTCGGTGCCCTCGCCACCCTGGTCAATTGCCTGCCGTCGGTGATCCTGCTCGGCGTGGGCTACCCGATCTGCCTCGTCCTCGGCGTACTGCCCCACGCGGCCATCGGTGCCATCATCGGTGGCGTCGTGGGTCACGTGAACCCCGAGGCCATTCCGCAGGTCCTGCCCTGAGAAGGTGAGCCGGCGGGTAACTGCCTCCGGCCGAGGGACTCCCGGTGCTGCTGCGGTGACACGCGGTCGCGCCGGGAGTCTCGCCTTTTGTGAGGGATCAGGTCCGGGTGTGTCCGCACTCGGCGTCGACTGTGACTCGGTAACCGATCCGAACCGCGGGCGCATCCTCGCCCATGGCCCAGTTCTGCGATGTGGCCGTAGCGTGCCTCTCGCGGGAGCGTTCGGCCCGGTGAGAGGCCGTTAACCCGTTCCTGGAGCGAGGGCGGCGGCGGAATGATCGGCTCGATTACGTGGACCTGCCCGGCCGCTGGAGCCGTCGGGCACGGCTGACCGGGCTCGCGGGGTCGGCGGATCTGCCGGGAAAAGCGGCATCAATGCAGGTCGGGGGATTGATACGACGAGGGCCTCGTGGGCGAGCGCACTCGACCGCCGGTCCGGGCACGATCAGCGCAACCGCTGGAAACTGTGCGCGAGAGGGGACTTGAACCCCTACGTCCGTGGACACCAGAACCTAAATCTGGCGCGTCTGCCAATTTCGCCACTCGCGCTGGATGTGTACGACCGTCCAAACTCTACCGGGCAAATCCGGCTTCGCGAAGCGTTCCGGCGGCGTGGCGTACTCGTCGGTAACACGACCTGGGATTATAACGATTCGATATACCTCAACATGAGGGCCACTCATGTTTGCGAAGTGAAGTAACAGGCTGGACCTGCGGTTTGAACATGAGGCGGAGTCATGTTTCAGAAAAAACTGGTACGAGCGTGCAGAAATACTCGGCGGTAGCTGCCGTCGGGGCGAGAAACGTGAGGCTTTCCTCATGATTTTGTGCGATCGTGGCTCCCAACAGGCCCGAGGGGCTGCCGGATACGTGTGCGTGCCGTCGGTGGGCGGAGCGCCAGGAGAAGGAAGTCGAGCGTCTTGACGATCAACGAGAGCACCGAGATGGGCACGGGGTCGACCGCGAAAGCTGGTGGTCGTGGCCAGGCATCGGGTGTCCGCGCAGCGCTGCTGGAGCAGCTGCGCGACGGGGCCGGGTACGCGTTGGCGTTCGGTGGGCAGGGTGCGCAGTGGCTGCGCGAGCTCGAGGAGATCGGTCGCGACAGTGCGCTCGAGTCCGAGCTGACCGCGCTGGTGCACGCGGCCGAAGCACTGGTCGAGCCGGTTGCGGCGCAGTTGCTGGTGGTCCGTCCCGGCGGCTTCGACCCGATGGGCTGGATGCTGGAGAGCGAGCTGGACGAGCCGGACGAGCCGTCCTCGGCGCCCGCCGACGCGGTGCTGCGCTCGGCCGCGGTGTCGATGCCCGGTGTGCTGCTGGCCCAGCTCGCGGCCATCAGGGCGCTGCGGTTGCAGGGCCTGGACCCGACCGAGCACGCGCCGGTCGCGATCGTCGGGCACTCGCAGGGGCTGCTGGCCGCCGCCGCGGTCGAGGCCCGTGGTGAGCGCGACGCCGAACTGCTGGCCATCGCCCAGTTCATCGGTGCCGCGGCCGGGCTGGTCGCGCGCAGGCGCGGGCTGATGCCGGTCGGCGAGCGTTCGCCGATGGTCGCGGTGTCCAATGTCGACCCGGAACAGCTGCGGGCGATCGTCGCCGAGGTCGCCGAGGGCGTCGACCCCGCGATCGCCGCGGTGGTGTCGATCCGCAACGGGCGCAGGCGCGTCGTGCTGTCGGGCGCCCCGGCGCAGATCGATCGGGTGCGCGTGCGCTGCGCCCAGCTGCACGACGAGCAGACCCGCGAGCGGGAGAGCAAGTCGCGCGGTGGCGCGGTCTTCGCGCCCGTGTTCGAGGACATCTCCGTCGACGTCGCCTTCCACCACCCGGCGCTGGCCGAGACCGTCGACCTGGTCACCGGCTGGGCCCGCCAGTGCGAGCTCGACGCCGACCTCGCCGCCTCCCTGACCCAGCAGGTGCTGGTCGATCCGATCGACTGGGTCGCCACCGTCGACGAAGTCGTCGAGGCGGGCGCGGAATGGATCCTGGACCTGGGCCCCGGCGACCTGCTCTCGCGCATCACCGGCGGTTCGCTCAAGGGCACCGGCGTCGGCGTGATCGCCGCCGCCACCCGTCCGGGTCAGCGCAGCCTGCTCACCCCGGGCGCCGCGCCCGAGCCCGCCACCCCGTGGTCGGCGTTCGCGCCGAAGCCGGTGCGGCTGCCCAACGGCCGCATCGTCGTCGAGACCGCGTTCACCAAGCTGACCGGCCGCTCGCCGATCCTGCTGGCCGGCATGACCCCGACCACCGTCGATGCCAAGATCGTCGCCGCCGCGGCCAACGCGGGCCACTGGGCCGAGCTGGCCGGCGGCGGTCAGGTCACCGAGCAGATCTTCGCCGACCGGATGACCGAGCTGCGCCAGCTGCTGCAGCCGGGCCGCGCGGTGCAGTTCAACTCGCTGTTCCTCGACCCGTACCTGTGGAAGCTGCAGCTGGGCGGCAAGCGCCTGGTGCAGAAGGCGCGTGCGGCGGGTGCGCCGCTGGACGGCGTCATCGTCACCGCGGGCATCCCCGAGCTCGAGGAAGCCGTCGCGCTGATCGAGGAGCTGACCGAAGCGGGCATCAGCCACGTCGCCTTCAAGCCGGGCACCGTCGCCCAGATCCGCGCGGTGCTGCGCATCGCCGACGCCGTGCCGGACTACCCGGTGATCATGCACATCGAGGGCGGCAAGGCCGGCGGGCACCACTCCTGGGAAGACCTCGACGACCTGCTGCTGGCCACCTACGCCGAGTTGCGCAGCCGCGCCAACGTGGTGGTCTGCGTCGGCGGTGGCATCGGCACGCCCGAGCGGGCCACCGACTACCTCACCGGCACCTGGGCCACCGGCCACGGCTACCCGGTGATGCCGCTGGACGGCGTCCTGGTCGGCACCGCCGCCATGGCCACCCTGGAGGCGACCACCGCCCCCGAGGTCAAGCAGCTGCTCGTCGACACCCCCGGCACCCCCGACTGGGTTGGTGCGGGCACCGCCAGCGGTGGCATGGCCTCGGGCCGCAGCCAGCTCGGCGCCGACATCCACGAGATCGACAACGCCGCCTCGCGCACCGGCCGCCTGCTCGACGAGGTCGCCGGTGACGCCGAGGCCGTCGCCGCGCGTCGCGCCGAGATCATCGCGGCGCTCGACGCCACCGCCAAGCCCTACTTCGGTGACGTCGCCACCATGACCTACCAGCAGTGGCTGGAACGCTATGTCTCGCTGGCGGTCTCGAGCGAGGTCCCGATCTCGTTCGACTGCGGCAGCGACATCGGCGACGCGATCATCGACGCCACCCGCTCGGACTGGCTCGACATCAGCTGGCGCGACCGGTTCGCGGAGATGATGCGGCGCACCGAAGCCCGGCTGCACCCCGCCGACAGCGGCGAGATCGAGACGCTGTTCGCCGACGACGAGGCCTTCGAACACCCGGTGCAGGCGCTGTGCGCGCTCAAGAAGCAGTACCCCGCGGTCGCCGAGACCGTGCTGCACCCCGCCGACGTGCCGTTCTTCGTCGCGCTGTGCAAGACCCCGGGCAAGCCGGTGAACTTCGTGCCCGTCGTCGACGCCGACGTGCGACGCTGGTGGCGCTCGGATTCGCTGTGGCAGGCCCATGATCCGCGCTACTCGGCCGACCAGGTGTGCATCATCCCCGGCACCGTCGCCGTCGCCGGCATCACCCGGGTCGACGAGCCGGTCGGCGAGCTGCTCGACCGGTTCGAGCAGGACACCGCCTACAGCCTGGTCCGCGCCGGCGTCGTGCCCGCGCCGGTCGACGCGCGTCGCGTCGCCGGGGTGGTGTCCGGCTCGCTCGACACCGTGCTCGCGGCTCCCGACGTGCAGTGGGCCGGACGCACCACCGTCAACCCGGTGCACCGGCTCGGCGCCCCGAACGAATGGGTCGTGGAGCAGGGCGTCGCGGTGCACCAGAGCACCGGCGCGACGCTGACCGAGGTCTCCGGTCCCGAAGCCGAATTCGGCTACGTCGAGCTGGCCGTGCCGCTGCTCGGCCGCGACGCGGTGAAGATCCGCATCACCGTGCCGACGAGCGTCTACTCCGGCGGCGCGCCGGTGATCACCGAGGCCGACGCCGAGACCGCCATGTCGGCGCTGCTCGGCGTGGCCGCCGGCCAGTCATTGCCCGAGGTGAAAGCCGGTGTGGCGCACCTCAACCTGGCCTGGATGCCGGACCTGGTCGCCGACCACGCCGGTGTCACCGGTTCCGGCCTGCCCGCCACCCTGAGCACCCTCGGCCGCACCGCGCCCGACGTGCTCGTCGGCGCCTGCTGGCCCGCGGTCTTCGCGGTGCTCGGCGCGGCCCGCACCGGCAACGGCGGCTCGGTGATCGAGGGCATGCTCGACCTGGTGCACCTGGATCACCAGATCCAGCTGCTGAGCGAATTGCCCGCCGAGACCGGCATTCTCGTGGTGCGCGCCGAGAGCGGCGCGGTCGTCGACACCGACATGGGCCGGGTCGTCGAGGTGACCGTGCACGTCGGCCTGATCCTGGATCAGGGCCTCGAGCCTGCCCCGCTGGCCCGTCTGGTCGAGCGGTTCGCGATCCGCGGCCGCAACGGCGCGGGCGAGCTCACCGATCCGCCGCGCGCGGCCGGAACGGTCTCGGCCGAGGCCACCGACACCCCGCGCCGCCGTCGCCGCGACGTGTCCATGACCGCCCCGCGCGCCATGCACGCGTTCGCCACGGTCTCCGGCGACCACAACCCGATCCACACCTCCGACGCCGCGGCCAAGCTGGCCGGGCTGGGCAGCCCGATCGTGCACGGCATGTGGCTCTCGGCCGCCGCCCAGCACGCCGTGGTCGCCGTGGATCCCGAAAGCTCCGTTCCCGCACGCACTCTCACGGCCTGGACCACCCGGTTCCTCGGCATGGTGCGCCCCGGAGCGACCGTCGACGTGCGGGTGGAGCGGATCGCGGTGGACGCGGGCAGCGAGATCATCGAGGTCTCCTGCCGCGTCGACGGTGACCTGGTCATGACCGCGACCGGGCGCACCGCCGCCCCGAAGACCGTCTACGCCTTCCCGGGCCAGGGCATCCAGCGCAAGGGGATGGGCCTGGACGCGCTGACCCGCTCGAAGGCGGCCAAGCAGGTGTGGGAGCGCGCCGACGCGCACACCCGCGAAGCCCTCGGTTTCTCGATCCTGGCGGTGGTGCGCGACAACCCGACCTACCTCAAGGCGCGCGGTGTCGAGCACCGGCACCCGGACGGCGTGCTGCACCTGACCCAGTTCACCCAGGTCGCCATGGCGACCCTCGGCGTCGCCCAGGTCGCCGAGCTGCGCGAGGCCGGCGCCTTCGTCGAGGGCGCGATGCTGGCGGGCCACTCGGTCGGTGAGTACAACGCCCTGGCCGCCGTCGCCGGGGTGCTGCCGCTGGAGGCCGTGCTCGAGGTGGTGTTCCAGCGTGGCTCGGCCATGCACGAACTGGTGCCGCGCGACGCCCAGGGCCGCAGCGACTACCGGATGGCCGCCATCCGCCCGTCGCAGATCGGGCTGCCGGACGCCGAGGTCATCGACTTCGTCAACGGCATCGGCGAGGCCACCGGGGAGTTCCTCGAGGTCGTCAACCTGAACCTGCGCGGCTCGCAGTACGCCATCGCGGGCACGGTCGCCGGACTCGAGGCGCTCGAGACCGAGATCGACCGCCGCCGCGAGGAATTCGGTGGCAAGCGGGCGTTCATCCTGGTGCCCGGCATCGACGTGCCGTTCCACTCCTCGGTGCTGCGCGACGGCGTCCCGGAGTTCCGGCACAAGCTCGAGCAGCTGCTGCCCGCCGAGGTGCACCCGGAGGTGCTCGTCGGCCGCTACATCCCGAACCTGGTGCCGCGTCCGTTCTCGCTGGACCGCGCGTTCCTCACCGAGATCGCCGAGCTCGTGCCGTCCGAGCCGCTGGCCGCCGTGCTGGCCGACTTCGACAGCTGGGCCGAGCGGGACGCCGAACTGTGCCGCGTGGTGCTGATCGAGCTGCTGGCCTGGCAGTTCGCCAGCCCGGTGCGCTGGATCGAGACCCAGGACCTGCTGTTCACCGACGCCGCCCACGGTGGCCTCGGCGTGGAGCGCTTCGTCGAGATCGGCCTCGGCGCCACCCCGACGGTGGCCAACCTGGCCTCGCAGACGCTGAAGCTGCCCGCGTTCGGCGGGGCGACGGTCGAGGTGGTCAACGTCGAGCGCGACGCCGCGGTCGTCTACGCCACCGACACCGATCCCGCGCCGGTCGACGACATCGAGGAGACCCCGGCCGAGGCGCCCGCGGCCGCTCCCGCCGCACCGGTCGCCGCGGCGCCGGTCGCCACCGGTGGCCCGCGTCCCGACGACATCTCCTTCACCGCCGCCGACGCCACCCGCGTGCTCATCGCGCTGTGGACCAAGCTGCGGCTGGACCAGATCGGCCCGGTCGACACCATCGAGGGCCTCTGCGACGGTGTGTCCTCGCGGCGCAACCAGCTGCTGGTCGACCTCGGCTCCGAGCTCTCGCTCGGCGCCATCGACGGCGCGGCCGACGCCGACATGGGCGCCCTGTCCGCCACCGTCGAGCGCCTGGCCCGCACCTACAAGCCGTTCGGCACGGTGCTCACCGACGCCATCGGCGATCACCTGCGCAAGGTCTTCGGCCCCTCCGGCAAGCGGCCCGCCGCCATCGCCGACCGGGTCAAGAAGACCTGGGAGCTCGGCGACGGCTGGGCCAGCCACGTCACCGCCGAGGTCTCCCTCGGCACCCGCGAAGGCGCCAGCGTGCGCGGTGGCGACCTCGGCGGGCTCGTCGGCGGCGCGCTGTCCGACGCCGCCTCGGTCGACGCGGCCATCGACGCCGCCGTGCAGGCGGTGGCGGCGCGACGTGGTGTCGCGGTCTCGCTGCCCTCGGCGGGTGGCGCGGCAGGCGGCACCGTCGACGCGGCGGCGCTGGGCGAGTTCACCGAGCAGATCACCGGCCGCGACGGCGTGCTCGCCACCGCGGCCCGGGTGATCCTCGAGCAGCTCGGTCTCAGCGAGCAGGTCAGCGCCCCCGAGGTCACCGAGGACACCCTCGTCGACCTGGTCTCGGCCGAACTCGGCACCGACTGGCCGCGACTGGTGGCCCCGGCGTTCGACGCCCGCAAGGCCGTCCTGATCGACGACCGCTGGGCCACCGCCCGCGAGGACCTCGCGACCATGTGGCTCGGCGACGACGCCGCCACCGCGGAACTGCCGCTCGGCGGCTACGTGGGCGCCGGCGAAGCCGTTGCCGCGCAGGCCAACTGGTGGCGTCAGCGGGCGATGCACGAGGCCCGCTCGGTGCTGGCCGGGGTGTACGCGCAGATCGCCGAAGCCGCGCTCGACAGCACCGACCCCGGTCTGTGGTCCGACGACGTCGCCGTGATCACCGGCGCCAGCAAGGGTTCCATCGCGGCCGCGGTCACCGGCAGGCTGCTCTCGGGCGGTGCGACCGTGGTGGTCACCACCTCGCGCCTGGACGACGCGCGGCTGCGGTTCTACCGCGCGCTGTACCGCGACAACGCCCGCCACGGCGCGGCGCTGTGGGTCGTGCCCGCGAACATGGCCTCCTACCAGGACCTCGACGCGCTGATCGACTGGGTCGGCACCGAACAGGTCGACAACGCGGGTGGCGCCAAGATCAAGGTCAAGGACGCGATGACCCCGACGCTGCTGCTGCCGTTCGCGGCACCGCGCGTCGCCGGTGATCTCGCCGACGCGGGCGCCCGCGCCGAGATGGAGATGCGGGTCCTGCTCTGGTCGGTCGAGCGGCTGATCGGCGGCCTGTCCGCCCTCGGCGCCGACCACGACGTCGACGCGAAACTGCATGTGGTGCTGCCGGGTTCGCCCAACCGTGGCCTGTTCGGCGGCGACGGCGCCTACGGCGAGTCCAAGGCCGCGCTCGACGCGGTGGTCACCCGCTGGCGCGCCGAGAAGTCGTGGTCCGCGCGCGTCACCATGGTGCACGCGCTGATCGGCTGGGTGCGCGGCACCGGGCTGATGGGCCACAACGACCCGATGGTCGAGGCCGTCGAGAAGGCAGGCGTGCACACCTGGTCGACCACCGAGATGGCCGACGAGCTGCTCAAGTGGTGCACCTCGCGGGCACGTCAGGTGACCGAGACCGGCCCGCAGCAGATCGACCTCACCGGTGGTCTGGCGCGCGCCAAGCTCGACCTGCCCGCGCTGGCCAAGCAGGCCCAGGAGGCCGCGGCCGCGAGCGAGGAGGAGGCGAGCACCGCCGCCACCATCGCCGCGCTGCCCGCGCCGCCGACCCTGAGTTCGGCACTGCCGGTGCCGGAGTGGGGCCAGGTGACCGCCGACCTGAGCGACATGGTCGTCATCGTCGGCGCGGCCGAGCTCGGCCCGTACGGCTCCTCGCGCACCCGCTTCGAGATGGAGGTCGAGGACAAGCTCTCCGCCGCGGGCGTGCTCGAGCTGGCCTGGACCACCGGTCTGATCCGCTGGGAGAACGACCCGAAGCCGGGCTGGTACGACACCGAATCCGGGGACTTCGTGCCGGAATCGGAGCTGGCCGAGCGCTACCACGACACCGTCGTCGAGCGCTGCGGCGTGCGCCGCTACGAGGACGACGGCGCGATGCTCGACAACGCGGCACCGCTGCTCACCTCGGTCTTCCTCGACCAGGACCTGAGCTTCACCGTCGCCAACGAGGCCGAGGCGCGCGCTTTCCACACCGCCGATCCCGAGCACACGGTGATCAGCCCGGTCGCCGACTCCGGCGACTGGACCGTCACCCGGCAGGCGGGCACCGAGATCCGGGTGCCGCGCAAGGCGAAGCTCTCGCGCGTCGTCGGTGGCCAGATCCCGACCGGCTGGGACCCCACGATCTGGGGTGTCTCCGCCGACATGGCCGCCTCGATCGACCGGGTCGCGCTGTGGAACATCGTCTGCACCGTCGACGCGTTCGTCGGCGCGGGCTTCAGCCCCGACGAACTGATGCGCTGGGTGCACCCGAGCCTGGTGGCCAACACCCAGGGCACCGGCATGGGCGGCATGTCCTCGATGCGCTCGCTCTACGTCGACAACCTGCTCGGCGAGCCGCGCCCGAACGACATCCTGCAGGAGGCGCTGCCCAACGTCGCGCTGGCGCACGTGGTGCAGTCCTATGTGGGTAGCTACGGCGCGATGGTGCACCCGGTCGCGGCGTGCGCCACCGCGGCGGTGTCGGTGGAGGAAGCCGTCGACAAGATCCGGCTCGGCAAGGCCGAGGTCGTGGTCGCCGGTGGTTACGACGATCTCGGTATCGAGGGCATCGTCGGCTTCGGTGACATGTCGGCCACCGCGGACTCGGCGGCCATGCGCGCCAAGGGCATCAGCGACCGGTACTTCTCCCGCGCCAACGACCGCCGTCGCGGCGGGTTCGTGGAATCGCAGGGTGGCGGCACCGTGCTGCTGGCCCGCGGTGACGTGGCCGTGGAGATGGGCCTGCCGGTGCTCGGCGTGCTCGCCTTCGCGCAGTCCTTCGCCGACGGCGTGCACACCTCCATCCCCGCACCGGGTCTCGGCGCGCTGGGTGCCGGTCGTGGCGGCAGCGGCTCGCGACTGGCCGCCGAACTGCGCAAGCTCGGCGTCACCCCGGACGACATCGCGGTGATCTCCAAGCACGACACCTCCACCGCCGCCAACGATCCCAACGAGTCGGAGCTGCACGAGCGGCTCGCCGGCGCGCTGGGTCGCACCGACGGCGCCCCGCTGTTCGTGGTCTCGCAGAAGAGCCTCACCGGCCACGCCAAGGGCGGCGCGGCGGCCTTCCAGCTCATCGGCCTGTGCCAGGTGCTGGAAAACGGTGTGGTGCCGCCGAACCGGAGCCTGGACTGTGTCGACGAGAAGATGGCGGCCTACCCGCACCTGGTGTGGGCGCGCGAGCCGCTGCGCTTCGGCGACAAGTTCGCGCTCAAGGCCGGTCTGGTGACCTCGCTCGGCTTCGGTCACGTGTCGGGTCTGCTCGCGGTGGTTCATCCGCAGGCGTTCCTGTCCGCGATCGAGCCGTCGGCGCGGGCGGACTACCAGGAGCGGGCGCAGGCGCGTCAGCTCGCCGGCCGGCAGCGCTTCGCCGAGGCGATGTGCGGTGGCACCGCGCTGTACGAGAAGCCGGCGGATCGCCGCCTGGGCGCCGACGGCACCCCGGCCAAGCAGATCCGTCAGCTCGAGGCCGACATGCTGCTCTCGCCGGAGGCCAGGCTCGACGGCGAGGGTGTGTACCAGGCGAACGGATGGGGTTGCGGCACCGGGCGAATCGGTTCCGCCCCGCAGTCGACCGAAGCGTCGTAGGCTGCCGCTTCGTGACGATTCTCGGAATCGGTTTGGACTTGGTGACCATCTCCGAGTTCGCCGAGCAGCTGCAACGGTCGGGGACGACGATGCTCAGGGAGAGCTTCACCGCTGGTGAACGCCGCTACTGCCAGAGCAAGCAGACCGACCCGG
Source organism: Nocardia sp. NPDC087230 (assembly GCF_044744725.1). Classification (NCBI taxonomy): domain Bacteria; kingdom Bacillati; phylum Actinomycetota; class Actinomycetes; order Mycobacteriales; family Nocardiaceae; genus Nocardia; species Nocardia sp. NPDC087230. The sequence continues at coordinate 105,932 of NZ_JBIUYV010000004.1, forward strand.
CCCGCAGCTTCGCCGCACGCTGGGCCGCGAAGGAGGCGGTGCTCAAGGCTTGGGCATCGTCTCGCTTCGCGCGCAGCCCGCAGATCGGGGACAACCCGTATCCGCTGATCGAGGTCGTGAACGACGCCTGGGGCAGGCCGAGCATCAAGTTGCACGGCCTGGCCGCGGAGTTCCTGCCGCGCGTCCGTGTGCACCTGTCGCTGACCCACGACGGCGACACGGCGGCGGCCATGGTCGTGCTGGAAGACCCGGGCGAACTCGCCGACCTCATCGAGGGTCGGCACTGACCGCGGGCTCACCGCTACCGCTGATCTCGCACGTACACAGGCAACTCGCCGGGAATCCCAGGACCCGGCGAGTTGCCTCGTCACCGGCCCGGTCGCCGACGCCCGCCGCGATCAGCTCTCGGCCGAATCCTCGGGGCGGCGGTCGTGGCGTGATTCCTTTTCCGCCACAAGCAGGTACGCGACCATCAGGCGCTTGAGTTCGGCGACGGCGTCGGCGTTGGACTGCTCGTCCTGCACGGAGAAGTTCAGCATCGAGTAGACGACGTGCACGAGCACCTCGGCCATCATCGTGCGCCGGGCGCGCGGGGTGCGCGGCGTCAGTGGCCGCAGCATCTGCGAGACCACCTCGGCGAATTCCTTCTCGTGCAGCGCGCCCGTCGCCCGGGTGGACGGGGTCGACTGCATGGCCAGCCACACCTCGCGCCGCGAGGGATCGGTGGTCCACAGACCGGCCAGGTGGTCGACGAACTGATTCATGTGCCGCAGCCAGTCCAGTGACGGCACCTCGCCGTGGAAGTCGGCGAGCTCGCGGGAAACCGCAACCAGGTCTTGGCGATTGAGCTCGCAGACGATCACGTACTTGTTGGCGAAGAACTGGTACAGGGTGCCGATCGGCACCTCGGCGCGCTGCGCGACCTCTTCACAGGTGAACGATTCGAAGCCGACCTCGACGAGCAGCTCGCGCGAGGACTGCAGCAGTGCGTCGAACTTGCGCTTGCTGCGCTCCTGGGTCGGCCGCTTGCGCGGCATGAGCTCTTGCGGGTCGTCCTGCAATTCGAGCGCAGGGTCCGGACGGCTCTGCTTGGACCGGGCCTGCGCGTGTACTTCCACCCATCCAGGCTAGCGGTATACACACATCCCCGACACGCGTCTACCGACAGCGTGTCAACAACTGGGCGAAATTCCTCCCATCCATGCCACAGCTGGTGACGAATCATCAGATGAGCGTGCGTGCATCCGCACGCTTATTCGCGGCGATCTCTCGTCGCAACCGACCTACCGCGAAGTGATGGGCCCCGTGCGGTCCCGTCCCGCATCGTTTCGCACAGGGAAGGCAAGACTTGTGGCTGCAGGATCTGTGATCACCCTCGGCGTCAGCACCGAGCGAGGCGCCGTGCACGCGGTGGCCTTCGCCGAATCGGGCGCGACCCTCACCGACCGGATGCTGCTGCGGCGCACGGTCCGGGCGGGCGGGGACAGCAAGGCCGAGGTCGCCGTCGCGGTGCAGACCGCGCTGGACACGATGGCCGCCGAACTCGACGACGAGTACGAGATCGCCGGAGTGGCAGTGAGTTACCGCGATGCCGTCGAGCGGCGCGCGATCGTCACCCGGCTCGCCTCGACGCCGTGGCGCACGGCCTCGCTGGTCTCGGCCAAGTCGGCGCATCTGTTCGTCGCGGGCGCGATGACCTGGCTCGACGAATTCGACAATCTGCTGGTCTACGAGGCCGTGCCGGGTCACCAGGCGATGACCCTGCTCGATCCGGGCAGGCACCGCGTGCTCGCCGCCTCCGCGCAGACCGGCGCGCCCACGCCCGACGCCCTGCGCGCCGGGGTGACGGCGGCCTGGGATCAGTTCGAGGCGGCCGGGGTGCGGCCGGGCGCGGTGGTGCTGGTCGGCTCCACCGCCGACGCGCCCGCCGTGCGCGAGGCGGTCGCCGGGTTCGGCGTGCCGGTGCTGCCGTGCCGGCTCGCGCCGTTCGCCCCGGCCGCCGGTGCCGCGCTGGTCGCGCTCGGCGATTCCGTCGACGTCCCGGTGGCGGCGGCGCCGCATTCCAAGCGGGGCACCGCGATGGTCGCGGCGGCCGCCAGTCTGCTGGCCGGTGGGCTGGTCGCGGGCGGCTCGTACGCGGTGATGAACGGGGGACCGCAGGCGGTGGACAACACCGCGGTGTCCTCGGAGCCCGGTGCGGATCCGGTCGCGCCGGTCGTTTCCCCGGTGCCCGAGGCCGGTGCCGTCGCCGACACCGGCTCGGGCCAGAGCGGCACCTCGGGCGGGGTGAATTCCGGCAGTGGGCTGCAGGTGAGCCCGGCCGGGGAACCGACCGGCGGCTCGCCCTACGACACGGTGTCGCCGAATCCCCAGCTGATCGACCCGGCGCAGTTCCCGCTGGGATACCCGACCCAGCTCTACGGCGATGCGCCGCAGGACGAACCGCTGCCGCTGGAACCCGCCGCGCCGGTCGTCCCGCAGACGCCGGCCGCCGCGCCGAGCCTGCCCGGCACGGGCATCCCGATGGGTATGCAGCCCGCGCAGGCTCCGGTGCCGGCGGGCCCACACTCGGCCTCGGCCGACTAGGTCGCCGGGCGGACAGCGAAGAAGAGGGGCCGCGCGATACCTCGCGCGGCCCCTCGCTCGTCGGTCAGTCGCTGGTCCGGCGGCGGAACAGCACACCGGCGGCGAGATACCCGGCGATCGCGATGCCTGCGCACCACAGGACGGCCGCCAGGGCGCTGTCGCCGATCGGTGTGCCCATCAGCAGGCCGCGCATCGTCTCGATGACCGGGGTCACCGGCTGGTGCTCGGCGAAGGTGTGCAGCCAGGTCGGCATCGTCTCGGTCGGGACGAACGCGCTGCTCACGTACGGCAGGAACATGAAGAAGAAGGTGAAGCCGTTGGCCGCCTCCGGGTTCCGGGCGAGCAGACCCAGCGCCGCGGCGAGCCAGGACAGCGCGAAGACGAACATCGCCAGCACGCCGAGGACGCCGAGCCAGCGCAGCGGATCGGTGGTCGGCCGGAAACCGAGCGCCACCGCCACCCCGATCACGACGGCGGAGGTGAGCAGATTGCGGAGCACGCTCTCGGCCACGTGCCCGGTGAGCACCGCCGACCGGGCGATGGCCATGGTGCGGAACCGGTCGATGATGCCCTCGGCCAGATCGGTCGACAGGGCGACCGCCGTGGTCGATGCCCCGAAGCCCGCGCACAGCAGGATGATTCCGGGCACCACGTAGTCGATGTAGGGGCCGGGGCCCGCGTCCATCGCGCCGCCGAAGACGTAGACGAACATCAGCAGGATCATCACCGGCAGCGCGATGGTCATGATCATGGTGTCGGGGGAGCGCACGGTGTGCCGGATATTGCGGTCCAGCATGGTGATCGAGTCCTGGGCGGTGTGCACGGCCCGCAGGGTGGGGGAGACGGTGGTCATGGTGGGTCTCGTTTCGTGGGGGTTCAGGCGGCCGACGCGGCCGGGTGGGCGCGACCGGTCAGGGCGAAGAAGACGTCGTCGAGGTCGGGGGTGTGCACGCTGAGCTGGTCGATCGCGATGCCGAGCTCGGCGAAACGGTCGAGCAGCCGCTTGATCTCGACCGCGCTGCCGTCCGAAGGCACCTGGAGGGTCAGCTGCTCGGGGTCGAGGTGGCCCGCCTGGTCGCCGACGGCGTGCGCGGCGGCCGCGAGCAGGCGCTGGTCGGCGAAGCGGAACCGGATGTGCCCGCCGGGGACGAGCCGTTTGAGTGCGTCCGGTGTGCCGTCGGCGACGATGTGCCCGCCGTCGAGCACGGCGATCCGGTCGGCCAGCTGATCGGCTTCCTCCAGGTACTGCGTGGTGAGGAAGACGGTGGTGCCCTCGGCCGCGAGGTCGCGGATCGCGGCCCAGAGGTCGCGGCGGCTGCGCGGGTCCAGGCCGGTGGTCGGTTCGTCCAGGAAGACCAGGCGCGGTCTGCCCATCAGGCTCATGGCGAGGTCGAGCCTGCGGCGCATGCCGCCGGAGTAGGCCGAGACCGGCCGGTCGGCGGCGTCGGCGAGGTCGAAGCGGTCGAGCAGCTCGGCGCCGCGGCGCCGGGTCTCGGTGGCGCCCAGGTGCAGCAGCCTGCCGGTGAGCCGCAGGTTCTCGGCGCCGGTGAGCACGCCGTCGACGGCCGCGTACTGCCCGGTGACGCCGATCAGGCCGCGCACGGTGGCGGCCTCGCGCACGGCGTCGTGCCCGAAGACGCGCACGTCGCCGTGTTCGGGCCGGATCAGGGTGGCCAGGATGCGGACCAGGGTCGTCTTGCCCGCCCCGTTGGGTCCGAGCAGCGCGAAAACGGTACCGGGTGCCACCTCGAGATCGAGGTCGTCGAGCACGGCCTGGGCACCGAAGGTCTTGCGCAGCCCGTGTACCGCGACGGCGGGCGATGGGTCGAGCGTCATGAGTTCTCTCCGATCGAGAAACTGTTTATGTGATAAACATAGTTTATAGAGTAAGCAGTTATTGAGCACAAGAGCGGCACCGCTAGAGTCGACGCGAGCGGAGGAGGAAGAGCGGATGACGGACGCGGCGCTACCGAAGGCGGTCGAGCTGATGTGGGGGCTGGAGCAGCCCGGTACGCGCGGCCCCCGGCGCACGCTGACCCTCGACCAGATCCTGGACGCCGCCGTCGCGGTGGCCGACGCGGAGGGGTACGCGGCGCTGTCGATGGGCCGGGTCGCCAAGCAGCTCGGCTTCACGGCCATGTCGCTGTATCGCTATGTCGACAGCAAGAACACGCTGGAGGACCTGCTGCTGGACCGGGTGGTCGGCGCGCCGCCGGTCATCGCGGCAGGCACGCCGTGGCGGGCCGGGCTCGAGCAATGGGCGAGCGCGGAGTTCGAGCGGATCGGCACGCATCCGTGGTGGGTGGACATCCCGCTGAACCGGCCACCGCTGGGGCCCAACAACATGGCCTGGCTCGACGCCGGTCTGCGGCTGCTGAGCGAGACGGCGGTGCCCGAGCCGGTCAAGCTCCAGCTGGTGATGAACCTGTCGATGTTCGTGGTGGGCAAGCGGCGGGCCGTGCGCGACCTGCAGACGGAGGAGGACGGCGACTTCGCCTCGGTACTGGCGCGGGTGCTCGACCCCCAGCGCTTTCCCTCGGTGACCGCCGCGCTGTCCGCCTCCGCCTTCGACGACGACGATATCGACTGGAGCAAAGCCGATTTCGAGTTCGGGCTGGCCCGCCTGCTCGACGGCTACGAGGTGTTCATCGGCACCTTCGGTGACTAGCTACACCGACAGGTCGCGGCGCAGCTTGGCGACGTGGCCGGTGGCGCGGACGTTGTACTGGGCGAGTTCGATCTTGCCCTTTTCGTCGACCAGGAAGGTCGAGCGGATGACGCCGGTGACGGTCTTGCCGTACATCATCTTCTCGCCGAACGCGCCCCACTCCTTCAGCACGTCGCGCTCGGGGTCCGACAGCAGTGGGAAGGTCAGGCCCTCGGCGTCGCGGAACTTGGCCAGCTTGGCGGGCTTGTCCGGCGAGATGCCGATGACGTCGATGCCCGCGCCGCCGAGCTCGGCCAGGTTGTCGCGGAAATCGCAGGCCTGCTTGGTGCAGCCGGGAGTGCTGGCGGCCGGGTAGAAGTAGACGATCACCTTGCGGCCGCGGTAGTCCGACAGCGACACGTCCGTGCCGTCGGCGTCGGGCAGCGTGAAATCGGGGGCGGTGTCTCCGGGGGAGAGGCGATGGTTGTCGGTCACCACCGCACGGTAACCGACCGGGTGCGACGAACGCATGGATAGACTCGTCGGCGAGCAGCAGACAATATTGGAGGTGACGGTGGCCAAGGACGACACCGACCGGATCGAGCGCGAGATCGAGATCGCGCGCGCCCGGTTGGCGACGACGCTCGACGAACTGGCGGTGCGCGCCGATCCGCAGCGGATCGCGGACGACACCAAGGCGATCGTGGTCGCCAAGTTGAACGAGCCGAAGGTCAAATACACGCTGATCGGCGCAGGTGCCCTGGTGGCAGGCTTGCTGCTGGTCAAGATCTTTCGCCGCTGAGTAAGCGTTGAACACAGAAACCCCCGATGCGGCACCGGCCACATCGGGGGTTTCTTCTGTGAGGCAACAGCCCCACCACGCGGCGCAAGCCGCCGAGACTACTGCGTGGGGCAGGCCAGCCCGTCACCGTCGGGGTCGAGGTGGGGGGAGTAGCCCGCTTCGCCGCGGAACAGCGGGGCGCGACCGGCGGCGATCGCGTCGTCGCAGCTACGGAAGGCGCCACCGGCCGAGCCGGACTGGACCAGGTTGGCCGAGCCGGTCGCGCCGAGGAGCGAGTCGAAGCTGGAGGAGCCGGTGCCCGCGGAACCCGACACCACGTCGGCGTGGGCGGCGGGGACGGCGAGCAGGGTCAGACCTGCGGCGGCGAGGCTCACGGTGAGCCGGCGAACGTTCATGAATTCCTCGATGTCTGCTGCGGTTCGGTTGTGGGCCCGGACACTTCGCACCCCGGGCGGCCCCGTCAACCTTCGTGACGGGGCGTCCGGTTGTCAACCGCGTGGCGTCTGCGGATCGTCTGCCGCCGGGACCGCCTACTCGCCCAGACGTCGTCCGGTCAGGTGCTCGGCGGGCACGGTGCCCATCCGGCCTGCCTGGAAATCCTCCATGGCCTCGATGATCTCCTCCCTGGTGTTCATGACGAACGGCCCGTACTGGATCACCGGTTCGCGCAACGGCCTTCCGCCGAGCAGCAGGACCTCGAGATCGCCGGTGCTGCTGTGCTGGGTGCGATCGGCGGTGAGGGTGATGGCGTCGCCCTTGCCGAAGACCACGAGCTGACCGGCGCCGATCGGCCTGTGCTCGACGCCGACGGTGCCGCTGCCGGACAGCACGTAGGCCAGCGCGGTGTAGTCCTTGGGCCACGGCGTCTCGAGCTGGGCGCCGGGTACCAGCGAGGCGTGCGCGTAGGCGATGGGGGTGTAGGTGGAGCCGGGACCGGTGAAGCCGGCGAGGTCACCGGCGATGACGCGCACGAGCGCGCCGCCGTCGTGCGAGCTGACCAGGGTCAGCTCACTCGCGCGCAGGTCCTGGTAGCGCGGGGTGGCGAACTTGTTCGCCCGCGGCAGGTTCACCCACAGCTGGATGCCGTGGAAGGTGCCGCCGGAGATGACGAGCTTCTCCTCGGGCAGTTCGTCGTGCAGCATGCCCGAGCCCGCGGTCATCCACTGCGTGTCGCCTTCGCTGATGACGCCGCCGCCGCCCTGCGAATCGTGGTGGACCATGGTGCCGTCGAGCATGTAGGTGACGGTCTCGAAGCCGCGATGCGGATGCCAGGGCGCGCCCTTGGCCTCGTAGGGCTCGTAGGCGACGGGGCCCATCTGGTCGAGCAGGATGAACGGGTCGGCCGAGCGCAGGTCGACGCTGGGGAAGGGGCGGGTCACCTCGAAGCCCGCGCCTTCGCGCTGACGCGCGGCGGTGACGATCTGGCGGACGGGTCGCTGGGTCTCGGTGACATCGGGTCGGGGCAGCCGGGGCAGCACCATGATGTCGTCGACGGTGATTGCGGGCATGGGATGCGCCTCCTGGTCCATACGTGCTTTGTTTCCATGTCAACCAAATGGGTTCTAGGATAATTCCCGTGACTCGATGGTTGACCGAGGAAGAGCAGCAGACCTGGCAGGCCTACATCCGCATGCGTCAGCGCTTGGACGCGGCGATCGCGGCCGGCCTGGCCGAGCACGGGCTGTCGATGGCCGACTACGAGCTGATGGTGCCGCTGTCGGCCACGCCGAACGGCTGCATGCGGGCCAAGGAACTCGCGGGCGAGGTGTGCTGGGACAAGTCCCGGCTGTCCAAGCAGCTGGCGCGGATGGCGGCGCGCGGGCTCGTCGACCGCAGGCCCGCCGAGGACGACGCGCGCGGGATCGTCGTCTCGCTGACCGAGGAGGGGCGCGCGGTGCTCGGCCGGGCCGCGCCCGAGCACGTCGAGCTGGTGCGCGAGGTGTTCGTCGACCGGCTCAGCGAGGGCGAGAGCGACGCGCTCCGCTCGCTCTCGGCGAAGGTGGTCGGGGCGAGCGACGCCCGAACAGCCTTGCCCGGTTAACGAATTCGCGCGCCCGGTCGATGGACAACTCGAAGGTCGGGTTCGTCGAACTCAGGGGTGGCTATGACTGTTCGAGCAGGGGTTGCCGGTGCGCTGGGCGCGGCGCTGACCATCGTCCTCGCCGGGTGTTCGTCGTCGGAGATCGCCACCCCGACTCCGACCCAGGTCACCGGGCAACCGGCCACGTCCGGTGTGACGCCGGGCCAGACCACCGAGCCGGTGACGCCGGGCGCGACGACCGGCCCCGGACCGCCGACTACCGCGAGCCCGGCCACATCCACTCCGACCAGCGCGGCGACCGGTGTCGTCTCGGTCGTCGCGGTCACCGCCGCCGGTCAGCCCGCTGACGGCTTCACCGTCGTCAGCCCCGATCCGTACGGCACGCTGGACTGCCGATACGCCGAACCGAGCCGCTCGGGGAACACCCCGGGTATCTACTCCGGCTGCGGCGCCGCCGCCGACTCGGCCGATGTCTGCTGGGCTCCGCCCGGCAACACCACCCTGCTCTGCGCGAGCGACCCCTGGCAGCGCACGCTGCGCCGCTACACGGTGACGCCGCAGCTCGGCGCGGTCGGCCGCATCGAATCGCCCGAACCGTGGGCGCTGGAACTGGCCGACGGCAGGCACTGCCGCATCCGCGTCGGCGGCGCCTGGGGCGGTCGCTCCGACGGCCTGGTCGGCGCGTACTCCTGCGACGGTGGCCACGACGTGGTGCTCCAGCCCGCGAACGCGCGCACCGCGGTCGACACGTCGTCGAGCACCTGGACGGTGCGGGTCGGCCCGCTCGGTTCGGGCAACCCCGACTTCCCGCCCCCGCCGCAGGTCGCCGTGCGGACCGCGTACTTCGCCGCCACCGCGGGCTGACCACGTCGGCGGCCCGCGGTTCAGCTCAGCGCGGTCCCGGTGGTGGCGGTGATGTGGTCGGGGATCTCGCCTGTGTGGTCGCCGGTGCTCAGGGTCCCCGCGGGCTCGAACAGGAGCAGGGTCGCGCCCGCCACGGACGAGGGCCGGTGGTCGACCCCGCGCGGCACGACGTAGGTGTCGTTGCGGTGCAGGGTGACTCGCCGGTCCGGCCCGCGCAGGTCGATGTCGAGGGTGCCGTCGAGGACGAGGAAGAACTCGTCGGTGTCGTGGTGGGCGTGCCAGAGGTGCTCGCCGCGCACCTTGGCCAGGCGCACATCCCAGTCGTTGACCCGGGCCAGGATGCGGGGGCTCCACAGGGCGTCGAAGGTGGCGAGCGCGGCGTCGATATTCATCGGTCGATCGGTCATGCCTCATGGTCGCGGTTGCGGTACCGCGCCGAACAGTGCGATGAATGACGCATGTCGCAAGATTTCTCGCACCCGGGTCTGCACCGGATCGCGGCGCTCGTCGACGAGGGGTCCAACCCGTTCGAACTCGCCTGTATGACCGAGGTCTTCGGCATCGACCGCCCCGAGATCGGTGGTCTGCTCTACGACTTCCGGCTCTGCGCGCACGGGCGCGAGGTGCCGATGCGGCAGAACTTCTTCACCATGACCGGTCTGGCCGAGCTGTCCCTGCTCGACGCCGCCGACACCGTGATCGTCCCGAACCGCCCGGACACCGGCACACCACGGGACCCGGCCGTACTCGCGGCGATCGCTCGCGCGCATGCCAGGGGCGCCCGGCTGGTCGGCATGTGCAGCGGGGCGTTCACCCTCGCCGAGGCCGGAGTACTGGCCGGGCGCACCGTCACCCTGCATTGGCAGTGGGCCGCCGAGTTCCGGCGCCGTTTCCCCGACACCGAGGTCGACGACGCCGTGCTGTTCATCGACGACGGCGACGTCCTCACCTCGGCCGGCAGCGCGGCGGCCTTGGACCTGGCGCTGTATCTGGTCGGTCGTGATCACGGGACCGCGATCGCGACCGCGGTCGCGCGCCGCCTGGTCTTCGCCGCGCACCGCCGCGGCGGCCAGCGTCAGTTCATCGACCGTCCGGTGCCGCGCGACCCCGGCCCGTCCCTGGCTTCGACGGTGGAGTGGGCCGAACATCATGCGACCGAACCGATCACGGTCACCGATCTCGCGGCCCACGCGTGCGTGAGCGTGGCCACCCTGCACCGGCGCTTCCGCGCCGAACTCGGCTGTACCCCGTTGTCCTGGCTCACCGCCCGCCGCCTCGACCACGCGCGGCGCCTCCTCGAAGCGAGCGACCTCACCGTCGAACAGGTCGCCACCGCGAGCGGCCTCGGCACCGCGGTGAACCTGCGCACCCACCTCGCCGCCGCCACCGGCCTCACCCCGACCGCGTACCGCGCACAGTTCCGCACCCGTTCCGCGTGATTCGCGGGTCGCCCGGCGGCACAGCCGGTTCAGCGCCGGTCGGCGCGGTGGACGCTCACGGGGTTCGGTGGGTGGGCAGGAAGCGGCGGGCGTAGGTGATGGCGGTCCCGGTGTCGGGGAAGACGGCGTCGTCGCCGCCGGCCGGGAGGGCGTCCATGGCCGCCAGGCGGGTGCGGTGGTCTTCGCGCAGACCGGACATCAGGACGGTGATGTGGCGGTGCTGGAGTTTGGTGACGGCGTCGGCCAAGACCAGGGCGCCGGTGGTGTCGAGGGCGGTGACGCGCGACATCCGCAGGATCACCACCCGCACGTCGGCGACTTCGGACAGCTCCAGCAGGAAGCGGTGGGCGGCGGCGAAGAACAGCGGGCCCTCGATGCGGTAGGCGACGATGTGGTCGCGCAGCAGGTCGTGTTCCTCGCCGAGGTGATCGCTGTCGTCCAGTGGGACCTGGTGCAGGCTCGCCTCGCGGGCCACCGCGCGCACCGCGAGCACGAGCGCGAAACCGATACCGATCACCACTGCCGTGACCAGGTCGAACGCCACGGTGACGAGGAAGGTCACCAGCATCACGATCGCGTCGCCCCGCGAGGCGCGCGCGATCGCGGCCAGCGACGCGGTCTCCACCATCCGCACGGTCGTCGCCAGCAGCACCCCGGCCAGCGCCGCGATCGGGATGTCGGCGACGAGCCCGGCCGCCAGGTAGACGATGCCCGCCAGGATCGCCGCGTGCGTCAGCGCCGCCAGCCGGGTGCGCGCCCCCGAGCGCACGTTGACCGCGGTGCGGGCGATCGCACCGGTCGCGGGCACGCCGCCGAACAGCGGCGCGGCGATATTCGCCAGTCCCTGGCCGAACAGTTCCCGGTCCGGGTCGTGGCGGGTCCCGACGGCCATGGCATCGGCCGCGGTGGCCGACAGCAGGGATTCGAGCGCGGCCAGCGTGGCGACGGCGAGCGCGGGCAACAGCAGCGTGGTCAGTTCGTCGGCGTGCACAAAACTCAGCGAGGGTGCGGGCAGCCCGGCCGGGATCGCTCCGATCCGGGCCAGATCCAGGTCGAACACGGTACCGACGACCGTCGCCACCGCGACGGCGACCAGCGCGAACGGCAGCTTGGGCAGAAACCGCCCGCCGATCAGGATCACGACCGCCACCACCAGCGCGGTCACCGGCGCGGTCGCGTTCGGGTGCTCGACGAACCGTCGCACGGCGTCGATGGCCGACTGCCAGACCTTCTCGCCCTCGGCTCCGGACACCCCCAGCGCGCCCGGAAACTGTTGCAGCGCGATCACCACCGCGATGCCCGCGGTGAAACCCTCGATCACCGGAGCCGGCATGAACCGCACCGCGCGGCCGACACCGGCGAAGGCCAGTGCCACCAGCAGCACACCCGCCATCAGCCCGACGGTCAGCACCCCGGACGCGCCGTGCTCGTGCACGATCGGCACCAGCACCACGGTCATCGCACCGGTCGGCCCCGACACCTGGAAGCGCGAGCCGCCGAAGACGGCAGCCAGCGCGCCGGCCACGATCGCCGTCGCCAGACCGGCGGCGGCGCCGAGCCCGGAACTGATGCCGAATCCCAGCGCCAGCGGCAGAGCCACCAGCGCCACGATCAGCCCCGCCATCAGATCCGTGCCCGGCGCCAGGAAGGCGGGCTTCCACTCCGACCAGGTCGGCAGCAGTGCCCGCATGGTCAGCGGTTGCCGAGCAGGCGCAACTTCAGTGCCGCCAGCTGCTCGCGCAGTTCGTCGGGTAACCGGTTGCCGCCGATGCGGGCGAACCATTCGTCGATGGACCGGGTCTCGGTGACCCACTCCGCGGCGTCGACGACCAGCGCCTTCTCGACCAGCGCGCGGTCGGCCTCGTCAAGCCCGGACAGGTCCAGCGCGTCGGCGGTCGGCACGTAGCCGATCGGCGTCCACTGCGCGTCGGCGGTGCCGTCGAGGCGTTCCAGCGCCCACTTCAGCACGCGCACGTTGTCGCCGAAGCCGGGCCACAGGAAGGTCCCGTCGGCATCACGCCGGAACCAGTTGACCTGGAAGATCTTCGGCAGCTTGGCGGCGTCGGCCGCGGCGCCGAGCCGCAGCCAGTGCGCGAAGTAGTCGCCCACGTGATAGCCGAGGAATGGCAGCATCGCCATCGGATCGCGGCGGACGAGGCCGACCGCCCCGGTGGCCGCCGCGGTGGTCTCCGAGGACAGCACCGACGCGGTGAACACGCCGTGCGCCCAGTCGAAGGTCTCGGCGATCAGCGGCACGGTGCTCGCGCGGCGCCCGCCGAAGAAGATCGCCGAGATCGGCACGCCGGTCGGGTCGTTCCACTCCGGCGCCACCGACGGGCACTGCTCGATCGGGGTGCAGTAGCGCGAATTCGGGTGCGCGGCAGGGGTTCCGGATTCGGGCGTCCAGTCGTTGCCGCGCCAGTCGGTGAGGTGGGCGGGCGGCTGCTTCGTCAGTCCTTCCCACCACACGTCGCCCTGATCGGTGAGCGCGGTGTTGGTGAAGAGGGAGTTGCCGCGGTCGATGGTGGCGATCGCGTTGGGATTGGTGCGCGCGCCGGTGCCGGGCGCGACGCCGAAGAACCCGGCCTCCGGGTTGACCGCGTACAGCCTGCCGTCGGCGCCGAAGCGCATCCAGGCGATGTCGTCACCGATGGTCTCGGCCTGCCAGCCGGGTAGCGCGGGTTCCAGCATCGCCAGATTGGTCTTGCCGCAGGAGGACGGGAACGCCGCGGCCACATAGTGCGTGCGGCCCTGCGGTGAGGTGAGTTTGAGGATGAGCATGTGCTCGGCCAGCCAGCCCTCGTCGCGCCCGATGACCGAGGCGATCCGCAGCGCGAAGCACTTCTTGCCCAGCAGCGCGTTGCCGCCGTAGCCGGAGCCGTAGCTCCAGATGGTGCGCGATTCGGGGAAGTGCGCGATGTATTTGGTGCTGTCGCACGGCCACGGCACGTCGGCCTGGCCCGCACCGAGCGGCGCTCCGACCGAATGCAGGCACTGGACGAAGTCGGTGTCGCCGGTGAGTTTTTCCCAGACCGGCGTGCCCGAGCGGGTCATGATCTGCATCGACACCGCCACATACGGTGAGTCGGTGATCTGCACACCGAACTTCGGTTCGGCGGCGTCGAGCGGGCCCATGCAGAAGCCGATGACATACATCGTGCGACCTGTCATCGCGCCGCGGTAGTGCTCGGTCATGACGGTGCGCATGTCGACGGGATCGACCCAGTTGTTGGTCGGGCCGGCGTCGGCGGGGTCGGCGGAGCAGATGAAGGTGCGGTCCTCGACACGGGCGACGTCGTCCGGGTCGGAGACGCACCAGAAGGAGTTGGGCTTGCCGGTGAGCCGGACGAAGGTGCCCTTCTCGACGAGTTCGTCGGTCAGCCGATCCCATTCGTCGCGGGACCCGTCGCACCAGACCACGCGGTCGGGCGTGGCCAGGTCGGCGATCTCGTCGACCCAGCGCAGGATGGCCGGGTGGTCGGTGGGAACCGTCATCGGCGCGGAGCTCGCGGTCACGGGTGTTCTCCTTGTCAACTTGCTAGGTGTCTAATTTAGAAAATGTGCAATCAGTGGGTGAAGGTGGCCCGGTGGGGAGCGGGTGGGTCAGGCCACGGTGGACTCGGGGTTCTCGAGGAGTTCCGCCTGCCCGGCGACTACGCCGGTCAGGATCGCGCGAGCCACGATCAGCAGCTCCTTCACGCGCGGCGAGGTGAGTTCGTAGGTCACCGACAGTCCCTCGCGTCGCGCGGTTACCAGGCCGGCCCGGCGCAGGATGGCCAGCTGCTGAGACAGGTTCGCCGCCTCGACGCCGACCTCGGGCAGCATCTCCGAGACCGCGTGTTCGCGCTCGCTGAGCAACTCCAGCACCCGGATACGGACCGGATGGCCGAGGGTTTTGAAGAAGTCGGCCTTCATCTGGTACAGCGGCCTGCTCAATCCTGGCACCGTGGTGAACCCCGTCCTGCCGTGGCGGTATGGTGTTTTCTAACTTTAGCAAACAGGCTAACAGGAGAAATATGCCCCTCGCCTCGCTCAACGGCATCCAGCTCAACTACGACGTCACCGGGTCCGGGCCGCTGGTCCTGCTCGTGATGGGCAGCGGCAGCCCCGGCCGGGTCTGGCGAACGTATCAGGTGCCCGCCCTGGTCGGGGCAGGCTTTCGGGTCGTCACGGTCGACAATCGGGGGATCGCGCCGTCCTCGGAGTCGGCGGCGGGGATCACCATGGCCGATCTGGTCGGCGATACCGCCGCCCTGATCGAGCACCTGGGCGCACCCGCGCACGTGGTCGGGACGTCGATGGGGTCGCGGGTGGTGGCCGAGCTCGCGCTGGCCCGTCCCGAACTGCTGGGCAAGGCCGTCATGTTCGCGGCCACCGCGCGGCCGCACCCGGTGTCGAGCACCCTCAACCGCGGCGAACAGGCGTTGTTCGACAAGGGGATCGCGCTGCCCCCGGAGTACGCGGCCGCGGTCAAGGCGATGCTGAACCTGTCCCCGCACACCCTGGCCGACCCGGCCAAGGCGCAGGAGTGGCTCGACATCTTCGAATTCACCTCGGGCAAGGGCACTCCCGGCACCCGCGCCCAGCTGGGGATGGACCGCTCCCAGGACCGCCGCGAGGCCTACCGGGGGATCACCGTGCCCAGCCTGGTCGTCGGATTCGCCGACGACCAGATGGTGCCCGCGCGGTTCTGCCGCGAGGTCGCCGAGGCTATCCCCGGCGCCCGCTATGCCGAGATCGAACGGTGCGGGCACTACGGCTACCTCGAACAGCCCGACGAGATCAACCGGGTCCTCGTCGAATTCCTCTCCGCCGCTTGATCTCCCCGAAGGAATACCGATGAGCGATTCGCTGCCGCCCTGTCCCGCCTGTTCCTGCGAATACACCTACGAGCTCGGCGCCCTGCTGGTGTGCCCGGAGTGTGCCAACGAGTGGTCGCCCGCCGGTGCCGACGACGCCGGTGCCGACGTGATCCGCGACGCCGTCGGCAATGTGCTCGCCGACGGCGACACCGTGACGGTGGTCAAGACCCTCAAGGTCAAAGGCAGTCCGACCGGCATCAAGGCGGGCACCAAGGTGCGCAACATCCGCCTGGTGCAGGGCGTCGGTGATCACGACATCGACTGCAAGGTAGACGGCATCGGACCGATGCAATTGAAGTCCAGTGTGGTGAAGAAGGTCTGACGAGGGCCACGTGACGGTTCGAGATCACCGCACCGGCTGGATCAGCTTGTCCGCGGCGGCCGCCACGATGGCCGCCGCGGTCTTGCCCAGCGCGGGGGAGTCGAGCTTCCACTGCTGCCAGTAGAGCGGGACGTCGATGTGGGCACGGCCGTCGATATTGACGAGTGTGCCCTCGGCCCTCTCCTTTTCGGTCTGCAGGTCGGGCAGCATGCCCCAGCCCATGCCCAGGCGCACCGCGTCGCCGAAGGCGTTCGACGACGGCACGAAATGCATCGGCGGGTCGATCGGCAGGGTCGACCGGCGGCCGACGTGGCGGAACTGGAGATCGTCCTTGCGGTCGAACTGGATCATCGGCACGTGCGCGTACGAGCCGGGGCGCGCGCCGTCGGGGAACCAGTCCGCGACGAAATCCGGCGTCGCCAGCGACTGGTAGCGCATGGCGCCGAGCGCGACGACCTTGCAGCCCTGGACGGGCGTCGCGGTCGAGGTGATCGCCGCCATCACGGTGCCGTCGCGCAGCAGTCGCGTGGTGTGTTCCTCGTCCTCGCGATGCAGTTCGAAGCAGATCTGGTCGCCCACCCTCGCCAGGGCGGGCATCACCCAGGTCTCCAGCGAATCGGCGTTGACGGCGATCGGGATCCGCGCCGGCCGCCCGGCGGGCCGGTCGACGTCGCCGAGCTCGCGGGCGGTGTCGGCGGCGAGCAGTTCCACCTGCCGGGCCAAGCGCAGCACCGCGAGCCCGGATTCGGTGGCGCGCACCGGTTTCGAGCGCTGCACCAGGATGCGGCCCGCGGCTTCCTCGAGCGCCTTGATCCGCTGGCTGATCGCCGACGGGGTGACGGTCAACCGCCGCGCCGCCGCCTCGAAGGTGCCCTCGGTGAGCACCGCGTCGAGCGCGCGCAACTGGTCCAGCTGCAGATCCATGTAAGAAATTCTAATGGTAGTGAAGAATCATTAGCTGGCCTGAAAATTGATGCCCTCTTAACGTCGAACGACGTGACGGCATCCTCCGCGGCACTGGCCGCCCTCTCCGGATTGGGCTTCGGGCTCTCCCTCATCGTGGCGATCGGCGCGCAGAACGCGTTCGTGCTGCGCCAGGGCGTGCGCGGGCAGCATGTGCTGCCGGTGATCGCGGTCTGCGCCGTGTCCGACATCGTGCTGATCGCGGCCGGGGTCGCGGGCTTCGGGACCGTCGTCGAGGCGGTGCCGGCGGTGCTCACGGTGGCCAGGTACGCGGGGGCGGCGTTCCTGTTCGGCTACGCGGTGCTGGCGGCGCGGCGGGCGCTGAGTTCGTCGGCGCTGATCGCCGACGCGGCGGGCGCCTCGGTGGCCGTGGGTGCCTCGGTCCTCACCTGTCTGGCTCTGACCTGGCTCAACCCGCACGTGTACCTGGACACCGTGGTGCTGCTCGGCTCCTTCGCGAGCACCTACGCGAGCCCGGACCGCTGGTTCCTGGCCGGGGGAGCGATGCTCGCCAGCATCGGCTGGTTCCTGGCGCTGGGATACGGCGCGCGCCGCCTCGGGCCGCTGTTCGCGCGGCCGATCGCGTGGCGGGTGCTCGATTCGGTGATCGCGGTGATCATGGTCGCGCTCGCGATCGGTCTCGTCGTGTCCTGACGGCGCGGCTCAGGACCCCGTCGTCCACGGGGTGACGGGCGGCTTCACCCACAGCAGCTTCTCGTCGGCGTTGGCGCGGACCGCGGCGGCGTGCCCGGGATTGCGGGCCGCCCACGCGTCCTTCTGCTCGAGCAGGTCGGCGACCACCTGCCAGGTCTCGCCGGTGCTCGGCGGATTGGTGTCGGCGGCCCTGGCCAGCTTGCGCAGGGTGGCCGCGGGCAGGGCGAGCAGCTCGGCACCGCGGATATCGCGGTCCCAGAGGTAGGCGGCCAGCCTGCGGGCCTTGGCGACGCGGCTCGCGGTGGCCGCGTCGGAATGCGCGTGATCGGGTGCCTGATCGGCGCTGTCTGGCACGGGGGCGATTCTACGACGAACGCCCGCGCTCCGGTCGGGCGATGACCGGGGCACGGGCGTTGATCCGTCAGGTGGCTCAGTAGGCGCTGTTGACGTTGTCCATCGAGCCGTAGCGGTGCGCCGCGTAGTTGCAGGCCGCCACGATGTTGGACACCGGGTTCCAGACGTCGAAGGGGGTGCCCTCGACGTGGTACGCGGCGAAGGTCGGGTCGATCACCTGGAGCAGGCCCTTGGAAGGGATGCCCATCGCGGCGTTGGAGTCCCACAGGTTGATCGCCTGGGGGTTACCGGTCGACTCGCGCATGATGTTGCGGTGGATGCCCTCGTAGGTGCCGGGGATGCCCTTGGCGGCCATGATGTCGAGGGCCTGGCGGATCCAGCCGTCCAGGTTGTCCGGGTACACGGGGGGAGCCGGCTCGGGCATCGGGGCCGGGGCGGCCTCGGGAGCGGGCGCGGGGGCCGGAGCGGCCTCCGGCGCGGGGGCCGGGGCGGGGATCGCCTGGATGGCGGGGGCGGCGCCGACGGCGGGGATGCTCTCCGCCTGCTCGACGACCATGGCAGCACGCTCGGGAACGCTGTCGTCGGCGAAGGAGACGGCGGAGGACGCGGCTACGGCGACCAGACCGACCGCGGCGACCGCCACGGTGAACGCCTCACGGCGCGAACGACGGCCGATAACGGTGCTGAGCTTGTCTTTGTTGAGCATTGCTGTTCTGTTCCTTCATCTCTGTCTGGCGACCGCAGGCCCCGGTGGGGAGGCGCGGTGGATCGCGCAGCGCACGCAGCGGCGCACGCCGGTCAGGCGATGTGTTGTTTCTGTCTGTATGGGAATGTGCGACGCTGTCAGGAGGTCGGACGCTCGATGGCGGTCCGCGCGTCGCACGGTGCTCCACAGCTGGCTGCGGGGAGACCACGCGCTGTTCGGTTCTCGTGCTCTTCGAAGTTGGATACTCCGGGGCTAACCAAACCGCAGGTCTGTTTGTGACCTGATTGCAGAATGGTCACGGTGGGTTAACAGAAGGTGAACGAGACCTGAACGGCAAACGCTGCCGATCTTGGTCGGTTCCCTGCGCAGTTGCGGAATCGTTATCTACGCAGGGAGTTTGCCGCCTCGAAAGATGTGCCGCGCGTCACAGAAAAAGTTTGCGGAAATCGGGTTTGGCGAGCGTTTGCGCAGCTCCAGCCTGTCCGGATCGTGACTGCTGTGATGTGATGGGCCGCTGTCCATGGCGGTTCGATAACGACCTCGTGACCGTTATCGGACAGACGACCGGACGTAGAAAGACCGCATCCCGGCAGTTTCGGTAACTGCCGGGATGCGGTCTGTTGTGCGCCATCAGGGACTCGAACCCCGAACCCGCTGATTAAGAGTCAGCTGCTCTGCCAATTGAGCTAATGGCGCTTGGTTTGCTCGGACCGCGACTCTGGGAGAGAACCTCTCGGTGTCTCCCTCGGCCCCGCTCTCCGGTGCGGAACAAACATTAACAGGCTTCGGGCCGGAAAGTGAAATCGGGCTCTGACCAGCAACAATGCGGCACTCTTCGGGTTGTTAACGGCGGAGGCCCCGCGGCGTATCTAACGATTGTGACTTGGTCGTGTCGCGGGGGCTTTCCCGTTGGTGGCGACCGGGCGGGCTGGCAGAATGGCGGGACGACGATCTCGACCGCCCCCGTCGACGCGGATGGCACGAGCGATAGGCGTCGATGGGATCTGCGGCGCACACAGTTATTGCGTCGGTACGGAAACGGGGTTGACATGGGTAAGACTCGGGGGCGACATCGGTCGCTGCGGACGATCGTTCCGGTGGCGTTGCTGGCGGTCTTCGCGCTCGGCGCGTCCGCTTGCTCGGCGGCTGAGGGCGCGGGGGTCGAGGTGGCGATCGACCGCAACCCGATCACCGAACTCATCAAGCCGAAGCTGGTGTCCACGATCAAGGACGGGCAGGTCGGCGTCTCGCCCGGTATGCCGATGGCCTTCCAGGTCGAGGACGGCAAGTTCACCGAGGTCACGCTCACGAACAAGGAGGGGCGCCCGGTCGCGGGCCAGCTGGCCGCCGACGGCCGTTCCTGGGCGACCAGTGAGGTGCTCGGCTACGGCAAGACCTACAAGCTGACGGCCTCCGCGATGGGTCTGGGCGGCGTGAACTCGACGACGCTCAGCTTCACCACGAGCTCGCCGAACAGCCAGACCAAGCCGTACCTGCTCCCCGGCGAGGGCGAGGTGGTCGGCATCGGTCAGCCGGTGGCCATCCAGTTCGACGAGAACATCCCCGATCGCCGGGCCGCGCAGGACGCCATCAAGATCACCACCGAGCCCGCGGTCGAGGGCGCCTTCTACTGGGTGAACAACCGCGAAGTGCGCTGGCGCCCAGAGCATTTCTGGGCACCGGGCACCAAGGTGACGATCGATGTGAACGTCTACGGCAAGGACCTCGGCAAGGGGCTGTACGGCCAGGACAACATCCACTCGTTCTTCACCGTGGGCGACGCGCAGATCTTCACCGCCGACGACAACACCCACCAGGTGACGGTGGAACGCAACGGTCAGGTGATCATGACCATGCCGACCTCGATGGGTAAGGACTCCACGCCCACCGACAACGGCATCTACATCGTCAGCGACCGGCACGAGAAGATCATCATGGACTCCTCGACCTACGGCGTCTCGGTGAACTCGCCGGACGGCTACCGCACCCCGGTCGACTACGCGACGCGAATCTCCTACAGCGGCATCTTCTTCCACTCCGCGCCGTGGTCGGTGGGGCAGCAGGGCTACTCCAACGCCAGCCACGGCTGCCTGAACCTCAGCCCGGCCAACGCCCGCTGGGTGTACGAGAACGCCAAGCGTGGTGACATCACCATCGTGAAGAACACCGTCGGCGGCACCCTGTCCGGTGTCGACGGTCTCGGGGACTGGAACATCCCGTGGCCGGAATGGAAGGCGGGCAACGCCGACGTCGCCTGATCCGCGCGAAAAGCGAAGGGCCACCGGAGGTTTCCGGTGGCCCTTCGTGCGTGAACGGGGTGGTTCAGGCGGGTGTCGGCAGGTCGGCGCAGTCCATCATCGCCTCGCCGGCGACGGCCAGCGCGCTGCCGAGCGCTCCGCAGAGGATGCGGCCGCCGAACAGCAGCCGGTCGAGGTTGGGCAGGCCGGCCGAGCCGGTGCCGGAAGAGCCGGTGGTCTCGACGCCGGTGGTGGAGCCGCTCTGCGCCGACCCCGACTCGGGCTTGTCGCTGGGCAGGCCGAAATCGCCGGTGGCCGTCGGCGCGGCGGCGACATACGGGGACAGGGGCAGGCCGGGCGACTCGGCCGCCGCGGTCCCCGCGATCGGGCCGAGCGCGGTGGCGGCCGCGAAGGCCGCGACGACGGTGGAACGCTTCATCAAGTGGTCTTTCCGGTCGAACGCTGACGAGAGATGCCCCACATCTGGGCAGTGGTCCAGAGTGTAGCGGGCAAACGTGATGTTCGTCATGGCGCTGCCCGGAGTCGCTAGGCGGTCGCTGCGAGCCCGTCGTCGTTGCCGCGCAGTTCGCCGGAGATGCTGACGCCGGGATCGCCGACGACGACCCGGCGCGCGCCGCAGCGGCACCGCTGATAGGCGACGAGACCCTCGCTGGTGCGGTGGCAGGACTCGATCCGCCAGGTGTGGGTGGGATGGCTGGTCATGCTTCGAGTCTGATGTAATGGCATTGTGCATTACAACCATTACGGACGAGAGCCGGTGCAGCTCGGGGTCGACCTGCTCAACCGGCCGTGTGACAGCGCGGCCGAACTGGGGCGACGCTGCGCGGCGGCCGGACTGGTGCTGTCCACGCCGCCCACC
This sequence comes from Nocardia sp. NPDC087230, assembly GCF_044744725.1. Taxonomy (NCBI): domain Bacteria; kingdom Bacillati; phylum Actinomycetota; class Actinomycetes; order Mycobacteriales; family Nocardiaceae; genus Nocardia; species Nocardia sp. NPDC087230. Next base: position 127,289 of record NZ_JBIUYV010000004.1, read on the forward strand.
GACGCCGATCTGACGTCCGTGACGGCGTTTCTGACGCGCTGGCGCCGCGTGGTCGAGTGCGTCGATCCCGCCGACCGCGCCGCGCTGCTGAACACCTTGCTGGGCGAGTACGCCGCCGCGCCCCGGCTGACCGACCATGCCGGCGACGGCTGGCACCTGCATTTCCGCGACCCCGGCGTCGCCACCGACCGGCAGATCGCGGCGCTCATCACCGTCGGCACCGCGCTGCATCTGACCGGGCTCGGCATGGACCGCCTCGGCGGCTGCGCCGCGCAGGACTGCGCGCGCGTGTACGCCGACACCTCACGCAACGGACGGCAGCGCTTCTGCAGCCCGGCATGCGCGAACCGCTCGGCGGTCCGCAGGCACCGGGCGAGCCGCGCCGCCGCCCGCTAGCGTCACGCCAGGACCGGGAAATTGGCCCGCAGCACCTGATGCGGGTCACGGTCGCGCTTGATCCGGCGCAGCCGGGCCAGCGTCGCCTCGTCGAACGCCGCGCTCGCCGACTCGCCGGGCGCGAGGAAGGTGTAGGGCTTGGCGCCGGTGCGGTGCGGGCCGAGCTGGTCGAGGATCGCGGCGAACCCGGCGGTGACGTCGTCGACCAGGTGCGGCAGGCCCAGCCCGAGGAGATAGAGCGCGTACGGCTCGGTGACCGGTCCGCGCGCGCCGTCGTGCGGAGCGGCCTCGGCGAGTGCTCCGCCGAGGCCGCGGATCTGGATATTGAGCAGGGGCGCCACCGGTGCGTCGACGAGGGTCTTCACCACCGCGTCGCCGAGATCGGTGAGCAGTTCGCCCCGCGAGAGCGAGGGGCTCGGATCGGTCGGCTCGGCGGTGATGGTGCCGAGCTGGTCGGCCGTCATCGCCGCCCTGGTGTCGGCGAGCGCGCCCGGCAGCGCGTCGAGGCCGCGAGTCAGCGCGCGGCCGTCGGCAGGCTCGCCGAGGTAGGCGAAGTCGATGGCGACCGTGGGCGCCGCGCCCGGCAGTTGATAGCGCTGCAGCCACACCGACAGTTCCGGGGGCGCGTCGGTGGTGAGCGCGGTGAACAGCGCGAACGCCTCGTGGGTGCGCTCGGCCGACCAGCTCACCCGGCCGCCGTAGAGCCGGGGCAGCTCGACGAGATCGAACTCGAGCGCGGTGACGATCGCGAAGTCGCCACCGCCGCCGCGCAGCGCCCAGAACAGGTCGGGGTCGGATTCGGCGTCGACCAGGCCGCGCACGCCCTCGGCGTCGACGATGTCGAACGCGCGGACCGCGTTCGACGCCCAGCCGTGCGCACGGGCCAGCCAGCCGAACCCGCCGCCCAGGGTGTACCCCGTCACGCCGACGACGGGATTGCTGCCCGCCAGGCCCGACAGTCCGTGCGCCGCCGCGGCGGCCTGCACGCGGCCCCACTGGGCGCCGCACCCGACCCGGGCCCGTCGCCGCACCGGGTCGATCGCGATGTCGTCGAGCGCGCCGGTGCGCAGGAGGACGGCGTCGTCGATGTCGCCGGTGGCACCGTGGCCGGTCGGCTGGGTCACCACCGTGCGGCCCGCGCGCCGGGCCCAGCCGACCGTGGCGGCGATGTCCTCGGCGTCGGTGGCCGTGACGACGGCGCCGACCGATTGGGTCACCGCCACGTTCCACGGCCGGGCGGCCTGCTCGAAGCCCGCGTCACCCGGCAGCAGCACGGCGCCCCGGACGGTGCCGCGCAGTTCGTCGATTCCCATGGTCGAATTCCTCAGTTCTCTCGGTGGTCCACCGAGACGACGACGGTGCGGCGGGGACTGTGACAGGGGATACCGGAAAACGCGGAAAGCCCGGTCCTCGCGGACCGGGCTTTCCTTCTCGGGGTGAGTGACGGGACTCGAACCCGCGACAGCCAGGATCACAACCTGGTGCTCTACCAACTGAACTACACTCACCATCACCGGTGAATCACCGGCGCCGTAGATACTAGCGTGTTTCGGGCGTCAGGCCCTAATCCGCTGGTCGGGGGCTTGATCCGGTGACATCGATGGCCTCGGTGACCGCTTCGGCGACGGCCGCGATCTCGGTGGTGGACGGGCCGGGCAGCGGCACGAACGCGGTGCGGCGGTAGTACTCGAGCTCGCGGATGGATTCCTTGATGTCGGCCAGGGCGCGGTGTGCCAGACCCTTCTCCGGCTGCCCGAAGTAGATGCGCGGGTACCAGCGGCGGCACAGTTCCTTGATCGAGCTCACGTCGACCATCCGGTAGTGCAGGTGCTCGTCGAGTTCGGGCATGTCGCGCGCGATGAAGCCACGGTCGGTGGCGATCGAGTTGCCGCACAGCGGCACCGTGCGCGCGGTGGGCGCGTACTGGCGGATGTAGTCGAGTACCTCGGCCTGGGCCTGCTCGAGGGTCACGGTCGAGCGCCGAACCTCTTCGGTGAGACCGGATTTCGCGTGCATCTCGGCGACGACCGGTGGCATGCAGGCCAGCGCGGCGTCGTCGGCGTGGATGACGATGTCGACACCGTCACCGAGAATGTTCAGGTCGCTGTCGGTCACGAGCGCGGCGATCTCGATCAGCTTGTCGCTGTCGAGACGGAGCCCCGTCATCTCGCAATCCATCCAGACCAAGAGTTTGTCTGACACCTGAGCCACCCTAACGGGCGATACAGTTTGCTTGGAATTCCCCGCAGACGTTTCGAGCATTTCTTGCGTACGGCAGTTGTGACCAAACGGAGGACGCGCGAATGACCACCCCCCAGGAAAAGGCGGCAGCGGCACGCAAGGCGGCCGAGGAGGCGGCGCGGGTCGCCGCGGAGGCGGCCGCGGCCGCGGAGGCGGCCGAGCGGGAAGCCGCCGCGTCCAGTGCCGAACCGGCGCAGGCGGCGTCCGGTGCGGCGGCGGAGATCGCGGCGGGTTACGCCTTCGACGGACCCGCGCTCGAGCTCGGCACGGTGATGGTCGACGGTGTGACCGATCCCGCTGCGCGCGTGCGCATTCCGCTGCGGATGATGAACCGCCACGGCCTGGTCGCCGGCGCCACCGGCACCGGTAAGACCAAGACGCTGCAGGGCATCGCCGAACAGCTGTCCCGGGCGGGCGTTCCCGTGGTGATGGCCGACGTCAAGGGCGACCTGTCGGGGCTGAGCGAACCGGGCCAGGACAACGACAAGATCAAGGCGCGGGCCGCCGAAACCGGTGCCGCCGACTGGGCGCCGAGCGGGTTTCCCACCGAGTTCGTCTCGCTCGGCACCGGGGGCATCGGCGTGCCGATCCGGGCGACCATCTCCTCGTTCGGCCCGATCCTGCTCAGCAAGGTGCTCGGTCTCAACGACACCCAGGAATCCACGCTCGGCCTGATCTTCCACTGGGCCGACCAGCGCGGCCTGGCGCTGCTGGATCTGAAGGACCTGCGCGCGGTGATCACCCATCTGACCAGTCCCGAGGGCAAGGACGACCTCAAGGGCATCGGCGGTGTCTCGGCGCAGACGGCGGGGGTGATCCTGCGGTCGCTGGTGAATCTGGAAGCCGAGGGCGGCGACACGTTCTTCGGCGAGCCCGAACTCGATCCCGCCGATCTGCTGCGCACCGCGGGCGGGCAGGGCGTGATCACGCTGTTCGAACTCGGTCAGCAGGCGGCGCGACCGGTGCTGTTCTCCACCTTTCTGATGTGGGTGCTCGCCGATCTGTTCCAGACGCTGCCCGAGGTGGGTGACGTCGACAAGCCCAAGCTGGTCTTCATCTTCGACGAGGCGCACCTGCTGTTCGCCGAGGCGTCCAAGGCGTTCCTGCAGCAGGTGGAGCAGACGGTGAAGCTGATCCGGTCCAAGGGCGTCGGGGTGTTCTTCTGCACCCAGCTGCCCACCGACATCCCGAATCCGGTGCTGTCCCAGCTCGGCGCGCGCATCCAGCACGCGTTGCGCGCGTTCACCCCCGACGATCAGAAGGCGCTGTCGAAGACGGTGCGCACCTACCCCAAGTCGACGGTGTACGACCTGGAGGAGGCGCTGACCTCGCTGGGCACCGGTGAGGCCGTGGTCACGGTGCTCTCGGAGAAGGGCGCGCCGACCCCGGTGGCCTGGACCAAGATCGTGCCGCCGCGCTCGCTGATGGACACCATCGGTGACGAGACGATCAAGTCCAAGGCGCTGTCGAGTCCCCTGCAGGGCAAGTACGGACAGAGCATCGACCGTGAATCGGCCTACGAGATGCTGCTGGCCAGCGTGGCCGCCGCCGATCCGGCCCCGCCCGCGCCGCAGGCGCCGGGCCGGGCGCGGCCGGAGGAGGATTCGGCGGCCGAGCGGATCATGAAGAATCCGGCGGTGAAGAGTTTCCTGCGGTCAGCGGCCAGCGCGGCTGGTCGGGAGATCAGCCGCAGTATCTTCGGTACCCGGCGCCGGTAGCGGGGCGCCGGCCGTCGCACGGTCGGCGGTCGGTTCCGGCCGTGCGATGTGGGAGCGATGCGGCTCAGCTGCTGCCGAACCATCCCCAGGGGAACCCATTGTTGTGGCCGCCACCGCGACCGCGGTCGCAGTAGTCCCAATTGCGGTCGTTCCAGTGGTTGCGGCCGTACCAGTCGTTGTCACAGCGGTGGCCGCGGTCGCGGTCGCAGTAGTCCCCGTGGCGGTTGTTCCAGTCGTCGCAGCGCGGATACTCGGTCAGCGCCACGCCTGCGGTGGTGGCGGGTGCGGCGATGACGGGTGCCGCCACCGCCGGCGCAAAGGTGAGGGTCGCACCTGCTACCGCGAGACCAAGGAACAGTCGGCGAATGCCTGGCTGATGTTTCGTGTCGGTCTTCATGGCTGCCTCTTCCGGTGCACTGGTCACCGGACGAGCACACCGTGGGTCGGTTTTGTTCGATTTCCCCGACATGTCTGATCCTAGGCGTGGGGCGGGCGTCGCCACCAGCCCGGACGGCGCCCGGCGCGAGGCGTCAGCCGAGTTCGCGCATCAGCAGGTCGGCGGTGGTCTCGCGGCGCAGCAGCTGCGTGGTCCGCCCTGCGGCGACTGCGATGATCGGCGGCCTGCCGACGGTGCTGTAGGTCGAGGCCAGCCCGTGGTGATAAGCCCCGGTGCACGGCAGTGCGAGCACTTCGCCCGGCCGCAGGTCGGCGGGCAGCCGCACCTCGGTGGCGAGGAGTTCACCGGTCTCGCTGTGCCTGCCCGCGACCGATGCGGTCATCTGCGCGCCGGTGGGGTGTCGGTTGACCACCAGCGCCCCACCGTGGCCACGGCCCTGCCCGCCACAGCCGCCGCCGTCGACGATCACCCGATGCCCGCCCTCGGCGGTCTCGGTGACCGACAGCACCCGATACAGCGTGACGCCGGCCCGCGCGACGATCGCGCGGCCGGGCTCCATGGTGATCGCGGGCCGCGGAAACCGGTGGCGCGCGCAGGCGGCGTCCAGCGCGTCGTCGAGGATGTCGGCGAGCTCGCGCAGGTTCAGCTCGGCGTCGCCGCTGCGGTAGGCCACCGCATGCCCGCCGCCGATGTCGAGGTGGGTCAGCACCATGCCGTACTCGGCGTCGATCCAGGCCAGCTCGCCGATCATGCGGCGGATCGCCTCGCCGTAGTGGTCCGGATTGTGGATCTGCGCGCCGAGGTGGCAGTGCAGGCCGATGAGCCGCAGATGCGGTTGGGCCGCGACCCTGGCGACCGCGGTCTCGAGCGAAGTGCTACCGAGCGGGAACCCGAATTCCGGACTGCCGGGCACATCGATACCGGTGGCGACGCGCAGCAGAACCTGCTGGGGGGCGGTGGCCAGCGCGGCCAGCAGCGTGATCTCGGTGAGCGAGCCGACGACGATGCGACCGACGCCGCAGCCGACGGCGGTCTTCAGTTCGTCGAAGGTCTTGCCGTTGCCGTGCAGCACGATCCGGCGCGGCTCGATCCCGGCGGCCAGCGCGACCGACAACTCACCGGCGGACCCGACCTGCACCGACAGGCCCTCCTCGACGACCCAGCGCGCCACCGCGCCGACCATGAGCGCGGTGCCCGCGTAGACGATCTCGGCGTCGGGGAAGTGTTTGCGGTAGGCGCGGCAGCGTTCGCGCACCTCGGCTTCGTCGACCACGTGCGCGGGGGTGCCGAACTCGTCGGCGATATCGGCGAGGGCGACCGCGCCGAGGGTGATCCGGCCGTCCTGGTCGTAGTGCGTGTCGGCCGGCCAGACCGCGGGGTCGAGCCGCGGCACGGTGGTCGCGCGCAACGAGGGGAAGATCTCGAGCAACGTCACGGTGGTCTCCTGGGGACGCCCCCGCGTTCCGATGGCGGGGCCGATTCCAGGACTACGCCGTTGGTGGGCCGCTGAACTCGATGTTGACGGGTCCTTGACCACCCGGCGCCGCTTCCTGACGGGTTGCTGACGCACAACCCGTCAGGGGACGATCAGCTGCCCAGCTTCTTGTAGAAGGCGCCCGCGATCGGGGCGGTCACGGCGCGGGGACCGTAGTTGCCCGCGACGCTCATGCCCTTGCTGATCAGGCCGGGCACGATGCGCATCTTGTTGCGGGCCAGCGCGTCGATGGACACCTTGGCGGTGTACTCGGAGGAGACCCAGAGGAAGTCGGGGACCATCTTGTCCACGATCGAGGCGTCCTCGGGGGCCGGGGTCTCGGTGCGCACCGGGCCGGGCGCCAGCAGGGTGACGTTCACGCCGGTGCCCTTGAGCTCGCCGCGCAGCGACTCGGAGAAGGTGTTGGCGAACGCCTTGGACGCGGCGTAGGTGGCGTTGTTCGGGATCGGCATATTGCCCGCGGCCGAGCCGCTGATCAGGATGCCGCCGGCCTTGCGCTCGATCATGCCCGGCAGCACGGCCAGGGTCAGATCGTGCACGGCGGTCGCGTTGAGTTCCATCTGCGCCCGCTCGTAGGCGAAGTCCAGCTCGGCGACCGGTCCGAAGGTGGCGATGCCGGCGTTGTTGCACAGGATCGCGATGTCGCGCACGGCCAGTTCGTCGACCAGGCTCGCCCGCTGCGTCCGATCGGCGAGGTCGACCGCGCGCACCTCGGCGGTGATCCCGTGCGCCAGCGTCAGCCGCTGGGCCAGCTCGGTGAGGATCTCACCGCGCCGCGCGACCAGGATCAACGAGTAGCCGCGCCCGGCCAGCTCGGCGGCCAACGCGGTGCCGATTCCGGAGGACGCGCCGGTGACGACGGCACGATTGTCTGCAGTGGGGGAGGGCAAGCTCACACGGGGAGCTTAGGGGATCGGGCTCGGCCGGGCGGCGGCCACGTCGACCGCGCGGGCGCGCGCTGGCCCTAGGCTGATCTCCGCGATGACGACCGAATCACCGAACCGCCGGGCCGATCGGGAAGCGCCCCCGCGAGTCACCGAGCCGCCGCGCGCCCGCTCCGCCGACCAAGCCCGACCGACCCGGGCGTGCCTGTCGTGACCGGACCGCGGGTGTTCGGGATGGGCGACGAGCCGACCGCCGCGCCGACCTGGCCGCCGCTGACCGAGGACGAGGTCAGCCGGGCGGTCGCCGCGACCTGGGGCGGACCCGAGCCCGCCGGGATCGAGTGGCACAGTGCGCGTCCGCTGTCGTCGACGGTGGGCGTGCGGTTGCGCGACGGTGCGCGGGTCGTCGTGAAGCGCCTGCCGCTGAACCTTCGTGACCTGGCCGCGCTGGCCGAGGAACACCGGTTCATGGCGCACTTGCGCGCCGCGGGCATTCCGGTGCCCGACGTGCGGGCAACCCTGGGCATCCGGTCCGTCGGTGTGCGAGCGGCCGAATCTGCGCCCGATCCCCACCCGGACGACATCGCGCCCGGAGCCGGTGGACGACCACGGAAAAGGCAGGCCCGGCCCGCTGCCGAATCGCGCGTGGCCGCCTCGGTGCGCCGCGGGCCCGGCTTCGTCTACGAAGTCCACCGGGCCGGAGTGGGGGAGGACCGGTATCGCACCGACTTCTCCTGGACCCCGTACCGCGCGCCCGGCGATGCGACGGCCGCCGGCGCGATGCTGGCCCGAATGCACCTGGCCGCAGCGGGTTTCGACGCCCCCGCCCGACCGGCGCGCCCGCTCGTGGCGAGTCTCCACGGCGAAGACGTCGTGCGCGCCGTCGAATGGCATATCGCCCGCCGCCCCGCGGTCGCGCGGTTCCTCGCCGACCGTGACTGGCGCACCGAAATACCTTATCTACGAGTCGATCTCGCCGGGGTGCGCCCGCTGTGGACGCACGGCGACTGGCACGCCACCAACCTGCTCTGGGACGGCGGCGAGGTGACCTCGGTGTTCGACTTCGGCCTAGCCGATCGCACCACCGCCGTCTTCGACCTCGCCACCGCGATCGAACGCGCTGCGGTGGAATGGGTTTCGCTGCGCGACGGTGGAGCGGCCCACGTTCGTGCGGACCAGGTGCGCGCGCTGATCGACGGCTATCGCTCCGAGCGTCCGCTCGCGCCCGCCGAACAAGCCGTGCTCGCCGAGCTCCTCCCGGTGGTCCACCTCGGCTACGAGCTCTCCGAGATCGACTACTTCCTCACGGTCGCCGATGAACCGCGCAATGCCGAGATCGCCTACCAGGATTGGTTGCTCGGCCATCTGTCCTGGTTCCGGACAGCCGCCGGACGGGATCTCTGTGCTCTGGTTCGTGACCTGGCGGCCGGGTAGCCGATCGTCCCCGCCGGGCGAGGGCGCCACGGCGTCGTCCGGGCCCGCGCAGAGCACCGCCCCGCCCACCGGATGCGAGTTCGGTGGACGGGGCGGTGCGACGATCGTCCCTCGCGTCGGACGACCGGGTCGGGGGATTACAGGCGCGCCGCCAGGCGGGTGCCCTGGGCGATGGCCCGCTTGGCGTCGAGCTCGGCGGCCAGTTCGGCGCCGCCGATCAGGTGCAGGTCGACACCGGCCGCGCGCAGCGGCTCTTCCAGCTCGCGCACCGATTCCTGACCGGCGCAGACGATCACGTTGTCGACTTCGAGCACCCGCGGCTTCTCGTGCTTCTCACCGAAGCTGATGTGCAGGCCCTGATCGTCGATACGCTCGTAGTTCACGCCGCCGAGCTGCTCGACGCCCTTGGCCTTGAGCGCCGCACGGTGCACCCAGCCGGAGGTCTTGCCGAGGTCCTTGCCGAACGGGGTCGACTTGCGCTGCAACAGCACCACGTCGCGGGCGGCGGGGGAGGGCTTGGGCTGCTTGAGCTGACCGCGGACCTGCTCGTCCTCGGAGTCCACACCCCACTCCTCCTTCCACTCGTCGAGCTTGAGCGTGGGATGCCCTTCGACGGTGAGGAATTCGCTCACGTCGTAGCCGATGCCGCCCGCGCCGATCACCGCGACCTTCTTGCCGACCGGCTTCGCCTCCTTCACCAGCTCGGCGTAGGACAGCACCATCGGGTGATCGATGCCGGGGATGTCGGGGATGCGCGGGCGCACGCCCGTGGCCAGCACCACCGAGTCGTACTCGCCCGCGATCAGCTCGTCGGCGGTGACCCGCTTCTGCAGGTGCAGGGTGACGCCGGTGAGCTCGATCTTGCGGCGGAAGTAGCGGATCGACTCGTCGAACTCCTCCTTGCCGGGGATGCGGCGGGCGATGTCGAACTGGCCGCCGATCTTGTCGTCGGCCTCGAACAGGTCGACGTGATGGCCGCGCTCGGCCAGGCTCACCGCGGCCGAGAGCCCGGCCGGACCGGCGCCGACCACCGCGAACCGCTTGGCGCGCCGGGTCGGCAGCAGCTGCAGCGTGGTCTCGTTGCCGGCACGCGGGTTGACCAGGCACGACACCTTCTTGTTGCCGAAGGCGTGGTCGAGGCAGGCCTGGTTGCAGGCGATGCAGGTGTTGATCTCGTCGGCGCGGTCGCCCTGGGCCTTGTTGGCCCATTCGGCATCGGCCAGCAGCGGCCGGGCCAGCGAGATCAGCGCCGCGTCGCCGCGGGTGAGGATCTCCTCGGCGATCTCGGGCATGTTGATCCGGTTCGACGCGCAGACCGGGATGTTCACCCGGCGGGCGACCTTGGCGGTGAACTCCACGAACGCCGCGCGCGGCACCGAGGTGACGATGGTGGGCACCCGCGCCTCGTGCCAGCCGATGTCGGTGTTGAGGATATCGACGCCCGCGGCCTCCAATTCCTGTGCCAGGGCGATGATCTCGTCGAAGGTCTGGCCCTTCTCCACCAGCTCGGCCATCGACAGCCGGAACACGATGATGAAGTCGCGGCCGACGGCGGCGCGGATGCGCTTGGCGATCTCCACCGGCAGCCTGCGCCGGTTCTCGGCGGTGCCGCCCCACTTGTCGGTGCGCTTGTTCACCCGCGGTGCGAGGAACTGGTTGATGAAATAGCCCTCACCGCCCATGATCTCGCAGCCGTCGTAGCCGGCGAACTTGGCCAGTTCGGCGCAGCGGGCGTAGTCGTCGATGGTGTTCTCGATGCCCTTGGCCGAGAGCGCGCGCGGCTTGAACGGGTTGATCGCCGACTTCACCGCCGAGGCCGACACGCTGGTCGGCATGTAGGAATAGCGACCCGCGTGCAGGATCTGGATGGCGATCTTGCCGCCCTCGGCATGCACCGCCTTGGTGATCCGGCGGTGGCGGTAGGCCTCGGACTTGGTGGTCAGCTTGCCGCCGAACGGCGCGAGCCAGCCGGTGCGGTTGGGGGCGTAGCCGCCGGTGATGATCAGGCCGACACCGCCGCGGGCGCGCTCGGCGAAGTAGGCGGCCAGCTTGTTGGTGTCCCAGGCCCGGTCCTCCAGGCCGGTGTGCATGGAGCCCATGACCACCCGATTGCGCAGGGTGGTGTGGCCGAGGTCGAGTGGCTCGAACAGGTGGGGATAGGCGGTCATGGAAGGTCGTCACCTTTTCGGGGTCGCAGGGCCTGCAGTACTTCGTCGCACCATTCGACGTAGCCGGACTCCGCGCGGATGCCCGCGCGCAGCACCAGATACTGGTGCAGAGCGGTGCCGGAGAGCTGGTCCGGCGCCGGGAAGAATTTCTTTTCGCTGAGGCGGTACTCGTCGAGTCGCTGCGCGTGCTGGGCGCGGTGGCGGGCCACCTCGCCCAGCACGGCGTCGATGTCGCCGTGCGCGGCGCCGCGGATCTTCACACCGAGTTCGTCGTGGGACGGGCTGTACTCGGTGGGTTCGGCGATCCAGCGGGCGAGTTCGGTGTGGCCCGCAGGGGCGACCGAATACACCTTCTTGTCGGGTTTTCCCTGCTGAGCGACCGATTCCACGGTCACCCAGCCGGAATCCTCCATACGCTTGAGCACCCGGTAGATCTGCTGGTGGGTAGCGCTCCAGAAGTAGCCGATCGACTTGTCGAATCGGCGGGCGAGCTCGTAGCCCGAGCCGGCCCGTTCGCTGAGCGAGACCAGCAGCGCGTGCTCCAGTGCCATGCGACGAGGGTATCCGGAACGCTCGGTACTATGCAACCAGGTTCATATGAAATGACGGCGTGCCGAAACGCCGATGTGCCCTGCCGGGAGTCGCGATCCCCATTACGCTTCGGCCATGACCGAGGTGAACGCGGCCGAGACCGTCGGCGAGGCGGCCGGACGCGGGCAGGTAGTGGCGTGGGGATTGTGGGACTGGGGGTCCTCGGCGTTCCAGGCCGTCACGCTGACCTTCGTGTTCTCGGTGTATCTCACCGACAAGGTCGGCGACGACCTGCCCGGCGACACCCCGGCCAGTGCCTGGCTGGGCTGGGCGCTCGCGGCGGCGGGGCTGGTCGTCGCGCTGACGGCGCCGGTCTGCGGGCAGTACTTCGACGCGGTCGGCTCACGCAAGCGGGCCCTGGCGACCCTCACGGCGCTCACCGTCGGCGCGATGTCGCTGATGTTCTTCGTTCACGACGACTACCACGATCTGTGGCTCGGACTGGCGCTGCTGGCCTTCGCCTCGGCCGTGTTCGAGCTGGCCGGCGTGCCCTACAACGCCATGATGCGGCAGGTCTCGACCCCGGCCACGGTCGGGCGGGTGTCCGGATTCGGTTGGGCGATGGGCTATTTCGGCGGCATCGTGCTGCTGCTGATCTGCTACGTGGGCTTCCTGGCCGGCGACGGCGACACCCGCGGCGTGCTCGGGATGCCCACTGATCAGGGCCTCAACGTGCGCCTGGCCATCGTGCTGGCGGCGGTCTGGTTCACCGTCTTCGCGCTGCCGGTGCTGTTCGCGGTGCCCGAACTGCCGCGCACCACCGCCGACCCCGGCGCGGCGCGGGCCGGGGTCCTCGGTTCCTACCGGGTGCTGTGGCGTGATGTGCGCGAACTGTGGGCCCAGGACCGGCACACGGTGTGGTTCCTGCTCGCCAGCGCCGTCTTCCGGGACGGGCTGGCCGGGGTGTTCACCTTCGGCGCGGTGCTCGCGGTGCAGGTGTACGGCTTCGCCGACGCCGACGTGCTGCTGTTCGGCATCGCCGCCAATGTCGTTGCGGGTGCCGCGGCGATCGCGGCGGGCCGGTTCGACGACTCGCTCGGGCCCAAGCGGGTCATCGTGGCCTCGCTGATCGGCATGCTCGCGTGCGGGCTGGTGCTGCTGGTGGTCTCGGGCTCGCTGATGTTCTGGATCTTCGGGCTCGCGCTCACCGTGTTCGTCGGGCCCGCGCAGGCCTCGGCGCGTTCGTTCCTGGCGCGCCTGGCGCCGCCGGGGCGCGAGGGTCAGATGTTCGGGCTGTACACCACGACCGGGCGGGCGGTCTCGTTCCTCGCGCCGGCGCTGTTCGGGGTGTTCGTCTCGGTGTTCCACAGCGACCGAGCCGGGATCGCCGGCCTGCTCGTCGTCCTGGCGGCCGGACTGCTCGTGTTGCTGCCGGTGCGCGCGCCCGCGTCCGCGGTGGCCGCAACCTAGTGGTTGTTCACCAGATCGGGGCGGCCCCCATTGTGTGTACGCCCGTACTCTGAAATTCCGGCTGTGCGGCATGTGGGGTGTGTTACACCATGGACCGCATGCGGCCACAGCACCGGAAACATCCCTCAGTCAGCGGGTTTGGGAACCCAGCCGCCGATGCCCAGCGCGATCAGGCGCATCTGCATGACGGTGCGCTCGACCACCGCCGACTCCTCGCGCGGTGTCGCCGCGACATAGGCGGCGATGCCGTCGGTGACCGTGGTGACCAATAGGTCCGCCGCGATCTCGAGCTCGGTGGTGCTCCAGTTGTCCAGCGCGCGCAGCCGGGACAGATCGGCCACGATCTCGCGCACGATCAGCTGCATCTCCATCGCGATGGCCTGGCGCAGCGGGGCAGGCCCGCCGTGGCGTTCGCGGATGAGGAAGCCGAACAGGGCGCGCTTGGCCCCCACCTGCTCGAACACGAACCGCACGGTGTCGGCCAGGTGTGCGTCCGGCTTGCGTCTGACCTCGCGCAATGCCAGGCGCAGCGCCGTCACGCCCTCGTCGACCAGCGTGGCGCCGAGATCGTCGAGCGAGGCGAAATGGCGATAGAACGCGGTCGGCACGATGCCGGCCGAGCGGGCGATCTCCCGCAGGCTCAATGCCGCGAATCCGCGGTCGGCGGCCAGCGTCAGGGTGCCTTCGAGGAGGGCCGCACGGGTGTGCGCCTTGCGCTCGTTGCGGGTTCCTGCCTGCTCAGTCACATCGGTGAGCATACATCCGTTCACCATAGTCGCTTCCCTGGATATGTTGCCCGCCTCACATCTTTGCCGGTTGACAGCGGGCTGGGTCCATCCGGCACACTAGTGAGTGTACAGGCGTGCACTGAAATGTGAATCGCATGCCGAAGGACTTCCGCAGAGGGGTAAGACGCATGGTGGGACTGATCGACCTGGTGCAGACGTTGACGACGCCGCATCCGCTGGACCGGTACCTGGAGCTCGTCTCTCCCGCGCTCACCGCACGGGAACTGCGCGCCGAGATCACCCACGTCTCGCGTGCGGTGCCGGGCTCGGTGACGCTCACCCTGCGCGCCTCCCGGCAGTGGCGTGGCCACAGCGCCGGTCAGTACGTGCAGATCGGCGTCTCGATCAACGGCGTGCGGCACACCCGCTGCTACTCGCCGATCGATCCGGAGAGCCGCGGCGACCGCTTCCTCCAGCTGACGGTGAAGGCGCACCCGGGCGGGCTGGTCTCGAACTACCTGCACGACCACGCCGAGCCCGGCATGGTCGTCGACCTGGCGCCCGCCGCCGGCGTCTTCGCCCTGCCCGAACAGCGCCCGGACCGGGTGCTGCTGGTCAGCGGCGGCAGCGGCATCACCCCGGTGCTGTCGATGTTGCGTACGCTCGATGCGGAGGGCTTCACCGGTGAAGTCACCTTCCTGCACTACGCGCGTCAGCCCGAGATGGTGCCGCACCGGGCCGAGCTGACCGCGATCGCCAACCGCCGTCCCAACTTCCGGGTCGAGTACCGCTACCCGGTCGAGCCCGGCACTGTCATCGATGGGGAAACCTCCACCGGCAGTGGGTTCTTCGACTACGACGAGCTCGAGCGCGTCGCGCCCTGGTTCGCCGACGCGCAGACCTTCGTCTGTGGTCCGCCGCCGCTGATGCGGGCCGTGCAGACGATCTTCGAGGCCGAGGGTCTCGCCGATCGGGTGCACAGCGAGGAGTTCACCCTCACCACCGTCCCGGCCGACCCGGCCGAGGCCACCGGCACCATCACCTTCTCCAGCAGCGACGTCGCTGCCGACAACACCGGAGCATCGCTGCTCGAGCAGGCCGAATCGGCCGGACTGACCCCGGAATACGGCTGCCGCATGGGGATCTGCTTCTCCTGCACCGCCACCAAGGTCTCCGGTTGCACCCGCAACCTGCGCACCGGCGAGCTCGACGCCGATCCCGACAAGCAGATCCAGATCTGCGTGAACACGGCCGTCGGCGACGTCGACATCGCTCTCTAGATCACCGAGAAATCAACCAAGGGGAGATACAGCCATGACGATCCTCACCGAAGGCAAAGACGGCCCGGTCATCCTGACCCCGGAGCAGGTCGAGGAACTCGGCCAGGCGCTCGACGACCTGCGCGCCCGCGTCGAAGCCGATCTCGGCGAACGCGACCGCGACTACATCTACAAGATCATCAAGACCCAGCGCGGCTTCGAGATCGCCGGCCGCGGGCTGATGTACCTGGGCTTCCTGCCGCCGTTCTGGCTGGCGGGCGTGGCGGCGCTCGGTGTGTCGAAGATCCTCGACAACATGGAGATCGGCCACAACGTCATGCACGGTCAGTACGACTGGATGCGTGAGCGCGGCATCAACTCCCGCGAATTCGACTGGGACACGGTCTGCCCGGCCGACCAGTGGAAGCACTCGCACAACTACATGCACCACACCTACACCAACGTCCACGACATGGACCGCGACATCGGGTACGGCATCCTGCGCATCGACGAGGGCCAGAAGTGGAACCCCTACTACCTGGGCAACCCGATCTACGCCTTCCTGCTGATGGTGCTGTTCGAGTGGGGCGTGATGGTGCACGACCTCGAGGCCGACAACATCATCAAGGGCAAGCGCAAGTGGTCCGACCTGAAGCCGCTGCTCAAGGGGCAGGGCAAGAAGGCGAGCAAGCAGGTCCTCAAGGACTATGTGGTCTTCCCCGCGCTGACCGGCCCGCTGTTCCTGCACACCCTGGCCGGCAACGCCGCGGCCAACCTGGTGCGCAACCTGTGGACCTTCTCGATCATCTTCTGCGGTCACTTCCCGGCGGGCGTGCAGACGTTCACCAAGGAGGAGACCGAGGTCGAGACCCGCGGTGAATGGTACGTCCGGCAGATGCTCGGCTCGGCCAATATCAAGGGCTCCAAGCTGTTCCACATCATGTCGGGCAACCTGTCGCACCAGATCGAGCACCACCTGTTCCCGGACATCCCGGCCAACCGGTACCCGGAAATGGCGCCCGAGGTGAAGGCGCTGGCCGAGAAGTACGGCCTGCCCTACAACACCGGCCGCTTCTCCAAGCAGATCGGCTCGGTCTGGGCCAAGATCTTCCTGCTGGCGTTGCCGGATCGCTTGGTCAAGAGGACGCCGACGCCCGGTGTTATCGTTGTGCGTAATCGGAAGGCAACCGAAGTGGGCGTGTAAATGGTCGGCAAATTCGAAAGCAACAAAGATCTTGTCCAGGAATTGACGTCCTCCGGTGCCCGGCATGTCGGCAATATCGCCACGCTGATCACCGGGGCGGTCGCCGAGGTCGCGCGCGAGATCGGTGAGTTCATCACCGACGCGATCGAGATGAACGAGGCCGCCGCGGCGGCCCGCCGCGACGCCGAGCAGCGACTCGACGCCGAGCGGGCCTATCCGGAGTTCGTCGAGGCCGACGTGACCACCGACGGCGGCGTCACCGAACCCGTCGAGGTCGAGGTCGAGGTCACCGAGCCGGTTCCCGGCGACAAAGCCTGATCGTCACCACACCGGCAACCGCCTGCGGTGTTCGGTGACATCGGTGATCAGATCCCGGTAGCCGTCGGTCAATTCGGCCAGCCGGCACCAGTGCAGATGGGTGCGCGCCTCCCACTGCCGCTGGGTCGTCTTCTCGATCGGATCGCCGCCCAGCGCCCGCTGGGCGGCGATCCATTTCGCTGCCATCCGGTCGATCACCGCGCCGAGGGTCTCGGTGTGCAGCGAGGCGCCCGCCCGGTGCGCCACATTGGCCGCGACCCAGTCGTCGATGCGGGCGATGAGGGTGGCGCGGTCGCCGTCGATCTGATCGATCAATTTGCCGCAGGCCGCGATCCGGCCGCTGGTGGCCTCCGGCGCGCGAGCCGCCTCGATCGCCTGGTGTCTGCGGTCGTGGCAGCGAGCCAGCCGAGTGGCCGCGTCGAGGACGCGGTGCCGCATCGGGTCGGAGCCGGGGGGTTCCAGGAAGGCCCGCAACAGCGCCGAGGGTGGCGGGAATTGCGTGGCATCCACACGATGACCGGGATCGAACGGCATGGTGCACGCCCCTGAATACGCTGAATTCATGCTTGGATACGCCAGAGCCGGGGAGGATTCGGGGGAGGTGCACTCCCCGGCACCGGCGTAGCCCCGCCCGGGCGTCGACGAATATCCGCGACGCTGCGGCGAGGAAGACGACCCGGGGAAAATCGGGACAACACCAGGAAAGCGCGATTCGGCGCGACCGCGCAATAGTATGGTGTACAAATCGCCTGGTCTGCGGAAATTGTTATGCACCGTTACGGCGGGGTCACCACGCGACTTCTCCTGTGTTACTCATCCGCACATTTCCGGCAATCGGATCGGCGGTACCCGCCGCGGACGGCACCGCATGCACTAACCTCGATAAATGTGCCGGCCTATGTGTCCTCACCCGAACTGACCTTCGGGTTCCTGTTCGCGCTGGAAGACCCGCAGCGAATCGCCGACGTCGTGCGCGACCTCATGGAGCGCCGCGCCGTCTCGGTGTTCCGGCTCGCGCGCCTGTCCGACGACGACGGCCCACCCGAGCGCTACGTGGTGAACTGGGCTGCGATACCGCAGATCTCGATCACCACCAGCGCGCCCGAGCCCGACGATCTCCTGGCGCAGCGGATCATGCTGGTCAACGCCTTCCTCGGGGAGAACGGCGAGGTCAGCCTGTACTCCGGCACGCCGAACGCGCCGAGCTGACTCAGCGCGCCGACTCGTAGATCCGGCGCACCACGTCCTCGATGCCCGGCTCCTCGATCGATAAGTCGCGCACCTGCGCCCGGTCCGACACCGCGGCCAGTAAAGCCGCCGCCGTGGTGTGCTCGGCGTCGAAGGCCAGCCGCTGGCGCATGCCGCCCGCCTCGCTGGACAGCAGTTGGGCGCCGCACGGCAGATCGTCGAGATCCGGCGTGGGCGCGGCCAAGTCGACCACCAGCACCCGGCGCGCGCCGACGGTGGCGCCGAGCCCGGCCAGTGAACCGTCGTACACCAGCCTGCCGTGATCGACCACCAGGACGCGGTCGCAGAGCCGCTCGATATCGCCCATGTCGTGCGTGGTGAGCAGCAGCGTGGTGCCGCGTTCGATCCGCTCGGCCCGCAGGAACTCGCGTAGTCGCTGCTTGGACAGCACGTCCAGGCCGATCGTCGGCTCGTCCAGGATCACCAGTTCCGGCGAATGCAGCAGCGCGGCGGCCACTTCCGCGCGCATGCGCTGGCCGAGCGAGAGCTGGCGCACCGGCGTGTCGAGGGTGTCGGCCATCTCGAGCTGCTCGACCAGTTCGTGGGTGCGCTTGTCGGCGATGTCGGGATCGAGGCGATGGATGGCCGCCAGGATCGAGAACGACTCGTGCAGCGGCAGATCCCACCACAGCTGCGAGCGCTGCCCGAACACGACGCCGATCCGCGCGGCCAGTTCCCTGCGCTGGCGCACCGGTTCCAGGCCGCAGGTGCGCACGCTGCCGGTGGTCGGTACCAGGATGCCGGTGAGCATCTTGATCGTCGTCGACTTGCCCGCGCCGTTGGCGCCGATGTAGCCGACCGCGGAACCGCGTTCGATCCGGAAGCTCATCCGGTCGACCGCGGTGATGGTGTCCCGGTGTCTGCGCCAGCGGCTGCCGTTCTTGCGGTAGACCGTGAACTGCCGGGTGAGGTCGTCGATGTCGATGATCGGCTCCGCCGAGCTGTGCTCGTCCATCGTTATCCCCCTCCTCCCTGATAGTGCCTCGTTCCGATCCGCCACGCTGCGAAGGCCAGTAACCACACCCATGCCGCCGCCACCGGTGTCAACCAGGCCGACCACGCGGGCAACAGCGGCGGTCCGGGGAGACCCAGCAGCGCTATCGTCGGCACGTAGGCGGTGAACGCGACGGGAATCGCGAACCCGAACAACAGCTTCAGCGGCGCGGGGAACACCGAAGCGGGCTGCATCGCGGCGAAGGATCCGCCGTAGGTGAAGCTGTTGGTGAGCTCGGCGCCGTCTATCAGGAAGAACTGTAGTCCCGCTGCGCATACGAAAAGGCCACAGAACAGGGCAATTCCACTGATCAGGGTGATCACGATCAAGGTAACCGGGGCGATGCCCCAGTCGATTTCGTTGCGCCACAACCCCACCCCGAGCACGATCACCGCGACAGCGGCGCGCGCGAGCCTGCGCAGTGAGATGTCGCTGGTGATCAATTGCAGCAGCAGCGGTTGCGGGCGCAGGTGATAGGCGTCCAGAGTGCCCATCCTGATCATCGCGGGCAGCGAGTCCAGATGCCCGACCAGCACCTGGGCCAGCGCGAACGAGGTGTTGGACAGCCCGAACAGCAGCAGCGCCGCGTTGGTGTCCAGGCCGCCGAGCGTGCCGACGTTGTGGAAGATGACCCACACCTCGGCGAACTCGACCAGGCCGATCAGGAAGGCGCTGAACACCTCGGTGGCGAACGAGAGCCGGTACACCTGCTGTGCTTTCACACGCGAACGCAATACTGCGAGATAGGGGGTGAACCAGGTCCCGGCCACGATGCGCGCGGAATCCGGTTCAGCCACCCTGTACCTCCAACCTGCGTTGTCCCGCACGCAGCAACACCCTGCCGAGCAGTCCGATCACCAGCACCCAGAAGCCTTGCGCCGCAACGGTGAGCAAGGCGTCCATCCCGGCGACCCGCCCGGACAGCGTATCGATCGGTGACTGGAGGATGGAGGGAAACGGGGTAGCCAGCGCGATCGTCCGCAACCAGTCGGGAAACATGTGGACCGGGACGAAGAGCCCGGCCAGGAAAGTACCGACGATCTGATACAGCACCCGGATGCCGCGGATCTCCACCACCCAGAAACCGATCAGCGCGACCGCGAACAGACACAGGAACGACAGTGCCACCGCCAGTAGCACGCTGATCAGGCCGAGCAGGTAGGCCACCGGCGTCGTCGGCATCGACAGCCCGAAGGTCGCGGCGCCGATGACGATGCTCGGCACCCCGCGCGGCAGGAACGTGCAGGCGGCCCGGCCCATGTCGGTGGCCAGATAGCTCAGCTGGACGTCGACCGGGCGCAGGAAATCGATCGCGACGTCACCGGACTTGATCCGGTCCACCAGGTCGATCGGTGGTCCCATGAACTGCGTCGCGCCGAGCAGGGCCTGCGACAGCCACACGTAGGCGCCGATGGTGCCCTCGTCGTAGCCGCCGAAATCGCCCGCCGCGCGGACGGCGGCCACCATCACCGCCGCCCGGACGAAACCGAACACGCAGTTGGTGAACAGCCCGGCGAACATCGCCAGTTTGTATTGGGCCTGGCGCTTGAACCCGGCCCGCGCCAGCTTCCAATACACCCCGAACGTGCTCGGCGTGCGGCGACGGAACACGCAACGGCGCATCGCGAGGGCAACTCGGCCGTCCCCCTCCGCATCGCCCCGCACAATCAGTCAACTCTAGGCGGCCCCACCGTGATCCGGACGAAAACGCCCGCGATCGTCACTGCTCAGCGCAGTGGCACCCCGACGTCGCTGCCGCCCTCGGGGGTGAGCCGCGTGTTCACCTTCACCAGCGCGGGCGCCGGGACGAAACCGCCCGCGAACAGGGCCTCGCCCTGGCGGAACCACGGGGAGCGGTCGAGCAGGGCCGACGGCGCGTAGCCGAAGTAGGTGCCGAGCTCGGCGAGGTCGACCGGGGAAGTCATCTTCATCAGCGCGAGATTGTCGCACTGGGAGATGATGCCGGGGTGGACCTTCGACGGACGCTGCGTCGACAACAGCAGCCACAGCCCGAATTTACGTCCCTCGGCGGCGATCTGGATCAGTCGCTCGCGCACCGCGATCGCGATCGGTGAATCCTGGCGGGGCGAGGCCAGATTGTGCGCCTCGTCGATGACGAGCAGGATCGGGCGCCGCTCTTCGCGGCGCGCCCACAGGTCGTCGAGCAGGGCCAGCGCGACCACGAGTTGCTGTGCGGCGGTGGAGAATCCGCCCAGGTCGAGGACGGTCGCGTCGGGCCGTTCGTCGACGACCTCGGTGACCGCGCGGTCGGCGCGGGCCCACACCTCCCACTCGTGCAGCCCCAGGTTCTCGATGCGCATCGCCAGCCGCCGCTGAGCCGTCGATGCCGACTTGCGCAGGGTGGGCAGGGTGACATCGAGTTCGGCGGCGGCGAGCTCGTCGGCGAGGTGGATCAGCTCGTTGAATTCCTCGCGGTCGGCGATCGGATCGATCCGCAGGATCGCGGCCTTGGAACTCAGCGGCAGCGCGGTGAACCGAGCCCGCAGCGGCTGCGCGGAATGCGGGCGCAGCACCCGGATGTCGCGTTCGCGCAACGCGTCCGCGGTGGGGCCGGTGGCGCCGGGGGAGACCTCGCCGAGCCGGACGAAATCGGAATTGGGGTCGAAGATCACCACCGGCAACGCGGTGTGCGCGATGACCTGCTCGAGCACGACCCCGAGCGCGTAGGTCTTGCCGGATCCGCTCTGCCCGCACCAGAAGGTGTGCCGGTTGAATCGCTTGGGCAGCAGCCGGGCCGGACCGCCCGGCGGGGTGAGGTTCACCCCGACATCGAGCAGCGCGCCGGTCGTGTCGTGCAGTGTCTGGACGGTCTCGGCGTCGACCAGTTCGACCGTGCCGTCGGTGAACGCGTAGCCCGCGCGCACGTCGATGCCGTCGTCGTTGAGCTCGCCGATCAGCCGGCCACGCAGCCGAACCGGGGTCGTCTCCGACCGCTCCTCGACGAGGACGAGCTGTCGGCGCTCGGCCGCGACGATCACGGCCAGCGAACCGGCGACCAGCGCGCTGTCGGTGGCGTCGGCGACTACGAACGAGCGGCCGTCGTCGGACCGCGCACTGGGCTGGCTACTGTTCGGCACCCAGCCATCTTCTCACCACATTCCACGAACGAGGCCGGATAGCTAAGGGACGGCTATCCCGTCGAGTCAGTGCTCCGGGAAGCCGGTGGCGAACAGGATCGCAATGATCACGGAGCTGACCACGGAAATGGCGAGAATGATCCACATGAGGGGGAAGGGTACCCGTACCCGGGCGTGTCGCTGTCATCGCACCGGCGTGGGCGAGGTACCGAGGCCGTCTCGATGCCGGTCCGCCGGCGCGCCCGCTGAATCGCTGCATGGTTGCTGATGTCCGACTCGGCAACTGTTCGGTGTCGATTTCGTTGTGCGTCCGAGCAGCGGTATACCGTGCAGTGTCCGGTTCATATGCAGGTGTGGGCAGAGGAGCGGAAGGGGCTGGCTGTGGCGTTGGTCGGGAGATCATGGGGTTCGCTGGGAGGAAGCCACCGGGCCGTACGGGTGCGGACGCGGCGGCCGCTGCGGGTGGTCGAGCTGGTCACCGGCGCGTTGCTGCTCAGCGCCGCCGCGGGGGGAATGGCCGGGCCGGTGGCGGCGGCGGTGCTGATCTATCGCAGCGGTGCGGGGCGCGAGGGCACGGCCGTGACGGTGTCGCTCGGGCTGGCGATCGGCGCGGTGGTGGTGACCCTCGCCGCCGCGATGGCGCTGTTCGCGCGGGCATGGCGGCGCGTCCATCTGCGCAGGCCCGCGTCGGCCTCGGCCGCTGCCGACCGGTGGTTCCCCGTCCCCACGGTCGAGCGGATGCGGTTGCCCGCGCCCGGCGTCGCCGTCGGCGGTGCGCGCTGATCGTGCCCGTCGGCCCCGGTGACCGGGCGGTCGGCTGTTCGCCCTGTTGAGGGCATTGGCACCGCCGCGTCGTCGGCGGACACTGGAGGAATGGTTGACAGGGAGCAGCGCACGCCGTTCTACGGGGTGGTGATGATTCTCGCGGCGCTCGGTGCGTCGATGGCGGTCAGTTACTACGGTCCGACGTGGATACGCGTCACGGTCTACGTCCTCACGGCGATCATCGTCGTGGTCGGCGGCGTCATGACGTTCCGGGACTACTCGCACTGAGACCGCGTGCGGACTGGTCGCCCCGGTGGCTCAGGGGCGGCCCGCCGGCACGTGGACAGCTCAGTGCTCGCAGTCGTTGTGGGCGGGCGGGCTGTAGGTGACGGCGCCGCACGCCAGGCAGGTGTGGACCCGGTGATGGCCGCCGATCCGTCGGCACGGCATCGCGACGACCAGCGCGCGCCCGGCCCCGAGCCGGTGCCCGTTCGGGCAGAAGCGCGGCGACGGTTCGGTCCATACGCCGGCACGCAGATAGGGCCGGATGGATTCGCACATACGTTCGATTATCCACATCGAGAGCGTCGGCGCGACCGTGGCGGGTGCCCGCGTTCACGCGTTCGGCGACGCGTCGATCTGCTCACGCAGAATATCGCCGTGACCCGCGTGCCGGGCGAACTCCTGGATCATCGCCAATAGCGTCCACCGCATGCTCACCTCGCCCTCGCGAGGATTCACCTTCGTGTCGTCGAGGTCGAAGCCGGATGCGATCTCCCGTGACCGCCCGCTCGCCCGCTCGAACTCGGCGATGACCTCGGCCAGCGACTCGTCCTCGCCCACCGTGAAGGTGCCCTCGTCACGGCGCGAGTACCCGTCGCAGTCGGCTTCGTCCAGTCCCGCCCAGAACCGCTGGAACCAGATCCGCTCGGCCGCGGCCGCGTGCTTGATCAACGAGATAGGCGTCGTCAGCGAGGTCACGAGTCGCCGGCGGGCATCGGCCTCGGACAGACCGCGCGCGGTCGCGATGAGCGCGGCGCGATTGCGGTCGAGCAGGTCCTCGATGATCGCGCGCTCGGTACCGGCGGTAATTCCGTTGGTGCTCATGAGATTTCGCTCCCTTCGGGGTGGGTATTCGGGATCCGCGTCGGTCGTGAAGAGCGCGCGGTGGCACGACGAACGGTGTGGGGGATCGGCTGAACAGCCGGAATGGGGAAGAAAGAAGGATGGTGATCCGCTGGACGCGGGAATCCCTGCCCGGCGCGGATGGCGCCCTGGGCCATGTGCGGCCCTGACCTGGAATACATGCAGGTCAGGGCCGATCTGCGCCCCCGGCAGGAATCGAACCTGCGACCTAGGGATTAGAAGGCCCTTGCTCTATCCAACTGAGCTACGGAGGCAGTGGCATCCACCTTGGCCGAACTCGGCGCCGGTGTCCAGCGCGAAAAGTATAGCGACCGACCAGCAGGAGTGCTGGGGTCGTCGGCAGCGATGCCCCATCGGGTCGGCCCGGGGCAGGTCGAACTACCCTCGTTGTCATGTCGTTATCGCAGCACCCCTCCGCTGGACCCGCCGTGGACGGCGCGCCACCGGTGGAAGCGGGTCGGGCTGCGCCGACAGGCAACAGCGCGACGTTCGGGGTGCTGAGCGTCGTCGCCGGGGCGATGGCCGCGGTCGTCGCGGCGATCGTGGTCGGGTTGTCGGCGGCGCAGGCCCTCAGTCTGCTGGGTATACCCGATCCGGGGCCGTTGACAACATATGGCTTGCCCGCGCTGCGGGCGGTGGCCGATCTGGCCGCCGCGATGACCGTCGGCTCGCTGTTGTTCGCCGCGTTCCTGCTGCCGCCCCGCGACAGCGGACTACTCGAGGCCGGCGGCTACCGCGCGGTGCGCCGGGCCGCCGACGCCGCGCTGGTCTGGGCGGGCTGCGCGGCGCTGCTGGTGCCACTGACCGTCTCGGATACGACCGGGCAGCCGGTCGGTGACATCTGGCGGCCCGAGGTGCTGTGGCCGGTGATCGCCCAGGTCGAGGTCGCCGGTGCCTGGCGCACCACGACGCTGTTCGCGCTGATCGTCGCCATCGGGTGTCGCCTGGCGCTGCGCTGGGGCTGGACGCCGCTGCTGCTGGCCGGCTCGCTGATCACCATGATGCCGCTCGCGCTGACCGGGCACTCGTCCTCCGGCGGTGCCCACGATGTGGCCACCAACTCGCTGATCCTGCACATGGTGGCGGCCGCGGTCTGGGTCGGCGGTCTGATCGCGGTGCTCGCGCACGCGCTGCGCGGAGGCGCGGGGACCGATGTCGCTGCCCGGCGGTTCTCGGTCGCCGCGACCATCGCGTTCGTGGTGATCGGCCTCAGCGGCGTGGTCAACGCCTGGGTCCGGCTGCCCGCGTCGGAGCTGTTCGGCACGACCTACGGCAAGCTGGTGCTGGCCAAGGCGGCGGCGCTGCTCGTCCTCGGTGTGCTCGGCTACCTGCAGCGCCGGGCCGCGCTGCCCGCGCTCGCCGCCGATCCGCGCGACCGCCGGGCGCTGATCCGCTTCGCCGGGGTGGAGATGCTGATCTTCGCGGCCACCATCGGCCTGGCTGTCGGCCTCGGGCGCACCCCGCCCCCGCCGCCCACCTCGATCCCGACGCCGGTGGAGGTCGAGCTCGGCTACACCCTGGCCGGGCCGCCGACCGTGGGCAGACTGCTGTTCGACTGGCGCTTCGACCTGATCTTCGGGACCCTCGCGATCGTGCTCGCCGCGCTCTACCTGCTCGGCGTGTATCGCCTGCGCAAGCGCGGCGACGCCTGGCCGGTCGGGCGGACCATCGCCTGGTGCAGCGGCTGTCTGGTGCTGCTGCTGGCCACGTCCTCGGGTGTCGGCCGGTACGCGCCGGCGATGTTCAGCGTGCACATGGGCGCGCACATGGCGTTGTCGATGCTGGCGCCGATCCTGCTCGCCCTCGGTGGCGCGGTGACGCTGGCGTTGCGCGCGCTGCCGCCCGCCGGGCGCGAGGGCGTGCCGGGTCCGCGCGAGTGGATCCTGGCCGCCGTGCACAACCCGGTCTCGCGGTTCCTGACCCAGCCGGTCGTGGCGTCGATCATCTTCGTCGCCGGGTTCTACGCGCTGTACCTGGGCGGGATCTTCGACACCTACGTCGACTCGCACGCCGCGCACCTGATGATGAACGCGCACTTCCTGCTCAGCGGCTACCTGTTCTACTGGGTGGTGATCGGCATCGATCCCAAGCCGCGCGAGGTGGCGCCGCTGACCAAGCTCGCGATGGTGTTCGGCACGCTGCCGTTCCACGCGTTCTTCGGCATCGCGCTGATGAGCATGAACACCGTGCTCGGCGGCTGGTTCTACCGCACCCTCGGCCTCGGCTGGAACATCGACCTGCTCGCCGATCAGCGCAACGGCGGCAGTTTCGCCTGGGCCAGTGGTGAGGTGCCGCTGGTCGTGGTGATGCTGGCGCTGCTGATCCAGTGGTCGCGCAGCGATCAGCGGCTGGCCAAGCGCACCGACCGCGCCGCCGACCGCGACAACGACGCCGAGCTCACCGCCTACAACGCGATGTACGCCGAGCTGGCGCGTCGCGACGGCGAGGTGCGTCAGTGAGTGGATGCGGTGCGCCCATGAGTGGGTCGATACATCGCACCGAACCGCATCGTGTGCTGCGCACGGAGGTGCGGGCGGCGCGACGCAGGCTGTCGGGCCGGGTGCGCAAGACCCCGGTGTTCCATACCACCGTCGACGGCCCCGACGGCCCCGTGCCGGTCTCGCTGAAACTGGAATTCCTCCAGCACGGTGGCACCTTCAAGGTGCGTGGCGCGCTCAACGCGCTGCTGGCCGCGGGCAAGGATGTCGATCATGTCGTCGTCGCCTCCGGCGGCAATGCCGGGATCGCGGTCGCGCTGGCCGCCGCGCAGCTGGGCAAGGCCTGCACGGTGGTGGTGCCGGAGTCGGCGCCGCACACCAAGGTCGCCGCGATGTGGGCGCACGGCGCCGAGGTGCTCTGGCACGGCACGAGCTACGCCGAAGCGCAGCTGCGGGCCGTGACATTGGCCGCCGAACGCGGTGCGCAACACCTGCACGCCTACGACATGCCCGCCGTCGTGGCGGGAGCCGGGGTGATCGGCCTCGAACTGGAAGAACAGGTGCGCGGGCGGCCGCCGGTGCTGGCCGCGATCGGTGGCGGCGGGCTGATCGCCGGCCTCGGTGCCGCGCTGGGCAGACGCAGGCAGATCGTCGGCGTCGAGTCCGAGCACACGCCTGCGCTGTCGGCCGCGCTGGCCGCGGGCAGGCCGGTCGACATCGACGCGCAGTCCAGGGCCACCGAGTTGCTGTGCGCGACCAGGGTGGGCGAGATCGCCTTCGACATCGCGCGCAGGCACCGCATGCCCGCCCTGTCGGTCGCCGACGACGCGATCACCGCGGCCAGGGAGTACCTGTGGCGCGAATTCCGCGTCGTCGTCGAACTGGAGGGCGCCGCCGCGCTGGCCGCGGTGCAGAGCGGCGTCTATCGTCCGGACCCGGGCGTGCGCCCGATCGTCGTCCTGTGCGGGGCGAACACCGAACTCCCCGTGCTCTGACACAGGATATCTCCACAACCGTCGAGGTTGTCCCCAGTTGCGTCCGCGTCCGACCGTTCGGCCGACGGTGAGTCCATCCTGGGGAAGTCAGCACAACAGCGACCGAGCGGGGGCGGATTCGATGTACGAGGCACAGGCGACGGTGATCGGCACAGTGGTGACCCATCCGGTCCGGCGTGATCTCGCCAACGGCGAACAGGTGGTGACCTTCCGAATGGCGAGTAATGCGCGCCGGTTCGACGCCGCGGCCGGGGGATGGGTGGACAACGGCACGTATCGCGGCAAGGACGGCACCGAGCGTCGGGATCTGGAGATGCGCGCGGTCGCGGTCGGCCCTGATCTGGGACGGTGCAGCGCATCGGTGGTGCGGCGATCCGATGCGGCACGCTCCGCGTCGCACACCGTGCGGAATATTTCGGACCGGCGCGGCGCTGTACCACCGATCCCCGCGCAGGACGCGGCCGAGTATGCGCCGACGGTACCGACTGCCGTAGCCTCTACGACCGCGGCGGATTCCCTCCCGGCGCGATCGCCGGTTGCGGTGCCGATCTCCGGTACGCCCGAGCGGGTCGACGCCTGAGGGTCGCATCCGCGGCACCGGCCCGCTCCGCATCTCACCCCCGTTACCCGCACCGATAGGCTTCCATATATGGCTGAGTTCATTTACCAGATGATCAAGGTTCGCAAGGCGCACGGCGACAAGGTCATTCTCGACGACGTGACGCTGAACTTCCTGCCCGGCGCCAAGATCGGTGTGGTCGGCCCGAACGGCGCGGGTAAGTCGTCCGTGCTGAAGATCATGGCGGGGCTGGACCGGCCGAACAACGGCGAGGCGTTCCTCGCGCCCGGCGCCACCGTGGGCATCCTCATGCAGGAGCCGCCGCTCAACGAGGAGAAGACCGTCCGCGGCAACGTGGAGGAGGGCCTCGGTGAGGTCAAGGTGAAGCTGGATCGCTTCAACGAGATCGCCGAACTGATGGCCACCGACTACTCCGACGAGCTCATGGACGAGATGGGCAAGCTGCAGGAGTTCCTCGACCACGCCGACGCGTGGGATGTGGATTCCCAGCTCGAGCAGGCCATGGACGCGCTGCGCTGCCCGCCGCCGGACGAGCCGGTCACCAACCTCTCCGGTGGTGAGCGCCGCCGCGTCGCGCTGTGCAAGCTGCTGCTGAGCAAGCCCGACCTGCTGCTGCTCGACGAGCCGACCAACCACCTCGACGCCGAGAGCGTGCTGTGGCTCGAGCAGCACCTGGCCGCCTACCCGGGCGCCGTGCTGGCCGTCACCCACGACCGGTACTTCCTCGACAACGTCGCCGAGTGGATCCTCGAGCTCGACCGCGGCCGCGCCTACCCGTACGAGGGCAACTACTCCACCTACCTGGAGAAGAAGGCCCAGCGGCTCGAGGTACAGGGCAAAAAGGACCAGAAGCTGCAGAAGCGCCTCAAGGAGGAGCTGGCCTGGGTGCGCTCCGGCGCCAAGGCTCGGCAGGCCAAGAACAAGGCCCGCCTCGGTCGCTACGAGGAGATGGCCGCGGAAGCCGAGAAGCACCGCAAGTTGGACTTCGAGGAGATCCAGATCCCCGCGGGTCCGCGCCTGGGCGACATCGTGGTCAACGTCTCGCACCTGGACAAGGGCTTCGGCGATCGTCAGCTGATCAAGGACCTGTCCTTCACGCTGCCGCGCAACGGCATCGTCGGCGTGATCGGCCCCAACGGTGTCGGTAAGACCACGCTGTTCAAGACCATCGTCGGACTGGAGGCGCCGGACAGCGGCGAGGTGAAGGTCGGCGAGACCGTCAAGCTCAGCTACGTCGACCAGAACCGCGCGGGCATCGACCCGAACAAGAACGTCTGGCAGGTCGTCTCCGACGGGCTCGACTTCATCGAGGTCGGCAACCAGGAGATGCCTTCGCGCGCCTACGTCAGCGCGTTCGGCTTCAAGGGCCCGGACCAGCAGAAGCCGGCCGGGGTGCTCTCCGGTGGTGAGCGCAACCGCCTGAACCTCGCACTGACCCTCAAGCAGGGCGGCAACCTGATCCTGCTCGACGAGCCGACCAACGACCTCGACGTCGAAACCCTCAGCTCGCTGGAGAACGCGCTCGAGCAGTTCCCCGGCTGCGCCGTCGTGATCTCCCACGACCGCTGGTTCCTGGACCGCACCTGCACCCACATCCTCGCGTGGGAGGGCGACAGCGACAACGACGCCAAGTGGTTCTGGTTCGAGGGCAACTTCGAGGCCTACGAGGCGAACAAGGTCGAGCGCCTCGGTGCCGAAGCGGCGCGCCCGCACCGCGTGACCCACCGCAAGCTCACCCGGGACTGATCCCGAGGGTTTGCTGCGACGGCCCGGCGGAACGATCCACGATGATCGGCTCGCCGGGCCGTCGGCGTCAACGCGCGAAAACGACTGGCAGCGGCGCCTTCCGCGGCGTTCACCGAACGTTGGCCAAGTTACCGGCGCGGCAAGCGCAAATTCCCTCCGCGTGTCCATGGAGCCCCGACTAGTCTCGAATTTGCGTCACCTGAGTTGCGGAATCGAAGCGAACCGAATCCATGGGAGTGGGCGAAACGATGACGGTCTCGTCGGAAATGTCGAGCGCGGCGTGGGCCGCGGGAATACCGCAGAGCTTGCGCGGTGATCTCGCGACACTCGAAGGGGCGTACTTCCGACACGTGGACGCCGGCGACGCGGACTTCCCGGTCACCGGCATCAACCAGATCTTCCGTCGCCACATGGAATTGGCCGCCGAACGTCCCGCGGACACGGCGCTGGTGCGGGTCTATCATCCCGACGACGGGTCGGGCATGGGCGCGGCGGCGCAGCTGGTCACCGACGACATGCCCCTGCTGGTCGAGTCGATCACCGCGGCGCTGAGCCGGATGCAGGTGAGCGTCACCGAGGTCATCCACCCGATCTTCGAGGTCACCCGCGACGCGCACGGCGTCCTGATCAGTGCGGCACCGCACGAGGTGGACGGCAACGGCGCGACCGGCAAGCCGGAGTCGTGGATGCATCTGCAGCTGCATCCCTCGACCGGGCGGGCCCAGCTCGATCACATCGAGCGCACCCTGCCCACCGTGATCGCCGACGTCCGTCAGGTGATCGACGACACCGAGGCGATGACCAGGGTGCAGAGCTCCCTGGCCGACCAGCTCGATCGGACCGCGGCCGCGGGCACGGGGCCGTTCCCCGCCACCGATCTGGCCGAGTGCGCGGAGCTGCTGCGCTGGCTGTCGCGCGGCAACTTCACCCTGCTCGGTTACGCGCGCTATCACCGCGACACCGAACTCGGCCACACCGTGTCCACCCCGGTGGCCGGCGCGAGCCTCGGCGTGCTGCGCGCCGACATCGGCACCGACTTCCAGGTGCCGATCAACGGCGGCGACCGCCCGCTGCTGATGCTCACCCAGGGCCTGGTCCGCGCGACCGTGCACCGCTCGGTGTACCCGTACTTCGTCGGCGTCGCCGATGTGGACGACGCGGGCGCCGTCGTCGGCGTCCACCTGTTCATCGGCGTGTTCACCGTCAGCGCGGTGCACGAGAACGTCCTCGACATCCCGGTCATCAACACCAGGGTGCGCACCGCCATCGAGGCGGCCGGATTCGACAAGGACTCGTTCTCCGGGCAGGCGATGCTCGAGGTGATCGAGTCGTTCCCGCGCACCGAGCTGTTCTCGGCCGACACCGAGGCGATGCGCCGCACCGCGGTGGCGGTGCTCGGGGTGGGCCTGCGCAGGCAGGTGCGGCTGTTCCTGCGCAGCGACCGGTACGGCCGGTTCGTGGCCTGCATGGTGTACCTGCCGCGCGATCGCTACACCACCGCGGTGCGCCTGCAGATGCAGGAGATCCTGGTCCGCGAGCTCGGCGGCGCCGACATCGACTACTCGGCGCGGGTGAGCGAAAGCGAGCTCGCCAGTGTCTATTTCACCGTGATGCTGCCCGCCGAGGCCACCGCGGCGCCGGACACCTCCGAGGACAATCGGCTGCGCCTGCAGACCCTGCTGAACGCGGCCAGCCACACCTGGGACGATCGGATCGACGACGAGGTCGCCACCTCCACCGTCCTGGACCCCGGTGTGGTGAAGCGATATTCGGAGGCCTTCCCGGAAAGCTACAAGGAGGATTTCGGCCCGGTCCGCGCGCTGGCCGACATCGGCAGGCTGGAACGGCTCACCGAGGGCGGCATCGGCCAGCACCTGTACCGCAAGCCGGAGGCCGCGCCGGGGTCGTGGCGCTTCAGCCTCTACATCGCCGGGGCGGCTGTCTCGCTGAGCCAGGTCCTGCCGGTGTTGCAGAGTCTCGGCGTCGAGGTGGTGGACGAGCGGCCCTACCAGCTGCAGCTGGAGTGCGGTGCCGAGCGCTGGATCTACGACTTCGGGCTGCAGGCGCGTCCCGAGCTGCTGCGCAACGCGCTCGGCGGCGATCTCGACGCCGAACTGCTCGAGCAGGCCACCCACGAGGACGAGCTGCACTCTCGGTTCACCGACGCCTTCGAGGCGGTCTGGGACGGCCGAGCCGAGGCGGACGGCCTCAACGAGCTGGTGCTGCGGGCCGGTCTGCCGTGGCGGTCGGTGGCGATCCTGCGCGCGTACGCGAAGTACCTGCAGCAGGCCGGTTTCCCGTACAGCCAGGTCAACATCGCGCGCGTGCTGCTGGCCCATCCCGAGGTCGCGCGGGCGTTCGTCGACCTGTTCGCCGCCCGCTTCGATCCCGACACCGTGTCGGCCGAGACCGCCGCCGAGCTGGAGACGAAGGTCAGGGCGGGCATCGACGAAGTGGTCAGCATGGACGCCGACCGCATTCTGCGCGCCATCCTCGGCCTGATCAAGGCGACCCTGCGCACCAACTACTACGTCGTCGACGCCGAAGGTCACCCCCGCGACTACTTCTCGTTCAAGGTGGAACCGCGCGAGATCGCCGAATTGCCCAAGCCGCGACCGCAATTCGAGATCTTCGTCTACTCGCCGCGCGTCGAGGGCGTGCATCTGCGGTTCGGCTCGGTGGCGCGCGGCGGTCTGCGCTGGTCGGACCGGCTCGAGGACTTCCGCACCGAGATCCTGGGTCTGGTGAAGGCGCAGGCGGTGAAGAACGCGGTGATCGTGCCGGTCGGCGCGAAGGGCGGCTTCGTGGTGAAGAATCCGCCCGCGCCCACCGGTGACCCCGCCGCCGATCGTCAGGCGAGCATCGCCGAGGGGGTCGCCTGCTACCGCACCTTCATCTCCGGCCTGCTCGACGTGACCGACAATGTCGATCTGGCCACCGGCGCGGTGCTGCCGCCCGCCCGGGTGGTCCGCCGCGACGCCGACGACACCTATCTGGTCGTCGCCGCCGACAAGGGCACCGCCAGCTTCTCCGATATCGCCAACGACGTGGCGACCCGCTACGGCTTCTGGCTCGGTGACGCCTTCGCCTCCGGCGGCTCGGCCGGCTACGACCACAAGGCCATGGGCATCACCGCCAAGGGCGCGTGGGAAGCGGTCAAGCGGCACTTCCGCGAGATGGGCATCGACACCCAGAGCCAGGACTTCACGGTCGTCGGCGTGGGCGACATGAGCGGTGACGTGTTCGGCAACGGCATGCTGCTCTCGCGCCACATCCGGCTGGTCGCCGCGTTCGACCACCGCCACATCTTCCTGGACCCGAACCCCGACGCGGCCACCTCGTACGTCGAGCGCGAGCGGCTGTTCGCGCTGCCGCGGTCCTCGTGGGCCGACTACGACCGCTCGCTGATCAGCGCGGGTGGCGGCGTGTTCGAGCGGACCGTGAAGTCGGTGCCGATCTCGCCGCAGGCCCGGCTCGCGCTGGGGCTGCCCGACTCGGTGCAGGCGCTCACGCCGCCGGAACTGGTGCGGGCGATCCTGCTCGCGCCGGTGCAGCTGTTGTGGAACGGCGGCATCGGCACCTATGTCAAGGCCAGCACCGAAGCCAACGCCGAGGTGGGCGACAAGTCCAACGACGCGGTCCGGGTCGACGGTAATCAGTTGCGGGTCAAGGTGATCGGTGAGGGCGGCAACCTCGGCGCCACCGCGCTGGGCCGGATCGAGTTCTGCCGGGGCGGCGGCAAGATGAACACCGACGCCCTGGACAACTCCGCGGGCGTGGACTGCTCCGACCACGAGGTCAACATCAAGGTCCTGCTCGACGGCGTGGTGAGCTCGGGCGACCTGGCGCAGGCCGACCGCAACCCGCTGCTGGCCTCGATGACCGACGAGGTCGCGCGGATGGTGTTGCAGGACAACGTCGATCAGAACGTGCTGATCGGCATCGCGCGCACCGACGCGCCGCAGATGGTCAGCGTGCACGGCCGTGTCATCGACGATCTCGAGCAGCGTCGCGGCCTGGACCGTGAGCTCGAGGCGTTGCCGAGCGAGGCCGAACTGAAGCGGCGTGACGAGGAGGGCCGCGGGCTCACCTCGCCCGAACTGGCCAATCTGCTCGCGCACGTCAAGCTCGGGCTCAAGGCCGATCTGCTCGACACCGATCTGCCCGACAGCGTCTACTTCGCGCGCAGGCTGCCGCAGTACTTCCCGACGCCGCTGCGTGAGCGGTTCGGCGCCGCGATCAAGAAGCACCGGCTGCGGCGCGAGATCGTCACCACGATGATCGTCAACGAAGTCGTCGACTACGCGGGCATCACCTACGCGCACCGGCTCAACGAGGAAGTCGGGGCCAGCACTTCCGACACCGTTCGCGCGTTCGCCGCGGCCACCGAGATCTTCGAACTGCACGACGTGTGGGCGCGTATCCGCGGCGCCGACGCGCCCGCGGGTGTGTGCGATCTGCTGGAGCTGGAGTCCAAGCGGACGCTGGACCGGGCCTCGCGCTGGCTGCTCAGCAACCGGCCGCAGCCGATCGCGGTGGGTGCCGAGATCAACCGATACCACCGGCGGGTGCAGGAGCTGGCGCCGCAGGTGCCGGGCTGGCTGCGCGGGCACCATGTCACCTCGCTCACCCAGGGCGCGGCCGAGCTGATCGCCCGTGGCGCGCCGACCGAGCTGGCGACCGAGGTGTTCGGGCTGCTGAGCCTGTACCCACTGCTCGACATCGTCGACATCGCCGACATCGCCGACCGGGACGGCACCGAGGTCGGTGCGCTGTACTACGCGCTCAACGAGCATCTCAAGATCGATTGGCTGCTCGAGGCGGTGAGTCACCTCGAACGCGGCGATCGCTGGCACGCGCTGGCCCGGCTCGCGTTGCGCGACGACATGTACGGTTCGCTGCGCTCGCTCACCCTCGATGTGCTCTCCGCGGGTGACCCGGAGGAGACGGCCGACGAGAAAATTGCATACTGGGAGTCGAAGAACCAGTCCCGGCTGGGTCGTGCGCGCGCGGCACTGTCGGAATTGTTCGAGTCCGGGACCCACGACCTCGCCACACTGTCGGTCGCCGCGCGACAGGTGCGGAGCATGGTGAGCGGGGTGGGCGCCCAATCGGAGGTACCACGGTGACGAGCTCGCCGAACACAGCCACGGCCGCGCCGGAGACGAACCTGGTGTTGCCCCGGCGCTTTCACGCCAAGGTCGAGATCCGCTGGTCGGACATGGACGTGTTCCAGCACGTCAACCACGCGCGGATGGTGACGCTGCTGGAAGAGGCCAGGATTCCGTGGCTGTTCGACGACGACAAGCCGACGGCGTCGATGGGGCGGCAGGGTTGTGTGCTGGTCGACCTGCACGTGAAGTACCGGGGCCAGTTGCGGCACGAGGACACCCCGCTCGACATCGCCATGTGGGTCAAGCAGTTGCGGGCGGTCGATTTCACGATCGGCTACGAGGTGCGTGCCAACGGCGCCGCCCCCGATTCGCCGCCGGCGGTCACCGCCACCACCCAGCTCGCCGCGTTCGACATCGAGACCCAGCGGTTGCGCAGGCTCAGCGACACCGAACGCGACTACCTGGCCCTGTGGCGGGCCTGACCTCCGTGAGCTCCGAACAGCGGGTGCTGCACGCTCCCGACCCGGCCGAACGCGAGAACCTGGCCACCTTCCTCAGCCGCGCGATCCGGCTCGACCCGGCCGCGGTGGTCCGGTTGCGGCGGCGGGGTTCCAGTCTCGTCTCCGCGTGGGTCGCAACAGGTTTCGAGACCCTCGCGGTGCGCACGGTCACCGCCGAACTCGGTGTCGACGATGTCACCGTCGGCGCCGATACGGTGCTGGCCGGTCTGCGCACCGGTCACCCGATCGACCTCGGCTACTCGATGGACTCGGCCTGGCGCGGTGCGCTGCCACCCGCCGACGGTTTCACCCACGTCGACGACGTCCCGGCTCGGGCACTGGTCGAGCTGGCCGAGCGCGGTGCCGATCTGGCCCGCGAGCACGGCGGGGCCCACGGTCCGCCCGCTTCGTTGCTGGACCAGTCGGTGCTCACCGTCACCGGCGCCGACGACCTCGCGGTCGAGGTCCCGATGCGGGTCGTCTTCGCCCTCACCGCCATGGACTTCATCCCGCACGCGGGGGAGAAGACCGAATCGCGCCGCATCCAGCCCACCGAACTGGTCCGCGTCCGCGCCACCCGCACCTGGCTGCGCCTCGACGCCCGTTACGGCTCCGTCGCGCGTCGCCTGGGTGGGGGGATCCCGCTGTCGCCCAGCTGAGGTCGTGCGCCGGGCTCAGACGCCCGTGGCTCCGTCGATGCGCTCGCGCAGCAGATCGGCGTGGCCGCAGTGGCGGGCGTACTCGGCGATCATGTGGGTGTAGATCCAGCGCAGGCTCACCCGGCTGTCCAGGAACGGGCTGGTGTCGTCCAGCTCGCGAGCGGCGCAATTGCGGCGGGCATGGGCGATCTCGTCTTGCCAGACCGCGACGGCCTTGTCGTAGGACGAGTCGTCGGTGAGCTCGAAACCACCGTCGTGTCCCGCGGTATCGGCGTGCGGGTCGTAGATCGGCGGCGCGGGCTCCTCGGCGAGGACTCGGCGGAACCAGTTACGTTCGACCTCGGCCATGTGCTGGAGCAGGCCGAGCAGGGTCAGCGCGGATGGCGCGGCGGCGGTGCGCAACTGGGCGTCGTCGAGGCCCTGGCACTTGAGCGCCAGCGTCGCGCGGTAGAAGTCGAGCCACGCCTCCGTGGTCGCGCGCTCGTCGGCGTTCAGGGGCGGCATCGGTCGTTCGCTCGTGGTCACGGGCGACATGGTGCCAGTGGGGTCGGACATCTCCCGGCGACAACGAGGTCGCGCGCGCGGCGCCGGAACAGGATGGTCGACGTGCGCGTGTCCGTAATCTCGGGGACGGTGGCCAGCAGCGGCGCGAGCCGGCCCGTGCCGACCATGACTCGACGGCAGTGTGACGATCAGGTCGGTGGACGCTCGCGAGTCGCCGCATCACGGTCGTCGAGCACAGGGTGACGGCGCCGCGTCAGTGCACGCCGGCCAGTCGGAGGAGGGCGGTTGTCGCCGCCGCGGCGAGCACGGTGACGAGCAGCGGCGCACGGCGCCACGCGAGGAGGCCCCCGACCGTCACTCCGGCGGGCAGGGCGATGCCGAGTTCGCCGGACCCGGTCGGGAGGGTGGCGGTCGCGACCAGCGCCGCGAGCAGAATCAGCGCGCCGGTATCGAGAAGATGGATCATCCTGGGCGACAGGCGAAGTCGATGCCGAAGAGCCGGGCCGGTCCACCGCAGCGCGTAGGTGCCCGCGGCGAGCGTGAGCATCGCGGGCAGCAGGTAGGGGGTGTTCACGACGGGCACCGCCGCTGGGAGACGGGCCGAGTCCGGCCGGTCGCACAGGTCGGCACGACCCTCGGCGATCCGAGCGCGCGGCCGGGACGCGCGGGGATCGACCGGGCGGGTATCGACCGCGCATCGGCGTGCCCGGGCCGAACGGCCGAGGTCAGCATGGCTGCGCCGCCGGGCTCTCGGTCTGCTCCGGTGGCCGCAGCGCGAACACCAAGCCGAGCAGAGCGATCAGCACCGGCAGGCCCGCCGGGACGAACGGGGCGGCCGCGACCGCGAGTGCGGCGCCGACCAGGACCGGGCGCAGGGTGGCGCGGTCGCGCAGGGCGGGCAGGATGAGCGCGAGCAGGATCACCGGGAACACCGCGTCGAGACCGAGAGCCGAGGTGTCGGGGACGAGCGAACCCAGGGCGGCGCCGAGGGTCGCGCCCAGCGGCCAGCTCAGGGCGACGCCGATGCCGCAGGCCCAGTAGGCGGCGCGCTTGCGCTCCTGGTCGCCGGGCGCGGTCGCGAACGCCACCGACTCGTCGTTGAGCACGTGGATGCCGAGCACCCGCTTCCAGCCGTGGCCGAAGACCTCCGGCGCCGACAGGCCGTAGGGCAGGTGCCGGGCATTGAGCAGCAGTCCGGCGACGACGGCGGCGAGCGGGCTACCGCCCGCCGCGACGATGCCGAAGAACAGCAGCTCGGACCCGCCGGCCAGCACCGTCACCGCCATCACGATCGGCATCCAGACCGGGAACCCGGCCGCGATCGTCGATGCGCCGTAGGACACGCCGAAGAGGCCGACGGCCAGGCAGGCCGCGGCCACGGCGGTGACGGTTCGCCGATCGAGTGTTCGCCATATCGAACGCATGTTTCTCATATTGAACGCGACAGGTGGGTAAAGTCAACGCGAAATCGCCAGCTCCCAGGAGGCGTTGATGGACCGGCAGGACCCGGTGACCGGACCACCCCAAGCGGTAATCGCGGCATCGCTGCGCCGCGAACGCGCGCGCGCTGGTTTGTCGCTGACCGAGGTCGCGAGCCGGGCCGGCGTCGCGAAATCGACACTGTCGCAACTGGAATCGGGCACCGGCAATCCCAGTCTGGAAACCCTGTGGGCGCTGTGCGTCGCGCTGGAGATGCCGTTCTCGCGGCTGCTCGACCCGCCCCGGCCCAATGTCCAGGTGATCCGCGCCGACGAGGGCGCGCCGGTGCCATCGGCCGACGCGGACTATCGAGTGACCTTGCTCGCAGCGGGACAGTCACACACGCGCTGCGATGTCTACCGGATCGCGGCCGAACCCGGCCATACCCGCCGCTCCGATCCGCACAACCCGGGCGTGGTCGAGCACGTGGTGCTGGCCGCCGGGCGCGCGCTGGTCGGCCCGGCGGACGAGCCCATCGAGATCGGCCCCGGCGATTACGTCCGCTACCTGGGCGATCTTCCGCACATCTTCGAGGCGCTGGAACCGGGGACCTGGGCCTCGATGGTCATCGAGAGCCCCTGACTCAGGCGGCTCCTTCGCCGAGATACTGCAACCAGATCGGATCCAGGTCGGCGGTGGTGGACAGCAGCCGCCAGTGCGGTCCCTTGGGGGAGACCAGGGGGTGGCGCAGCGTCCAGCCGAGCTCGGTGAGCATCTTGTCGGCCTTGCGGTGATTGCAGGGGGCGCAGCTGGCGACGCAGTTCTCCCACGAGTGCTCGCCGCCGCGGCTGCGCGGGATCACGTGGTCGATGGTCTCGGCCTTGCCGCCGCAGTAGCCGCAGCGATAGCGGTCGCGGTGCATGAGCGCGGCGCGGGTCATCGGCACCCGGGCGCGGTAGGGCACGCGCACGTAGGTGCGCAGCCGGATGACGGAGGGAATCGCCACTTCGGCGCCTGCCGAGTGCAGGACCGGGGCTTCGGGGTTGTCGTGGACCGCGTCGGCTTTGGCGCAGATCAGCAGGACGACGGCACGGCGCGCGGACAGCGCGGTGAGCGGTTCGTAGGTGGCGTTGAGGAGGAGGACCCGGCGTTTGCGCCACGCGGCGGCGTCGTGGTCTCCGGCAAGATGCAATGGCGCGGGGTGATGCGGCAGGTCGTGATGACCGTGTGCGCCCGGATGGTGATCGGACAAGATATGCAGCGGGATAGCCCCCGAGCCACGATTGTGGACGTCGGCGGGCTGGAGTTGTCGGTGCGCGCGCGCCTCGTGTGACCGGGCGCCTGGTCGCTGCTTCATCTTGACCTCAATTTCATGATTGGCAGGATCATGTGGTATCTGGGGCCGATACTGCCCCCCAGTTGACCATGGTTCCGCCGGTATTGCACGGCTATTTTTCAAACTTTCGGGTGAACTGTGGTTGAAGGGCCACGCGTTCGTGATGCGCGGCTGCCGCCGCGTCGCGTGCCCGGTCATCGGGGCACAATGGACGCCGTGACTTCAGGTGAGCAGACAACGACCTCGTTCTACGAAGCGGTGGGTGGCGCCGAGACGTTCCGCCGCATCGTGTCCGTGTTCTATCGCGAGGTCGCTGCCGATGAGATCCTGCGCCCACTGTATCCGGAGGAGGATCTGGGCCCCGCCGAGCGTCGGCTGCGGATGTTCCTCGAGCAGTACTGGGGCGGGCCGCGGACCTACTCCGACGAGCGTGGGCACCCGCGGCTGCGGATGCGGCACAACCCGTTCGTCGTCGGCCCGCTCGAGCGTGACGCGTGGCTGCGGTGCATGACGATCGCGGTCGGGGAGATCGAGCCATCGATCCTGGACGACGCGCACCGCAAGCAGCTGATGGACTACTTCCAGATGGCGGCCGCCTCGCTGCAGAACGCGCCCGGGTGAGGGGAAGGGTGCCCCGCGTTCGCTGATGACCGGCAGGTGGCGCCGCGGTTTCGGGTCGATGCCGAGGTTTACCCCGATGTTTCGCTCCGGCGTGGCGAACGCTGGCGATTTGCCAGATTCGAAGAAAGTCTCGCGCCGTAGGAATATCCCGGGCAATCTTTGGCAATATTGCGGTTGTGACACAGACACCTGCCTCGCCGGTGCCGGGGGAAAACAGCACCGCTCCGTGGTGGACAACCGCCGTGTTCTATCAGGTCTACCCACGTTCGTTCGCCGACTCCGACGGTGACGGTGTCGGCGATCTGGGCGGCGTTCGCGAGAAGATGGGCTACCTGGAGTTACTGGGCGTCGACGCGCTGTGGATCTGTCCGGTGATGCGTTCGCCGCAGGCCGACGGCGGATACGACGTGGCCGACCCGCGCGACATCGACCCGCTCTTCGGCGGGCTGGCCGCGTTCGACGAGCTGATCGCCGAGGCACACGACCGCGAGATCAAGGTGACGATGGACCTGGTGCCCAATCACACCAGCGTCGAGCACCCGTGGTTCACCGCGGCCCTGGAGGCCGCGCCGGGCAGCCCCGAGCGGGCCCGCTATCTGTTCCGGGACGGCCGCGGCCCCGACGGGGCCGAGCCGCCGAACAACTGGCCGAGCATCTTCGGCGGCCCGGCCTGGACCAGGGTCACCGAGCCCGACGGCACCCCGGGCCAGTGGTACCTGCACATCTTCGCGCCGGAACAGCCGGACCTGAACTGGGAGAATCCCGAGGTCGCCGCCGATTTCGAGAAGACGCTGCGGTTCTGGCTCGACCGCGGGGTCGACGGCTTCCGGATCGATGTCGCGCACGGGATGGCCAAGCCCGACGGCCTGCCCGACATGGCGAAGGTCGAGACCAAGATGCTGGTCCACGACGACGACGATCCCCGCTTCAACAACCCGGGCGTGCACGCCATCCACCGCCGCATCCGCGCGGTCCTCGACGACTACCCGCACGCGGTGTCGATCGGCGAGGTATGGGTCGACGACAACACCCGCTTCGGCGAGTACGTGCGCCCGGACGAACTGCACCTGGCGTTCAACTTCCGCCTGGCCGAGACCCCCTACACCGCCGAGGGTGTGCGCGAGGCGATCACGCACTCCCTCGACGCGGTGAGCGGCGTCGGCGCCCCGCCGACCTGGACGCTGTCCAACCATGACATCGAACGCGAGGTCACCCGCTACGGCGGCGGCCGGATCGGGGTCGCGCGGGCGCGGGCGATGACGATGGTCGAGCTGGCGCTGCCCGGGGCGGTGTTCGTCTACAACGGCGCCGAACTCGGCCTGCCCAACGTCGACGATCTGCCCGAGGACGCGTTGCGGGACCCGGTGTGGGAGCGCTCGGGCCACACCGAACGCGGGCGCGACGGCTGCCGGGTGCCGATCCCGTGGGAGGGCTCGACCACCCCGTTCGGCTTCACCACGGGCACGCCGTGGCTGCCGATCCCGGCCGACTGGGCCGACCGCACGGTGGAAGCCCAACTGGAGACCCTGCATTCGACGCTGTCGCTGTACCGGCTGGCGATCGATCTGCGTGGCACACGGCCGGAATTCGCGGGTGACCGGATCGAGTGGTACGGCAGCCCGGACGGATGCCTGGCCTTCCGCAGGCCGGGTGGACTGATCTGTGTCCTCAACGCCTCCGACGGGCCGATCCAGCTGCCGCCGGGGGAGGTGCTGCTGGCCAGCGCCCCCGTCGCCGACGACCGGCTGCCCGCGAACGCGGCGGCCTGGCTGGTCTGAGGAGGGTGGACACGCGGTTTCGGGAGTGCCGGAGGATGAACTACTACAGAGCATCGTCTACCGTTGGACCGTGAGCATTCTCGAGACAGTGCTGATCTTCGTCGGCATCCCGGCCGCGATCTACTTCGCGATCGCGGGTTTGTCCTATCTCGGTAAGCCATTCCCCGGTGAGAAGCCGGCCCACTTCGCGCTCGGGCAGAAGTGGACCCACTCGCCGGTGCTGTGGAGTGCTACCGACGAGGTGACCGCCGCGGCGGGTCACCACACCGCCGAGTCGCATGGCAGCCATGCGGCTCTCGAAGCCGCGAACGCGGAGCTGATCGGAGGCCGGGCAAGTGGCAAGTTCTAAGTGGCCCGCGGTGGTCGAGGCCGACCTGCCGCACGGATTCGCACTGACCAGCAGCGGTCGCGTCTCGGGCGTGCACGAGCCGGGCACCGTCTTCGACGAGGTGCCTTTCACCGACCGTGAGCGCGTCATGCTCGACAACGCCCTCACCGAGGCGACCCGCGCGACCAAGGTCCGCTTCAACATCTACCTCGGCGATCTCGGCAACGACCCGGCGGCCGGCGCCGACGCGGTCCTGCCGAACACCCCCGAGGCGGCCGACTCGGTGCTCATCGCGGTCTCGCCGAACCAGGGCGCCATCGAGGTGCGCTCCGGTGCGCACGTCGCCGAGCGCGCCAACGATCGCATCTGCCAGCTGGGTGTCACCGCCGCGCTGGCGTCGTTCCGTCAGGGCAACCTGATCGACGGCCTGATCTCCGCCGTCCGCGTGATGGCCGCGGCCATCGGCCGCTAGTTCGTTTCCCGCCGAACGGCGCGTTCACCCGAGGGTGAACGCGCCGTTCGTGTTTGCGGGGCCGGCCGCCCGGCGGAAGGCATCGGGGCTGTGGCCGGTCCAGCGGTGGAAGGAACGGCGCAGGGCGCGAGCATCGGTGTAGCCCAGGCGGGCGGCGATGGATTGGACGGGGAGGTCGGACTCGCGCAGCAGACGTTCGGCGCGGTCGCGGCGGGCGGCGTCGACTTCGTCGCGCCAGGTGGTGCCCGCCGCGGCGAGGCGGCGCTGGAAGGTGCGCGGACTGGCGGCGAAACGAGCGGCGACGGCGGGAAGGGTGAGCTCGCCCGTGGCGAGTTCGTCGAGGATCGCGGCGCGCAGCGCCTCCTGATCGGTGGGGACGGGGCAGGAGCCGGCGAGGGCGAGCTCGGCGTGGTGCCGGACCAGGGCGCCCAGCTGCGGATCGGTGCCGGTGGGCAGGTCGGCGACGTCGAGGAAGGTCAGCTGGGCGTGCGGGGCGCCGAAATCGATGCGTTGGGTGCCGAAGAGATCGACGAGGTGCTGCCGGGTGGCGGGTGCGCGCCTGCGGAGCGCGACGTGGACCGGCGTGATCGCCGTCCGGGTGGCCTCGCGCATTCGCCGCAGCACGGTGGAGAGGATGAAGTCCTCGACCGGGGCCAGTAGCGGGTCGGGCTCGATCGCGTCGAACCGCAGGACCAGCAGGCGGCCGTCCTCGCGCACGGACCAGCCGACACCCGGATCGGTCACCAGGGCGCGCAGGTCGAACGCGATGCGGACGCTCTCGGCCAGGGTGGGTGCGCTGGTGAACAGGTAGTCCCACTCGAGCAACTGCCCACGATCGGCCGCGGCTCCCGCCCGGAGTCCGGCACCGGGACCGCCGATCGCCTCGGTGAGTTCCCAGATGCGCCAGGTCGACTCGGTGGGAATGCGGGCCAGGCCATCGGCGATGTCCGCGGGGTCGGGGCCGGGCAGATGACGCAGCTCGGCCTCGGTGACCCCGACACCCCGGGCGGTCGCCCGGATCAGCCGGGCGGTGCGTACCGGGATGGTGCTGTCGATCACCAGCGGATGTTAGTCGACGACAACCGTTCGCGGGCAACCGAAGTGCGAACCCTTCCAGCTGGACGATCTGGCGTGGAATGTCCGCCGCGCGGCGCCGGTGGTCCGCCGTCGATACCGCGCCCGCGCCATAGGTTCTGAGTACGCCACGAAGGCGCTCCGTCGTTGAATCCGAGATTTTTTCCCGAACCGGGAATCAACGAGGCCCGAACTAACCTTTAAAGTATCGATGACTGGTTAGAACAACGGATCCCATCCGCACGACCCAGAAGAGCGAGCCCATGACCAACCACACCGTCCTCGCGCTGTCGGGCAGCCTGCGCGCCGACTCGCACAACACCGCCC
The DNA here is from genome assembly GCF_044744725.1 of Nocardia sp. NPDC087230. Classification (NCBI taxonomy): domain Bacteria; kingdom Bacillati; phylum Actinomycetota; class Actinomycetes; order Mycobacteriales; family Nocardiaceae; genus Nocardia; species Nocardia sp. NPDC087230. Next base: position 170,674 of record NZ_JBIUYV010000004.1, read on the forward strand.
TGCTGCGCGCCGCCCAGAAATTCGGCGCCGGCCTCGACATCGAGATCTACGACGGGCTCCGGGCGATCCCGCCCTACGACCAGGATCTGGATACGCCCGACCAGCGACCCGCCGCGGTGGCCGACCTGCGCCGCCGCATCGCCGCCGCCGACGGCGTGCTGATCGCGACGCCGGAGTTCAACTACTCGATCCCCGGTGTGCTCAAGAACGCCATCGACTGGGTCAGCACCGACTGGACCAGGACCGAAGGGCTGCCGCTGCTGCGCAAGCCGGTCGCGATCATGGGCGCCGCGCCCACCCAATTCGGTTCGGTCCGAGCGCAACTGGCGTTGCGGCAGGTCTTCGTCTGGACCGAGAGCGATGTGGTGGTCAAGCCGGAGGTGATCGCCTTCCGGTCGCACGAGCGGTTCGACGACGCGGGCAACCTGGTCGACGAGACCACCATCGACCTGCTCCAGAGCCTGCTCGCCGCGCTCGCCGGGAAGATCGAGCGGGCGAAGGGGTAGTCGTGACCGGGCACTACGCGCAGGTCGCGTTCACTCCGCTGGTGCGCGAGCACCAGCGCGCGCACGGCAGTCTGCGCAGCTACGAGCGGATGGCGCAGGTGCCCGAGGTCGCCGACCGGATCGGGCCCGACGAGGCCTGGTTCATCGGCGAGCGGGACAGCTTCTACCTGGCCACGGTCGGTGAGACCGGCTGGCCGTACATCCAGCATCGCGGTGGCGCACCGGGATTGCTGAAGGTGCTCGGTGATCGCACGTTGGGTTTCGCCGACTTCCGTGGCAACAAGCAATACATCAGCCGCGGCAATCTCGACCACGACGACCGGGTCTCGCTGTTCCTCATGGACTACGCCGCGCAGGCGCGGATGAAGATCTTCGGCCGGGCGCGAGTGGTCGAAGCCGCCGACGATCCGGACCTGGTCGCCTCGCTGGCGGTCGAGGGGTATCGCGCGCAGCTCGAGCGCGCGGTGTTGATCGACATCGAGGCGTTCGACTGGAACTGCCGTCAGCACATTCCGCCGCTGTATCCACGCGCGGCGGTCGCCGAGGCGATGCAGGTCCTGCGCGATCGGATCGCCGAACTCGAGGGCGAGATCGCCCGGCTACACACGGAAAGGAGGTGACCGACATGCGACGTGAACATCTCGCCTGGGCCGGACTCGCGGCGATGACCGTGTCGTTCGGGCTGAACTTCACGATGGGCGTGTTCTTCGCCCCGACGGCCGCGGCCTACGGCGTCTCGGCGACGGCACTGGCCGTCGCCGCCGCGCTGGGCACCACGGTCACCGGGCTGGCGCAGCAGGGCATCGGCAGGCTGCTGGATCTGTTCGGGCCCAAGCTCGTGCTGATCGGCGGGCTCACCCTGATCTCGAGCAGCTATCTGGTGCTGGCCACCGTCACCGAGACCTGGCAGTTCGTCGCGGCGTACATGGTGCTGGGCGGACTCGGCTTCGCGTCGTCGTCGACGCTGACCGTGACGACGCTGCTCGGCCGCGCGCACGGCCCGCAGGCCGGACCCGCCATGGCGCGGGCCGCGATCGGCATCAACCTGGGACAGCTGATCACGCCATGGGCGGCCACGGCGCTGTTCGAGCCGATCGGGGTGCGCGCCACCTTCGCGCTGCTGGGCGCGATCGGGCTGGCCGCCACCGCCGCGCTGTGGGTGCTGCTGCCCACGGATCAGCGGGCGGCGACCAGCGCCGGTGCGGGGGAGTCGCTGGCCGATCGATGGAAAGTGCTGGTGTCGTTCGGTTTACACGCGGCGACCCTGTACGTGGTGGTGCTGATGCTGCCCAAACACGCCGTGGAGCAGGGCTGGTCGGTGGCGGGTGCGGGCAGGCTGGTGGCGCTGGCCGCCCTGGCGGCCGGGCTCACCTCGGCGGCGATGGTGCGACTGTTGCGCCGCTACCCGCCGGAATCGCTGCTCCGGGTGCTGTATTCGGTACGCCTGGCCGCCCTGCTGCCCGCTCTGTTCGTGCCCGGGCCCCAGGTGCTGGTCGTGGTGGCCGTGCTGTTCGGCATCGCCTCGTTCCCGGTCATCCCACTGACCATGGCCATCCTGTCGCGCGGCCTCGACCCGGCGCGGATGGGCCGCACGCTCGCCCCCGCCTGGGTGATCCACCAGCTGGCCGCCGCCGCCGGCCTCGGCGTGGCCACCGTCGTGCACGCCCTCACCGACAGTTACCGCGGCTATTTCGCGCTCGGCCTGGTGTTCACCGTCGCCGCCGCCGCACTGATCACTCCGGTCCGCCACCGCGAACCGGTCACCGTCTGAAAGGAACACCCGATGACCGAGCTTCCGGCGATCCCGGATTCGGCGCTGGTGGCCGAGGCCACCGAGCTGGTCCGCGCCGCGGCGAGTCCGCTGATCTACCACCAACCCCCGCCGCGTCTACTACTTCGGCGCGCTGCGCGGGGCGGCGTCCGGCCCGAGCTACGACCCCGAGATCCGCTACGTCTGCGCCATGTTCCACGACCTGGGCCAGACCCGGCGCTACCGCTCCGGCAACCAGCGTTTCGAGATCGACGGCGCCGACAGATCCTCGCCGCCTTCACCGAGGCATCCGCGACCGCCCCGACACCACCTTCGGCAACGTGAAAGCCGACGTGCCGGCACATTGCGTCCCCGGCTTCCGGCGCGGCGACTTCGTCGAGGCCGTCCAGAACTCCACCTGGTCCGAGTAATCACACCCATCGAAAAAGAGAGATCCAGCATGAGCCAGATCAGCCACAACACCGTCCAGATCCAGGGGCAGACCGTCTTCTATCGCGCGGCGGGCAACCCGGAAAACCCCACCCTGCTACTGCTGCACGGCTTCCCGAGCAGCTCGGCCATGTTCCGCAACCTGATCCCGGCTCTCGCCGACGACTACTACGTGATCGCGCCCGACCATCTCGGGTTCGGCCAGTCGGGCGCCCCGAGCGTCGAGGACTTCGACTACACCTTCGACTCGCTGACCGACATCACCCTGGAATTGCTCGACACCCTCGGTATCGAGCGCTTCGCGATCTACATCCAGGACTACGGCGCCCCCATCGGCCTGCGCATCGCCTCGCGCCACCCGGAGCGGATCACCGCCATCATCACCCAGAGCGGCAACGCCTACATGGAGGGCTTCACGCCGTTCTGGGAGGTGCTGTTCGCGCACGCGAACGACCGCGTCACCCACGAACCCGAGGTGCGCAAGCTGCTCGAGCTCGACGCCACCAAATGGCAGTACACACACGGTGTTCCGGCCGATCGGCTGGCGTTGGTCAGCCCGGACACGTGGACCCTCGACCAGGCCTACCTGGATCGCCCCGGCAACAAGGAGATCCAGCTGCAACTGTTCTTCGACTACAAGAACAACCTCGACGGCTACCCCGCGTTCCAGAAGTACTTCGCCGAGCATCAGCCGCCGACGCTGATCGCCTGGGGTGAGCACGACGAGATCTTCGGCGCCGACGGTGCCCGTGCCTACCTGCGCGATCTGCCCGACGCGGAACTGCACCTGCTCGACGCCGGTCATTTCGCGCTGGAGTCGCACGGACCGGAGATCGCGGCGCTGATCCGCGACTTCCTCGGCCGGGTGCTGCGCTGAGTCCGGGGGACGGCCGGGCCTCCCGGCCGTCCCCGCGGCATCGAGTACCCTGATCGGCGGTTTACCGGCCGCGCGTGGCGGCCGTTCGGTGGCACGTGGGGGGAACATGCGGACAGGAATCGCTCGGGTGATCACGGCCGCCGCGGTGGCCTGTCTGGCCGTGACGGCGGCGGCCTGTGGGCAGGACACGGCGAGCGTGACCGAGGTCGCGGGCACTCCCCGGTCCGACTTCTATTCGCCCCCGGCGGAATCGATTCCGGGACCGCACGGCTCGGTGATCCGGACCCAGCCCGTCACCGGTTCGCAGGCGGTGCCGGGAGCCAGGAACTTCCTGGTGCTGTATCGATCGGTCGACGCGCAGGGCAAGCCCGTGGCGGTCTCGGGCACGCTCGCCGTGCCGGAGGGGACACCGCCCGCGAGCGGCTGGCCGTTGCTGTCCTGGGCGCCGGGCACCAACGGGGTCGCCGATGTGTGCGCGCCCTCGCGCGCCGAGGGGTCCTCGCCGGGCAAGGACGAACAGGCGCGCTGGGTCGCCAAGGGCTACGCCGTGGCCAGGACCGATTATCAGGGCCTGGGCACGCCGGGCGACCACGGCTATCTGATCGGCGAGACCGAACAGCGGGCGATGAGCGATATCGCCACGGCCGCACGAGAAGTCGACAAGACCGTGGGCGCGCGCTGGGTGGCGATGGGGCATTCGCAGGGCGGGCACGCCGCCTTGTTCGCCGCGAGCGCGGCTGGGGCGTGGGCGCCGGGCGCGCCACTGCTCGGCGCGGTCGCGCTGGCCCCCGCCTCCCATCTCGGCGAACAGGTCAGGATGGCGAAGTGGGCGGTGTCGAATCCGCTGGGCAAGCTCGGCACCGGTGACATCTCGCTGTATGTGCCCCTGCTGGTGCGTGGCGCGCAGACCGTCACCGATGTCGATCCCGGCCGGTTCCTCACCGGCCGCGCGGTCTCGTTGCTGCCGCTCGCGGACTCCGAATGCACCGCGGGACTGCGGGATCGGAGCAGGTGGGGTGGGCTCTCGGCGAAGGACGTGTTCACCGAGGACGGCGATCCGTCCGGCCTGCTGCGAGTCCTCGACGACAACGATCCCAGCGGATTGCGGTTCGCGGCACCGGTGCTGGTCCTGCAGGGACGCTCCGACCTGACGGTGCCGCTGAAGTCGACCGACGCGATGGTGGCCGAACAGCAGCTCAACGGCCAGTCCGTCGACTACCGCAAGTACGACGACGTCGACCACAGCGGCATCGTCGCCGCCGGGTTCGCCGACGCGCTCGGCTGGGTGGACACCCGCTTCGGCATCACCCGCTGAGTTACGCCCACAGCAGAAGAACCGGGTGTGTCGGGACCGGCGTCCCTACGCTCGACGTATGGGCGAACACAACGGGTTGCGGGTGATTCCGGGCGGACGCGGCGAAAGGCGGCCGCGCCCCGAACCGTTGTGGCGCGAAGCCCTCGGTGAGCGGTTGCGGAGCCTGCGGCTCGAGCAGCGCTCGACGCTGGTCGACACCGCGGGGCGCGCGGGCATCTCGCCGCAGTACCTGTCGGAGGTCGAGCGCGGCCGCAAGGAACCCTCCAGTGAGATGATCGCGGCGCTGGCCGGCGCGCTCGGCACCTCGCTGAGCGAGCTGGTCGGCCAGGTGGCCGAAGCCATGCGCGGCCGGGTCCCGGCCCGGGCCGTGGTGGTCGGCGGCGACCGCAGCATCGCCACGCCCGTTCGGCCCGCGTCCGCGCAGAACTCGTTCGCCCCCAACGCCGTCCTGCTGGCGGCCTGAGCCGGACGGTTACGCCGTCAGGACGGATGCGAGCAGGCCGCGCAGCAGGTCGACCAGCGCGCTGACCGGCATCTCGGGATCGATCGCGCGCTGCACGCCGAGACCGATACCCAGCGAGAGCAGCTGCACGGCGGCATCGTCGGCCGAAATGGGCAGCTCGAAGCCCATCTCGTCGGCCTGGACCTGGATCAGTGAGCCGAGCACCGCGGTCATCGACCGCCTGCGCTCGGCCAGTTCGGTGCGCACCTCGGGCATGTGCCGGGTGCTGGTGGCGAATTCGACTTCGAGCGCGGTCCAGCCGACATCACCGATGTTCTCGTCGGCCCAGCGCGCGAAGCGTTCGATCCGCTCCGCCATGGAATCGCCGGTCAGCACCGCCGCGGCGAGGGATTCCGCGCGCTCGACGTGCACGACGTCGATCACGGCCAGGCCGAGTTCGTGCTTGGTGGCGAAGTTCGAGTAGACGGCGCCCTTGGAGAAGCCGGCCTCGGCGGCCACCTTCTCGAGGGAGGTCACGTTGTAGCCGTCGGCGAGGAACAGCCGCTTGGCGGTCTCGACCAGTCGTTCGCGGGTCTGTGCGTGCGATTCCTTACGCGTCATCCGGGCGGCCACGGACCCAGTCTAGCAAATCTGGGGTACCGCTGGAATTCGAATACCGTTAGTATCCGAGTTATGACTACACGACGTGGCCTCGCCATCGGATGCGGCGGCATCCTCGGTTTCGCCTGGACCGCGGTCGCCCTCGACGCCGTCGAACAGGCGCTCGGCTGGGATGTCCGCACCGCCGACGTACTGATCGGCACCTCCGCGGGCGCGGAGATCGTCGCCGCGCTCGGCTCCGGCCGGACCCCCGGCGATCTGCTCGCCGCTCTCGACGGCGCGCCCGGCGCGGATCCGGTCCTCGCCGACCACGTGGCCGTGGATCCCGGCATGACGCCGCCGGTACCCGCCCTCGGACTGCCCGGCCTCGGGCTGGTCGGCGCCGGTATGCGCAGCGGCTCGGTGTACACCGCGCTGGCCGGACTGCTGCCGAAGGGGCGTGGCGACGCCGACTGGCTGCGCGCGTTCGGCCGGGCGCTGACCCCGCGCGGCGGCTGGGTCGACCACCCGGCGACCTGGCTGGTCGCCGCCGACCCCCGCACGGGCGAGCGGGTCGCCTTCGGATCCCCGAGCGCGCCGACCGTCGACCTCGGCACGGCCATCGCCGCCTCCTGGGCCATCCCCGGCTGGTTCCCGCCGGTGCCGGTGCGCGGGCGCGCCTTCGTCGACGGCGGCGCGGTGTCCTCGGTGTCGGCCGATCTGCTGGCCCCCCTCGACCTCGACGAGGTGGTGGTCGTCGCGCCGATGACCACCGAGGGCGGTGCGTCCGCGACCGGCCTGAGCCGCCTCGAGCGCCTCCTGCGCGCTCAGATGACCCGCGGCCTCGACCGCGAGGTGGCACTGTTGCGCGCTGCGGGCACCCGGGTGATCCGGGTCGAACCCGGTCCCGCCGAACTCGCGGCCATGGGCCCGAACTTCATGGACTCCGCCCGGCGCCCGGCCACCCTGGCCGCCGCCCGCCGAGCCGTCCCCGCCCGGGTCGCCGAGGCGATCCGGACCGCTGTCGTCGAAGGAGAAATCGTATGAGTCACCACGAAGTGGTCGTGATCGGTGCGGGCATCTCGGGCATCTGCGCCGCCGTCAAGCTCGCCGAGGCGGGCGTGGAGGATGTCGTCATCCTCGAGAAGGCCGAGACCTTCGGCGGCACCTGGCGCGCCAACACCTATCCGGGCTGCGCCTGCGACGTGCCCTCGGGCCTGTACTCGTTCTCCTTCGCGCCCAACAGCGAATGGTCGCGGCTGTTCGCGACCCAGCCCGAGATCCTCGCCTACGTCGACGGGGTGGCCCGCGACAACGGCTTGCCCGCCCGTACCCGCTTCGGGGTGGAAGTGCTCGGCGCCAGCTGGGATGACACCGACCGCCGGTGGCGCCTGGACACCAGCACCGGCGAGCTGACCGCCCGCTTCGTCGTCTCGGCCGCCGGGCCGTGGAACGAGCCGCGCGTTCCCGAGATCCCCGGCCTGGCCGAGTTCCCCGGCGAGGTGTTCCACTCCGCGCGCTGGAACCACGACTACGACCTGCGCGGCAAGCGCGTCGCGGTGGTGGGGACCGGCGCCTCGGCGGTGCAGTTCGTGCCCGCCATCCAGCCCGACGTCGCCGAGCTGCACCTGTTCCAGCGCACCGCGCAGTGGGTGCTGCCCAAGCTGGACCACCCGGTGCCCGCCATCGAGAAGCGGGTGATGCGGCGCTTGCCGTTCGCGCACAAGGCCTTGCGTTCGGTCGAGTACGGGCTGATGGAAGCCCTCGGCGTGGCGTTCCGCAACCCGCGGCCGCTGATGCAGACCGTGCAGAAGGTCGGCTCGGCGTATCTGCGCGCGGTGGTGCGTGACCCGCGGCTGCGCGCCAAGCTCACCCCCGACTACCTGCTCGGCTGTAAGCGAATCCTGTTCTCCAACAGCTACCTCCAGTCGCTGACCAAGGACAACGTCGACGTGCACGCCACCGCCGTCGCCGAGTTCCGCGGCAGCACCGTGCACGGCGCCGACGGCAGCACCGCCGAGGTCGACGCCGTCATCCTCGGCACCGGCTTCCACATCCTCGACACCCCGCTGGCCGACATCGTGCGCGGCGCCGACGGCCGCACCATGGCCGAGCACTGGCAGGGCTCGCCCGAGGCCTACCTCGGCACGGTCACCACCGGCTTCCCCAACGCGTTCACCGTGCTCGGCCCGAGTCTGGGCACCGGCCATTCCTCGGCCTTCGCGATCCTGGAGGCCCAGGTCGACTTCCTGGTCTCGGCGATCGCGAGCGCCCGGCGCCGCGGCTGGGCGGTCCTGGACGTGCGTCCCGAGGTGCAGGCCCGCTACGTCGAGCAGGTGCAGGCGGCGCTGACCGGCACCGTCTACAACGCGGGTGGCTGCCAGAGCTACTACCTGGATGCCAACGGCCGCAACAGTTTCAGCTGGCCCTGGTCCACCGGCGAACTGACCCGCCGGGTCAGCGCCTTCGACCCCGACGACTTCAGCATCACCCACGACGACGAGATGGCGGTACCGGCATGAGCTACCCACGGATCGATCTGAACGGCGCGCTGGTCGCCATCACCGGCGCCGCGCGCGGCATCGGTCTGGCCACCGCCGCGGCCTTCGCTGCCAAGGGCGCCTATGTCGCGCTCGGTGACCTCGACGAGGCGCTGGCGGTGCAGGCTGCCGAGGGCCTCGGCGATCGAGCGCTGGGCCATGTCCTCGACGTCACCGACAAGGCCTCGTACGCGGCCTTCCTCGCCGCCGCCGAGAAGTGGCGCGGCGGACCGCTCGACGTACTGGTGAACAATGCCGGCGTGATGCCCAACGGCGCCTTTCTGGACCAGTCCGACCGGATCGACCAGCTCACCATGGAGGTCAACGTCTACGGCGTCATCCACGGGATGCGGCTGGCGCTGCCCGGAATGGTGGCGCGCGGCTACGGCCACGTCGTGAACGTCGCTTCGCTGGCGGGCAAGTTCCCGATCAAGGGCCTGGCCGTGTACAACGCCAGCAAGTACGCCGTGGTGGGGCTGACCGCGGCGACCCGGCTGGAGATGGATTCCACCGGCGTGAGCGTGAGCGCTGTGCTGCCCTCGGCGGTGCGCACCGAACTCAGCTCCGGCATCGACTACGGCATCCTGCCCGCCGTCGACCCCGAGGACATCGCCGCCGCCGTGGTCCGCAGCGTGCGGACCAGGGCCGCCGAGACCGCGGTGCCGTCGTATGTGGGGCTGGCGGCCGATGTCGCCGGGCTGGTGCCCGAGCCGGTGATGCGGGTCCTGCGCAAGGCCGCCAACGACGACGCCGCGATCACCCGGGTCGACGACCGGGTGCGCCGGGCCTACCTGGATCGCATCGAAAAGCAGTGAGCCGTTGCTGAATCGCCGGCTGTGCTCGCACCGCATCCCGCGGGGGTCGGCTGGGCCGATCCCCGCGGGCGCACAGCCCGGCGATCACTCCCGCTCGTGCAGTACGCGGTCGACCAGGCCGTACTCGAGCGCGGTCGCGGCGGTGAACACGCGGTCGCGGTCGGTGTCGCGCCGCAGGGTCTCCGGGGACTGCCCGGTGTGCTTGGACAGGATCGCCTCGATCGCCGCGCGCATCCGGACGATCTCGTCGGCCTGCAGGATCAGATCCGGAATGGTGCCCTGACCGCGAGTCGCGGGCTGGTGCAACACGATCCGGGTGTGCGGCAGCATCGCGCGATGCCCCGCCGCGCCCCCCGCCAGCAATACCGCGCCGACCGCGATGGCCTGGCCGACACAGGTGGTGTGCACGGGCGCCTTGATGAAACTCATCGTGTCGTAGACGGCGAGCATGGCGGACAGATCGCCGCCCTCGCAGTTGATGTACAGGCTGATCGGCTGGCCGGGGCTGTCGGATTCCAGGTGCAGCAGCTGGGCGATGAGCGCGTTGGCGACCCCGGAATCGATGGGTGTCCCGAGATAGACGATCCGTTCGCTGAGCAGGTGCGAGTAGATATCGGTGATCCGCTCACCGCCGCGATGCTGGGACACGACATTGGGAATCGTATAGCTGGTCATGGGTTCTCCTCTGCGAGAGCGTGTCTCACGCGGTGATGCCGATGCGGTGACGGTTGGGGATGACCTGGTCGAAGGATTCGACGATGTGGTCGATGAAGCCGTATTCCTTCGCCTGGGTGGCGGTGAACCAGCGGTCGTGCAGGGAGTCCTCGTAGACGCGATCGAAGGGCTGGCCGGTGTCGGCGGCGATCAGGCCGAGCACGGTGTCGACGGTGTAGCGCAGATCGTCGGCCTGCACCTCGACTTCGACGGCGCTGCCGCCGATTCCGGCCGAGCCCTGGTGCATGAGGATGCGGGCGTGCGGTAGCGCGAACCGGCGGCCGGGCGCGCCGGAGGACAGCAGGAACTGCCCGGCGCTGCACGCCAAGCCGAGGGCGAGGGTGGAGACCTCGCACGGGACCAGCCGCATCACGTCGCGGATGGCGAGCATCGAGGGCACCGAGCCGCCGGGGGAGTGGATCCACAGCGAGATCGGCGCCTCGGGGCCCTGCGCGGCCAGGGTGAGGAGCTGGGTGATCAGCAGGGTGCCGTTGTCGTCGTCGAGCGCGCCGTCCAGTACCAGGATTCGGCGCCCGAACAGCTGTTCGCGCGCCCGCCAGCTGAACATCGGGGTCTTGTCGTCGTGTGCCATGTCCCCACGGTGCCTCGCCCGCACCGTGTTTCGCGCCTTTTGCTGCCCCCAGCGGATCTGCTCACAGCAGCGAGCGAATCCACGGGATCGGCGCACGCCGCCTCGGTCCGTCCCGGTGAGTCAGCCCGCGGGTGTCGCGGCGAGTTCCTCGGCACAGGTGTCGAGGATCTGCCCGAAGACCCGGCCGATGAGCGGCTTGGCGAGGAGGCGGGTCACCGGTCCGCCCAGCAGCGGGACGCTGACCTCCGAGGTCGTGGTCCAGACGACCCGCGTGCCGCCGGGTGTGGCGGTGAAGGTCAGGGTACCGCCCTCGTGTCGCGCGGGCGGGAAGCTCCGATCGACCACGTAGTCGAACGAGCGCGGTGCGTCGTAACGGGTGATCCGCTCGTGGAAGTGGCCGATCAGCCAGGTGTGCCGGCGGATCGCTCCGACACCGTAGGGCGCGCCCTGCCCCGGAGTGATGAGCTTGTCGCGGAGCACCCAGCGCGAGCGCTCATAGTTGGTGGTGTCGGCGCACCAGTCGAAGACCTGCTCGATCGGTGCCGCGATCACGCGTTCGACGACGACAGTTTCCATCCCGCTTCTCCCTCGAGGTCGACAGGGAGGAATTCCCCCGAATTGAATACTACTTCACGTAGTAGAGCGGGGTGGCCGAAAATCGCTGCGCCGCACAAGCGCAACGGGACGTGAGGCGGCGGGCAGAACGGCCGATGGCCCCGATCCGCCGCGGGGGATCGGGGCCATCGGGTGGTCCGGCTTACTTGGCGTCGAACTCCCTGGCGCGCAGCGAACGTTCGATGCCGGCCCGGCCCTCGGACACCAGGCGGTACAGGGCGGGCGGGTGATCGCCCGCCAGGAACTCGTCGGCCTTGGCGACCGCGTCCTCGCTGATCGCCCAGTGCGGGTACAGGCCGACGACGACGGTCTGGGCGACCTCGCTCGACCGGCGCTCCCACACCGCCGGGATCTCGGCGAAGTACTTGTCCACATACGGCGCGAGCAATGCGCCCTGACCGGCGGGCGCGAAGCCGCCGACGATGGCGCGGGCGGTGATGTTGGGCACCGAATCGTCACCCATCACGGTGTTCCAGGCCTGCGCCTTCACCTCGGCGATCGGGCGCGCGGTGGCCGCCGCCGCGGCCTGGCGCTTGCCCGCCGCGGTCGGATCGCCCGCCAGCTCGGCGTCGATGGTCGGCGCGTCGATCCCGTCGGCGTCGATCCGGCCCGCCGCCGCCAGGGCGGTGACGATGCGCCAGCGCAGATCCGTGTCGACGGTCAGCCCTGCCAGACCGGCCGCGGCCGGATCACCGTCGAGCAACTGGGCCAGCACCTCGGTGTGGCGCGGTGCGAGCTCGGCCGCGGTGAGCGCGTTGACGAAGGCCAGCTGGTGATCCGAGCCCGCCTCGGCGGCACCGGCCAGCTCGAGCAGCCGGTCGGCGAAGCCGGGCCAACCCTCCTGGTCGGCCCATCCCGGTTCGGCGTAGCTGGAGAGGGCGGTGGCGGCCTGCATGAGCAGGCGCTGCACCACGCCGATCTCGGACTCCGCGCCGATCCCGCGCTGCACCAGCGCGACGAAGTCGCGGGCCTTCATCTCGGCCTGACGGGTCATCTCCCAGGCCGCCGACCAGGCCAGCGTGCGCGGCAGCGAGTCGGCGATGTCCCCGATGCGCTGCACGACCACGTCGAGCGAATCGGGATCCAGACGCAGCGAGCAGTAGGTGAGGTCGTCGTCGTTGACCAGCACCAGTTTTCCGCGTGCCACGCCCGCCAGCTCGGGTACCTCGGTGCGTCCGGTCGCGTCGAGGTCGAGCTCGGCGCGGTGGGTGCGCACCAGCTTGCCGTCGACATCGTCGTAGACGCCGACCGCGATCCGGTGCACGCGGTGCTCGCCGGCGCCGGGCTCGGCGCCCTCCTGCACCACGGCGAAGCTCGAGAACGTGCCGTCCGGCGCGACGAGGAAGTCGGGACGCAGGATGTTGAGGCCGGTGGTCTTGAGCCACTGCGCGCCCCAGCTCGACAGGTCACGGCCCGACGCCTTCTCCAGCGCGGCCAGCAGATCGTCGAAAGTGGCGTTGCCGTAGGCATGTTCGGCGAAGTAGTCACGCAGACCGGCCAGGAACGGCTGCAGGCCGACATAGGCGACGAGCTGCTTGAGCACCGAAGCGCCCTTGGCGTAGGTGATGCCGTCGAAGTTGACCTCCACCGCATGCAGGTCGGGGATGTCGGCGGCGATCGGGTGGGTCGAGGGCAGCTGGTCCTGGCGATAGGCCCAGGACTTCTCCACATTCGCGAACGTGGTCCAGGCGCTGGTGTATTCGGTGGCCTCGGCCTGGCACAACACCGAGGCGAAGGTGGCGAAAGACTCGTTGAGCCACAGGTCGTCCCACCACTTCATGGTGACCAGGTCACCGAACCACATGTGCGCCATCTCGTGCAGCACCGTCTCGGCGCGGCGCTCGTAGGACGCGCGCGTGACCTTGGACCGGAAGACGTAGTCCTCGAGGAAGGTGACCGCGCCCGCGTTCTCCATCGCGCCCGCGTTGAACTCCGGCACGAACAGCTGGTCGTACTTGCCGAAGGCGTACGGCACGCCGAAGTTGTCGTGGTAGAAGGCGAAACCCTGCTTGGTCTCGGTGAACAGGCGCTCGGCGTCCATGTGCTCGGCCAGCGAGGCGCGGCAGAACAGGCCGAGCGGGATCTCGCCGTGGCTGTCGGTGTAGGTGTCGGTCCACCGCGCGTACGGGCCGGCGATCATGGCGACCAGGTAGGTGCTCATCTTCGGGGTGGTCACGAAGGTGTGCCGCACGACCGCGCCGACCTTGTGCTCCTCGGCGGTGGCGCCGTTGGAGACGACCTTCCAGTCACCGGGCGCGGTGGCGACGATGTCGAAGGTGGCCTTGAGGTCGGGCTGGTCGAAGCAGGCGAACATCCGCTTGGCGTCGGCGGTCTCGAACTGCGAGTACAGGTAGACGTTGTCGTCGGCCGGATCGACGAAGCGGTGCAGGCCCTCGCCGGTGTGCGAGTACTCGCAGTCGGCCTCGACGACGAGTTCGTTGGTCGCGGCCAGCTCGGGCAGCGCGATGCCGGTCGACTCGTCGTAGTCGCTCACATCGAGCGGGGTGCCGTTGAGGACGGCCGAGCGCACCCGCGCGGCCACCAGGTCGATGAAGGTGCTCGCGCCGGGGGTGGCGGTGAAGGTGACGGTGGTCTTCGAACCGAAGGTGTCCGACACTTCCGAACCCGCGCTGCGCGGCTGGTCGGTGAGGTCGAGTTCGATCCGATAGTTCTGCACGGCCACCGTCGCGGCGCGTTCGACCGCCTGGTCGCGGGTGAGATTCGGGGCGGACATAGATCTCCTTCGTCGTCGACGAACACGGCACTTCTCGCGCGTTCCGGTTCGCACCGGTGCGCACATCAGCGTCCACAATGCCACTTGCCGTGCGGCGTCGCTCACGAGTTTCCCGCCGATGCAGCGCCGCCCGCGCGCACCGGCGGCGCCGCCACGCACCGGTGGCGGCGCGGGCCCGGTCAGCGCATCGTGACGACGAGTTTCCCGAGCGTCCGATCCGTCTCGCCGATCGCGTGCGCCTTCGCCGCCTCGGCCCGCGGGAACACCCCGGCGATGGTCGGGCGGATGGTGCCGGCGGCGAGCAGGTCGGCGACCGCGTTCATGCCCGCGTGATCGGCCTCCACGAGCAGCGCGGCGAACCGGACGCCCCGCTCGGCGGCCGCGGCCCGCAGGTCGTCCTGGGCGCCGGCCCGGATGGTGACGAGCAGGCCGCCGGGTCGCAGCGTGGGCAGCGACCGGTGGGAGTTCTCCTCGCCGAGCGTGTCGAGCACCACATCGACGTCGCGCACGACCTGCGCGAAATCGACCTCCCGGTAGTCGATCAGTTCGTCGGCGCCCAGCGCGCGCAGGTGCTCGTGCTTGGGCGCGCTCGCCGTCCCGATGACATACGCGCCCCGCGACTTCGCAATCTGCACCGCGAGGTGGCCGACCCCGCCCGCGGCCGCGTGGATCAGCACCCGCTGGCCCGCCTCGAGATTCGCGGTGTCGACCAGCGCCTGCCAGGCGGTGAGCGCGGCCAGTGGGGTCGCCCCGGCCACGATGTGGTCGATCCCCGCGGGCTTGCGGGCGAAGGCGCGCGCGGGCCCGACGACGTACTCGGCCAGCGAACCGTGCCCGTGCGGATAGGGCAGCATCCCGAACACCTCGTCGCCGGGCGCGAACAGGGTGACGCCGAAGCCGACCGCCTCGACGACACCGGAGACGTCCCAGCCGAGGACGAACGGCGGTGCGGGCAGGAACAATCCGGGGATCGCGCGATGTTTCCAGTCGGTCGGGTTGAGGCCGGCCGCGTGCACCCGGACGAGCAGCTGGCTCGGACCGGGGAGGGGGCGGGGGAGTTCGACCTCGTGCAGGACCTCGGGTCCGCCGAGGGAGTCCTGGCTGATGGCGCGCATGGTGTCGGTCATGGGGTCAACGGTGCCGGGTGCGACCCGGCGAGAAAATGGCAAGATTGTCATCCTCCGATAGAATCGTGCCATGCATCGCGTGGTGGTCCTGGCGCTCGACGGCGTCTACCCGTTCGAACTCGGTACGCCCCAGCGGATCTTCGGCACCCTCGACGACCGCTACGAGGTACTCACCTGCTCGGCCGACGGGCGGCCGGTGCGGACCTGCGCCGACTTCCGGATCGCCGTCGAGCACGGTCCCGAGCTGCTGGCGACCGCCGACACGGTGGTGATTCCGGCCTCCGACATCACCGAGGCGTTGCACGGGCTCGGCGAGGTGACCCTGGGCGCGCTGGCGCGGATCCGGCCCGGCACCCGGATCGTGTCGATCTGCACCGGAGCGTTCGTCCTGGCGGCGGCGGGTTTGCTGGACGGGCGGCCCGCGACCACGCACTGGCGCATGGCCGACTCGTTCCGCAGGCACTTCCCCCGGGTCCGGCTCGACCCGGACGTGCTGTTCGTCGACGACGGCGACGTCCTGACCTCGGCGGGCGCGGCCTCCGGCGTCGACCTGTGCCTGCACATCGTGCGCGCCGACCACGGCAGCGCGGTGGCCAACCACGTGGCGCGCCGCTGCGTGGTGCCGCCGTGGCGCGAGGGCGGTCAGGCGCAGTACATCGACCAGCCCGTCCCCGATCCCGCGATGGCCAGCACCGCCGCGACCAGGCACTGGGCGCTCGAACACCTCGAGCTTCCGCTGACCATGGCGGAACTGGCCGGGCACGCGCGAATGAGTCAGCGCACCTTCGCGCGCCGCTTCGTCGATGAAGTGGGGACGAGTCCGGGTCGCTGGCTCACCCAGCAACGCGTCGCCAGGGCCAGGCTCCTGCTCGAGGCCAGCGATCTGTCGGTCGAGCAGATCGCGAGCCGCGTCGGCTTCGCGACGGGCACCTCGCTCCGCCAGCACTTCCAGGTCGCCGTCGGCGTCGCCCCGCTGGCCTACCGCCGCACGTTCCGCGTCGCCGATGGCGAGCGCGCGACCGCCTGAGCGGCAACCCCGCCGACCGCGGCTGGTCCGGCTGCGCACCGGCGACCGTCATCGCGGCGCGGCTACGGCCAGGCTGGGCACACGTCGGCGACCGCCGTCGCGGCCTGGGTGAGAGCGCGCCGCATCGGAATGTGACCGCCCTCGCGTCGTGGTGACCAGGTCGGATTCGGTGCCGGGGGTGGCCGGTACAGTCCTTGCATACCGAGGATGTACGCCCACCCAGGATTCGGAGGCTCGACGTTGAAGCATGTGCACGCCGGGAAAGTTCGTGACCTCTACGAGGACGGCGACACCCTGCTGCTCGTCGCGTCGGACCGCGTCTCGGTCTACGACGTCGTGCTGCCGACGCCGATTCCGGAGAAGGGCGCGCTGCTGACGCAGCTGTCGAACTGGTGGTTCGAGTACTTCACCGGCATTCCCAACCACGTGGTCTCGGCCACCGACGTGCCCGCCGAGTTCGCCGGGCGCGGTATCCGGGTCAAGCCGCTGAAGATGGTCCAGGTCGAGTGCATCGCGCGCGGGTACCTGACCGGGTCGGGGCTCAAGGAGTACCAGCAGTCGGGCACCGTGTCCGGTATCGCGCTGCCGCCGGGGCTGCGGGACGGCGACAAGCTGCCCGAGCCGATCTTCACCCCCTCCACCAAGGCTGCCGAGGGGCACGACGAGGCGATCAGCTTCGCCGACGTGGTGAACCAGGAGGGTCGCGAGGTGGCCGAGCGGCTGCGCGATCTCACCCTCGAGATCTACTCGCGCGGTGCCGAGCACGCGGCGAAGGCGGGTGTGATCGTCGCCGACACCAAGGTCGAATTCGGCTGGGACGGTGACGTTCTCACCCTCGGCGACGAGGTGCTCACCTCCGACTCCTCGCGTTTCTGGCCCGCCGACGAGTGGGAGCCGGGCCGCGCCCAGCGCTCCTTCGACAAGCAGTTCGTGCGCGACTGGTCGACCTCCACGGGCTGGAACAAGGAGTACCCGGGCCCGGAGATCCCCGCCGACGTGGTCGAGGCGACCCGGCGCAAGTACGAAGAGGCCTACGAGCGCATCACCGGCAAGACCTGGAGTGGCATCCAGTCCTGAGGTTTCCGCGACGCCCGTCGGTGAACGGGCGTCGCGCCCCCTCTCTTCGCGATCGTGGGGCGTCAGTGCACCGGCGCGAGAACGCCTTTGACCTCGCAGATGTGGTCCATATGCTCGGTGCCCCACGCGCCGAGCGTCACCAGCGCCGCATTGAGTGAGACCCCGAGCTCGGTGAGGGAGTACTCCACCTTCGGTGGCACCTGCGCGTAGACCTCGCGGTGGACGATGCCGTCGTGCTCGAGTTCGCGCAGCTGCTGGATCAGCATCTTCTCGGTCACCCCGGGGACCAGTCGCTTCAGGTCGCCGAAACGCTGGGTGCCGGTGGACAACGCCCACAGGATCAGCGCCTTCCACTTGCCGCCGACGACATCGAGCGCGGCATCGATACCGCAGGAATACGGACGCTCTCGCTGCTTCATGCTCGCCTTACTTACTTTTTGGTGAGTATTGGACTTGATAGTCGGTACTTGTGCAGTGTAGCGCTACCGGCGAATCTAGGAGTGCGTTGCCGACCGGCAACCAGAACTCCGAACCAAGGGGAAACATGACCAACTCGGCGACGGCACAGCGGGTTTCGGTGCTCGGTCTCGGCGCGATGGGCACGGCGCTGGCGCGGGCGCTGCTCGCCGGCGGCCACCAGGTGACGGTGTGGAACCGCACCGCGGCGCGGGCCGAGGCGCTGGTGGCCGAGGGCGCGGTGCTCGCGGCGACCTCCGCCGAGGCGATGGCGGCGGCCGATCTGGTGATCCTGTGCGTGCTCGACGACCCGGCGGTGCGTGAACACGTCGAGCCCGCCGCGGCGCGACTGCGCGGTCGCACCGTGGTGAACCTGACCACCACCACGCCGGAGCAGGCACGGTCGCTGGGCGCGTGGGCGCTGGCCAACGAAGTCGACCTGATCGACGGCGGCGTCATGGCCGTGCCGTCGATGATCGGCGGACCGGCGGCGTTCGTGCTCTACAGCGGCGCGACCGCGGCCTTCGAGCGGTTCCGCGCCGTGCTGGAGCTGTTCGGCCGCGCCGAGTTCGTCGGCGCGGATTTCGGCGCCGCGGCGATGTACGACCTGGCGATCCTGGGCGGCATGTACTCGATGTTCGCCGGCTTCCAGCAGGGCGGCAAGATGGTACGCACCACCGGTGGCACCGCGGCGCACCTGGCCACGCTGATGGCGCCGTTCCTGCAGGCGATGACGACCATGCTCGCGCAGTACGCCCCCGGCATCGACGACCCGGAGAACTACGTCCCGGAGCAGAGCGCCGAATTCACCGCGGGCGCACTCGGCACCATCGACAAGGCGGCCGCCGAATCCGGCACGCCCACCGAACTCTTCGGTGTCCTGCTGCGCGCACTTCCCGGCATCTAGCCGCCGTGGGAGACCGCCGTCGGGCGCGATCGCGCGGTGACCGGGCCGGTCACCGCGCGATCGCCGGTCCTCAGGCGTTCACCAGCTGCGCGGCCAGGAAATCGTCGACGAAGCCCTCGGCGGTCGCCTCGAACGCGGCGTAGTGCGCGATGCGGGCATCGCCGCTGATCGCCTCGCCGATGATCAGGTTGCCTTCGGCGTCCAGGCTCTGCGGCTGATCCTCGGCGTCGGGAAGCAGACCGACGCGAGAGTCGGCGAAACCGCTGTAGTAGGCCAGACCCGCGCTGAGCTGGGCTTCCAGCAACTGCTGCATGCCGGGCAGGATCTCGTCGCCCGCGGTCGCACCCGCCAGGCCCAGCCACAGGATGCGCTTGCCCGCCAGGCGCGGCTTGCTGCGGCCGTAGGCGAATCCGTAGTTCCAGACGCTGTCGATCCAGCCCTTGAGCGTCGCGGGCACGCTCTGCCAGTAGACCGGGAACACCACGACCACCACCTCGGCGGTCAGTAGCCGCCGCATGTGCGCCTCGGTCCCGGGGGAGTACCGCTTGTCGCGGTCGCCCCAGTCGGGCTGGTCTGCCACGGTCATTCGCGGGTCGAAGTTCTCGGCGTGCAGATCCAGGAAGTCGATCGTGTACCCGGCGGCGGTGAGCCGGTCGGCCGCGCGGCGCGCGATATGGGCCGACAGCGAGTCGGCGCGGTGGTGGGCGAGCACGACAAGCGCTGTGCGAGTGTCCGATTCGGACTGCTGCGACCCGGTGGTGGTCGGGCCGGTCGGCACGGTGGTGATGGGCGACTGCGACACGGTGGGCTCCCTGTTCGATCGTGGTGTGGGGCGGTGCGCCCCGTGTCTTCGAGTCAACCGCGATTCGCGTGGACGATCTATGGGTGATCATCTCGGGTTGATAGGAGTTCGTCTACGCTGGTGGCATGGATCCGTTGAGTTCACTGCTGAGTGGCATCCGTGCCGACGGCTCGGTCCTGGCCCACGCCGTCCTGCGCGCGCCGTGGACGATCCACTTCGCCGACCGGGCGCCGCTGATCATGGTGTGCGTCCTGCGCGGTGGCGGCACCCTGGTGCTCGCCGACGGTTCGCGCACCCGCCTCGTCGCGGGCGACACGGCGGTGGTGCAGGCCGCAGAACCGTTCCGGCTCATCGACATCGACACCGCCGACGATCGCCCACCGGTGGAATACGAACTGTCCTGCTTCGTGCCGAACGGCTTCGGACCGGCCGATCTGAGCTGTGCCACACAGGAATTGATCGAGGAGGTCGGCGAAACCGGTGCCCCGGAGGAGACCTCGATGATCGTGGGAGCCTATCGCGCCTCGGGCAGGCGACACGAGCGGCTGTTGCGCGCCCTGCCGCCGGTGATGGTGGTCGCCGCCGACAGCGATGTGTGCGCCTGGCTCGAGGATTCCGCCGCCGAGGCCGTCCGGCACAGCGCGGGCTCGCAGGCCATGATGGACCGCCTGCTGGACTGGGCGCTGGTCTGCAACCTGCGCACCTGGCTCGCCGAACAGCAGCACTGCGCGCCCGCCTGGTATCGCGGGATGGCCGACCCGGTGGTCGGTCCGGCACTGGAAGCCATCCACGCCAAACCGTTCCAGCGCTGGACGGTCGCGAGCCTGGCCGCCGAGGCCGCGGTGTCACGGGCGTTGTTCGCCAAGCGGTTCACCGAGGTGATCGGCGAACCGCCGCTGACGTATCTGACCGAATGGCGGATGGCCGAGGCCGAGGAACTGCTCGCCGATCCCGCGCGCAGCGTCGCTCAGGTGGCGACCAGTGTCGGCTACTCCGACGCCTTCGGGTTCAGCGCCGCGTTCAAGCGCTCGCGCGGCAGCAGCCCGACGGAGTTCCGGGCCGCCCTGGTCTGATCAGGTGCGCGGGGTCAGGAGGACCAGCGGGATCTCCCGGTCGGTCTTGGTCTGGTAGTCGCCGTAGCCCCGGTAGCCCGCGACGACCCGGGGCCACAGTGTCGCCCGTTCTTCGGGGGTGGCGATGTGGGCCGTCATCGGGCGGGTCGGGCCGGTCTGCAGCGACACCTCGACGTCGGGGTTGTCGCGCAGGTTGAGATACCAGGCCGGGTGGGTCGGATCGCCGCCGCGGGAGGCGACCACGACGATGGTGTCACCGTCGACGACCGGCGCGGTCAGCATCACCTTGCGCGGCGTGCCGGATTTGCGGCCGATCGTGGTCAGCTCGAGGGACGGCATCCCGAAGATGCGGTTGCCGACCCGGCCGCCGGTGAGCGTGAGCAGGGCGCGGTGACCGGCGTTCATGATCTTCAGCTGCAGGTCGCTGGGCATGACCGCAATCTACTCCGCGTCCGTGAACGCCCGGGGCACGCGAGGTCAGCCGATCAGCTCGGTCAGCCGGGTGAGGAAGGGGCGCTGACCTTTTCCGAGTTTGTCCAGCGCGGTGGCCGGATCGAACCAGGCCGCCCGGTCGATCTCGGGGAACTCGGCGCGGCGGCCCGAGCGCGGCGGCCACTCCATCTCGAACGTTCCCGGGACCACGTCGGCCGGATCCAGATCGCCCTCGACGGCCCACGCGGTGACGGTCTTGCGCCGGCTCCCGCTGCCGTATCGCACCTCGCCGAGCGCGGTCCATTCGCCTTCGGGCACCGGCAGGCCGAGCTCCTCGGTGAACTCCCTGGCCGCGGCCACGCGCGCCGATTCCTCCTCGGGGACGTACTCGCCCTTGGGGATCGACCACGCCGAGGCGTCCTTCTTCGCCCACAGCGGGCCGCCCAGGTGTCCGAGCAGCACCTCGATCCCGTCCGCGCCGTGCCGATAGACCAGGACGCCCGCGCTGAATACCTCCGTCACGAACCAGAGTCTGCCATCCGCGCGGTCAGTCGAGGCCGTCGACGAACCGGCCGAGCAGGCGGGCGAACTCGGCGCGGTCGGCATCCGGCCAGCCGGTCATCGCGCGGTCGAAGGCGCCGCGGCGGCGCTCGTGCGCGCGGTCGAGCAGGTCCCGGCCCTGCTCGGTGAGCACCAGCAGTGAGCGTCTGCCGTCGGACTGGTCGGCGGCGCGGCGCAGGTAGCCCGCGGTCACGGCGGCCGCGACGAGCTTGCTGGCGCGGGGCTGGTCGACGGCCAGGGCTGCGGCCACCGTGGACACCGTCGGGGCGGTCGCGTCCTCGACGACATCGAGCACGTCGAAGGCTTGGCCGCTCGGCGCGTCCGCCGCCAGGGTGCGCCGGGTCTGCCGCCGCCGGATGGTGATCATCGCCCGTTCGATCCGCTCGACCTCGTCCACGGGCTCATGCTACCTTTTGAACATATACATGCAATAGGACATGTAATTGTTGATAGACATGAAAGGTGGACGATGACCGAGCGCAGATTGATCGGCTATCAGGTCAAACGCCTGGACCGACTCATCGAAGCGACCTTCGATCGGGCGGTGGACAGTGTCGGGATGTCGCGTCGGGAATGGCAGACGCTCACCACGATCGTCCGGGACCCCGGCGCCGATCCGGTCGACGCGTTGCGTCCGTTCTGGGACTCCGCCGACGAGTCGATCACCGATGTCACCACCGCACTGGCCACGCGGGGCTGGATCGCCCGCGCGGACAGCGGTCGGTGGGCGGCCACCGACGTCGGTCGGGCGGCGCACGAGTCCGCCGCCCGGTCGGTGGGCGCCATCCGTGGACAACTGGCCGAGGGGATTACCGCGGCCGAATTCGCCGCGTTCACCGACACTCTCGCGCACATGATCGCCAACCTCGAGCAGTCGGGCTAGCCGACCACGGCCAAGCGAGGCCGGATCTCGGCGCGAGCCCGCCGGGCTTCCCCGCCCGGGCCGACGCTCAGTGGGCGGGCGTGGTTTCCGCAGGCCGCTGCGGCGCGCCCGCCGCGCCCGACCGCACGCGGGCGGCGCGCAACAGCAGGTAGTCGCGCTCCGGCACGCTCGCCGTCTGCTTCGCGGCCAGCTGATACTGCGCGACGGCGGCGGCGTCCTCGCCCGCCATCTCGTGCAGGTGCCCGCGTACCGCGGCGAGCCGGTGGGAGCGGGCCAGCGGCTCGGCCACCGTGTCGGCGACCGCGAGCCCGGCGGCCGGGCCGTGCACCATGGCGGTCGCCACCGCCCGGTTCAGGGTGACCATCGGATTCGGGTTCGCCCGTTCGATCATGGTGTAGAGCACCAGGATCCGGGCCCAATCGGTGTCCTGGACGCGCGCGGCCTGGGCGTGCAGGCCCGCGACCGCGGCCTGGAGTTGGTAGTTCCCGGTGAGCCCGGTGGACATCGTCGCGGTGAGCAGGCGCAGGCCCTCGGTGATCTGGGCGCGATCCCAGCGGGTGCGATCCTGCTCGTGCAGCGGGACCAGTTCGCCGTGCGGACCCGAGCGCGTGGCCCGGCGGGCATCGGTGAGCAGCATCAAGGCGAGCAGGCCGGTGACCTCGGTGTTCTCGGGCAGCAGGGCCCGCAGCGCGCGGGTCAGCCGGATCGCCTCGGCGGAGAGGTCGCCGCGGCGCAGCCCCGCGCCCGCGCTGCTGGTGTGACCCTCGGTGAAGATCACGTACAGCACCTGCAGCACCGCGCTCAGCCGCGCGCTGTCCTGCGCGCCGTCGGCGAACGGACGCTCCGATTCGGCCAGGCGCTTCTTCGCGCGGGAGATGCGTTGCGCCATGGTCGCTTCCGGGACCAGGAAGGCGGCGGCGATCTCGGCGGTGCTCAGGCCGCCGACGGCGCGCAAGGTCAGCGCGATCGCGCCGGCGGGCGGCAGATCGGGGTGGCAGCACAGGAAGTACATGTCGAGGGTGTCGTCGCGGCCGCTCGCCTCGACCGGCACCTCGCGCACGAACACCGTGGTCTCCCTGCGCCGCCGCGCGACCTCGGCGCGTACCGCGTCGGCCATCCGGCGCTGGGCGACCTGGATCAGCCAGCCGCGCGGATGCTCCGGTAGTCCCTCGGTCCGCCATTGGGTCGCCGCGGCCAGCAGCGCGTCCTGCACGGCATCCTCGGCCAGGTCGAAATCGCCGAACCGGCGGACGAGAACACCGAGTACCTGCGGGGCGAGTTCGCGCAGCAGGTCCTCGATGCGGGGCGTCGTGCTCACTCCGCGGGCGCGCTCATGACCTGGCGCACCTCGATGTACTCGCCGATCGGCTTGCCGCCGGGCCCGGGCGCGGCCGAGGCCTGCGCGGCGATCTCGATCGCGCGCTCGCGCGAGTCGACGTCGACGACCCAGTAGCCGGCCAGGAACTCCTTGGTCTCGGGGAACGGGCCGTCGGTGACCACCGGCGCCGAGCGGCCGTCGGAGACCACGATCAGCGCCTGATCCGGTCCGGCCAAGCCCTGGGCCTCGACGAGTTCGCCCGCGGCGGCGAGCTGTTCGCCCAGCGCCCGCTGGAAATCGATGTGGGCGGCGATGTCCTCGGGCGCCCACTCGGGCAGCGGGGTGCTGCAGTAGGCGGCGTCGGCGTAGGTCTTGACCAGCATGTACTTCATCGCATAGCTCCTGGGGTCGCGGGCGCCCGGCGGGCGCGCTCGAGACATGGTCGGAGCCGGCGCGCGCTGTTCGACACGTCGGCTCCGGCCTGTGATGTGAACTGGATCACAGTGGAATGTCGGGGTCGGCCAGCCGCTCCGGATCGACCGGCTCGCCCGCCAGGATCAGCTGCTTGATTCGCTCGGTCACGTCCCAGACGTTGACATTCATGCCCGCCACGACCCGGTTCTGCGGGTCCAGCCAGAACGTCACGAACTCGCGTTCGGCCTGGTCCCCGCGCACCACCACGCGCACGTCGTCATCGCGGCCGACATAGCCGGTGTACTCCATGCCGACGTCGTACTGATCGCTGAAGAAGTACGGGAGCCGGTCATAGGAGGCGGGCTTGCCCAGCATGGTCAGCGCCGCCACGGCGGGCTGATTGAGCGCGGTGGCCCAGTGCTCCACCCGGACGGGCCGGTTCAGCACCGGATGCTGCTGCTCGGCGATGTCGCCGACGGCGACCACGTCCGGGTCGCTGGTGCGCAGCGCCGCGTCGACCACCACACCGCCGTTCGTCGCGAGCCCCGCCGCCAGGGCGCCCTCGATATTGGGTGCCGCGCCCACCGCGACCAGCACCGCCTCGGCGGGCACCACGGTGCCGTCACCGAGCTGCACGCCGGTCGCCACGCCGTCCTCGGTCAGGATCATCTCGACGGTGGTACCGGTCCGCAGGTCGACCCCGTGCGAGCGATGCAGCTCGGCGTAGAACGCGCCCATCTCCGGACCGAGCACGCCGACCAGCGGCAACTCGGCCGACTCGAGCACGGTGACGTCGACCTGCCTGGCGCGCGCCTGGGCGGCGACCTCGAGCCCGATCCACCCCGCGCCGATGATCACCAGTTTGCGGTGCGAGCGCAGCAGCTCGGCGATCACCTCCGAATCCCCGATCGTGCGCAGCGTGTACACATTCGGCGCGGCGGCACCGGGGATGGGCAGCATGCGTGGACGTGAGCCGGTGGCCAGCGCCAGCTTGTCGTAGGTCAACGTGGAGCCGTCGGGCAGCGTCACAGTGTGGGCGGCCGGATCGAAGGCCGTCGCGGTGGTGCCCAGCCGCAGGTCGATGTGGTGATCGCGGTACCAGGATCCCTGGTCGACGGTGAAATCGGGCAGCTGCTGGGTGCCGGCCAGATGCTGTTTGGACAGTGGGGGCCGCTCGTAGGGCAGCTCCTCCTCGGCGGCGAGCACGGTGACCCGGCCGTCGAAGTCGTTGGCGCGCAGAGCCTCGGCCAGCTTGGCTGCACCGAGTCCGCCGCCGATGACGACGAAATGCTGATTCGAGCTCATGAACGGACTCCTTCTCGCGGACGACCGGACTCCCTCGCCTCGAGCCTAGTGCGCGCGATGGCGCACGGGAACGATTCCGGTCGTCGCGGGGTTGCACCAACCGGTGGGCGCGTCGCCCCGCCGAGCTGACCCGAGAGGAAAATCGTGAGCGATCAGGCCACGAAGGACGTCGTCGATTTCTGGTTCGATCCGTTGTGCCCCTGGTGCTGGATCACGTCCCGCTGGATCCTCGAAGTGGAGAAGGTGCGCGACATCGAGGCACGCTTCCACGTGATGAGTCTGTCGGTGCTCAACGAGGGCAAGGACGACCTGCCCGAGCGCTACGTCGACCTGATGGCCGCGGGCTGGGGACCGGTCCGGGTCGCCGTCGCCGCCGCCGAGAAGTCCGGCGACGAGATCCTGTTGCCGCTCTACACCGCGCTGGGCACCCGCATCCACGAGCGCAAGGACGAGTACCAGCGCGACTCCGTCGCCGAGAGCCTGGCCGCGGTCGTCGCCGACGCGCTGGCCGAGCTGGATCTCCCCGCCGAGCTCGCCGAGGCCGCGACCAGCACCGACTTCGACGAGGCGCTGCGCGCGAGTCACCACGCGGGCATGGACAAGGTCGGCCCCGATGTGGGTACCCCGACCATCCACGTCAACGGCGTGGCGTTCTTCGGTCCCGTGCTCTCGCGCATTCCGCGCGGCGAGGACGCGGGCCGGGTGTGGGACGGCGTGGTCGCGCTGGCCTCGTACCCGCACTTCTTCGAGCTCAAGCGCACGCGGACCGAGGACCCGGTCTTCGACTGAGCGACGAACGGGGTGCCGGACTCCTCGGTCCGGCACCCCGCCGTGCTCACACCGGCTTCGGCGGGAGCGCGCGCGGCGCGGTGATCGGTGGATAGCCGCCCGGCGGTGGGATCGCGCCGGGATGGGGCGCGCTCGGGCGCAGGAACATCGGACCGTGTCTGCTGCGGTCGCGCAGTGCCCACATCCGCCAGGTGAGGACCGGATGGCTGGACATGGCGTTGATCAGCCAGACGAACCCGCCCTTCTCGATCGCGGCCCGATCGGCCATCTCGTCGAAACCGACCTGCGCGTTGAGGTACTTGCCCGCGGCCAGCGTCCCCATCGCGCCGGGCGCGCCCTGATACCGATTACAGAATCCGTGGTTGTCCGCGGTGTACTCCTGGGCCCGGATCAGCGAGGACCCCAGGATCGGCAGCCACGGCGCGACGAACATGCCGAGCTGGCGCCAATACGACACGTGCCCCGCGGCGATATGGCCCACCTCGTGGCCGATGATGAAGGCCAGCGCGTCGGGATCGCGGGCGGTGCCGCCGATTTCGAACAGGTCGCTGTAGACCACGACGAACCGGCGGAACCCGTGTCCGGAGGCGAACGCGTTGATCTGGCCGTTGCCGAGCACGACATAGGCGTCGGGCACCTTGCTCATGCCGAACCGCGCGGCCGCCTCCTGCACCATCCGGTAGCCCTCGGGGAACTGCGTCGGCGACATCTTCACGCCGTTGATCCGCTGGGTCGCGTAGTTGAGACCACGACCCATCCACAGCAGCACCGGCGCGAACACCAGCAGCAGCACATACGGACTGGTCAGGATCGAACCGCTGTCGACCGGCTGTCCCTTGTCGTCGAGCACCGGCTCGGCGAAGAACTCGACCAGCAGGATCAGCGCCACGAGCAGATACGCCACCGTCGTGAACATGATGACGACCACCAGCAGCGGGATCTCCCACGAATGCCGGGCCGGCATCCCGTATGGAGACAGCCCGCGCGGCTGATGCCGCGGCGGGATCGGCGGACCGCCGGGCGGGTGGTAACCGGCCTGCGGCACCGGGGGATACGGGCCGGGGTACTGGGGCGCGGGCGCGTACGGTTGGGCCGGGAAACCGCTGGTCGGCGGGACTGGCTGGGCCCACGGAGACGACGCGGAGCCGGGGTGCGGGGGTGGAACGGGGGTGTCGCCGGTGGTCTTGTCGAGCGACGGTGCCGACTCGGCGGGTGGGCCGGAATGCCCCGGTGGGGGACCTGCCGAAGGCGGCTGAAGCGGTTCGTGCGGGTGCATGAAACGACTCTAAGCGGGCCTGACACAATCGCAGCCATGCGCGTTTACCTGGGTGCCGACCATGCCGGTTTCGAACTGAAGAATCACGTCAAGGCCCATCTGCAGGAGGCCGGACACGACGTCGTCGACTGTGGTGCTCTCGAGTACGACGCCCTCGACGACTACCCCGCCTTCTGCATCGAGGCGGCCCGCCGCACTGTCGCCGATCCGGGCTCGCTCGGCCTGGTCTTCGGTGGCAGCGGCAACGGCGAGCAGATCGCCGCCAACAAGGTCCCCGGCGCCCGCTGCGCCCTGGCCTGGAGCGTCGAGACCGCCAAGCTGGCCCGCGAACACAACAACGCCCAGCTGATCGGCATCGGCGGCCGCATGCACACCACCGCCGAGGCGCTGGCCATCGTCGACGCGTTCCTCGCCCAGGCGTGGTCGGAAGAGCCGCGCCACCAGCGCCGCATCGACATCCTCGCCGACTACGAGAAGTCCGGCGAAGCCCCCGCGGTCCCCGCGTACTGAGGGCCACCCGCCCGACCGTGAGTTGATCGAGATCGAGGAAGGTGTGTTTCTTGCCTGAGGGGCACACCCTTCATCGCATCGCCCGCCTGCATCAGGAACGGTTCGCCGGTGGCGCCGTGCGGGTTTCGAGCCCGCAGGGGCGTTTCGCCGAGGGCGCGGCGATGGTGGACGGGCAGGTGCTCGAGTCGGCCGAGGCGGTCGGCAAGCACCTGCTGCACCACTACGCGTCCGGGCTGACGGTGCACGTGCACCTCGGGTTGTACGGCACCTTCAGCGAGGCCGAGCTGCCGATGGCGGCACCGGTCGGTCAGGTGCGGATGCGGATGCTCGGCGCCGCCACCGATTTCGGCACCGACCTGCGCGGGCCGACCGCCTGCGAGGTGCTGTTGCCGCCCGAGGTCGACGCACTGACCGCCCGCCTCGGCGCCGATCCGCTGCGGCCCGACGCCGACCACGAACGCGCGGGCGCGCGGATCCGCCGCTCCCGCCGGGCGATCGGCGCGCTGCTGATGGATCAGGCGCTGATCGCCGGCGTCGGCAACGTCTACCGCGCGGAAGTGCTCTTCCGGCACGGCATCTCGCCGTTCCGCCCCGGCACCTCGGTGAGCGCCGCCGAATGGGACGCGCTGTGGGCCGACCTCGTCGCGCTGATGCCGGTCGGTGTGGCCACCGGCCGCATGCACGTCGTGCGGCCCGAACACGACACGGGCGCACCGTCCTACGCCCAGGACCGGCCGCGCACCTACGTCTACCGCCGCCAGGGCGAGCCCTGCCGGGTGTGCGCGACCCCGATCGCGCACGGCGTCATGGACGGGCGAAACCTCTTCTGGTGCCCGACCTGCCAACCGCGCTGAGCCCGCCGGGGGTACTCGCTCTGACGTGGATGCGCTCGCCGTGCGCGCCGAACAGACTCAGGATCTCGACACTGCCGCGGCCGGCCGCGCCGAACCAGTGCGGGATCCGGCAGTCGAACTCGGCCGCCTCACCCGCGCCCATGACGAAATCGTGGTCACCGAGCCGGACCCGCAGCCGTCCACGCAGTACGTACAGCCACTCGTGGCCGTCGTGGGCGCGCGGGAACGGTTCGGCGTCGCGGGCGGGGATGACCATCTTGTAGGCCCGTGGCTTTCCGGGATGACGGGACAGCGGGATCAGCGTCCGGCCGCCGTTGTCGGTGGACTCCGGCGCCACCCGGGGATCGACGACGCGTGGCGCCGCGACGATCTCGTCGAGGCCGATGCCCAGCGCCGTCGTAATCGGCAGCAGCAGTTCGAGACTCGGCTTGCGCTGCCCCGATTCCAGCCGTGACAGCGTGCTCGTCGAGACGCCGGTGGCGCGGGCGAGCGCGGCCAGGCTGACATCGCGCTTGTCCCTGGCCCGGCGCAATCGCGGCCCGATCTGCTCGATCACCGCGCCGACGGTCGGCTGATCCTCCATCCACCCAGTGGAATCCATCCGTCCCGAAAACGGCAAGGTTCTTTGCTGAGAGAGCAAAAACGTCGCGATGCTCGTCGCGGAGGTGATCCGAGATGGATTCGACAAAGGAAACGGGCACGACGGCCCCGGCTTCGCAGTCGAGCGACCGGCTGCCGACGGGGGTATATCTGCTGGGGTTCAGCCTGTTCGCGATGGGCAGCGCCGAGTTCCTGCTCGCGGGGGTGCTTCCCGACGTCGCCCTCGATCTGGGGGTGCCGCTCGCGTCCGCGGGCCTGCTCATCACCGCGTTCGCGCTCGGCGTGGTCTTCGGTGGACCGCCGTGCGCGGTGCTCGGCCTGCGTCTGCCGCGACGGTCGGCACTATTGGTGACCCAAGCGGTGTTCGCCGCGAGTATCGCGATCGGGCTGGTCGGTGACTATCGGGTGCTGCTGATCTCGCGGGTGGTCGCCGGCGTCGCCTACGCGGGATTCTTCGCGGTCGCGTCGGTGACGGCGGTCCGGCTGGTGACCCCGGACCGCGTCGGGCGCGCGTCCGGGGTCGTGGTGAGCGGGCTCAGTGTGGCCATGGTGGTCGGCGGTCCGCTGGGGACGCTGCTGAGCCAGGTCCTCGGCTGGCGCGGCGGATTCGTCGCCGTCGTGCTGTTGACCCTCGCGGGACTGCTCGGCTGCCTGCTCGGAATACCCACGGGCGCAACGGAGTCCGGGGCCGGGCCGCAGGTGCGCCGTGAGCTCGCGGTGATGCGAACGCCCGCGCTGTGGGGGATCTACGCGATCACCATCCTGAGCACCGCGGCCTACATGATCACGTTCAACTATCTGGCGGCGCTGCTGGGGGAGGTCACCGGCATCGCGGCCGTGTGGATCCCGGCCGTCCTCGCGCTGTTCGGCATCGGCGCGTTCGTCGGCCTGTCCATCGGCGGCCGGATCGCCGACCGGCGACCGCATACCGCGCTGCTGGCCGGGACGATCGCCATCGGACTGCTGTCGGTGGTGCTCGCGGCGGCGATGGACCGGGCGTGGGTGGTGGTGCCGGCGGTCTTCGCGCTCGGCGTCGCGGCGTTCGTCCTCAATCCCGCGCTCTACCGCCGGGTGTTCACCATCGCGGCCACGGCCCCCACGCTCGCCGGGGCCACCACGGTGTCGGCGTTCCAGCTGGGGATCAGCGGCACTCCGGTGCTGGCCGCCGCCGCTCTCACGCACGGCGGCGGTCTCACCTCGGTCAGCCTGATCGGCGCGGTGCTCGCGGTCGCGGCGCTGCCGCTGATCCGGCTCGACGCGACACATCGAGCCGGATCCGAGCGCACTGCCTGACTACTGTCATCGAAAGGGGTTGAGCCGGAACGCGAAGTGCAGGCTTCGCGATCCGACTCAGCCCGCGACCGCGGTTCCCAGTTCCGGGTCGCCCGATTCGGCGAGCGCGAAACGCCGCCCGCCCGCGGATTTCGCCGAATACATCGCGCGGTCGGCGCGACGCAGCAGATCGGTGAAATCGCACGTCTTTCCCGGCGCGCAGAACGCCGTGCCCACGCTCGCCGAGACCGGTACCGGCCCCGCGCTCGACCACACCGGGTCGCGCAGCGCCGCCACCACGCGGTGCGCCAGTTCGCCGAGGGTGTCGCGCCGCGGGTTGGCGGCGACGACGAACTCGTCACCGCCGTACCGGCAGATCACCGTGTCGGGCGGGCACACCTCGCGCAACCGGTTGGCCAGTTCGACCAAGACCTCGTCGCCGATCGCGTGTCCGTAGCCGTCGTTGATCTGCTTGAACCGGTCCAGGTCGACCACCAGCACACCGACGCCGCGGGTCGGGTCGGCCGCGAAGGCCCGTACCCGTTCCTGCAGCAACGTGCGGTTGGCCAGATCGGTCAGCGCGTCGTGGGTTGCTTCGTGGCGCAAGCGGTGCTGCAGCGCGGCGATCTCCTGTACGCGCAGCGACACTTTCGCCGAGATGTTCTGTTCCTGTTGCGCGAGCGCCCGTTCCTGCAACGCCTGCGCGTAACTGTCGATGGCCTGACTGGCGACCAGCGGCCAGCGGGTGGCCACCAGCGAGCCGGGCACGCCGGAAGGGAAGCCGAGCAGCCAGCGGGTGGCGTGCGCCAGCATCCTGGTTCGTTCGAAGGGCGCCTCGGCCAGCCGGGCGCCGAGCATCCGCGCCTGTGGCACCGGGAACGGTTCGGTCCGCGCAAGATGCAGCAGCCGCTCGACGATCTCGACGAGCACCGGCTCCAACTGGTGCGGCGCCGTGGACGATCCCGGTTCGGCGCATACCGCGCGGGCCCAGGCGCGGGCCATCGCGGCGACCGGTGGCTCGATGTGGACAGTCATCGACATCACCGGCGGTAGGTGGCGACGAGCTCGCCACCTCGATCGTTCGCACTGCTACGCGGTTGAGTCCACCGAGTTCGGCACACGCTCACCGCCCCCTTTCCAGATACCCCCGTCCGGCAAAAAGGATCCTAGCAAGCCACCCGAGACCGAAAGGTCGCGTCGTAGAACGCGTTGCAGGTCTCTCGCGAATGGCGATCGGCTATGACATCGCTGCAGGCGCTCCGGCGTTACACACTTCCCGAAAAAACTTTGGGAAGACCGAAACCTGCAGCGTAGAGCCCATCTCGAGGTGGCGGTCGTTGCCATGTCATGAGGTTCCTCCTGGCCCAAGGGCGAGTCGTGACGAGGTGGCCGAGTGACCACGACTCCCCCCGACAAGGAGCCCGTCACGCGCCATTTCATGGTGGCCTACTCGCCGCCCACGTGCCAGGTTTTTAAGGAAAATTCTCCTATTTATTCCCCCGGTGGAGCAGGCGCCGGTCCCCATGGGCGCGCATCCACCATCGTGGCCGGGAGGGGGTTCGCGTGGATAGGGTCATTAGGCCCTAATCGGGCATCGGCGCCGGCGGAGTCGTCACCGCGGGGCGGGGCGCGTCGCCGTGCTCGCCGGGGGGCGGATTGGCATTTCTCGCGCGGGATTCGGTACAGTCGTGGCGCACACGACATCGTGGCGATCCCATCGATGTCGTATGCCTGCGGGTGTAGTTCAATGGTAGAACCTCAGCCTTCCAAGCTGATGGTGCGGGTTCGATTCCCGTCACCCGCTCAAACATGAATTCCCTCGACGGCGTCGCAGCCCCGAGGTCTCGGGGTGTAGCGCAGCTTGGTAGCGCATCCGCTTTGGGAGCGGAGGGTCGCAGGTTCAAATCCTGTCACCCCGACCATCACCATTCGCCCAGCTCACGGTTGTGCTAGCGCGGTAGGAGTGCACATGTCCACGGAACGCAGGGTCGCGATCGTCACCGGTGCCGCGCGGGGCATCGGCGCCGCCGTCGCCGGCAAACTCGCCGCCGACGGATTCGCCGTCGCCGTGCTCGATCTCGACGCCGCCGCCTGCGCGGACACCGTCGCCGCCATCGAGGCGGCCGGGGGCAGCGCGCTCGCCGTCGGCGCCGACGTGGCCGACGAAGCGGCCGTCGCCGCCGCGGTCGAGCGGATCGCCACCGAGCTCGGCGCGCCGACCGTGCTGATCAACAATGCCGGCGTGCTGCGTGACAACCTGCTGTTCAAGATGTCGGTGGACGACTGGGACACGGTCATGAACGTGCACC
This sequence comes from Nocardia sp. NPDC087230, assembly GCF_044744725.1. Lineage (NCBI taxonomy): Bacteria > Bacillati > Actinomycetota > Actinomycetes > Mycobacteriales > Nocardiaceae > Nocardia > Nocardia sp. NPDC087230. The sequence goes on from NZ_JBIUYV010000004.1 coordinate 203,616, forward strand.
TGCGCGGTGCCTTCCTGATGACCAGGGCCGTGCAGAAGTACATGGTGGACGCGAAGTTCGGCCGCATCGTGAACCTGTCGAGCACCTCCGCGCTCGGCAATCGCGGCCAGGCCAACTACTCCGCCGCCAAGGCGGGCATGCAGGGGTTCACCAAGACCCTCGCCTTCGAGCTGGGCAAGTTCGGCGTCACCGCCAACGCGATCGCGCCCGGCTTCATCGAAACCGAGATGACCGCCGCGACCGCGGCTCGGGTCGGCGTCGACTTCGAGGCGTTCAAGCAGGCCGCCGCGGCGCAGATCCCGGTCAACCGGGTCGGCACGCCCGCCGACATCGCCAACACGGCGTCGTTCTTCGTGAGCGAGGGCGCGGGCTTCGTGTCCGGCCAGGTCATCTACGTCGCGGGTGGACCGAAGGACTGACGCGAAGGCCGGTGGGCGCGAGAAAGTTTCGCGATTTCCCGCCGCCGGTCCATCGGCGCTTTTACTGTTACCCCCGATAACGGTCGGGTGGTGACTGCTGGAGGCTGTGCGGCGTGGGGAAGTGGGCGGTTTTCGGGGCCGCGATGGTACTGGCCGGATCGATGTCGACTGGGATCGCCGGTGCGGCCGACCGAGCACTTCAACGGCAACGCCACCAGTTATTACAGCCTCCCGTTCGCCGGTGACCGCACCGCCGACCCGGCCGGCGCGCAGCTGCCGCTGAGTACCACCGCCGTGCCGTTCGTGTCGGGACTCGACGTGCGGGCGCCGGGGGAGGTGTCGGCCATCGTGGCCTTCGGCGACTCGATCACCGACGGCTATGTGTCGGCCACGGTCCTCGGCACGCCGCAGGACGGCGGCGTGATCGATCAGAACGTGCGCTATCCGGATTTCCTGCAGCGCCGACTCGACGCCGCGGGCAAGCCGTTCAGCGTGCTCAACGCGGGGATCTCGGGGAACCGGGTCACCCGCGACGGATTCATCCCGCAGTTCGGACCGAACGCGGGCGCCAGGCTACAGGCCGACGTCATCGACAAGGCCGGGGTCGGTGATGTCATCGTGCTCGAGGGCATCAACGATCTGGGTATCCCGATCGGCGCCGGCTACGACGAGGTCGTTGCCGGATACACCGGCCTGATCCAGCGACTGCACGCCGCCGGACTGCGCGTGCACCTGGGCACCATCCTGCCGACGAGCAACGCGCTGCTCGACGGGATGGTCACCCTGCCGTACGCGAATCCGGTGCGGCAGCGGATCAACGCGTGGATCCGCACCCAGCGACTGTCCGACAGCGTGGTGGATTTCGATGCGGCGCTGCGTGATCCGGCGAACCCGGACGTCCTCGATCCCCGCTACGCCGGCCCGGACAACCTGCACCCCAACGCCGCGGGCTATCGGGCGATGGCCGAGGCGATCGACCTCGACCGGTTCACCCCGAGCTGCGGCTGACGCCTCAGGCGCAGCGGAACCGGAATTCGGTGCTCACCTGCGTGCCCGCGGCGACCTGCAGCCGCACCGGCGCGGTGTCGGCGAGCGCGCACCCACCGGGCACGGTGATCACCTTCGCCTCGTAGCAGCCGTCGGGCAGCGCCGCGGTGGCGCGGCCGTCGGCGCCGCTGGTCAGGGTCGTGACGACCGGACTCTCGCCGCAGCGGGTCACCGTGATCTCGGCGCGGTTGACGGGGATCGGGTCGCGGCCGGTGAAGGCCAGCACGGTGAGCGTCCCGGCGGTGCCCGGCGGCGCCGGATCGGCGGCGACCGGCCCCGCCCCGACCAGCGGACAGAGTACGGACAGGGCGAGCAACGTTCGGCGCATGAACCTCTCCTCATCGATGAGTCGGGTCGTCCGCTGCGATGTTAAGCCGGTTTCGCCGGGTGGCGGCCCGCTCGCCCGGGATGTCGAGTTGACGATTCGGCGACGATCCTCCCGGGCGCGCTGCCCGGACACCGGCCCGCCGATGTGCCACCATCGATCGGTGAGTTACGTCGCCGATCCGCGCGTCGACGCCTACATCGACGCGCTCCCGACCTGGCAGCAGGCGATCTGCCACCAGGTGCGCGATCTCGTCCACGCCGTGGACCCCGAGGTCGTCGAGACCGTGAAGCGCCGTGTGCAGCCCTACTTCGTGCTCGACGGCAACATCTGCGCCCTGCTGGCCGCCAAGACGCACGTCAACATCTTCCTCTACGACGGGGCCATCGTCCCCGACCCGGACAACATCATCACCGGCGGGCACGACAACAAGACCGCCCGCACCGTCGCCGTCTACGAGGGCCAGACCCTCAACGAACGCGCCCTGGGCAAGATGCTGAAACAGATCATCGCCGACAACCGCGCCGGCGGCTGGCGCAAGATCAAACAGGACCGCGGCGAGGCCTAGCTGCCGGGGGTGATGCCGGCCCGCTCGCTCCAGATCTTCTCGGCGGGAACGGAGATCGTGGTCAGTTCGGGGTAGCGCAGGGCGGACAGGGTGCCGCCGAAGACGGCGCCGGTGTCCAGGCAGAGGGTGTTGTTGACCCAGGTCAGGGTGGTAACGGGGGTGTGGCCGTAGAGGACGGTCGCGGCGCCGCGGTAGTCCTGGGCCCAGTCGTAGCGGATGGGCAGGCCGTGCTCGTCGAAGTCGCCGGTGGGCGAGCCGTAGAGCGCGAAGGAGCGGGCGCGCCCGGAGGTGCTGCCGTGCAGGCTCTCCGGGAGGCCGGCATGGGCGACGACCAGCCTGCCGCGGTCGAGCAGATAGTGGCTGGGCAGCTCGCGCAGGAACGTGTGTGCGGCGGTGCGGAATTCGGCGTCCTCGTCGGCCAGCTGGGCCAGGGACAGTTCGAGTCCGTGGGCGACGCGGACATTGCGGCCGTCGAGCGCGCGCATCAGTTTGTACTCGTGGTTGCCGGTGACGCACAGCGCGGTGCGCGCGGCGACCATGCCCATCGCCAGGCGCAAGACGCCGGGAGTGTCGGGACCGCGATCGACGAGATCGCCGACGAAGACCACCGTGCGCGCCCGCGGATGCGCGGCGCCGACGGCCCGGCCGCGCTCGTCGCGCTCGATCGTGTAGCCGAGTTCGCCCAGCAGCGTTTCCAGCTCGCCGCGGCAACCGTGGACATCGCCGATCACGTCGAAGGGTCCGGTGAGGTCGCGACGATCGCGAGGGAGGGTGTCGGGGCGGCGGGGCTCGGTCATCGACTCCATCGTCGTGCAGCCCAGCCCCGCGCCGCAACCGCGTTACGTCACAGTGGGGACCGCGGCCTCGGGCCAGACCCAGTTCGCGACGACCGGGATGTCCTCGCCGTGCTCCCTGGTCCAGCGGCGCGCGATCAGCCGGGCGTCGACCATCTCCTGGCGCAGCCCGGCGGCCCGCCCGCGCAGGCCCGGCACCCGATCGATCACGTCGAGCACGAGGTGGAAGCGGTCGAGGTCGTTGAGCATCACCATGTCGAAAGGCGTGGTGGTGGTGCCCTTCTCCTTGTATCCGCGCACGTGCAGTTCGGCGTGGTTGGTGCGGCGGTAGGTGAGGCGGTGAACCAGCCAGGGGTAACCGTGGAAGGCGAAGATCACCGGCCGGTCGGTGGTGAACAGCGCGTCGAACTCGGCGTCGGGCAGGCCGTGCGGATGCTCGTCGGCGGGCAGCAGCCGCATCAGGTCGACGACGTTGACCACCCGGATCCGCAGGTCGGGGAGGCGATCGCGAAGAATCGCCGCGGCGGCGAGGGTCTCCAGAGTGGGGATGTCGCCGGCGCAGCCGAGCACCACGTCGGGGGTGGTGCCGGGTTCGTCGTTGTGGCAGGCCCACTCCCAGATGCCGACCCCACGGGCACAGTGCAGCGCGGCCTCCGACACCGAAAGCCAGTCCGGCCCCGGCTGTTTGCCCGCGACGACGACATTGGCGTAGTGCCGCGAGCGCAGGCAGTGGTCATAGGTGGACAGCAGCGTGTTCGCGTCCGGCGGCAGATACACCCGCACGATCTCGGGACTCTTGTTCGCCACGACATCGAGGAAACCCGGGTCCTGGTGGGTGAATCCGTTGTGATCCTGGCGCCACACGTGCGAGGTGAGCAAGTAGTTCAGGCTGGGGATCTTGCGCCGCCACGGCACCGCCAGACTGGCGTCGAGCCACTTGGCGTGCTGGTTGAACATGGCGTCGACGATGTGGATGAACGCCTCGTAGCAGGTGAACACCCCGTGGCGGCCGGTCAGCAGGTAACCCTCCAGCAGGCCCTGGCACATGTGCTCGGAGAGCACCTCCACGGCACGGCCGGTCGGGGACAGGTCGACGTCCCAGCGGCCCACCTCGGCCTGCCAGTCCCGCCCGGTCACCTCGAGAATGTCCTGCAGCCGATTGCTGACCAGTTCGTCGGGGGCGAGGGTGAGGAAATTGTGCGGATTGCGCACGGTGACATCGCGCAGCCAGCCGCCCAGCACCCGGGTCGCCTCGTGCGGGCCCGAGCCCGGCTGCTCGACGGCGACGCCGTAGTCGCGCCAGTCCGGCAGGTCCAGGTCGCGCACGAGCAGTCCGCCGTTGGCGACCGGGTTCAGGCTCATCGGCCGTTCGGGGATCTGGGCGAGTACGGCGGGGACCGGGGCGCCGTGCTCGTCGAACAGTTCCTCGGGCCGGTACGAGCGCAGCCACTGCTCCAGCACGTGCCGGTGCCGCGGGTCGGTGCGGGCGGCGGGCAAGGGCACCTGGTGCGCGCGGAAGGTGCCCTCGACCTGCTTACCGTCGACGACCGGCGGGCAGGTCCAGCCCTTCGGGGTGTGCAGCACGATCATCGGCCAGCGCGGCCGGGTGGTGTCGCCGTCCTCGCGGGCCGCGCGCTGGAATCCGGCGATGCGATCCAGGCAGGTGTCCATCGCGGCGGCCAGTGCCTGGTGCACCGGGGCGGGATCGTCGCCCGAGACGATCAGCGGTTCGTAGCCGTAGCCGCGCAGCAGCGAGATCAGCTCGTCGGTGGGGATGCGGGCGAAGATGGTCGGATTGGCGATCTTGTACTCGTTGAGCGCCAGGATCGGCACCACCGCGCCGTCGCGGCCCGCGTTGAGGAATTTGTTCGCGTGCCAGCTGCCCGCCAGCGGGCCGGTCTCGGCCTCGCCGTCGCCGATCACGCAGAACACGGTCAGCTCGGGATGGTCGAGCGCGGCGCCGTACGCGTGCAGCAGGCTGTAGCCGAGTTCGCCGCCCTCGTGGAACGAGCCGGGGGTCTCCGGCGCGCAGTGGCTGGGCACGCCGCCGGGGAAGGAGAACTGGTGGAACAGCCTGCGCATGCCGTGGCCGTCGCGGGCGATGTCGGGGTAGAGCTCGGCGTAGGCGCCTTCCAGCCAGGCACAGGCGTTCGGGCCGGGGCCGCCGTGGCCGGGACCGGCCACATACACCGCGTTCAGTCCGCGCGCGCGGATCACCCGGTTCGCGTGCGCCCACACCAGATTCAGGCCGGGCACGGTGCCGAAGTGGCCGAGCAGGCGCGGTTTGATGTCGTCCGCGCGCAGAGGTTCGCGCAGCAGCGGATTGTTCATCAGATAGATCTGGCCGACCGCGAGATAGTTCGACGCCCGCCACCAGGTGTCGACGGCGACGAGTTCGTCGCGCGAGAGCGGGCCGGGGGCATCGGTGAGGACATAGGGCTGCGGGGCGATGGTCTCGCCGTCCCCGCCGCCCACGTCGTCGGCGGCGGTATCGGCATCGAGATCGCTGGTCCGGGTCATCGCGGACTCTCCTCGTAGTCGGTGAGCTGCGGCGTAGTCGGTGAGCTGCGGCGCCGTCCGCGCCGACGGGACCTGCCCGGGGCACCGATCGGGTACTCGGCGACACCGGTGGAGAACGCACCGCCGAGCCTACCGCCGTGCCGGTACCCGGCGCCGTACACGCGGTCTATTACTGTGCGGGCCATGCATTCTCTCGGCAGGATCATCGGCATCGGACTCGTCGCGGCCGCCGCGATCGCGACAGCGGCCTGCGGCTCGGACTCGGATTCGGCGAGCTCGCCGAGCAGCAGCACCGCCGCCGGCCAGTCCACGGCGAGCAAGGGCCGCGAATGCACCGCCGACGACATCGAGGTCAGCGGTGGCTACGGCGACGCGCCGGAGATCACCATCCCCGACTCCTGTGACCCGCCCACGACGCTGATCGTCAAGGACCTGGTCGCGGGCAACGGTCCCGGCGCGGTCGCGGGTCAGCCGCTGACCATGAACTACGCGCTGGTCACCTGGTCGGACAAGCAGACCCTGGACAGCTCGTTCAAGCGCGGCAAGCCGTTCCAGCTGACCCTCGGCGCCGGCCAGGTCATCGAGGGCTGGGACCAGGGCCTGCTCGGTGTGCAGCAGGGCGCGCGCCGGCTGCTGATCGTGCCGCCGAACCTCGGCTACGGCGCGGGCGGCAACGGCGTCGCGCCGAACGAGACCCTGGTCTTCGTCACCGACGCGGTGCAGGTCGGCCGCTAGCCGCCGCCCAAACAACCGCCGATTGCACGACCGCGAAGGCGGTCAACTACCCTGGTCGGGATGCGTGCGCCGCACCCGGTCAGGGTGCGACGTCCCATGCGGGGACACCACTGAACTACGAACCAAGGAGCATGTCCGTGAAGAGCACCGTCGAGCAGCTGAGCCCGACCCGGGTCCGGATCAACGTCGAGGTGCCCTTCGAGGAGCTGAAGCCCGACTTCGACAAGGCGTACAAGGCGCTGGCCCAGCAGGTCCGCATCCCCGGCTTCCGTCCGGGCAAGGCTCCGGCCAAGCTGATCGAGACCCGCGTCGGCCGTGGCGCCGTGCTGGAGCAGGTCGTCAACGACGCGCTGCCGGGTCGCTACGCCGAGGCCGTGCAGTCCGCCGAGGTCAAGGTCATCGGCCAGCCCGAGATCGAGATCACCAAGATCGAGGACGGCGAAGAGCTGGCGTTCACCGCCGAGGTCGACGTGCGCCCCGAGATCGCGCTGCCGGACTACTCGGGCCTCGAGGTCACCGTCGACGCGTTCACCATCGAGGACGCCGACATCGAGCAGCAGCTCACCTCGCTGCGTCAGCGCTTCGGCACCCTGACCGGTGTCGAGCGCGCCGTGCAGGACGGCGACTTCGTCTCGATCGACCTGTCGGCCACCGTCGACGGCGAGGACGTCCCGGAGGCGGCCACCACCGGTCTGTCGCACGAGGTCGGTTCGGGTCAGCTGATCGAGGGCCTCGACGAGGCGATCACCGGTCTGTCGGCCGGCGAGTCGAAGGAGTTCACCTCCACCCTGGTCGCCGGCGAGCACGCCGGTAAGGAAGCCGTCATCACCGTCACCGTGCAGTCGGTGAAGGAGCGCGAGCTGCCCGAGGCCGACGACGAGTTCGCCCAGCTGGCCAGCGAGTTCGACACCATCGACGAGCTCAAGGAAGACCTGAAGGGCCGCGTCGAGCGCGTCAAGAAGGTCGAGCAGGCCGGTCAGATCCGCGACAAGGTGCTCGACACCCTGCTCGAGACCGTCGAGGTTCCGCTGCCCGAGGCCGTCGTCAAGGCCGAGGTCGACGCGGTGCTGCACGACGCCGTCCACGGCTTCGACCACGACGAGGCCAAGCTGGCCGAGGCGCTCGAGGCGCAGGGCTCCTCTCGCGAGGAGTTCGACAAGGACACCCAGGAAGCCGCCGAGAAGTCGGTCAAGACCCAGCTGCTGCTCGACGCCATCGCCGAGGCCGAGAACACCCAGGTCGGCCAGCAGGAGCTGACCGAGCGAATCCTGTTCCAGGCCCAGCGTTACGGCATGTCGCCGGAGCAGTTCATCCAGCAGGTGCAGCAGGCCGGTCAGCTCGGCGCGGTGTTCGCCGACGTCCGTCGCGGCAAGGCGCTGGCCGGTGTCGTCGGCCAGGTGAAGGTCACCGACTCCGAGGGCAACGTGGTCGACACCACCGAAATGTTCGGTGACCCTGCGGATTCCGCCGAGACCGAGCAGGTCGAGGCCGCCGCCGAATAAGTTTTGTGATGCCGGTGTGACCGGTACCCCACCGAGGGTGCTTGGATTGCGCTGTGAGCGAAGAAGGGCGGTACCGGGAGTTCGGTGCCGCCCTGCTTCGTTACTGTTTGTGACGACGAACCGTATGGCCGTAGCAATCGGTGAGAAGAGAAGGCAGGTATCCGTGACAATCAACCAGGCAGGGGTCATGACAGCCGCTACTGCTGGTCTCAACCTCAGTGATTCGGTGTACGAGCGGCTGCTGCGCGAGCGCATCATCTTCCTCGGCACCCAGGTCGACGATGACATCGCGAACAAGCTGTGCGCGCAGATCCTGCTGCTCTCGGCCGAGGACCCGACCAAGGACATCTCGCTCTACATCAACTCCCCGGGTGGCTCGGTCACCGCGGGTATGGCCATCTACGACACGATGCAGTTCGCCGAGTGCGACATCAAGACCGTCGCGATGGGTCTGGCCGCGTCGATGGGGCAGTTCCTGCTGACCGCGGGCACCAAGGGCAAGCGTTTCGCGCTGCCGCACACCCGGATCATGATGCACCAGCCGTCGGCAGGCATCGGTGGTTCGGCGGCCGACATCGCGATCATGGCCGAGCAGTTCGCCCACACCAAGCGCGAGCTCAACGAGCTGCAGTCGCTGCACACCGGCAAGTCGGTGGAGCAGGTGACCGAGGACGCGGACCGCGACCGCTGGTTCACGGCGAAGGAAGCCCTCGAATACGGCTTCATCGACCACGTGGTCACCCACGCGAACCAGGCGAAGTAACGCCGCCGTCCCCCCTCACTCGAGACAAGCTTGGAGATAAAGATGGCCAACCTCTTCGACCCGCGCGCCGGACATGGCGGCTCCGCTGCGGGCCTCCCGCAGGCGCGCTACATCCTGCCGCAGTTCACCGAGCAGACCTCGTTCGGTGTCAAGACGTCGGACCCGTACAACAAGCTCTTCGAAGAGCGCATCATCTTCCTGGGCAACCAGGTCGACGACGTGTCGGCGAACGACATCATGGCGCAGCTGCTGGTGCTGGAGTCCCAGGACCCCGACCGCGACATCACCATGTACATCAACTCGCCCGGTGGCTCGTTCACCGCGCTGATGGCGATCTACGACACCATGCAGTACGTCCGCCCCGACGTGGTGACGGTCTGCCTGGGTCAGGCCGCCTCGGCCGCTGCGGTGCTGCTGGCCGCCGGTGCCCCCGGCAAGCGCGCCGCGCTGCCCAACGCGCGCATCCTGATCCACCAGCCGTCCTCGGGCGGCGTGCAGGGCCAGGTGTCCGACCTCGAGATCGCCGCGGCCGAGATCGAGCGCATGCGGCGCCTGATGGAAGTCACCATCTCGCGCCACACCGGCAAGTCCGAGGAGCAGGTCCGCAAGGACACCGACCGCGACAAGATCCTGACCGCCGAGGAAGCCAAGGAATACGGCATCGTCGACCAGGTCTTCGACTACCGGAAGCTCAGCGGGCAGAAGTGACACGCCCGGGCCCGTCGCCCGATCTGGGCGGCGGGCCCACCATTTTTCGACCGTGGGCCTCACAATGGTGAGAACCCGCACAACGCTTCACAGAAACATGCGCGAGTTGTCGACCTCTCTCGCGCACACCAGGTACGGTCGACTCAGGGACCATTGCTCTGATTGACGGCACCGAAACGTATTTCCGGCCCAATCGGGGGACGACGGTCGCACTCGGACAAGGAAGTAGGGACCTACGAGATGGCGCGCATCGGAGACGGCGGCGATCTGCTCAAGTGCTCGTTCTGCGGAAAGAGCCAGAAGCAGGTCAAGAAGCTCATTGCGGGCCCCGGGGTCTATATCTGCGACGAGTGCATCGACCTCTGCAACGAGATCATCGAAGAAGAGCTGGCCGAGTCGAGCGAGGTCAAGCTCGACGAGCTGCCCAAGCCCTCGGAGATCCGGGATTTCCTGGAGAACTACGTCATCGGCCAGGACACGGCCAAGCGCACGCTCGCGGTGGCGGTCTACAACCACTACAAGCGCATTCAGGCCGGCGACAAGGGCCGCGACAGCCGCGGCGAGACCGTCGAGCTGGCCAAGTCGAACATTCTGATGCTCGGCCCCACCGGCTGCGGTAAGACCTACCTCGCGCAGACGCTGGCGAAGATGCTGAACGTGCCGTTCGCCATCGCCGACGCCACCGCGCTCACCGAGGCGGGCTACGTGGGCGAGGATGTCGAGAACATCCTGCTGAAGCTGATCCAGGCCGCCGACTACGACGTCAAGCGCGCCGAGACCGGCATCATCTACATCGACGAGGTCGACAAGATCGCCCGCAAGAGCGAGAACCCGTCGATCACCCGCGATGTGTCCGGCGAGGGTGTGCAGCAGGCGCTGCTGAAGATCCTGGAGGGCACCCAGGCGAGTGTGCCGCCGCAGGGCGGTCGCAAGCACCCGCACCAGGAGTTCATCCAGATCGACACCACCAACGTGCTGTTCATCGTGGCGGGCGCGTTCGCGGGCCTGGAGAAGATCATCTCCGACCGCACCGGCCACCGTGGCATCGGCTTCGGCGCCGAGGTCCGCTCCAAGGCCGAGGTCGACACCGACGACCATTTCGCCGACGTGATGCCCGAGGACCTGATCAAGTTCGGTCTGATCCCCGAGTTCATCGGCCGCCTGCCGGTCGTCGCCTCGGTGACCAACCTGGACAAGGAATCGCTGGTCAAGATCCTCTCGGAGCCGAAGAACGCGCTGGTCAAGCAGTACGTGCGCCTCTTCGAGATGGATGGCGTCGACCTGGAGTTCACCACCGACGCCCTCGAAGCGGTCGCCGACCAGGCGATTCTGCGTGGCACCGGCGCTCGTGGCCTGCGCGCCATCATGGAGGAAGTCCTGCTCCCGGTGATGTACGACATCCCGGGCCGCGACGACGTCGCCAAGGTGGTCGTCAACGCCGACACCGTCACCGAGAACGTCCTTCCGACGATCGTCCCCCGCAAGACCCAGCGCACCGAGCGCCGCGAGAAGTCGGCGTAGCGCCCACACAGGCACACGAGAGCGGGCCCGTACTCCGGTGAGGAGTACGGGCCCGCTCTCGTGTGGTGACTAGCTCTCGCGGAAGGCGGGGGCCGCGGAGAGGAGGTCCTCGGCGTCGTCGGTGGGGATTTCGGCGGAGGCGCGAGCGATGGCGGTGCTGTAGCGAGCGCTGGCGGCGTTGTGGATCATCAGGGCCACGCCGATCATGACGGGGGCCACGGCATGCACGGCGGCGTCGTACCAGTGCTTGGCGCTCAGGTGGGGGTAGGTGTTGAGGGCGATGGTGAGCGAGAGCAGGAACAGCTCGGCGACCAAGACCTGGGTCCGGTTGCCCATCACGCCCCACTCGGCGACACGGGTCGTGCCGATCATGATGATGACCAGGCAGACGCTGATCATGGCCTCCAGGCCGAAGCTGGCCCAGTAGAGCGGGTCGCTCGGCCCGCCGGGGGCGATGTTGTGCTGGACGTTCACCGCCGACCACAGCATGCCGGCGATGACCACGCCGGCCAACGCGCGCAACGACCAGGTGCGGTGCTGGTAGAGCGAGGCCAGCCGGGCACGCGGGTTGGATTCGCGGCGCTGGGCGGCGATGGCCTTGCGGGCCAGCATCACGTCCGCCATCTCGGCCCGCTCCATCTCGGCGGTGGTCTCGCGCAGCCGGTCGGCGTGGGTGGAGGCGGCCTTGATCTGCTTCCAGCGCTGGTCGCGCTCGTAGGTGCGGATCTTCTCGGCCAGCTCGCGCTCGGCGCGGAGCTCGTCCTCGGACAGGGCGTCGGTCAGGGCCGGATCGGACTGGTAGGCGATGCGCCGCCTGGCCCGTTCGACCCGGACAGGCAACGCAACGACCTCGTCATCGAGCGGGTGTTCCTCGCGCATCGCAACTCCAGTAAGCAAAGGGTTCGCCGGGTCGCGTCATTCTTGCGCATAGAGCGGGGGAGAGCACAACCGCGGGCCGCATTTCTCGCCGACCCGCCGATGCCGGAAACGTCTGGCGCACAACTGTGTAGCTGTTACCGCACTCGCACGGGGAGACGGTGACGACCGGTGACCGGTCGCGCCCGGGTCGAGGAGCTTCGTTGATCCTCCGTGGTTCGCCGTTGAACCTTGGTCCCGTTTTGTGCTTCTGCTGATGTTTCGTCGCAGCTGGGCGCGGTGTTACGTGGATCACCCGGCGGAGAAGTCGCCGTACTTCGGGGCCCCGTCGGCGCGGTAGCTCGCGATGAGCACGCCGGTGGACGTGGTGCGCGAGTCGGTGAGGGCGAACCCGGTGGGGCGCACCGTCTCGGTGAACAGTCTCTTGCCGCTGCCGAGCATCACCGGGAAGGTCAGCAGGTTCATCGTGTCGACGAGACCGGCCGCGAGCAGGGTCTGGGCGAGTACGCCGCTGCCGTGCATCTGCAATTCCCGGCCGGGGCGATCCTTGAGCGCCGTCACCGCGGCCACGATGTCGCCGTGCAGCAACTCGGTGCCCGCCCAGTCCGCCTCGGTGCGGGTGGTCGTGGCGACGTATTTCGGCAGGGCGTTGAGCTTGGTGGCCACCGGGTTGTCCGGGTCGTCGATCTTCGGCCAGTAGGCCGCGAAGATGTCGTAGGTGCGCCTGCCCAGCAGGAACGCGTCGACCCGGTCGAACACCGAGTCCATGAAGACGCCGAAGTCGTCGTCGGCGAACGGGGCCGACCAGCCGCCGTGGGTGAAGCCGTCGACGGTATCCTCCTCCGGCCCGCCCGGCGCTTGGTAGACACCGTCGATGGTGAGGAACTGGGTCAGGGAGAGCTCCATGGCGACCGTCCTTTCGTCCGTTTCGTCCGTCTTGCAGGTCGTTCACCCATTACGACGGGCCCAGCACGCAAAACTCATCGGCGTATCCTCGCGGTGTGTCGGACTGGTGCTGCCGTTCGGTTGCTGTTTACTCGGTCCGTCAATCAGATGTTCGAGTGACGAGTGGAAGCGGAGGAGACATGGCACTGCCTACGATGACCGCCGAACAGCGCACCGAGGCGTTGGCCAAAGCGGCTGCCGTGCGCAAGGCGCGCTCGGAACTGATCGGCAAGGTGAAGGAGGGCAAGGTCACCGTCGCCGATCTGCTCAAGAAGGCCGACAGCGACGACCTGGTCAAGAAGACCAAGGTCGCTGCGGTGATCAAGGCGCTGCCGGGTGTCGGCCCGGTGAAGGCGGCCAAGCTGATGGATCAGGCCGAGATTCCCGAGGATCGCCGCATCGGCGGCCTCGGCGCTCGCCAGCGCGCGGCGCTGCTCGACGCCCTCGAGGCCTGAGCCGAATCGCGAACCGGCGCCCGTGGACGCACAGCGTGCACGCCACGGGCGTCGGGACAGTTCGGCCGCATGAGCTTTCTCAGACGCAGTAGGTCAGCAGGAAATCGTTGATCCGCAGGCGCCAGCCCGGTTGCAGCTCGATGGGCAGGGTGCCGACGCGCGACCAGCGTTCGGAGTCGGGGGCGGCGAAGAACGTACCGGAGGTGGCGGGGGCTTCCCGGACGAACACCTTGCCACGGTCGGGGGCGACGAAGGCATGGACCCGGGACACGAGCCGGTCGCGTTCGATCAGAATGGGAGTGGCGGCGGCGGCCCGCACCGATTCGTCGCCCGAGGGATTACGGCCCAGGACATAAGGCCGATCCAGGGGGTAACTCAGTCCGTCCTCGGTGACGAGGGCGCCGCGCGAGCTGGTGGGGTGCGGCCCGGACTTGCTCAGCGCGACGGGCTCGGCCCGCTTCGCCGCGTCCAAGGCCTGCGACCACGCCAGCGGGGCGTTGGCGGCGGGGGAATTGCGCGGACCGGTGCTGACGGTCTCGCCGTCGGCGGTCACCGGACGCGAGCCGGTGCTCACGGTTTCGCCGTCGGGACCGCTCGTCTCGGTGGCGGCCACGAAACCGGTTGCCGGGCCCGGGAACCCGGACTCGGCGCTGGGGGTGGCGAAACCCGCGGTCGCCGGCCTGGCCTCGCCGTTCTCGGTGCGATCCGAGTGCGCGCGCAGGGCGCGGAATCCGGTGGCCTCGGTCGGTGGCGGCTCGTCGACGGACTCGATCCGGCGCGGTGCCGGATTGCGGCGTCGGCCGAGAGTGAGCACGAATCCGTTGCCGGTGACGATGCCCGCCCGCAGGTCGGTGCGGGGATTGGCGCTGGTCGGGTCGGCCATCTCGGCGCCGACCGCGATCCGGCGGACGGGTTCGCGGATGATCTCGTCGACCCAGGTGAAGGCGCGGTCGCCGGCCAGGCGGCGGTTGCCCTCGGCGCCGGAGATCTCGGCGATCACCGCGCCGCGCAACAGGATCAGCATCCCGTCGGCGGTCGGGGCGAGGACGCCGAACGGCGGCGGGGCGGACGCGCCGCCGAAGACGACACCGGCCAGTCGCTGGGCCAGTGCGGCGCCGGGCGCCGAGGCCGCGGTGCTCATGGCGACGGTTTCGACCGCGCCGAGTAGTCGGTCGGTGGACGGGGTTTCGCCCGCGAGATACATGACGACGTCGCCGAATCGGGCGACGATCCCGGTACCGGGCACGATGGCCACGGTAGACGAATGCGCGCGCATCAATGCCTCCTTGTCGGACTGGCCTTTGCCAGCATAGATCGACTCGCCGGATGCGGTTGAGGGTTGTGTGCCCGAACAGCGCGCGAGCAGGCCCTCACCTGGTGTTCCGGCAGGTGGTGGACGGGCGTTTCGGGCACCGCTGCACCACTGGCGCAGCGGATTTCGGTCGTGTCGTGATCACCGGGCGAGGCTGTCGAAGCCGTCTGGGCGGGCAACGGTGCGCGATTACGAACAATGTTCGTGTCAAACGTCGTTCGTGGCCCGCGTATGATCGGCGCATGAATGCCGCACCCGTCAGCCGCCGGGCCCGACCGGCGAAAGCTCCGTTGAGCCGTGAGGTCGTCATCGAGACCGGTTTGCGCATCCTCGACACCGACGGCCTGGCCGCGCTCACCATGCGCCGGGTCGCCCAGGAGCTCGACACCGGCGCCGCCTCGCTCTACGTCTACGTCGCCAATCGCGACGACCTGATGACCGGCATGCTCGACCACGTCCTGTCCACCGTGACCACGCCCACCGAGGGCGACTGGCGGCAGCGCCTGACCGCCGTCGTCGCGTCCGCCGTCGAGGTGCTCGGCAGGCACGAGGGGCTGGCGCTGGTCGCGTTCGGCCGGATCCCCACCACCGAGCACGCGCTCGGTCTGATCGAACAGCTGCTCGCCCTGCTGCGCGAAGGCGGCCTCGATCCGGCGACCGCCACCTGGGCCGTGGACCTGATCCACCTGCACATCACCGCCGAGGCCGCCGAGCAGGCGGCCTACAACACCCAGGGCGGCACCGAATCGGAGTACCTCGCCGAGATCGGCAGGCGCTTCGCCGAGCTGCCCGCCGAGCGCTACCCGACCATCGTCGCGCTGCGCGAGCAGATGCTCGCCGGTGACGGCGACGCCCGTGGCCGGTGGGCCTTGCGCGCCATGCTCAACGGCATCCTCGCCACCCCGGTGGACGCGCGATGACCGGCGTCGACCAGCCCGGGATCGCCGCGCGAGCGCAGGCGGGCGGCGGACCCATCCGGCCCGCGAACGAGGCCGAGATCCCGGTGCTGCAGGAGATCGAGCGGCGCGCGGGCGCCCCGTTCGCCGCGGTGGGCATGACCGCGGTCGCCGACGACGACCCGCCGCACGCCGACACCCTGCGCGAATACATCACCGCCGGACGCGCCTGGGTCTGGCCCGACGAGACCGGCCGCGCCATCGGCTACCTGGTGCTCGGCATGGTCGACGGCGAGCCGCACGTGGACCAGGTCTCGGTGGACCCGGCCCACGCCGGGCTGCGCATCGGCAAACGCCTGATCGACCACGCCGTCCGCTGGGCGAAAGACCGTGGGCTGCACGAGATCACCCTCACCACGTTCACCCACGTCCCGTGGAACGGCCCGTACTACGAGCGGCTCGGCTTCTCCTACATCCCGCCCGCCGACGAGACCCCGGAGCTACGAGCCATCCGCGCCGCCGAGATCGCCCACGGCCTCGACGAATGGCCCCGCGCCTGCATGCGCGCCGACCTGGCCACCTGGATCTACGGCTGACGCTCGGCCGGACCGCCGCGCGAAGCCGCGCAGGGTGTCGCGGTCAGCTGCCGACGACGGCCCTGGCGAAAGCGGCTTCCGCTGCCGGGGTCGCGGCGGCACGGTCGTCGGGGACCAGGCCGATGCGGGTGCGGCGGTCGAGCAGGTCGTCGACGGTGAGCGCGCCCTCGTGGCTGATGGCGAAGTCGAATTCGGCGGCGGTGACGTCGATTCCGGGCGCGACCGGTGCGCGCAGCGACGGGTCGGACAGCCAGGCCGAGACGATGCGGCTCGCCTCGCTGCCGTAGCGCTCGATGAGGACCGGGGGCGCGTCGATGCGGTCGCGGGCCGCGCCCGCGACCGCGCCGACCAGCGGGAGCCCGGTGGTGCGGCACGGTGACGCGGCCAGCCCGGCACGGGCGACGGCGGCGTCGACGGCGTCCTGCGCCATCTGCCGGTAGGTGGTGAGTTTGCCGCCGACGACGGTGATCAGGCCGTCGGGAGAGGTGAGGACCGCGTGCTCGCGGGAGATGTCGGCGGTGCTGTCGTCGGCGGTCTCGAGCAGCGGGCGCAGCCCGGCGAAGCGGCCACGGATGTCGGCGCGGGTCAACGGTTCCCGCAGCGCGGTGTTGATGGTGTCGAGCAGGAAGTCGATCTCGGACTCGGTGGGCTGCGGCTCGTCGGGGATCGGGCCGGGCGCCTCCTCGTCGGTGAGGCCCAGGTAGACGCGCCCGTGCGCGGCGGGCAGCGCGAAGACGAAACGGCTGATGCTGCCCGGGACCGGCACCGTCAGCGCGGCGCTCAGGCCGCCGAACGCGGCGGCGTCGAACACCAGGTGGGTGCCGCGGCTGGGCCGCAGTTTGATGCTGTGGTCGACCTCGCCCGCCCACACCCCGGTCGCGTTGATCACCGCGCGGGCCCGCACGGTGAGCGTCTCGCCGGTGATCGTGTCGCGCAGCCGGACCGAATCCCCGGTCGCGGTCACGGCTTCCAGCCGGGTGAGCACGGTCGCGCCGTGGGCGGCCGCGGTGCGGGCCAGGGCGACGACCAATCGCGCGTCGTCGACGAGCTGGCCGTCCCACGCCTGCAGCCCGCCACGTAGTCCCTCGCGGCGCACGGTCGGGGCCAGTCGCAGTGCCTCGGCGGCGGCGACGCGGCGGGAGCGGGGCAGGGTGGCGGCGGAGGTGTGGGCGGCGACGCGCAGCGCGTCACCGGCGGCGAAACCCGCGCGGATGAGCGCACTCTGGGAGAACGTGATGCCGGGCAGCAGCGGCACCAGCTGGGGGAGCGGGCGCACCAGGTGCGGGGCGGTGGTACGCAGCATGACACCGCGCTCGACCGCGCTCTCGTGCGCGATGCCGACCCGCCCGCTCGCCAGGTAGCGCAGGCCGCCGTGCACCAGCTTCGAACTCCAGCGGCTGGTGCCGAACGCGAAGTCGGTGCGCTCGACCAGCAGCGTGCGCAGTCCGCGGGAGGCGGCGTCGAGGGCGACGCCGGCGCCGGTGACGCCGCCGCCGATCACCAGCACGTCGACCTCGGGTCGATCGCCGAGCGCGGTCAGGTCGGCGGTGCGGCGGGTCGCGTGCAGAGCGGCCGTCGAATCAGGAGTCATCACAGTCCTTGTCGCGAGGAGGGAGCAGGTAACCCTCGATCGCCCTCGACAGCTCCGCGTCGAACTGCGCACCGGCCAGCAGCGGTTCCACCGTGCCCGCGGACTGCACCGCGGACTGGGTGATGAGCAGCAGCATGGTCGCCATCTGCTCGGCGTCGCCGGCCCGGATCGAGCCGTCGTCGTGGCCGAGCCGGATCGCGGTCGCGAACAGCTCGATCAGCGTGCGCTGGTTGCGCCCCAGCCTGCCGAACACGTAGGTGAGCATGAGGTCGGTGTCGGTCCGGAAGATCTTGGCGAACACCGCGTTCGCCCGGATCGCGGCCGCACCGGCGACGATGCCGCGCACCAGCCGATCCCGGCCGAGGCCGATCTCGGGCATGGTCTCGCCGACGATCGTGCGTAACTCACGGACCAGGAGCTCGGCGATCAGCGACCCGGTGTCGGGCCAGCGCCGGTACACCGTCGGCCTGCTCACCCCGGCGCGGCGCGCCACCTCGGTGAGCGTGGTGCGACGGACACCGAAATCGACGACGCAGGCGCGCGTGGCATCGAGGATCGCCACGTCGGTGGGCGAGAGTTGCTCGTCCGCGTTGGTCGCGATGTCGATCATCGTGCTTCACCCCGGTGTGTTCGGCGGCGCCGGAAGCGGCGCCGTGGTCGAGCTGGAACGCCCAAGGGTATCGAGCGGACCAGCGGGGTCGGTGTCGTGAAGGCGGGGCAGTGACATCCGACAGCGATCGGATGTCGACTCGAGGACATATCGTACTGGTTACTGCTTGACACTATATGTCAGAATGTAACGCATGGTCGAGACGCAACCCGAAAATCCCGGTGCCGCCACCCTGCCGCCGCGTATGGTGTGGGACGCCTGGGGTGTCCCCGCTGGACACCAGCCCCTGTCGGCGCAGATCCGTGGCCTGCTCGCGCAGGTTTTCGGCATCTCGGGCGAGCCGGTGGCGCGTCGTGACGAGGGCGACGTGCCGCTGCGCCCCACCACCCTCACCGACACCGACCGGGCCGGGATCGCCGCCATCGTCGGTGACGAAAATCTCAGCACCGAGAATGTCGTCCGGCTGCGTCACGCCGGCGGCAAGAGCACCCCCGACCTGCTCCGTCGCCGGGCCACCGAACCCCAGGACGCGCCGGACGCGATCGTCTTCCCCGCCGATCACGCGCAGGTCCTCGCGCTGCTGGCCTACTGCTCCGAGCGCGGCGTCGCGGTCGTTCCCTTCGGTGGCGGCACCAGCGTGGTCGGCGGCGTCGACCCGGTCCGCGGGCAGTTCGCCACCGTCATCGCGCTGGATCTGCGCAGGCTCGACACCCTCACCGGCGTCGACCCGGTCAGCGGGCTCGCGACCCTCGGCGCCGGCGTCACCGGCCCGCAGGCCGAGAAGCTGCTGAGCGCGCACGGACTGTCGCTGGGGCATTTCCCGCAGAGCTTCGAATTCGCCACCATCGGCGGGTTCGCCGCGACCAGGTCGTCCGGTCAGGCGTCGGCGGGCTACGGCCGCTTCGACGACATGGTCGAGCGCCTTGTCGTCGCCACCCCGCAGGGCACCGTCGAGCTCGGGCGCGCGCCCGCGTCGGCGGCCGGGCCGGATCTGCGGGAGCTGTTCGTCGGCTCCGAGGGCACTCTCGGCATCATCACCTCGGTCACGCTGCGCGTGCACCCGGTGCCCGAGACCACGGCCTATCAGGCCTGGTCGTTCCCCGACTTCGCCACCGGCGCGGCCGCGCTGCGCGCCCTGGTGCAGACCGGCGCCGCGCCGACCGTGCTGCGGCTGTCCGACGAGGCCGAGACCGGGCTGAACCTGGCCCGCTCCGGTGACGTCGGCGGCGCGTCCGTCGCGGGCTGCCTGGCAATCACCACCTACGAGGGCACCGAAGCGCATGTCGCGGCTCGTGCGCTGGAGGCGAGCGGACTGCTCGCCGCCGCCGGGGGCACCGCGCTCGGCGAGGCGCCCGCCCAGCAGTGGGAGCACGGCCGCTTCGCCGCGCCGTACCTGCGCGACGCGCTGCTCGACGTCGGCGTGCTGTGCGAGACCCTGGAGACCGCGACCACCTGGGCCAACCTGTCGAACCTGAAGACCAAGGTGACCGGCGCGCTGATGGACTCGCTCGGCGCGCAGGGCACCCCCGCCCTGGTGATGTGCCACATCTCGCACACCTACCCGACCGGCGCCTCGCTGTACTTCACCATCGTCGCCAAGCAGCTCGAGGACCCGATCGCGCAGTGGCGGATCGCCAAGTCGGCCGTCGGTGACGCGATCATCGCCGCGGGCGGCACCATCACCCACCACCACGCCGTCGGCGCCGATCACCGTCCGTGGATGCAGTCCGAGGTCGGTGAGCTCGGCGTTCGCGTGCTGCGCGCGGTGAAACGCGAACTCGACCCCGCCGGGGTGCTCAATCCTGGGAAGCTGGTGCCGTGAGGGAGCTTTGGCGAGTGAACCGTAGGCGCAGCGCGCGTTCGCGAGAGGTGGCGTCGTGAGCGAACTCACGGTGCGGCGGGTCCTCGTCGTCACGAACCCGTACTCGGGGGCGGGGCGGGGCGACGGCGTCGCCGAGGCGGTGCTGGAGCGGCTGCTGACCCAGGGCGTCGAGGTGGCCGAGGTGCGGGCGCCCAGCGCGGCCGAATCGGTCGAGCAGGTCAGAGCGGCTGTCACCAGCGAGCTGCGCAGGCCCGACGCGGTGATCTGCGTCGGCGGCGACGGGCTGATGAACGTGCTGCTGGCCGCGGTCGCGCACAGTACGGTGCCACTGGGTCTGGTGCCGGCGGGCACCGGCAACGACCTGGCCAGGGAACTCGGTATCCCCACCGGTGATCCGGCGGCGGCCATCGACATCGTGCTGCGCGGCCGGGTCCGACACCTCGACCTCGGCCGGATCGAGTCGACGTACGCGACGCCCACCTGGTTCGCCACCGTCGTCGGCACCGGATTCGACGCACGGGTCACCCTGCGCGCCAACAAGATGCGCTACCCGCGCGGCCCGCTGCGCTACACCGTGGCCGCGGTGGCCGAGCTGATGCGCGGCTACACGCTGCCGTTCACGATCGAGCTGTCGGGGCTGGCGCCCGGCGCGCTCGACAATCCCGAGGGCGAGCACACGGTCGTGCACACCGATGCGGTGATGGCCCCGATCGGCAACACCCGCACCTACGGCGGCGGCATGCTGGTGTGCCCGGACGCACTCGCCGACGACGGCTACCTCGACATCACGGTGGTCGGCGCCGTCTCCCGGCTCGAGATGGCGCGGCTGCTACCCGCGCTGTCGGCGGGCAAGCGCATCGATCATCCGTCGACCAAGCGCTACCGCGCGCGCCGGATCACCGTCAGCGCCGACGGCGGCTACGCCACGGCCGACGGCGAGCCGGCCGGGATGCTGCCGGTCACCGTGCAGGCGATGCCGGGCGCGCTGACGATCCTGGTTCCCTAGGCAGGCGCGGCCCGCCCTGCTGCCCCGGACGCGTGCTGACAGCGTGGTCTGCCGCGTACCCGCGGTCGGGCTGCGCCGTCGCGCGTGCCGGGCCGCGGGTGATCGGGTTGTTCGCACCGGTGCTCGACGCGCGCCAGGGCGACGGCCGGCAACTCGGCACAGGCGGCGGATGGCGGCTCAGGCGGCGTCGAAGGTGACGCGGGTGACCGCGCTGAGGGCCGGGCGGTCGACGATCACCACCGACGCCGACTCCAGCGGTTCCGAGACCGGGCGGAGCGGGCCGTCGCCGCGCGCGCCGAGGGCGCTCATCAGCTGCTCCCACCGGCGGCAGTGCGCGGTGAACGCCACCCCGTTGACCCGTCTGCCCCGGGTGATCTGCCCGTGTCTGGCCTGCGTCGCGGGCACATCGATCAGCACCATGTGCAGTTCCCGGTGCTCCTCGCGGGCCCAGCGCGCGATCAGCCTGCGGCTCCAGCCGAAGGTGGCGCAGTCGTGGATGGCCACCGGTCCGTCGGCGGTGCGCAGCGCGCGGCGGATGGCGCGGTAGTGCGCGAGATGCACCAGCGGCCGCCACAGCGGGTAGGGCAGCAGGCCGAGCCGGTGCCGGAGCCGGTTGCGGGTGTGCTGGGAATCGAGCACCAGCGCGCCCGAGGCCGCGCGCACCGGCTGCTCGGCCTCTGGTCCGGCGGCGAAGAACCGGTGTAGCGCAGTGGATTTGCCCGCGCCGGGCACACCGGCGAAGACCAAGACGCTGGCAGCGGGGTACTGGAGCTCGTCGACCTCGCCCGCGCGGAGGTCGAGCAGCGCGGTCGGACGGACGGTCCGGATGCGCGCGGCGCGGGGCGGGGGAGATGCGGCGGAATCGAGCGGGGGCGTCACCCTCTCCAGACTCCGGTAAAACGGACAATTCGGCAATCGGGGATTTCCCCGATCTTCGCCAAAGCAGCTTGGCTCACAACGACTTCCGCGTGTCGTTGGGTCCTGGGAACAAGAGTTACTCGCGCGGCAACCAGAAACTGAGAATTGCCTATGGATTCCCCTGGCCACGCCGAATCGCCGGTAGTATCACAGGGGTAGACGGAGTCTTCGGTGTCCCTCATCCACCGAAGATTCCGTCTCTGTTTTTTCGGCGGTGCCACGCTGTGGCGGGGGGCGTCAATAGCTTTGCCGGGGCCCCTTAGGATTGGTGGGTGACCAGCGCAGCCCCAGACAACTCGCGTAATCGTGCCGATGCCCTGCCCAAGAGCTGGAACCCCGGCGAGGTAGAGGCCGACCTGTACGAGGGCTGGGTAGCCGCCGGATACTTCGGCGCCGACGCGACCAGCGGCAAGCCCGCCTACTCGATCGTGCTGCCACCGCCGAACGTCACCGGCACCCTGCACATGGGCCACGCCCTCGACCACACCCTCATGGACACCCTCACCCGCCGCAAGCGGATGCAGGGCTACGAGGTGCTGTGGCTGCCCGGCATGGACCACGCGGGCATCGCGACCCAGACCGTGGTGGAGAAGCAGCTCGCCGCCGACGGCAAGACCAAAGAGGACTTCGGCCGCGAGCTGTTCATCGACAAGGTGTGGGACTGGAAGCGCGAGTCCGGCGGCGCGATCCAGTGGCAGATGCGCGCGCTCGGCGACGGCGTCGACTGGAGCCGCGACCGGTTCACCATGGACGAGGGCCTCTCGCGCGCCGTCCGCACCATCTTCAAGCGCATGTACGACGCGGGGCTGATCTACCGGGCCGAGCGCCTGGTGAACTGGTCGCCGGTGCTGAAGACCGGCATCTCCGATCTCGAGGTGGACTACAAGGACGTCGAGGGCGAGCTCGTCTCGCTGCGCTACGGCTCGCTCGACGACAACGAACCGCACGTCGTGGTGGCCACCACCCGGGTCGAGACGATGCTCGGTGACACCGCCGTGGCCGTGCACCCCGACGATCCGCGCTACGCCGCGATGATCGGCACCACCGTCTACCACCCGATCACCGGCAGCCAGATCCCGATCATCGCCGACGACTACGTCGACCCGGAGTTCGGCACCGGCGCGGTGAAGATCACCCCCGCGCACGACCCCAACGACTTCGAGATGGGCCTGCGGCACAACCTGCCGATGCCGACGATCATGGACGAGGGCGGCCGGATCACCGGCACCGGAACCGAATTCGACGGCATGGACCGCTTCGAGGCCCGCGTGAAGGTGCGCGAGCGCCTGGCCGCCGAGGGGCGCGTGGTCGCCGAGAAGCGGCCCTACGTGCACAGCGTCGGCCACTCCGAGCGTTCCGGCGAGCCGATCGAGCCGCGCCTGTCCATGCAGTGGTGGGTCAAGGTCGAGTCGCTGGCCAAGGCCGCGGGCGACGCCGTCCGCGACGGCGACGTGAAGATCCACCCCGCCAGCCAGGAACCGCGCTGGTTCGATTGGGTCGACAACATGCACGACTGGTGCATCTCGCGGCAGCTGTGGTGGGGCCATCGCATTCCGATCTGGTACGGCCCCGAAGGCGAGATCGTCTGCCTCGGACCCGATGAGGAAGCGCCCGAGGGCTGGGTGCAGGACCCCGACGTGCTCGACACCTGGTTCTCCTCGGGCCTGTGGCCGTTCTCCACGATGGGCTGGCCCGAGGCCACCCCGGAGCTGGCGAAGTTCTATCCGACCAGCGTGCTCGTCACCGGCTACGACATCCTGTTCTTCTGGGTGGCCCGGATGATGATGTTCGGCATGTTCGTCAGCGACGACCCGGCGCTCACCGTCGGCAAGGGCGGGCAGAAGCAGGTGCCGTTCGAGGACGTCTTCCTGCACGGCCTGATCCGCGACCAGCACGGCAAGAAGATGTCGAAGTCGCGCGGCAACGGCATCGACCCGCTGGACTGGATCAACTCCTACGGCGCCGACGCGTTGCGCTTCACCCTGGCCCGTGGCGCCCAGCCGGGCGGTGACCTCTCGGTCGGCGAACCGCACGCGCTGGCCTCGCGCAGCTTCGTCACCAAGCTGTTCAACGCCACCAAATTCGCGCTGATGAACGGCGCTCGCTCGGGTGAGCTGCCGCCGCGCGAGACGCTGACCGACACCGACCGCTGGATCGTCGACCGGCTCGACGAGGTGCGCGCCGAAGTGGACGCCGCCTTCGACGCCTACGAGTTCGGCAAGGCCTGCGAGGCGCTGTACCACTTCGCCTGGGACGAGCTGTGCGACTGGTACCTGGAACTGTCCAAGGTCCAGTTCGCCGAGTCCGACGCCCGCGCCGAGAGCACCGCGGTGGTGCTCGGCACGGTGCTCGACGCGGTGCTGCGTCTGCTGCACCCGGTGATCCCGTTCGTCACCGAGACCCTGTGGAAGGCGCTGACCGGCGGCGAATCGGTGGTCGTCGCCCCGTGGCCGACTGCCGGCGGCGTGGCCACCGACACCGTGGCCGCGCAGCGGGTCGCCGACGCGCAGCGCCTGATCACCGAGATCCGCCGCTTCCGCAGCGACCAGGGCCTGGCCGACAAGCAGAAGGTGAAGGCCACGCTGGTGGGCCTCGACGAGGCCGGGCTCGGCGAGTTCACCGGCTCGGTGGCCAACCTGGCCCGGCTGACCGAGCCCGGTGACGATTTCGCCACCACCGCCGAGGTGCAGGTCCGCCTGTCCGGTGCGACGGTCACCGTGCAGCTCGACACCTCCGGCGCGATCGACCTCGACGCCGAACGCCGCAGGCTGGAGAAGGACCTCGCGGTCGCGCAGAAGGACCTCGACACCACCACGGCCAAGCTCGGCAACGAGGCGTTCCTGGCCAAGGCGCCGCAGCAGGTCGTCGACAAGATCACCGGGCGTCGGGATGTGGCCGCGGCCGAAGTCGCGCGCATCGGTGCCCGGCTGGCGGAGCTGAGCGGCAAGTGAACGACGAGCCGGAGCCGCAGTACGAGGCCGACGACCACCGCCGGGCTCCGCTCGGCGCCGGACCGTCGCCCGTCGACCTGGCCGAGATGGCGCTGGTCGAGGCCGAGCTGGACAAGCGCTGGCCCGAGACCAAGATCGAGCCGTCGCTGACCAGGATCAGCACGCTGATGGATCTGCTGGGCAACCCGCAGCGCAACTATCCGGCGATCCACGTCGCGGGCACCAACGGCAAGACCTCGGTGACCCGGATGATCGATGCCCTGCTCACCGCGCTGCACCGGCGCACCGGCCGGATCACCAGCCCGCACCTGCAACTGGCGACCGAGCGGATCAGCGTCGACAACGCGCCGATCAGCCCCGCCCGGTACGTGGAGACCTTCCGCGAGCTCGAGCCCTACATCGCGATGATCGACCAGCAGTCCGAGGCGGCCGGCGGCCCGGCGATGAGCAAGTTCGAGGTGCTCACCGGCATGGCCTTCGCCGCCTTCGCCGAGGCGCCGGTCGACGTGGCCGTCGTGGAGACCGGCATGGGTGGTACCTGGGACGCCACCAATGTGATCGACGGGCAGGTCGCGGTGATCACCCCGATCGGCCTGGACCACACCGAGTACCTCGGCCCCGACCTCGCCTCGATCGCGGGGGAGAAGGCCGGGATCATCAAGCGCGCCCCCGAGGCGCTGATCCCGGTCGACACCGTCGCGGTGATCGCCGAGCAGGAGCCCGAGGTGATGGACGTGCTGCTGCGTCGCGCCGTCGAGGCCGACGCCGCGGTCGCCCGCGAGGGCGCGGAGTTCCGGGTGCTGGAGCGGGCCGTCGCGGTCGGCGGCCAGCTGCTGACGCTGCAGGGGCTCGGTGGCGTCTACGACGAGATCTTCCTGCCGCTGCACGGCGAGCACCAGGCCCGCAACGCCTCGCTCGCGCTGGCCGCGGTGGAGGCGTTCTTCGGCGCGGGCGCGGATCGCCAGCTCGACATCGAGGCCGTGCGCGCGGGCTTCGCGAGCGCGGCCAGCCCGGGCCGGATGGAGCGGATGCGCAACGCGCCGACCATCTTCGTCGACGCGGCGCACAATCCGGCGGGGGCGACGGCGCTGGCGAACACCCTCACCACCGAGTTCGACTTCCGCAAGCTGGTCGGCGTCGTCGCCGTGCTCGCGGACAAGGACGCGGCGGGCATCCTCGACGCGCTGGAACCGGTCTTCGACGAGATCGTGGTCACCAGCAACGGTTCGCCACGGGCGATGGACGTCGACGCGCTCGCCGACCTGGCCGTGCAGCGCTTCGGCGACGAGCGGGTGATCACCGCCGAGACCCTGCCCGACGCGCTGGAGTCGGCGATCGCCCTGGCCGAGCAGGCCGGCGACGACGGTGACGTGATCTCGGGCGCAGGCGTTGTCGTCACGGGCTCGGTGGTGACCGCGGGCGCCGCGCGCGCCCTGTTCGGAAAGGCTCCGGCATGAGCAGCACGAGTGAGGTTCCACCCCCGGCCACCGACCCGTGGAAGGGTCTGCGCGGGGTGATGGCGGGCACCCTGGTCCTCGAGGCCATCGTGGTGCTGCTGGCGCTGCCGGTGGTCGCCGACGTCGGCGGCGGGGTCACCTGGTTCTCCGGCACCTACCTGGTGGCGCTCGCGCTGCTGATGATCCTCGGCGCGGGCGTGCAGCGGAAGCCGTGGGCGATCCCGTTCAACCTCGGCCTGCAGGTGCTGCTGCTGGCGGGCACGTTCATCCACCTGTCGATCGGGATCATCGGGCTGGTGTTCGTCGCGGTGTGGGCGTTCATCCTCGTGCTGCGCTCGGACGTGCAGCGCCGGATGGACGCGGGGCTACTGCCCAGTCAACGAATGGGTGGCCGAACTGACACGAGTTCGGCTCCGGGCGGCGACGCCGGTTAGAGTGACGCCGTGACTGAGCAGACTTTGGTACTCATCAAGCCGGACGGCGTCTCCCGTGGCCTCGTCGGCGAGGTGCTGGCCCGTATCGAGCGCAAGGGCCTGACCCTCGAGGCGCTGGAGCTGAAGAACGTGTCGACCGAGCTCGCCGAGGAGCACTACGCCGAGCACGCCGAGCGCCCCTTCTTCGGCTCGCTGATCGAGTTCATCACCTCGGGCCCCGTCGTCGCGGCCGTCTTGTCCGGTCCGCGCGCGATCGCGGCCTTCCGTCAGCTCGCCGGCGGCACCGATCCGGTCGAGAAGGCCACCCCGGGCACCATCCGTGGCGACTTCGGCCTGGAGACCCAGTTCAACCTCGTTCACGGTTCCGACTCGCCCGAGTCCGCCAAGCGCGAGATCGCGCTCTGGTTCCCCGAATTCCCTGCCTGAACGGTCAGCGCCCGGAGGCGGTAGCGCAGCGTAACCACGCAGGGCGCCCGGTCAGGCAGTTTCGGATGCTGCCTGAACGCGCTGTACTCGCTCGTCGCGTCCGGTGTGGACGCGACGAGCTCGAGCGGCCGAGGTTCGCGGGAGTTGCGCCGATGGCGATCCCCGCGCGAACCGTATGGGATACTGACTATGGATGTGTTCGTCACCGATGCTCGAACAGGGCGGTTGGTGACAGCCTGTCGCGCAGGTACGCGACGGCGGTGACGGACATGACCGGATGACACCGCGGTTGGATGCCGATCATCGCTGCCACGGACGACCCTGTTGCTGGGGTTGCCCGCGCAGGCACGCTGGATGAGCGCTCGGAACGCGGAGTCACGCCGCACAGCCAGGCGCCGCGTGACCGGTTGGCCCGCCAGAAGATCGATCGAGGTGCGACCGGACACGCGGGGCGAGACCAGATGACCCTCGTACCATCGGGTACGAGGTGCACGGACGATGCCCCCGCGTCGGCCGCGTCACTCCCGTACCGGGGAAGGACGCGCCCGGGGGCCCGAGGAGACTTCGTGGCCGATACAGAGCCGCTGGACACAACACAACAGGATGCCGATCAATTGCCGGAGCGAATTCGAGTTCATGCACTGGCCAAGCGGTTGGGAGTGACCAGCAAACGCATCCTGGCCAAACTGGCCGAACTGGGGGCCGAGGCGCGCAGCGTCCAATCGAATGTGGATCGCGCGGTCGCCGAGACCGTGCGCGACGCGATCGCCGCCGCTGACGCCGATACCGGCGAATCCCCGGCATCCACCCCCGCGACGGCGACCCCGCCGTCGACCGCCCCCGTCGCCGAGCAGCCGGCCGACACGACCACCGCGCCCGCGCCGATGTTCTCGGCACCCGAGGTCGCGCGGACCGACGAAGTCTTCGCCGCCATGGCCGACGACGCGCACACCGGTCTGTTCACCCACCGCCCGGTCGAGGAACCGGCGGTGGTCGAGCCGGTCAGCTTCGAGGCGCCCGCCTTCACCGCGCCGCTGTTCCTGCCGCCGGACGCCACCGCCGCCGAGGAGGCGCGCAAGCGCCGCCGCGCCGAGCGGACCGTCAAGCGGACCGAGGAGCCGGTCGAGGAGATCGAGGCCGAGGCCGAG
The DNA here is from genome assembly GCF_044744725.1 of Nocardia sp. NPDC087230. NCBI lineage: Bacteria > Bacillati > Actinomycetota > Actinomycetes > Mycobacteriales > Nocardiaceae > Nocardia > Nocardia sp. NPDC087230. The sequence continues at coordinate 231,961 of NZ_JBIUYV010000004.1, forward strand.
CCGGTCGAGGACGAGTCCGACGCCGCCGGGGACACCGGCGACCACGACGCCGACGGGCAGCCGCGCCGCCGTCGCCGGGGCCGTCGTGGCCGCGGCCGGGGCCGGGGCGAGCAGTCCGCCGACGGCGACGACACCGACACCGAGGGCGCCGAGCACGACACCGACGACGAGCCCGCCGCGTCGTCCGAGGCCGCCACCGACGAAGCCGAGCAGCAGGCCGAGGACACCGACGCCGACTCCGACGACGAGGACGACACCCAGCCCGAGGGCGCGAGCCGGCGCCGCCGCCGTCGTCGCCGCCGCAAGGTCGGCGGGGAGGGCGGCGATGCCGACGCGTCGTCGGAGGACGATCCGCCGAACACCGTCGTGCACGAGCGCGAGCCGCGCAACAAGAGCCGTGGCCGGGCCGCGTCCGACGAGGTGCAGGGCATCTCCGGATCCACCCGGCTCGAGGCCAAGCGTCAGCGCCGCCGCGACGGCCGCGAGGCCGGTCGCCGTCGTCCGCCGATCCTGACCGAGTCGGAGTTCCTGGCCCGCCGCGAGGCGGTCGACCGGGTGATGGTCGTGCGGGAGAAGTCGTTCGACGCCGCCGAGCACGCGCCGGGTCACCAGATCACCACCCAGGTGGCGGTGCTCGAGGACAACATCCTGGTCGAGCACTTCGTGACCAGTTCCGGCCAGGCGTCGATGGTGGGCAATGTCTACCTCGGCAAGGTGCAGAACGTGCTGCCGAGCATGGAGGCCGCGTTCATCGACATCGGCCGCGGCCGCAACGGCGTGCTCTACGCCGGTGAGGTGAACTGGGACGCCGCCGGTCTGGGCGGCAAGGAGCGCAAGATCGAGCAGGCGCTCAAGCCCGGCGATCAGGTGCTGGTGCAGGTGTCCAAGGACCCGGTGGGTCACAAGGGCGCCCGTCTGACCACTCAGATCTCGCTCGCGGGCCGCTTCCTGGTGTACGTGCCGGGCGGCACCTCCACCGGGATCAGCCGCAAGCTGCCCGACACCGAGCGCAAGCGCCTCAAGGAGATCCTGCGCGAGATCGTGCCCGCCGACGCCGGTGTGATCATCCGCACCGCGTCCGAGGGTGTCAGCGAGCCCGAGCTGGCTCGCGACGTCGAGCGGCTGCAGGCCACCTGGCGCACCATCGAAGAGGCCGCCGCCAAGGAGTCCAACGCGCCCAAGGCTCTCTACGAAGAGCCCGACATGCTGGTCAAGGTCATCCGCGATCTGTTCAACGAGGACTTCGCCAAGCTGGTCATCGAGGGCGAGCGGGCCTGGAGCACGGTCGAGACCTACGTGCGCACCGTCGCGCCGGACCTGCTGCCGCGGGTGAACCGGCACGAGAACAACGGTGTCGACGTGTTCGACGCCTTCCGCATCGACGAGCAGCTGGCCAAGGCGCTCGATCGCAAGGTGTGGCTGCCCTCGGGCGGCACGCTGGTGATCGACCGCACCGAGGCGATGACCGTCGTCGACGTGAACACCGGCAAGTTCACCGGGTCGGGTTCGTCGAACCTGGAGGAGACGGTCACCAAGAACAACTTGGAGGCGGCCGAGGAGATCGTGCGCCAGATGCGGCTGCGCGACATCGGCGGCATGATCGTCGTCGACTTCATCGACATGGTGCTCGAATCCAACCGTGACCTGGTGCTGCGCCGGCTCACCGAGGCGCTGGGCCGCGATCGCACCCGGCACCAGGTGTCGGAGGTGACCTCGCTCGGCCTGGTCCAGATGACCCGCAAGAAGCTCGGCACCGGACTGGTAGAGGCGTTCTCGACGACCTGCGAGCACTGCCACGGGCGCGGCATCCTCGTGCACTCCTATCCGGTCGACGCCGGGTCCGGTGCCGACGACTCGGGCAACCGGGCCAAGGAAGGCTCGTCGCGTCGTCGTCGCGGCAAGGACAAGACCCAGGACAAGCCCGCCGCCGCGGCCGCTCCGGCGACCAACGGGACGGCGCCCGCCGCCGAGCACGGTGAGGAGGACATCGCGGTCAAGCGGGCCCACCCGGTCGCGCTCGCGATGGCCGCCCACCACGGTGAGGACGGCGAGCCCGTCGAGGAGGTCGTGGCCGAGACCGCGGCCCCCGCGGAGGCGCCCGCCGAGCCGACCCGGTCGCGGTCGCGGTCCCGGTCGCGCCGGTCGAGCCGGGGCGCTGCCGCTCAGGCCGAGTCGGCGGTCGACAGTCCCGCGCTCACCGGGGTCATCCCGGCCGAGCCCGTCGCGGCGGACGAGGAGGCGGCCCCGGTCGCCGAGCCTGTTGCCGAGCCGGAGCCCGTCGTGGCGGAGACCGCCGTCGAGCCGGAGCCCGAACAGGCCGAGCCCGAACCCGAGCCGGTCGTGGAGGAGCCCGCTGCTCGCGCACCGCGCAGGCGCCGCGTGGCCCGCTCGACGGCGGCACCCGCCCCCGACAGCGCGGGCGCGGTGTTCGTCCTGTCGACGAGCGAGCAGCCCCCCGCCGCGGCCGTCGTGGACTTCGCCGCCGAGCCGGTCGTCGTCCCGGCCCGCAAGCCGCGCCGTCGCGCGGTGGGCAGGCCGGCGGGCGCACCCGCGCCCGAATCGAACTAGGAGGCCGCCTGCGCGCGGGGAGCACTCCTCGCGCGCAGGCCCTCGATTCGGCCCTGACCGGCCGAATTGGGGGAGTGGATACCGGTCTGGTAACCTAGGTCGGTCGCTGCCCCGCGATTGGGCACCTAGCCGAACGGCAGGGTGATTCCGCAGGCAAGTGACCGTTGCTCTCCCCGTTCGCGGGAATGAGCCCCAGTCAAGAACACGCGTCGCGCAGCTGTGACGTGAAACGAGCACGACCAACGTGAGTGGAGGAAGCCGACCGATGGCAGCGTACGCAATCGTCAAGACCGGCGGAAAGCAGTACAAGGTCGCGGTCGGTGACCTGGTGAAGGTCGAGAAGATCGAGGGTGAGCCCGGCACCGCCGTGGCCCTGACCCCGGTTCTCGTCGTCGACGGCGCCGATCTGACCACCGACGCCGACAAGCTGGCCAAGATCTCCGTGGCCGCCGAGGTCGTCGATCAGACCAAGGGCCCGAAGATCCGGATCCACAAGTTCAAGAACAAGACCGGCTACCACAAGCGCCAGGGTCACCGTCAGCCGCTGACGGTCATCAAGGTCACCGGCATCAAGTAAGACATCCCGAGGAGACGAAGCAATGGCACATAAGAAGGGTGCATCCAGCTCCCGGAACGGTCGTGATTCGAACGCCCAGCGCCTCGGCGTGAAGCGCTTCGGTGGCCAGAAGGTCAGCGCGGGCGAGATCCTCGTCCGTCAGCGCGGAACCCACTTCCACCCCGGCGTGAACGTCGGTCGTGGCGGCGACGACACCCTGTTCGCCCTCGCGGCGGGCGCGGTCGAGTTCGGCACCAAGCGTGGCCGCAAGACCGTCAACATCGTCGTCCCGGAGCCGGCCCAGGCCTGACCGCCTGGAGCGTCAGCTCCCCACGGACACCGGAGCGGGTCAGGGTTGTTTCCCTGACCCGCTCCGTCGTGTTCGCTCACCCTTACCGCAATCGACCAGTCAGAAGGAGGAGGATCAACCCATGTCCAAATTCATCGACCGCGTCGTGCTGCATGTTCGTGCCGGTAGAGGTGGACACGGTTGCGCCTCGGTGCATCGTGAGAAGTTCAAGCCGCTCGGTGGTCCCGACGGTGGCAACGGCGGCAACGGCGGGGATGTGATCCTCGAGGTCGACCCGAACGTCCACACCCTGCTCGACTTCCATTTCCATCCGCACGCCAAGGCCGGCAACGGCAAGCCCGGCGAGGGCGGCAACCGCGACGGCAAGATGGGCACCGACCTGGTGCTCAAGGTGCCCGACGGCACCGTGGTCGTCGATGCCGACGGCGAGGTCGTCGTCGACCTGGTCGGCGTCGGCAACAAGTTCGTGGTCGCCAAGGGCGGCCGCGGCGGTCTCGGCAACGCCTCGCTGGCGTCCAAGGCGCGCAAGGCGCCCGGTTTCGCACTGCTCGGGGAAGAGGGCGAAGAGCTCGACCTGGTCCTGGAGCTGAAGTCGGTCGCCGACGTCGGCCTGGTCGGGTTCCCGTCGGCGGGCAAGTCCTCGCTGGTCTCGGTGCTCTCGGCCGCCAAGCCCAAGATCGCCGACTACCCGTTCACCACGCTGGTCCCGAACCTGGGCGTGGTCGCCAGCGGCGACACCACCTTCACCGTCGCCGACGTGCCGGGTCTGATTCCCGGCGCCAGCGACGGTCGTGGCCTCGGCCTGGACTTCCTGCGCCATCTGGAGCGCTGCGCGGTACTGGCCCACGTCGTCGACTGCGCGACCCTGGAACCGGGCCGCGACCCGGTCTCCGACGTCGACGCGCTCGAGGCCGAACTGGCCGCGTACAAACCGGCCCTGGCCGGTGACGCGAGCCTCGGCGACCTGGCCGACCGGCCCCGCGTGGTCATCCTGAACAAGACCGACGTTCCCGACGCCGCCGAACTGGCCGAGATGGTGACGCCGGAGTTCACCGAACGCGGCTGGCCGGTGTTCGAGATCTCCGCGGTGAGCCGCGCCGGCCTGCGTCCGCTGACCTTCGCGCTGGCCGATATGGTCCGCCAGTATCGCGAAGATCACCCGAAGGCCGCGCCGAAGCGCACGGTGATCCGTCCGATCGCGACCGACGAGTCCGGGTTCAGCGTGATCGCGGATCCGCAGGAGCCGGGTGGCTTCATCGTGCGCGGTACCCGGCCGGAGCGCTGGGTGCGCCAGACCCAGTTCGACAACGACGAAGCCGTCGGCTATCTGGCCGACCGGCTGGCCCGCCTCGGCGTCGAGGCCGAGCTGGTCAAGCAGGGTGCCGAGCCGGGGTGTTCGGTGACGATCGGCGATGTGTCGTTCGAGTGGGAGCCGCAGGTATCCGCCGGTGTCGACATCGTGCCGACCGGCCGCGGTACCGACATCCGGCTGGAGAACAACGACCGCATCGGCGCGGCCGAGCGCAAGCTCGCCTCGCGTGCGCGTCGTGGCTTGCTCGACGAAGACGGGAAGTAGGGGTCCGGCCGTGTCGGCGCCGGTCGAAAACCGGTGTCGGTCACGGTCGTTCGATCGGCATACTGCGGTGGGTCACCGGCATGAGCTGGGACCGTCGACGACGGTGATCGCGGTGCAGGGAGTAAGGCTATGCAGGTGAGTTCGGAGCTGAGTGCGGCGCGCCAGGCCATCGTGTCGGCGCGCGCGGTGGTGGTGAAGATCGGTTCGTCGGCGCTGACCAGCCTCGAGGGCGGTCTGGACACCGACCGGCTCGATCGGCTGGCCGACGCCGTGGAGGCGCGGATGCGGGCCGGTTCGGACGTGGTCGTGGTGTCCTCCGGTGCGATCGGCGCGGGCATCGCGCCGCTTGGCCTGTCGCGCAGGCCCAAGGACCTGGCCACCAAGCAGGCCGCGGCGAGTGTGGGCCAGCTGGCCCTCGCGCACGCCTGGGGCACCTCGTTCGCCCGCTACGACCGCACCGTCGGCCAGGTGCTGCTCTCCGCCGACGACTTCGCCCGCCGCGAGCACCACCGCAATGCCCAGCGCACCCTGGACCGACTACGCTCGCTCGGCGCGATCGCCGTGGTCAACGAGAACGACACCGTCGCCACGGAGGAGATCCGCTTCGGCGACAACGACCGCCTCGCCGCCCTGGTGGCGCACCTGGTCGGCGCCGACGCGCTGATCCTGCTCTCGGATGTGTCCGGCCTCTACGACGGTGACCCGCGCAAGGGCGCCGCGAACTTCATCCCCGAGGTGCGCAGCAGCGCCGACCTCGACGGCGTGATCGCCGGCAGCGGGGGCGCGCTCGGCACCGGCGGCATGGCCTCCAAGCTGTCCGCCGCCCGCCTCGCCGCCGACGCGGGCATCCCCGTCCTGCTCGCCTCGGCCGCCGACGCCGCGACCGCGCTGGCCGACGGCACCGTCGGCACCGCCTTCGCCGCCCGCCCGGTCCGCCTGTCCGGCCGCAAGTTCTGGGTCCGGCACGCCGCCGATACCCGTGGCTCGGTCCTCATCGACGCGGGCGCCGTGGAAGCCGTCGCCGAGCGCCGCTCCCTGCTCGCGGCGGGCATCACCGGCGTCCGCGGCCGCTTCTTCGGCGGCGATGTCGTCGACCTGGTCAGCCCCGACAACCGGGTGGTCGCCCGCGGCGTCGTCGAATACGACAGCACCGAACTGACCACCATGCTCGGCCGCTCCACCACCGAACTCCCCGACACCATGCAGCGCCCGGTCATCCACGCCGACGACCTGGTCAAGGTCTGATCCCGGACGCCGGCACCGGAAACACCGCCACGGGTAGACCTTTCGCGACCCGAGGTCGAGGTGCTCCGGGTTCGCACCCGCTACCAGCCGCCGCGCTCCACGACGACGCGGCGGTTCGTCCGTAGCGGGCGGGTTTGCCCGACCCCCTTCGGGCCGAACTCGTCCTCCCGCACTGCCAGGCGTGGGCGAGCAGCCCGACCCGACCCAGGGGCGGGGAACAGCCGGGAAGGCTCACTCGCGGGCCACGGAGGCGGGTGGCACCGAGCGGCCCCGGTCCCGCCCCGTCGCGATCGTGGCTGTGCGGTGGCATCGGCGGCCACGCCGCCGCGACTACCGTCGCGGCGGAATGACGCCCGGCTGATCCAGATCCAGCGGTGGTGCGGGCGGCGGCGTCACGGGCTGCGGCTGTGGGCCGGCTGTCTCCGGGATCGGCCCGGTCACCCCCGGCTGCCCACCCGGATCGACCGGCCCACCGGGTACCGGCGGCACCCCGATACCCGCGTGCGGCTCCGGCGCCCGCGGAACCTGCTGCGGTACCGGCACTTCCGGCGCGGGGCTCGGCGGCGCGGGTGACTCCGGTTGCGGCCGTTCCGAAGTCGGCGCGGGTGGCTGCGGCGCTGGTGCGGGGGCCGCGGTCTCCGGTTGGGGTGCGGGGTGTTCCGAGGTGGGCGCCGGCGCTTGCGGCGCTGGCTCGGGTGCGGGGGCCGCGGGTTCCGGTTGGGGCGCGGGCTGTTCGGTCGTGGGCGCCGGAGGCTGCGGTGCGGGGTGTTCGGATGTCGGCGCTGGTTCGGGCGTCGGCGGCGCGGGCTCCGGTTCGGGGGTGGGCTGTTCCGCCGTGGGTGCGGTGGTCTGCGGTGCAGGGGTGGAGGGTTCTGGTTGCGGCGCAGGCTGTTCCGAAGTCGGTGCGGAAGGCGCCGGTTGATCGGTCGTCGGCGGTGCCGGTCGCTCGGATTCTTCCGTCGGGGCGGGGCTGCCCGAAGTCGGGGGAGCGGGTGTCTCGCTCGACGGCACGGGAGTGGTTTCCGGCTGTGGAGATTCGGTAGCCGGGGCCGGGTCCTGGCTCGGCGCCGAGCCTGCCCCGTTACCGGAGCCCGGGTCGGTCGTGCCGGTCTCTGGCGTCGAACCGTTTTGGGGCGAATCACCTTGTGGTGCGGCGGGTTGCGGGAGCTCCGGGGACGACCCGTCGCGTCCGTGCCCGCTGGACGACTCCGATCCCGGCGGCGCGGGCAAGGCGGGCACACCGGTCCCGGCCAGCGAATACGCGGGCTTGTAGATCATGTTCATCGCCAGCACGGCCTCCTGGCGCAACGCTTCCGCCGCCATCTGCGCGTCGATGACATGGGCGGCTTCGAGCAACCGCGCGATGGTGCCGATCGGCCCGGAACCGCCGGGCGCGACGACCGCGAGCTTCACCGCCTCCGCGGCCGCCGCGACCCCACCGAGGCGGGCGCCGACCTCGCCGAAGACCGCCGCGAGCTCGCCGATCGAGTCGGCGAAGGCGCGGGTGCTGGCGAAAGCGGCGTCGGCGGCGGCACCCTCCCACCCGGTCTCGTCGAGGACGCGGTCGACGTTGGACCTGGTCAGCGGCATGGTCGTGGTCAGCGCGGCGGCACTCTCCAGCCAGGCGAGCGAGCTGTCGAGGATCTCGCCCGCATCGATCTGCTGGGTTCGGGTGTAGATCTGCTCGTGCGGCATGGACTCGAAATGCTCCATCGCACTGATGTAGGTGGGGTCCGTGCCGCCCATCAGCGCCGCCTCGGGTCGACCGCGCGCAGCGCGGTGGCCGCGGCCGCGTCGGCCTCGTCGAGCAGACCGGCGCTGAGCAGGAAGGCCTCCTTCATCCGGTAGGCGGCCTCGATGTAGTGGTCGAGCAGTTCGGCGGCGTCGCGGGCCTTGTGGGCGAACCCGGCCTGCAACTGCTGCGCGGAGACGAAACCACCGAATCCGCCCGCCGCACCGGCGTATTCGAGGCGCTGACGGAGCTGGGCGAGCCGGTCGGCCTGCTGTTCGTAGAGGTCGGCGCAGCGGCGCGCGGCATCGGGATCGAACTTCACGGTGCCCGCCGCGGCGGCGCTGCGGAACCGGGAGATCTCGGCTCTGCTGCTCTCGATCGTCATCGCGTCTCCCCTCCAGATCGTGCGTCGGCGTCCAGGCTAGCCGGACCTTCGGGTGGTGGAACTGTGCGCAGGAACCAGCCTGCGCTGGAGCTGGGCGGCCAGCTGACCGGTCGCGGCGGGCACGACGTGCACCGTTTCTCCCGCGCGCAGCAGGTAGCGCCCGTCCCCGGCCACATCGATCCAGCTGTAGTGCACCGGCGGGGTCGGCGCGGCGCGGTCGAGCCCGGTTTCGATGCGGATGTGTCCCTCGGCGGTGTGCGGACGCCGCAGCAGGCGCTGGATCCGGGGGACGGCGGGATGCGCGGCGACCACGGTCTCCTCGTCGCGAACGGCGTCGGCGGCGGCCTCGCGCGCGGGTTCGCGGCCGGGCGGGGTATCGGGCAGGCAGGCGGCGACGCGAGCGCCGATCCCGGCGGTGTGCCCGATCGAAACCCGCACGCGACCACCGAAATCGGGTCGGGAACCCGGTTCCTGGACGACGAGCACGGCATGGTCGTAGACCGCGCAGGCGAGCAGCCGGATCTCGCTGCCGGGGGTGTGCGCGCCGCCGACGAGCACGATCCTGGCGTGTGGTGCGGCGATGATCCGCAGGCAGGCGGCGAGGTCGGGGTCGCCGCCGCCGGGTAGTCGATGGTCGAGGTCGGCGCGTAATCGGGCGGCCTCGTCCTCGGTGCGCGGTGATTCGAGCACCCGGATCGGGAAGGGCATTCGGTCCTGACCGGATTCCCGCCACACGTGCGCGAATTCGTCAGCGCTGAAGGTCCATCCCATTGCCGATCCCATCCTTACCGAACCAGGACGAGGACAGCCTAACCGTCGTGTCCGATTCCGGCGCATCGTTCATCCGTCCGAATGGAAACTTCGGTGCTCTGAGTAGCCAGATGAGTATTTCGGCGGACGCTTCTCGCCACTGGGGCTCCTACCTTCGGGACAGATCCGTCGAATGGAGGAGCCATGACCTACGTCCACATCACCGAGAGCCCCGGGGTGGGGCTCGCGCAGTACCGGACGGTGCACGAGGCGCTCGGACCGGAACCGGTCGCGGGCAATCTGTGGCACTTCGTCGGCGAATGCGACGGCGCGCTGACCGTCGTCGACATCTGGGAGTCGGCCGACGCCGCCGACCGGTTCGCCGCCGAGCGGCTCTTCCCCGCCCTCGACAGGGTCGGCATCCGTCCCGGTCCCGATGCCCGGGTGCGCGCCTTCGAGGCCGCCGTCGAGACCGTGGCCCAGGGGTGAGTGAGATGCGCACGCGAAGCCTCACCGCCGCGCTGGCGGCCCTGCTCGTCCTGGCCACCGCCGCGGCCTGCGGCGACGATGCCGACAAGACCTACTACGGCGACGAACGCGCGCTGGGCAACGGCCAGATCCGCACCTTCGTGACCACCGACGGTTCCGGCACCCCGACCGAGGTCGGCCTGCGGATCCAGGAGGCGGCGCTGGAGGGCCTGCCGATGCCCGCCGCCATGCCGGAAGGTCCGCCACCGGCCAGCCCGCCGCTGGCCCTGCCCGAGGAAGCGTCGGGCACGGTGATCAACCACCTCACGTTCGACTGGGTGCCGCACGGCCACCCGCCGATCGGCATGTTCGACAAGCCGCACTTCGACGCCCACTTCTATTTCGTCGACGCCGCCGCGGTGGCCGCGATCGACCCGCAGGATCCGGAGTTCCTGACGAAGGCGGCGCACAGCCCGGACTCGAAGTACATGCCGGCCGACAGCAGCACACTGCCCGAACCGATCGAGGTGCAGGCGGTGCCGGCGATGGGCGTGCACTGGGTCGACATGAGCAAGCCGGTCGCGCCGGGCGAGTTCACCCAGACCCTGATCAACGGCGCGTGGGACGGCCAGTACATCTTCACCGAGCCCATGTTCACCAGAGAGTGGCTGCTCACCAAGCCGTCGTTCACCGGGGACATTCCGCAGCCGCAGGCCTACCAGCGCTCCACCCGGTACCCGACTACCTATTCGATCAGCTACGACGACAAGGCCAAGGAGTACGTCGTCACGGTCGGTGGGCTCACCGAGCGCACCGCCTCCTGACCCTTCTGTAGGGCCCTCACCTGCGAGTATGCTCTGATACTCGGAGGTGCGGCGTGATCACCGAGCTCATCGGACGCGAGGCGGAACTGGCCGATCTGCTGGCCCGGCTCGACGACGCGGTCCACGGCGCGCCCCACCTGGTGATCTGCTCGGGGGAGGCGGGTGTCGGCAAGACCCGGCTGGTCGCCGAACTGGCCGGACGCGCCCGCGATCGCGGGGTGCGCACCCTGTGGGCGCGCGCCCTCGAACTCCCCGACACTCCGCCCTTCTGGTTGTGGCGCCAGGCCCTCGGCACCGGGACGCCCGTGCCCGGCGCCGACCGGATCGCGCTGTTCGAGGGCTTCGCCGCCGGTCTCGACGGCACCGACACCGGCGTGCTGCTGGTGATCGACGACATCCACTGGGCCGACGAACCGTCGCTGCAGGCGCTGCTCTACGTGGTGCGGGCGCTACGCGAGCGCCGGATCATGGTGTGCGCCACCGAACGCACCGGCGCGACCGACGGCGGCTGGCCCGCGATCAAACCGGAGCTGTTGCGTGAACCGGTGACCGCGTCGCTGCTGTTGCGCGGGCTCTCGCCGGCCGATTCGGCGCGCTGCCTGCGGCTGGAGGCCGGCCGCGAGCTCCCCGACGAGCTGGCAGGCGAAGCCTTCGACATGACCGGCGGCAACCCCTTCTACCTGCGCGAGCTGGGTCGTTCGATGCGCGGTTCCACCGACGGCGCGCTGCGCCTGCCGACGAGTCTGCGTGAGGTGGTGCGCGGCCGGATGGCGCCGCGGTCGAACCGGGCGCAGGAGCTGCTGCGGGCGGCGTCGATCCTGGGCGAGCAGTTCTCGATCGCGGTCGCCGCCCGGCTGGTCGCCCGTCCGGCGGTGGACTGTCTCGCCGCCGTCGACGAGGCGATCGAGGCGGGCCTGCTGGCCACCGCCGCGGAACCGGGCACGGTGCGGTTCGCGCACGCGCTGGTGCGCGCGACCCTGCTCGACGGGCTGTCCCTACAGCAGCGGGTGGTGTTGCATCAACGTGCGGCGCTGGCGATCGAGGCGCTGTATCCCGATGCGGTCGAGGCGAATTCGGCCGCACTGGCCTGGCACTGGGCCAACGCGGCGGTGGCCGGGGCGCACGAGCCCGCCGTCCGCTGGGCGCGGCGCGCGGCGGAGGTGGCCCTGCGTGAGCTGGCCTTCGAGGAGGCGGTGCGGCTGTACGGGCTGGCCCTGACCCATGCCGCCGCGCTCGATCCGGTCGACCGGGGCAGGCTGGTGCTCCAGCGCGCCCTCGCCGCGGTCCGGGCCGGTGACCTGATCGCCGCCCGCGCCGATTGCGCGGCCGCGGAGGCGCTGGCCCGCAAGGCCGGGGAACCGGCGTTGCAGGCCGAAGCCGCGCTGGTGCTCGAACCGATCGGGGATCGCGGCTGGGATCGCGACATCGCCGACGCCTGCGCCGAGGCACTCGCCGCCGACGACCTGCCCGAGCCCCTGCGCGCGCGCCTGCTGGCCCGTGCCACCGAGACCGCGATCTACCTCGGCAGGCTCGACGGCGTGGACGAATCCAGCAGGGCCGCCCTGGTCTCGGCCGATCGCGGTGACGATCCCGCCGTTCTCGCGGCGGCGCTGCGGGCGCGTCAGCTCGCCTGCAGCGGTCCCGACCATCGGGACGAACACGGCGTCCTGGCTGCCCGCATGATCGCGGCGGGGGAACTCGCGCGCGATCCGGCCGTGGAGATGTGGGGCAGGTTGTGGCGCCTCGACGCGCTGTGGGAGCGGGGCGATCTGGGCGAGATCACCGGGGAGCTGTCCTGTCTGACCTGGTGCGCCGAGCACACCGGCGGTCCCATGTCGCGGTGGCATCTGCTGGTCGCCGAAGCGGCGCTGGCGCAGGCCCGCGGTGAATTCGCGCACGCGCTCGATCGAGCGGCCCGGGCCCACACTCTGGCGAGCACGCTGGGCCATCCCGCCGGGGAGGGCGCGTTCCGGGCGCTGCGCGCCGTCGTCGGCCATCACACCGGTCACGACCCGCACGCCTTGGTCCTGCCACACGCCCCGATGCGCGGCGAGGTCCGCAACCTGCTGTTCGCCGCCCTCGGTACCGCCTTCCCGCTGGTCGACAGCGGCCTGATCGCCGAAGCCGAACCGCTCTATCGCGGCCTCGGCCGACCCGAGAAGTGGCCGGTGCCACCGTATTTCCTGCTCAATGTGCTCGCCGTCGGCGGCGCGGTGGCCGCCGCGCTCGGCCTGCGCGACGATGTCGCCTACTTTCGTGCGCGGCTGACGCGCTATCGCGACGGGCACATCACCGGCGGTGGCGGGAACGCCCACTATCTCGGCCCGACCACCCTGTGGCTGGGGAAATTCGCTGCCGCCCTGGATGACCCGGACACGGCGTGCGCCGACCTGCGCTCGGCGGGGCACACCGCGCGGACGATGGGCGCGCCCGGATTCGCCGTCGAAGCCGACTGCGAACGCGCCGAACTACTGTTCGCCCGCGGCGCCACCGCCGACGCGGTCGCGCTCGCGGTGGCCGCCCTGCCGGTAGCCGTATCGCTCGGCATGGAGCCCTGGATCGAGCGGCTGCGTGTGCTCACCGCCCACGAGAACGCGTGCGCCACCCTGACTCCGCGGGAACGCGAGGTCGCCGACCTGGTGGCCCGCGGCCTCACCAATCGCGAGATCGCCGCCGCGCTGGTGCTGTCGGAACGCACCGCGCAGAACCACGTCCAGCACATTCTCACCAAACTCGGCTTCGCCAAGCGCAGCCAGATCGCGGCCTGGGTGTCACGCGGCCGGATCGCTCAATAGCCGCGTCGCGGTTCGACGATCGCCAGCAGCGGCGCGCCCGCGACGAACCGGGCGACATTCGCGGCGACATGATCGGCGAACGCCGCCAGGCGCAGCTGCGGCGGATTCGAATCGTGCGGGGTGATGATCGCGTTCGGCAACGTCCACAGCGGATGCCCGTCCGGCAGCGGCTCGGGCTCGGTGACATCCAGGCCCGCGCCCCCGATCACCCCGCGGGTCAGCGCGTCGACCAGCGCGTCGGTGTCGACCAGGCTGCCGCGCGCCACATTGATCACCCACGACGAGGGCTTGAGCCTGGCCAGTTCGTCGGCGCCGACCAGGTGCCGGGTCTGCGCGGTCGCCGGCGCCGCGATCACCACGTGGTCGGTATGCGACCACACCCGGCCCAGCTGATCGGCGGGCAGCGTCTCCATCCCGTCGGGAATGCCCGTGCCCGTCACCGGCGTGCCGGAGCGGTTCACCGCGATCACGTGCGCACCCAGCGGCACCAGCATCGGGATCAGCGCCCGCCCGATCCCGCCCGCGCCCACGATGGTCACGGTCTTCCCGCGCAACGAGCCGACGTGCGGGAAGAACTCGCGCTGCTGCCACGAGGTCGCCCGCAGGTGCTCGGGCAGGTAGCGGACCCCGGCCAGCAGCAGCATCAGCGCGTGCTCGGCGACACTGTGCGAGAACGCGCCCGCCGCCGAGGTGAACAGCACGTCGGGGTGCGTGGCGAAGACATCGGCGTCGAAGTAGTCCTCGATCCCCGCCGCGGGCAGCTGGACCCAGCGCACCGCGGGCGGCAGCGTCGCCGGGAAGTCAGTGGGCTTGCCGGTCCAGATCAGTGCCTCCGCGTCGGCGAGCTCGCCGACCTGGGCGCCCGCCCCCACGACCGCTTTCTCGAGCAGTCGGGATGCCTGCGGGTCCGGGCCGAGCGCGATCGTGGTCGCGGATTCCTGCACGGAGACCTCCTGGAGTGGTCGACCGCACGGTGCGGCCGGGCTGTGTCGGAATCCGATTCTTCCCTCTCCGGCGCGACGGTGCCGCCCCGCCCCGGGTTCGCCGGATCACCGGGGCACGGTCACGGTTCGTCGAGGTCGACGGGCTCGTCGACGCCGTGCCGGTCGGCCAGGTCGAGCAGCGGGGTGATGTCGAAGACCGCGTCGTCCATCTCGGCCTGGATGTCACCGAGCTCGGCATAGCGGGCCGGAACGGTCGCGATGGTGAAATCGCGCGGGTGGATGTCGCCGATCTCGCTCCAGCGCACCGGGGTCGACACCGTCGCCGCGGGCACACCGCGCACCGAGTACGCGGCGGCGATGGTGTGATCGCGCGCGTTCTGGTTGTAGTCGACGAACAGCTGGGCCGGATCACGGTCCTTGCGCCACCAGGCGGTCGTCACGTCGGCGGGCGCGCGCCGCTGCACCTCCTGGGCGAAGGCCAGGGCGGCCCGGCGCACCTGCTTGAATCCGTGCTCGGGCGCGATCCGAACGTAGACGTGCAGCCCCGAGCCGCCGGAGGTCTTGGGCCAGCCGACCGCCCCCAGCTCGTCGAGCACCTCGTGCACCACCCCGGCGACCCGCTGCACCCGCGACCACGGGCAGTCCGGCATGGGATCGAGGTCGATGCGCCACTCGTCGGGGGACTCGGTGTCGCTCGCCCGCGAGTTCCAGGGATGGAACTCCACCGTGGACATCTGCACCGCCCAGATCACGTCGGCGAGCGCGTGGACGCAGAGTTCGTCGGCGTGCCTGCCGTAGCGCGGGAAGTACACCCGCACCGTCGAGATCCAGTCCGGCGCGCCGCCGGGCAGCCGCTTCTGATGCACCTTCCCGCCGGGCAGACCCTTGGGGAACCGGTGCAGCATGCACGGCCGGTCCCGCAGCGCGTTGACGATGCCGTCACCCACGCTCAGGTAGTACCGCGCCAGGTCGAGCTTGGTGGCGCCGAGCTCGGGGAAGTACACCCGGTCCGGATTGCTGACCCGCACCGTGTGCTCACCCACCGGTAGCTCGACCGCCGGTGTCGCAGACTTGGCCACACGCGCAACGATAGACGAGCAGGCCCGCTCCCGAGGGGGAGCGGACCTGCGGCGCCTGGCGTGTCAGGGGCGCTGACGCGCCGGTGGCGTGTAGTAGCTCTCGGCGTAGGAGTACTCGGCCCAGCGGGGTGAGCGCTCCTCGTCGCTGTCGCCGCCGTGGCCCGGCCACCAGGCCCGGCGGCCCAGCAGCGCGGTGACCGCCGGGGTGAAGAACAGCGCCATGACGAAGGCCGCGATCGCGATGCCCACCGAGATGGCGAAGCCCATCTGCGACAGGGAGCTGTTGCCCGCCAGCATCATCGAGGCGAAGGTGCCCGCCAGGATGAGGCCCGCCGCGGCCACCGTCGGCCCGGTGTGGCGCACCGCCAGCGCCGCCGCCTCGCGGGGCGTGTGGCCCTCGCGGGATTCCTCCCGCAGCCGGGCGATCATCAGGATGTTGTAGTCGGTGCCCAGGGCTACCACGAACAGGTACATGATCACCGGCAGCGTGAAGATCAGCCCGTGCTCGCCCTGGATCCGCTGGAACACCAGCACCGTCGCGCCCAGCGTCGCGGCGAAGCCGAGGAACACCGAGGCCATCAGGTACCAGGGGGCGACGAGGCTGCGCAGCAGCAACGCCAGCACCAGCATGATCAGGACGGCGGCCACCGGGAACACGATCCGGTAGTCGTGGTTCATCGCGTCCTCGAAGTCGACGAACACCGCCGTCATGCCGCCGACCGCCGCCGTGGCGCCCGCCGGTGCCGCCTGGTGGGCGACCTCGCGCAGCGGCCCGGCCACCGTGTCGAGCGCGGCATCGGATTCCGGCGCGTTCGCCAGCGTCACCTGGAAGTTCGCGATCGTGCCGTCCGCCGACAGCTGCGGTGCGCCGACTTGACCGACGCCGTCGACCCCGGTCAGCGCCGTGCGGTAGCTCGCGAGCTGGTCCTCGGCCAGCGGCGCGGCCGACTGCAGCAGCACCTCCGAGGGCTGGGTGGCTCCGGCCGGCATGCCCTCGAGCAGCTCGGTGGTGAACGTCACCGACTCCGAGGCATCGGTGGTCGAGCCCGAGCTCAGATCGAAGGTCGGATTGAAACCGAAGGCGAACACGCCCAGCACCACCAGCACACCGCCGGAGGCGACGGCGAATACGCCGGGCCGCCTGCCCATCGCCGCGCCGATCGCGCCGAACCGGGCGCCCTTGGGCTCCACTTGCCAGGCCTTCGACGGCCAGAACACCTTGGTGCCCAACAGCGAGACGATCGCGGGCACCAGCGTGAGCCCGGCCAGCAGCGCTACCGCGACCGCGATCGCCAGTGCCGGTCCCAGCGCCCGGAACATCCCGAGGCTCGACAGGGTCAGCGCCATGAACGCGATGATCACCGCGGCCGCCGCCGACGTGATGGCCTCGCCGACCCGCGCGACGGCATTGACCATGGCGGTCTTCGGATCGTCGCCCGCCCGCAGCCGTTCCCGGTACCGGAACATCAGGAACAGGATGTAGTCGGTGCCCACACCGAACAGCACCACCAGCAGGATCGAGTTCACCGAGGTATCGATCTCGAGGTCGAAGGCCTCGGCCGCCATGGCGATCAGGCCACCGACGGTGCTCGAGATGGCGCCGATGGTGACCACCGGCAGCAGCGCGATGACCGGACTGCGGAAGATGATCAGCAGCAACACCAGGATCAGCACGATCGTGGCGATGCCGATGATCGCCATGCCCTTCTCACCCTGCTCGGTCTGGTCCAGAGTCTGCGCCGCCGTGCCGGTGATGCCCGCCTTGAGACCGGTGCCCTCGACCTGCTCCTTCAGGTGCTCGCGCAGACTCTTCACCGCCTCGCCCTGGGTCTTGTCCGCCGCGTCGGTCAGCTTGGTCATCCGCACCGCGATGACCTGGACCAGGCGATTCTCCGACGGCGGTGTCACCTGGAGGCCGGTGACGCCCTTGATGTCGCGGGCTGTGAGCGCGCCGGCCGCGGCGGCGATCGTGGCCGAGTCGGTCTCGGTCAGCGGGCCGCCGTCCGCGCGGACCGCCACGATCAGCGCGGCCGGTGCGGCATTCTGCGGGAAGGCCTGTTCCTGCAGCTTCATCGCCTGGATCGACTCGTAATGCGAGGGCAGGAAGGCGGATTGGTCGGTCGTCGCGGTGAGCGCGGGTGCCGTGGACAGCACGGCGACGATCGCGATCACCCACAACCCGATCACTTTCCACGGATGGTGGACGACGACGCGCCCCAGTCTGGCGAACATGATGGAGGTCCTTTCCGGGCCAGGTGGGTCAGACGTCGAGGTCTTGGGTCCGCGGATGCCGCGCGCGGTCGGCGATCGTCTCGTGGACCTTCGGCGGCACCAGCGCGCGCAGCGCGTCGAGCGAGTCGACGACCTCGACGGTGAAATCGCCCCAGTTCTGCTCGCCGATCATCGAGCGCCAGTCCCTCCAGTCCTTGGTCCAGTGCTCGGCGAGCGCATAGTCCGCCCACTCGGAGGTCTGGGTGTGCACCACGTAGTTGCCCTTGCGGGTGAGGTACACGCGAATGGTGTCGACGCTCTTCTTGCTCACCTGCCGCGACTCGCCGACCTTGCGCCCGGTGAAGCGCTGGAAGCGGCCGCCCCCGGGGCCGACCTTGACGGTGATCGGGCCGAATCCGTCGGCGTCGGGCTTGGTGGTGTCGGGCTTGGTGGTGTCGACGGTGGCGGGCGTCGGGTGCGTCTCGGTGGTCATCGGTCGCTCCATTTCAATATGTGCATGCGCATATGGGCATGGGTATTCGAGCGGCGAGCCCCTGTTCCGGCTCGTCGTCGCTGGTCTGTGTGCAGTTGTGCGGCGGCTGTGTGTCCCGCCCGACTCACTATAAGTAGATGTATACGTATATCGCAAGGGTCAAAAAAAGTCCGCACGGATCGACCCCGTGCGGACCGCGGATCGGCGGCTCGGAACTACAGCTCGTACACGCCGAACGCCCGGTTCTGGATGCACATCGGCATCACGTGGACCCGGTCGGTCCATTCGAATTTGGCTGCGGCCTCGACGGTTCCGCGCTCGTCGACGCACACGCTCGCGGTGCCCGGCATGGTCAGCGGGTTCAGCACGGCCAGCGGAATGCCCGCGTGGATGCCGCTGTAGAGGCCACCGCTGAAGCACAGCGGGGTGATCGCGATGCCGCGCTGCGCGCTCTCCCGGTCGGCCGCGGCCTGCGCGCCCGGCACGCCGGAGCAGTCGAGGGGGTTCTCGTTCGACGCCTGGGCGGGAACGGTCAAGAGGGTGAATCCGGCCGCACAGCCCGCGGCGACGGCCATCAGGGATCGAGCAAATGAGGTCCTGGTCATAGCCGCATTGAAGCACTCGTGGCGGGTCGCACACACAATCGGCGGCGGCGTGTCGACCCGCCAGTCACCGGGGACGGGCCTCCAGCACGCAGTCCGGCGCCGCCGTCAGGACTGTTCGCTCCAGGGTGAAGCCGCTGCGCGCCAGCAGCGCGCGGAACTCGGCCTCGGTGCGTTCGTGGCCGCCCTCGGTGTTCACCAGCATCTCCAGGTCGATGAATTTCCCCGGGTGCGGCCGCCGATGCTCGGGCAACACCAGCTCGAGCAGCAGCAATGTCGAGGTCGGACGCATGGCGGCGCGCACGGTGCGCAGGATCTGCTCGGCCTGGGCGTCGGACCAGTCGTGCACGATGTGTTTGAGCAGGTAGACGTCGCCGCCCTGCGGGACCTCCGCGAAGAACGAGCCGCTCTCGACCGCGCAGCGCTGCCCCAGCCCCGCGGCCGCGAGGTCGGCGGCAAGGTCCTCGACCACATTCGGCAGATCGAACACGATGCCCCGAGCCGCCGGATACCGGCCGAGGAGCTCGATGAGCAGACTGCCGCGCCCGCCGCCCACATCGACGAGGGTGCCGAACCGGCTGAAGTCGTAGGCGGCGAGCAGGGGCTCGATCGCCAACGTGCTCACGCTGGTCATGGCGTTGTCGAACAACTCGCCGACCTCGCGGTTCACCGCCGCGTACTCGAAGAAGCTCGCTCCGTCCAAGGCCCGACCGACGGCTTCGCCGCTGCGCACCGCGTCGGTGAGATGAGACCAGTGGTTGCGGTGGTACGGCGAGCCGAAGAACCGCGACAGATCACGCAGCGTCACCTCGGCGTCGCTGCGCAGCGCGTCGCCGATCCGGGTCAGCGCGTAGGTGCCGTCGCGCCGCTGGGCGAAGAGGTCGTAACTCACCAGCAGCCGCATCAGCCTGCGCAGCCCGTCTTCGTCGGCCTCGACCGCGCGCGCCAGCTCGGCCGCCGTGCGCGGGCCCCGGGCCAGTTCGTCGGCGATCCCGAGTTCGGCGGCGGCGCTGATGGCCTGGGACAGAAAGCCGGCGACCTGGAACTCCAGCAGGGCGATGTGGCCGGGAACCAGTTTCCGTTGCAACGCGCCGAGCGCGTCCCGCAACCGATCGATCGCGCGGATCACGGGCAGCGGAGGGAGCTTCTTCGGTGCTGTGGACGCCATCATGACCCCATCGTCGGCCGGTTGACCTGCACGTACGGACAGAGCTTACGGGAGCAGGGGTGACCAGGGACAGGGATTGCGCGCCCGGCCGATCGGGTGCCGAGGTGGCTCAGGTCGGCGTGGCTAGGGCGAACGGCAGGACCGCGTCCGCGCCGCTGGTGCGCAGGGCGTGGGCGGCGACGGTCATGGTCCAACCGGTGTCGGTGAGAGTGTCCACCAGCAGGATCGGGCCGTCGACGCCGGACAGATCGGGGACCTCCCACGAGTCGAACAGCCCCGCTACCCGGTGCGCGGAATTCGCCGCCGACACCGGCGGCCGATCCGGCCTCGTGGGCAAGGTGCCGAGGTTGTCGAGCCTGCCGACCTGCGCGAGCCGCGCGGCCAGACTCGTGGTGAGCTGCGGATAGCGCGGCGATTCCAGCGCCAGCACCGAGGTCGGCCGGGTGGCCCAGTTCCAGTCGCGCAGGACGGCGATGCACGCGTCGAAGACGGCGTCGGGCACCGGGGCATCGGGTCCGTCGAGCAGCGCGCGCAGCCGCTGACCCCAGCCGAGGTCGGTGAGCCTGCCCAGCACCCGGCCGGTGTCGGCGGCACCGGTGATCTTGCCCGACAACGGGATTCCCAGTTTCGCCATGCCGGTCGGCCACTGCTTGCGCGGTGCCAGATCGAGCCCGGGCCGGTCCAGCCTGGCCCTGGTGGCGGCGACAGCGGCCGCGTCGACGGTGGTGTCGGGGCGGGCGCCGGTGCAGTTGTCACAGCGTCCGCAATCGGGGGTCGCGGCGTCGAGGGCGGCCAAGCCGGGATCGTCGAGCTGACGGCGCAGGAAGGTCATCCGGCAGGCGGTGGTCGCCTGGTAGTCGATCATCGCCTGCTGCTCGGTGTCGCGGGCGGCGGCCAGGCGTTCGTAGCGCTCGGTGTCATAGGTCCACGGCTCGCCGGTGGACAGCCAGCCGCCGCGTACCCGCCGGACCGCGCCGTCCACGTCGAGCACCTTCAGCACCATCTCCAGGCGCGACCGGTTCAGCTCGACCAGCGGTTCCAGCGCCACCGTCGACATCGGCCGATCGGTGTCCAGGGCGGCCAGTACCGCGCGCACGATGTGCTCGCGCGGGAACGCCACCGAGGCGAAGTAGCTCCAGATCCGCGCGTCCTCCGCGCCCGGCAGCAACACCACCTCGGCGCGATCGGTGCCACGCCCCGCACGCCCGACCTGCTGGTAATAGGCGATCGGGGAGGACGGCGCGCCCACGTGCACCACGAAGCCGAGATCGGGCTTGTCGAAGCCCATGCCCAACGCCGAAGTCGCGATCAGTGCCTTCACCTCGTTGTTCAGCAGCGCGCCCTCGAGCACCTCGCGTTCGGCCGGGTCGGTCTGGCCGGTATAGGCGGCGACGGTGTGACCGTGCGAATTCAGCACGTCGGCCAGATCGTGCGCGGCGGCGACCGTGAGGCAGTAGATGATGCCCGAGCCGGGCAGCCGGTCCAGTTGGGCGCCCAGCCAGGCCGTGCGCTGCACCGCGTCGTCGAAGCGCACCACCGACAGGTGCAGCGACTCGCGGTCCAGCGTGCCCCGCAGCACCAGGGTGTCGGTGCCGATCTGGCCCGCCACGTCGGTGACCACGCGATCGTTGGCCGTCGCGGTGGTCGCCAGGACCGGCACATCCGAGCCGAGATCGGCGATCAGCGTCCGGATGCGGCGGTAGTCGGGCCGGAAGTCGTGGCCCCAGTCCGAGACACAGTGCGCCTCATCGATCACGACCAGCCCCGCGTCGGCGGCCAGCCGGGGCAGCACCTGATCGCGAAAGTCCGGATTGTTCAACCGCTCCGGGCTCACCAGCAGCACGTCGACCGCGCCGTCGGCCACCCGCTGATGGATCTCGTCCCACTCGGTGACATTGCCCGAGTTGATCGTGTCGGCCACCACCCCGGCCCGCTCCGCGGCGGCCACCTGATTGCGCATCAACGCCAGCAGCGGCGACACGATCACCGTCGGCCCCCGCCCCGCCCGCCGCAACAGCTTCGCCGCGATGAAATACACCGCCGACTTGCCCCAGCCGGTCCGTTGCACCACCAGCGCCCGGCGCCGCTGCACCACCAGCGCCTCGATCGCGACCCACTGGTCCTCCCGTAACCGCGCCTGCGGCCCGGCGAGCTCCCGCAACAACTCCTCCGCGCGTTCGCGCAGGTCGGGAGCCGTCAGGTCGAGCACGTCGTTGCCGGTCGCTGAGGTCATGGGCACCATGCTGCCCGACCCCACCGACAGACACGATCGGCAGTACGAGCTTTCCGCCGCTCCGCGTTTCCGGCCGGAGCCAGGTGCGTCGGACGGTGTCCGGGCGGCCATCGGAGGGGCGGTGGCTCGGCGCGCCCGTCCCCGGGGAGTCACCCATGCCCGTGCGCGATCAGTCGGCGCGACCACGGGACTGGTGAGGGGTATCGCGTTCCTTCGCGAAATGCCCGCTGAGGGAGGAGAATAGGGCGCGACACCGGACTCTGCCGGAGGGCTGCATGGCGAACAGATTCGATCCGCCTACGGGCTGGACGCCGCCCGGGTCGCAGTTCCGGACGAATTCGGGGGCGTCGCGCACCGTGGCGGGCGCGTTCCTCGCGCTGATCGTCACCCCGCTCGGGATGACCTTGGCGGCGCACGGTGCGCTGGACACCAGCCGGTGGGTGATCCTGGGCGATGCCGCCGACCGGTTCGGCTCGACCCTGCAGATCATCGGGGGCGCACTGCTGTTGTTGCTGGTCAGCGCGCTGGCCGGGTTCACGCCGATCGCGACGATCCTGGCCGGGCTGGTGTGGGGCGTGCTGCCGGGCCTGGTCTACTTCGTCTCGCCGGAGAGCACCTGGCGGATGGTGGGGGATCTGCCGCTGATGACCGACGAACTGCACATCGCGCTCAACGCGTGGATCACCAGCGGCTTCACCTTCGTCCTCGGGCTGCTGCTCGTCGGCGCGGGGGTGGCGGGCACCCTGCGCCGACGATGACTCAGCCCTTCACGCAGAGGACCTGACGCAGCGTCGCCACCACGTCGACCAGGTCGGCCTGCGCCGCGATCACCTCGTCGATGTCCTTGTACGCGGCCGGGATCTCGTCGACCACGCCCGCGTCCTTGCGCGATTCCACGCCCTCGGTCTGAGCGACCAGATCGGCGACCGTGAACTGCTTCTTGGCCGCGGTCCGGCTCAACCGCCGTCCCGCGCCGTGCGAGGCCGACTGGAACGAGGCCGGATTCCCCTTGCCCCGCACCACATACGACCGCGTCCCCATCGATCCGGGGATCAACGCCAGGTCACCCGCGCCCGCCCGCACCGCGCCCTTACGGGTCACCAGCATCGGCACACCGTCGATGACCTCCTCGGCCACATAGTTGTGGTGGCAGGAGATCGGCTCGTCGAACCGCACCTCGCGATCGGCGAATTCGTCGCGCACCGCCCGGCACACCAGCGACAGCATCACCGCGCGGTTGCGCGCGGCGTACTCCTGCGCCCAGGTCAGGTCGCGCCGGTACGCGGCCATCTCCGGCGTCCCGGCCAGGAACACCGCCAGATCCCGATCCGGCAGCGACTGATTGTGCGGCAGCGCCCGCGCCACCGCCATGTGCCGTTCGGCCAGCTCCTTGCCGATATTGCGCGACCCGGAGTGCAGCAGAATCCACACGGCGTCGTCCTGATCGAGGCAGACCTCGATGAAGTGATTGCCGCCGCCGAGCGAGCCGATCTGCTTGTGCGCCTTGGACTCCAGCGACGACACCCCTGGGTGCAGATCACCGAACTCGCGCCAGAACCGGTCCCAGCCCTTCGTCCGTGCCGACTGTCCGTGCGAACCGGCATGCAGCGCAGCGACGTTCACCGCCTCCTTGTGCGCGTTGAACCCCACCGGCACCGCCCGCTCGATCCGCGATCGCAGGGAACGCAGATCATCGGGCAGATCCGCGGCGGTCAGCCCGGTCTTGACGCTCTCCATCCCGCACCCGATATCGACACCCACCGCGGCGGGCGCGACCGCGTCCCGCATGGCGATGACCGATCCCACCGTCGCGCCTTTGCCCAGGTGCACATCCGGCATCACGCGCAGTCCGTACACCCACTCCAGCTCGGCGATATTGCGGAGCTGGCGCAGCGCCGACTGCTCGATCTCGTGCTCGTTGGCCCACATGAGCGTCTGCGCCCTGGTACCGCGCAGCTCGACGGGAAACATGGTTCGGTCCTCTCCTCGGTGTACTACCAACGGTAGGACCGCGGCGGCGGCATCGCACCTGAATATCGGGCGCTCAGGCGGTGCCGGGGAGCGAGCGGGTCAGTCCGTCGCGAGCGCGTGTTCGATCCGGGCGCGGTCCGGAATCGACGAGCTGGCGCCGAGCCTGGTGGTCGCCACTGCGCCGGCGGCATTGGCCCAGGTCACTGCCGCTCGCGGGCCCTTCGGCCAGGTGGCGACGAGGGCGCCGGTGAAGGCGTCGCCGGCGCCGGTGGTGTCGACGACGTCGACGGTGCGTCCGGCGACCGCGAACTGGTTGCCCTCGGCTGACCGATACAGCGCACCGTCGCCGCCGAGCGTGCGGACCACGTGCGGAATCCGGTCGAGGTCGGTCGAATACCGTTCGGACTCGAGCGAATTCACGATCGCCAGGTCGACGTCGGCCCATAGCGCGGCGGGCAGCGGCTGTACCGGCGAGGGATTGAGCGCGACGACCGTGTCCGCGGCGTGCGCGTGCCGGGCGGCCGCGGCCACGGTGGCGAGGGGAATCTCCAGCTGGCACAGCAGAATGTCGGCGTCCGCGATCGCCGCGAGCTCGTCCGCGGTCAAGTCGGTCACCCGCCCGTTCGCGCCCGCGACCACGATGATGCTGTTCTCGCCGGACTCGTCGACCACGATCGTGGCCACCCCGCTCGACCCGTCGACAGTGCGCAGCAGGGTGGTGTCGACACCGGCGTCGGACAGCGTCGATCGCAGCGTGGCCCCGAACGCGTCGTCTCCTGTCGCGCCGAGGAACCGCACCCGCGCGCCTGATCTGGCCGCCGCGATGGCTTGATTGGCGCCCTTGCCGCCGGGCACGGTCGCGAAGCCGGACCCGAGGACGGTCTCGCCTGGTGCGGGGCGCTGCGGCGTGGTCGTGACCAGATCCATGTTGACGCTGCCCAGCACGACGACGGTGGGTGCGGCGCAGCGGTGCATCCGACGAATCTAGCGGTGCGGGCACCGTCGGCGCGGGTTTCGGGCGGCTCGCGCGCCGATCGACCGGTGACCTGTGGACAAGTCCCCGGCGGCGCGAAACCTGTGGACAACCCGGTCCCGCCGCCGGTCGGAGGCGTATTCCGGGGTCCGGGTGGCGTCGAGGCGGACCGGCGGCCTGCGTACGCTGATACCCATGACGGTAGAAGTGACCCCCGAGCTCGACATCCGCGCAGCGGTGCACGACGCCGCCCGCAGGGCTCGCGTCGCGTCCCGTGTGCTGGCTCAGCTGACCACGGCGCAGAAGAACGAGGCCCTGCACGCGGCGGCCGACGCCCTGCTCGCCGCCGCCGACCGCGTGCTGGCGGCCAACGCCGCCGACATCGCGACCGCGCAGGCCGCGGGCACCGAGGAGAACCTGCTCGACCGCCTGCGGCTGACCAAGGCCCGCATCGACGGCATCGCCTCCGGCCTGCGCCAGGTGGCCGGGCTGCCCGATCCGGTGGGCGTCGTCGTGCGCGGTTCCACGCTGCCCAACGGCCTCGAGATCCGCCAGACCCGGGTGCCGCTCGGCGTGGTCGGCATGGTCTACGAGGCGCGCCCCAACGTCACCGTCGACGCGTTCGGCCTGGCACTCAAGTCGGGCAACGCCGCACTGCTGCGCGGCTCCTCCTCGGCCGCGAACTCCAATGCCGCGCTCGTCGAGGTGCTGCGCGAAGCCCTTGTCGCCCAGGGCGTCCCGGCCGATGCGGTCCAGCTGCTGCCCAGCCACGACCGTTCCAGCGTCACCCACCTGATCCAAGCGCGCGGCCTGGTCGACGTGGTCATCCCGCGCGGTGGCGCCGGCCTGATCAACGCGGTGGTGCGCGACGCGCAGGTGCCGACCATCGAGACCGGCACCGGCAACTGCCACGTCTACGTGCACTCCGCCGCCGACCTGGACATGGCCGAGGCCATCCTGCTCAACGCCAAGACCCGCCGTCCCAGCGTCTGCAACGCCGCCGAGACCGTCCTCATCGACGCGGCGGTCGCCGAGACGGCGCTGCCCCGGCTGAGCAAGGCGCTCGAGGATGCCGGTGTGACCATCCACGGCGATCTGCCCGGCCAGGTGCCCGCCACGGATGCCGACTGGGGTGAGGAGTACCTCACGCTGGATATCGCGCTGAAGGTCGTCGACGATCTCGATGCCGCCGTCGACCACATCAACACCTGGGGCACCGGCCACACCGAGGCCATCGTCACCGCCGATCTGGCCGCCGCGCGGGAGTTCACCACCCGCGTCGACGCCGCCGCGGTGATGGTGAACGCGTCCACCGCGTTCACCGACGGCGAGCAGTTCGGTTTCGGCGCCGAGATCGGCATCTCCACCCAGAAGCTGCACGCCCGCGGCCCGATGGCACTGCCCGAACTCACCTCCACGAAGTGGATCGTGTGGGGCGACGGCCAGACTCGGCCGGTGTGATCGTGACGCTTGTACAGGAACCGATCTTCACCTCGGTCGACGACGTCATCACCCGCCTGGCCGAGACCGGCTACCTGGCCGACAAGGCCACCGCCACCTCGGTCTTCCTGGCCGACCGGCTGGGTAAGCCGCTGCTCATCGAGGGCCCGGCCGGTGTCGGCAAGACTGAGCTGTCGCGCGCGGTGGCCCAGGTCGCCGGCGCCGAACTGGTCCGGCTGCAGTGCTACGAGGGTGTCGACGAGGCCCGCGCGCTCTACGAGTGGAACCACGCCAAGCAGATCCTGCGGATCCAGGCGTCGAGCGAGAACGACTGGGCCGAAACCAAAGCCGACGTCTTCACCGAGGAATTCCTGCTCTCGCGCCCGCTGCTCACCGCCATCCGGCGCAGCGAGCCGACGGTGCTGCTGATCGACGAGACCGACAAGGCCGACGTCGAGATCGAGGGCCTGCTGCTCGAGGTGCTCAGCGATTTCGCGGTGACCGTGCCGGAACTGGGCACCATCACCGCCACCCGCAAGCCGTTCGTGGTGCTCACCTCGAACGCCACCCGCGAGCTGTCGGAGGCGCTCAAGCGCCGCTGTCTGTATCTGCACCTGGACTTCCCCGACGAAGACCTGGAGCGTCGGATCCTGGCCAGCCGGGTGCCCGAGCTGGCGGAGTCGGTCGCCGAGCAGCTGGTCCGGATCGTGCACGTGCTGCGCGGGATGCAGCTCAAGAAGCTGCCGTCGGTGGCCGAATCGATCGACTGGGGTCAGACCCTGCTGGCCCTGGGCGCGGCAGACCTCGACGACGCCACCGTGCGCGCCACCCTCGGCGTGGTGCTCAAGCACCGCAGCGACCACCAGCGCGCGCTGGCCGAGCTGAAGCTGGCCTGAGATGACTGCGCCTGCCCCGCACGGACTCGGCGGGCACGTGGCCGGGTTCGTCGCGGCATTGCGGGCCCGCGGTGTGCCGGTCGGGCCGTCGGAGACCGTCGACGCGGGCCGGGTGCTCACCGTGCTCGATCTGCTCGATCGCGAGTCCGTGCGGGAGGGGCTGGCGTGCGCGTTGTTGCGCCGCCCCACCCATCGCGCCACCTTCGACGGGCTGTTCGACCTGTGGTTCCCGGTCGCGGTGGGGGAGCGCACCGCCGAGACACGGGACCTGCCCCGCACACCCGACGGCCAGATCGACCTGCCTGCCCTGCGCGAGCAGCTCGCCGAGCTGCTCGCCGCGGAGGACGGGGGTCGGCAGCTGGAGTTGCTGGCCGGACAGGTCGTCGAACAGCTCGGCCAGTACCAGTCCGCGCGCGGACCGTCGTTCTCGGCCTATCAGGCGATGAAAGACCTTGCGCCGCAGACCTTGCTGTCGCGGGTGCTGGCGGGGCTCGCGCTGCCGCCGGACGCGAGCGAGCGCGACACCGAGGTGGCCCAGCGGATCGTCCGGGAACGGATCGCCGGCTTCCGGGCGAGCGTGGAAGCCGAGACCAACCGTCGCGTCGCCGAACAGATCGGGCGCGACCGTGTCGCTACCTACGGTGTGGCCCGCCAAGCCGAGGACGCCGACTTCCTGCGTGCCTCCGAACGCGAACTCGTCGAACTCCGTCGCGGCAGCCAGCGGCTGGCCCGAATCCTGGCGTCGCGCTTGGCCGTGCGGCGCAAGAAGGCCCGCCGTGGCGAGATCGACCTGCGCAAAACCCTACGGGCGTCGATGTCGACCGGTGGTGTGCCGATCGATCTGGTGAATCGCAAGCCACGGCCCGGTCGCCCGGAACTGGTGCTGCTGTGCGACATCTCGGGCTCGGTGGCCGGCTTCAGCAACTTCACCATGCTGCTGGTGAGCGCGCTGCGCGAACAGTTCTCCCGGGTCAGGATCTTCGCCTTCGTCGACCGCACCGACGAGGTCACCGGCTTCTTCGACCCGTACGCCGGCCTCGACAACGTGCTCACCAGGATCTTCACCGAGTCGCGGATCATCGACGCCGACGGACACTCCGACTACGGCCAGGCGCTGACCACCTTCGCCGACAACTTCGGTGACGCCGTCACCAGCCGCAGCTCGCTGCTGGTGCTCGGCGACGGCCGCACCAACTACCGCAATCCGAAGCTCGACGTCCTGCGTCAGCTCGTCGACACCGCCCGGCACGCGCACTGGCTGAACCCGGAGCCGCGGAACCTGTGGGGCACCGGTGATTCGGCGGCCCGCGACTACGGCGAGGTGATCGAGATGCACGAATGCCGGTCGGCCCGGCAGCTGACCGATGTGGTCTCCCGGTTGTTGCCCGTGTGAAGGAACTGGTGATGAGCGAGGATCTGCTGGCCTACTGCCTGGCCAAACCCGGTGCCTGGCAGGACGAACCGTGGGAGGGTGACGTCGTCGCCAAGGTCGGCGACAAGATCTTCGCCTTCCTCGGCGGCGGCGACTCGATCGGCCTCAAGTGCGGCCGTGACCGCGCCGAAGCCGACGAACTGGTGCACGTCTATCCCGACGATGTCACCGCCTCGGCCTACATCGGCCGCTACGGCTGGAACAGCGTCACCGTGGGCGGTGCCGTCCCGTCCGACGAACTGCGTGAGCTGATCGACGCCTCCTACGACGCGATCGTGGCCAAACTGCCGAAGTCCAAGCGCCCCACGGTCTGATCGTTTCAGCGGACGTTAAGCCGCTTACAGGCGCCATCCACCAAGATCACCGCCATGCTGGCAGGGGCGTCGCGCGACGACGAGCGGTTCGGTCGACGGGCGTCGCCCGACACGGTGGTACGAGTGGTGGCACGGCGGGCGCGGTCGACCCGGTGACCGATCCGCTCGCGAACCCCGGTGCCGGAGCCGTTCCGTCGCCGTGCGCGGCACCCGACAGCACGGTCCCGTCCGGCGAGATCGTGCGCCCCGAGCACCTGCGTCCGGGTGCGGGGGCACGGGCGGCGCGGCGGCTTGCCGATCTCGCGGCGACCCGGCTGGCCGACGCGCCCGCCGCCGCGGAGGATCAGTTGCGCCGCGCCCTGGTCGTGGGCTGTGGCGAACTGGACGGGCGCGAGCTGGCCGAGCTGCGTACCCGCCTGGTCACCGCCATCGCGGCTCAGCCACGCCGGGATCGCGACCTGGCCAGGGCGGCGGCGGCCGCCGCCGCGTGCTGGCACCCGATCTCGCCGGCCGACGCGGCGCACCTGTGGGTAGTCGCGGGCCGGGCCTGGGCCAGGGCGGGCAGGCACGCCGAGGCGGTCACGGCCTTCGACCGGCCCCTGCTCACCGGTGCCATCGCCTATCCGCCCGGTGAGCTGGCCCTGGTCCGCGCCGAGTTCGCCGAGTCGCTGCTGCGGCTCGGCCGCTACCGGCAGGCCGCCTGGCAGTTCACCGAGGCCGCCCGGCTGCTCGCGAACGCGCCCACCCACCGCCGCAGGCACGCCGACCTGGTCTGGTCGGCGGCCGTCGCCCGCGAGTGCTGCGGGCAGGAATCGGCGGCGCTGGGCGGCTACCTGCGTGCCGCGGGCCTGTGGGGTGAGCTGGACAAGATCGTGCCGCGAGCGCGCTGTCTGCGCGCGGCGGCCTGGCTGCAACTGCGGGGTCCCGCGGGCCGGATGCGCGGTCCGTGGTGGGTCACCATCGACGTGCTGATGGCCGAACTGAATCAGCGGCTCGCCGCCGAACCTGCCGCGCACATCGCCGACGAGCTCGATCGCACCCGCGCCCAATTCGCCCAGATGTGCGCGCAGGCGTCGGGCCCGAACGACCGCCCGGCCGCTCGGGGGCGGTCCGGTCCGGTCGAGTGGTGGCAGTCCCGTTAAGCTCGGACCTCATGCACGAGACAGCTCGGCCGCGCCGCAAGCTCGGCGTCATGGGCGGCACGTTCGATCCGATTCACCACGGTCACCTGGTCGCGGCCAGCGAGGTCGCGAACCGGTTCGAGCTCGACGAGGTCATCTTCGTCCCCACCGGCCAGCCGTGGCAGAAGGTGAACAAGCAGGTCAGTCCCGCCGAGGACCGCTACCTGATGACCGTCATCGCCACCGCGTCCAACCCGAGGTTCTCGGTCAGCCGGGCCGACATCGAACGCAACAAGGTCACCTACACGGTGGACACCCTGCGCGAGATGCAGAACGCCCATCCCGACGCCGAGCTGTACTTCATCACCGGTGCGGACGCGCTGGCCAACATCCTGACATGGCAGGATTGGACCGAACTGTTCGAACTGGCGAAGTTCGTCGGGGTGAGCCGTCCGGGGTACGAGCTGAACACCGACCATCTCGAGGAGCATCTGCGGGACCTGCCCGCCGATGCCGTCACGATGATCGAGATCCCCGCGCTGGCCATCTCGTCGAGTGAGTGCCGCCGCCGCGCCGCGGAGGGTCGGCCGGTCTGGTACCTCGTCCCCGATGGCGTGGTGCAGTACATATCGAAGCGGCACCTGTATGTGCCCGCAGGAACGGAAGGTAGCTGACGTTGAGCCACACGAGCGAGGTGCAGTCGTGACTGCCACTGCCGAAGCGGTCGAAATGGCCAAGGTCGCCGCACTCGCGGCCGACGACAAGCTCGCCACCGACGTCGTCGTCCTCGACGTCTCCGAGCAGCTGGTGATCACCGACTGCTTCGTGATCGCCTCGGCGCCCAACGAGCGCCAGGTCAACGCGATCGTCGACAACGTCGAGGAGAAGCTGCGCGAGGCCGGCCACAAGCCGGTCCGCCGCGAGGGCACCCGCGAGGGCCGCTGGGCGCTGCTCGACTACGTCGACATCGTCGTGCACATCCAGCACAACGACGAGCGCAATTTCTATGCGCTGGAGCGGTTGTGGCGTGACTGCCCGACCGTGGCCGTCGAGGGCATCGCCACCCCGGCGACACCCGCCGCCGACGACGCACAGGTAGAGGGCGACACCGAGTGAGCAAGTACGCCCATGTGCGCACGCTGATCCTGCTGCGGCACGGGCAGACCGAGTGGAACGCCGCCGACCGGATGCAGGGCCAGATCGATACCGATCTCACCGACCTCGGCAGGCAGCAGGCCAAAGAGGCGGCGCGGGAACTGGTGTCCCGCAACGCGATCGCGGTCCATGCCTCCGATCTGCGCCGCGCCAAGGAAACCGCGCAGGCGCTCGGCGACATCAGCAATCTGCCGGTCGTCACCGATCAGCGGCTGCGTGAGACCCACCTGGGTGACTGGGAGGGGCTGACCCACCTCGAGGTCGACGCCGACTACCCCGGCGCGCGCGTGCAGTGGCGTCTCGACGCCACCTACACACCGCCCGGTGGCGAGAGCAAACTCGAAGTGGGCGCGCGTGCGCTGCCCGTGGTGCGCGAACTGTACAACGAGCGACAGGATTGGCCCGGCCGGACTATCATCCTGGTGGCGCACGGCGGGCTGATCGCTGCCCTCACGGCCGCGTTGCTGGAACTGCCTCCGGAGAACTGGCCTGCCCTCGGTGGGCTGGCCAATACGAGCTGGGTGCAGCTGTCCAGCCACGGGCCCGACATCGACCGACCCGGCTGGCGCCTCGATGTTTGGAACGCAGCGGCGAAGGTAGCTCCCGATGTCCTCTGAAGAGCCCGTCCGATCGGTACCGGACGAACTGTTCCAGCAGGTGACGGCCAAGCCCGGACGGCAATTGCCGGACGCGCTGTTCGGCCCGCCACCCGCTGAGCCCGCACGCCCCGAGCGTGAGGAGCCCATCCGTTCGGTACCGGACGAACTCTTCAAGCAGGTCACCGCGCGCAGCGAGCGCTCGCTACCCGATGCGCTGTTCGGCCCGCCGCCCGCGGCGGTCGTCGCCGAGTCCGAGCAGGCCGACGCCGCGACAGCTGACGCGTCGACCGGCTCGTCCGACGAGGCGGACGCCGACGCCGACGGCGACGGCGAGCCTGCCACAGCGGGCACCGCTGTCACCGAGGCCGCGGTCGAGGATTCCGTCGCCCGGACCGAGGCCGAACCGGCTGTCGCGCAGCCGGATACCGCCGAGTCGGCGGTCGTCACCGAGGTGGGCGCGGACGCCGAGGATGCCGTGGCGATGACCGCCTCGGTGGCCGAACCCGCCGTGGCGCAGGACCTCCAGTCGGCAAGTGCGGCTGATGGTTCCGACGCTACGTCGGCCGACACGTCGCCGGGCGACGAGCCGGGGGCGGATGCGGTCGCGACGGACGAGTCCGTCGCGGTGGCCGCCGAGTCCGTCGCGGTTACCGAGGTCTCCGCGCCGGTCGTGGAGACCGCTGTCGCGCAGAGCGAATCGCTCGTCGAGGCGGCCGCGGAGGTCGTGCTCGTCGAGGAAGCCACCGCGCCCCGGCCGGTGGAGACCGCCTCGCCGCGCCCCGTCCTGCTGGTGATCGCCGACTCGCTCGCCTACTACGGTCCCAAGAGCGGCCTGCCTGCCGATGATCCCCGGATCTGGCCGAATATGGTGGCCGCCGAACTGGATTGGGATGTCGAGCTGATCGCGCGGATCGGCTGGACCTGCCGCGATGCCTACTGGGCGCTGATCGGCGACCCACGGGTGTGGGCCGCCGTGCCCCGGGCGGGTGCTGTCGTGTTCGCCGTCGGTGGCATGGACACATTGCCCTCGCCGCTGCCGACCGCGCTGCGCGAGCTGATCCGCTATATCCGTCCGCCCAAGCTGCGTCGTGGCGTGCGCGCCTCGTACAACTGGCTGCAGCCCAAGCTGTCGAAACTCGGTCGGCCCGTGGCGCTTCCGCCGAAGGTGAGTGTCGACTACCTCGAGCAGTCGCGGGAGGCGCTGCATCATCTGCGTCCCGAGCTGCCCGTGGTCGCGGTGCTGCCGTCGGTGCACAAGTGCGATGCCTACGGGCGGGTGCACCGGGGCCGGGCGCGCGCGGTCAAGGCACTGCAGGCGTGGTCGGGCCGCACCTCGGTGCCGCTGGTCGACCTCGGCGAGGCCGTGCGCGACGACATCGAGTCGGGTGCGGCGAACCCGGACGGCATCCACTGGGGCTGGGCCGGGCACGCGGCGGTGGCGACGGCGATGACCAAGACTCTGCAGGAGGTCCGGTAGTCCGTGACCGTTGTCGTGGTCACCGATTCGGCGGCCGGGCTGTCGGCCGACGTCGTCGGCGAGCTCGGTATCGAAGTGGTCCCGTTGCACGTGCTCGTCGGCGACCGGGAGATCCGGGAGGGCGTCGACCCCGTCGAGATCGATTACTCGACGGACTCGGTCACCACCTCGGCTGCCTCGCCGGGCGAGCTGCGCGAAGTCTACGAGCGGGCATTGAGCCGCAGTGACGGCGACGGTGTCGTCGCCGTGCACCTGTCGCGCACCTTGTCGGCGACGTGGGAGTCCGGCCGGCAGGCCGTTCGCGACATGGGTGCCGAAGACCGGGTGCGCCTGGTGGATTCGCTGGGGGCGGGCTTGGCGACCGGCCTGCCCGTGCTCGCGGCCGCCCGTCGCGCGCGGGCGGGCGAAGCGCTGGACGCGGTCTACGAACGCGCCGTGACGGCCGCCGCCCGCGCCCGCACGTTCATCCTGGTCAATCGGACCGAGCAGCTGCGCAAGGGCGGCAGGCTCAGCAGCGCCGCCGCGTTCTTCGGCAGCGAACTGGTGACGAAGCCGTTGCTGCAGCTGGTCGAGGGCAAGCTGGAACTGCGCGAGAAGGTGCGCACGCGCTCGCGCGCCTACGCCAAGCTGGTCGCGGCCGCCGTGGAGGCGGCCGGGCGCGATGGCGCGGCCCTGGCGGTCCAGCACCTGGGCGCCGCCGATGCCGCCGAGACGATCGCGGCCCAGCTGCGCGAACAGGTCCCGGAGGTCGAGGAGCTGTACGTCGGCGAGTTCGGCCCCACCCTCGGAGTCCATCTCGGCGTCGGCGCGCTCGGTGTGCTCGTCGTGCCCGGCGGGTGTTCCTGACCGGCGCCGATTTCCGGTGCGGCAGGGCACGCCGGGAGGCTGCGCCGACGCTCCGGCACGGTGGGCCTCTACGATGCCCCGGTGACCGGATACGACGACTTCGACTTCCCCGACACCGCGCACCTGCCGCCCCGCAGGCAACACATCCTCGCCGTGATCCGGGATTCGGTGCTCGCGCACGGCTACGCGCCGAGCGCGAGGGAGATCGCCGACGCCGTCGGCCTGCGCTCCACCTCTACGGTCTCCCAGCATCTGAAGGCGCTGGAGGAAGACGGTTTCCTGCGCCGCGGCACCGGGATGGCGCGCCAGACCGATGTGCGACTGTTCCTGCGTGACACCCCGGCCGCCGGCTCCAGCGCCTCGGTGAGCGTGCCGGTGGTCGGCGACATCGCCGCGGGCACGCCGATCCTGGCCGAACAGCACGCCGACGACGTGCTGACGCTGCCGCGTGAACTCGTCGGTCGTGGTGAGGTTTTCGGACTCCGGGTGCGCGGTGACTCCATGATCGACGCCGCGATCTGCGACGGTGATCTGGTTGTTGTGCGCAGCCAGCGGGAGGCGAACAACGGCGACATCGTCGCCGCCATGATCGGCGAGGAAGCCACCGTCAAGGTGTACCGCCGGCGCAACGGCCATGTCCTGCTCGAACCCCGCAATCCCGCCTACTCGGTCATCGACGGCGACGAGGCCGTGATCCTGGGCCGGGTGGTGTCGGTGATGCGCCGCGTCTGAGGCCGCCCCTGCTACGCCGGGCCGAACCAGTCCAGTGACTGACCGTGCGGCCCGGCGTAGGCTACCGGCTCGCCGTCGACCGCCAGCACCATCCGCGCTGTGTTCGAATCCCGTTCGGGCAGTAGGTCGGTGAACTCGGCGACCACCCCGGTGCCCTCCTGGGACACCCAATGGCAGGGCAGCGCACGCACCGACGCGACGAACTCCGCGCGCGTCAGCGCCGACAGGTAGGTGAGCACAGCGCTGTGGAACACGACCACCGTGCTGTCGCTGGGTGCCGTGTGGACCAGCTCGGCGACCTGTTCGTTCAGATCTCCCGGCACCAGCAGCGGTGGATTCGCGGCGGCGATCGCGCAGGCATTGCGCAGCCTGGTGAGCCGCTGGTCCTGCCCCGGCCAGACGAGGGCTTCCAGCCACTGCCGATCCTGCCGGTCCGCCGCGTTCAAGGGGTTCAGGTCGACCCCGGTGCGATGGACCACCTCGGGCAACCGATCCGGAATCGGCGCGGGCCCGGTTACGTTGCACCGCAAGACCACTGACGACGGACCGTCCGCCGGATCCAGGGCGCGCCCGCCGTAGCGATAGCTGAAACGGTCCGGGTAGAGACACAGTCCCGCCGATGCGCCCACTTCGATGAGCGACAACGGTCCCGGCAGCCGAGCGAGGACCGGCAGCAAGGTTGCCGCACGACCCGCTTCGTTGGTCTGGGTACGGCGAGCGAGTGCGGTCGCCGCGATCGATGGCCAGCGTGCGATCAGCTGCGCACGGAAATCGCGGTACGGCACCGCGATCGCGCCGTTGACCCGCGCCGCCGCCAGCACCAGGTTGGGCTGCTGTTTGTCCGTCGGCAGTTCGGCGATCAGCGCGAGCACCGGTGGATCGTCGGCGATGTCGATCGCACGCCGGTGGTACAGCGGAGAATTGCCGCTCACCTCGCGCTGCGCGAAGTCGCGGAAACGTTGTGCCAGGTCCATGGATCCATCCGTACGTGGTCTCGGCCATGTCCGCACCGTATTCGCTCGGGCAGCGTGCATCCCGGTCTCGACGACCGAGAAACCGCGAGTTGTCCACAGGCTCGAGGTTGTCCACAGCTTCGCTCGAGACCCAGGTCGGCGCCGGTTTCGCGGGCTCGCCGGCTCGTAGCGTCGCTGCCATGTCACGACACGACGAACACGAGCGGGTACGGCAACGGCTGGGCGGGCTGGCGTTGCGCGACAAACCCGGGACCCGAGGGGCGCTGCGCGACGAGCCCGACACGGCACGCCCGCGCGGCGGCACCGGCACCGAAGGGCGGTGGGCCGAGGAGGATCTCCCTTCGACGGGGGAGGTGCGTTCGCCGGGCTGGCTCGACGACGGCGCCGACTCCGGTGGCCTGCGCCGGTTCGTCCCGGACCGGTTCCGGCAGACGCGGGTCGATCCCGGCCGCCGGGGTGCTGTGGTCTTGGGCCTGGTGGGTCTGGCAGCGGTGGTCTGCACCGGCGTGCTGGTCCTGCGCGATCAGCCGACGCCACAGGCGTTGCCACCGGTACCGGTCGTCCGCGCGGAGAGCGCGGGCGCCCCCGCGGAACCGAGCGCCGGCATGGCCGCGGTCGCCGGCACCATGCCGAGCCCGCCAGCGGAAGTCGTTGTCAGCGTGGTGGGTCTGGTCGAACGACCGGGCCTGCACCACCTGCCCGGTGGCGCCCGTGTCGCCGACGCCATCGAACGGGCAGGCGGTGCGACCGACGGTGCCGACCTCGCCGGGCTGAACCTGGCCCAGCGCCTCACCGACGGCGACCAGGTCGTCGTCGGCACGACTGGCCCACAATCGGGACCCCCACTCCTTGGCAGCGCGATGATCGGTGCCGCCGACCGCGCACCCACGACAGGACAGAACACCTCCGGCCCGCCGACCCCGAATACCAACGCCCAGAACACCAGAGCGCGTATCAACCTGAACACCGCGACGGAAGCCGAACTGGACGGGCTCCCCGGCGTCGGCCCGGTCACCGCCCAAGCCATCCTCGCCTGGCGCACCACCAATGGCCGATTCACCGATATCGCCCAACTCGGCGAAGTCGACGGCATCGGCCCCGCCCGCCTGGCCCGCCTCCGTGATTTGGTGACGACATGACCGAATCGGTCCAGCCGTCCGGTGCGACCGGTGATGGTCCCTGCCAGGCGAAAGTCGCGGCCCGAATCGGTGCGGCACCGGCGGTCTCGGGCGAAGATACGGCCGGGGCGAGCGATGGTGCGGAGTACGGCGCCAACGAATCGCCCCTGCCCGCGAATCCCGCGGTGAGCGGCGGGTTCTCGACCTGCTGCGCGGACCGCGTCGAACACGCCCACAGCAGTATGGAATTCGGGTGTTTCGGGATGTCGTCGGTGCTCGGGCGGGGTGGGGTCTGTCCGGATTCGCCGGTGCGGTGCCCGGGACCGGAATGAGCACGGCGGCTCAGCAGGAGGCGGGAACGGAGGAGCCGGAACGGCAGGTGCTGGACATGCGCCTGGTACCGGCGGCGCTGGGATGTTGGGGCGCGACGATCGTGGCGGTGTCGCTGGGGTGGTTCGTCGGCCTGGTGCTGGCGGTCGGTGCGGTGGTCGTCGCAATCGGATTGTGGGTGGTGTTGCTGTGGGCGATCGCGCACGAGCGTGAACGATGGCGAGTCGTCGCGATCGCCGGGTTGGCGGTGATGCTGGTGACCGCCGGTTTCGGGGCCGCAGGCGCGTGGCGTGCGCACCATGTGCAGACACACCCGCTCCGGGAATCGTTCGGGCGGACGGTGACGGTGCTGGCAGTGGTCACCGACGATCCGAAACCGATGCGGGCGGGCGGGTTCGGTGGACAACGGCGGTGGATCGTCCGTGCGGAGCTGCATGAGTACGGAGGCGGTACGCCACCCCAGAGTGACGGGAAGCTCGGCTCGACGAGCGCGGGGGTCGGCGGGGTGCCGGGGTCTGCGAGCGCTGGGGCCGACGGAGTGTCCGGTTCTACGAGTACTCGGGCCGACGGAGACTTCGGTTCTACGACCAATCGAGCCGGCGGGGAACGCGGGTCGACCGCCACTCGGGTCGGCGGGGCGCTCGTCATCCTTGCGCCAGGGGAGGGCTGGGCGGACCTGTCTCCCGGCCAGGTGATCCGGTTTCGGGCGAAGGTCGCCGAACCGAACCGATCGGATCTGACAGTGGCTGCGCTGCACCCCGTCGCCGAGGCGGAACGTGTCGGGACACCCCCGTGGTGGCAGCGAATGGCCGGGGGCGTGCGGGCAGATCTGGCGATGGCCTCGGCCAGAGCGTTGTCACCCGCTGCGGCCGGATTGCTGCCCGCGCTCGTCGTCGGCGATACCGCCGCGCTATCCGACGAGGTCAGGGACAACTTCGAAATCGCAGGCCTGCAACACCTTTGCGTGGTGAGCGGAGCGAACTTCACTATCCTGCTCGCCGCGCTGCTCGGGTTGGCGAGATTGCTGACCGCGGGTCCGCGAACGAGTGCCGCTGCCGCCGCGGTGACGGTGGTGGTGTTCGTCGTTCTCGCGCGGCCCGACCCCAGTGTGCTGCGGGCTGCGGGCATGGGGTCGGTGACGGTACTCGCGTTGCTCACCGGCCGCCGCAAACAAGCGCTGCCCGCGCTGGGTGCCGCGGTGATCGGACTGCTCGTTGTGGCACCGCAGTTGGCGGTGAGCGCGGGGTTCGCGTTGTCGGTGCTCGCGACCGCCGGCCTGATCCTGCTCGCGCCGAGCTGGGCGGATTGGTTGCGGGCGCACGGGTGGTGGCGGGTACCCGCCGAGATCCTCGCGGTGTCGGCCGGGGCGTTCGTCGTCACCCTCCCGCTGATGGTCGCACTGTCGGGACGGGTGAGCGTGGTCGCGATTGTGGCGAACGCGCTTGTCGCGCCGGTGGTCGGGGTGATCACCGTGATCGGTGCGGTGGGTGCGGCCGTCGCCTGCCTCTGGGGTGACGCGGCGGTGTGGGTGCTGTGGTGCGCGCGCCCACCGCTGTGGTGGCTGCTGGCGGTAGCCGACCGGACCGCCGCCGTGCCCGGTGCCACGATCTCGGTGCCGTCCGGCGTGACGGGGGGACTGGTCACAGCGGCGATCGTCGTCGTCCTCGTGGCAGCTCTGCGATGGTCGAAGGCCCGCCGATTGCTCGCCGTCGCCGCCTTGGGCGTCGCGATAGTGCTTGTCCCAGTGCGCCTATGGCAGCCGGGATGGCCGCCGACCGGCTGGGCACTGGCGATGTGCG
Source organism: Nocardia sp. NPDC087230 (assembly GCF_044744725.1). Taxonomy (NCBI): domain Bacteria; kingdom Bacillati; phylum Actinomycetota; class Actinomycetes; order Mycobacteriales; family Nocardiaceae; genus Nocardia; species Nocardia sp. NPDC087230. The sequence goes on from NZ_JBIUYV010000004.1 coordinate 271,077, forward strand.
ATGTAGGCCAGGGCGATGGCCTCGCCCTCTCCGTCGCCCCCAACGCCGCGATCGTGATCGATACCGGCCCGGACCCCCGCCCGATCCGCCGCTGCCTCGACCGCCTGCGCATCACCCACATCCCCCTCCTGATCCTCACCCACCCACACGCCGACCACATCGACGGCCTGGCCGGCGCACTCCGCGGCCGCACCACCGCCGCCATAGCCACCGCACCCGGTGAACTTCTCTCCACCGGCGGCCCGCACTCCACCAGCGGACACACCACTAGCGGCGCGCCCTCCACGAGCGGTGGGCATCCCGCTGGCGCCGAGCAGTCTGCTGGGGCCGAGCACTCCCTCGGTGCCGAGAGTTCCACCAACCAGCGCCATCCGAACGGCGGACACTCGGCCGGGCTACCGTCCGTCTCTCGCCAGGATGTTGTGGCGCAGCAGAATTCGTCCAATCCGACCGACGGGATCGAGCGAGTCGTCGAGCTCGCCGAGGCCGCCGGGATCCCGCTGATGGAATTGCATGCGGGGCAGGTACTGGCTTGCGGGGCAGTCGAATTGACAGTGCTCGCACCGGGGCAGGAAGCGTCGTCGCTGGACCTGGACGAAGCCAACGATCGGTCGCTGGTGTTGCGGGCGCGCACCGCCGTGGGCACGATTCTGTTCACCGGCGATATCGAAGCGACCGCGCAATCTCGGGTGTCGCGTGACAGCGACATCCGCGCCGACATTCTCAAGGTCCCACATCATGGGTCCCGCACCACCACACCGGAGTTCCTGCGCGCGGTCCACCCGCGCCTGGCCTTGATCAGCGCCGGGACGGACAACTCGTTCGGCCACCCGCACCCCACGATCATCACCGCGTTGAACACCCTCGGCGTCACGATCGCCCGGACCGATCACGACGGCGACGTGATCGTGTCGGGCACCGCCGTCGAACCGCGCACAACGACATCCCGTCGGCGGACTCCAGCCCCTCCGCGAACCGTCGGCAGCGGACGGCCGCGAGACCCCGCGCGGCGCCCGACCACATCGAATGACCGCGACCGGCTCGCTGTCGGTGCCCGAACGTAGGATCGCCTGGTGAGCGAACGCCCTGCCGCGGTACATCTGGTTCTCGGTGACGAGGAGCTGCTGGTCGAACGCGCCGTGGCGCAGGTGACCGGCCAGGTGCGGGCCGAGGCGCCCGATCCGGACTCGGTGCCGGTGGATCGGCTGCGCGCCGGTGACGCGAGTACCGCCGAACTGGCCGAGCTGTTGAGTCCGTCGCTGTTCGCCGAGGACCGGGTGATCGTGCTCGAGTCGGCCGCGGAGGCGGGCAAGGACGCGGTGGCGGTGATCACCGACGCGGCGGCCGACCCGCCGGCGGGCGTGGTGCTGATGGTGCTGCATTCGGGCGGCGGCCGCGCCAAAGCACTGGTGCCCGCGCTGCAGAAGCAGGGCGCGGTGGTGCACGAGTGCGCCAAGCTCACCAAGGCCGGCGAGCGGGCGGAGTTCGTGCGCGCGGAGTTCCGCGCTCTCGGGGTGCGGGTGGCGCCGGACGTGGTCCAGGTGCTGATCGAGTCCGTCGGCTCGGAGCTGCGTGAGCTGGCCGCGGCCTGCTCACAGCTGGTCGCCGACACCGGCGGCAAGGTCGATGTGAACGCGGTCCGCCGCTACTACTCCGGCCGCGCCGAGGTGACCGGGTTCGATGTCGCGGAGCTCGCCGTCGCGGGCGACCGCCCGGCGGCGATGGAGGCCCTGCGCTGGGCCACCGACCGCGGTGTCCCGCACGTGCTGCTGGCCGACGCCCTCGCCGATTCCGTGCACACCATCGCCCGCGTCGGCTCCGCGGGCCGGGGCGACCCGTTCAAACTCGCCCAGCAGCTCGGCATGCCCCCGTGGAAGGTCAAGAAGGCGCAGGCCCAGGCCCGTGGCTGGACCCCGGCCACCATCGGCACCGCCCTCCAGGTGGTCGCCACCCTCAACGCCGACGTCAAGGGCGGCGCCGCCGACGCCACCTACGCCGTGGAACATGCCCTTTCCCGCATCCTCGACCTGCGCGCCGCGGGCTGAGTCGACGGGCGACGACGTGGTGCGCCTGATCCCCGAGCTCATCTGTGCCGACCTCCGGGCCAGCCTCGAGTTCTACGGTCTACTCGGGTTCCGGATCCGCTACGAGCGCCCCGCGGAACGGTTCGCCTATCTCGAACGCGACGGTATCGACCTCATACTCGAACAGCCGACGGACCACGAGCGGCTCTACCCGCACGCGCCGCTCGAATATCCGTACGGTCGCGGCATCAACTTCACCATCGACGTGGATGATGTCGTCGAGCTCCATGCGGTGATCACCGCGACCGGGCGGGAACTGTTCCTCCCGCTGGAGGACCGCTGGTACGCGCGGGCAACCGACGTCGTGGGCGTGCGCCAGTTCGCCGTGCAGGACCCGGACGGGTACCTTCTGTGGATTTCCCAGAACCTCGGTACGCGCAGTCGCTGAGCCGACACGCCTGGTCGCGGTGGAATCGGGACCGAATCGCGATGTCGGTCCGGCCTCACGGCTGGCACAGTTGATCATGACATGGACGAGCCGACTGTCAGCCGGACCGGGGAGCGCGGGAGCAGTCGACGCGCTCGTGGTTCGGCGGGCCGGTGGGCCAGGGCATTCGGGAAGGGGTTCGCCGCCGGGATGTCGGCGCTGGTGGTGGCTGTCACCGCGTACGGGTGGTCGACGGCGGGCAGTTTCGACGCCGGGTTCCTGCGCTCGCAGGCCATCGAGGACGACGCGCCGCACTCGCTCGGCGGGGATCTGAACATCCTGCTGATCGGGCTCGACACCCGGCGCGATCAGAACGGGAACGAGCTGCCGACGGAAATCCTGGATCAGCTGCACGCCGGCGACGGGGACGAGGGCGGCTACAACGCCAATACGCTGATCCTGGTGCATATTCCGGCCGCGCTGGACAAGATCGTCGCGGTGTCGATTCCGCGTGACGACTACGTGCCGGTCAGTGGCATCCCGGGCTACACCCACGCCAAGATCAAGGAGGCGTACGGGTTGAAGAAGGCCGCGGTGCAGGATCAGCTGATCGCACGCGGGGTCACCGATCAGCGCCGGCTCGAACAGGCGGGCAGGGAGGCGGGGCGGGCCTCGATCGTGCGGGCGGTGCGTGATCTGACCGGAGTGCCGATCGACCGGTTCGCCGAGATCACCCTCGCCGGTTTCTACGATCTCGCCGCCACGCTGGGCGGGGTGGAGGTGTGCCTGAACCATCCGGTGCAGGACCTCGAGTTCTCCGGCGCGAACTTCCCGGCCGGCCGCCAGCATCTCGATCCGGCCCAGGCGCTGGCCTTCGTGCGGCAGCGGCACGGGCTGGACAACGGCGATCTGGACCGCACCCACCGCCAGCAAGCGTTTCTGACCTCGGTCGCCGGGCAGCTGCGTAGTGCGGGCACCCTGACCGACCCCGGCAAACTGTCGGCGTTGATGGAGGTGGCGCACCGCAATATCGTCCTGTCGGACGGCTGGAACATGACCGAGTTCGTGCGCACCCTCGGCAGCGCGAAAGACCCGCAGGTCGAATTCCGCACCCTGCCGATCCTGCGCTACGACGTGATCAACGGGCAGGACGTGAACATCGTGGACCGAGCGGCGATCCGCCGCGAGATCGCGGCCGCGTTCGGGATGCCGGCACCCGCGTCGACGACGACCCGGCGAACAACGGCGCGGACCGAACCGCCCGCCGCCTGGCCGGGCGAGACGTCCACCGGTGCCTGGCAGACCAGCGCGACCACGCCGGTGACGGACACCCCCGACGCGGGCAAGCCGGTCCGCAGCGACATCACCTCGGGGCGGATCCCCTGTGTGAACTGATCAGTCGCCGACGACGGCGAGCTCCTCGTCGTCCTCGAGATCCTCGTAGCGACCTTCCCACTCCTCGTAGAGCGGGACCTCGTCCTCGCGGGTGACGATCCAGGCGGCCGCGAAGCCGCCGTCCTCGTCCGGGACCATCACATTCTCGATCTTGAGTCCGATGCCCAGGATCTCCGCGGCGCGGATCACCTCGGCCAGGTCGTCGCCTCGTACCACCGTCTGATTCGCGTACACCGTCAGCATGCGCGGAATGGTAGCCGACGACAAAAGCCGCCGTGGTCATCGAGGCCACGGCGGCTGCGTCTTGCGAAGTATTGCTGAGCGGGTGGACCCGCTCCGATCAGATCTTGTTCAGAGCCAGCGCGAGCGCGGACTTCTTGTTGGCCGCCTGGTTGGCGTGGATGACGCCCTTGGAAGCGGCCTTGTCGAGCTTGCGGCTCGCGAACTGCAGCTGCTCGGCAGCCTTTTCCTTGTCACCGCTGGCGGCAGCTTCACGGAAGTTGCGGATCGCGGTGCGCAGCGCGGACTTGACCGACTGGTTGCGCTTGCGCGCCGCCTCGTTGGTACGGATCCGCTTCATCTGGGACTTGATGTTGGCCACGCCTGTATCCTCTGGTTTCCTGTCGCTGGGTGGTATGTCTCGAAAGCTCGTCGGGCGCGCGCCCACGATGCAGCAGATGGTGCTGAACTACGGGTAACACCGCGCCGAAGATCGAGGTTACCAGCTCGGCACCGCCCGGCGAAATCGGGCTCCGATCGACCGGCCCCCGGCTCCGCTGATTTCATCCATTTCAGGTGATGCAAGAAATTTACCTGTGTCTCACACGACCCTGCTGCCGGGTGATGCACAGTTTTTCTCATGACCTCCACCACAGCGCCGAGTACGGCTCGATCTGCATCACCGGCGTTGGTGAGAACGAACGGGCATCCGGTGAACGCGCACGCCGGTTTGTTCGAGGGGTACGGCCCGGGCCGCTTCGCCGACGCGTTCGACGAGATGTTCGACGCGGCGGGACGAGTGCGGGCGCCGTATAAAGGCATTCACGCCGCGATGGCCGCCAACGACGTAGACGACCTGGCCAAACGCTCCGACGCGCTGGACCGGGCATTCATCGATCAGGGCATCACGTTCTCCCTGTCGGGGCAGGAACGGCCGTTCCCGCTGGATCTGGTGCCGCGGGTGATCGCCGCCGCCGAGTGGGCCAAGCTCGAGCGGGGCATCAAACAGCGGGTCACCGCGCTGGAGCTGTTCCTGGCCGACGTCTACGGCGAGCAGAACATCCTGCGCGATCAGGTGATCCCCAAGCGGCTGGTCACCTCGTGTGAGCACTTCCACCGCGAGGCCGCGGGCCTGGTCCCGCCGAACGGGGTGCGCATCCATGTCTCGGGCATCGACCTGGTGCGCGACGAACGCGGCGACTTCCGGGTGCTCGAGGACAACCTGCGCTCGCCGTCGGGGGTGTCCTATGTGATGGAGAACCGGCGCACGATGGCCCGGGTCTTCCCCGACCTGTTCTCCTCGCACCGGGTGCGCGCGGTCGGCGACTATCCCACGCACCTACTCCGGGCGCTGCGGGCCTCCGCGGCGCCCAACGAGGCCGACCCGACCGTCGTCGTGCTCACCCCGGGTGTACACAACTCCGCCTACTTCGAGCATTCGCTGCTGGCCAGGCAGATGGGCGTCGAGCTGGTCGAGGGGCGTGACCTGTTCTGCCGCGACAATGTCGTCTACATGCGCACGACCGCGGGCGAGCGTCAGGTCGATGTGATCTACCGCCGCATCGACGACACCTTCCTCGACCCCATGCACTTCCGCCCCGACTCGGTGCTCGGCGTGGCCGGCGTGCTCAACGCCGCCCGCGCGGGCAACGTGGTGATCTCCAGCGCGGTCGGCAACGGCGTCGGTGACGACAAACTCATCTACACCTATGTGCCCACGATCATCGAGTACTACCTCGGCGAGAAGCCGATCCTGCCCAACGTCGACACCTTCCGCTGTTGGCTCGACGACGAACGCGAGGAGGTGCTCGACCGGGTCGGCGAGCTCGTGGTGAAGCCGGTCGAGGGGTCCGGCGGCTACGGCATCGTCATCGGGCCCGACGCGTCCCCGCGCGAGCTGGAGGCGGTCAAGCGCAAGGTCAAGGCCGATCCGCGCGGCTGGATCGCCCAGCCGGTGGTGCAGCTGTCGACCGTGCCGACCAAGATCGGCAACGATCTCGCGCCCCGGCACGTCGACCTGCGCCCGTTCGCGGTGAACGACGGCGAGGACATCTGGGTGCTGCCCGGTGGGCTGACCAGGGTCGCGTTGCCGGAGGGCTCGCTGGTGGTCAACTCGAGCCAGGGCGGCGGCAGCAAGGACACCTGGGTGCTGGCCGGTCGCTCCGGCCTCGTCGACCGGGAACTGGCCGGTCCGGAACTGGTGAGCGATCCGCCGCAGGCCGACTCCTTCGAAATCGGTCGCGAACTCAGCGCGCCGCAGGCCAATCAGCAACAGCAGCAACAACAACAGACGCAGCGGCTGATCGGGGACTGACACACATGCTTGCTCGCAACGCCGAATCCCTCTACTGGATCGGCCGATATGTCGAGCGCGCCGACGACACCGCGCGCATCCTCGACGTCGCCGTGCATCAACTGCTCGAAGACGCCACCGTCGACGCCGACCGCACCTCCCGAGTGCTGCTCAAGGTGCTCGGCATCGAGCCACCGGAGGGTCTGCGCCTGGACGTGTGGTCGGTGACCGACCTGGTCGCGTTCAGCCACGACCACGGCGTCTCGATCAGCGACTCCATCGGCAAGGCCCGCGAGAACGCCCGCGGCGCACGCGAAGTCACCTCCAGCGAGATGTGGGAGTGCCTCAATGCCACCTACAACGGGCTGGCGACGGCGGAGAAGGCGGCGCGCGGCCTCGGCCCGCACGAGTTCTTCTCCTACATCAAGGACCGCGCGGCGATGTTCACCGGACTGACCGACTCGACGCTCTCGCGCGACGACGGCTACCGTTTCCTGCTGCTCGGCCGCTCCATCGAACGCGTGGACATGATGGTGCGGCTGCTGCTCTCGCGCGCGGGGGACCGCACCTCCTCGCCGGCCTGGGTGACGGTGCTGCGCTCGGCGGGCGCCCACGACACCTATCTGCGCACCCACCGCGGCGCGCTCGACGCGGCCAGGGTCGCCGAGTTCATCCTCATCGACCGGCTCTTCCCGCGCTCGGTGTTCCACACGCTGCGCGTCGCCGAGGCCTGCCTGACCGAACTCGACCAGCGGCCCGGCAGTCGCGTCGGCGCGCGTCACGAGGCCCAGCGGGTGCTCGGCCGGGCGCGCAGCGAACTCGAATTCCTGCCGCCGGGGGTGCTGCTGGAGGACTTGCAGAGCAGACTGCTCGCGCTGCAGAAATCGTGCCGCGAGGTCAGCGAGGCCGTGTCACGCCAGTACTTCCACGCCGCCCCCTGGGTGGCGTGGACCGATGTGCGCAGCAGTTCCGACGGCCGCGTGCAGGTGGAGGGAGAACTGTGAGCTGGCGGATCAGGGTGGTGCACACCACCGGATATGTCTACGACGCGCCCGTGACGCGCTCGTTCAACGAGGCCAGGCTGACGCCGCGCGCCGACAGCAGGCAGAACGTGATCCTCAATCGCGTCGAAACCGTGCCGGCCACCAGGTCGTATCGCTACACCGACTACTGGGGCACCGCGGTCACCGCGTTCGACCTGCACGCACCGCACACCGAACTCGAGGTGACCGGGTCCTCGGTGGTGGAGACCGAGCCGTTCGCGGAACCGACCGAGGAACTGAGCTGGGACGACCTGCGCAGCGGTCCGATCGTCGACCGCTTCGACGAAATGCTCAGTCCCACCTCCTATGTGCCGCGCGATCGCAAGCTCGCGACGGTGGCCAGGCAGCTGTCCCGGGGCGAGGAACCGGCCAAGGCGGTGGTGCGCGCGGCCGAATGGGTGCACAAGGAGATGGACTACATCGCGGGCACCACCTCGGTGCACACCTCGGCGTTGCAGGCCTTCGCCGAGCGGCGCGGTGTCTGCCAGGACTACGCCCACCTGACCCTGGTGTTGCTGCGCAGCATGGGAATTCCCAGCCGGTACGTCTCCGGCTACCTGCATCCGAAGCCGGGCGCCGAGATCGGCGAGACCGTGGCAGGCCAGTCGCACGCCTGGGTGGAGGCTTGGACCGGGCAGTGGTGGGGCTACGACCCGACGAACAACCTCGCCGTCAACGAGCAGCACGTCTCGGTCGGGGTCGGGCGCGATTACGCCGATGTGCCTCCGCTGAAAGGTGTCTTCTCCGGCGGCGGCTCGACGGACCTCGAGGTCGTTGTAGAGGTGACCCGCCTCGCGTAATGTCCAGTTCGCTCGTGCGGAACCCCGCCTTGCCGCGGGGACAAGTCCTCTCGGAGAGGTGGTGGCAGATGTCTCCCACTGCACAGGAACTGGTCGAACCCGAAGTCGTCCCCGAAGTCAAGAAGTGGGTGGCCGAGGGTCTGGGCACCTTCATACTCGTGATCGGTGGTGTGGGCACCGCGGTCCTGGCCGGTGAACGAGTAGGCGCGCTCGGTATCGCGCTCGCCTTCGGTCTGTCGCTGATGTTCCTCGTCTACGCGATCGGACCGATCTCGGGTTGTCACGTCAATCCCGCGGTCACCCTCGGTCAACTCCTGCTCGGCAGGCTGACGGCCGCGTCGGCCGCGGGCTATTGGATCGCCCAGCTGATCGGTGGATTCCTGGCCGGTCTCGTGCTGTTCGCGCTGGCCAAGAACCTGCCGTCCTACGATCGGGCGGTCGACGGGCTCGGCGCCAACGGCTGGGGCGCACACAGTCCGTCCGCGGTGACCGGGCCGCTGGGCGAGGTCGTGGTGCAGAACGGGTACGGGATGGCGGCGATGATCATCATCGAGGTGATGCTCACCGCGCTGCTGGTGTTCGTGGTCCTCGCCTCGACCGATCAGATCTCCGATGTGCCGCTGGCCGGTCTGTCCATCGGTGTCACCCTCGCGGTGATCCACCTGATCTCGATCCCGGTCGACGGCACCTCGGTCAACCCGGCGCGCAGTCTCGGCGTGGCGCCCTACCAGGACGGCGCGATGGGCCAGGTGTGGGCTTTCATCGTCTTCCCGCTGCTCGGCGGGGTTCTGGGCGCGCTGGTCTACGGCTTGATCTTCGGGCGATCCAGGGACGTCCTGAGCTAGCGCAGGACGCGCCGACGACGAAGCCCCGATCCGGAGTACCGGATCGGGGCTTCGCAGTCTCGCTCAGCTCCAGCGGTATTCGGCGACGAGCCGATGCGCGACCAGGTCGAAGGTCTTGCGTTCCACGATCGCGCCCTCGCGGCGGATGCCGTCTTCCGGCACGTCCAGCACCCGATCCAGCCGGACCCAGCTGGGTCTGCCGTCGTGGTCCCACGGGCCCGAACCGATCCCGACCCAGTTGTGATCGTGCGCGCGGTCGGGCTTGGACGACAGCATCAGCCCGAGCAGGGTCTTGCGGTCACGCCCGACGACCAGCACCGGGCGGTCCTTGCCGTTGGTGGGGTCCTCCTCGTAGGGCACCCAGGTCCACACGATCTCGCCCGGGTCGGCGCGTCCGTCGAGCTGCGGGCAGTAGACGATCTGCCGGGCGCGGTGGGCGGTGGGCACCGGCGTCGACGCGGTCGGGCGCACCGCGACGGTGGGTTCCGGCTTGGCCGCCAGCGCCCCCACCAGCTTCTCGAGCAGCCGTGGACCCTGCTTGCGCACGATCTTCGGTCCCTGCTCCTTGGCGATGACGCCGAGTTGCTTACCGAGAGTGTTCCAACTGCTGGCCATCCCTGAAATATAACGGTGACGCACGCTTCGGTGCACCGGTGACAAGGCGGCGATTCGACGCATGGGACGATAGACGCAGTTCGCCGATACCCCTCGAGGAGTGGAGTGGCTTCCAGTTTTGCCGATACGACGTTCACCGATCCGTCCCGGATCCGGAACTTCTGCATCATCGCGCACATCGATCACGGCAAGTCGACCCTGGCCGATCGGATGCTGCAGCTGACCGGTGTGGTCGAGGAACGGGCCATGCGCGCCCAGTACCTGGATCGGATGGACATCGAGCGCGAGCGCGGCATCACGATCAAGGCGCAGAACGTGCGCCTGCCGTGGACTGTCGACGGCCAGGACTACGTCCTGCACATGATCGACACCCCGGGCCACGTCGACTTCACCTACGAGGTCTCGCGCGCGCTCGAGGCCTGTGAGGGCGCGATCCTGCTGGTCGACGCCGCCCAGGGCATCGAGGCGCAGACGCTGGCGAATCTGTACCTGGCGATGGAACGCGATCTGGTGATCATCCCGGTGCTGAACAAGATCGACCTGCCCGCCGCCGACCCGGACCGCTACGCCGCCGAGATCGCCCACATCGTCGGTTGCGAGGCCGACGACGTGCTGCGGGTGTCGGGCAAGACCGGCGTGGGTGTGGGTGAGCTGCTGGACAAGGTGATCGCCGAGGTGCCGCCGCCGGTCGGTGACGCCGATGCCCCGGCTCGCGCGCTGATCTTCGACTCGGTCTACGACACCTACCGTGGCGTGGTCACCTATGTCCGGGTGGTCGACGGCAAGCTGACCCCGCGCCAGAAGATCAAGATGATGTCGACCGGCGCGCAGCACGAGCTGCTCGAGATCGGCATCGTCTCGCCCGAACCGAAGCCCACCCAGGGACTCGGCGTCGGCGAGGTGGGATACCTGATCACCGGTGTGAAGGATGTGCGTCAGTCCAAGGTCGGTGACACCGTCACCTCCGCGCGCGACGGCGCCACCTCGGCGCTGGCCGGCTACCAGGAACCGCGCCCGATGGTCTACTCGGGCCTGTACCCGGTCGACGGCTCCGACTACCCGGATCTGCGTGACGCGCTGGACAAGCTGCAGCTCAACGACGCGGCGCTGACCTACGTGCCGGAGACCTCGGTGGCGCTGGGCTTCGGTTTCCGCTGCGGCTTCCTCGGCCTGCTGCACATGGAGATCACCCGCGAGCGGTTGCAACGCGAGTTCGGCCTCGACCTCATCTCGACCGCGCCCAACGTGATCTACCGGGTCGTCATGGAAGACGGCACCGAGCACATCGTCACCAACCCGTCGTACTGGCCCGAGGGCAAGGTGCGCCAGACCTTCGAGCCGGTCACCAAGTGCACCGTGATCGCGCCGAGCGAGTTCGTCGGCACCATCATGGAGCTGTGCCAGAGCCGTCGCGGTGAGCTGCTCGGCATGGACTACCTGTCGGAGACGCGCGTGGAGATGCGCTACACGCTGCCGATGGCCGAGATCATCTTCGACTTCTTCGACTCGCTGAAGTCGCGCACGCGCGGTTACGCCTCGCTCGATTACGAGGAGGCGGGCGAGCAGTCGTCGGCGCTGGTGAAGGTCGACATCCTGCTCCAGGGCGAGGCTGTCGACGCGTTCAGTGCCATCGTGCACAAGGACGCCGCCCAGGCCTACGGCAACAAGATGACCTCCAAGCTGCGCGAACTCATCCCGCGTCAGCAGTTCGAGGTGCCGATCCAGGCCGCGATCGGCTCGAAGATCATCGCGCGCGAGAACATCAGGGCGATCCGCAAGGACGTGCTCGCCAAGTGCTACGGCGGTGACATCAGCCGCAAGCGCAAGCTGCTCGAGAAGCAGAAGGAAGGCAAGAAGCGGATGAAGACCATCGGCCGGGTCGACGTGCCGCAGGAAGCCTTCGTGGCCGCGCTGTCCTCGGACGCGGCCTCGGACAAGCCCAAGGGCAAATAGTTCCCACCCCGTTCACCCCGGCTCGGCGGTGATGCGCACCAGCAGGCGCGTCCCGCCGAGTGGGCTTTCGGTGAGTTCGGCCGTGCCGCCGTGCAATTCGGCCTGCTGCCGGACCAGCGCCAGGCCCAGACCCGAGCCGGGGGAGCCGGGCCGTTTGGCGAAGCGGTCGAAAGCGGTGGGGGACAGGTGTTCCGGTACCCCGGTGCCGTTGTCGTCGACGGTGATCTCGATCCCGTCCGCGTCCGCGTGTGCCGCGACCGCGATCTCGGTGGCATGTCCGTGCAGGACCGCGTTGGCGACGGCGTTGGTGACGATCAGCAGGATCCCGCCGGGCAGGCCGGTGATCGGAACCGGGTCGCACGCGGTCAGCGCGATGTCGACGCCGGGTTGCGCGCGCCGGGCGTTCTGGACGGCGCGATCGAGGGTCTCGCAGAGTTCGAACGGCTCGAACGCGCCCGCGTCGGTGAGCTCGCCGACGGCCAGGCGCTCCAGATCGGTGAGGGTGCGTTCGATCTGGCGTTCGGCGGCCAGCACATCGGACAGGACGGCGTCGCGCTGCTCGGCCGGGAGATCGGCACCGGCCAGGACCTGCAAGTCGGTGCGCATCGCGGTGAGCGGGGTGCGCAGTTCGTGCGCGCAGACCGCGGCGAAATCGCGCGCGCCCGCCAGCGCCTGCCTGGTCTCACCGTGCGCGGTCTCGAGGCGCGCCAGCATCCGGGTGATGGCGTCGGAGAGTTCCTCGGCCTCCCTGGCACCACGGCCCGACAGCGGTGGCAACTCGTCGAGGGTGTCGATCTCGTGGGTGGCGGTGGCCAGCCTGCGCAGCGGGCGCGCCGCGAAACCGGCCAGCACCCAACCCAATCCGGCCGCGATCAGCACCCCGCCGACGCCGATGCCCAAGCCGATGAGCTGGCTGCGGGTGATCGCGGCGTCGACCAGCTCACGATCGGGATCGAGCCGGACCAGCAGGCCCGGCGCGCCCTGGACCTTGGCCAGCGCGGTGTCGGACGGACTGCCCGGCGCTGCCACCACCGGTGGTTCGGGGGTGCCGGGGACGGTCCGCTCGTCCGCCGGGAGCGGGATCGGCGGCGCGGGGACGCCGTCGACGCGCTGCACCACCCGGACATTCATCGTCGATACCGTCTGATCGAGTTGCCGGGTGCCCGCGACCTTCAGCAGCGCCGCATAGGTGAGTCCCAGGGTGATCGCCACCAGCGCGGCGACCAACGCCGACACCACGGCCACCCGCGTTCGCAACGACCACGACCCGGTCCTCACGGGCGCTCGCGCAGGACGAATCCGACGCCGCGCACCGTGTGCACGACCCGACCGACGCCGTCGGCCTCGAGCTTGCGCCGTAGATACGAGACGAACACGTCGACCACATTGGTGTCGGTGGCGAAGTCGTAACCCCAGACGGCGGACAGGATCTGCTCGCGCCCGAGGACGATGCCGACGTTGTCGGCGAGCATCGCCAGCAGCTCGAACTCGCGTTTGGTGAGTTCGACCAGTCGTCCGGCCGCGTGCACCCGGTGCCCGGCCGGATCGATCTCGACCCGGCCCACCCGCACCGTCTTGCCCTGCGGCGCAGCGGTTGCCGCGCTGCGGCGCAGCAGCGCGCGCAGCCGGGCGATCAGCTCGCCGAGGTCGAACGGTTTGGTGAGGTAGTCGTCGGCGCCGCGTTCGAGTGCCGCGATCCGGTCGCTCACCGCGCTGCGGGCGCTGAGCACGCAGATGGGGATGTCGTTGCCCATCGCCCGCAGGGCCGTCACCACGCCGACGCCGTCGAGTTCGGGCATGTTCACGTCGAGCACCATGGCGTCCGGGGTGGTGGAACGCACCAGGGCGAGCGCCGCGGCGCCGTCACCGGCCGTGACGACGTCGAAGCCCGAGAGTTCCAGGCCGCGCCGCAGCGAGGCCAGTACCCTGACCTCGTCGTCGACGACCAAGATCTGCTGTCCGGTCATCCGCTCACCCTAGTTCGATCCCTCGTTTCTCCTGGTCAGCGCACGTGCGGCGGGCGGATCACGAGAACGCCACCCGGTGCCTCGCCCGGGTCGACGTCGCGGCAGTCGCCCGGCGCCTCGACGGCCGGGTCGCCCGGGTGTCCGGGCAGGGCGGGCAGCGGTGCCGCGGGGGCGCCCTCGTAGCGCTCGATGTGGATGCGCGCGCCCTCCGGCGGCAGGGGCCGGGCGGGAGTACCGGGCGCCGAGCAGATGATCAGCGTCCGTTCCGGCCCGATTTCCCTGGTCACGGCGGGATCGGCGGTCGCGGCGCCGGCCACTGCGGCGATCGTCGCGGTCAGCAGTGCGGTGCCGCCGACCAGGGCGGCGGCACGGGAACGGCGGCGGGCGGTGAATACGGTCATGGGCGGGACTCCTCCGAGGGGGTTTCGCCGATCGGTGCGACCGGCGAAACCGACGCTAAGCAGCCGATCTTCAGGGACCGTTGAGCAATCGTTAGAGTTCTCTTGGGATCGTGAACCCCCCGATTCCACCGGGTCGCCGAAAACTGTTGCTCGCCATAAGGTGGTACCAACCGTTCTGGACGAAACAACGGTTCGGCCTCCGGGTAATAGTGTTGGATGATCTTCACTTCGCCTCGTTCGTGGTGGGGGGTCGACAGTGATGCGAGTGTTGGAGCATTGATGACGCGTGATCTGCCTTTCGATGACGATGCTGCGCGCGCGGAGGGGACCGACACGGCCTACCGGGTCGCCAACGGTGTCGCGCGGGTAGCCCGCGCGGGCGCCTACGTCACCGGTGGAGCCCTGGTCGCCGCGAACGGCACCGGTCCCGACACGACCCCGGGCACCAGCAACGCCGACAGCCGGGTCGCCGGTTGGTCCTCGCAGTACCCCTCCGACCCCAGCCCGGACGCGCCGAGCCCGGTCGTGACGTTCCCCGACCTCGCCGACGTGCCCGCGCCACATCCGGTGCCGCATACGCCGTTCGCTCCGCACGCGCCCGCCCCGGCCGACGTCACCATGGTCGCGCGAGCCACCGAATCCGACTGGCGCCCACAGGTTCCCGGCTCCGACGATGAGCGGGAGCTGCGGATTCCCGGCTCCGACAGCCATCACTCCAGCGGCTTCGGCATCCCCGGCTATGCGCAGGCACCGACCACGCCAGGCCGCGGTCTCGGCGACACCGACACCGACAACCCGTTCGGCCTGCCGGAGACGCCCGCCTTCGGGTTGCCCGGTCACGGGATCGGCATTCCCGGTTTCGACGGGCTGCCCGGCCACGGCATCGGCATCCCCGGCTATGACGGCATCGGCCTGCCCGGTTCGCCCGGTGGCCTGCCCGGCGCGAGCGTGCCCGGCGCGGGTCAGCCCGGCGACGGACTGTTCGACGGCATCGGTGACATGTTCGACGGCTTCGGCGCGATGGTGAACACCGAATGGCAGATCGACGCGCACGCCGGCCTGGACGGCGTGTGGTTCACCTCGCAGATGAAGGTCACCGCGCAGGTCGGCCAGGTCGGCGATCAGCTCGACGACTACGGCAAGTGGCTCGGCGACGGCATCAAGGTGCCCGGCGACACGACCGCGGGCGGTACCGGCGGGGGGTTGTCCTCGCCGACCGGGCCGAGCCTGCCCGGCTCGTCGTCCTCGGGCGTCGGCCTTCCCGGCGGCGCCACCGGACCGTCGTCCGCCGCGCCCGCCCCGGCCGCCCCGCTGGCACAGGCCCCGGCGCCCGCCCCGGCCGCCCCGCTGGCGCAGACCCCGGCTCCCGCCGCGCCGGCGCCCATCGCGCCCGCTCCGGCGCCGGTCGCGCCCGCCGCGCCCGCGCCGGTGGCCGTCAACCCGGTGGTCAGCACGCCGCTGCAGACGACCATCCAGCCCGACGCCGCGTCGACCCCGATCGCCAACGTCTTCGGTGGGGCGGGCGCCGCCACCTCGCCGCTGACCGCGCCCGCGGCCGCCGTGCCCGCGCTGTTCGCGCCGACCACGCCGACCAAGCCGGTGGTCGTGCCGGACATCACCGGTGGCCATACCCCGACCACCGTCCCGGTGACCGTGCCGTCCCAGCAGCCGACCGTCGACATCGACACCCCGACCACGGTGAAGCTGCCCGAGCTGCCCAAGCCGACGGCCCAGCTGCCGGACCCGACCAAGGCGGTGGTCACCGTGCCGCCGACCGCCGCGACCGGCCCGGCCAAGCCGACGGTCCCGGACGACGTCGTCACCAAGCCGGGGACCACCGGCGGCGTCACGGCGCCCTCGACCGGGGCGAGCACCCCGACCGTCGACGTGCCCGACCCGACCGGATCGCACCCGACCGCGACGGTGCCCACCCAGCAGCCGACCGCGCCCACCCACCAGCCGACGATGCCGACCAAGCAGCCGACCGTCGACATCGATCCGCCGACCGTGGTCACCCCGCCGCCGGTGGTCACCGTGCAGCCGACCCAGGTCCCGGTGAAACCGCCGGTCATCGACACCAAGCCGATCGCCGCCGACATCAGCTACACCGACGACGGCTACCATGGCGTCTCGGCTGGACTGTTCGACACCGGGGTGGGTGGCGCCGATCATCTGGCTGCCGGGTTTCCCGTCGAGCACCATGGGTATGACTTCGTCGTCTGACACGACGACGTCTGGTCCCAGCGTCTCGGCCGGACTCATGCAACGAGAGTGAGGAACAGGTTGTCAGCCGCTGCCGGACTGCAGGCCGCGACGGTGAAGCATCCGGATGTGATGGCTCCGGTCGTTTCCCTGGTCGACGAACTGCGGGAACTGGTCCGCACGGGCGGTCGTGACGACCTCGACGCCAGGCTCGGCATGGTGCGAGCCAGGCTGAGCGATCCGCGGGTGCGTCTGGTCGTGGTCGGTGAACCACAAGCCGGGATGAGCACGCTGGTCAACAGCATGGTCGGCACCCCGGTCAGCGCCACCGACGGCAAGCCGAGCGTGCCCGTGATCGTCGAGTACGGGCCCAAACCGGCCGCGACGCTGGTGAAGTCGGCGCAGCGCGGCCGCGTCGAGCGGGTGCCGGTCGACCCGCTGAATCCCGGACCCGCGCTGACCGCCCTCGGGGTGCTGCGCGCCGAATTCGCCGAGCCGAGCCCGCTGCTCGCCGACGGACTGGTGGTGATGGACGCCCCCGGCGCGTCCGCCCACGAAAGCGCGGCCTGGTCGATGATCGCCGCCGCCGACGTGGTCCTCTACGCCGCCGACGCCGCCGCCGAGCTGACCGAGGCGCAGCTGGACTATCTGCGCCGGGTCGAGCAGGTGTGCCCGTCGGTGGTGTGCGTGCTCACCAAGATCGACCGCAACCCGCACTGGTCGCTGACCCAGCGCCGCAACCGCGCGCTGCTCGATGGCGCGGGCCTCAATTTCGCCGTCGCGCCCGTCTCGGCGGTGATGCACCGACAGGCGCAGGACAGCGGCGATCAGCAGCGCGACATCGAGTCCGGCGTACCGCAACTCATCGATCATCTGCACGACTATGTTGTCGCCCGGGCCGATTCGGTGGCCGTGGCGGCGGCGGTGCGCGACATCGCCCTGGTCACCGATCAGCTCACGCTCACCCTGCGCGCGGAGGCCGACGCCCTGCGCGACCCGCGCAGCCGGGCCGAGATCACCCAGCGGCTGGCGGCGGCCAGGACCGCGGCCGATCAGCTGCGCCAGCGCACCGCGACCTGGCAGGTCACCCTCGTCGACGGCAGCTCCGAGCTGAGCGCCGACATCGAACACGATCTGCGGCATCGGCTGCGCACGCTCGTGCGCGAGGCCGAGGCGGAGATCTCGCGCACCGACCCGGCCCGCAAGTGGAACGAATTCGCGACCGAACTCGACGCGCGGATCTGCGAGGCCGTCGAGGAGAACTTCGTGATGGCGCACTACCGCGCCGTCGAGCTCGCCGAACAGGTCGCCGCGAAGTTCCCGCCGGACAACCGCACCCCGCCGCTGCCCGAACTGCGCCTGACCAACCCCGGCGACGTGCTCGAGCCGGTGCAGTCGCTGGAGACGCTGGAGAGCGCGAAATCCAGTGTCGGACAGCAGGCGCTGTCGGCCCTGCGCGGTTCCTACGGCGGCATCCTGATGGTCGGTCTGGCCACCAGCCTGCTCGGGATGTCGCTGGTCAACTGGTACTCGGCGGGCGCGGGCGTGCTGCTGGGCGTGAACGCGCTGTGGGACGACCGCCGTAATCGCAAGCAGCGTAGGCAGGCCGAGGCCAAAGTCGCCGTCGCCCGGCTCGCCGACGACGTGATCTTCCAGGTGGGCAAGGAATCCCGGAACCGGCTGCGCACGTTGCAGCGGGTCCTGCGCGACCACTACACCGAGATCGCCGCCGAGGTAGGCCGTACCGCCGACGAGGCGCTGCGCGCCGCCGAGGAGACCGGCCTGCGCTACGGCGACCACCGCGAACTGCGGATCACCGAGATCGACGCGGGCCTGCGGACCATCGCCGGTCTGCGGGAACGCGCCGAACGGCTCGCGTACTGACCGGCTAGGGCCGGTGCGTCGGCGTGTGCGCCGGCTGGAACTGGCCGGCGTTGCGTGAGTCCTCGGCCCGGATGACGTGGGTGACCGCGTTGATCAACGCCAGATGGGTGAACGCCTGCGGGAAGTTGCCCAGGTGCCGTCCGGTGCGGGAGTCGATCTCCTCGGCGTAGAGGCGCAGCGGACTGGCCAGTCCGAGCAGGCGCTCGCACAGGTGGGTGGCCCGCTCCAGCTCACCGATCTCCACCAGCGCCGAGACCAGCCAGAACGAGCAGATGGTGAAGGTGCCCTCCTCGCCGTCGAGGCCGTCGTCGGTGGTGTCGGTGCGATAGCGCAGCACCAGGCCGTTGACGGTGAGCCGGGTCGCGATCGACAGCACCGTCGCGCGCACGCGATGGTCGTCGGGCGGCAGGAAGCGGGTCAGCACCACCAACAGCAGCGAGGCGTCGAGGGTGTCGCCGCCGTAGGTCTGGGTGAACACGCCCTCGTCGTTCACCCCGTGTTCGAGCACGTCGGCCTTGATCTGCTCGGCGATATCGAACCACTCCGCCGCGCGCGTGTGCTGCCCGTGCAGCTGGGCCAGCCGGGCGCCGCGGTCCAGGGCGACCCAGCACATCACCTTCGAGGAGGTGAAGTGCTGTGGTTCGCCGCGCACCTCCCAGATCCCGCGATCGGGCTTACGCCAGTTCGCGATCGCCGCGTGCACGGTGCGTTCCAGCAGCGGCCACAGCGATTCCGGCACCTGCCCCCGCGATTTCACGTGCAGGTAGACGGCGTCGAGCATGGTGCCCCAGATGTCGTGCTGGTCCTGGTCGTAGGCGGCGTTGCCGACGCGGACCGGGGTGGCGCCGTCGTAGCCGGACAGGTTGGGCAGCTCGTACTCGGTGATGCGGCGCTCGCCGCCGATGCCGTAGAGCACCTGGAGCGGGAGGGCGTCGCCGTTGTCGCCGGTGGTGACATCGTTGAGGAAGGCGAAGAAGTCGTTGGCCTCCCGGTCCAGGCCGAGGGTGTACAGGCCCCACAGGGCGAAGCTCGCATCGCGAACCCAGGTGTAGCGGTAGTCCCAGTTGCGATGTCCACCTGGGGTTTCCGGCAGGGACGTGGTGGCCGCGGCGAGCAGGGCGCCGGTCGGCGCGTAGGTGAGGCCCTTGAGGGTGAGGGCGCTGCGCTGCAGGTAGCCCCGCCAGGGATGGTCGGGGAAATCGCCGAGAGTGATCCAGCGCCGCCAGCATTCGGCGGTCGCCCACATCTTCTGCGCGGCCTCGGCGAAGGTGGCGGGCGCGGGCAGCTCCGACCAGGTGAGCGCGACGAACACCTCGTCGCCTTCGGACATTCGGGTGCGGGCCCGAGCCTCCCGGCCCTCGAGGCCGAGGCGCAGATCGGTGGTGAGGACGAGCGCGGGCCCGGCGTCGGGGTCGAGCGAGGCCCTGGCCGTGGCCTGTTCGTAGACCTTGCCGGTGTACTCCCACGTCGCGCCGCCCTGGTGATAGTCGAACGAGGGCTGGCAGCTCATCTCCAGCTCGACCGTCCCGCTCACGCATTTGACCGTGCGCAGCAGGGTGTGTTCGGCATCCCAGTCCATCGGGGTGCGGCGATGGGTCTTGGACCGCTGGTTGTTGTTGTGCCAGGGCCCGAGCACGAGCGCGTCGCGCACGATCAGCCAGCCGGTCTCGGTCTGCCAGGTGGTCTCCAGGATCATTCCGCCCGGCAGGTAGCGCCGCTCGGCGGGCACGTTCTTGCCGTACGGGCCGATCCGGAAGTGCCCGGCGCTGCGGTCGAGCATGGCGCCGAAGACGCTGGGGGAGTCGGGGCGTGGCACGCACAACCACTCGACCGAACCGCTGTTGGCGATCAGGCAGCTGGTCTCGCAATCGGACAGGAATGCGTAGTCGTCGATCGGCGGGAACGCGCCACGACTGCCACTGGACGAGACCGGACTCAGAATCGGCAGGCTGTCGGCACTGGGAGACTCCATACCCCATCATCGGGGCGCGGCACCGTAGTCGTCCACCGTGCGGCGCTGACGCGCCGCTCACAGCGACGGAATTCGCCCGTTCACGCCGACCGACTAGTCTGGTCGGCGTGCAACGCATCGCAGGTTGGTGGGACGGCTTCGAACTCTGGGTAGCCGGGCTGCCCTTCATCCCCCAGTTCCTGGTCGTGCTGGTCGGTATGGTCCCGATCAGCTTCGCCATCGCCTTCGTGCTCGACCGCGCCCTGCGCGCGGTCTTCCGCCTGCTCGGCCGCGGCGATCGCCACGAGCCGTCGGCGCCGGTCGCCGCGACGACGGTGCCGGTCACCGCCGCCGCGCCGGTGCGCCCGACGGTCGGCAGCGGTGCCCGCTGATGCCTCGTTCTCGCGTTCAGCTCGCGCTGGTTGCCCTGCTCGTCCTCGTCGTCATCGCGTGGTTCTTCACCCGCTGACGCGCTAGTTCCGGCGCCAGTCGTCGAAGCGCTTGCCCAGGTCCGAGACGGTCCGGCCGACTTCCTGGCCGACGGTGCTCACTGCCGCGCCGACATCGCGGCCCAGGTCACGCACGGTGCGCACGAGCAGGTCGTCGGACTGATCGAAGGACTCCCGGTAGCTGCGGGCGGCCTGTTTCACCTCGTCGGTGATCGTGGCGTTGCGGTCGTGCTCGCGCCGCGGATAGGTGCCCCCGAGCACGCGGTCGTAGTCGCCGGACTGGATCCAGCGGCGCAGCTCGGCCGCGCGCAGCACCGAGAACGGGTGCGATTGCAGCTCCAGGTTCAGCAGCTTGAGCACGCCGTCGCGCAGGTCACCCGAGCGCAGGTAGTCGTCGGCCTGGTCGAGGAACGCGCCGTGGTTCATCTCCGACAGCCAGGTGCCGCCCGCGGTCTTCATGTGCACCCGCACCGAGGCCTCCACGTCCTGGCAGCACAGCAGTCCGGCCCGGTCGCCGGACAGTTCCGACTTGCGGCTCCACTCCATCAGCGCGGCCACGATCGCGCGCAGCGCCCACCCGCCGCCGGGCATCCAGCCGATCGAGGCCGACAGCCGCAGCAGATGCAGGAGCATCGTGCGGTACACCGCGTGCCCGGACAGCGCGTGCCCGAGCTCGTGGCCGATGACGAAGCGCAGTTCCTCGGTGTCCATCAGATCGAGCAGGCCCGTGGTCAGCACGATGAACGGCCGGTCCATGCCGATGGTGAAAGCGTTCACGGTCGGGTCCTGCAGGACGTACATCTCCGGCGTCGACCGCGCGTCGAGCACACCCACGCAATCCGCCCGCAACTGGTGCAGGGTGCGGAACTGACGGTCGTCGACCCGGACGGCCGTCGCCAGGTACAGCAACCGGTGCTGGCGCTCGCGCAGCAGGCTCGACAGCGCCTTCAGCACCGTGTCGAATCCGGTCAGGGCTCGCAGCGCGACCAGCGCCGTGCGATCGGCCGGATGTTCCCACGTACGGGTGCTGATCTCGGGAAACCGCACGCGAACGCGGTCTGGTGCCATGGTCATGGTGTGAAATTCCCCCTGGGTGTGGAACTCTCGTCGAGTCGAATCATCATGTCGCAATCTGCTACAGTCTGCCTGTGTCGTCGAGTGTCGCCCCGCAGATCCGCCATGAGCTGGCGTTGATCGCTGTCGGCAACCTCGCGGTCGCGGACATCCTCTGTCGATGATCGGCCACCGGACTCGTCTGCGCGTACTTGCCCAGTAGACTGGCGCGCGCTTTTCCTTCGCAGTCGTCGTCCGAACTCCGGGGGCCAGTGGGCCCGAGTCGCGCCAACTGTCGTGTTCATTCCCTGCACGACAGGTCTACCGATCGACAAGAGCGTTCCCTGCCGCAGCGAAAGACGTTGCGCCGCAGGTCCTTTCCCGAAAGGTTCACCCCGATGTCTCGCAACACCTGGATCGGCTCGCGCCGTCGCGCTGTCGCTGTCGCCGTCACTACTGTCGCCGCGGTCGCGTTGACCGCCTGCGGTGGTGGCGCCAGCGACTCGACCGACGGCGAAGCGGGCGCTGACGGCAGCGGGGGCAGTCTCTATCTGTACGCCTACGCCGTTCCCAAGCCGGGTTTCGACAAAGTCGTGCCGGAGTTCAACAAGACCGACGCGGGCAAGGGCGTGCAGATCCAGGCCTCCTACGGCGCCTCGGGCGACCAGTCGCGCAAGGTCAAGGACGGCGCCGAGGCCGATGTCGTCAACTTCTCGGTCGAGCCCGACATCACCCGCCTCGTCGATGCGGGCCTGGTGGAGTCGAACTGGAACGCCGACGCGAGCAAGGGCATCCCCTTCGGCTCGGTCGTGACCCTGGTCGTGCGCAAGGGCAACCCCAAGGGCATCAAGGACTGGGACGACCTGCTCGCGCCCGGCGTGGAGGTCGTCACCCCGAACCCGTTCAGCTCGGGTTCGGCCAAGTGGAACCTGCTCGCCCCCTACGCGGCCAAGAGCGACGGCGGCAAGAACCAGCAGGCCGGCCTGGACTACCTGTCCCAGCTGATCTCGCCCGAGCACGTCAAGGTGCAGCCGAAGTCGGGCCGCGAGGCGACCGAGACCTTCCTGCAGGGCACCGGTGACGTGCTGCTGAGCTACGAGAACGAGGCCATCTTCTCCGAGCGCAACGGCGACCCGATCGAGCACATCAACCCGCCGACCACCTTCAAGATCGAGAACCCGGTCGCGGTCCTGAAGAACTCCCAGAACCTGCCCAAGGCCACCGCCTTCCGTGACTTCCTGTTCACCCCGGAAGGCCAGAAGGCGTGGGCGCAGGCCGGTTTCCGTCCGGTCGATCCGAAGGTCGCCGCCGAGTTCGCCGCGGACTTCCCGACCCCGGCCAAGCTGTGGACGATCGATGACCTCGGTGGCTGGAAGGCCGTCGACAAGGACCTGTTCGCGCAGGGCACCGGCAAGGTCGCGGTCATCTACGACAAGGCGACCAAGTAACTCGTGACCCAAGACACACGCGATACTGGACAACTGTGACTGACAGCAGTGGGCACGCCGGGACCGGAGCAACCTCCGATCCCGGCGTCGCCGTGAAACTGGAGAAATCCGTGCCCGCCCCGCGCGGGCCCCGCCGGTCGTGGCTGCGCGTGACCGGTTCGGTGGGCCCGGTCGGCATCGGCGTCGCCGTGCTCTGGCTCAGCGTCATCGTGCTGCTGCCGCTGGCGGCACTGACCGTCAGCTCGTTCGAGGACGGGTGGTCGGGCTTCTGGGACGCGGTCACCGCGCCCGCGGCCCTGGACTCGCTGCGCATCACCGTCGGGGTCTCGGTGGTCGTCGCCGTGCTCAACGTCGTGATGGGCACCCTCATCGCCTGGGTACTGGTGCGCGACGAATTCCCCGGCAAGGGCATCGTCAACGCGCTGATCGATCTGCCGTTCGCGCTGCCCACGATCGTCGCCTCGATCGTGCTGCTCTCGCTCTACGGCCCCAACAGCCCGATCGACATCCACCTCAACGCCACCCAGCCCGGCCTGGTGGTGGCGCTGGCGTTCGTCACGCTGCCGTTCGTCGTACGGTCGGTGCAGCCGGTGCTGATCGAGGTCGACAAGGAAGTGGAACAGGCCGCGCTCTCGCTGGGCGCGAGCAACTGGGTCACCTTCCGCCGCATCGTGCTGCCGACGCTGGCGCCCGCGATCATCTCCGGCGGCGGCCTCGCCTTCGCCAGGGCGATCGGCGAGTACGGCTCGGTCGTGCTGATCGGCGGCAACATCCCGCGCGAGACGCAGATGACCTCGCAGTACATCCAGCAGCAGATCGAGGTGGATCGTCCGGTCAACGCCGCCGCGGTCTCGGTCGCGCTGCTGGCGATCTCCTTCGCCAGCCTGCTCGTGCTGCGGTTGCTCGCCGAGCGCACCGCCCGCAAGGAAGAGGCGGCCCGATGAAGCTGTCCCTGTTCACCCGGCTCTCGCTGCGCACGGTCGCCCTCGGCTATCTGTTCGTACTGCTGGTGCTGCCGCTGGCGATCATCCTGTGGCGCACCTTCGAGCGGGGGATCGGCGCCTTCCTGGACTCGATCACCACGCCAGCGGCCATCTCGGCGTTCCAGCTGTCGATGATCATCGTGGCCATCGTCGTGCCGCTCAACGTCGTATTCGGGGTGATCACGGCGCTGGCGCTGGTGCGGAGCAAGTTCCCGGGGCGCAGCCTCGTGCAGGGCATCGTCGACCTGCCGTTCGCGGTCTCGCCGGTCGTCGTCGGTGTGTCGCTGATCCTGCTGTGGGGTGCGGGCGGCTGGTTCGGTGGCCTGGAATCCCTGGGCTTCAAGGTGATCTTCAGCCTGCCCGGCATGGTGATCGCGACCATCTTCGTGACGCTGCCGTTCGTGGTGCGCGAGGTGGAGCCGGTGCTGCACGAGATCGGCGACGATCAGGAGCAGGCCGCGGCCACTCTCGGCGCGTCGCGCTGGCAGACCTTCTGGCGGATCACCCTGCCCGCGATCCGCTGGGGCCTGACCTACGGCGTCGTGCTCACCGTGGCCCGCGCGCTGGGCGAGTTCGGCGCGGTGATCATGGTCTCGACCGCGCTGCCCGGCAAGTCGCAGACGCTGACCCTGCTGGTGCACGGTCGCTACATCAACGACCACAACACCTTCGGCGCCTACAGCGCGGCCACGCTGCTGATGGGTATGGCGCTGGTTGTTCTTCTCCTGATGACTCTCCTCGAACGCAAGCGGGGCACCGAATGATCACCGTGACCAACGCGCGCAAGAACTACGGTTCCTTCGCCGCTCTCGACGATGTCAGCATCGACATCACTTCCGGCGAGCTGACCGCGCTGCTCGGCCCGTCCGGGTCGGGCAAGTCGACGCTGCTGCGCTCGATCGCCGGTCTGGAGTCGCTGGACTCGGGCATCGTCTCGATCGCGGGCAACGACGTCACCCACGTGGCGCCGCAGAAGCGCGACATCGGCTTCGTGTTCCAGCACTACGCCGCGTTCAAGCACATGACGGTGCGCGACAACGTCGCTTTCGGCCTGACCATCCGCAAGCGGCCGAAGAAGGAGATCGACAAGCGCGTCGACGAACTGCTCGGCATCGTCGGCCTCGACGGTTTCCAGCACCGCTACCCGGCCCAGCTCTCCGGTGGTCAGCGTCAGCGCATGGCGCTGGCCCGCGCGCTGGCCGTCGATCCGCAGGTGCTGCTGCTCGACGAGCCGTTCGGCGCGCTCGACGCCAAGGTGCGCACCGATCTGCGTCAGTGGCTGCGCAGGCTCCACGACGAGGTGCACGTGACCACGGTGCTGGTCACCCACGATCAGGAAGAAGCGCTCGACGTCGCCGACCGGATCGCGGTGATGAACAAGGGGCGGATCGAGCAGATCGGCTCCCCGGAGGACGTCTACGACCGGCCCGCGAACGAATTCGTCATGTCGTTCCTCGGCGCGGTGGCCCGGCTCAACGGTCACCTCGTCCGGCCGCACGATATCCGGATCGGGCGCGATCCGAGCATGGCGATGGCCGAGCACGAAGGCACCGCGGAGTCCGCCGGCATCACCAGGGCCACGGTGGAGCGGATCGTGCGGCTCGGGTTCGAGGTCCGCCTCGAGCTACGCAATGCCGCGACTGGTGATCAGTTCGCCGCGCAAGTCACCCGCGGTGACGCGGCCGCCCTGCATCTGAGCGAGGGCGAGACCGTCTACGCCCGTGCCACCCGGATTCCGGATCTGCCGCAGAGCTGAGACCGGGGACCCCTGTTGCCCGCGCGCACCCGGTGAGACGATGGGATCCGGTGCGGCCGCACCGAACCGGGCGGGACCCGCGCCAGGGGTGTGCGCGGGTCGCGTCGACCGTGGTCGGGGACCTGGGGGTCGGCACTGCTGGGCGAGAACGCCCGGACCGGAGGAAGACGTCATGTCGACCGGGGTGTTCAGCGTAGATCTGTTACGGCGCTCGATCAGGGCGCAGGTCATCGGGCCCGCGGACGCGGGGTACGACGAGGCGCGGGCGGTGTGGAACGGCTCCATCGATCGTCGTCCGCTCGCGGTGGTGCGACCCGCCGACACCGCCGAAGTGGCCGAGGCGGTCGCCGCGATCCGGGCCGGTGGCGCCGATCTCACGGTGCGCGGCGGCGGCCACAACTACGCCGGGCACGCGGTCGCCGACGGCGCGGTGATGCTCGATCTGAGCAAGCTCGACAGCGTGCTCGTCGACCCGGTGCGCCTGCGTGCCCGGTGCGGTGGCGGCGCGACCTGGGCCGAGCTCGACGGCATGGCCAACCGGCAGGGCCTCGCGGTGACCGGGGGCTTCATCAGCGACACCGGCATCGGCGGGCTCACCCTGGGTGGCGGTCTCGGCTGGCTGACCCCGCTGTTCGGGATGTCGTGCGACAACCTCGTGGCCGCGGAGGTGGTGACCGCCGACGGACACGTCGTCGCGGCGTCGATGCAGGAGAACCAGGACCTGTACTGGGCGCTGCGCGGGGGCGGCGGCAATTTCGGGATCGTCACCGGTTTCGAGTTCACACTGCACGAGTTCGGCCCGATGGTGCAGGTCGCGCTGCTGTGGTGGCCGCCGTCGGAGGCGGTCGGTCCGCTGGTCGAGGGGCAGGCCGTGCTGATGGATCTGCCCGCCCGGCACTGCGGCACGATCAACGCGATCAGCTGCCCGCCCGCCCCGTTCGTGCCCGAACACTGGCAGGGCGTGCCCGGCTTCGTGGTCGGTATCGCCGGCGACAGGTCGGCCAACGACCTGGCCGACGCGGTCGCCCCGCTGCGCGCGCTGACCCCGACTCCGGCCTGGGAGTTGGTCGCGGAGATGCCCTACGCCGCGTTGCAGCAGCTCTTCGACGGCATCGCGCCGTGGGGCACCTTCGCCTACGAGAAGTCGCTCTACCTGGACCGCATCGATGCCGCGGTGGCCGAGGTGATGGTCGAGCAGTATCCGCGCAAGCACTCGCCGCTGTCGGTGATGCCGTCGATGCCCCTGTGCGGCCGGTTCTGTGACGTGCCCGAGGGCAACACCGCGTTCGGCGGTTCCCGCGACCCCGGCGTGCTGGTGAACATCTCCGCGTCCTGCCCCGACCCCGCCGTCTTCGCCGCGGAGCGGGAGTGGGTGCGCGAGTTCTGGGACGAGCTGCGGCCGTTCGCCCGCGGCGACGGCAGCTATGTGAACTTCCTGGCCGACCCGGGTCGGGAGCAGGTCGCCGTCAGCTACGGCGCCAAGTACCGCAGGCTGCGCACGGTCAAGGCCACCTGGGATCCGGACAACGTGTTCCGGCACAACGCGAACATCACCCCCGCCGCGCCCTGAGCGGGGCGCTGGGACGGGCCGTTCGCTGGCCGTGCGCGGCGCGGTCATCCGGGCAGCGGCCGCGCACGATATCCGGTACCGCCGGTCCGTCCGGCGAATCGCCGGATCCGGCCGCACGAATTTTCTCGACGCCGCCGCGGCCATCGGCGAACTGTGCATGACGCAGTGTCACAGGTAGAACCATTTTTACTGGTGAGTAGCTTTTCCTGGTGGTGGTTCGGCGCGCCGAACACGGGAAATCGGGCGAGGTGGGGAGTTGACGTGACTCCTCGTAGGTGTAACTATTGGAAACAGTAAACGTCCCTTGAGGAGAGGCAGTGACGACGATGTCTGCGCCCACCACCCCTGACGTCGATCCCGTAGTCGCGGAGGCTCAGGCGTACGCCGAAAAGTTGCTGATGCTGTCCGAGGCGTCGGTCGACCGGCACTTCGACCCGTTCGAGGACATCGACTGGGACAACCCCGAGTTCGACCCGAACTACAAGCCCGAGCGCTGGGTTCTGGTCACCTCGGCCGACCCGATCGGCCGCCACCCCTGGTACCAGGCGTTGCCGCTGGACAAGAAGATCGAGATCGGCAAGGTCCGCCAGGCCAATGTCGCCAAGGTCGGCCTGCAGTTCGAGGCCATCCTGATCATCGGCATGATGCAGCACATCTTCAACCTGAAGAACAACGACCCGGAGTTCCGGTACTGCTCGCACGAGATGATCGAAGAGCACAACCACACTCTGATGTTCCAGGAGATGGTGAACCGCGTCGCCGACGTGCCGGGCATGAACCCGCTCGTGCGTCAGCTGCGCCACCTGGCCGCCCCGGCCGGTGCGCTGTTCCCGAACTTCTTCTTCATGGCCGTGCTCGCCGGCGAAGAGCCGATCGACCACATCCAGAAGGACATTCTGCGCTCGGGTGACGACATCCACCCGATCATGCGCGGCGTGATGGCGATCCACGTGGCCGAGGAAGCTCGCCACATCTCCTTCGCCCACGAGTTCCTGAAGAAGAACGTCCCGGCGCAGCCCGCGGTCAACAAGTTCGTGCTCTCGGTCGCCATGCCGATCGTCATGTTCGTGCTCGGCCGCGCCATCGCGACCCCGCCGAAGACCTTCTTCAAGCAGTTCGAGATGCCCGCCGATGTCCGCAAGGAGCTGTTCTACGGTTCCAAGGAGGCCAAGCAGGTCTTCGCGGACTACTTCATCGACGTGCGTGCGCTCGCCGAGGAGATCGGTCTGATGAACCCGATCGCCAAGCGAGTGTGGAAGCTGCTCGGTATCGACGGCCCGTCCAGCCGTTACCGCTCGGAGCCCAAGCGCTCCGCCAAGCACGCGGCCTGAGACGATAGCAATATGCCATACGTCGTTACCCAGTCATGCTGTAGTGACGCCTCGTGCGTCTACGCATGCCCGGTGAACTGCATTCATCCGACCCCGGATGAGCCGGACTTCCTCAGCGCGGAGATGCTCTACGTCGATCCGGCGGCATGCGTGGACTGTGGCGCCTGCGCCACCGCGTGCCCCGTCGACGCGATCACCTCCTCGAAGAAGCTGACCGAAGAGCAGAAGCCCTTCATCGAGATCAACGCCGACTTCTACCGCGTGCAGCGGGACCGGCCGACGTTGGCTCGCCCGGTGATGCCGCCCGCGATCGACACGCAGCGTTCGCCGCTGCGCGTCGCCATCGTGGGGTCGGGCCCGTCGGCGATGTACGCCGCCGACGAGCTGCTGACCCAGCCCGGTGTCTCGGTCACGATGTTCGACCGGCTGCCGCAGGCCTACGGGCTGGCCCGGCTCGGCGTCGCGCCCGATCACAAGCGCACCCGTCAGGTCGCCGATCTGTTCGACGTGATGTCGAAGCAGGAGGACTTCGGTACCTACCTCGACGTCGAGATCGGCACCCACGTCAGCCATGCCGAGCTGCTGGAGTACTTCCACGGCGTCATCTACGCCGTGGGCGCGTCGGCGGATCGCAAGCTGGGCATCCCGGGTGAGGGCCTGCCGGGCAACGTGTCGGCCACCGACTTCGTCGCCTGGTACAACGGTCACCCCGACCACGCCGAGGACCGGTTCGACCTGAACCAGAAGCGCGTCGTGATCGTCGGCAACGGCAACGTCGCCCTCGACGTGGCCCGCATCCTGACCGTCGACCCGGCCACCCTGGCCGACACCGACATCGCGCCCTACGCGTTGAAGGCGTTGCGCGAGAGCAAGATCGAAGAGGTTGTGATCCTGGGTCGTCGTGGCCCGGCGGAATCGGCCTTCACGGTGCCCGAGTTCGTCGGCCTGCTGGCCGCCGACATCGACATCGCGATCGACGGTGAGCTGCCCGAGGTGACCCCCGAGCTGCCGTACAAGGTCGAGCAGAAGCTGCGTCTGCTGCACAGCGTCGCGCGGCGTCCGTTCGGTGAGCGTAAGCGCATCGTGTTCCGCTACCTGTCCTCGCCGGTGGAGATCCTCGGTACCGACACGGTGACCGGAGTGCGGGTCGAGCGCAACGAACTGGTCACCGACGCCGAAGGCCGCACCAGCGCGGTGGCGACCGGGGACACGGATCTGCTGGAAGCGGGTGTCGTGCTCACCTCGGTCGGCTACCGAGGGGTGCCGACCAAGGATCTGCCGTTCGACGACGCTCGCGGCGTCATCCCGAACGAGCAGGGCCGGGTGCTGACCGCGCCCGGGGGCGAGGTCGTCGCCGGCACGTACGTGACCGGCTGGATCAAGCGTGGTCCGACCGGCTTCATCGGCACCAACAAGTCCTGCGCGCAGGAGACGGTGCAGCAGCTGGCCGCGGACTTCAACGCCGGCAAGCTGCGCGCGCCGGCGCGCGACGCGCAGGAGTTCGACCGGCTGGTGCGTGCCCGCCGACCCCAGGCGCGCGCCGGTGGCGCCGCGGTGCCCCACGGGGGACCGATCAAGCGCCTGCTGGCTCGCGGCTGACGCGACCGGCGACAGCGCCGAGGCCCGCCCCGTCGTCTGGGAACGACGCGGCGGGCCTTCGGCGTCCTACTGGGCGGTGAAGCCGCCGTCCACCGTGACCGCCGCCCCGGTGACGAAGGACGCCTCGCCGCTGAGCAGGAAGGCGCACAGCGCCGCGATCTCGTCGGGCCGGGCGATCCGCCCGATCGGGTGCAGCGCCGCGATCGCGGCCTCGCCCTCGGGCGTGGCGCCCATCGAGGCACGGAAGGCGGGGGTGTCGACCGCGCCGGAGACCAGCGCGTTCACCCGTACGCCCGCCGCCGCGGTCTCCAGCGCCACCGACCTGGTCAGACCGACGACGCCGTGCTTGGCCGCCACATACGGCGCCACCGAGGCCATCCCGACCACGCCGAGGTTGGAGGCGTTGTTCAGGATCGCGCCGCCGCCCGAAGCGGTGATCGCCGGCACCTGGTGCCGGAGCCCGTGGAACACCCCGGTGAGGTTCAGGTCGAGTTCGGCGCGCCAGGACGCGTCGTCGATCTCGGCCACCCCACCGAACGCGGTGACCGCGCCCGCGTTGTTGAACGCCGCGTCGAGCCTGCCGTACTCGGTGAGCGCCGCCTGGGTGAGCCGCTCGACATCGGCGTCGACGGTGACATCGGTGGGCACGAACACCGCCCGGCCGCCGGCCGCTCGAATCTGTTCGGCGACCCGCTCGCCCTGATCCTTGCCCCGCGAGCCGAGCACGACCGCGGCGCCTTCGGTGGCGACCCGCAGCGCGACCGCCCTGCCGATGCCGGAACCGGCGCCGGTGACGAGGACGACCTGGTCGGCGAAACGAGTGGACATCGCTATTCCCTTCTCTCCCTGGCATTTCGGAGCACGACTCGGTGTCACTCCGTGCTTCGAGTCAACCGCGGCCGCCGGGCGGGCGCTGGCGGGTATCGGCCGTGACGTTGACGCGTCATAGCATTTGGCGTGTACTTCGGTATGTGGCACCCGAATTCGGCGAATGGCTTAATGCTGATGGCGGGAAAAGAATTGATTACCAGTCGGTAAGTGCGTTAATCACGGCCTGAAACAGACCGTAGGAATGTATTCAGCAGGCGCCCAAGTTGATTACTCGCAAGTAGCTGTATCTCGGAGTCTGTCAGTAGCTTTGGCAACGTTCAGGGGACTGGACGTCTGTCCGTATACCGGCTTACCTGGGAAGATCCCCTAACAAGGGCCAAAGGTCACGTGTTTCGTATCAATCAGGCAGCAATTCGGCTTTGGGCCGGTTAATCTGTGCGAGCTGTTTGGAAGACGACCGCGGCCACATGGTGCGCTCGCGTGCTGGACGTGGTCACGGTGCGTTGACGGGATAGCAAATACATGACCAGAGGTCTGGGCTTAAGCATCGGTACGGTCAATGCGATTTCGGCGGTGGTGGCCGATGATCCGACCAAGCCGACGGTGCGCACACGGCGTACCGCACTCACCTTCGACGACGCGGGTCGGCCCCGCATCGGAGCCATCAATGAATTCGCTTCGGCGATCACCGATTTCGCGGACCTGAGCCGCGAGCCGGAGCCGATGGTGATCGGTGGTCGCTTCTTCTCGGCGACCAACTTGATCGCCGCAGTGGTCACCGGCCTGATCGAACTGGCCGAACCGGCCGCCGGTGCCGTATTGACTTATCCGGCAGTGTATTCCGACAAGCAGGTCGCGCTGCTCGGACAGGCGCTGCACCTGGCGGGCGCCGGTCAGGTGCTCCTGGCGCCGGAGCCGGTCGCCGCGGCCGAATGGCTGGAGGCCGACCAGGGTCCGCTGGCGCCGGGCTTCGTGCTCGTCTACGACCTGGGCGCGAACAGCCTGGACCTGACCGTGCTGCGCGTCGGGCCGGACTGGCCGCACCATCCGATGGTGGGAACCCCGGTGCGCTCCACCGACTTCGGCGGCAAGCCGCTCGGTGAGATGGTCGCCCGCTACGCCGGGTCGGGCAAGGTGGGCCGTGCGGCGCCGACGCTCACCTCGATGGTGAACACCGACGCGCTGCGCGCCGAACACATCCGCGATACCTTCCCGCTGGTCAGCAAGACCGTGGCGGCGGCAGGTCTGCGCCTGGCCGATCTCTCGCGCATCCTGGTGGTCGGCGGTGCCTCGCGGCCGCCGGAGGTCGCGCGCACGCTGGCCGAACTCGGCGTCCCGTTGGTCACCGTCGCCGATCCGGGTCAGGTGGTCGCCGCAGGCGCCGCCGCGCTCGCGGCTCGGACCTTCGCGCCGGTGCAGCAGGGTGGTCCCTCGGCGCCGCACGTCGCCGTGTTCTCCAGCGCGGCGGTCGTTTCCGCGCTCGCCATGTCGGCGATGACGGTGTTCGGCAGTCCCTTCGACCCGGGTCTGACCCCGGTGCTCGACCGGTTCCCGGCCCTGGGCGCGCCCGCCGAAGCCCTGCTCTACGACATGAGCGCCGACCTCGTCGCCGCGCAGAACAGCAGCCTGCTCGGCGCTGTCGACCCGATCACCGGCCGGGTCCGCGTGGCCGGCGCCGCCATCGCGCAGAGCGCGTACGAGAGGATCGTCGCCCCCGCCAACGCGGCCCGTGGCAAGACCGCTGACGGCGGCGAACGCGGCGGATCGGACCGTCAGACCACGAGCGAGGAGTGTCGTTCACCGCTTCTCGCGCGGTCGACCTACGGTGATCCGGCGCGCTTCATCAACCCGCTGCCTTTCCGGCTCGGTACCCCCGCGCAACCGTCGAATGTGCCGACCGCGCCGAGCGATATCCCCGGAGGTGGCCCCATCACCGGTTCCGGACCCAGTGCTCCCTCGGTGCCTGCCCCGGGCACACCGGCCGCGCCCGGCGCCACCACTCCCGGTACCGACCCGTCGACGCCGGGCGGTACGACCGCGCCGTCCACCGACACCGGCGCCTCGGCACCCACCGGCGGAACCGGCACGGGCACAGCGCCTTCCGGTGGCGCGACGACCGGCGGCACGACCGGCGGCACCGAGACCGGTGGCAGTACGGGTGGCACGACCGGCGGGACGACGGAAGGCGGTTCGACCGTCGGCGGCACCACCGGCGGCAGCACTTCCGGCGGTGGAACCACCGGCGGCTCCGACACCTCCGGTACCGGTGGCACCTCCAGCGGTGGCACCGGCGGTGCGTCCGGCGGTGGCTCCGACAGCGGCGCCTCCGGTGGTGGCGCTTCCGGCGGAAGTGCTTCCGGTGGAAGTGATTCCGGTGGTGGTGCGTCCGGTGGCGGTGCCGCGGGCGGCGGTGACTCCGGTGGCGGTGCTTCGGGCGGGGGTGCCTCGGGTGGGGGCGCGTCGAGTGGGGGTGCTTCGGGCGGTGGTGCTTCCGGTGGAAATGACTCGGGCGGTGCTGCTTCCGGTGGTGGCGCCTCGAGCGGCGGGTCCGGCGCCTCGTCCGGCGGCGGGGCCTCGTCCGGAGGCGCGGCCTCCAGCGGAGCCTCGTCCGGGGGTGCTTCGTCCGGCGGTGCCTCGGGCGGTGGTGCTTCCAGCGGCGGCGCGTCCTCCGGCGGGTCCAAGGGCGGTGGCATGAGTGGCGGCGCCGGCGGTGGTGGCGGCGGTGGCGGCGGTGGTTCGCGCCGCTGACCCCGGGCTGACCCGCCCACCCCTGTCCCTTGATCGTGGCTGGTAGGGCTGGTGAATTCTCGGGTGGGTGTCGGTGGGGGCGGGCACAATGGGCTGATGGCATTACTCGGGGGAGCGCCGAAACTGATCGCGCTCGATGTAGACGGAACCCTGTTGGCGACGGGGTTCGAAGTGAGCGCGCGGGTCTCGGCGGCAGTGGCGGCCGCGGTGGCGGCGGGGGCGCACGTGGTGGTGACCACCGGGCGCACCCTGCTGACCACGCGGCCGGTGCTGAAGGAACTGGGGCTCACCGAAGGACACGCGTTGTGCTCCAACGGCGCCGTGCATATCGATGTGGCGCGGGGCGAGCCGGTCGCGGTGCAGTCGTTCGACCCGGCACCCGCCATCCACGCCTTGCGTGCGCTGTTCCCGGACATGGTCTTCGCGGCCGAGCGAGTGGGGGAGGGCACCTGGGCGACGGGACACGGACCGGGAGAGTTCTCCATCGGTGAGTTCCTGCTCGTCGACCATCAGATGCTGGGCAGCGCACCGACTCCGCGACTCAACGGCTGGTGGCCCGGCGGCACCATCGAGGAGATGCTGCACCTGCTCGCCTCGCTGGAGGTGCCCGACGCCTCGTGGGTGCACGGCGAATTCGGGCCGTGGGTCACGGTATCGCGCCGGGGTGTCTCCAAAGGCTGGGCGCTGGAACGACTCCGGCTCGCGCTCGGCATCCCGCCGGACGCCACTCTCGCCATCGGCGACGGCTTCAACGACCGCGAAATGCTGCGCTGGGCCGCGCATTCCGTCGCGATGGCGGGCTCGCCGGACTCGGTGCTCGCCCTGGCCGACGAGGTGACCGGCGACGTGACCGAGGACGGTGTCGCCACCGTCCTCGAGCGCTGGTTCGCCGCCTGATGGGCTAGGCTGAGGCCGCCGCCCTCGACGCGGCCGTCATCGCGACGAAGTGCGGATTGCTCATGATCCCGAGGACATTGCCGAACGGATCGAGCACCGCCGCGGTCGCGAACCCCGCGCCTTCGCCGCGTTCGGTGATCGGCTCGTACTCGGTGGCCCCGAGCGCGAGCAGCCGGGCGAAGGTGGCGGCGAGATCGTCGACATGCCAGAACACGACACCGCCGCCACCGGGTGCGTTGCGAGCGCCCGCCGGCGCGTAGGCGCGATTGATGAGGCCGAGCTCGGCCTGCATCGGCCCGACCCGGAACTCGTAGTAGCCGCCCGGCACCTCGTAATACGGGGCCAGGCCGAGGAACTCGGTGTACCAGTCCTTGGCGGCGGTGAGGTCGTCGGCGTAGTAGGTGGTGGTCGCCATTCCCTGCAGCATGTCTGCTCCCGATGTCGTCGTTGTGGTGAGAACGACTTTGCCAGGCAAAGTGCTCACCGAATGAGCACTTTGTTGGGCAGAATCACGAGTATGCGAGCGGACAGATTGGTGGCCACCCTGCTGTTGATGCAGGCGCGTGGCCGGGTGACGGCCGCCGAGGTCGCCACCGAGTTGGAGGTCTCGGTGGCGACTGCCCGCCGCGACCTGGAGGCACTGTCGGCTGCGGGTATCCCGGTGTATCCGCAGGCGGGCCGTGGCGGTGGCTGGTCGCTGGTCGGCGGTGCCCGCACCGATCTGTCCGGCCTGACCGCGGGCGAGACCAGGGCGCTGTTCCTGCTGGCCGGTCCGGCCGCGCAGGCCGCGCCGGAGGTGAAGTCCGCGCTGCGCAAGCTGGTGCGGGCTCTGCCGCAGACCTTCCGGGCGGACGCGGCCGCGGCGGCCGACGCGGTCGTCGTCGATCCCGCCCGCTGGGGCCGACCGGATCCCGAACCCCCCGCGGTTCTGCCCCTGCTGCAACGGGCAGTGGTCGATCGTCGGCAGGTCCGGATGGAGTACTCGCGGGCCGGGGAGCGCACCGTCCGCGTGGTGCATCCGTGGGGCTTGGTGGAGAAGGAAACGGTCTGGTACCTGATCGCGGGCACCGAGCGTGGTCGCCGGACCTTCCGGCTCGACCGGGTCGGCGCGGTCGCCGTCCTCGACGAGACCGCCGATCGCCCCGCGGATTTCGACCTCTCGGCCGAATGGGCGCGGATCGTCACCCGGATGGAGCAGCGGCGGGCCGCCGTCGCCGCGACGGTACTGGTGTCGGCGACACTGGCGCCGATCCTGGCCGATCAGCAGGGCCGCAACTGCACCCTGCTCGGGCCGGTGGACGACGGCCGGGTCCAGGCCAGCGTCACCGCCGACACCGCGAAGATGGTCGCCCGGCAACTGGCGGGCTGGGGCGCCGACGTCGAAGTCGTCGGGCCACCGGAAGTCCGGGCCGAGCTCGTCGCCCTCGGCACCGAGCTGGTGCGCGGCAACAGCTGAGCGGCCGTGGTGCCGGCGGGACGCGCCGCCGACACCACGGACGGTCTAGCGCTCGAGCCGCGCGGCCAGTGCCCGCACCACCTCGGTCGCCACGACCGCGTGACCGCTCGTCGTGAAATGGATGAGATCGGCGCTCATCAGACTCCGCCGCGTCCGCACCGGGTGCTCCCAGAACTCGGTCAGCACGGCGTCGAAGTCGGCGGCCACCGCCCGCACCACCTCGTTCATCTCGGCCATGCGCGGACGCATCGGACGCATCGGCGCCATCCGCTCGATCGCCCACACATCGGCCACCGTGAACACCGACAGCTGCGCTCCCGTCGCGGCCAGCGCGGCGAACATCGCCGAGAGGTTGTTCCGCAGCCGCTCCGGGTCGCCGCCCGCCTCGAACAGGTCGTTGCCCCCGCAGCTGATGTGCACGAGATCCGGTGCGAATTCCAGGATCTCGGGCAACTGATGCTGCCGGACCTGGGTGCTGGTCGCGCCGATCCGTCCCGTATTGCGGTACACCAGTGCGGGATTCACCGTCGCCAGGGTGGCGGCGACCCGGTCGGCCCAGCCTCGGGCCGCGTAGCCGGGGCTGGGATCGCCGGTACCCGCGGCGATCGAGTCGCCCAGCACGGCGAAGCGCTGCCAGGGGGCCGCACGCAGCAACTCGACCGCGTCGTCCGGGCGCAACAACAGCGGATCGTCGGCCTCGGTGTACTGCTCGGACAACGGTGTGGTGAAAGACATCTCGCGACTCCTAACGGGTAGTACGGGCCTGCGACGGGACGAGGAGCAGCAGTGCGACCGCGAGCCCGATCACCGCGCCGACGGCGAATACCGTGTGGAAGGCGCGCACCGCGTCGTCGGGCACCGCGGTGAAGACGGCGGCCAGCACCGCCACGCCGAGCGCGCCGCCCACCTGCCGGGCGGTCACGTTCATGCCGATCCCGGCCGCGAACTGTTGCGGGGGCACCGAACTCGCGGCCGCGGTGCCGAGCACCGTGACCACGATGCCGATGCCGCCGCCGCCGAGCAGTCCGGCGGGTACCCATGCCGACCACAGCGCGGGATCGGGGCCGAACGCGTCGGTGCTCATCCAGGCCAGCGAGGCGGCGTACATCAGCGCGCCGACCACGCCGGCCCAGCGCTGGCCCCGCGGTGCGGTGATCCGGCCGACGATCACCGAGGTCACCATCGACGCCGCCGCGCCGACGGTCAGCGCCGCGGCCGATTCGAGCACCGAGTAGCCCCAGAGCGCGTCCAGGAACATCGGTCCGGCCAGCAGCCAGGCGAACATGGTCGCGCCGAAGAGCAGCGAGCCGGCATTGGCGAGCGCGAATTGCCGATTCCGCCACAGTGTTACGGCCACGGCCGGATCGGGGTGCCGCATCGAGCGAGCCAGCGCGAACGTCACCAGTACGGCGCCACCGATGAGCGCCGCGAGCGTGACCGGGGCCGTCCAGCCCCAGCTCTGGCCCTCGGTGACCGCGGCGACGAGCGCGCCGAGGCCGAGCGCGACGGCCAGGGTGCCGAGCGGATCGGGCAGGGCGGTATCGCGGCGGGCATCGTCGGTGCTGGGCAGGCGCAGGCCGGGCACGATCAGCGCGAGCGCGATCGGCACGTTGACGAGGAAGATCGCACGCCAGCCCAGGCTCTCGACGAGCGCGCCGCCGATGGCCGGACCGACCACCGCGGCGAATCCGCCCGCGGCCGTCCAGACGGCGATGGCGGAGCCGATCTTCGCGCGCGGCGTGGCCGCCAGCACCAGCGCGAGCGCGGCGGGCACCATGAACGCCGCCGTCATGCCCTGCAGGACGCGTCCGGCGATGAGCCAGCCCGCGCTCGGCGCGAGCCCGCACAGCAGCGAGGTGACGGCGAATCCCGCCAGTGCCAGGGCGAACATCCGGCGCCGTCCGAGGACGTCGGCCAGCCGGCCCGCCGGGGTCAGGAGCGCGGCGAAGGCGATCGCGTAGCCGCTGACGATCCAGGTCAGCGTGCTGGTCGCGGTGCCGGGGTAGGAGGTGGCGATGGTCGGGAACGCGATATTGACCACGGACAGGTCGATGAAGGCGATGAAGGCGGCGCCCGACGCCACGGCCAGGGTGCGGCCCGCGGCGCCGGTGTCGGGTGTCGTGCTGGTCGGCGAATCTTCGGGCCGAGCAGAAACGTCGGTCATGGGGAAGGTCCTTCACGGAGGAGAAATAAGAACGTACGATCGTTCGTAAATAAAAGTACGACCGATCGTTCGCCCATGCAAGAGGTGGTGGAACAATGGAGTTCATGACGCAGCTGTCCGAGTCCGGCGACCAACGACTGGCCAAGGGCGCGCGTGCCAGGGCGACCATCGCGCGCCGCGCCGCCGAACTCGCCTCCATCGAGGGGCTGGACGGCATCAGCATCGGCATGCTCGCCACCGACCTCGGGATCAGCAAGAGCGGCATCGCCACGCTGTTCGGCACCAAGGAGGCGCTACAGCTGGCCGCCGTGGCGACCGCCCGTGACGTGTTCATCGAACGGGTGATCGCGCCGAGCCTGCGCGAACCACGCGGCGTCGGCCGGATCCGCACTCTGATCGACCGCTGGTTCGCCCACATCGAGGATCCGCCATTCCCCGGCGGCTGTTTTCGCGTCGCCACGCTGACGGAGTACAGCAGCAAGGAGGGGCCGGTCCGCGATGCCGTGGTGGCCGACCACGACGAGTGGCTGGCGTTGCTCGCGGTCGAGATCCGCAAAGCGCAGGAAGTCGGCGACTTCGCCGGCGCCGATCCGGAACAGCTGGTGTTCGAGCTCGACGCGGTGGTGAGCGCGGCCAATATCGCGCGCCAGATCGGGGATTCGGCGCGGGTCGAGGCCGCGCGCGCCATCGCCGCGCGCCTGCTCGCGTCCTAGCCTGCCCCGGTAAACGCCGATGGCGTCGTCTCCCGGCTCGGGTGACGACGCCATCGGTCGGCGGCTCAGTGGTGGTGTGCGTGTCCGGCGTGCGGGTCGTGCCGCGGCGTCGCGATGCCCGCGGTGAGCGTGAACGCCGCGGTGCGGACCACCTCCCCGTGCCGGAAATCGAGGAACAGGCGGTAGGTGCCCGGGCCGGGAACCGCGGTGTGGAAGGTGATCTCGGGTCCGGCCGGGGTGACGCCGTCGCCCGGTTCACCGTTCGGGTGCACGTGTACGTAGGCGAGGTCGCCCGCGCGCAGGATCACCAGATGGCCGAAGGCGGCCAGGTAGGGCTGCAGATCCGTGACCGGCACACCATCTTTGCGCACGGTCAGGGTGAGCAGGTCGCCCTCGGCGCGCAGGTCGCCGTCGACGGTGACCTCGTACCCGTCGACCGTCGCGGTGCGCCTCGCCGCCGGAACCGGCTGTGGCGCATAGTGACCCGCGATCGCGAGATCGGCGCCGAGGGTGATCGTGCGGCCGAGCGCGCGCGGCGCGATATCGGTGAAGACGCGGTAGGCGCCCGCCTCGGGGAGATCGAGGCGGATCACCCAGGTGCCGTCGTCCTCGCGCACCGGATGGACGTGCCAGAACCCGGTCAGTTCCCGGCGCGCGACGATCAGATGGAGCTCGCGGTCGTGGATCGGGTCGAACTCGGTGACCGGCGCTCCGTCCGGCCCGAGGATCCGGAACCGGAAATCGATCCCGCCGGGCGCGGCGATCGTGGTGTCGAGGTCCAGGGTGTATCCGTCCTGGGTGACCAGCAGTCCGCCCGGCGCGCCCGCGCCGTGACCGGCGTGAGCGTCGCCGTGACCGGCGTGAGCGTCGCCGTGACCGGCGTGAGCCGGCTCGGCGGCGGCGTGCTTGCCGTGTCCCTGGTGTGCCGCGTGCGCGGTGGTATCGATGCCGTTGTCCGCGTGGTTGTTCCGGTGCGCGGCGGGCGCGGCGTCAGCGTGTCCGGCGTGGGTGTGGTGTCCGGCGTGGGCGTTGGTGGTCATCGTGGTCGCCTCTCTCTGTTCGCTGTGCGTTGCTACGAACATATACCCCTAGGGGGTATGTAGTGAAGAGTGATGACCTGTGGACTGGGTCACACCGGTCCGGGCGTCCGGGTCAGTGCTGGGCGTTCCAGAAGCCGATGGCGATGGCGCCCCACCAGCAGATCTGGGAGATCGCACCGGACGCGGCGCCCCAGGCCAGCAGTCGCGGCGGCAACGGCCCGGTGGTCCGCTCGGCCAGGCGCTTGCTCAGCACCGTCGCTTGTAACCCGTTGACGGTAAGGATCGCGGTCAGCGCCATTTTGATCTGCGTCGGAGGCGAACCGAGATCGGGCTCGAGGACGCCACCGCTGACGACCAGCGTCGCCAGGCCCAACCAGATCGGCACGTGCATTCGGGACACGCCCGCCATCGCCTCGGCCAAGGTGCTGCGCCCGGTCAGCCACAGTGCGGTCAGGTAGTCGGCGATCAGCACCCCGCCGAACCCGAGCGTCAAGCCGGCCAGGTGGACGAACAACCCGGCGGTATGCAGCGCGGGGTCCGGGTGTACGTGGGTGGCCACCCACAGGACGCCGCCGAGCAGCGCCGTCGACCCGAGTGCCGCGGCGCCGATCAGCCACCAGGAATCGAGCAGGCCGATCGGCCGCTCGGGTTCCGGCGCCGGCCAGCGGCCGCCCCGCGGCATCGGGGCCGGGGTGTGAAGCGTGCCCCAGACCGTCGGCGCTGCCGCCGCATCAGGTCGAATGACCAGCAAGTTTTCCGGCATTGATGCCTCCGCCCGGTGTGTCCACAAGAGATTAGGGGAGGCTAAACTATTTCTTCGGGTCGGGTAAAGACGTTCCCGGCCGCTGTCGGCCGAGAGAGATTGGTGAGCGATGGTGGTCGGATGGGGAGTGTCCCTCGGTGCGCGCAATACCGTCTGCGTGGCGGTCGGCGGCGGCGATCCGGTGGTCCGGCGAGACCGGACCACCTCCCATGACGGCCGGATTCTCGGTTTCGCCGATCTGACCGTCGCCGGTGGGCTGCCGCAGGAGCCCCCGGCCGAAGAACTGGTCGTCCGGGTCCTCGGCGCGACGATGGCCGCCCACGGTGCGGTGGCCGAGCACACCGTGTTGGCACACCCGGCGGTTTACCGCGAGCGACACCTCACCGCGCTGCGGCGCGAACTCGGGCGGGCGCGACTGGGCGAGGTCGCGCTGGTGGCCGAGCCGATCGCGGCAGCGGCGGCGCTCGATCGGCCGGACGAGAACGTCGATGCCGCAACGGATGTCGCGGCGCTGCTGGTGTACGACCTGGGTGCGACCTCGCTCG
This sequence comes from Nocardia sp. NPDC087230, assembly GCF_044744725.1. Classification (NCBI taxonomy): domain Bacteria; kingdom Bacillati; phylum Actinomycetota; class Actinomycetes; order Mycobacteriales; family Nocardiaceae; genus Nocardia; species Nocardia sp. NPDC087230. The sequence goes on from NZ_JBIUYV010000004.1 coordinate 312,442, forward strand.
ATCTCACGGTGGTCGTGCGTGACCGGCGGGGCCACCGGATCGCCGGCCGCCCCGCCCGGTCCTACGCCTTCGGTGGTCGCTCGACCGCCGCGGCGCTCGCGATCGCCGAGCACGACCTGGCGGGCGCGATGGAACCGGGCGCTGGGGAACTGGGTGCGATGGAACCGGACGCTACGGAACTGGCTGCGGCGGAACTGGGCGCGGCGGAACCGGGCGCGATGGAACTGGGCGCGGCGGAACCGGGTGCGATGGAACTGGGTGCGATGGAACTGGGTGCGATGGACCTGGGTGCGGGTTCGGATCCACGGCGCGCGATCGCGGTTCGTGCCCAGCTCGTCCGGGATTCACTGCCGCTCGTGCACGAATGTCTGCGCACCGCAGGGATTTCCGTCGCACGTCTCGACGCGGTGCTGCTCGTCGGGGGCGCGGCAACCCCGGACGACGTCGCGCACACCCTGGCCGGTGCGCTGCGCTGTCCGGTTGTGCGCGAACGGGAGCCGGGCACCTCCATCGCCCGGGGTGCCGCGCTGCTCGGTGCCCGGCGCTCGGCGACGGGCACCGTGCTGGTTCCGGTGCGCCGGCCGGTGTCGCGCGGTGCGTTCGTCGCGGCCGCCGTCGCCGTGCCTCTGCTGTTCTCGGTCGCGCTGGGGTTGTTGCGCGCCGACGACGGGCGGGGTGGCGCGATGGTCGCCGTGCCCGGCCGGGCGCTACCGGGCGAGCGGGTCGACGCGATACCGGGTTCCGTGCTGGTCGACGCACTGCCGGCGACCCTGTGGGCCGGGGCCGCTATGCGGCCGATCGGATCGATCAGGGCGCAGCCGGACCGGACCGTGGCCGATCCCTCCGTGGCCTCACCGATGCCGGGACCCTCGTCGGGGTACGCCGCCACGACCGAATCCAGTGGTTTCGTCGAGAGTTCGGCGAGTGCCCCCGTGACCTACTCGCCGACCGCTCCGGATTCGGCCGCACCAGGACCCGGCCTCCCGGCTGCCCCGGCCCCGTTGACTCTGACGCTCGAGATCCCTGCCCCACCGGAGACGCCAGACAGCCCGGTCGATCCCGGCCACGGTGTTCCGATCGACTACACCCCGACGTCGGTTCCCGGAGAAATTCCGGGTCAAGCCTCGGTAGCCCTGCCGGATTCGCTCGCCGAAGTCCCGCCCGTCCCTGTCGCGACGGCACCCGAACCGGGAGCATCACACCCCTGAGATCGGTTGTTCAGGCGGTCAGTTCCCACTCGGCGCCGACGGTCACGTCGTAGCGATCCCACACAACGGCGGCGAGCGACGGGTGGGTACCGAGTGTCGGGGCGTGGGTGGATTCCGGTGCGGCGGTACGCAACCGGTCGGTGAGCAGGCCAGGCGCCAGGAACCACGGCGCGACGACGACGTGCTCGGCGCCACGGTCACGCAGCCGATCGGTCGCCCCGCGGACGGTGGGTTCGCTGGTCGCGAAGCAGATCTCGGTGAGCAGACCGGTGCGCCGGGCGATCCGCGCGGCCACGTCGGCAGTGCGTTCGTTGGCGCCGGGCCGCGTGGAACCGACCGCGGCGACGGCGATCCCGATCCGGCCCGCCGTGTCTTCGGGGATCGCCGCCATGATCCGGTCGCGCAGTGCGTCGAGCAGGCGGGGGTCGGGGCCGAGGACATCGGCCTGATCCAGCCGGAGCAGGGGATGCCTGCGCCGGGCCGTGTAGAGCAGGCCGGGCAGGTCGACGCGGGCGTGGAACGCGCTGCCCAGCAGCATCGGTACCACGATCGCGCGGGTGAACCCCAGCGCGGCCACCCCGTCGACGACCTGGTCGACAGACGGCGCGTTGAGATCGAGAAAGGCGAGCCGGACGGTCAGGTCCGGTCGCTGCGCGGCGACCAGATCGCGCACGGCCGCCGCGTTCGCCGCCGAACGCGGGTCACGGCTGCCGTGGGCGACCAGGATCAGCGCGGGCTCGCTCCCGCCGCGCGGGGCCACAACGGCACCACGCAGCGGGGCGAGCACGGGCGACATCAGACCGCGGTACCGACCTCGACCGAGGTCAGCACATCGCCGACCAGGCCGGCGGCGAGGGTGTTGCCACCGGCGGGATCGATCAGCAGGAACGACCCGGTGTGCCGGTTGGTGCGGTAGTCATCGGCCGGGATCGGCTCGGCCAGGCGCAGCGACACGCGGCCGATATCGTTGAGCTCCAGCGTCTCCGGGCTCGGCTCGGCCGTCAGGGTCTGCTCGTCGAAGCGCTCCACGAGCGCGCCGACGATCGCCTGCGTGGTCTTGGCGCCGTGCTTGAGCAGCAGCCGGGCGCCGGGGCGCAGCGACTTGTCGCCGAGCCAGCACACGGTCGCGTCGAAGGTGTCGATCGCCTCCGGGGCGTCGGCCACCGAGGCGATGATGTCGCCGCGGGAGATGTCGACCTCGTCGGCCAGGATCAGCGTCACGCTGCGGCCCACCTGCGCGACGGCGAGTTCACCGTCGGGGGTGTCGATGCGCTCGACGGTGGTGCGCTTGCCCGAGGGCAGCACCACGATCTCGTCACCGGGGGAGACCGAACCGGCCGCGATCTGACCCGCGTAGCCACGGTAGTCGGGGTACTCGGCGGTGCGCGGACGGATCACGTACTGCACCGGGAAGCGCAGGCCCAGGGCGTGCGTTCCGGTCGAATCCGCGTCCACCGGCACCGATTCCAGGTGCTCTATCAGCGACGGGCCGTCGTAGTACGGGGTGTTGTCCGAGCGGCTGGCGATATTGTCGCCGTGCAGCGCCGACACCGGGATCTCGAGGACATCCTCGTCGGCCCAGCCCAGCTTCGAGGTCAGCGCGTTGAACTCCGCGGAGATCGCGGCGAACACCTCGGCCGGATTGTCGACCAGGTCGATCTTGTTCACGGCCAGCACCAGCTTCGGCACACCCAGCAGCGCCAGCACGGCGGCGTGGCGACGGGTCTGCTCGATGACGCCCTTGCGCGCGTCGACCAGCAGGATCACCAGCTGCGCGGTGGACGCGCCGGACACCGTGTTGCGGGTATACTGCACGTGACCGGGGGTGTCGGCCAGCACGAAAGACCGCTTGGGCGTGGCGAAGTAGCGGTACGCCACGTCGATGGTGATCCCCTGCTCACGCTCGGCGCGCAGGCCGTCGACGAGCAGCGACAGGTCCGGGGTGGACAGACCCTTGTCGACCGAGGCGCGGGTGACGGCGTCGATCTGATCGGCCAGCACGGACTTGGTGTCGTAGAGCAGCCGTCCGACCAGGGTGGACTTGCCGTCGTCGACAGAACCGGCGGTGGCCAGGCGAAGTAGGTCGCTCACTGTCGCGCCTCCGTCCGACCAGCGTGGCTGTGCCCATGGTCGTCGACAGAACCGGCGGTGGCCAGCCTCAATAGGTCGGACATCAGAAATAACCCTCTCGCTTGCGGTCTTCCATGGCGGCCTCGGACACGCGGTCGTCGCCACGGGTCGCACCACGTTCGGTCAGTCGGGACGCGGCGACCTCGGCCAGGATGGCCTCGTTGTCGGCGGCGTCGGAGATGATGGCGCCGGTGGTGGAACCGTCACCGACGGTGCGGTAGCGCACCGAGCGGGTCTCGAGGACCTCGTTCTCGGTCGGGCCGCCCCAGACGCCGGGGGTCATCCACATGCCGTCGCGCTGGTACACCGGGCGCTCGTGGGCGTAGTAGATGCTGGCCAGATCGATGTCCTCGCGGGCGATGTAGCGCCAGATGTCGAGCTCGGTCCAGTTGCTCAGGGGGAACACCCGCACGTGCTCGCCCGGGGCGTGCTTGCCGTTGTAGAGGTTCCACAGCTCGGGACGCTGGCGCTTCGGGTCCCACTGGCCGAAGGCGTTGCGCAGCGAGAAGATCCGCTCCTTGGCGCGCGAGCGCTCCTCGTCGCGGCGGCCGCCGCCGAAGACCGCGTCGAAGCGGTGCTCGGTGATGGCGTCGAGCAGCGGGACGGTCTGCAGCGGGTTGCGGATGCCGTCGGGGCGCTCGGTGAGGCGGCCGTCGGCCAGGTACTCCTCGACCGAGGCCACGTGCAGGCGCAGACCGTACTTCTCCACCACCTTGTCGCGGAACTCGAGCACCTCGTCCAGGTTGTGCCCGGTGTCGACGTGCAGCAGCGCGAACGGCAGCGGCGCGGGCCAGAAGGCCTTGAGCGCCAGATGCAGCAGCACGGTCGAGTCCTTGCCGCCGGAGAACAGGATCACCGGCCGCTCGAATTCGCCCGCGACCTCACGGAAGATGTGGATCGCCTCGGATTCCAGCGCCGCGAGGGTGTCGAACTCGGTCAGGCCGAGGTCGCGTTCGGTGGTGTTGGTACTCACAGGCTCACTCCCGGTGGTGGTGATGGTCATGCTGTGTCCTATCTGCATGCCCACGGCGCCCTTCGCGGTGACGCAGGCTTCCGCCTCCGGGCGCTGACGTGGTCATGACTGGTGCAATCCGCATTCGGTCTTGGCGAGGCCGGCCCAGCGTCCGCTGCGCGGATCGGACCCCGGCTCGGGCTTACGCGTGCACGGCGCGCAGCCGATGGACGGATAACCCTCCTCCACCAGGGGATTGACGAGGATGCCGTTGGCCTCGATGTAGGCCTGCATCTCGTCGTCGGACCACGGCGCGATCGGGTTGATCTTCACCAGTCCGAAGGCGTCGTCGAACGAGATCAGCGGTGCGTTGGCGCGGGTCGGCGCCTCGACGCGGCGGATACCGGTGACCCACGCGTTGTAGCCGGCGAGGGACTTCTTCAGCGGAACGACCTTACGCAACCGGCAGCATTCGGCGGCGTCGCGGGCGAACAGATCCTTGCCGAGCAGCTGATCCTGTTCGGTGACACTGTGTTCGGGGCGCACGTTGATCACGTTCACGCCGTACACGGCCTCGACCGCGTCGCGGGTGCCGAGGGTCTCGGCGAAGTGGTAGCCGGTGTCGAGGAACAGCACGTCGACACCGGGCCGGGTCTGCGCGGCCAGGTGCACCAGCACGCCGTCCTGCATGTTGGAGGCGACGATGTAGCCGTTTCCGAATGTGCGGTCGGTCCAGGCGATCAGGTCGGCGGCCGAGGCCTCGGTACCGAGCTCGGCCGCGCCTTGCTCGGCGATGGACCGCAGCTCGTCCTCGGACAGCTTCGCGGCGAGATTCGTTGTCACAGTTGAGATCCCCTCATCCACTAGCGGAGGTCGGCCTCGTCGGCGCGCACGGCCCACACCGCGAACCGCTCACCGGCTTCCCGGTTCTTGACGAAGTTGCGGACGACGCGGTCGATGTAGTCACCGAGCTCGACGCTGGTCACCTTGTGCTGACGCAGCTTGCGGCCGAATCCGGAGTCCAGGCCGAGGCTGCCACCCAGGTGAACCTGGAAACCCTCGACCTGATTCCCGTTGCCGTCGTCGACGAGCTGACCCTTGAAGCCGATGTCGGCGATCTGGGACCGGCCGCAGGAATTCGGGCAGCCGTTGATGTTGATGGTGATCGGCACGTCGAGTTCGGCGTTGATGTCGGCCAGGCGCTGCTCGAGTTCCGGCGCGAGCACCTGCGAGCGCTTGCGGGTCTCGACGAAGGACAGCTTGCAGAACTCGATGCCCGAGCAGGCGAGCAGGTTGCGCCGCCAGATCGACGGGCGGGCCTGCAGACCCAGCGGCTCGAGCTCGTCGATCAGCGCGTCGACCTGGTCGTCGGCGATGTCGAGGATGATCAGCTTCTGGTACGGGGTGAAGCGGATGCGGTCCGAACCGTACCGCTCGGCGGCGTCGGCGACCTTGCTCAGGATGGTGCCCGAGACCCGACCGGCGATGGGGGAGAAGCCGACGGCGTTGAGTCCGTTGCGCAGCTTCTGCACGCCGACGTGGTCGATCGGCTTGGCGGGCTGCTCCGGGGCCGGACCGTCGATCAGCTTGCGCCCGAGGTACTCGTCCTCGAGCACCTGACGGAACTTCTCGATGCCCCAGTCCTTGATGAGGAACTTCAGACGGGCCTTGGTGCGCAGGCGGCGGTAGCCGTAGTCGCGGAACAGCGAGACCACGGCCTCCCACACGTCGGGCACCTCGTCGAGCGGCACCCACGCGCCGACCCGCTTGGCCAGCATCGGGTTGGTCGACAGGCCGCCGCCGACCCACAGGTCGAGGCCGGGGCCGTGCTCGGGGTGGTTCACGCCGACGAAGGCGACGTCGTTGATCTCGTGGACCACGTCCTGCTGGCCCGAGATCGCCGTCTTGAACTTGCGGGGAAGGTTGGAGTACTCCTTCTTCCCGATATAGCGCTCGACGATCTCGTCGATGGCCCAGGTCGGGTCGATGATCTCGTCGAGCGACTCACCGGCCAGCGGGGAACCGAGGACGACGCGGGGGCAGTCACCGCAGGCCTCGGTGGTGTGCAGGCCGACCGACTCGAGCCGTCGCCAGATCTCGGGGACGTTCTCGACCTCGATCCAGTGGTACTGGACGTTCTCGCGGTCCGACAGGTCGGCGGTGTCGCGGCCGAACTCGGTGGAGATGCCGCCGATGGTGCGCAGCTGGGCGACATTGAGCGCGCCGGCATCGCAGCGCACCCGCATCATGAAGTACTTGGCTTCGAGGATGTCGATGTTGTCGTCGTCGGTCCAGGTGCCGTCGTAGCCCTCTTCGCGCTGGGTGTAGAGACCCCACCAGCGGAAGCGGCCACGCAGATCGGCCTTGTCGATCGAGTCGAAGCCGCCCTTGGCGTAGATGTTCTCGATGCGCGCGCGCACGTTGAGCGGGTTGTCGTCCTTCTTGGACTGCTCGTTCGGGTTCAGCGGCTCGCGGTAGCCGAGGGCCCACTGGCCTTCGGAGCGGCGGCGCACGGGCTTGCCGGTGCGCTCGCGCGGCGCGACGGGGGCTTCGCTGCGCGGCCGATCGGGCCGGACGCGGCGTTCGGCCGCCGGGCGCTCGGGGCGGGCCGGCGACGACTGTTCGGTCGAAGCGGCGTCGGTGCTCGACGTCATGTGGGGTCGCTCCTGCGGGGTGGGTGGTACATCCGTGCTGAAGGCGCGAGGGGCTGGCTCGCGTCAGGTGGTCAGCGGGCCGATGAAAGTCGATGGCACCGGGGGATACCCGGGCGTGGACGCCGCTGCGCTACCGGGGGAAACCGGGCCGACAACAGGCGCTGCAGACGCGCTGGAAGTCGACGTGGCGCCGGGCCACGAGTCGTACTCCAGTTGCGTGCATGGGCCTATTGTGCCATGTCAGCCGGGTCGTTCCGACCGCAAGGAGATATTTCCCGCACTTTTGAGGGAAATTCCCTGGACGGTCGTCCCGTTCTGTGACGGGGGTCATAGTTCACCCGCCGGAAGCGACCCGTGATTCGTCGTGCACCCTGGATGTGCGGTGCGGCACAGCGCGTTGACCTGGAGTCTCGTTGAGGTTGCAGAGTGGTCGCATGAGCAACGATGCCACCGTGACGGGGCAAACCCCCGTCGATCTGGAGGCCGAACTCGCGGCCGTCACCGCCGTCGTCGAGTCCATCGCCCACGCGCAGGCCAACGAACTGATCGACGAGTTCACCGCCGTCTTCCGGGCGGACGCGATCTGGACCACCGGCCACGGCAAGCGGCTGTACGGCAGGCCCGCCATCGCCGAGTTCACCGCCCAGGTGCTGCCCGGCGCCACCACCCACGGCAAGGCCACCTACGAGATCGAGCATGTGCTGTTCCTGCGGCCCGACGTCGCCGCCGTCAAGATCCGGCAGCGCTACTTCACCCTCGACGGGGAGTTGTCGGGGCAGGGCACGCCGCTGTACGTCATGACCAAGGAGGACGGTGCCTGGGTGCTCACCGCCAACCAGAACACCCCCGTGGTGGCCGACTGATCGTCGACCGGTGCCGGGGGCGGGCCCTGCGTGCCGGGTCCGAGGGGAGCCCGGCAGACTGGAGGGGTGACTATCAGCGCTGCTTCCGGGGCTCCCGGCGTGACACCGGCCGACGCCGATCGGCCGGTGCTGCGCGATTTCGGGGGCGGCGCGTTCGGGGTCTACGTGCACGTGCCGTTCTGTGCGACGCGCTGCGGTTACTGCGACTTCAACACCTACACCGCGGGGGAGCTGGGCACCTCCGCGTCGCCGCAGTCGTGGCTCGAGGCGCTGCGCGGTGAGCTCGCGACCGCGGCGACCGAGTTCGCCGCGCTGCCGAGCGCGACGCCGCCGGTGTCGACGATCTTCGTCGGTGGTGGCACCCCCTCGCTGCTCGGCGGCGACGGACTGGCCGCGGTCCTGGACGCGGTGCGCGCGAACTTCACCCTGGCCGCTGACGCCGAGGTGACCACCGAATCCAACCCGGAGTCCACCTCGCCGGAGTTCTTCGAGCGCATCCGGGCCGCCGGCTACACCCGGGTGTCGCTGGGAATGCAGTCCGCCGCCCAGCACGTGCTGAAGATCCTGGACCGCACCCACACCCCCGGCCGCGCGGTCGCGGCGGCGAAGGAAGCCAGGGCTGCCGGGTTCGACCACGTCAACCTCGACCTCATCTACGGCACGCCCGGCGAGACCGACGCTGATCTGGACGCGAGCCTCGACGCCGTGCTGGCCGCCGGGGTCGACCACGTCTCCGCCTACTCCCTGATCGTCGAGGACGGCACCGCCTTGGCGCGCAAGGTCCGTCGCGGCGAACTGCCCGCCCCCGACGAGGACGTGCTGGCCACCCGGTACGAACGCATCGACGCCCGCCTCGCCGACGCGGGCCTGTCCTGGTACGAGGTCTCCAACTGGGCCGCCGACGACGACGCCCGCTGCCAGCACAACCTCGGCTACTGGGACGGCGGCGACTGGCTCGGCGCCGGCCCCGGCGCGCACAGCCATGTGGGCGGCGTCCGCTGGTGGAACATCAAGCACCCTGCCCGCTACGCCGACCGCGTCGCGCTCGGCGGCCTGCCCGCCGCGGGCTGGGAAGCGCTCACCGAGGACGAGCGCTACACCGAACACCTCATGCTCACCGTCCGCCTCCGGACCGGCCTGTCGCTGGCCACTCTCGCGCCCACGGCCCGGACCGCGCTGGACCGTATCCTCGCCGACGGCCTCGCCGAGATCACCGGCGAGCACCTCGTCCTCACCGACCGCGGCCGTCTGCTCGCCGACGGCGTGGTCCGCGACCTGCTCGACTGAGCCGCCAAAATTCGGTGTCGGTCCCGCCGTCGCCGTGACACGATGCGCGGCGTGTCTTCCTCGCGGAATGAGCTGGTGCGCTGGCAGTTCGACCTGACCTGGTCGCTGCTCGAGTTCCATCTCGACCGGCTGTCGGCGGCGGACTTCCGCTGGGAGCCGGCCGAACTGTGCTGGACGCTGCGGCCGGACGACACCGGCGGATGGGTCGCGGACTGGGCCGACACCGAACCCGACCCGATCCCGGTCCCGACGATCGCGTGGCTGAGCTGGCACATCGGTTGGTGGTGGAGCGTGGCCACCGACCATCTGGCCGGCCGACCACCGCGGCAGCGGACCGACATCGGGTGGCCCGGACCGGGAGCGCCGACGATCGCCTGGCTGCGTCGGCTGCGCACGGACTGGATCGCGATCCTCGACGCGCTCGACGACACCGACCTGGACGCGCCCTCGGCCTACCCGTGGCCGGCCGATGCCGGGCTGACGAACGCTCATCTGGTCTCCTGGGTCGATGCGGAACTGATGAAGAACGTGGCCGAGATCGGTCAGCTGCGACTGCTGCGGGCGGCCCGGACACAGGTCGCTTGACACCGATTCGTGACCGGAATTCCGGGGCTTTCGGGTGGCGCGGACGCCATCGAGGATCGCCCGGTCAGCGTGATGAGCGGACGTGATGCACACCTCACCGGAGGGTCCGCGCACCGGGGTCCGCAAGCGCGAGGTTCGGTGGGTTCGGGGCCGAAGATAACGATTGGGGGCGTAGGCTTCGACTCGATCCTAGGGAGCTATATGTCCACCGAACGGCACATCACCCTCGTCCACGAGCAGAGCGAATTCGCTGAGGCGCGCTCTGCGGAGAAGGCGGAGAACGCGCGGCAGTGCGCGGTCGCCGCCCGCACGGTCGCGTCGCATTCCAACGACGCGGAAGATTGCGTATCGCTGCTGGCGATGCTCGGCCTGGATGCCCTCGCGGGCAAGCAGGTGGGCGCGGCTTCCACCGCCGCCGCCCGGAGCTGAATCGGATCGGACCGCCCCCCCGGGCGGTCCGAGCCGGCGGCCGACCGGATCGGCCGCACAGACTCGATGCCTTCGGCTCACTGACATGGTCAGACCCGAGCCGAGGCCGCGTGCTGCGCGTCGGGCCCGCCGCCGTCCGCGCCACCGATCACGCCCCCGACCACCGTCGGCCGCCTGTCGCCGAGGAGTGCGTCGGTATTCGCCTGCGTGATCAGGTATTCCGGCACCGCGCGCTCCGTCTCACCGGTCGGTGGCAGCCCGGGCCCCAATGGTCCGGCGTAGTACCACCGATCGAGTCCACGGGTCGGCGCCGGGACAGTCGGCGGATTCGCGCCGATGACCGGACCCACCGCCCCGGGCACGCTCCGTCCGGCTTCCGGACGACCGAAGGCGCCGTTGTCCACAGGACCGATGCCTGCCCCCGCCCCACTGCGCCCTCCCGGATGGAGGAAGGCGCCGTCGTGTGCCGGCCGGTAGTGAGTGCCGGCCGCCGGACGATCTCCCACCGCGGTCGCCGGCATCGACGATCCAGCCCTGCTGTCGCTGAGGTCGAGGGCGGCGCGGCCGAGCGAAGTCGCCGATCCCTCGATACCCGGGAGCGCGGGCACTGAAGAAGCCACTCCCGGACCACCCGGTTGCGAAAACCCCGGACCGCCGGGCGCCCCCGAGAACGCGGTACTCACGCCCGCACTCGACGACGACACCACGGTGGACCCCGCCACCGACTCCACGTCCGGACCCAGGTCGTCGCCCGATCCGAACGCACCCCGATCCTCGACCTCCGAGCCCGGATCACCCCACCCTGCCAGCTCCGAGCCAGGGCCACTCCACCCCGGCGTCTCCGTGTCAGAGCCACGCCAGTCCGCCGCCGAGTCGGTGACCGTCGACCTTCCGATCGTCGAGCCGCTGTCATCCGCCGTGCCATCGCTCGTCGCCCTATCGTCCGCCGCGCCGATGCCCGGTGACGAGACCTGAACCGGCCGGGCCGCTGTGGTCGCTGAGGAACTCGTCCCACCACTCGCCGACACGGAATCCTCGCCTTCCACCGAGCCCTGGTGGTCGCTACCCGTCGCTGCTGGGTGGTTGCCTGCTGTCGGCTGTGCGCGGGCGGTTCCCGTCGCCGGCGGGTCGCTGCGCGTCGGAAGCGCGTGGTCGCCACTCATCGTCGGCGGGTGGTTGCCTCCCGTCGGCAGCGCGTTCTCGCGGTTCGAACTCCCGACGATCACCCACTGTCGGCCGGAATATATGTCGGAAACGCACCGTCGAATCGGCATGGGCAGCACCGGAATCCTGCCGTCGATAGCACCGAACGGCACCACATATCGCTCCCGCATCGCGATCCTCGCGTTCTCCTCCGCGGACGCTGCCGCACGATGTGCGGTTGCCGCGTCCATCGGTGACATCGGATGCGCGGCGGCCCCGCTCATCGGCGACATGGCTGCCTCACCCATCGGTGGCAGCATCGGAGACTCGCCCCCGACGCTCATCGAGGAGATCGAGGTTCCCGCGCCGTCCACGACCAGCTCGGGGATCGCGTACTTCGTGGCGACGATCGCCTCGGCCGCGGCCCGGACCAGGCCCGGAAGCTCCAGCAGTGCCGGCGTCAACTCCCGCGCCTGCGTCACATACGCGCGCACGGCCGCCTCGGCCGCCTCGGCCGCCACTCCCGCCCATGCCGTCGCGAACGAGCCGTGCACGGCTCGTTCGAAGGCGTCCACCCCCTCGGCCCACCGTGCCGCGATCCGTTCGAACCGATCCGCCTGCGTGACCGCGTCGGTCACCTCGCGCGAGGTGAACGCCGCCACGATCTGCGCGTGACGCCAATTCCAGGCGTTCTCACCGCCGTCGGGAATCGTGCGCGGCTCGTGCCCGGTCATGGCAGTCGCTGCCGGAAAGTTGGTTGTCCCGCATCGGTTTCGGCCGCGCCGACCTGTCCGGCCCAGTCGTCGTCGGTGCGTATCAGCTCGTCCCGCGCGGACCGGCACGCGGACCGGAGGTCGGCGACGATGTCGGCATGAGCCGCCAGCACCGCGGCGATGCTGTTCGCGTCGCCGTCGGCCTTGGCGCGCAGCCGGGCCACGACGGTGGCCGCGGAGATCAACCTCGCGTCGTCCTCACCCAGACCCCATCGCGTCCGCGCGCCGATCTCCCCGGCCAGCGCGATGAGCTGGCCGATCACGCGCAAGAACTCCGCACACCCACGATCGAATCCGGCGAACTCCGCCGGATTCAGCGCCACCCCCGTGGCGCCGTCGCTGCCGTTCCGCTGCATCACAAAGCCCCTCCCCGCCCGCCGTGGACACCCGAAAAACGCTGGTAAACAGCTGAATCAGTGCCGAACGTACGCCGCTGTCGACGGCGGTACCAGACCCAACGTGCCACCTGTGGACAAACCGCGGCCTGTGCACAACTCCGCTCCGGCACGACCATGTGAGCGGGCGATCCGGGACTGGACAATTAGACTGGACAACGAGACGCTGCGAGCGTCCGCGTGCGAGTCTGTGCGTCGAACACAGCGGTACACGCGGGCCGATGACGTACCCGGCACGAGCGAGGAGGTGGGGTCGATGGCGTCGAGCACCGAGGATCGGCGATTCGAGGTCCTGCGAGCGATCGTCGCGGACTACGTCGCCACCAAGGAACCGATCGGCTCCAAGTCGCTCGTGGAACGGCACCACCTGGGTGTTTCCAGTGCCACGATCCGCAACGACATGGCCGTGCTGGAGGCCGAGGGGTACATCACCCAGCCGCACACCAGCTCGGGCCGCATTCCCACCGACAAGGGGTATCGCGAGTTCGTCGACCGGATCGCCGAGGTGAAGCCCCTCTCGGGCGCCGAGCGGCGTGCGATCATGGAGTTCCTCGAATCCGGCGTCGATCTCGACGACGTCCTGCGTCGCGGCGTGCGCCTGCTGGCCCAGCTCACCCGTCAAGTGGCGGTCGTGCAGTACCCCACGGTGTCGGCGTCGATCGTTCGGCACATCGAGGTCGTCGCGCTCAATCCGGCGCGCCTGCTGCTGGTGGTGATCACCGACACCGGCCGGGTCGATCAGCGCATCGTCGACCTCGGCGCGGTCATCTCCGACGACGATCTCGCCGCCGTGCGCGGCCTGCTCGGTGGCGCCATGGACGGCAAGCTGCTGTCGGTGGCCAGCGCCTCGGTGGCCGGCCTGCCGGAGCGAGCGCCCGCCAAGATCAAAGACGTGCTCGTCCGGGTCTCCACGGTGCTGGTGGAGACCCTGGTGGAGCATCCCGAGGAACGGCTGGTCCTCGGTGGCACGGCCAACCTCACCCGCAATGTCGCCGATTTCGGTTTCCCCGGCTCGCTGCGGACCGTGCTGGAAGCACTCGAGGAACAGGTCATCGTGCTGAAGCTGCTGGCCGCGGCGCAGCAGCCGGGCCAGGTCATGGTGCAGATCGGCGAGGAGACCCAGGTCGAGCAGATGCGCGGCACCTCGGTGGTGTCCACCGGCTACGGCGCGGCGGGCGCGGTGCTCGGCGGCATGGGTGTGCTCGGCCCGACCCGCATGGATTATCCGGGGACGATGGCCTCGGTGGCGACCGTCGCCCGCTACATCGGCGAGGTACTGGCCGAAAGGTGACGAGGGCCGGAATCGGCCCGAACCGCAACTGTTAAGGTCGGTACTTCGGCCGGTAAAGTTGAGTGGATTCGACTAAGGATGCGCCCGGCGCTCGGCTGGACCACAGCGACCAAGGACTAGAGAACTCACAGTGGCACGGGATTACTACGGACTGCTCGGCGTCGGCAAGAACGCCACCGACCAGGAGCTCAAGCGCGCCTACCGCAAACTGGCCCGCGAACTGCACCCCGACGTGAACCCGGACGAGGCCGCCCAGGCCAAGTTCAAGGAAGTTTCGACCGCCTACGAGGTACTGACCGACCCGGAGAAGCGCCGGATCGTCGACCTCGGTGGTGACCCGCTCGAAAGTGGCGGCGGTGGAGCCGGTTTCAACGGCGCGGGCTTCGGCGGTCTGGGTGACGTCTTCGAAGCGTTCTTCGGCGGCATGAGTGGCCAGGGTGGTGGCGCGCGCAAGCCGCGCGGCCGCGTCCAGCCCGGCGCCGACTCACTGATCCGCACCCGGCTGAGCCTGGCCGAATGCGCGGTCGGCGTCACCAAGCATCTGACCGTCGACACCGCCATCCTCTGCGACATCTGTCAGGGCGCGGGCACCAACGGCAACTCCAAGCCGGTGCGCTGTGAGACCTGTGACGGTGCCGGTGAGGTGCAGTCGGTGCAGCGGTCCTTCCTGGGCCAGGTGCTCACCTCGCGTCCCTGCCCGACCTGCCGCGGCGCGGGCGAGACCATCCCCGATCCCTGCCACAAGTGTGGTGGTGACGGCCGTGTCCGCGCGCGTCGCGAGATCGCCGCGCCGATCCCGGCCGGTGTCGCCAACGGCATGCGCGTGCGCCTTGCCGCGCAGGGCGAGGTCGGCCCCGGTGGCGGCCACGCCGGCGACCTCTACGTCGAGGTCGTCGAGCAGCCGCACGACACCTTCGTCCGTGACGGCGACGACCTGCACTGCACCGTCCGGGTCCCGATGGTGGACGCGATCCTGGGCACCACGGTCGTCGTGGACACCATCCTCGACGGCCCGACCGAGCTCACCATCGCGGCGGGCACCCAGCCCGGCGAGATCATCCAGCTGCGCGCCCACGGCATGCCCCGGCTGCGTTCGGGCGCCCGTGGCGACCTGCTCGCGCACCTCGACATCGTCGTGCCGACCAAGCTGGACGGCAAGCAGACCGATCTGCTGCGCAAGTTCAAGGGCCTGCGTGACAAGGATCGCGCCGAGGTGATGTCGTCGCAGTCCGAGCACAACAGCGGCCTGTTCGCCCGGCTGCGCGCCTCCTTCAGCGGACGCTGAGGCCGTGGCCGCGACGGTCTTCTACCTCGACGAGGTGCCCGAGCCGGGTGTCGTCGCCGTCCTGGACGGTCCGGAGGGCAGGCACGCGGCGACCGTGCGCCGGATCAAGGTCGGCGAGCCGATCACCCTGTCCGACGGACGCGGTGTGCTGGCCGAATCGGAAGTCGTCGCGGCCCAGAAGGACCGGCTCGAACTCGCGGTGCACCACCGGCGGATCGCCCCGCCGGTGACCCCGCGGGTGACCGTGGTGCAGGCGCTGCCCAAGTCGGATCGGTCGGAGCTGGCCGTCGAGTTGATGACCGAGGCCGGCGCCGACGTCATCGTGCCGTGGCAGGCGGCGAGGTGCGTCTCGAACTGGGAAGCCAAGGCCGCCAAGGGCGTCGAGAAGTGGCGCGCCGCGGCCAAGTCCGCCGCCCGGCAGTCCCGGCGGGCCTACATTCCCGAGGTCGCCGACCTGCACCGCACTCGCGACCTGGTGGAACTGGTGCGCAGGGCCAAGGCCGAGGGCGCGATCGTCGCCGCCCTGCACGAATCCGGCGCTGGCAAGTTCACCGAGCTGCCGCTGGCCGCGGCGCGCGAGGTCGTCCTGATCGTGGGTCCCGAGGGCGGCCTCGACGACGCCGAACTGGCCGCCCTGGCCGAGGCGGGCGCCGACCCCGTGTTGCTCGGCCCGACCGTGCTGCGCACTTCCACGGCCGCCGCGGTGGCGCTGGGAGCCCTCGGCGCGCTTACCCCGCGCTGGTAGATCACGGCCCCCCGTCCGCCGCCTTCCGCTCGTGACCTGCGATCACCGGTCGATCGCGGTTCGGCCGATCCCGCCGTTATATCGCTGGGCGGTGTCGGTGCCGCGCGTTAAACTGAGCTCATCGAACACACAGTCGAGACCGGAAGCAGGCCATAGCCACTTTTGAAGAACTCAGGCGAGATCGGCGACCCCACCAACCCCGTATCAGGCATCGGCGCAGGCGGAAACAACGCGGGTCCCGCAGCGCGAACAGTGCGTTCCAGCATCGAACTCGCGCCGGAGTCTGTTTTCCCGTTCCTCGGCTCGGCCGACCAGAATCTCCGTCAGCTGGAGAAGCTTCTCCCGGCCGACATCCACGTCCGCGGCAACACTGTCACCATCACCGGTAAGGCGGGCGATGTGGCGCTGGCCGAGCGCGTCATCGAGCAGCTCGTGGCGCTGACCGGCCGCAATCGGGTGATCACCCCCGAAGCGGTCCGGCACACCGTCTCGATGCTCACCGAAGGCGTGTCCGAATCGCCCGCCGAGGTGCTGAGCCTGGACATCCTGTCGCGCCGCGGCAAGACCATCCGGCCCAAGACGCTGAACCAGAAGCGCTACGTCGACGCGATCGACGCCAACACGATCGTGTTCGGCATCGGTCCCGCCGGTACCGGCAAGACCTACCTGGCGATGGCCAAGGCGGTGCAGGCCCTGCAGTCCAAGCAGGTCACCCGCATCATCCTGACCAGGCCCGCGGTCGAAGCCGGCGAGCGGCTGGGCTTCCTGCCCGGCACCCTCAACGACAAGATCGACCCGTATCTGCGGCCGCTCTACGACGCGCTGCACGACATGATGGACCCGGAAGCGATCCCCAAGCTGCTCGCCTCCGGCGTCATCGAGGTCGCGCCGCTGGCCTATATGCGTGGCCGCAGCCTCAACGACTCGTTCATCATCCTCGACGAGGCGCAGAACACCACGGCCGAGCAGATGAAGATGTTCCTGACCCGTCTCGGCTTCGGTTCGAAGATGGTCGTCACCGGTGACATCTCGCAGGTCGACCTGCCCAACGGGCAGCGCTCGGGCCTGCGCGCGGCGGCGGAGATCCTCGTCGACATCGACGACATCCATTTCTCGGAGCTCACCAGCGCCGATGTGGTGCGGCACCGGCTGGTCTCCGACATCGTCGACGCCTACGACCGGTTCGAGTCCGACACCCGCGCGGTGCCCGGCCCGCACTACCCGGGCAACCGGGCGCAGCGGCGCGCCGCCGGGCGTGCGAACCGGGGGTAACTCACGCCACGCTGGCCCGATGCCGCTCCCGGCGGCGTCGGGTCGGCACCGTACCCTGAACAGGTGAGCATCGAGATCGCCAACGAATCGGGCATGGACGTCCCCGAAGAAGACCTGGTCAGCGTCGCACGTTTCGTCATCGGCCGGATGGACGTGCATCCCGCCGCCGAGCTTTCGATGGTGCTCGTCGATCTCGACACCATGGCCGACCTGCACGTGCGCTGGATGGACCTGCCCGGCCCGACCGACGTGATGTCGTTCCCGATGGACGAGCTGGAGCCGGGCGGTCGTCCCGACAGCCCCGAGCCCGGCCCGTCGATGCTCGGTGACATCGTGCTCTGTCCCGAGTTCGCGATGGGGCAGGCGCAGAAGGCCGGCCATTCCCTCGATCACGAGCTGGCACTGCTCACCGTGCACGGCGTGCTCCACCTGCTCGGCTACGACCACGCCGAGCCGGAGGAGGAGAAGGAGATGTTCGCGCTGCAGGCCCAGCTGCTCGAGGAGTGGTACGTGAGCCTGCGCGAGGAACAGCGACGCGCCGAACTGGCCGAGCGGGATGCCCAACTCCTCGGCAAGGCAGGTTTCACCGCACCGGGTGACGCACTGGGACCCGCGTGACCTCACTGACCCAGATCCTGCTGGCGATCCTGCTGATCGGGCTCGGCGGGGTATTCGCCGGGGTGGACTCGGCGTTGAACACGGTCTCGCGCGCCCGGCTCGACGACATGGTCCGCGAGGAACGGCCCGGCGCCGCGCGGCTGCGCAAGATCGTCGACGACCGCCCTCGGTACGTCAATCTCATGGTGCTGCTGCGCATTCTGTGCGAGATCACCGCCACCGTCCTGCTCGCCGCCGCGACCCTCGAGCTGTGGAGCGCGGGCACGGCACTGCTGGTGGCCGCCGCGGTCATGGTCGTCGTCTCCTACGTGGTGATCGGCGTCGGTCCGCGAACGCTGGGCCGCCAGCACGCCTATTCGATCGCGCTCGGCGCCGCGGTGCCGCTACAGATCATCGGCGCGCTGCTCGGCCCGGTGAGCAGAGTGCTGATTCTGCTCGGCAACGCGATCACCCCGGGTAAGGGATTTCGCAACGGCCCCTTCGCTTCCGAGATCGAGCTGCGCGAAGTCGTCGACATGGCCCGCGAGCGCGGCGTGGTCGCCGACGACGAACGCCGGATGATCCAGTCGGTGTTCGAGCTCGGTGACACCGCCGCCCGCGCGGTGATGGTGCCGCGCACCGAGATGGTGTGGATCGAGGCCGACAAGACCGCGGCCCAGGCGATGTCGCTGGCGGTGCGGTCCGGGCACTCCCGGATCCCGGTGGTCGGCGAGAACGTCGACGACGTGCTCGGCGTGGTGTACCTGAAAGACCTTGTCCCGTACGCCGATCGCAGCCGCAAGGTGACCGTGCGCGAGGTCATGCGCCCCGCGGTGTTCATTCCCGACTCCAAGCCGCTCGACGATCTGCTCGACGAGATGCAGCGTCGCCGCAACCACATGGCGCTGCTGATCGACGAGTACGGCGGCATCGCGGGCCTGGTGACCATCGAGGACGTGCTCGAGGAGATCGTCGGCGAGATCGCCGACGAGTACGACACCGACGAGACCCCGCCGGTGGAGGACCTGGGCGACGGCCGCTATCGGGTGTCGGCGCGGTTGTCGGTGGAGGACCTGGGCGAGCTGTACGGCCTCGACATCGAGGACGAGGACGTCGACACCGTGGGTGGGCTGCTGGCCCACGAGCTGGGGCGCGTCCCGCTGCCCGGGTCGAAGGTGACCGTCTACGGGCTGGTCCTGCGCGGTGAGGGCGGCGCCGACGCGCGCGGGCGGATGCGGGTGAACACCGTGCTGGTGCGCCGCGAGGCCGACAAGGACAAGAAGACCGACAAGTCCCGCAAGGGCAAGACCAACGGCACCGAGCAGACCACCAACGGCACCGCGCCGACGGAGGTCACCGTGCCCGACGACAACGGAGAGACCGATGAGTGAACTGGACGCCGAAGACAACAAGCTGCTGGTGCTGGCCCGGGGCGCGCTGGGCCGCACCGGCGGCGCGAGCGGTGCCGCCATCCGCGACACCGATGGTCGTACCTACGCCGCGGGCGCGGTGGCGCTGACCGCGCTGCGCCTGACCGCGTTGCAGGCCGCGGTGGCCGCCGCGATCTCCAGCGGTGCGGAGGGTTTCGAGGCGGCGGTCGTCGTCGGCGGTGACGCCGAGGACGCGGGCATCGCCGCGGTGCGCGAGGTCTCCCCGTCGGCCGCGGTGATCCGCACCGATCGCGCCGGCGCCGTGCTGAGCGAGGTGCACGGTGGCTGAGAAGGAATTCCGTTCCGGCTTCGTCTGTTTCGTCGGCCGTCCGAACACCGGCAAGTCGACGCTGACCAACGCCCTGGTCGGCACCAAGATCGCGATCACCTCCTCGCGCCCGCAGACCACCCGGCACACCATCCGCGGCATCGTGCACCGCGACCACGCCCAGCTGATCCTGGTCGACACCCCCGGCCTGCACCGTCCGCGGACCCTGCTCGGCCAACGCCTCAACGATCTCGTGCGCGACACCTACTCCGAGGTCGACGTCATCGCCCTGTGCATCCCGGCCGATGAGAAGATCGGCCCCGGTGACCGCTGGATCGTCGAGCAGATCAAGATGATGGCGCCCAAGACCACCGTGCTCGGTGTGGTCACCAAGATCGACAAGGTGGGTCGCGATCAGGTCGCCCATCAGCTGATGGCCGTCTCGAAACTGCTCGGTCCCGAGGCCGAGGTGGTTCCGGTGTCGGCGGTCAAGGGCGAACAGGTCGAGGTGCTCGTCGATGTCATCGCCTCGAAGATGCCCGAGGGCCCGGCGTTCTACCCCGACGGCGAGATCACCGACGAGCCCGAGGAAACCCTCATGGCCGAGCTGATCCGCGAGGCCGCGCTCGAGGGCGTGCGCGACGAGTTGCCGCACTCGCTGGCCGTGGTGATCGAGGAGATCCAGCCCTACGAGGCCAACGAGGACATGCTCGAGGTGCATGCCCTGCTGTATGTCGAACGGCCGAGCCAGAAGGCGATCATCATCGGCAAGAACGGTTCCCGCCTCAAGGAGGTCGGCACCAACGCCCGCAAGCAGATCGAGCACATCCTGGGTACCCGGATCTACCTGAACCTGCACGTGAAGGTGGCCAAGGACTGGCAGCGCGATCCGAAACAGCTGGGGAAGCTGGGCTTTTGACCGTTTGAGCGTCGGCGGTACGGGGTATCGTTCGGCGAATACGCCGACAGTGCCCGGCGTGCTCGCTGATCGCCCGGGGAGGCCGTCGAAGTGCCCGATGCCAATGATGTCGGCAAGCTGCTGGAGTTGCTGCGGGCGCTGGAAATCCCCGACACCAAGCCGCGAGTGCTGCGCACGCTGCTGCGCGGACGCCGCACGCTGCCCCGGCCGATCGTCGAACTGGTCGGGGTACAGGGGCATTCCGCGCTGGTCGCCGACCTCTACAGCTGGCTGGGCGAATCGGGGGGCAGGCGGGCGACGCCGCGCGCCAAGATCGATCTGCACGCGCCGGACCTGCCGCGCACCGCGCTCACGCCCGATCTCAGCGCGGTCAGCTCGCACGACGATCAGGAGATCGCCGGGCATTGTCTGCCGATCATCCAGCAGCTCGTCGCGGGCTTCGCCGCCGACGACACCGCGATGGGCGCGATCAAGTTCCCGCGCTACCGCACCGCCGATTGGCTGACGCGCCAACGGGTCACCAGCGACGAGTCCGAGGCGCCCGACGAATTGCGGCGCCGCCTGCCGAAACTGCTGCGCAGCGGATCGCCGACGAGCCGCTCCGACACCGCCGAAGGCGTCGCGGGCGACACGATCTCGCGGGTGGTGTTCGGGGTGCTCGCGCTGTGGCCGGTCCTGCGGCTGTGGCTGTGGGTGTCCGGGCGCATTCCCGGGATGTCGAAGGTGACCAGGTGGTTCCTGCACCAGCGCTACCTCGCACCCGAATTGTCCGGCAGCTTCCTGGGTTTCGCGTCCCGCCTGACCGCCTCGCACCGGGTCGACGAGAACGAGGAGCAGGTCGCCAAACTGCTCATCCACGCGTTCCTCGAGGATCTGCGCGACGCGTATCGGCGCCGGATCTGGCGGCCGTCGAGCTGGCGGCGCACCGCCTACCCGGTCGCGCTGCTCGGCGGGCTCGCCGAGGGTAGCGACGGCGCGCGCATCCTCACCTGGATCAACGAGATCAGGAACGAGACCGGCCATTTCGATCCGCTGGTGCTCGTCGCCTTCCGCGACGAGGGCCCGAATCGGGAGGTCGGTGAACTCGGCGACATCGGCGAGCTGCGCACCCTGCGCACCCTGGAGAGTCTGGCCGATCAGCCGTCGTCGCAACCGCCGGACCCGTTGCAGAGCTGGGTGCGCGAGATCGACAACCGGCGCACCCACCGGCAGGCCGACGCCTGGTTCCTGCCGCTGCGCGCGCTGCTGCCCGCCGACACCCCGCCGCGGATCAGCGACCCGCGCTTCCGCGGTCTCGCGCTGCCGCCCGCACCGCCGATGGCGGCGCGCAGCTGGTTCGTCGGCCTGTGCGTGCTCATCCCGATCGCGCTGGCCATCGCCGCCGCGCTGGTCTACTTCCCGCCGCTGCGTGGCGCGCCGTGCTCGCAGTGGCCGTGGACCGGCGGGGTCTCGGTGAGCCTGCGCGACGGTGAGTGTGTGGGCTACAGCGACAACACCGCGCAGCTCTTCGCCGACGATCCCGAGCTGACGGCGATGCAGCGCGAGGTGTTCCGGCTCAACGAAGCGGCCGTGCAGGCCCGCGAGAGCAACCCCAACCGGCCGCTGGTCTCGCTGGTGTACTTCGCCGGTCTCAGCTATGCCGACACCAACGTGCGCTACCCGCACGCCCAGGTCGAGGAGCTGGCCGGGCTCGCGGTGCAGCAGCGCCGCGCCCTGCTGGCCTCCGACGAGTCCGAACCGTTGTTGCGTGTCGTCGTCGCCAACGGCGGCTCCGACATGCGCCAGGCGACCTGGGTGGTCGAGCACGCGCTGCGCGGTCTGGTGGCCGACGATCCCAGCGTGCTCGGCGTGGTCGGCATCGATCGCAGTACCGACGAGACCCGCGCGGCGATCGCCCGGCTCGGTGAACTGGGCGTGCCCGCGGTCGCGACGACGCTGTCCGCCGACGGGCTCGACCAGGCCTCGCCCCTGTATTTCCAAGCGGCGCCGAGCAATACCGTGCAGGCCCGGCTGGTCGCCGACTACGTCCAGGGCGCGCGCGAGGCGAACGGCACCGCCCGCTACGACAAGGTGACGATCTACCACCCGGAAGCCGCCGACGACCTGTACGTGACCACACTGGTCGCCGATCTGCAGGCCGAGCTCAGCACCCGCGGTGTCGCCCAGCAGAGTCTGAGCTGGCGCGAACAGCAACAGCTCTACCGCTTCCCCGCACCGTGTGAGACCGAGGGTGCCGACCGGCGCACCCTGCTGTTCTTCGCGGGCCGCAACGACGATTTCCCCACCTTCGCCAAAGCGGTCAGTCGCGGCTGTCTGAGCGGCGCGGGTCCGGCGATCCTCGGCAACGACGCGGTCACCCGGCTGATCACCGACCCCAAGGCCACCGCCGCGCTGCCCGCCAACCTGACGGTGCGCTATGTGGCCAAGGCCGCGCCGGTGATGCTCGGCGGCGCCGACTGTGTCAGCGGCGTGGGCAAACTCGGCAATCAGCCGGTGCCCTTCGAACACGAGCAGCTGTGCGTCGAACTGGCCGGACTCATCGAGGACCTGCGCGGCTACCCGGAACTGGCCGACTACCGCCCGACCTGGGCGGGTGACCGCACCGGTCTCGCGTTCGACGTGAGCGGCCTGTTCCTGCAGGCCGTGCGCGCCAGCCGGGGTGTGCTCGCCGACCTGCCGCCGAACCGCACCGCCATCGCGGTGCAGTTGCGCGAGAGCGACTATCGCGGCGTCACCGGCACCCTGGGCTTCTCGACGCGGCGCGTCGCGGACGGCTCGTCGATCGCGGTACTGGTCACCACGGCGGTCGGCGGGCCCGGTCCGCAACGCTGCCTGATGATGTTCCCGCGCCAGAGCGGTCAGGACGGCTGCCCGGCGGGGACCAAGAGCGATCTCGAGAGCTGGGCTGAACCGGGGCGCTAGTGCGGTAATGCCGGAATTCCCGGACCGCACCGCCGGATTCGTGCTGTTATAGTCGCTCGAACATGACCTCCGGGTGGGGACCGGCTTCAGCGGCGACCGATTCGGAAACGCTGCCGGAAGGGTCCCGGTAGTGCTGTGACCGTGGGAGACCGGGGCGGGTGAGTATCGCAGAGGGCGCGGAGTTCGCCGGGTATCTGATCGAACGGCGATTGGGCGCCGGTGGCATGGGCACCGTCTACCTGGCCCGCCATCCGCGGCTGCCCCGACACGACGCGCTCAAGATCCTCGCCGACGACCACGCCGCCGACCCCGAGTTCCGCGCCAGGTTCCTGCGCGAGGCCGAACTCGCCGCCACGCTGACCCATCCGAACCTCGTCGCCGTGCGCGATCGCGGGGAGACCGACGGCAAACTCTGGATCGCCACCCAGTACGTCGCCGGTTCCGACGCCGCCGAACTCGTCCGCACCGCCCCGACGGGTCTCGATCCGGCGCGAGCGGTGCGCATCATCGGCGAGGCGGCGCGCGGACTCGACGCGGTGCACCGGGCCGGACTCGTGCATCGCGACGTGAAACCGGCCAACATCCTGGTGGCCGAGGAGCCGGGGCACGCCGACCGGGTGCTGGTCACCGACTTCGGGATCGCGCGCCGCGCCGAGGACACCGCGACGCTGTCCGCGGGCGGCGGACTCACCGCGACCCTGTCCTATGTCGCGCCCGAGCAACTGAGCGGTGACCGGGTCGACCTGCGCGCCGACGTCTACGCCCTCGGCTGCTCCCTGTTCCAATTGCTGGTCGGTACAGTGCCGTTCGTCCGGCAGACGCCCGCGGCCATGATGTACGCGCATCTGCACGAGCCACCGCCGCGACCGTCGTCGATCCGGCCGGAGCTGCCTGCCGAGTGCGACGCCGTGATCGCGAAGGCGATGGCGAAGGACCCGGCGCAGCGGTTCGCCTCCTGCGGCGAGCTGGCCGCGGCCGCTCGCGCCGCGATGGACGGGCGCGCGCTGCCGCCGGCCGCGGGGCACCCGGCGTCGTCGACGGCCATCTCCGCTCCCGACCAACCGATTCCCGTCGCCACCGCTGGTGCCCCGGTGCGGGCGCAGCCGTCGGTGCAGGACGCCCCGGCCCAGGAGCGGTCCGGTCCGTCCTTGCCCGCCGGTTCGGGCTTCGGCGGTTCCTGGCCGCCCGCCCCGATGCCCGCGGCCGACCCGTTCACCGCGGCGCTGCTGCGCCGCCGGACGCCGCTGGGCAGGCTGATCCGCCGTCGCTCCGTCCAGGTGGCGGCCGCGGTGGTCGTCGTCCTCGGCCTCGCGACGGCGGTATTGCTCACCTCCGGCCCCGACGGTTCGGCATCGCGGACGGCCGTGACCACCTCACCGCCCCCGCTGCCACCGGCGACCGCGTGGGGCGCCTACAGCTTCGTGGCCGATACTTTCCCCGACCTGCTGCCCGCCTTCCCCTTCGGCGCCGGCTACCAGGAGCTGACCGGCTGCTACATGTTCGACGAGAAGTTCGACTTCGTGCCGACCGACAAGGCGGGACCGATCGCGCGGATGAGTTGCAGCGGAAATCGTGATCCCGCCGTCGCGATCACGGTCGTCTGCAATACCGACCGCTCCCGGATGCTGGTGCAGCCCAGCACCGATCAGGTCGAGGGCAACGAGGAGTGGCGTCGCCCCTCAGGCAGCGGAAACCTGCACTGGGGCAGCAATATCGGACTGGACAAGACCGTGACCGGATTCCTGCACGTCTACTTCGACGAACCGGCGCGCTCGTTCTGCCGGATCGATGTCAACGGCGGCGACAACGGCGCCGAACTGCGCGAGAAGTGGTGGACCGATGCGCCGCTGTGATCCCCGCGCGGCACTGCGGGCGGCCGCCCTGCTCGCCGCCCTCGCACTGACCGGCTGCACGGTGACGGGTACGCCCAAACCGGACCGGGTCGACCTGTCGACGCTGGATTACGGCACCTACCAGCATGTTCCGCTGGAGGCGCCGAACGGCGACGACTACTCGGGCCGGGTGATCGAGTCGGTGCGGATCGGCGAGGTGATGATCAATCCGGCCAGGGCCGACGCCGCCCTGTCCCTGCCCGCCGAATCCAAGCCCACGGTGCCGCTGCCGACCCCGGCCAAGGTGTCCGGTGTGCTGTCGGAGCAGGCCCGCGCCGTGCTCGACAAGTACGGCATGATCGCCGGATTCCATGTCGCCGGTACCGATTCGACCCGCGCCAGGGGATTGTCGCTGCTGGCGCTGCGCATGACGGATTCCACCGCCGCCACCAAGGCCGCCGCCGATCTGGATGCCGCCGACGCGGCGGTCAGCCCCGACAATGTCGCCGTCACCATCCCGAACTACGCTGCCGCGCGCGCTCATTGGCGACCGACCGTGGCGAGCATGGCCGCCACCGTCGCGCGCGGCTCCTTCGTGGTGAGCGTGTTGGTCACGCACCCGACGCCGGATGCCGCGGCGTTGATCGGGCTCATCGGCAAGGCCTTCGACGCGCAACTGCCCGAACTCGATCGATTCGTCGCCACGCCGGTCGACCAGCTCGCGAGCTTGCCGCTCGACGGCGAGAAGATGCTGACCCGGTTGGTCCCCGAGAAGCTGGGGCGCTGGTCGCGGCCCGCGGTGCTGCTCATCGATCGGGAACAGATCGCCGGAGGTAAGACGCTGCTGCATGCCAGCGGTGTCGTATACGGCCCGAACGTGAGCTACCTGAACGGCACCAGGCAGCAGCGGTCCTCGGCCGACGCGTTCGCGATGATCGGCTTCGACGGGCTGATGCGGTATCCCGACGCGGTGGAGGCTCGCCGCGCCTTCGATCGCGGGACCCGATCATTGGCCGCCGACGGATTGCGGACCGTCACCGGTCCGGCCGGCCTGGCCGACATCCAGTGCCTCGACGACGACACCGGCCAGCCGGCCGTCCGCTACGCCTGCCGCGTGCTGCACGGCCGCTACGTCGCCACCGTGTTCGCGCCGCAGGAGCGGCAGGTCAAGCAGAAGGCAGCGGCTCAGTACAGCCTGCTGGTGCGCGCCGGATGACCGCACGGCTGCGGCCCGGCTCGGTCTTCGCCGGCTACGTGATCGAGCGGGTCCTCGGCAGCGGCGGGATGGGCACCGTCTACGCCGCGCGCCATCCGCGGCTGCCGCGGCTGGACGCGATCAAGGTGCTGAGCGAAGCACACAGCGGCGCACCGGAATTCCGGGCGAGGTTCATTCGGGAGGCCGAGCTCGCGGCCCGCATCGATCATCCGAATGTGGTCGCCGTGCACGATCGCGGCCTCGTCGACGGCGCGCTCTGGATCGCGATGCAGTACGTCGCGGGGACCGACGCCGCGGCGGTGCTGCGCGCCGGTGTGCCCCGCCCGGAGCACGCGCTGCACATCGTCACCGAGGCGGCCGCCGGGCTGGACGCGGCGCACCGGGCCGGGCTGCTGCACCGTGATGTGAAACCGGCCAATCTGATGCTGGAAAGGCGGCCCGGGGAACCGGACCGGGTCCTCGTCGCGGACTTCGGCATCGCCAAATCCGGCACTGACAGCACCGCGCTCACCGAGACGGGCGCCTTCCTGGCCACCCTGGCGTACGCGGCGCCGGAACTGATCCGACTCGACGCCGTGGATCATCGTGCCGATCTGTATTCGCTGGGCTGCACGCTGTTCGAACTGCTCACCGGCCGCACGCCGTTTCCGCGCGATACCGTCGCCGCGGTGATCAACGCGCACCTGACCGAGCCACCGCCCCGGCCGACCCAGGTGAACCCGGGGCTGCCGCCGGCGATCGATGCGGTGATCGCCCGGGCCATGGCGAAGAATCCCGACGACCGGTACTCCAGCTGCGGCGCGCTGGCCGCCGCCGCGGCCGCCGCGTTCGGCGCGCCGGTGGCGCCGACGGCGCGCGTCGCCGGTCCGGGAACTCCGCGCGGACCGATCGGTCATCCGGGCCCCGCCGCCGGGACCCCGCCCACCGGTGTCCCGGTCGGCCACTCCTGGGCACCGACTCCGTCGCCCCGCGCCGTGACAGCGCCGGTGTCCCGTCGTCGGCTCCTGGCCGCCGGGGCGGTGGCCGGACTCACCCTCGCGCTGGTAGCGGCCGGTGCCGTCGCGCTGAATCGCGACGAGTCGCCCGCCGCCGCGCCCACGATCTCGGCGGCGCCGACCACGGCTGCCGAATCGGCATGGGGCGCGCACGAATACATCGTTCGTGCCCTGCCCGAGCTGCTCCCGCGTACGCCGTTCGCGAGCGGCTACCAGGGCGCACGGTGCGCGGCCGTCGACAAGGAGCACCGGCCGATCGCGCTCGACCAGCACGACGGCGTCGGCCGGCTCAGCTGCAACGGTGACCGCGATCCCGTGGAACGTATGACGGTGTACTGCAACGGCGACCGCACGCCGAGCAACGCCCGGCCGTTCGTGGAAGCGACCGAGATCCGGGAGGAGAACTGGGAGCGGTCCTCGGGGCGGGGCAGGCTCATCGTCCAGAACATGCCGGGTCTGCGCGCGGGCACCACGTCGGGGGCGCTCGTCGTCCAATTCGACGACCCGGCACGGAACTTCTGCCTGGTCAGCATTATCGGCGCCACCAACGGCGCCGAGCTCTACGACCGGTGGTGGCCGACCGCCCCGTTCTGACTCACCACCACGGCGTGGGTCGCGCCCGCTCCCACCGAAGTTCCGCTTCCAGCTGAGCCGCCAGCGAGATCAGCATCGGCTCGGAGTTCGCGGTACCCATCAGCTGCGCGCCGATCGGCAGTCCGGCGTCGGTGAAACCGGCGGGCACGTTCACGCTCGGCCAGCCCAGGACATTCCACGGCCAGGTGTAGGGACAGGCGGCAGTGATCAGAGCGTTGGTCGCCCCGACGCCGATCCCGTCGATCTCCTCGGCACGCGGGGGCGGGGTGGCGGTGGTCGGGGCCAGGACCAGGTCGTAGTCGTCGAAGAACGCGCCGATCCGTGTGCGCAGCAACGGCTCGGCGCGGCGTGCGGCCGCGAGCACGGGACCGCCGAGCAGTCCGCCCAACCGGGCGTTGGCCGTGGTGCGCGGGTCGACGATCGCCTCCGGCATCGCGTCGCGCACGCGCGCGATCCCCGCCATCGAGCGCGGCAGGAACGACGCGCCGATCATCAGTCCGTAGTGCAGGTCGGCCACGGTGACCGTGTGCCCGAGGCCGCGCAGCGTCGTCGCCAGTGCGTGGACGGCCGCCGCGATCTGCGGGTCCAGCGCCGTCTTGGTCGCCGTGAACGGAATCCGCAGGGAGAGCGCGATTCTGAGCTTGCCGGGGTCTCGCCCCACGGCGGCGCTCGCGTCGATCGGCGCCGGGGTGTGCAGGTCGCCGCGGTGTGGTCCGGCGGTGACGTCGAGCAGCAGAGCGGCATCGCCGACGGTGCGCGCCAACGGCCCGTTGACGGTGAGCCCGTAGAACGCCTCGGCGTGCGGCCAGGTGGAGATGCGCCCGCGCTGCGGCTTGATCCCGACCAGGTTGTTCCACGACGCGGGGATGCGCACCGAGCCCGCGCCGTCGGAACCCAATGCGGCGGGCACCAATCCGGCCGCGACCGCCGCGGCGGAACCGCCCGAGGAGCCACCGGGGGTGCGCGTGCGATCCCAGGGGTTGCGAGTGTGGCCGAAGGCCTCTCCGCTGGTGAACGGGAGTTGGCCCAGCTCACAGGTATTGGCCTTGCCCACGATCACCGCACCGGCGGCCCGCAACCTGCGCACCGATTCGGCGTCCTCCGTCTTCGGCGCGAACTCGCCGCCGCAGCCGAAAGCGGTGATCTCCCCGGCGATATCGGTGTCGTCCTTGACCGCGATCGGCACGCCGAGCAGCGGCAGCCGTTCGCCGGCGGCCAGACGCGCGTCGGCGTCGGCGGCTTCCCGGAGCGCGGCCTCGCGGCGGACGGTCCGGAAGGCGTTGAGCGTCGGCTGCGCGGCCTCGATCCGGTCGAGCGCCTCGGTCACGGCCGCGACGGAGGAGACGCTGCCGTCGGCGAGCGCGGCGGACATTTCGGAAAGGCCGAGGTCGGCCGAGGGCTTCGGCGCGAGGCGGTCGGGCGCGGACATGTGAGCTCCGTCTCTGCAGGTAGTGGGGTTGACCGTAGCCCCGAGCTGGTCGCTCGTCCACATACCCTGGGTGGATTTCTCGGGTATAGACATACATTCCGTATGTATGTAACAGTGAAGAGGCCCAGCATTCGACCAGGGGAGGACCCCATGGGAATCAGCTCAGCACTCGGCCCGGCGCGCGAGATCGCCCTGTCGTCCGGCCGTATCCGCTATCACGACACCGGCGCCGGCTCGCCGGTCGTGTTCGTGCACGGCCTTCTCGTCAACGCCGACCTCTGGCGCGGGGTGGTCCCCGGCCTGGTCGCCGCCGGACACCGCTGCCTCACCCCCGACTGGCCGCTCGGATCGCACTCGATCCCGCTGCCCGACGCCGATCTCACCCCCACCGGCATCGCGGATCTCATCGCCGAGTTCCTCGACGCGCTCGACCTGACCGACGTCACCGTCGTCGCCAACGACACCGGCGGCGCGCTCACCCAGATCCTGATGACCCGCAGGCCGGAA
The DNA here is from genome assembly GCF_044744725.1 of Nocardia sp. NPDC087230. Taxonomy (NCBI): domain Bacteria; kingdom Bacillati; phylum Actinomycetota; class Actinomycetes; order Mycobacteriales; family Nocardiaceae; genus Nocardia; species Nocardia sp. NPDC087230. Next base: position 342,163 of record NZ_JBIUYV010000004.1, read on the forward strand.
CGGATCGGCCGGGTCGTGCTGGCCGCCGTCGACTGCTTCGAGGTCTTCCCGCCGCAGCCGTTCGCGGCGCTGCTGAAGGTGGCGAAACTGCCCGGTGCGGTCGCCCCGTTGCTCGCGCCGATCCGGTGGAAGCCGATGCAGCGGCTGCCGCTCGCCTTCGGCTTGGTGACCAAGCATCACCTGCCGGCCGACATCGCACGGTCCTACCTGGGGCCCGCCCAGCGCAGTGCCGCGATCCGTGCCGACCTGCGTCGCTTCGCCGCGGGCGTGGACAACCGGGTCACCCTCGCGGCCGCCGAACGCTTCGCCGAGGTCGACTTCCCGGTGCTGGTGGTGTGGTCCACCGAGGACCGGCTGTTCCCGATGACACTGGCGCAGCGGCTCGTCACCGCCCTGCCGAAGGCGAGTCTGCGTACCGTCGACGACTCCTACACCTTCGTGCCCGAGGACCGGCCGGAGTTGCTCGCCGAACTGATCGTGGAGTTCACTCGGCTGCATGCAGCGCCGTAGTCAGGAGGATCGCTCCCGCACCACCCGAGCCGCGCTCGAGCAGGCAGGCCGCAGCCTGTTCGCCGAGCGCGGCTTCGCCGCGACCTCGGCCGAACAGCTGGTGGCCGCCGCCGGTGTCACCCGCGGCGCCCTGCAGCACCACTACGGCGACAAGCGCGGGCTGTTCCTGGCCGTACTCGAGCAGATCGAGACCGAAGCCACGGCGGAGATCGCGAGCGCGGTCGCCGCCGTCGCCCCCGACGATGTCGTCGCGGGCATGACCGCGGGTCTGGCCTGTTTCCTCGACATCTGCGCTCGCCCGGAAATACTGCGTGTGGTCTTGATGGACGCCCCGACCGTCCTCGGCTGGCCCGCCTTCCGCGAATTCGAATCCCGGCACGGCCTCGGCCTGATCACCGGCCAACTGCAACGCGCCGTCGACTCCGGTCTCGTCCCGGCCGTCCCGGTCCCGGTCCTCGCGCAGCTGCTGCTCAGCGCCATCACCGAAGCCTCGCTCATCGTCGCGCACGCCGAGGACGCGGAGCGCGCCCGCGCCGAGACCCAGCAGTCCCTGCTGCTGCTCATCGCCGGTCTGCTCCGGCGGGACTGACCGGCCCGCCGTGTCCGTGGTGGCGGTGTCGGGTCGACGTGGAAGACTGAGGCCGTGCGGTTGTATCGGGATGAGGCGGTGGTGGTCCGTCAGCACAAGCTGGGCGAGGCCGATCGCATCGTCACGCTGCTGACCAGGCAACACGGTCTGGTGCGCGCGGTCGCCAAGGGAGTGCGGCGCACCAAGTCGAAGTTCGGGGCGCGGCTCGAGCCGTTCGCCTACATCGACGTGCAGCTGCATCCGGGCCGCACGCTCGACATCGTCACCCAGGTGACCACGGTCGAGGCGTTCGCCGCCGACATCATCGACGACTACGGCCGCTACACCACCGCCTGCGCGATCCTCGAGACGGCCGAACGCCTGGCGGGCGAGGAACGCGCACCGGCGCCGAAACTGCACGCGCTCACCGCGAGCGCCCTGCGCGCCATCGCCGCCAAGCAGCGCCCGCACGAACTGATCCTCGACGCGTATCTGTTGCGCGCCATGGGTTTCGCCGGTTGGGCGCCCGCCCTGGACGACTGCGCCCGCTGCGCGACGCCGGGCCCGCATCGCGCGTTCCATGTCGCGGCGGGCGGCGCGGTCTGCGTGCACTGCAGGCCGCCGGGCGCGAGCACCCCGGCCGCGGGGGTCCTCGACCTGCTCGTCGCCCTGCTGAAGGGGGAGTGGGACTACATCGCCGGCGTCCCCGACAACATCCGCCGACAGGCCAGCGGCCTGGTCGCCGCTCACCTGCAGTGGCATCTGGAACGGCAGCTGCGCACGCTGCCGCTGATCGAGCGAAGCCGTGCCGATACGGGCGAGTACCGCTCGGTCGCGGGCGGCGTCGGCTGAGCGGCCCGACCGCGGCGAGCGGGCCGGTCCGGCCGGAACGGTCGCGCACCTGCCGCCGCAACCCTCGATCCGGGCCATCCGCGGAGCCCGTGCGGGCCGTGCTCGACGATCAGGCAGGATGGATGCCGTGATCCTGCGTCGTGACTCCTCCACCGCGAGCAAGCCCGCCCGCACCGTGCGCCCGCCGTCTGCGCATCCCTCCGGTGCGCGTCCGCCCGCGATCCCGCCGGAGCTGGTCCCCAACCACGTCGCGCTGGTGATGGACGGCAACGGCCGCTGGGCGCAGGAACGTGGCCTGCCGCGCACCGCCGGACACGAACGCGGCGAGGCCGTGCTCATGGACTCCGTCGAGGGCTGTATCGAGATCGGCGTCAAGTGGCTGTCCGCCTACGCCTTCTCCACCGAGAACTGGCGGCGCAGCCCCGACGAGGTGCGCTTCCTGATGGGCTTCAACCGCGATGTGATCCGCCGCCGCCGCGACGAGATGCACGAGATGGGTGTGCGCGTGCGCTGGGCCGGTCGCCGACCGCGCCTGTGGCGCAGCGTGATCAAGGAGCTCGAGATCGCCGAGGAGCTCACCAAGGACAACGACGTGATGACGCTGACAATGTGCGTCAACTACGGCGGCCGCGCCGAAATCGCCGACGCCGCACGCGAGATCGCGCGCCGGGTGGCGGCGGGGGAGATCGATCCGGAGAAGATCGACGAGGCCACCGTCGCCCGGTACCTCGACGAACCCGATATGCCCGACGTCGACCTGTTCCTGCGTCCCTCCGGGGAGTTCCGCAGCTCGAACTTCCTCATCTGGCAGGCCGCGTACGCCGAATTCGTCTACCAGGACACGCTTTTCCCCGACTTCGACCGGCGTAACCTGTGGGACGCGTGCCTGGAATACGCCAAGCGCGATCGTCGCTTCGGCGGCACCAAATGAGCGACGGAGCCGAGATGGACGCGGTGGTCACACCCGAACTGGACCTGCAGGCGCGCACCGGCGCCTGTCTGCAGATGCAGGACATCGATGTCCGCGTCGACGCCGACGGCTCGCTCGGCTTCGAATACGACGGCGCGCTGTGCTCGATCCGCGCGGTCACCCTGGCGCCGGGCCTCACCGTGCTGTCGCTGACCAGCGTGCTGGCCTGGGATCGCCCGCTCAAGCCGCAGCTGCACAAGCGCGTCGCCGAGCGCAACAACGAGATCCAGTTCGGCTCGGTCACCCTGATCGGGCGCGGCAAACTGGGCGATGTCATCCTGCGCTACACGTTCCCCGCCGAGGGCCTCGACGATCAGGCGCTGACCACCATGCTGCTGCTCACGCTGTCCGGCGCGAGCAGGGCCAGGCAGGGGCTGCTCGCGCCGTAGGCGTCAGTTCGAGGGCTTCCAGGTGATCTTGCCGCCCTGGAAATCCTGGGCCTTGCCGCCTTGGTAGTCGTATTCGTCGCTGGTCGGGTAGCCGTAGCGGCCGCCTTCGGAGCCCGCCCGGATCCAGTCGGCCTGGATGCTGCCCCACACCGCGTGCGCGCCGGTCGACGAGGACCAGTAGATGGCGCCGGTCGGGAACATCGAGAACTGGCCGTCGCCCTTGCCTGCCTTGGAGACGTCGCTGAGCGGGAAGCCCAGCGGGCTCGACTCCCAGCCGAGCGCGGCCCACTTGTCCCGGATCGGGCCGCTGATCTGGTGCGCGCCGGTGCCGACCGACCAGTAGATCGACCCCTTCTGGAAGTGGTTGTAGCGGCCGGTGCCACCCGGGGTCGACTCCTCGCGAGTGACCGGATAGCCGAGCTTGCCGCCCTCGTTGCCCAGCTCGGCGAACTTGTCGCGGATCTGCCCGGCGACGGTGTTGGCGTTGGTGTCGGGGTGCCAGTAGATCGCCGCGTTGTTGGCGAAGGTCTGGTACTTGCCGCCCGCCGCGGCGTCGGATTCGGGGGAGGTGGGGTCACCGAGCGCGGGGCCGCCGGCCTGGTCGTACTCGATCTCGATCGCGCCGCCCACCTCGAATCCGCCGATCATGCGTGCCTGCGCGGTGCCTGCCACGGCGACGGGCAGGACGGCCGCCACGGTCGCGGTGGCGAGGGCGGCGATGCCGCGTGATCGAAGGGTTCGTCGGTGCAATGCCACAGGAAACTCCCTGGTCGGATCGATTGTCGGCGGTTCGGTGGCCCCACAACCCCACCTGTGCCGCACCCGAACCTACCCGTTCCCTGGCGTCGGTAACAGTGAGCTTTCTAACGATCCCGGGCCGGGTCGATCGGCAGCAGCACCTCGACGCCTCTGGCCATCTCTTCCGGATCGACGTCGCCGAGCAGCAGATGTTGCAGGATGAAGCCGGGCATGATCCCGATGATGGTCTTGGCCAGTGCGTCGACATCGGCGTCGGCCGGAATCCAGCCGAGCTCGCGCATCCGCACCACGTATTCGCGCCACAGATCCCGCATGGTGGCGATGCCCTCGCGCACCGGTAGACCGGCTTCCGGCTGCACCAGTGCCAGTGCCCAGGCCTGCGGCGCCAAGCGCAACGGCCCGTCCGCGCCGCTGTGCTTGATCACCTCGGTGGTGAGCAGCCGGACGACTTCGGCGGGCACCGGCGGCGTCTCGGCGCGGATGATCTCGGCCAACCGCGACCTCAGCGGCACCATCGTCTGGAGAACCAGGGCCGCGATGATCTCGTTCTTGCTGGTGAAGTACCGGTAGACGGCCCCCGCCGACAACCCGGCCTCGGCGAACACATCCTGCATCGAGGTCTCGTGGAAACCCCTCTTGGCGAAGCAGAGCTGCGCGGCGTCGAGGATCTGCTGCCTGCGACGTTCGAGGTGTTCTTCGCTGACTCGGGGCATGCCTCAAAGTAAAACGAATATCCGTTCTTGACAAGCGCGGGCTCTCGATGCCACCGTGGAACCACCAAAAAGAACGAACATTCGCTTTAAGGGGAGAACCGCCATGACGATCACTCGACGAGCGGTCGCGCTCGGTCTCGCGGCCACCGCGCTGCAGGCTCTGCTCCTGATCGCCTTCGCCTGGCCCGCCGTCAACCTCGCTCCGCGCGACCTGCCCATCGCCGTCACCGGTCCGCAGGCCGCGCAGGTCACCCAGCAGCTGCAGCAGCGCAGCCCCGACGCCTTCGAGATCACCACCCTCGCCGACGCGGACGCCGCCCGCACCGCGCTCACCGACAACGAGGTCTACGGCGCCATCGTCACCGGCCAGGGCGCACCGCAGGTCCTGGTCGCCTCGGCCGCCTCACCCGCGGTCGCCCAGCAACTCACCGCCCTGGCCCAGCAGTTCGGCGGCGCGCCCGCCACGCCGGTCCAGGACGTCGTCGCCACCGACCCCGACGACCCGCGCGGCGCCGGCTTCGGCTCGATGGTGCTGCCCCTGGTGATGTCCGGCATCGCCGCGGGTGTGCTGCTCACCCTGCTGATCCCCGGTTTCGCCGCCCGGCTTGTCGGCCTGGTCACCTTCGCTGTCGCCGGCGGTCTGCTCAGCACCCTGGTCTTCCACACCTGGCTCTCGATCGTTCCCGGCTCCTACCTGGAACTCGCCGCGATCGCCGGCCTGGCCGCGTTCGCCGTCGCCGCCACCCTCGTCGGCCTGGCCGCCGCGATCGGCCGCCCCGGTATCGGCCTGGGTGCCCTGACCATGCTCCTCATCGGCAACCCGTTCTCCGCCGCCACCTCCGCCCCCGAACTCCTCCCGCAGCCCTGGGGCACCATCGGCCAGCTGTGCCCGCCCGGCGCGGCCGCGTCCCTGCTCCGTTCGGTCGCCTACTTCGACGGCGCGGGCGCCCTGGCCCCCCTCGCGGTCCTGCTCACCTGGTCGGCTGCCGGTCTCGCCCTGCTCGGCCTGGGCGCCCTGCGCTCCCGCCCCACGCCCGCCCCGGACGCCACCTCCACCCCGGTCGCCGTCGCCGCCTGACATCCCCGCCGATGTTCCGCACGAATCTTCGTGCGGAACATCGGCGCGTTCCGGATCGCTCCGGTTTCCGTCGAAGGAGTGCGAGCGATCGAACCCGTTCGGCTGAACCTCAGCCCTTCAGGATCAGGTCGGCGCATTTCTCGCCGATCATGATGGTGGGCGCGTTGGTGTTGCCGCCGGTCACGCTCGGCATGATCGAGGCGTCGGCGACTCGGAGGCCGTCGATTCCGCGCACTCGCAGTTGCGGATCCACGACCGCGCGCTCGTCGACACCCATGCGGACCGAACCGGCCGGGTGATAGACGGTGTGGATGCGGTTCGGTAGTTCTTCGCGCATCGCCGCTTCGTCGGTGAAGGGCGCGCCGGGAACGATTTCGCCCTCGTTGTCGCCGGTTCCCGCCATGATCGCGCGGACCATGTCGATGCCCTCGAGCAGCACCTCGGTGTCCTCGGGTGCGGTCAGATACGCCGGATCGATGAGCGGTGCGGCGGCCGGATCCGCCGAGGCCAACCGCACGGTGCCACGGCTCTCCGGGTAGATGAGGGCGGGGAAGACGCTGTGACCCGGCTTCTTGGTGGCCGGAACGACTCGCTTGTCGGAGTCCTGATTCGGCGACGGATACACCCAGTAGAGGCTGAGTAGTTGCAGGTCGGGAATGTCGTGGGCATGCGAGGTGCGCACGAAGGCGACGGATTCGAAGGAGGAACCGGCCGCCCACGACGATCCCGGACGAACCCGTTCGGCCGCCAGACCGCGCAGGAAATACGGAGCCGTCGGCCTGCGCAACGCCGAATTCATCGCGAAGGACAGGGGGACGAAGAGGTGGTCGTGCAGATTGTCGCCCACCGGCAGATCCGCGACGACGGCGATGCCGTGCTCTGTCAGGTGCGCGGCCGGGCCGATCCCGGACAATTGCAGAATCTTCGGTGACCCGAACGCGCCGGCCGAGACGACGACCTCGCGCGAGGCCCCGATCACCTGCGTGCCGCCGTCGACCACGATCTGCACGCCCGTCGCGCGGGAGCCTTCGATCACGATCTTCGTCACTCGCGCTTGCGTGCGCACGGTGAGATTGGGCAGCGGATCTTCGTGCAGGTAGCCCTTGGCCGCGGAGTACCGCACACCGTTCGCGGCGCTCTGCTGAAAAACCGCGACCCCTTCCTGGCTCTCGCCGTTGTAGTCGTCGATTCTCGGCACACCCAGGCGCGTTTCGGTGGCGTCCATGAACGCGCGCGCCGCGTCGGTGATGGTGTGCTGGCGGGTGACCTTGATCGGACCACCGGACCCACGCCATTCGCTCGCGCCGTCCTCCCAGTCCTCCATCCGCTGGAAATAGGGCAGGACGTCCTCGTAGGCCCACCCGTGACAGCCCTCGGCGGCCCAGTCGTCGAAGTTCTTCCGGTGACCCCGGACGAAGAGCATCCCGTTGACCGAACTCGATCCGCCGAGGATCCGGCCGTGCGTCATGGGGATCCGGCGGCCGAGCGCGTGGCGCTGCGGGATCGACTTGTCGCCCCAATCGAACAGCTTCTTCAGCTGCGGCGTCGAGTGCATGACGTTGATCGCGCCGGGAATCCGGAACAGCATTCGGGCCCAGCCCTTGTCGTCCGGGCCACCCGCTTCCAGCAGCACCACGGACGCGCCGCTCTCGGCGAGCCTGCGCGCGACCGCACAGCCTGCGCTTCCCGCTCCCACAACGACGTAGTCGGCCTCGGTCACAGCGCTCTCCGGTCGGGAGTCGACCCGACGACCTCCGAATTCTAGCGCGGCACGTGTCACATCAGAAAGCGCTCGTTAGCATCGGTGTGAGCGACTGCTGGTGTCGCGGTGGCCGTTTCTGAGTGGAGGAATCGTCGTGGGCGGTCTGGCGGTGGTATCGCGGGTGAGGCGAATGTCCGGGCGGGGGATAGGGCTGCTCGCGATTGCGGCGGTGCTGCTCGGCGTCTCGTTCGTGGTCGTTCCGGGGATGGCGGCGGGGTGGGGTTCCGCGGGCGGGATCGGAAACGAGGGGGAGCTGCGAGACGCGTTGCGGGTGGCGTTCGTCGGGTACTGGAGTTCCGGGGCAGGGGAATTCTCGCCCGCGCTGAATGAGGTGGTGGCGTACTGGTTTCGGTATCACGTGGCCAAAGCCGTGATCGCGGCGGTGCTGCTGGGGGTTCTGACGGTGCTGGCCGTCGCGTTGTGGAACGCCGTCGGCCGGGAAGAGGACGCGCGGTGGGGGCGCCGCGTCGCCCTCGGGGCGGCCGGTGCGGGCGTCACGACGTGCGCGCTCGTCGCGGTGCTGGCCGTGATGGCGAATGTGCAAGGCGCGGTGGCGCCCTACGCTTCCCTGCTACCGATGCTGTTCGACGACCCGGTGGGTCCGGAACTCGCGGGGACCGTGACAGACGTCGGTCGGCAGCTGGCCGCAGCGGGTTCGTCGCCCGCGCTCGAGATGATGATCGGTGACTTCACGCGCTATCACGTCGCGATGGTGGTGATCGCGTCCATGGTCGCCGTGGGGTGTGCCGTCGCGACGGTGGTGTTGTGGCGGCGGCGGGCCGGAAAGTCCTCGGCGGAGCGGGGCGTTCTCGCCGGGCTCGGGTTGCTCACGATGGGACTGACCGTGGTGTTCGTCGTTGTCGCGGTGGCGAATACCTCGACGGTCGCCGAACCCGTGCCCGCGTTGCAGGCACTGTTCGACGGCGGGTGGTGAGCGAGCTCAGGCGAGGCGTTCGTCGGGTTCCCCGAACTCCTGGTGGTAGCGCTGGGCGCGGGCGAGCATGCGGCGGATGCCGGCGACCATGCGGTCGGTGGGCAGGGGTTCGGCGATGATGGGATCGCCGGTCTTGACGTAGTAGCGACCGTCGTCGTAGTCCATCCACCAGAAGGTGCGGCCGGGGCTGGGGCGGGCGTCGACGGCGGGGCCGGAGAAGGCCGAGATCTCGCCGAAGGCGTGGCGTCTGCGGCGGAAGATGCGATTGAGCTGGTCGGCGGAGCTGAGCTGACCCGCGCGGTACTCGAAGTGTTCCTCTTCGGCGGCGAGTTGTTCGCGGCGGACCTCCACCGGGGGCTTGGTGCCCGGCTTGGCGCGGGGCAGCGCCGCGACCGCGAGGGCGGCGACCTGATCGGCCGTGCAGTAGGTCATGACGACGTCACCGCCGACGTCCTCGGCGGGGCCGCGGGCCTGCGTCAGGGTCGCGCCTGCGCGACCGCGGATCGCGCCGTGGAAGCGGACCACATTCGAATCATCCTGTCCGATATAGCCTTTGGATTCGACCCTGGCGTCGGGTTCGAGCAGGACGGCCAGCGCGTGCTCGACCGCCGGATCGTATTTGCCGAGCAGATTCTCGACCGCAGCCTCCCGATGCCGCTTCAGCTCCTCGAAGTCGGCGATATCGGTGCGGTACTGCAACGGGTAGGGAAGACGGTCACGGCCGTACCCCGACCACAGGATCTCGAACTCGATGCCGGTGAACTCAGCCCGCTGCACTGTCGCTGTCTCCGCCGATCACCGGGGGCACGGTCCGCAGCCCGTCCGTGCCGATCAATAGTTCGCCGTTCTCCTGGGTGATCAGGTAGTCGGGCACGCCCTTGGTCCGTTCGTCGTCGGACCCGCCGCGCGCGCCCGGTGCGCCCATGCCACCCATCCCCGCCGCACCGCGGGCTCCGCTCGCCGCACCCGCTCGACCTGCCGCGGCGGCCGCCGCGGCAGGGGATTGACCGCCCGGCGCGCTGCGGCCCGGCGCCGGGGTCGACGGGGACCCGCCGCCCGGTGCGCCGCCCGAGCCTCGCCCGGTGCCGGTGGGGCGACCCGCTCCCGGCGCGGTCGTGCCCAGGGTCGTCCCCGGGGTGGTCGTGGTGCCGGGCGTGGTCGAACCCGGTGTGGTCGAACCCGGTGTGGTCGAGCTCGGTGCGGTGGACTGCGGCGTGGTGCTCTGTGCCGTGGTCGACCCGGTATCGGTGGACGACGGCGTGGTCGAGGACGAGGTGTCGGAGTCCTCGGCGGAGGTGCCCTCGCCCGGCGTTTCCGGCGTGGTGCCGTCGGTGTTCGTGCCGCCGGTTGTCCGGTCCTGTGTCCCACCGGTATTCGTGCCGCCGTTGCCGCCTGTCACGCCGTTGTCGCCGGTACCGCTCGTGATAGTCGGCGCCGACGGCAGGAAGGGGACGCCGTTGTCGGTCTGGGCAGCCACCTGGCCGTAGACGGTGCGCAGGATGCGGCGGCCCTCGTCCTCGGCTTCCTTCTGGTTGTGCTCGTCGACCTTCATCACCCCGTCACCGGGCAAGGTCTTGCCGGTGACGGACTCGCGCGAGGTCAAACCCGGCATGAGCGCCTGGGTCTCCTCGATCCCGGTCCGCATCTCCGACAGCTTCAAGCTGATCGCCGTCGCCGCCTGGGACAGCGGAATCGACTGCTCCGCATAGTTGTTCACCGCGGCCACCGCTGCGGAAGCGGCGGCGCCCGTCCACCCGCTGTGACCGTTCGCGCCGGTGACCGTGCGGGCGAACTCCTGATTGAACTTGGAGAACGTGCCCATCAGGTTCATCCCGATATTGGCCCACGCCGTCACCGCGTCATCGACGAGCTTCGGCTTCATCGCCGCCACGGCCGCCTGCATCTGCGCCAGCGACATGCTGTCGTAGCTGTCGGGCGTGGTGATGTGTGGTGGCTGGATGTCGCCGCCGAAGATCGTGGCGTAGTTGCCCTGCTGCTGCCGGTTGTAGATGCCGGTGCGCTCCTGGTTCCACTGCTCCTGCGCGGCGATGACTCTGCTCTTGTATTCGTCGTAGGTCACGCCGGCTCTCCGGTCGCGGAGAGGTCGGTGGCGAGGGCGCCGTCCTGGGCGACGAAGTTGGCAATCGCTTTGGCGACAACCTCTTTCGCCGTTTGGACGGCATGGATGTGCTGCTGGATCACCGCATCCAACGCTCGGTCGCCTCCCGAAGCAGTGAGGGAGAACTTGCGTTCGAGTGCTTGACCGGAATTGAGCGAGCCGAAACCGGAGATGTTGCGAACCTGGTCGACCTGGGCGTAGATCTCTTCCAGTCGGTCCAGATGATCGTCGCAGGTCCGGTCCAGATCTCTACCGATCTCGGGATCGAGTGAGAGCTCGCCAGTATTTGCCTTGTCCAGCAGTTGATTCCACTGGGTTGGATCGATACCGAGAATCATTGGCCACCACTCAATTCGAGGGGAGAGTTTGTGCCAGGCTGTCGGTGAGCCGCCGGACCTCTGGGCATGGCGCCGGCGGTGAGGAAGCGCTGACTCGATTCAGCAGCCTGAAAAGGACCGATCCGTTGGCGACCTCGACCGCGATGGTGCACCCGAGGTCGTGGGTCGATCCGGTCGTGCGAAGTTGCAGCGCGTTGTGCGCGCCGACGGTGGTCTCGGTGAAATCGGTGAAGTCGGTTCGCGCACGTGATTCGGCGAGTGCGTGCTCCGACGACAGGATCGAGAAGGTGTACTGCTTGGCCGAGTCCTGCCAGCTGCACGTCTTCCACCCCGTGAAGTCGACGCCCGCGACGTCCTTCTTCTTGCTGCCGACGTTCAACCCCACTCCGCTGATCGCCGAATCCGGCAGCGAACACGGATCCCACACCTTCGCCTCGGCATCCACCGAGGTCGGGCTCGCGGCCACGCTCACCCCGCTGGTCGTCGGCGCGGCCGTCCCGCTCTCGCCGCCCCCGCAACCAGCGACGACCAGCCCGAGGGCGGCGATGCCGACGGCCTTCCACCCATGGCCTCCCACTGTCATCTCGACCATCCCCTCCTGGTGTAGACAGCTGCGCGCTCGATTCCGAGCGATGACGGCTGTGCAGAGTCTAGTCGGAACCCGGATCTCGCGGCCGAGTCGTCCGACGGCCCGCGGTGCTGGGTCCAGCCGACCGTGCCGGTCGATCCGTCACTCCGCGGCGCAGGGGGACGTGGAGGCCATGATGAACCGGACCTCCTCGTCGTTCCTGCCCGCACGCGTCCGGGACGACGCGACCGAGAAGCCGCGGGAGTCCCGGTAATACCTGCTGACGGGGTCTTCGGCCGGATTCTGGCTGGGCACGAGGGTGAAGCCGCGGGCGGTCATCGCCTCGAGATTCGCCATCGCCTGATCGATGAACTCCTGCGAAGGGTTGAGCTCCTGCCGCTCGTACCGAGGGTGCCAGGGCGGTCCCGCCGACCGCAGCGAGTTCGGGTCGGTCCGACAGCCCGACCCCACATCGACCATGTCCGGTTCGACGGTGATCGGCTTCGGCCAGATGAGCTCGAAATTGTCGGCAACGATGGGGCGCGCGCCGGCCACGGTCAACCCGGTGGCGTCCTTGACTTGCTGATTGGTCGGACCCTCGGAGATCCAGCCGGAACACCCGGCGAGCGTGACCGCCACCATGGCTACGGTGGCAACCGTCATCGACTTCATTCGACATCGATCCTCGGGCCGAGGCCGGGGTTGTCCGTGATCTGTGGGTGTGCGTAGGGGTCGATCCGAATGCCCAGCGACGACGCAGCGCGAGCCGCGGCGGCCGCTTTCGCGGCGTCGAAGGCTTCCCTGCCGCCGTTGCCGTTGTCGCCCAATCCGATGTCGACCCAGTCCGTTTCGATCCCACGCTCGACGTAGCCGATGGCGTCGGTGCCCTTGATGACGCCGACGATGTTCTCGAAGGCCGTCGATCCCGCGTCGTCCCAGTAGTCGCCGTGCCCCTCGACGCCGAACACGACCTCGTTCGCGTGCTCCCCGGAACTGCCGCTGTAGAAGCCGGTATCCAGGCGGGTGACGCCGGGCACCTCGTCCGGATCCCCGCCCAGCACCTCGGATGCGTGCGGGTTGCCCGGCAGGTGCATACCGCCCGGAACAGTCAGTCCCCCTTCGGGATACGACTGCACCACCCCGATGAGGTCGCCGGGGGCCGTCATCGAATACCGCTGCACGTTCGGGTTCGGGTTGTTCCAGCCGGTGTCGAACACGCCGGTCCCCGCGGACGAGGCGTGCAGCACGCGATCCGCGCGCAGGCCGAGTTGCTCGGCGGAGCCCACGATCGAGCCGCCGTAGGAATGGCCGACATAGGTCACCGGCGTGCCCGGGGAATTCGCGCCCACCTCCCGGTCGATCTCGTGCCCGAACTCGACCAGCTTCGGCGCCATGTCGGCCGCGAACCGGGGACTCGGCGCACCGTCGTCGAGACTGGTCAGGCTCTGCGGGAAATCGCCTTCCATATACAGGAAGACGGGGCTGTCGGTCCGGTCGGCGAGATTCCAGGCGGCGACGTGATTGGAGCCGGAACCGTTGAGGTTGGTGGAGGTGCCGGGTACGTACACGCCGACACCGGGCGAGCCCGCCTTCATCGAGCCCAGCATCTCGATCATCCGCCCGTTGCCCTCGGTGCTGAACATCACGAACTTGCGGTCGACCATGTCGAGCCGGGGCGTCGCGTTGTCGCCGGTCGCGGCGGCGGCCGTGGTGAGCGTGCCGGTGCCCTCGGGGTTCGGGATCGGCGCGAGCATCGCCTCGAGCTGCCTGACCCGTGATTCGTCGGGGTCCGGCTTCGCCTTCTCCGTCGTCAGCGCGTTGCGGATGTTGATCTCGTTGGCCTCGATCCGCATGCCGAACGGGACGCCGTTGAGATTGCCGAGCTTCTCCGGCGCGGCGATCACCAGCTGACGCTGTGCCTCCGGGCTCAGACCGGCCAGGTAGGTGGCCCGCTCGTCGGCCGACATCGCGGCCAGCTGGATCGCCACGGCATCGGGGTCGCGGACGGTGCCGTCGGCGAGGGTGATGTCGGGCTGGCCGTCGCGGATCGCGGTCAGGTCGGCGAGTGATTCCTTCAGGCGGGTACCGAGCCGGCTGTCCAGGCGCTCGATCTCGTCGAGGCCGCCGAACAGGTTGAGCTGGAAGACGCCCGCCGCGCCCTCCTGCTCGGGATCGGTGTGGGAGACCCGGCCGTCGGGTTCGACCTGGAAGCCCTGGTCGACGGCGAGCGTCCGCTGATCGAGGACGTAGGCGCGGGCATGCTGCAGGCTCCGATACGCGTCGTCGGCGTCGTCGGCGATCCGCAGCAGCACGGTGCGCACCTCGTAGCCGTGGTCGACCTCCTCGTCGATCCGCCGGCCCGCCGCGTCCCTGGTCCGGCCGTGCCAGCCGCCCGCCGTCGAGACGGCGCGTGAGCAGTCGTCGACCGCGGTGGACACCACATCGGCATTGGCGCGGGCGGTGTCGGCGGCGCGGTGCAGGCCGTCGAGATTCCAGCCGTCGAGCTGGGGGAGGGTCGGGCGCATCAGCGCGATCCCAGCTTCCCGATCTCGCCCGCGATCTCGGCATCCTTGGCCTGGATGTCGGCGGAGAACTTGTCGATCAGGCCGGCCAGGGTGGTGTATCTGGTCGCGATCGACGACATCGCCTGCTGGGCGGGATCGGCCAGGCCGCGGACGGTGGCCAGGACGTCACTGCCGTCGCCGGTGGCCTCGCTCATGGCGGTCCAGGCGAGCTCGCCGACCTCGTCGGCCTCCTGCCGCCACGTCGTCGCCAGCGCTGTCAGTTGATCGGGTTCGACACCGAGTGTGCTCACGATTGCCCCCTCCTTCGGCGCCGAGGCGGCCACGGGCCGTCGGTACCACCGTGCGGATCGGTCTCTTCGTGAAGGTTGGACGGAGCTGTCGAACCGAGGGTTCCATCATGTGATGTGAGTCACAAAAACTAGACCGTCGCGGTCTCGTCCTTCTGTGCGCGGGCGCGCGCATCGACGCAGTCACGGCAGGTGCCGAAGATCTCCAGGGTGTGGCTGACCTCGGTGAAGCCGTGTTCGCCCGCGATCGTCGCAGCCCACGCCTCGACCGTCGGGCCCTCGACCTCGACGGTGCGGCCGCAGTGGCGGCAGACCAGATGGTGGTGGTGCCCGCTCGAGCACTGGCGGTAGACGGACTCGCCGGAGTCGGTGCGCAGCACGTCGACCATGCCCGCGTCGGCCAGCGACTGCAGGGTCCGGTAGACGGTGGTCAGGCCGATGCCCTCACCGCGCTTGCGGAGCTCGTCGTGCAGTTCCTGGGCGGACCGGAACTCGTCGATATCGCTGAGCAGCGCCGAGATCGCGCTGCGCTGCCGGGTGCTGCGGACTCCGACCTGCTTGCCGGAGGGATTGTCTGCCAATGGATTACCCTTCCTCGGCGTGGGCGACGGCGTCGACGACGATGTGCGCGAGGTGGTCGTCGACGAGTTCGTAGAGCACCTCGCGACCCGAGCGTTCGCCGTGTACGACGCCCGCCGACTTGAGGATGCGCAGGTGCTGGCTGACCAGCGGCTGGGTGACCCCGAGGGCGTCGACCAGCTCGTGCACACAGCGCGGCGACTCGCGCAGCTGCAGCACGATCGCGATCCGCACCGGGGCGGCCAGCGCGCGCAGCAGCTCACCCGCGTCCTCGAGTACCTGGCGCGCGGGCACCGTGGCGGGGGCGGGGGAGTGGTACGGGGTGTGCGCGTGTGCGGCCGTGGCATCGGTGGTCATCAACCAACTCCTTAATGGAAACCGATGCCATTTTGACATGCAGACGTGCGCATGTCGAACGTGACGCGCTGAGCTGGGGCGATCGGCAGTCGCCGGACGACCGTTTCGACGGTGAACCCGCCGTCGAGCGGCCGTCGGGGCGCTACTTCGCCCGTGCGGTGCACGACCGGTCGGCCGGTGCCGATACGCTTGTCGGCATACTTGTCCGACTCCCAAGGGATGGAGAAATCTCGCGTGGCACCCAAGTCGAAGGTGGACACCGTTGCCAACCTCGCCAAGCGCCGGGGCCTGGTTTACCCGTGCGGTGAGATCTACGGAGGCACCAAGTCGGCGTGGGACTACGGTCCGCTGGGCGTCGAACTGAAGGAGAACATCAAGCGGCAGTGGTGGCGCACCATGGTGACCAGCCGCGACGACGTCGTCGGTCTGGACTCCTCGGTGATCCTGCCGCGCCAGGTCTGGGAGGCCTCCGGCCACGTCGAGACCTTCTCCGATCCGCTGGTCGAGTCGCTGCACACGCACAAGCGCTACCGCGCCGACCACCTGCTCGAGGCGTACGAGGAGAAGCACGGCCACCCGCCGGCCAACGGCCTGGCCGACATCAACGACCCCGAGACCGGTCAGCCCGGCAAGTGGACCGAGCCGAAGAACTTCTCCGGCCTGCTCAAGACCTTCCTCGGCCCGGTCGACGACGAAGAGGGCCTGCACTACCTGCGCCCCGAGACCGCGCAGGGCATCTTCGTCAATTACAAGAACGTCGAGACCACCGCGCGCAAGAAGCCGCCGTTCGGCATCGCCCAGATCGGCAAGAGCTTCCGCAACGAGATCACCCCCGGCAACTTCATCTTCCGGACCCGCGAGTTCGAACAGATGGAGATGGAGTTCTTCGTCAAGCCCGGCGAAGACGCCGAGTGGCACAAGTACTGGATCGAGACCCGCCTGGCCTGGTACACCGACCTCGGCATCGATCCCGACAACCTGCGCCTCTACGACCATCCCAAGGAAAAGCTGTCGCACTACTCGGCCGGCACCACCGATATCGAGTACCGCTTCCGCTTCCAGGGCAGCGAGTGGGGCGAGCTCGAGGGCATCGCCAACCGCACCGACTACGACCTGCGCACGCACTCGGAGCACTCGGGCACCGACCTGAGCTACTTCGATCAGGCCTCTGGTGAGCGCTACATCCCGTACGTCATCGAGCCCGCGGCCGGTCTGACCCGCTCGCTGATGGCGTTCCTGGTCGACGCCTACACCGTCGACCAGGTGCCCACCGCCAAGGGCACCACCGAGGAGCGGATCAGCCTGCGGCTTGACCCGCGCCTGTCGCCGGTCAAGGCCGCGGTGCTGCCGCTGTCGCGCAACGCGGACCTGACGCCCAAGGCCAAGGACCTCGCCGCGCAGCTGCGCAAGCACTGGAACGTCGACTTCGACGATGCCGGTGCCATCGGCCGCCGCTACCGTCGCCAGGACGAGATCGGCACCCCGTTCTGCATCACCGTCGACTTCGACACCCTCGACGATCAGGCCGTCACGATCCGCGAGCGCGACTCGATGGCGCAGGAGCGCATCGCCCTGGACAAGGTGGAGTCCTACCTCGCCACCCGCCTCCTCGGCGCCTGACACCAGACCGACGCAGAGCCCGTATCGCCACGCGCGATGCGGGCTCCTCGCGTTGCGGGGCGTGGAGGTGATCACAGTGCGTACCCGGCGGTTTGCGTCGCCCGGCCGCGTGCCTCACTCTTTCCGTTGTGCTGTGGGAACCGGAAGACGTGCTGCGGGGGCTCGACCCGTCGGAACAACGATTCGTTCGGCACGCCACCTTCACCGGGCGCTCGGTGACCCTGCGCGGTGAACTCGACGCGGCCGCCCTCGGCGCGGCGTTCGCGGCGCTGCAGCGCGCCTTCCCGATCCTGGTGTGCCGGATCGTCGAGGACGCCGAGGAGAACGGAATCCTGTTGCGTCCCGGGCACATCGAGCCCGTCGGCGCGTGGGTGAGTTTCGGCGAGCCCGACGAGGTCCGGATTCCCACCGAGTCGATGGATCCCGCCGCACAGCTGGGCTATCTGGATGTGGTGCTGGCCGAGGAGGATCGGGCCAGGGTCACCCTGTTCGTGCACCACAGCGTCGCCGACGCGGGGCACTGCGTGGAGCTGTTCGCGCGGCTGTGGGGGTACTACACCGATCACGTGGAGACCGGGTCGATCGCGGCCGGGCCACGGGAGTACCCGGTGTCGGTGGAGTCGCTGCTGGCGCAGCGGGGGACCGAACGCGGACCGCGCTCGGGACTGGAGACCGTCACCCGGCCGCTGGTCGTCGCCGACGCGGTGGGGCTCGTCGAGCCGTCGCCGCCCGCCACCCCCGCGCTGGCCAGGCCCGCGCGCATCCAGCTCGACCCGACCGAGACCGCCCGTGTGCTCGAGCAGGCCCGCACGCACGCGGTGAGTGTGAACGGGCTGGTCACCGCGGCAGTGCTGCGCGCGTTCGCGTCGGTCTACGACGTGACCCAGGTCGGCTGCGTCTACCCGGTCGACCTGCGCAGGCGACTCGAACCGCCGCTCGCGGCGGCCGCGGGCACGAACATCTCCGGCCTCGCCGCCTTCACCACGGATGTCGTCGACACCGACGACCTCGTCGCCCTGGCCCGCCGGATCGGCACGCACCTGCACGACGACCTGGCCACCGGCGTGATCGAACAGTCGGTGCTGCATTTTCCCGACTTCTTCGGCCCCACCCGCGTCCACTCGACGGCCGGGCACATCGCGCTCACCAATACCGGCACGGTGCCCGCCTTCCGCGCTCCGGCGGGGCTGATCCTCGACGACTACGAGATCGTCTACCTGTCCGCGCATCCGCGGCCCTCGACCGGCGCCTCGGCGGCGGTCACGTTCCTGGTCTACACCTTCCTGGGCAGGCTGACCATCGGCAGACTCGGCGGCGGCGTGCGGGCCGCCGAACTGCTGTCGGCGGTCGCCGCCGAGCTGACCTGGCGGGCCGATCACGAGGCCGCGACCGCCTGAGGCCGACCGTCAGCGGGGCGCGAGCGGCTCCTGCAACTCGGTGACCCAGCCCGCGGGATCGGGCGTCCACGCCAGGGTGACCTCGCGGACCGGCGCCGCGGTGCGGTAGCCGTTGTCCTCCACCCAGCGGCCCAGCGCCTGCCACGCCGTGCCGATCCCGGCGACATCGCCGTGGTAGACGGTCGTGGCCGCCGTCGGCAGCGCGGGCAGGTCGACGATCGAGAATCCCGGCGCCGCTTCGGGTTCCACCGCGACCGGGATGCAGGCGTGCACCCCGACGGTGCCGTCTTCGCGCGCGTCGTAATAGGCGATCGCCGGTCCCGCGATCGCGATGCCGGCCTGCGCCAGCCGGTCGGCGAGATCGCCGAACAGCGGCTGGATCACCGGACTGATCGCCTGTGGCTCGAAACCCGCCGCCGATCCGGTCGATTCGGCCACCCGCACCGCGGCGACCGGCTTGAGCACCACCTCTTGTTCGGGCATGACGCCCTCCTTCTCGATGATTCGGAGTCTCGCCTCGACATCGGTCAACCGGGCGTGGTCGGCCGCGATCCGCTGCTCCAGCTCCGCCCGGCGCAGGGTGAGCATGCCGCGCAGTTCCTCCGGGGCAGGTCCCGGATCGAGCATCCGGCCCACCTGCTCGAGCGTGAAGCCGAGCTCCTTGAGCGCGACGATCCGGTTGAGCCGGGCCAGCTGCGCGGCCGTGTAGAACCGGTAGCCGGTGGCCGGGTCGACCCGGGCCGGCCGCAACAACCCCACGGCGTCGTAGTGGCGCAGCATGCGCACCGACACCTGACCGTGTCTGGCGAAATCTCCGATACTGAACATGACGCCTTCCGGTGTAGAACCTCACACGGTGTGAGGGTCAAGCACTCAGAATCGGCCACCCCGGCTGACCCGGCGCGACCCGGACGACCCGCCGTAGGAACCGGGCCGGTACCCGCCGCCGCCCCCGAAACCGCCGCCGCCCCGCCGGGTCGCGCCGCCGATCGAGCCGCGCAGGAAACCGTCGAGCAGGATGCCGCCGAGCACCGCCCCGGCCTGCGAACCGCCCGCCATCGGCTGTCGCGATTCCCACGCGCGCACGCTCGCCTGCGCCTGTTCCAGTGCCCGTCCACCCAGGTCGGCGGCGGTCTGCGCGCTGACCAGCGCGCGATCCGGCGCGGTGGCGGCGAGGCGGCGGGCCTCGTCGAGATGGCGCTGGGCCTCCGAGAGCCGGGTCCGCGCCTCGGCGTCGACGCCGCCGCGCCGGGTGGTGATGAACGAGGACGCGGCGTCGACGCGCCCGGCCGCGTCGGTGAGCGTCCGATCGAGCCTGCGTCGCAGATCCTCCACGGCGAGCTTGCGATCCGAGGCCGCCGCGATGGCCCGGTCCAGCTCGGCGTCGGCGGTCACGGCGTCGTGGAAGGCGCCGAGCGGATCGGCGTCGACCCGGGCGGCCGCGGTGCTCACCGTGGTGGTGGCCGCGCCGACGGCAGCGGCCAGTTCGGGACCGCCGTACTCGGTCAGGGCGGCCGCCGCGGCCAGGTCGGCGCGGAGTTCGTCGAGCGCGGCGGGCAGCCCGTCGCGAGCCTGCTGGATGTTCGTCGCTGCCTGGTCCACCGCGTCGAGCAGCGTGCGGGCTTGGCCGATCGCGCCCTCGGCTGCGCGGATCGCCGCGACCGCGCCGCCCTGCTGGCCGACCGGCCTGGTCAGCGCGGTGCGGGCGGTATCGATGTTCTGCTCGGCGAAGGTCATCCGTTCCGCCGCCATCCGCACGTTGTCGTGGATCGGCGCCAGCACCGAGGCCGGGTAGGCCGAATTCAGCCGGGCCAGTTCGGCTTCGGACGCGGGCTGGCGCGCGGTCAGGTCGACGATGTCGCGGGTCAGTCCGTCCAGCCGGGCCGGCGCGTCGATGAGCAGATCGCGCATGGCGTCGAAGTCGGTCACCTGGGTGTCGAGTTCACGGTCGGCCCTGCCCGCGGTGGAGATCAGATCGATCAGCATGCTGCGCTGCTGGTCCGGGGTCTCCGGGACGGCGTCGTCGAGCTGCTGGCGGATCGTGAACGCCTTCGCGGTGGCGGCGCGGGCGGCGTCGAGCGCGGTGCGGAACGGCGTCACAGCGGTCTCGCCGAATTCGCTGGTGGCCAGGGCCAATTCCTCGGCGCTGGTGCGCACGGCGTCGTCGATCTCGACGAGCCGTTCGCGCGAGAGCGCTTGCAGCGTCGGCAGCGATAGCTTGGCCAGCGCACCCGAATCCGCCGGATCGACCTCGCGGGCGGTGCTCAGTTCGGCCCGATCCTGATCGCGACGACGCTTGCGGGAGAACAGGATCAGCCCACCCGCGCCGACGACGACCACCAGCCCGATGCCGACCAGCCAGCCCCACGGCACGCTCGCGCCGCGCATCGCCGACCCGATGCCGTCGGCGGTGTCGATCCCGGCCTGCGCCCATTCGCGGTCCCGCAGATCCGGTTCCACCGTGCCGGCCAGCAGCGCGTCCAGCTCCCCGTCGCTGACGGCGTCGGGCAGGACGCCGTGGAGCCAGTAGCCGCGATCGTCCACGGCCACCGCCAACAGCAGATCGCGATCGGAGAACCCGGACAGCTCGGCGGTCCGCGCGGCCCAGTCGCGCGGCGCCATCGCGGCGAAGTTCCGCACGTAGATCACCCAGAGCTTGACCTGGTGGTCGCGGTAGAGCCGATCGACCGCCTCGAGCACCCCGGCCTCGTCGGCGCCGCTGAGCACCTCGGCGGCATCGACCACCTGCGGTCCCATCCGCGACGGCGGCTCGGCGGTCGCGCCCGGCGCGCACAGCAGGCTCAGCGCGGCGAACATCGCGCACAGCAGACCGGCCATGGCGCGTACCGGAACCGGACGTGGGGCCGAACTCTTCCTCGACTGCCGCATGTGTCGAATCTAACGGGCGCACGGCGACCACGCGGGTACGACGGCGCGCAGCGTGGCTTCTACGATCGGCGCATGGCCACAGTCGATCGCCTCTACACCGGACATGTCACCGCGAGCGGGGCCGCCCAGCAGCGGGATGTGCCCGGCGCCCGCATCGTGAAGATGTCCGTCGGCCCGATGGACAACAACACCTACCTCGTGCAGAGCACCGCCACCGGTGCCGCGATCCTGATCGACGCGGCCAACGACGCCGCCCGCATCCTCGAGCTGACCGGCCAGGAGACCCCGGGCCAGATCGAGTTGATCGTCACCACCCATCAGCACCCCGACCACTGGCAGGCGCTGTCCGAGGTCGCCGGCGCCCTCGGCGTCGCGACCGCGGCCCACCCCCTCGACGCCGCTCCGCTGCCGGTGCAACCCGACCGCCTGCTCGCCGACGGCGACACGGTCCAGGTCGGCGATATCGTCCTCGAAGCGATCCACCTGCGCGGCCACACCCCCGGCTCCATCGCGCTGGCCCTCGTCGACGGCGCGGGCCGGGCCCACCTCTTCACCGGCGACTCCCTGTTCCCCGGTGGCGTCGGCAAGACCCACCACCCGGCCGACTTCGACACCCTGCTCACCGATGTCACCACCAAGCTGTTCGACCGCTTCGCCGACGACACCGTCGTCTACCCGGGCCACGGTGACGACACCACCCTCGGCGACGAGCGTCCGCACCTCGCCGAGTGGCGCGAACGGGGCTGGTGAGTCCGACGGACAGAAAAACGGCACCTGGCCCGGGCCATGATGCCGTTCCTCCGACGGTTCTGACGCCGCCGACTCCTGACGGTGGATTACACCGCCGACCCGATGCCGGCCATGGGCATAGCGAGCAGGATGGACAGTAGATCAGGCTGTCGGCCTGCCGACAACGCTCCGGCCAGCAGATTCTTGGCGGGTCATGCGACTCCGGATCGCGATGGTGGGGGGTCGCGCGGAGATCTCTGAGGGCAACCTCCTTCGAGGAGCCGTTGGTACGAAAACGAGGGTTCGCGCAACAGAGGGATGCTTGTGGAACCTGCGTGCTCCCGGTCCAGGGGGACCGGGAGATGCCGCCCGCCTGGCGGACGACCAGTGGGAGGGCTACCCGGTTGACCAGACCGCCCAACTCGGTGTCCTGGTGTCGTCGCAGGGCACCAATCCCAGTACACGCCCCTGACCAGGCGATTGTCGAGTGGTTGGACTACTCGAATCGGTGTCGCGTCCGCTGTCCGCGGTGGGGTCAGTGCGCCGCGAAGGCGGGTCCGGTCAGGGTGAAACCCAGATCCGAGGCGTAGGCGGGCACCGTCCATTGGTCCGCTCGACGGTCGACATCGCCGCGCGCCTGGACTGGACCGGCGGTCGCGCCATCGGTAGTTCACCGGACCGGAATCCGGTGGTGACCGCTGGCATGATCGGCCGTCGGTCCGACCTGGCAGACTGATCAGGATGAAATCGGGTTTCCCGCGAACGGCCGCACCTGCCCCGGATGCTCGGCGCTCGCACGGGCTCGCGTCGTCGGTCTCGCGGTGGATCGGCCGGATCATCGCCGGGGCGGTGCTGATGGGGGTGGTGCTCGTCGCCGGAACGGCCTTCCGGGTGTGGCAGGTCGCCCGGATCGACGACTACACCAACGCCGACGCGATCGTGGTGCTCGGCGCCGCGCAGTATTCGGGCACCCCTTCGTCGGTGTTCGAGGCGCGGCTGTACCAGGCGTGGCGGCTCTACGAAGCCGGTGTCGCGCCCCGGGTGATCACCGTCGGCGGCAAACAGGAGGGCGACCTCTACACCGAGGCAGCCTCGGGCAAGCGCTACCTCGAGGACAAGGGCGTCCCCAGCGCGGACATCCTCGCGGTGGAGACCGGATCGGACACCCTGCGCAGCGTCGAAGCGGTCTCGACCGCCATGCAGGCGCGCGGGATGTCATCGGCCGTACTCGTGAGCGATCCGTGGCATTCACTGCGGACCAGGACGATGGCTCGCGACGCCGGACTGGACGCGTGGACCGCGCCGACCCGCACCGGACCGGCGGTCTACACCAGGGAATCGCAGTTCCACGGCATCGCCCGCGAGACCGGCGCGCTGCTCTGGTACCAGCTCACCCATTTCTCGGCAGACTTCTCTTACACGGCGGGACAGTGAGATTCGATGACCGACAGCTACACCCCGCACGACCGGGAACGGATGGTTCACGAGCCGGGTAAGACCGCCTGGCCGGGCGCCGCGGACAAGGGCCACCGCAGTGAGTTCTCCCGCGACCGAGCCCGCGTGCTGCACTCCGCGGCGCTGCGCCGTCTGGCCGACAAGACCCAGGTCATGGGCCCGCGCGAGGGCGACACCCCGCGCACCCGGCTCACCCACTCGCTCGAGGTCGCCCAGATCGGCCGCAGCATCGCCGACGGCGTCGGCGCCGACCCCGACCTCGTCGACCTGGCCGGCCTCGCCCACGACATCGGCCACCCGCCCTACGGTCACAACGGCGAACGCGCCCTCGACGAATTCGCCGACGCATACGGCGGTTTCGAAGGCAACGCGCAGAACCTGCGCATCCTGACCCGCCTCGAACCGAAGGTTCTCGACCCCGCCGGAGACAGCGCCGGCCTCAACCTGACCCGCGCCGCGCTCGACGCGACCCTCAAATACCCGTGGGGCAGAAGCGGTTCCGGCACCAAGTTCGGCGCCTACGAGGACGACCTCGAGCGCCTGGCCTGGGTCCGCAAGGACGCGCCGGACCGCAAGCAGAGCCTGGAATGCCAGATCATGGACTGGTCCGACGACGTCGCCTACTCGGTGCACGACGTGGAGGACGGCGTGATCGTCGGCCGGATC
Source organism: Nocardia sp. NPDC087230 (assembly GCF_044744725.1). Classification (NCBI taxonomy): domain Bacteria; kingdom Bacillati; phylum Actinomycetota; class Actinomycetes; order Mycobacteriales; family Nocardiaceae; genus Nocardia; species Nocardia sp. NPDC087230. Next base: position 366,227 of record NZ_JBIUYV010000004.1, read on the forward strand.
GACCTGCGCGCCCTGGCCGACCCCAGCGAACAGGCCGCCCTCGCCGAACAGGGCCACGGCCAGCACCCCGACCAGTCGATCGACGCGCTCGCCGCCGCCGCGCAGCGGCTGTCCGAACTCGACGTCGTCGCCGACGCGGTGGACTACGACGGCACCTTCGCCGCCTCGGTCGCGCTGAAGCGGCTCACCAGCGAGCTGGTCGGCCGGTTCGCGACCGCCGCGATCGCCGCCACCCACGAGCGCTACGGGCCGGGCCCGCTCCTGCGCTACGAGGCCGATCTGATCGTGCCGCCGATCGTGGCCGCCGAGGTCGCGGTCCTCAAGACCGTCGCGCTGCGCTATGTGCGCTCCGACCGCGGCCACCTGGCCCGTCAGCAGACCCAGCGCGAGCGGGTACAGGCCGTCGCCGACCGCCTGCTCACCACCGCGCCCGCCCACCTGGACGACCAGATGCTGCCGTGGTGGAACGCCGCCACCGACGACACCGCCCGGGTGCGCGTGGTGATCGACCAGATCGCCTCCTACACCGAGAGCCGCTTCGAGCGCGTCGCCGCCTCGCTGGACTGCCGCTGAGCGGACCCGACTAGACTCACTCATCGTGGCCGGACGAATCCCAGATCGCGATATCGCGGCGATCCGTGACCGGGTCCGGATCGAAGATGTCGTCGGTGAGTACGTGGCGCTCAAGCGCGCGGGCGCCGACTCGATCAAGGGCCTGTGCCCCTTCCACGACGAGAAGTCGCCGTCGTTCCACGTGCGGCCCAACCACGGCCTGTTCCACTGCTTCGGCTGTGGCGAGGGCGGTGACGTCTACAAGTTCCTGCAGCAGATCGAGCACATCGGTTTCGTCGAGGCCGTCGAGCAGATGGCCGACCGCATCGGCTACCAGATCAACTACGAGGGCGGCGGCACCTCGGTCCAGCGCGACCGCGGCACCCGCTCCCGGCTGGTCGCCGCCAACGCCGCCGCGCACGAGTTCTACGTGGCGCAGCTGCGCGAACCCGAGGCCGAGACCGCGCGCAAGTACCTGACCGACCGCAACTTCGACGCCGCCGCCGCCCAGCAGTTCGGCTGCGGGTACGCCCCGGGCGGCTGGGACGTACTCACCAAGCATCTGCTGCGCAAGGGCTTCGAGTTCAAGGAACTGGAAGCGGCCGGGCTGTCCAAGCAGGGCAAGCGCGGCCCGATCGACCGGTTCCACCGTCGGCTGCTCTGGCCGATCCGCAACCTCGGCGGCGAGGTGATCGGCTTCGGCGCGCGCAAGCTCTTCGACGACGACACCATGCCCGGCAAGTACGTGAACACGCCGGAGACGTTGCTGTACAAGAAGTCCCAGGTGCTCTTCGGCCTCGACCACGCCAAGCGTGAGATCTCCAAGGGGCACCAGGCCGTCGTCGTCGAGGGCTACACCGACGTGATGGCCATGCACCTGGCCGGGGTGAAGACCGCCGTCGCCTCCTGCGGCACCGCCTTCGGCGAGGAGCACCTGCAGGTGCTGCGCAGGCTGCTGATGGACGACAACTTCTGGCGCGGCGAGATCATCTACACCTTCGACGGTGACGCCGCGGGCCAGGCCGCCGCATTGAAAGCCTTCAGCGGCGACCAGCGGCTGGCGGGCCAGACCTACATCGCCGTCGCCCCCGACGGCCAGGACCCGTGCGAGCTGCGTCAGCACTCCGGTGACGCCGCCGTCCGCGACCTGGTCGCGCGCCGAACCCCGCTCTACGAGTTCGTGATTCGCGGTCTGCTCGCCGAACACAACCTCGACGATGTCGAGGGCAGGGTCGAGGCGCTGCGCCGCACCGTACCCGTGGTGGCCCAGATCAAGGACAACGCGACCCGCAAGGGTTACGCGACCAAACTGGCGGGCTGGGTCGGCTGGGACGACATCCAGCTCGTCGTTCGTCGCGTCGGCGAGGAAGCCAAGAAGAACCGGATGGGCGGCACCGCCGGTCCGGGCGCCAAGCAGGCGGGCAAGTCCGGCGGCGAGCAGTTCGCCGCGCCGCGGGTCGAGGAGAGCTCGGTGCGCCCGGCGCCCAACGATCCGGTGCTGCTAGCCCAGCGTCAAACCCTCAGCGCCGCACTGCAATACCCCGGCATCGCGGGTGTGGTCTTCGACTCCATCGACACCGCCGCGTTCACCCACCCGGCCTACGTGGCGCTGCGCATCATGATCGCGCAGGCCGGTGGCACCGCGGCCGGTCTCGGCGGCGCGGAATGGGTCGCGGCTGTGGCCGACCACACCGACGACCTGATGACACGCGCCCTGGTCTCCGAGCTCGCCAACGAGCAGCTGCCGGTGCGGTCCCAGAACGACATCCCGCGCTTCATCACCGGTGTCATGGCGCGCACCCAGGAGGCCTGGGTGGGCCGCCAGATCGCCGAACTGAAGTCCAAGCTGCAGCGACTGTCGGCCAGCGAAGAGCCCGACACCTACATGACCCTGTTCGGCGACCTGGTCGCGCTCGAGCAGTACCGCAAGAGCCTCGCCGCCCAGGCGATGGGCAGCGAGGGCTACGCGGCCGGCGCCTGAGTCAGCGGCGCAGCTGGTTGTGCGGGATCAGCACCGTGGTGCGCTCGTCGATCGGCTCCATCGGCTCCAGCTTCGGCTGCGTGCTCAACTTGTCCGACAGCTTCTGCCGGCTCACCGACACCAGCTTCCTCGTCACCGGGCTCCCCGCGACGGCCCGCGTCGCCGCACTGATCTGCTCGTAGCGCGCGCGCCCGGCCTTGGTGCCCAGCACATAACCGGCCGCTACGCCGATGATCAACCGCAGCATCTCCTGGAGCTCCTCCCACGTCTGTGTGCGGGCTCCATCCTGCCCCAGCGGCCCCACCCCTGTCGATCCGGCCACCGTTCGTCGGCACATCGTTATACGCCGCATGTCCGCAGGTAGCGGCCCGATTTGGGAACCTGCGATGCCATGCGCTAAAGTTTCATCTCGGTCAGCCCGCCAAGGCAGACCGCCTGAGTCTAACGGTTCAGGAGAGTATTCCCCTATAGCTCAATTGGCAGAGCAGCCGACTGTTAATCGGCAGGTTTCTGGTTCGAGTCCAGATGGGGGAGCATTACCAAAAAGGTCAGGCACGGTTATTGTGCCTGACCTTTTTGCGTTTGCGGAGAGCAACCATAGAGCGCCAAGATTCTCTGCTCGCACTCGGTGGCGTCAACCCGTCTGGCAATGCGGGTCGCTCGTTTCGCGAGATCTGGCCGCCCGGAGTCTTCCGACCCGGCGGCGGATTCCTCGCTGAATCTCACTGCCCGCAGCGCGTTGGACGTGCCAGGTGGCGACGATCAGGTTGCTGCGGGAGGTGGGCTCAGCGGGGTCGAGGCGGGTCATGACACGAATGAACTTGTGTACTAAGAGGTTTCACGGGCTTCAACTCCTCGTCGTTGCGGGATGTCGGCCGAACCGATCGTCAACTAACGGTTGACGATAGTCCATGCGTCAACTACTAGTTGACGCATGGCGAGAGTTCGTGAGTAGTGCTCGCCGACAGCACATCGAACCGAGGAGTGGCAATGGAAGCCATCGACAGCGTCGCGCAGCGGCAAGCCGAGTCATCAGGCAGACGGGCGACGGTCATCGGGGCAGGGATCGCCGGGCTGGCTGCCGCGGTGCGATTGCGGCAGGAGGGCTGGGATGTCGTCGTGGTCGAACGTGCGCCCAGTCGGCGCAGTAGCGGTTACCTGGTGAACCTGCACGGGCCCGGGTACGCCGCTGCCGAGCGGCTCGGGTTGCTGCCGGCGTTGACCCCGCGCGATATCGGCTTCTTCACCTCGGTCCTCGTCCACGCTGATGGGCGGGAGAAACTCAGGGTTCCCGCCGCCGTCACCGAGGCCGCCGTCGGGGGCCGGGCCTTGAGTGTGTTCCGCGGTGATGTGGAATCGGCACTGTATGACGCCGTCGCCGAGTTCGCCGATATCCGTTTCGGCGTCACGGTGCGGGCCATTACCCAGACCGCCGGGGAGGTCGACGTCACCCTCAGTGACGACACCCGCCTGCGCAGCGAACTCCTCGTCGGCGCGGACGGCGTGCACTCCCGGGTTCGAGAGCTCGTATTCGGTGCCGAGTCGGAGTATTTCGTGGACCTGGGCCATATGGTCGGCGCATTTCCGCTGGAAACCTCGCCTGTCCACCTGCCCGACGGTGTCGGCACCACGTTCATCGGTCCCGGCCGCACGGGCGCGGTGATGAACCTGGGGCCGGGAAGGTCGTCGGCGTTCTTCGCCTATCGCTGCCCCGACCCTGCCGCCGAACTCGCTCTCGGCGCCGCCCCCGCCCTCACCCGAGCGTTCGGGGATCTCGGCGGCGGTGTCGCCGAGGCGCTTCGTCAGCTCGAGCCCGACACCGCCTACTTCGATTCCGTCGGCCAGATCGTGATGGACCGCTGGAGCCAGGGCCGCGTCGTCCTGGTCGGTGACGCGGCCTGGTGCGTAACGGTCTTCGCCGGGTACGGCGCCGCCCTCGCCCTCGACGGCGCCGACCGGCTCGGCACCGCGCTCGCGGCACACGGCGACGATATCCCCGCCGCCCTCGGTGCCTGGGAAACGGCGTTGCGGCCCGAGGTGGACAAGCGACAGGCGTTGGCGCGGAAGGGAATCAGCCGATTCGCCCCGGCATCTCGCGCACAGGTGTGGGCGGGCGAAATGATGCTGCGCGCAATCCAGCTCCCCGGCATCCGCGGCTTGGTCCGACGCTCCATCCAACGCGCCAACAACTAGCCGCCGGTTCCGGCCGGACGGCGGACGATCGGCGCGCTAGAGCCCCTTCAAGGCATCCTGCAGCGCCAGGTCGATGTCTTCGGGCGCGACCCCGAGCTCCTCCGCGACTTCCTTCTCGGCCCTGGTCACCGCCTTCTCGATGGCTTCTTTGACCTTGAGTTCACCGATGACGACGAGGCCGGCTTGGCCGGGGTCGATGAAGTCACCGAGTTCCTTGACCTTCGAGCGGGACATGCCCCGGGCGAGGTGGCCGCTGACGCTTCCGATCACGCCGCCGACGGCGGCCGAGGCGAGGACCCCGGGCGGGAAGATCACTCCGAGTACCGCGCCTGCGGCGATACCGCCCCAGGCGCCGTGGCGGGTGGCGGTCTCGTCCTTGTTCTCGTGCACCTTGCCCTTGGCGTCCTTGGTCACCACCGCCGCGTCGTACGATCCGACCAAGCCCTCGGCGTGCAGGTCCTTGACGACCTGGTAGTCCTGTCGAGCCGTGGCTTCGTCCGGATAGGTCGCGAGATAGAGGAATGTTTCGTCGTCGGTCTTGGACATCGTGTTCTCCGTTCCGATAGGCGGTCGGTCGACCACGAAGCCAGGGTTCTCCGTCGACTTCGGCCGGTCATCACCCGTACCGGATGAGATAGCGAAACCTCTTGTCGGATCGACGTCGATACGAGCCGTCGTCGCTGCGTCGCCAGCTGGGCATGTGCAGGACGCAGGTAGTACGCCCGGGAATTGGGGTAGCTGTGTACTCGCGTCGGCCGGTTCACCTCTTCGTACGTTGAGAGCGGCACACAATCCGCGGCTGACGTGGCGATGGGCATCGGAAGCCGCTCGGGAAACGAGGAGTCCGCATGTCTACCGCCATGACCACATTGACGTCGCCCAAGGGGAAACCGCTGACGCTCGTCGGTGATGCGAGGGTGTCGCCGAACTCGGTGTATCCGCGCGTCGAACCGCCGTACGGGGACGAACTCGGCTCCGTTCTCGAGATGTCGGACTACGAGCTCGCCGAAGCGCTGCGGCCGGTGATCTTCAACGACGGCAAGGAATACACGACCGACGCGCCGAACACCTCGTTCGTCGAGCTGCTGCGGGCCGACCGCGATCGGCGCACGTCGTCCTACACCGCGCTGCCGCGCTCGGAGTCCGAACACATCGACGCCAAGTCGCTGCACGCGCTGTCGGGCATCATCGGCACCGACAACCGTGTTGTGCGCCGTGACAACACGGTGTATCCGATGAGCACGGTCACCTACCTCGCGCTGCCGGGCGGCGGATACGCCGGGTCAGGGACGATGGTCGGGCCGTCGACCGCGGTGACCGCGGCGCACGTGGTGCACAACGGGACGAACTGGCTGCCGTTCGCGTCCTTCGCGCCCGGTACCGATCGTCAGGACCCCACCCCGATGCCTTTCGGCAGCCACGGCGGCTACAACGTGACGGTGCCCGGGGGCTGGGTCAACAACGCGGGCGGTGACGCGCGATTCGATTACGCCGTCATCGAGTTCTCCGGTTACGGGGACTTTCCCGGCCGGGCCTCGGGGTGGAAGGGCCTGTGGGTCGCGCCCGACAACGTGGTGACCGGCAACCGGATGTATCTGTACGGACATCCCAGTGACAAGGCGCAGCCGCAGATCTGGGGCAACGAAGGCAACGGGCTGCTCAACGGCCAGTACATCAACTTCTTCATGGACGCGTGGTATGGCGACAGCGGTTCCGGCCTCTACGTGTACGACACCGACGGCTGGCCCTACGTGGTCGGCGTGCTCCGCGGGGCCGCGGGCGCGATCGGTGACAACTCGAAGCCCAATTTCGGCCGTCGGATGACGCGCGACGTCTTCGACTTCATCGTCGAGTACTCGGCGTTGTAGGAGGAATCATCATGTCCGACATCATCTCCGCCGAGCCGGAAGCCGGCGTCGCGTTCGACACGGTCGTCCCCGTCGAGAAGCCGTTGCAGTCCGACCTGTCGGTGCTGCCCGAACTGCTCGAGGTCGATCTGCTGGTGCGCGCGGCCGAGGCGCGGGCCAAGTTCAACGTCGACGGAACCGGCATGACCGTCGCCGTGCTCGATACCGGGCTGCGCACCACCCACGTCGATTTCGCCGGTCGGGTCCGGGCGAGCCGGAACTTCACCACCGACAACAACGGTTCGCCCACCGACGCGACCGACGGCCAGGGGCACGGCACCAATGTCGCGGGCATCATCTGCGCCGGCGGCGTGCACACCGGGATGGCGCCGCGCGCGAACGTCGTGCCCGTCAAGGTGCTCGACAACTCCGGTGGCGGTAGCTTTCTCGCGATCCGTGACGCACTGCGGTGGGTACTGGCCAATCGGGCGGCGCTCGGCATCTCCGTGGTCTGTGTGTCGCTCGGCGCTTCGGACAACAACACCTCGGACGCGGGTTTCGCCGGTGACGGCATCGGCGCGGAGTTGCGCAAGCTCACCGACGCCGGGGTCGCCTGCTGTGTCGCGGCGGGTAACGACTACTTCGGGCACAGCAGCGCCCAGGGGATGAGCTACCCGGCGATCTTCCGTCAGACGATCAGTGTCGGCGCGGTCTACGACGCCGACGAGGGATCGTTCAGTTACGGATCCGGGGCGACCGCCCTGTCCACGGCGCCGGACCGGATCACGCCGTTCTCGCAGCGCCTGCACGCGACAGCGGGGGGCGACTGCGCGACCGACATCTTCGCGCCCGGCGCCCCGACGACCTCGTCGGGGATCCGCAACGACACCGGTGAGTCGATCCAGCACGGCACCAGTCAGGCCACCCCCGTGGTCGCCGGCGTCATCCTGCTGGTGCAGCAACTGCATCTGCGGGCGACCGGGACGCTGCCCTCGGTCGCCGATGTCCGCAAGTGGCTGCTGGCGGGCGCGGTGCCGATCGTCGACGGTGACGACGAGCACGACAATGTCGTCCACACCGGGCAGACGTTCAGCCGGATCAGCGCGCTCGGTGCGCTCACCGCGTGCGCGAAGGACGTCGCGCGGACCGCGCTGATCGAAGCGGGCATCGACCGTTCGCGGGTCTGAGGACCAGGAACGCCGATCGTTCGGCCGGGCGCGGGTTCGACCCGCGCCCGGGCGCCATGGGCGGGCTGTTCTTCGAGCCCGCGAGCCGGGCCGGCGGCGAAGCGGCGCGGTCCGAGGTCGGTTGGTCTCCTGAGACAAACTTGTTAAGCGAAATTCTCCGGAGGAGAGGAATGTGAGCAGGCGGGTATCGAGGTGGTGACGTGGTCTCGAAATGCCTGTTGATCTCCGGTAACGTAAACACTCCGACTGGTTGCGGACAGTGCTCCGGAATCCGTCTGTCAATGGTGACATGTGAGGTTTTCTAATGCGTGGAGCATCGTCCGGGCCGCAGGCCACCGCGATTCGCGGGAGCGCCGCACCCCAGTTCCGGGAGGCTATCGACCGGTTCGGGCGGCTGTTCGACGGCGGGCGCGGCGGTGGTGCGCTGGCGGTGTACCAGCACGGACGGCGGGTTGTCGACGTGTGGGCCGGGTGCGCGGATGCCGCGGGCACGGTGCCGTGGCAGGAGAACACCGCGGCGTTGTCGTATTCGACGTCGAAGGGCGTCACCTCGACGGTGCTGCATCTTCTGGCCGAACGCGGGCTGGTGGACTACCGGGCGCCGGTCGCGGAGTACTGGCCGGAGTTCGGCGTGAACGGCAAAGCGAAGATCACCGTCGCGGAGGCGATGAGTCATCGGGCCGGGCTGTCGCGGATCGGCGTGTTCGCCCATACCGCCGATGAACTCGCCGATCATCGGTTGATCGAGGAACGCCTCGCCGCCGCCGCACCGGACCGATTCCGCGGAATTCCCGCTTACCACGCGATTTCGTACGGAACCATCATCGCGGGCATCGCCAGGTCGGTGACCGGCAAGAGCATGGGCGAGCTGTATCGCACGGAGCTGGCCGAGCCGCTGGGTGTCGACGGTCTGCACCTGGGTACCCCCGGCCCCGACGCGCGCACCACCGTGGCCGTGACGCACGGATCGACAACGCCGCTCGGAATTCCGCAGGCCGAGATGATGATTCGGCTCGCCTCGCGTACGCCGGTGCCCGGCGCGGGCTTCCTGCGGTCGATCTACACCCAGGGCATCGACCGCCTGGCCCACGGCGCCGACCCGGCCATCCTCCGCGGTGAACTGCCCGGCGCGAACGGAGTGTTCACCGCGCGCTCGCTGGCCGCCGTCTACAACGCGATCGCCACCGAGTCGCCGCTGTTCTCCCGCAAGCGGGTGCGCACCATGGCGCGGCTGCAATCGGTACTGCCCGACCGAAATCTCCTGCTGCCGATGGGCTGGCGGCTGGGCTACCACTCCATGCCGGTGCCGGGTGCGCGAAACGCGTTCGGGCACATCGGTTTCGTCGGATCCGGCGGCTGGGCTGATCCCGCGTCGGGGCTGGCCGTCGGGTTCGTGCACAACTGGGCGCCGGAGGCGCTGTTGCTGCCACGCGACCAGTTCGTCCTGCTCGGGCTGCTGGCCGCGGTGGTGCGCGGCGCGGGCGCCGAAGCGGGCGAACCGGTCGAGCTGCCGCTGGCGGTCTGACCCGTTTCGCTACTTCGCGGTGCGCGAGTCGCCAGGTGGTCGATCGTGGTGCGCCGACGCCGGGGGCTCATCGCCGCGGCGCGACGTCGATCGCGGCAGGGGCTGTGTGTCACCCGATAGAGGGTCGATGGCGGTTCCCGTGCCCGCGACGATCGCGCGCGAGGCAGCGACGTCGCCGCTTCGGTCGGGATATTGCGAAACCAGGGCGGTGAGCACGCGATCCCAGGTGACGGCCGGGAGTTCGTGGCCTATGCCGTCCAGAGCGAGCAGTTCGGCGCCGGGGATCTCGTCGGCCAGGGCTCGACCGTTGCCGGAGGGGAAGAACGGGTCGTCGGTGCCGTGGACGACGAGGGTCGGCGCGGTGATGTCGCCCAGGCGCTCGCGCCAGCGCGGGCCCGAGTCGACATAGGCCAGGTTGAGCGCGCTCGCGGCCGCATCGGTGGTGCGGTCGACCATCGCGGTCGCCTGCTGTCGCGCCTGCTGTTCATCGAAGCCGTGGGCGCCCGCGAGTACCCGGGCCTGTTCGACGCGGTAGTCGATCACCGCTGCCCGGTCGGACCAGTCCGGGAGCGGGTTGCGGGTGAACGACGCCATGACCCGGTCCGCGTGTTCGGGCAGGTCCGGGTCGGCGGGGCCGGGCGCGGTCGGGCGGGTGTTGATCAGGGTCAGCGCCGAGACCCGGTCGGGGTGGTCGAGTGCGGCGAGCTGGCAGATCCACCCGGCCACGGAGAAGCCGACCAGCTGGGCCCGCGCGAGCTCGAAGACATCCAGGAGGCCGAGGAGGTCGGCGACCAGGTCGCGGAGGGTGTAGCCGGGGGAGCCGCACGCATAGGCGGTCGAGCGGCCGGTGTCGCGGATGTCGTAGCGCAGGACGAACCGATCCGCCTCGGCCAGCTTGCGGCAGAACTCGTCTTCCCAGAACAGCACCGAGGTGCACGGCAGCAGCACCGGGGGCTGTCGCCGATCGCCGAAGGTGGTCGCGCACAGGTCGACATCGCCGACGGCGACCAGCTGCTCGGGTGATTGTCGAACGGGCACGGCGACTCCTCCGCTGGGTGCGTCTTGTCAGAAGAGACGACGGCCCGGCCCGGAACTCATCGGTCCGCGCAGGCCGTCACGGCACGAAGGGGGTGGTGGTGCGGGCGGTGTGCAGGGCCGTGGCCCACCAGGTGAGCTGGTCGAGGGTGGTTTCGACGGTGTCGTCGAGCTCGGGGTCGCGGCGGGGCCAGGAGCCGTCGACGGCGAAGCGTTGCCAGGCCTTGGTGATGGTGACGGTGCGGCGGATCGGGACGGCGTTGAGTTCGCCGAAGACCTGACGCAGCTGGGCGGCGCCGTGGCCGCCTTCGGCATCGCGGCAGTAGGTGACCACACAGACCGGCTTGGCGGCCCATTCGATGTCGAACCAGTCGATCGCGTTCTTCACCGGCGCCGGGAAACTCCGGTTGTACTCGGGGGTGACGAGCACGAAGGCGTCGGCGGTCGCGAGCCGGGAACCCAACGCGCGCACCGGGTCCGGGCGGTCGTCGTCGAGGTCGGGGAGCTGGTGGGGCAGCTCGGCGGTGGCCAGGTCGATCCGGTCCAGGCTCAGTTCGGGGCGGCGGGCGAGGCGACCGGCGAACCAGTCGGCCACCAGCGGGCCGAAACGGCCTGTGCGGGTGGACCCGACGATCAGGGCCACCCGCATCGGCTCGCGCATCAGGCGTCCTTGACGGGCGCGTCGAGGAAGGCGGGGATCATCGGCAGCAGCAGCTCCGGGCGATGGGGCGCGGTGATGTGCGAGGTGCCGGGCAGGATCGCGAGCTGGGCATTCGGCAGGCCCGCGGGGGTGTCACCCATGATGCCGCCGCCGAAGAGCCGGAACATCTCGACGGCGTGCTCGGGCCGGACGATGTCGGAGTCGCCGATCACGGTCAGCGTCGGGGCCTTGATGGTGCGGGCGGCCTCCGGGGACACCGACGGCATGCCGTGCACGTCGTGGTCGACGACCCGGGCCACCAGCTGGGGGAAGTCCTCCGGTCGCGGAGCATTGGCCAGGTAGTCGGTGTGGAACGTCGAGCCGTGCAGGTGCTCGGGCTTCAGCTCGTCCATCCCGTCCATCAGCCCGGGGTGCATGGCCTCGACGCCGAGTCCGCCCGAGAGCAGGACCTGCTTGCGCACCAGTTCCGGGTGGCGCAGCGTGATGTCGAGCGCGACGCCGGCGCCCATGCTGTAGCCGAGCAGGTCGATCCGCCGGATGCCGAGCTGACCGAGCAGCGCGACGGTGTCCTCGGCCATCTGTGGCGTGCGCAGCGGGCGGTCGATATCGGCGGTGCGGCCGTGCGCCTGCTGCTCGATCGCGATCACCTCACGGGTCTTGGACAACTCGGGGATCAGCTCGGCGAAGTCGGTGCCGATGCCCGACAGCGCGCCGTGCAGCAGCACCAGTGGCGGCTGGTCGGTCGCGACGCCATGGCGCTCGTAGTACATGTGCAGGCCGTTGACCTCGGCGTAAGCGCCGGGCGAGCTGGGCGCGGCGGTCTTGTCGGTGCCGCAGGCGGACAGCAGCGCGGTGGCGGCGATGCCGGCGATCAGGGCGAGGGCGGTGAGTTTCATGTCGTGCTCCTGTGGTGTGTCGATCTCGTTGGGACCACAGTGCGCCCGGGGGCTTCCGGTTTGTTTACGGTCGGATTCCGGTGCGCGCGGAACCCGCTAGGGTGCGGATATGCGTTTCGGTGTGCTCGGTCCGCTGACGGTGTGGACCGACGGTGGTGACGTCGTGCCGGTCCCCGGGACCAAGGTCCGCGCCCTGCTGGCCGACCTGCTGCTCGCCGCCGGTCAGCCGGTGTCCGCCGACCGGTTGATCGATGACATCTGGGGCGAGGACCCGCCCGGCAATCCCGCGGGCACCCTCGCCGCCAAGGCCTCGCAGCTGCGCCGAGCGCTCGAGGACGCCGAACCCGGCGGTCGCGATCTGGTCGTGTCGCCGCCGCCCGGATACCGCCTGGCCACCACCGCGGTCGACGCTTTGCGGTTCCGCGCTCTGCTGGCCCGGGCCCGCGCCCACACCGACACCGGACAGCGGATCGCGACATTGACCGAGGCGCTGGCACTGTGGCGCGGACCGGCCTTCGCCGACTTCCGCGACGCGGAATTCCCCCGCTCGGCCATCGCCCAGCTGGAAGAGCTGCGCCTGGTCGCGGTCGAGGAACTGGCCGAGGCCCGGCTCGCCGAGGGCGAATACGGCGCGGTCGTCGGTGAGCTCACTCGTTTCGTCGCGGAACATCCCCTGCGGGAACGGCTGCGCGCGGCCCAGCTGCGGGCCCTCTACGGCGCGGGCAGGCAGGCCGACGCGCTCGACGGCTACGAGGACCTGCGCAGGCAACTGGCCGACGAACTGGGGCTGGACCCGAGCCCGGAACTGGTCGACCTGCACCGGTCGATCCTCGGCCACGACCCCGACCTGGTGGTCGCTCGTCCGCGCGCCGTCGTCCGCAGGCGCATGACGAACATCCCAGCGCCGCGCACCGCATTGATCGGCCGCACAGCCGATCTCGACGCGTTGAGCCGCGCTCTGGACGACTCGCGCCTGGTGACGTTGATCGGCCCGGGCGGCGTCGGCAAGACCCGCCTCGCCACGGCGACCGCGGCGGCCCGCGGCGATCGCGCCGCGCACGGCACCTGGCTCGTCGAGCTCGCGCCGCTGGCCTCGGCCACCACCGATGCCGACCGCATCGCCGACACGGTGGCACAGGCCGTGGGCGTCCGGCTCGCGGACGGCGCGGGTTCGGCGGCGGCGCTGGGGGAGGCGCTGGCCGAGCAGGATCTGCTGCTGGTGCTGGACAACTGCGAACACATCGTCGAACACGTGGCCGACCTCACCGAGGCCCTGCTCGGCGCGGCTCCGCGGCTGCGCATCCTCGCGACCAGCCGCGAACAGCTGCGTCTGGCCGGTGAAGACGTCGTCACGGTCGAACCGCTCACCGTGCCGCCCGCCGGCAGTGACGTGTCCACGATCGCCGAGTCGAACGCGGTGCGGCTCTTCGTGACTCGCGCGCAGGCGGGCGCGCGGGAGTTCGCGCTCGACGCGGACAACGCCGACGCGGTCGCCACGCTGTGCCGCAGGCTCGACGGCATCCCGCTGGCGCTGGAGCTGGCCGCGACCAGGGTCCGCGCGCTCGGTGTGCACGAGATGGTGGCCCGGCTCGACGACCGGTTCCGGCTGCTGGCGACCGGGCATCGTGGTGCCCCGCCGCGCCAGCAGACCCTCGCGGCCATGATCGATTGGAGCTGGGGGCTGCTCGACGAGGACGAGCGAGTCGTGCTGCGCCGCTTGGCCGTCCACGCCGGCGGCTGCACCTTGGCGGCGGCCGAATCGGTGTGCGCCGCCGAGATCGACGGCGCGGCGGCGCCGGTCGCGCCCGCCGTGGTCGCCGATGTGATCGCCCGGCTGGTCGACCGATCGCTGGTCCAGCAGAGCGGGCGCCGGTATCGGCTGCTCGAATCGGTGGCGGCGTTCAGTCTGGACCGGCTGGCCGAGGCGGGGGAAGACGTCGCGGTGCGGCGGGCGCATCACCGGTACTACCGTGCGCTGGCCGAGCGCGCCGCGCCCGAACTCCACGGCGCCGACCAGCAACGATGGCTGTGTCAGCTCGACAGCGAGGACGCGAATCTGCGCCTGGCGCTCGATGATTCGCTGCGGGAGGGCGACGCCGACGCGGCGCTCGGACTCACCGACGCCCTGTCGTGGTACTGGCTGTTGCGTGGCCGCCTCGGCCTGGCCCGACGCTGGTTCGACGCGGCCCTCGCGCTGGGTGGCAGCGCGCACCGACGGGCGCCGGTGGCGGCCTGGCAGCTCACCGCGGCCTTCCAGCAGGGCGACTTCACCGAGGCGAGCACGCGCCGCGCGCAGGTGTCGGCGGGGCTCGCCGCCCTCGACGACCCCGCCGTGCGGGTGCGCGCCGAAGTCGTCCTGCTGACCGCGGCGCTGGACGCCGGCGCCAACCAGGACCTGGAAACCTCGGTGCGAGAGTTGCTTTCGGAGTGCCGGGACCTCGGCGACCGCTGGAGCGTGGCGACCATCCAGGTGGCGCTGGCGAAGTCCGCGCACAGCCGAGCCGATGTGGCGGCGCTGACTCGCTACGCGAACGAAGCGGCGCGGTTGTTCGCCGAGCTCGGCGATCGGTGGGGCAGGCTGCAAGCCGCCGAATGGCTCGGTGGTCTGGCCGAGCTGACCGGCGATCTGGCCGGTGCCGCCGAGATCCATCGCGAAGCCCTGGTGCTGGCCAGAGAGCTGGAGTTGTGGGGGCAGGCCGCGTCGCACCTGTGCTGGCTCGGTTGGATCGCCATGCAGCACACCGAGTTCGACGCAGCGCGTGATTTCGCCGAGCAGGCGATGGTGCTCGCGGCCGAACAGGGCGACGGCGCGGGCCGGTTGTTCGCCTCGATCGTGCTCGCTTTCACCGCGCGCCGGGACGGCCGTCCCGAGGAAGCGGAGCGACTGCTGCGCGCCCTGCTCGCCGATGCCCCCACCGACCCCGCCGGCGACGACGAGATCCCGCTGTTCGTCCCGATGCTCCAGGTCGAACTGGGCTATCTGCTGGAACTGGGCGGCGAACCCGCCGCGGGTCTGGCCCAACATCTGCGCGCTTTCGACGGTTCCCAGCGGATGGACGCGCCCCGCGACGCCGCGTTCGCCCTCGGTGGCGCGGCCGCCGCCACCGCTGCGCTCGGCGAATTCGCTACCGCCGCACGCCTGCTCGGCGCTGCCGAGGCGCTGCGAGCCGGCACCGGCATGCCGCTGCTGCCTGCCGAAGAACCCGATATCGACCGCGCCACCGCCATGGTCCGCACCGGCTTGGGCGCGGACGCCTTCACCGAAGCCCACACCGCCGGACTCGCCTTGACACCGGGCGCGGCGCGCGCACTCCTCGACACGGTCGCCGTGGTCTGATCCCGCAGGCTCAGGGGTGGTCGAGGCGGCCGCCGACGAGCCGGAGAACGCTGTCGCGCAATACGATCTGAGCCTCCGGCTGGGTCATCCGCCCGGCTCTGACCTCGTCGCCCGCCGCATGGCTGACCGCCACGATCGCCGTGACGAGCCACTGCGGTGTGACCGTGTCGGTGAATTCGCCCGCCTGCTGCCCACGGGTGACGAGGCGGAGCAGGCGGTGGTTGACCGGCAGCTGGCGGTCCTCGTCGCGCTGCCGGGCGAACGCGCCGACGTGGTGAGCCAGGGGCGAGACGCGGAAGAACTGCCAGCCCACGTCGAGCATGCGCAGCAGCGCCGCGGTAGCCGGCCCGCTGTCGAGGTCGGCGGCCTGCATGGCTTCGGCGGCGCGGCCGGTCGTGCGGTCGACGACCGCGTTGATCAGGTCCTCGCGCGAAGCGAAGTGCGCGTAGACGGTCTGCCGGGTCACCCCCGCCTCGGCGGCGATGGCGGCCATGCCCGCGTCCGGTCGGGTGGCGAGCAGGCGGGTGGCGGCGTCGAGGACGGCCGCCCGGCTGCGGGTGGCGTCGGCCCGTCGCTTCGGTGCCCGTGATGCGGTCAAAGTCTTACACCCTTGTCAAAGTTACCTGGTCGAGTCTAATCTTTACAGCACTGTAAGAATTCTACGGCTGGAGTGTCATGGACCCCGCATCACCCCGCTCGCCCGAGCGGTTCATCGCCGATTTCTTCACCGATTTCACCGCCGCGGCCCTCGACAGCGACGCCGATCCGGCCGAGGTGGTCGACCGGTTCCACGCGCCCGAGGTGATCCAGGTCGCCGACGGGATCCGGCTCGACCGTGACCGGCTGATCGCGCACCTGCGGCCGGTGCGCAAGAACCTGCGCGACTACCGATTCGAGGTGCACGAGGTGATCGCGGACGGTACCCGGATGGCCGCCCGGCTGACTGTGCACGCCACGCTGCGCACCACCGGGTCCGTGGCCACGGAGGTCTTCCTGTTCGGTGAGTTCACGCCCGACGGCAAGCTCCGTCGCGCCGACCAGCTCACCCGCCGCGTCGCCGCCGCGTGACCGGCCGAGGAGAACCCGTGCTCGTCCGCTCGCTCGCCCTGGCCACCACCGGCCTGCTCGCCGGTGCCTTCGGCTACGGCGCCGCCAATCTGGTGCCGACGTTCCATCGTGTGCCGTTGCGGATGCGCCTGGAATTCCATACCGAACTCATGCGCAACAACAGCATCAGCATGCAGGCCACGATGGCCGCGGCGGCGCTGAGCTGCCTGGCCTTCGCGGTGCTGACGTCCGGCCGGCGCCGGGTCGCCGCCGCGGCCGCCACGGCGTTGGTGGTCGCCTCGTTCCTGATCACCCGCTGGGGCAATGTGCCGATCAATCACCGGATCAACCGGTGGGTGACCGACGGTGCGCCGACCGACTATGCCGCGATCCTGGCCCGTTGGGATCTGTTCCACTTCCTGCGCACCGGCACGTCGTTCGTGGCATTCGCCCTGGTCATCGCCCTCGTCGTGGGGATGCGGCGGGTGGGGGAACGTGACATCGAGCGGCCGAGTTGATTCACTGTTTTCTGAATACAGAATCAGCTGTACTATCGGAGATGTGAGCACCACGATGCACGGCGACGCGCTGTCCCGATTCGGCTACGCGCTCTCGGACCCGACCCGGACGCGGATTCTGCTGAGCCTGCGCGCCGGGCCGGGCTATCCGTCGGAGCTGGCGGACCAGATCGGGGTATCGCGGCAGATCCTGTCGAATCACCTGGCCTGCCTGCGCGGTTGTGGACTGGTCGTCGCCGTGCCCGAGGGCAGGCGCAGCCGATACGAACTGGCCGATCCCCGGATCGGGCGCGCGCTCGACGACCTGGTCGGGCTGGTGCTCGCGGTCGATCCGGCCTGCTGCCCGGCCGCCGCGACCCAGGACTGCTGCTGATGGCGGAACTCGGGGTACCGCTGCTGGTTTCGGATCGACAACGGGTGCTGGCGACCAGGATCCGGTGGCTCGTGGCGGCGACGATCACCTACAACGTGGTCGAGGCGGGCATCGCGCTGACCGAAGGCGCGCGGGTGTCCTCGACGGCGCTGATCGGGTTCGGGCTCGATTCGGTGATCGAGGTGTCGTCCGCGGCGGCGGTGGCCTGGCAGTTCGCCGGCCGGGACCCACACGCGCGGGAGAAGGTCGCGCTGCGGATCATCGCGGTGTCGTTCTTCGCGCTGGCCGCCTACGTCACCGTCGACGCGATCCGGGCGCTGACCGGCGCGGACGACGCGCGACACTCGCCGATCGGCATCGCCTTGGCCGCCCTGAGTCTGGTGATCATGCCGGTGCTGTCGACCGCGCAGCGCCGGGCGGGCCGTGAACTCGGATCCGCGTCGGCGGTGGCCGATTCCCAGCAGACCATGCTGTGCACCTATCTGTCCGCGGTGCTGCTGGTCGGGCTCGTGCTCAACGCCTCGCTGGGCTGGTCGTGGGCCGACCCGATCGCCGCGCTGGTGATCGCGGTCATCGCCGTCAAGGAAGGGCGCGACGCCTGGCGCGGCGACACCTGCTGTGTGACACCGCCGATCGGCGCTCGCGACTGCTGTGCTGGATGAGAGGAATCGGCCATGGCGGTGACGGCACTGGTCCTGTGTGTGATCTTCGGTGCGCTCGGATTCGGGTGGCGCAGCCTGCGGCAGTATCGAACGACCGGCTCCACCGGATTCCGTGGCGTCAGCGGCCGTCCCGGCTCGCTCGAATGGCTGGCCGGGGTGGGCTTCGTCGCGGCGATCCTCGTCGGCCTCGCCGGGGTGGCGCTCCAGCTGACCGGCATCGTGGCTCCGCTCGAGTTCCTCACCGCCACGATGATTCAGCTGATCGGCGTCGTGCTGGCGGTGGCCGGTATCGGCGCGACCCTGGTCGCTCAGAACCAGATGGGCGCCTCGTGGCGCATCGGCGTCGACGCCAGTGAGACAACGGCGCTGGTGCACACCGGCGTGTTCGCCCTCGTGCGCAACCCGATCTTCACCGCCATGCTCGTCTTCGCGGCGGGGATCGCGCTGATCGTCCCGAACATCGTGGCCCTGGCGGCGTTCGCGCTGCTGCTCGGGACGATCGAGGGACAGGTTCGGGTGGTGGAGGAGCCGTATCTGGCGCGCGTCCACGGCGTCGGCTATCGCGAATATTGCGCCAGGACACCACGATTCGTGCCCGGAATCGGGCGGTAGCGGCAGCTCGTCCCGATCAGGACGGCCGCGTGCGCGGCGTGACCAACCCGGATTCGTAAGCGATGACGACGAGCTGGGCGCGATCGCGGACGTGGAGCTTGGTCATCGCGCGGTTGAGGTGGGTTTTGGCGGTGTGCGGGCTGATCACCATGTGGGCGGCGATCTCGTCGTTGGACAGGCCGTGAGCGGCCAGGGCGACGGCTTCGCGTTCGCGGGCGGTGAGTTCGCGCAGTGCCGAATCCGTGGCGGGGGTGTGCGGGGGCTGGGTGACGTAGCGGGCGATGAGGCGGCGCGTGATCGAGGGGGCGAGCAGGGCGTCGCCGCGGGCGGCCACCCGGATGGCGTGCAGGAAGTCCTCGGGTTCGATGTCCTTGACGAGGAACCCCGCCGCGCCCGCGCGCAGCGCGTCGAAGACGTATTCGTCGAGGCCGTAGTTGGTCAGGATGACGACGTGCACCGCGGCCAGAGCCGGGTCGGCCGCGATGCGGCGGGTCGCTTCGATGCCGTCGACGCTCGGCATCTGGATATCGATGAGGGCGATGTCGGGCAGGTGCCGCCGGGCCAGGTCGACGCCTTCGCGTCCGTCGGCCGCCTCGGCCACGACCTCGATATCGTCCTCGATGTCGAGCAGCGCCCGGAAGCCGCTGCGGATGAGCGGCTGGTCGTCGACCAGCAGCACCCGGATCACGCTCGCACCACCGGTAATTCGGCGTGCACGGCGAATCCGCCGCCGACGCGCGGCGCGGCATGCAGGTGCCCACCGAGCGCGGTCACCCGCTCGCGCATCCCGAGCAGGCCGACACCGGGCAGCGGCGCGGTGGCGGGGGTGGCCCGGCCGTCGTCGGCGACGTCGACCACGAGAGTGTCCGCGCCGTAATCGATGCGCACCGAAGCCGTGTCCGCGTGCGCGTGGCGGGTGACATTGGTGAGCGATTCCTGCACGATCCGGTAGGCGGTCCGGTCGACGGCGGCGGGGACATCGGTGCGGGTGCCCGCGATGGTCAGCGTCGCGTCGACGCCCGACAGGCGCACGCGCTCGACCAGTTCGCCGACGTGGGCGAGCCCCGGCCGCGGTGCGCCGTCGTCGCGCAGCGCTTCCAGCGTCGCCCGTAGCTCGCGGGCCGCCTCGCGCCCGGCCTCCCGGATGGCCAGCAGCGCCTCGGGCACCTCCTCGCCGCGTTTGCGCGCGACGTGGACGGCCGCCTCGGACTGCACCTTGATCACCGAGATCTGATGGGTGAGCGAATCGTGCAGTTCCCTGGCGATGTGCAGGCGTTCCTCGTCGGCGCGGCGGCGCGCGGTCTCCTCCCGGGTGCGTTCGGCCTCGTCGGCGCGGCGCTCGGCCTGCCGCAGCGCCTCACCGGCGGCGGCCGCCGCGATCAGCCAGGCGATCTCGAGCGCGTCGCGGGACCGGGCGAGCGCGGCGGCGGTGTCGTGCAGGGAGAGCATGGCGGCGAGCGGAAGGGTCGCCAGGAGCAGGATCGAGGCGGCGAGCGTCACCCAGCGGTGGCCCGCGCGCATGGCGAAGTACACCGCGAACAGGAACGCGACGGCGGGCACGTCGAATCCGAGTGCCTGGGACCCCAGCGCGCAGGCTCCGGTCGCCACCAGCACCGCCACCGGCGCCCGGCGCCGGGCCGCCAGCGCCAGTCCACCGGCGACCAGCAACGCGTATCCGAGGGGCCGCGTCTCGGTCGGGGACGGTTGCCGGGTCAGCGCGGTGATCAGCAGGACCGCAGCCACGCCGACCGCGATCGCCCAGTCGCCGATCCATGCCCTGCTCATGCCAGCACCCTAGTCCGATCGGCGGCGCGGCGAGTCCGGCGACGGGATGATCCGCGACTACCGCGCTCGCGGTATCCGAGCCGGTGCTACCGCCTCGGTGGTAGCCGATACCGCGGGCGTGGCAGCGTGGATTGTCCACGGTCGCACGACGACCGGACCCGGGGCGCGGGGCGACGATCGAGCGGTACGCAGCAGATCGAAGGAGCACCCCATGTCGTCTTTCCGTCACCTCCCCGGCGCCGTCGCCGCCGTTCTGGGCGCCGGGCTCGTCTCGGCCGCGCCGGCGTCCGCGTCGACCGTTCTCGTCGCGGACGCCTACGGCCTGACCGCCGACCGCGCGATCGCGACCTCGGCCGCGTTTCTCGCCCTGTTCGGGGCCGTCCTCGGCGGGATCGCGCTGGCGCGGCCGTCGAGTGTCCGGGCCGCGTTCGCGGTGGGCGCGGCGGTGATCGCCGCCGTTGTCGGAGTGTTCGTCGTGGTCACCGCCGACGGTGGTCTCGGCACCGGCAACGGGATCGCGGGCGGGTACATCGCCGGCGTGGTCGGGGTGCTGGGCGCGGCGCTCGGCGGGCTGGCGTTGGTTCGCGCCCGACGGATCGGCTGACCGGCTCCTGGGGCGCGATGGATTCGAGCGTCCGGGAGTGCCCGCCGACGGATGCGGCGGACACTTCCGGCGGGCTCAGTGACCGCGGGCGATCCAGTCCGCGAGCGCGGGACGTTCGTCGCCGATCGCGGTGTCGGGGCCGTGGCCGGTGTGCACCGTCGTATCGTCCGGGAGGGCGAACAGCCGGTCGCGGATGGAATCGATGATGGTGCCGAAATCGGAGAAGGAACGGCCGGTGGCGCCGGGTCCGCCCGCGAACAGGGTGTCGCCGGTGAACAGCGCCGACAACTCCGGCAGGTGCAGCGAGACCGAGCCGGGGGAGTGGCCCGGAGTGTGCAGCAGGTCGATATCGGTGCCCGCCACCGTGATCCGGTCGATATCGGCCAGCGAGCGGTAGGCGGCGTCGGGGTGGGTCATCCGCCACAGCGGCTCGTCGCCCGGATGCAGCAGGACCGGCGCGTCGAGTCGCTGGGACAGCTCCGGCGCGACGGTCACGTGGTCGTTGTGGCCGTGCGTGCACAGGATCGCGGTGACGTGCCGGGCACCGACCGCGGCGGCGATGGCGTCGGCATCGTGAGCGGCGTCGACCACCAGCACCTCGGTGTCGTCACCGATCAGCCACACATTGTTGTCGACGTCCCAGGTGCCGCCGTCGAGCGCGAAAGTGCCCGAGGTGACGACCTTCTCGATGCGGGCACTCACCAGACCACCACCGAGCGCAGCACCTTGCCCTCGCCCATGGCGGCGAACGCCTGCTCGACCTCGTCGACGCCGATGCGCTCGGTGACGAAGCGATCCAGCGGCAGCCTGCCCTGGCGGTGCAGGTCGATGAGCATCGGGAAGTCGCGTTCGGGCAGGCAATCGCCGTACCAGGACGACTTCAGCGCGCCGCCGTGCGAGAACAGATCGATCAGCGGCATGTCCAGGGTCATGTCCGGGGTCGGGACGCCGACGAGCACCACGGTGCCTGCCAGGTCGCGGCCGTAGAACGCCTGCTTCCAGGTCTCCGGGCGCCCGACCGCGTCGATCACCACGTCGGCACCGAATCCGTCGGTGAGCTCCTTGATCTGCTCGACCACATCGGCGGTGCTCGCGTCGATGGTGTGGGTGGCACCGAAGTCCCTGGCCCACTCCAGCTTTCGCGGGTCGCGATCGATCGCGATGATGGTGCCCGCGCCGGCGAGGAAGGCGCCGGCGATGGCCGCGTCACCGACGCCGCCGCAGCCGATCACCGCGACACTGTCGCCGCGCGAGACCGCGCCGGTGTTCACCGCCGCGCCGATGCCGGCCATCACACCGCAGCCGAGCAGTCCGGCCACGGCCGGATCGGTCTCGGGATCGACCTTGGTGCACTGCTTTTCGTGCACCAGGGTCTTGTCGGCGAACGCGCCGACGCCGAGCGCCGGAGTGAGCGGGGTGCCGTCGGTGAGCGTCATCGGCACGCTGGCGTTGTGGGTGTCGAAGCAGTACCAGGGGCGACCGCGCCGACAGGCCCGGCACTCGCCGCAGACCGCGCGCCAGTTCAGCACGACGAAATCGCCCTCGGCGACATGGGTGACCGCCGCGCCGACCGACTCGACGACACCCGCCGCCTCGTGGCCGAGCAGGAACGGGAACTCGTCGTTGATCCCGCCCTCGCGGTAGTGCAGATCGGTGTGGCAGACCCCGCACGCCTGGACGCGGACGACCACATCGTGCGGCCCGGGATCGGGAATCACGATATCGACGGTTTCGACCGGCGCGTTCTTCGCGCGGGCGATGACTCCGCGAACGGTGTCGGGCATACGGACCTCCTAGGTTGACGTCGTCGTCAACGCTAGCGGGGTCCGGCGCCGGATCACATCGGGATGGGTGGGATCCGGCCGGTCCGGGTGCCGAGCGCGTCCTGCACGTGATGCTCGACGAGCAGCGGGACGAAGTCGCGGACGTGGGCCCGGGCGAACTGGTCGTGGGTCCGGCGGACGATGTCGGCGATCTCGGCGGGGGCGACGGTCGGATACCGGATGGTCAACCGTTCGATGACCTCGTCGAGTTGCTGGTCCTCGTGAGTAGTCATGTCCCAGGGGTACCCCGGGAACGAGGTATCTCACCCGGCTACTTCTCGTCGAAGACCAGATCCGTCGGCGGGTGGGTCAGGCGCACGGTCGGGCCGTCGACCACGGTGATCGCGTCGAGCGCGAGGTAGTCGACCAGGCGGCGGAACAGCTTCGGTAGCAGCACCACCTCGTCGGACAGGGCGGTCGGCGAGGTGATCGCGGCGCCGGTGGTCGTCGCGTCGGCCGCCCAGACACCGAGCGGGGTCGCCGCGGTCGCGGCGGCCGTGGCGACCGCGGCGAACTCGGTCCGCAGGGCGGGGAACAGGCTGCGATAGAACGTCGGGTAGGCCAGGCCGGTGGCCAGCTGGTGGTGATTGAGGGTGAGTCGCAGCAGGGCCACGTCGACGAACATCTCGGCGCCCGCACTGTCGGGCGAGGCGCCGCGCCCGGCGAAGGCGACACACCGGCCGTGCAGATCGGCGCCCCGGGTCAGGATGAAACCGGGCACCTCGGCCTGATCCGCGGCGGTGACGGTCTCGTTCGCATCGCGCACCACGCCGGTGAAGCCCAGCCAGGCGAGCAGCTCCTCGGCGGCGGCGTGGGCGAGCGGCAACGGTTGGTGGGTGCGGGTGCCGTGGCGGGGCGTGTAGTGCGTCTCCAGCGAACCGATGCCGTCCAGGCGCAACTGCGCGGCGCCGGAGGCGTTGCGTTTCACCCGATGTGGGCCGCCCACCCGGTCCCACAGGGTGGGGTCGTCGGGACGGAAGCGCACCGAGTCGCCGTCGGGCTGGGCGCCCTTGGCGACGAAGACTCCGGAGATCAGCAGAAACGGCATCGCGCGTCCTTCGGCTCGTGGTGATCGCCGCCCGTCGTGATGCGCGGGGCAGGGAGACCGTGCGGGCCGCGGAGGTGTCGACCGCGCTGTCGGACGGCTCTCAGTGTGGACATCGGCTGGCGCGCAGGGCAATACGGCGAGCGCGATGGTTCTGCGCTGTTCACCGCGTGGTTACCGCGACACGCCATAGACGGTGTCGATGGCGATGATCGGTACTGCGTCCTGGACGCGATGGCACTCGCTGGGCACGGTGGAGGGGACCTGACCAGAGGAGAACCCATGCACCCGGCTCGTTCGACCATCCGTGGCGCCCGCGCGAGCGTGCTCGCGCTCGCCGTGCTGGCGGTGGGTATCGGCGCCTGTTCCGCCGATCCGGACGTACGGTCCGCCGCTCCGGCCACCACGGTGACCACCGAGGCCCCCATCCAGGCGCCGCCGACCACCCGGCAGCTCGACCACAGCCTCGACGACGACCTGTTCGCCGCCGCCGCGAGCAACGACGCGGCGCGCGTACGTGACCTGATCGCTCGGGGTGCCGATCTGGAAACGCGCGGCGACCAGGGCCGGACGCCGCTGATCGCCGCCACCAAGAACCGGGCGAGTGCGGCGGCGGTGGCTCTCATCGACGCGGGCGCCGACGTCGACGCCAAGGACGACCTGCAGGACTCCGCCTACCTCTACGCCGGTGCCGAGGGCTTCGACGAGATCCTCGAGCCGGTCCTGCGCCACGGCGCCGACCTGCGAAGCGTCAATCGCTACGGCGGGACCGCGCTCATTCCCGCCAGTGAGCACGGGCACGTGAGCACCGTGCGCCTGCTGATCGCGGCGGGCGTCGACGTGAACCACGTCAACACGCCGAAATGGACGGCGCTGCAGGAGGCGATCGTCTACGGCGACGGCTCGCAGCGCTACCAGGAGACCGTGACCGCGCTGCTCGACGCGGGCGCCGACCCGCGGATCCGCGACGCGGACGGCCGCACCGCGCTGGACAACGCCGAGCGGAGGAATCAGGACGCGATCGTCGCCCTGCTGCGCGGGCGCTGACCACGTGCCGACCGCGGCTGCGGGATACGCTCAGGTCAGCGGTCTACGCTCGGCGATATGGCCGCGGACGGGTTGTTCCTTGCTCCCACGATCGGCCGACCCGCGGACAAGGTCGGATACTTCCCCGACCGGGCGAGCTTCGAGCACTTCGCCGCCGCCTACCGCGCGGGCATGGCCCAACTTCCGCCGCCCGATGCCATCGCCGCGGTGCCGACCTCGTTCGGTCCCGTGCGCGCCTACCGCTTCGGTCCCGGCGGCGACACCCCCGTGGTCTTGCTGTCCGGCCGCCAGGCCTCGACGCCGATGTGGGCCACCAACCTGCCGGGCCTGATGGCGCGGCGCACGGTCTGGTCGGTGGACAGCGTGGGTGAGCCGGGCGCGAGCGGGCAGACCACGGCGCTGACCGATGGGTCGGATCAGGCGACCTGGATCGCCGAAACCCTGGTGGGACTGGGGGTCCGGCGGGCCCATCTGCTCGGTGTCAGCATCGGCGCGAACCTGGCCGTGCAGACCGCGCTGCATCGTCCGGAGCGCGTCGCCTCGATCACCCTGCTCGATCCGGCCGATACCTTCGCCCGGCTGAGCTGGAAGATGATCGTCGTCTCGCTGGGCAGTGCGGTCCCCGCCCTGCCGACCGGGCTGCGAAACCGCTTGCTGGGCTGGATCTCCGGCGGTGTCCCGGTCGACGACTCGATTCCCGAGGGCAGGCTGATCGCCGCCGGGATGACGGACTACCGTGGCGCCCAGCCGCTGCTCCCGCGCCCCACCGAGGACCAGCTGCGCGCTCTGACGGTGCCGGTCCTGGCCCTGTTCGCGGGCCGCTCCATCGTGCACGACGCCGACCGGGCCGCCGCCACCGCGCGCCTGATCCCCGGCGCGCAGGTCGAGGTCTGGCCCGACGCGTCCCACGCCATCAACGGCGAGTACCCCGACCGCATCGCCGAGCGATTCACCGCCTTCACCGCCGGGATCGGCTGACCGGCACCGGTTCCGGCTCGGTGTCGGGGGCGGGACGCGACAATGTCGCCCGGTAGTGGGCGGGGGCGACCCCGAATCGGCGGACGAAGGCCTGCCGCAGTGATTCGGCGGTCCCGAAGCCGCAGCGGGTCGCGACCACCGCGACCGGGGTCGTGGTGTGGACGAGCAGTTGCGCGGCGGCCTCGACCCGCGCGCGGCGGATGTGGCGGCCGGGGGTGACGCCGAGATGTTTGCCGAACAGCCTGGTCAGGTGACGTGCGCTCACGCCTTCCCTGGCGGCCAGCGTCGCGGTGGACAGGTCCTCGGACAGATGCGCGGCGATATGCGCGGTGACCCGCCGGACCAGCGCGTGCTCGGCGTGCGGCTGCGCGGTGAACATGCTCATCTGCGCCTGTGAACCGGGCCGCTGCAAATAGGTCACCAGGCCGCGGGCGACCTGGCGGGCCAGCTCGGCGCCGTGGTCCTCCTCGACGAAGGCGAGCATGAGGTCGATCGCGCTGGTCATCCCCGCCGCCGTGGCGACGCGGCCGTCACGGATGTAGATCGGATCGGGATCGACGGTGACGCGCGGATATTCGGCGGCCAGCATGTCGGCGGCGATCCAGTGCGTGGTCGCCCGCCTGCCGTCGAGCAGTCCGGCCGCGGCCAGCACGCTCGCCCCGGTGCAGACCGAGGCGACGCGGCGGCTCACCGCGGCGAGCCTGCGGACATGCGCGACCAGTGCGGTGTCGCGCGCCGCGTCCAGATGGCCGAGACCGCCGGAGACGATCAAGGTGTCGAGGGGGCCGGTGAGGCGCTCCCACCGGGCCTGCCCGTGCAACCGCAGCCCGGAATCGCAGGTGATGGTCCGCCCGCCGCGCGTGGCCAGTTCGACCCGATACGGCGGATCGGCGCCGAGCCGGTTGGCGCCGTCGAGGGTGGTGGTGACGCAGGCCAGGTCGAGCAGCTCGGCGCCGTCGTAGCCGATGACGGCAACAGTCCGTGCGCCCATACGGCCCAGTGTAGGTGGGCCGGGCGTCGTCCTCGCGGGTCTGTTCTGCCAGGAATCACAAGAAAACGGACAGGGTCGGCCGCGGCTGTCGAATGTCGCGTTCGCGCGCACCAGGCTGAGGGAACGGCGATCGACGGAGGCGGGTCATGACGGTATCGGACCAACGAATGTCCTTGGGATACAGCAGAATCGGTGCGGCGATGCCGCGGCGCTGGCCGAGTGTCGTCGCGCTCGGGCTGGTGCTGCTGATCTGGCCGACGGGCGCGGAGAGCACGGTGCGGGCGCTGGCGGAGCTGTTGGTCGTGTTGCCGCTGATCTATCTGGTCACCGCGGCCCTCGGCAGGCCGGATCGCACATGGGCTGTCTTCGGCGCGCTCGGCGTCCTGTTCGGCCTGCTGTCGGTGCAGGACCTGGTGCCGACCACGGTCGTGCTGGCGGTGGTGGCGGCGCTCGCGGTGGCCCTGGCGCTGCGCCACGACCGGGTCGATCGGCCGTTTCTGGCGCAGCTCGCGGGTTTCGCGCTGTTCACGGTGCTCGCGGTGGCGGCGCAGCACGTGGATATCGGGTGGGCGCGGGTCCTGGTCGCGGCGGGCTGGATCGGGCACGGTCTGTGGGACTACGAACATCGGCACGCGCGGCGCACGGTCGCGCGTACCTTCGCGGAGTTCTGCGGTCTGGTCGACGTACTCGTGGGAGTGGCCGTCCTCGCGATCCCCTGACCGGGGTTCGGCGATCTCAGCCGAGGACCGAGATCGCCAGGCCGAGCAGGGCGCCGCCGAAATCCACGGTGTTGCGGACCTTCTGGAGGGTCCAGGTCCACGCCGGGAAGCCGGCGGGCACGGGCTGCAACGCCGCCCCGGACGGGACGTTCCGGTTGGGTCTCGCCGCTCTGCTCGACGGCATCGGCGCCCGGAGAACGCTCCAGGGCAACCCTATTCGGCGTCCGCGCTGATCCGGTCCAGCACCGCGCCGACCACCAGGCAACCGCTGTCGACGACATCGGCCAGCGGCTGACGGTAGTCGTCGAGCACCCATTTCTGGGCGATGATCAGGATCGCGCCGACCAGCCCGAGCACGACCATCCGCGCGCTCGGCGCGGGATGGGAGTCCAGATCCACATACGGCGTCAACAGCGCCAGGCAGATGTCGACCAGCGCGTCGAGCACATCGTGGTAGGCGCGGTCGACGGTCGGGCTCACGCCGAGGATCTCGAAGAAGGCGATCCGCGGCACGCGGGGATCGTCGAGGATGAGCTGGAAGTACGCCGTGAGCGTGCCGCGCACCCTGGTGTCGATATCGGCGTCGAGGTCGCCGATGCCGACGTGGATCGCCTCCAGCATCCGCGCGGTGACCTCGCGATACACCTCGAGCAGCAGGTCCTCGCTGTCGGTGAAGGATTCGTAGAAGTACCGCTTCCCGACGCCGGCCGCGGCACAGATGGTGGTGACGGTGGTGTTGCGGTAGCCGTCGGTGCCGAAGGCTTCGGTGGCCGCCTCGATGAGCCGGGCACGCCGTTCCTGCTGACGCTGTCCGGGTGCGGCGCCGCGGTACCTGCGTCCGTCGGCATCGATATCGGGCGCGTTCACGCCATCGATTCTGTCAGGTGGCTCGTGCGGGTCGGCGCGGCGGCCGGTGGTTGCGGGGGAGGGGCCGAGAACATGTTCTTGCGATCGAACGTGACGCAGGCTACGTTACTTCCCGGTACGGGAACGTCGTGGTTCCCGATGGTGGAGGGCTGAGACCGAAGCATGATCAAAAATCGAGGGCGACTGGCCGCGCTGGTCGCATCCGTCGTCGTGTTCGCGGGCGCTGTCGCATCGGCCCCGGTCGGCCAGGCGTTGCCGGCCGACGGGGGGCTGGACGCGCAGTTCGTCGCCACCCACAACGGCCCGCAGCAATACCCGAACGTCTTCATCGAGTGGGACGTGCCGATCACGATGAGTGACGGAACGGTATTGAAAGCCAACGTCTATCACCCGGCGGGTGCCGACGGCCAGCCGATCACCGAGCCGACGCCCACCATCGTCAACATGACGCCGTACACGAAGCTGGTGTCCAACGTCGCCGACTCGGCGCTCGCCGTGCCCGGCCTGTCCGACGTGCTGCTGCCGGTGCTGCAGAACCTGGACTTCTCGGCGTTCGGCTTCAGCAGCCTCAGCGACATGATGAAGGCGCTGCCCGGCGGCGCCGCCCGCACCTTCGGTGTCGACCGGAACCTGATCCGCGGCGGCTACACCCAGGTCGTCGTCGATGTGCGCGGCACCGGATTCTCCCAGGGCACCTGGCAGGTGTTCGGCGAACGCGAACAGCTCGACGGCGTCGAGGTCGTCGACTGGGCGGCCGCGCAGGGCTGGTCCAACGGCAAGATCGGGATGAGCGGCATCTCCTACTCGGGGATCAATCAGCTCCAGACCGCGCAGCGCCATCCCGCCGCGCTCAAGGCGATCTTCCCGATCGTGCCCGGTAGCGACCTGATCCGCGATGTGGCCGCGCCCGGCGGCGCGCTGGGCGTCGGCTTCATCCCGCCGTGGCTGCTCGCCGTCGACGGGGCGAAGCTGCTGCCGGACCTGGTGTCGATTTTTTCCGGCAAGTTCGACTGGACGTGGCTCGGCGACCGGGTGCGTGACCCGTTCACCTTCTTCAATGTGCTCATCGCGGCCCTGACCACGCCGAGCGTGGACCAGATCCCGCCGGAGATGGCCAGCATCCTCGACGACGAGAGCCCGCTGCGCACCGCCTGGGTCGGGCAGCCCGACCAGGTGCGGGTGCCGACCTTCCTCTACGGCGGCTGGCACGACATCTTCACCTACTCGACCCCGCGCATCTACAACGCCGTCGATGTGCCCGCCGAGCAGAAGAAGCTCGTCATGGGCAACGTCTACCACGTGACCGTGAGTTCGGGTCTGGGCCAGGCCGGTGCGCCCGCGCCGCTGGAGTCGTTGCAGCGGGCGTGGTTCGACAAGTGGCTCAAGGGCATCGACAACGGAGTCGACCGCTACGAGCCGGTCACCCTGTGGCAGCAGGGCAGTGAGCAGTGGACGACCGACGTCGCCTTCCCGCGGCCCGGCATGCAGTACCGGCGGATGTACCTCGACCCCGCGTCGTCCGGCTCGGCGCCGGGCGCCCGCTTCGACGGCAGTCTCGTCGGCGCACCCGGTGCCGCGCAGCGGGTATCGGTGGATCCGAGCCTGACGACCATCTGCTCGCGGGACGCCGCGCAGGGCACGGCGGGGCTGATCCCGCTGCCGGACGTGTGCGCCAAGGACGCGCGGATCAGTGAGGGCGCGGCGCTGACCTTCACCACCGCTCCGGTCACCCAGGCGACCCGGATCTCCGGCGCGATCGCCGCGCACCTGAACACGGTGCTCGACGCGACCGACGGCTACTGGACCGTCACGGTGAACGACGTCGCGCCCGACGGCCGGTCGACGGTCTGGTCGCAGGGTCAGCTGGTGGCCTCGCTGCGCGCGGTCGACGACGGCAAGTCGACCCGCTCGCCCAACGGTGACTACACCGACCCGTACCCGATCCTCACCCTGGACACCCGTCAGCCGGTCGTCCCGGGCGAGCCGACCACGATCGACATCGGCATCCGCGCCACCGACGGCGTCCTGCTGCCGGGGCACCGGCTGCGCATCGACGTCTTCGCGAGCAACTTCCCCAGCGGAATCCCGTTGCGGCCGTTGCTGAACGAGAGCGGCCTGCGCACCCAGCACCTCGAACTCGACCCCGCTCGCCCGAGCTGGATAAACGTTCCGCTGGATACCGATCCCGGCTGGTGATCGCCGCCCGCGCGGCGCAGCGCTGATCGTGGCTCGCCTTCCGGCCGAAGGCCCCGCCCCGCGGCGGGGCCTTCATGGCTTCGGCGACGCCGTGACCGGCGCTTCGACCGGAACACCGGAGTCCGGCAGTCCCGCGTAGTCGGGCAGCTCGATGCCGTTGATCGCGCGGTCGATCAGGTCGAAGTCCCACTCGGTCGCGGCCTCGCCCGGTGCGGCGGTCAAGCTCTGCGCGTGCAGCCTGCCGATTTCCTGGTTGGCCTCGACGAACGAGCGCATCCGCCGCTCGTAGCCGGTGAATCCGGCCTCCGGGTCCCAGCCGGCAGCGGCCAGCTCGCCGGCCAGCAGATAGGCGCCGACCAGAGCCAGCCCGGTGCCCTGTCCGGACATCGGCGACGAGCTGAAGGCCGCGTCCCCGAGCAGCCCCACCCGGCCGTTCGACCAGCGCTCCATCACCACCTGGGCGACCTGGTCGAGGTAGAAGTCCGGGGTGTCGTCCAGGTGGGCGAGGATGCGCGAGGTCGACCAGCCCATACCGGCCATCCGCTCGCGCAGGAGGCGCTGCTGGGCCGCGATGTCGCGGTGGTCGATGTCGAAGTCCCCCGAGGGGAAGGAGAAGATCGCCATCGCCCGGGTGGTGTCCCGCAGCGGCCGCAGAATCGCGGAGCGACCGGACTGCTGGTACTCGATCAGCCAGCGGTCCAGCCCGAACTCGTTGGGCACGCTGTAGAAGGCCAGCACGAGCCCGAGGTGGCGGAGGAATCGCTCGTGCGGCCCGAAGACCATCGCCCGCAGTGCCGAGTGCAGCCCGTCCGCCCCGATCACCAGGTCGAAGCGCCGCCGGTCGCCGCTCTCGAAGGTCACGTCGACCCCGTCCGGGTCCTGGGTGAGCGTCGCGATCCGGTCGCCGAACAGGTACTCGACGTCGTCGCGGGTGTCGTCGTAGAGCACCTGGGACAGGTCACCGCGCAGGATCTCGATCTCCGCGATGTAGCCGTCGCCGCCGTCGTCGTCCGCACGGACGGTCTCCAGCACGGTCCCGGTCGCGTCCACGGTGTGCGCGCCCGCGGTCTCGGTGCGGGCCGCGCGCACCCGCGCGTCGAGCCCCATGCGCCGGATGACCTCCCTGCTCACCCCGCGTGCGTCCACCGCCTGTCCCCCGGGACGCAGCGCGGGGGCCCGTTCCACCACCGTCACCTCGGCCCCGCGCCGGTGCAGCCAGTGCGCGAGCGCGGGCCCCGCGATGCTCGCCCCCGCTACCAGCACCCTGGGGCTGTGCGGCCCGCCCGCCCGCTCGCCCGTCTCGTCCGGGTGTTCGTGCGCGGGGTTGTCGACGCTCATCGTTGCCTCCGTGTGCTTCTGCCCGCGCTGGAACGGTCCCGGCACAGGCCCACCGCTGTCGGTGTATCCACCGGTATCGACGACGGATCCACCCAGAATTCATCGGTGCGGTCGCGGTCGGGTGTCCACACCTACCCGGGCACTCGGCTGACCCGCACGCCCGCCGCGTCGGCGAGGTGGGCGAAGGTGACGGCGTCCTCGACGGCGGCACCGCCGTGGTCGTTGTTGAAGTAGACGTAGCCGTCGGCATCGCCCGGCCCGGCGTCGAGCAGCCGGTCCACCCAGCTCGCCAGCGCCCGGCGACCGTAATGCGGTGGGGGAGTGGCGCGTCCGGCGTGCAGGCGCAGGTAGGCCCAGTCGGTGGTCCGCCACAGCGGGGTGACCGGGCGCGAGTCGCGATCGGCCCAGGCCAGCGCCGCGTTCCGCGATTCCAGGACCGCACGGATCTCGCCGGTCCACCACGACGCGTGCCGCGGCTCGACGGCGACCCGCACCGTGGCGGGGAAGCAGCGCAGGCAGTCGTCGAGCAGCGCGGGATCGGCGCGCAGGGTCGGCGGCAGTTGCAGCAGGATCGGGCCCAGCCGGTCGCCGAGGCCGTCGGCCCGGTCGAGCAGGCGCTGCACCGGTTCGGCGGGATCCCGTAATCGCTTGATGTGGGTGAGATAGCGGCTGGCCTTCACCGCGATCACGAAGTCGGCCGGGGTGCGCTCCCGCCAGGCGGCGAAGGTCTCCCGGCTCGGCAGCCGGTAGAAGGCATTGTTCGACTCGACGGTGGCGAACGCGTCGGCGTAGTGCTCGAGCCAGCGTCGCGTCGGCAGGCCCTCCGGATACAGCACACCGCGCCAATCGCGGTACTGCCAGCCGGAGGTGCCGACCCGGATCACGCCACTCACCTGCCCCTCGCGCACGCTCACTCGGTGCCCCCGCATCCGGCGACTACCCGGGCAGCCCGACCGGAAACGGTCCTCGCGCCGCGCACCGCGGTCCCGGGCAGATCCGGCACACTGAGATGGTGAGCGCATCTGGCAGCGGGCGGGCTCGAGCAGGCGCGGTGGCGGTGGGGCGGTGGGTCCGCAGCGCGCCGGGGACCTACCTGTGGCTGGCCGCGCTCGCGGTGACCACGATCATCATCCGGCGGCTGCCCGACGACGAGGCGCGCCAATGGCTGGGCCACCGGTCGACCAATCTGCATCATCTGGCCGAGGACCCCATCCGGGTGCTGATCGGCAGCGCGTTCTGGACCGACGGGGGCAGCTGGTTCGCCTACGCGGTGCTGTTCACTCTTTTCCACGCCAATGCCGAACGCTGGCTCGGCACGCTGCGCTGGCTCGCGGTGGCGGTGCTCGCCCATGTCGGCGCCACCTACCTCAGCGAAGGCGTGCTGCTGTGGGCGATCCGCCACGACGACGCACCCGAACGCGCGATGTACACCCTCGACGTGGGCGTCAGCTACGCGCTGGCCGGCGTCGCGGCGGTGCTGGCCTACCGGCTGGTGACGCCGTGGCGGTGGCTCTACGTCCTGGGCGTGCTCGCGGTCGTGCTGCCGCCGGTCTTCGTCGATCGCACGTTCACCGACGTGGGACACGCGAGCGCCGCCGCCCTCGGCTTCGCCTGCTACCCGCTCACCCGGGGGCGCGGCGGTGCCTGGGATCCGGCGGCGCTGGTGCGCCGGTTCCGGCACCGCGCCTCGGCCGGATGACCCCTACCTGCGACATCGAGGTTGCCTGCCGGTAGCCGGATAGGGTGGCCTGGTGATCTTGCTGGTGGTCGGTGTGGTTCTGCTCGGGATCTTCGCGCTGCGCTTCCGTCAGGAGCGTCGCCGGTTCGGTAACGGGGTGCTGTTGCTGCTCGGGCTGCTCTGCGCGGGTGGGGCGCTGGTGTCCGCCGGCGCGGAGGGAGCGGGGCCGGAGTTGTTGCTCGCGCTGGCGCTGGTGCTGTCGCCGCTGCTCGTGCTGGTGCTGGCGGGTTTGCTGATGGTCAACGGGGTGGTGATGTTGCGCCGGGAAGGCGTGCGGGCGGCCAATCTGCTCTCGCTCGGCCTGGGCCTGGCTTTGCTCGTCCCGTACGGGCTGCTGGTGGTCGCGGTGGTCGCGCGGTGGCAGGTGCTCGGCGTGCTGCTGCTCGCCGTCGTCCTCGTCGCCGCCTACCTGGGCTTCGTGCTGTCGGCGTTTCTGCTCTATTCGGTGGTCTACGGCATGGCCACCCGCACCGACAACGCCGCCGCGATCGTCGTGCACGGCGCGGGACTGCTGGGCGACCGGGTGCCGCCGCTGCTGGCGAGCAGGCTGGACCGGGCCCTGGGCATCTGGCACGCGGCTCAGGCACGGGGCCGTACTCCGCTGCTGGTGCCCAGTGGCGGCAAGGGCTCCGACGAGAAGGTCTCCGAGGCCGACGCGATGAGCGCCTACCTGGCCGAACACGGCGTGCCCGCCCAGGACGTGCTGCCCGAGGACCGGTCGACGAGCACCAGGGAGAACCTGCTGTTCAGCAGGGAGTTGCTGGCCAGGCAGGGGGTCGACCGCGACATTGTGCTGGTCACCAGCAATTTCCATGTGCTGCGCACCGCGCTGCTCGCCCGATCCGTCGGCCTCGACGCCCAGGCGGTCGGTGCGCCGACCGCCCGCTACTACCTGCCCAGCGCCATCCTGCGGGAGTTCGCCGCCGTGCTCGTCGAGTACAAACGGCTCAATATCGCCGTCTGCGCGATGTTGGTCGCGCTCCCGTTCGTGGCACTGCTCGCTTCCTGACTTCGGCGAAAAACGCGGCAAAATAGGTGTTACCTCGAATACTACGTACATGTATCATTTCCTTACCGCACGACCGGCGCACCGTGGCGCCGGCGCTCGACCGAGCAACGCGCGGTAGGACGAGGAGTACCGATGAAGCTACTTCGCCGGGCCGTACGGCGACCGGAGGTAGATCCCGGCAAGGTCGCCCTGCATGCCCGCAACGTGACCTTCGACTGGTCGGATGTCGATCTGCAGTGGATGCCGGCCGAACCGTACGCATCCCACCTGATCAGCGCGCTGAACATGCTGCTGCCCGAGGGCGAGCGGATGTTCATCGTGACCTACCGCGAGGCGCTGGCCTACGTGAAGGACGAGAAGCTGCGCGAGGACATGCTCGGTTTCATCGGGCAGGAATCGATGCACGCCGAGACCCACGAGAAGGTCCTGCACGACGTGCTCACCGCCAACGGCATCGACGCGGCGCCCTACGTGCGGCAGATGGAATACCTGTTCCGCAAGACGCTGGGCCCCCGTGGCGGTGACGACCGCGCCGGACGGCAGATGCTGATCGAACGGCTCGCGTTCATCGCCTGCCTCGAGCACTTCTTCGCCTGGCTCGGCGACTGGGTGATCAACGCCGATTTGGAGAAGTTCGGCGCCGACCCGCGCATGGCCGATCTGTTCCGCTGGCACGGTGCCGAGGAGGTCGAGCACCGTAACGTCGCTCACGACGTCGCCGAGTACTTCGGCGTCGGCTACGTGCGCCGCTGCGCCTCGATGATGCTGGTGTTCCCGATCTTCATCGCGCTGCTGGTGCGTGGCGCGAAGTTCCTGGTGCAGCAGGATCCGCAGCTGCCCGACCACGGGTACCCGCGGGTGATCTCCTCGGTCCTGGGCGCGATGTGGCGCGGCGCGTTGCCGGGCATCCCGTCGCTGCTGATCAGTGCGCTGTCGACCTTCCAGCCCGGCTACAGCCCGGAGAACGTCGGTTCGACCGCGCAGGCTGTCGCCTATCTCGCGCAGTCGCCCGCGGCCAGGGCGGCGGCCTCGTGACGGTGCGCGAGGTGCCGCAGGCGCTGCCCGGCGACCTCTACGGCAAGCATCGCCACGATCCCGGCACCCGCGTGCTCGACGCGATCGCGACCGCCCGGCTGCGCTGGAGTGCCCTGGTCAACCGTCGTGACGTGCGCCCGCGCGTCGACGATCGCCGGTTCCCGGTGGTGGTCACCGAGCGCCGGATCGTCGCGCACGACCAGGACGTGGTGAGTCTGCGCCTGGAGGCGCCGGACGGCCGGGTGCTGCCCGCGTGGCGTCCCGGCGCGCACCTGGATCTCGAGCTGCCCTCCGGCCTGCTGCGGCAGTACTCGCTGTGCGGCGACCCCGCCGACGAGCGCGCCTACCGGATCGCGGTGCGCCGCATCCCCGACGGCGGCGGTGGCTCGCGCGAGGTGCACGACGAACTGCCGGTGGGCAGCCGATTCGTGGTGCGCGGTCCGCGTAACGCCTTCCCGTTCGCGGTTCCCGGTCATGGTTCGCCCGCGCAGCGCCTGCACTTCGTCGCCGGCGGCATCGGCATCACACCGATCCTGCCGATGGCGCGGCTCGCGCACCGGCTCGGCGTGCCGTGGACGATGGTCTACACGGGGCGCTCGCGCGACACCATCCCGTTCCTGGCCGAGCTGGAGAGCTTCGGCGAGCATGTCGTCGTGCGCACCGACGACGAGCACGGTCTGCCCGACGCGGCGGCGCTGCTGCCCGGGGTCGGCGCGGGCACGGCGGTCTATGCCTGTGGCCCGACCCCGATGACCTCGGCGATCGTCGCCGCGGTGCGCGCCATGCCCCAGGTGGAACTGCACTTCGAGCGGTTCTCGCCGCCGCCGATCGTGGACGGCACCGCCTTCGAGATCGAATTCGCCTCCACCGGTGCGGTGATCGAGGTCCCCGCCGA
Organism: Nocardia sp. NPDC087230; assembly: GCF_044744725.1. Classification (NCBI taxonomy): domain Bacteria; kingdom Bacillati; phylum Actinomycetota; class Actinomycetes; order Mycobacteriales; family Nocardiaceae; genus Nocardia; species Nocardia sp. NPDC087230. The sequence continues at coordinate 402,723 of NZ_JBIUYV010000004.1, forward strand.
CCGCAGCGCGCTCGACGCCATCCTCGCGACCCGCCCCGACCAGCCCTACTCGTGCCGGCAGGGCTTCTGCCGCACCTGCGTCGTGCGGGTGCTCGCGGGCGAGCCCGATCATCGGGAGAACACCCTCTCCGATGCCGACCATGCCGCGGGCGAGCTGCTCGCCTGCGTATCCCGTTCGCACGGTGAGCGATTGGTGCTCGACCTGTGAGTTCGATTCCAGGACAAGGAGTCCGAAGAGAGATGTCTGTCGACACCACGCAGGCCGCCAACCGGCGCACCGTCCGCAACGGCGAGTTCGAGCTCGCCGTGTTCGAATACGGCGACCCCGCGGCCGACACCGTCGTGCTCGTGCACGGCTGGCCCGACACCCACCACCTGTGGGACAAGGTGATTCCACGACTCGCGCAGCGCTTCCACGTCGTCGCCTACGACACCCGCGGCCACGGCGAGTCCACCCGCACCCAGCGCACCGCCGACTTCCGGCTCGACGAACTCGCCCGCGACTTCTACGCCGTCATCGACACGGTCAGTCCCGACCGTCCGGTGCATGTGCTCGCCCACGACTGGGGTTCGGTGCAGGTGTGGGAGGCGGTGTGCGAGCCGCAGGCGACCGAGCGGATCGCCTCGTTCACCTCGGTGTCGGGCCCGAACCTCGACCACCTGGCCGCCTGGGTGCGCGACCGGCTCTCCCGACCGACCCCGCGCAACATCTGGCAGCCGGTGACTCAGGCGCTGTCCTCGGCCTACACCGCGTTCTTCATGACCCCGGTGCTGCCGCGCGCCACCTTCGGCGCCATCGGCACCGAGAAGGTGTGGCAGCGCGCCGTCGCGCTGATGAACGACACCGCGCCCGGCAATGTCGTGCTCGGCCCCACGTTCCGCCGCGACATGGTCGACGGCCTGCTCATCTATCGCGCGAACATCGTGCAGCGCATGCTGTCGCCGCGCGAGCGGCGCACCGAGGTGCCGGTGCAGCTGATCGTGGCCGGTCGCGACGTGGCCGTGCGCCCCGCGGGCTACGACGACTCCCGCAAGTGGACTGCTCGCCTGTGGCGTCGGGATGTGCCCGCCGGGCACTGGATGCCGTTCTCGCACCCCGACCTGCTGGCCACCGCCACCACGGAACTGATCGACGCGCTCGCCGGCGGTGAGGTCCCGCGCGGGCTCGCCCGTGCCGAAGTGGGCCGCACCCGTAAGGAATTCGAGAACAAGCTGGTGGTGATCACCGGTGCGGGCAGCGGCATCGGTCGCGAGACCGCGCTGGCCTTCGCCCGGCTCGGCGGCGAGGTGGTGGTCTCGGACGTGAACGAGAACGCCGCCAAGGAGACGGCGGAGCTGATCGTCGCCGAAGGTGGTGTCGCGCACGCCTACGCGCTGGACGTGTCCGACGAGGCCGCGGTCCGTGCGCATGCCGACGACGTCATCGCCGCGCACGGCGTGCCCGACGTCCTGATCAACAACGCCGGTGTCGGGCAGGCGGGCGGCTTCCTCGACACCCCGTCCGCGGAATTCGACCGGGTCCTGCGGATCAACCTGGGCGGTGTGGTCAACGGCTGCCGGGCTTTCGGCGCGGCGATGGCCGAGCGCGGCCTGGGCGGGCACATCGTGAACCTGTCCAGCATGGCGGCCTACAGCCCGCAGCGCGACATGGCCGCCTATGCCACCAGCAAGTCGGCGGTGTTCATGTTCTCCGACTGCCTGCGCGCCGAACTGGCCGAGCGCGGCATCTCGGTCTCGACCGTGTGCCCGGGCATCGTGCACACCAATATCGTGGCCACCACCCGCATCTCGGGTGTCTCCGCCGAGGACGAGGCGGCCACCCAGCGCAAGTTCGACAAGCTCTACGAGCGGCGCGGTTACACCCCCGACAAGGTCGCGGCGCAGATCGTGAAGGCGGTGCGCGGCGGCCGTGACATCGTGCCGGTGACGCCGGAATCGTGGGTGCAGTACCGGATCAACCGGCTCGCGCCCGGCGCGGTGCGGTTCGCGGCCCGCCGGATGAAGCTGGTCTGACGCGCGGTCACGCCCGGCGCAGTCGCTCCCGCACGGCGGCGACGTGCCGGGCGTCCACGCCCCACGGCTGCTCGACGCCGACCTTGCGGTCGAGGTCCCACAGCACGCACTGTTCGTCCGGTCCGGCCACCAGCGACCAGGCCACCACGGTCCGGCCGAGCTGGTCGAGCATGGACCCGTGATCGGGTGCGCTGTCGCCGGCGCCGTCGGGGAAGTGGTGCAGGAACCGGCCGTAGGCGTCGGTACAGAATCGCGCGTACTGCTGGGTGCACAGGATGAACCCGTGCCAGGCTTCGTCGACCGCGTGCGAGGGCATCCCGATCACCTGGTCGTCGCGCATCGCCGCGCCGCAGCAGCGCAACCATTGGCGCAGACCGGTTTCCACCAGTTCGCGCGGCTGCCAGGGGCAGGTCTTGAAGATCGCGTCGGGGAAACGCAGGTCGGCGACGGTGCGATCGACCGCGCCGAGGTCGATCGGTCGCGGACCGCGTCGAAGGAACGAGAGCGCCACGATGTCACTGTAAGCCCCCTGGGTGGTCGCTCGTCTGCGCTGCCGCGGACGGGTGGGGCGGCTAGCCTGCAGGCATGGTGGTGATGCTGGTGATCGTGCTCGCGTTCTTGGTGGTCGGTCTCGCGGTGCTGGTCACGGCGGTAGTGGTGCTGGTTCGCAAGCTGAGTCCGCCGCGTGGCCCGCAGGGGTTCACCGATCAGAGCTGGCTGGCCGGGTCGGCGGGGACCTACGGGTTCTTCGACGGGCCGACCGGGCCGCACGGCTCCGGATCGAGCTGCGGCGGTGGCGCGACCAGCAGTTGTGGCGGGGGCAGTAGCAGCGGTTGCTCCGGCAGCGGCAGTGGTTGCGGCGGCGGATCGAGCAGCAGTTGTGGCGGTGGTTCGAGCAGCAGTTGTGGCGGCGGATCGAGCAGCAGCTGTGGCGGTGGTTCCAGCAGCAGTTGCGGTGGCGGCTCGTGATCGGGTGATCCACGCCGCACCCCTCTTGACCTGAACTCGACTTCAGGTTCCATGCTGAGCGCGTCGGTGTAGATACCACGAGGGAGTCGCGATGCGTGCTGTGCAGGTCAAGGAATTCGGTGGACCGGAAGTGCTCGAGGTGCGGGAACTGCCCGCGCCGCAACCCGGTCCGGCCGAAGTGGTGGTCGATGTCGAGGTCGCCGATGTGATGTTCCTCGACACCCGGCTGCGCAGCGGCTGGGGCCGGGACTTCTTCCCGCTGAGCCTGCCGTACGTGCCCGGCGGCGCGATCGGCGGCGTCGTCTCGGCGGTCGGCGCCGAGGTCGACTCCGGCTGGCTCGGCAAGCGCGTCGTCACCCAGACCGCCGCCAGCGGTGTCGGCGGCGGCGTGCCCACCGGCGGCTACGCCGAACACGCCTTGGCCAAGGCCGAGACCCTGGTGCGGATCGCCGACGGGCTGAGCACCCAGCAGGCCGTCGCGCTCGCCCACGACGGCCGCACCGCGTTCGCCGTGTTCGACCGCGCGGCCGTCGGCCCGGATTCGTGGGTGCTGATCACCGCGGCCGCGGGTGGTCTCGGCACGCTGCTCACCCAGCTGTCGGTGGCGGCGGGCGCGCAGGTGGTGGCCGCCGCGCGCGGCGCCGACAAGCTCGCCCTCGCGCAGCGGCTCGGCGCGAGCGAGGTCGTCGACTACACCGTCGACGGCTGGGACGAGCGGGTGCGTGAGATCACCGGCGGGGGTGCCGATGTCGTCTTCGACGGCGCGGGCGGCGCGCTCGGCGGCCTGGCCCTGACCGCCGCGGCCGACGGCGGCATCTTCCTCGGATACGGGTCCGCCGCAGGTGATTTCGCTCACGCCAACGCCGAGGCGGCCGCCGCCCGCGGCGTCACCGTGCTCGGTCTGTTCGATGTCGTCGCCGGCGAAATCGACTGGACGGCCATCGCTCGACGCGCTCAAACCGAGGTCGCCGCAGGCAGACTGGAGGTGGTGATCGGTCAGACGTTCCCGATCGAGCAAGTCGAGCGCGCGCACGCGGTCATCGAGAGCCGATCGGCACTCGGCCGGACCCTGTTGACGATCGGCGCGTCATTGTAACTTAGTCTGCGCCGCAACGGAATACGCGATAAGTTCATACTGTGCAGGGAATAATTGTCATAGCAGTGATAGTCGCGGTTCTTCTGTTGGTTATCGGCGTGATCAAGCTAGCCAGCAACCCCGGGGGCACGATCGAGCGTCGCGACCGTGAGCGGCGGGCACAGGTGCCGCGGCAGAAAGCCGAAAAGGCTTAGCTGGGTTCACTTCTGGGGTGCAGTACCACCACGGCGATCGGTCGCCGCGTCTTCGTCTGATAGCCGCGGTACCGGTCGCCGTTGACTGCGTTCACCAGTTCCCAGCGCCGGGCGTAGTCCGGATCGTCCGGGTAGGTCGCCCGCGCGGTCACCGCGATCTTGCGCGTCCCCACCTGGATCTCGCAGTCCGGCCGCGCGGTCACGTTCGCCAGCCATCCCGGCGGCCGCGGCGACCCGCCGTTCGACGCGGTCACCAGAAAGTCCGCCCCGTCGCGGGCATAGGTCAAGGCCGATGTGCGCGCCTGCCCGGTCTTGCGCCCCACCGTCCGCAGTAACAGGGTCGGATTCCCGAACAGCAACCGGTGCCCCACCAGCCCGCCGCTGTGCTCGTAGATCCACTGATGCCCCGCCAGAACTCGCACGAAAAGATCGGCCATACCCCCATCCTCGCCCGCCTCGCCGACCCCCGCCACCCGGCTCGCCGAGTGGTCAACGTCGCACCCCACCGGGTACCATGCGACTCGCCCGGGGACACCCCTGGCCAGGGGCGGTAGCTCAGTCGGTTAGAGCCGCGGACTCATAATCCGCTGGTCGTGGGTTCGAGCCCCACCCGCCCCACTGTCCTGTCAGGGTGGGGGAATCGGTCGGTTTCGGGTGGTTCGCGGTGGCTTGGCGTGTCGGGGAGATCGGGGCGGGGTCGGGCAGGGGGATGAGCGCGGGGTGTGGGCGCCGAGAGCGTCGATCAAGGTGGTGTGCAACGGGAGCCACTCGGTCAGCCCGGCGACGGCGACGACGCGCGCGACCACCGAGGGGCCCGGATCGACCACGCTGACGAGCACGCCGTGCGCGGCGGCTTGCTGAGCGCGGGCCGCCAGGTCCAGCACCGAGCGGCACGCCATGAATTCGGTGTCGCTGATGTCGACGACGAGGTGACCGCACTCGATGGCGCGGTCGACGGCGGTATCGACCATGCGATGCCAGCGTTGGAGGGTGAAGGCGTCGATCTCGCCGTGCACGTACAGGATGACCACGGTGCTGCGGGACTCGAGCTCGGCGTGCAGACGCTGACAGATATCGGCGGGTTCGCCGGCGGCCGCGGGGAACAGGTCCTCGTCGTGGCGGTACGGGGTGCTCATCGGCCTGCCTCCTCGGCGAAACCGGCGGGCGTGGCGCCCGACCGGTTCCGGGTCGACAAAGAACGGCTGGTAGTTCCCTATTCCAGCACCACGGTGCCGGAACTGTCGCCGATCGTGACGCAGCTGTTGTCGAGGGGGAACTCGTTCGTTTTCCGGGTCGCCCGTCGCGCCGGTTCCGCCGGCAGCGCGTGAACGGCATTGCCCAGCAGTGCGGTTCGGTCGGGGAGTTCGCCCGGCCGTGGCCGGATTCTGGGGTCAGGCGGGCCCGTCGTCGGAGGTCCAGAGGGCGCGCAGGGGTCGCAGGCCGTCTTCGACGTAGTCCGCGATCGGGCGGTCGCCGCCGTCGAGGTACCACTGTTCGAGGGCGGCGAAGTAGCCGAAGGTCAGGGCATTGGTGGCGACGCGGGCCTGGGTTTCGGTGAATTTCCCGGTCGAGGCGATCAGCGGGAGGAGTCGCCGGCTGGTGCGATCGGCGGAGGCGCAGGCGGCCATGCGGACCGAGGGCTCGGTGAAGTGGTAGCGGACCCGGCGCCACGGGCCCTTGTCGGCCGGGGCGGGTTCCTCGCCGGTGGATTCGTCGGCGCGTACCGAGCGGAGCAGGCTCTCGACGGGGTCGTGGGGGTCGACCATCTCGGCGATCTCGGCCTCGCTCATGGTGTCGAACTCGTCGGCGACGATGATCCCTTCCTTCGTGCCGAACAGCCGGTAGACCGTCGACGGTGAGACTTCGGCGGCAGCCGCGATCTCGTCGATCGTGACGGCGCCGAAGCCCTTCTCGTCGAACAGATCCAGGGCGCGTTCCTGGATGGTGTGCATGGCCTTGAGCCGCCACCGCTCACGAAGTCCGGTCATGCGAGCAGGTTAGCAAGAGCTACTCGTTTCAGAAAGTGACTCGCTACAGACATTGACTGTCTGTAATTGCTTACCTACAGTCACTTGCTAGAGATAGTGACTTTCTCAAACGACGCGAGTGTCGACATCAGGTCGCTGACCTGTGCTGATGCCGCTGTTGTGCGAGGAGAAGGGACAGCGATGACCACCACCGACCTTGTCGAGGTAAGGGAGATGTCCGCCCCGCCGCCGGATATCGGGTCCGCGGGTCCGCGCCTCACCGCGCTGCTGCGCCCGCATCTCGGGGGATTCGCGGCCGTGCTCATCCTGCAAGTCGTCGGCGCCGTCGCGGGCTTGGCGCCGCTGCTGGCCGTGGTCGAGCTCGGGCGCACCTTGCTGTCGGCCGGCCCGGTCGACCACGGTCACGTGTGGCTGGTGGTGGTGCTGGGGGCGGCGGGACTGTTCGTCCGCTTGGTCTGCACCGCCGCGTCCTCCGGGCTCGGGCACGTCCTCGACAGCACGGTGCAGCTGTCGTTGCGCCGGCAGCTGGCGGACCATCTGGGCCGGGTGCCGATCGGCTGGTTCTCCCGGCGCGGCACCGGGGAGCTGGCCAAGGTGGTCGGTGAGGATGTGAGCGCGGTGCATCCGTTCATCGCCCACGCGCCCGGCGAGCTGGTATCGGCGTTCGTGGTGCCGCTGGTGTCGTTGATCTACCTGGTGACCGTCGACTGGCGACTGACGCTGATCACGCTGATCCCGGTGCTGTCGGCGATCGCGCTGGTCCCGCTGATGATGACGGGGGCCCGGCAGCGCGAGCAAACCGAGTTCGACGCGGCGATGGGCCGCATCGCCGACGCGGTGGTGGAGTTCGTGCAGGGCATCGCCGAGGTCAAGGCGTTCGGCGGCGGCGACCGGGCGCACCGTCGATTCCGTTCGGCGGTGGACGATTTCGCCGATACGTTCCTGCGCTGGGCGCGCGGGCTCTCGCCGATCGCCGCCGCGATGCAGCTGGCGTTGTCGCCCCCGTTCGTGCTGCTCGTGGTCCTGGTCGGCGGCACGTTCCTGATCACGACGGACGCGATGGCGCCCGCCGATCTACTGCCGTTCCTGCTGCTCGGCCTCGGGTTGACCGCCCCGGTCGCGGCGCTGGGCCACGGCTTCGACGACCTGCAGGCCGCGGGCCGCGCGGTCGGGCGGATCCGGGACGTCCTCGACGTCGAACCGCTGTCCGAGCCGGCCGCGCCCGTCGAGCCGCGCGGGCATCGCGTGGAACTGCGCGGCGTCCGGTTCGGCTACGACGCCGACCGTGAGGTGCTGCGCGGGATCGACCTGGTGCTGGAGCCGGGGACGGTCACCGCCCTCGTGGGGCCGTCGGGCAGCGGCAAATCCACGCTCGTGCGGCTACTTCCGCGATTCTTCGATCCGACGGGCGGCACGATCACCCTCGGCGGCGTCGACCTGCGCGAGATCGGCAGTCACCGGCTGTATCGCGAGGTGTCGTTCGTCTTCCAGGATGTGCGCTTGCTGCGGGCGTCGGTGGCCGACAATATCGCGCTGGCGGTCCCGCACGCCGACCACGAGCGGGTGGTCCACGCGGCCCGGCTGGCGGGCATCCACGACCGGATCACCGAACTCCCGCGCGGATACGACACAGTGCTCGGCGTGGAGGCCGGCCTGTCCGGTGGTGAGGCGCAACGACTCGCCCTGGCCCGCGCTCTGCTGGCCGACACCCCGATCCTGGTGCTCGACGAGGCCACGTCCTTCGCCGATCCACAGACCGAACAAGCGGTGCGCCAAGCACTGTCGAGCCTGCGCGCGGACCGGACGATCCTGGTCATCGCGCACCGGCTGGAGACGATCGCCGATGCCGACACCGTCGTCATGGTGGACGACGGCGTGATCGTGGAGCGCGGCGCGCCCGCGCGCCTGCTGGCAGGCCACGGCATGTTCGCCGGGTTGCGGCGATCCCACGAAGGAGACGAGTGATGATCCGGACCCTGTTGCGGGTGCTCGGCCATCGGTATGCCGGTCCGGTGCGCCGCACCGTCGCGCTGATGACGGCCACCGCAATCCTCGAAGGCCTGTCCTATGCCCTGCTGGTGCCGGTGCTCCGGGAACTGTTCGGGGACGATCCGGCCGGCGCCCGGCCGTGGCTGCTCGGGTTCGGGATCGCGGTCGCCTGCTACGGCACACTGCGCTATCTCAGCGACCTGGCTGGTTTCCGCGCGGGCACCACGCTGCTGCGCGGCACCTATCACCGGCTCGGCGACCATCTGGCCCGGCTGCCGCTGGGCTGGTACGGCCCCGACCGGGTCGGCGAGGTGTCGGTGCTCGCCAGTCGCGGAGTGCTGGAGGCGATGAGCGTGATCGCGCATCTGCTCGCGCCGTTCGTCGGCGCGGTGGTGACGCCGTTGACGATCGTCGTCGTGATGCTCGCGTTCCACTGGCAGCTGGGATTGGCGGCTCTGATCGCGGTGCCGCTGGTGGCGGCGATCCAGGGGTGGACGGGGCGAGCGATGGCCGCCGCCGACGCCGAACGACACGACCGCGATCAGCAGGCCGCGGGGCGGGTGATCGAATACCTGCAGGCCCAGCCGGTGCTGCGGGCCGGTGGCCGCACCACCGAACGCTTCGGCCTGCTCGACGACGCGCTGCGCGGACTCCAGCGCGCCGCGCGCCGATCCGCGCTGTCGGCCCTGCCCGGGATCGTCGGGCTGACGCTGGCCGTGCAGGTCGTGTTCACCGCGCTGCTCGCGCTCGGCGCCGCCCTCGCTCTGGGCGGTCAGATCGGCGCGGCCGAACTGCTGGCGATCCTCGTCCTGGCGGCTCGCTGCGCCGAGCCGCTGCTGTCGCTGGCCGAGATCGGCGGCCGATTGCGCAGCGCGCGAGCGCAACTGACCCGGCTGGACGAGCTGCTCGGGCTGGAGCCGCTGCCCGAACCCGAACAGCCGATCGTCCCGGATCGGCACGACCTGGAGTTCGCCGGAGTCGGTTTCCGGCACGGCGATCGCACCGTCGTCGACGACCTGTCGCTGACGGTGCCCGCGGGACAGCGGTTCGCGATCGTCGGGCCGTCCGGCGCGGGCAAGAGCACGCTGCTCCAACTGCTCGCGCGGTTCCATGATGTGCACGCCGGCGCGATCCGGATCGGTGGTGTCGATGTTCGCGAGATGGACACCACCACGCTGATGTCGCGCATCGCCATCGTCTTCCAGCACGTCTACCTCTTCGACGGCACCATCGAGGACAACATCCGCCTCGGCCGTCCCGACGCCACCGACGCCGAGGTCCGCGCGGCGGCGACGGCCGCGCGTCTGGACGAGGTGATCGAACGACTGCCCGGCGGCTGGTCCGCCGCCGTCGGCGAGGGCGGCGCGTTGCTCTCCGGCGGTGAGCGGCAACGGGTTTCGATCGCCCGCGCGCTGCTCAAGGACGCGCCCATCGTCCTGCTGGACGAGGTCACCTCCGCCCTGGACCCGGTGAACGAGGCGGCCGTGCACCAGGGCATCGAACGTCTGATGGCGGGCCGCACCGTCGTGCTGGTGGCGCACCGGCTGCGGACCGTCCGCAGCGCCGACCGCGTCATTTTCGTCGACAGCGGGCGCATCGTGGAGGAAGGCACCCACGCGGAGCTGCTGGATCGCGGCGGCCGCTACGCCGATTTCTGGAGCCTCACCACTTCGCCGCTGACGATCTGACCGGCGCTGTCCCCTCGTCGGCCGTGCGCGCCACTCTGCTGATCCGCACGCCCGGACCGACGGCCCCGATGACCTACCGCGGTCCTCGGGGCCGCCACGGCCGCGCGGTCACCGCTGCCCGGCGTGCGCGGCGGTGCGCGTCGCGTCGGTGTCGGCCCGGTCCCGCAACAGCTGCGCGCGCTGGTCGCCCTTGGCCCAGCTGTGCGTGCCCGGCTTCCGCGCTTCGGTGGCCAATTGCTTGATGGTGTGGGCGCACACGAACTCCTTGAGCTTCGCGCCAGGGCGCCCGCCGAGGTGGTACCACTGGGCGGCATCGTCCTTGTCGGCGAACTGGAAGATGCCCGCGTGACGGCCGAGGCTGATGCACTGACCCGCGAAGCCCAGGTCGATCGGGTCGGGGCGCTCGTCGGCGATCCGGCGCAGCAGGGTGTCGGCGGCGTGCGCGCCCAAAGGGCCCGCGGCCTGGCAGCTCATCCGGAACGGCAGGTTCGACGGCGCCGCCGAATCGCCCGCGGCGACGATCCGTTCGTCGTCGACGCTGGTCAAGGTCTCGTCGGTGAGCAAGCGGCCGACGGCATCGGTGCGCAGGCCGCTGCGGGTCGCCAGGTCGGGCACACCGAAGCCCCCGGTCCAGATCGTGACGGCGCTGCGCAGGGTATGACCGCCGCTGAGCCGCACGGCCTCCGCGGTCACCTCGACGACCTTCGCGTCGGGACCGTCGAGGATGGTCACGCCGAGCGCGCTCAGTCGCTTGGTGACCGCGCGCCGCCCGCGGGCGTGCAGGTACGGGCCGAGCACATCGCCGCAGATGAGCGTCACGGCGCGGCCCCGCTCCGCCAGCTCGGCAGCGGTCTCGATCCCGGTCGGTCCCGCGCCGACCACCGTCACCGCGGCGGTCGCCGCCGTGGCGTCGAGCACCGGCGCCAGCCGCTGCGCCTCCTCCAGACTCGCGATCGGATAGGCGAAGTCGGCCGCGCCCGGCACCCGCGGCGCGGCACTGCCGCTGCCCACCGCGTAGATCAGATAGTCGTAGCCGATCGTGTCGCCGCCGGCCAGCGCCACGGTGCGCGCGGCCGCGTCGATCCCGGTCGCCGCGTCGACCACCAGGCGCACCCCCGGCGCCAGTACATCGCTGTACTCGGCCACCGCGTCATCGGTCCCGCCCACCAGCTGATGCAACCGAATCCGCTCGACGAACCGCCCCCGCGGATTGATCACCGTGACCGCCACGTCGGCCCGCTGCGTGAGCCGATTGGCCGCCATCACACCCGCGTACCCGCCACCGACCACGACCACATCGATCTTCTCGCTCATCGGTCTCTCCTTCACTCGAGGGCTTCGGGCATAAGACGTCACCGGCCCACCGGATGTGACAAGGAGTGACGCAGGTCACTAAGATTCGATCACCCGAACGTTCCGCTCGGCGGGGAGAGGCCGGCCAGGATCGCGGCGATCTCGGCCGCGCGGAGGCAGACGCCCAGATGGCTGGCCTCGACGGTGTGCACGGTGAACGGGTTGTGTGGGGTCAGGGCATCGGCTTCGGCGATCATCCGGTCCTGCATGTCCAGGGGGATCGCGCGGTCCAGGGACAGGCGGATGTAGGTGCGGGGGATTCGTCCCCAGGTGGCGACGCGCACGCGACTGTCGGCGGCGAGGACCTGCGCCGAGTCGGCCGGTTCGAGCATATTGAGGCACGCGCGGAACTGATCGTCGGTGGCGTCAGCCATCAGGCCCTGCTTCAGCGCGGCGAGGTGCCCGGGATCGGCCGAGCGCCAATTGACCATGGTCTCGGCGACGCCGTGATGTCCGAGCGCGGCCAGATAGGCGGCGACGCTGGGCAATTCGACACAGCACCAGGCCGAGACATAGACGATTCCGGCCAGCAGCTCCGGTGCCCTGTTTCCGACGCCGGAGATCGTCGCGCCGCCACCGCTGGTGCCGACCAGAACCACCGGCCCGTACTCGTGGACTCGGCGCACTGTGTCCAGGACGTGGGTGACGTTGTCGTCCAAGGTGATCGACGCCAACGGCGAGGGCTGCGCCGCGAGGGTGTCGAGGTCCTGGGGCGACTGGTAGGCGAGCGGAAAGTGGGCGTCGAGGCCGTGTCCGGGCAGGTCGACGGCCAGGCCGCGATGGCCGAGCAGCGCCAGTTCCCGCAACAGGGCCGACCACGAGGCGGAACTGCCGTGTGCGCCGTGGACGAGGACGAACGTCGGTCGAGCCGCCGGGGCGGATCGTGCTGCGACTCGGCTACGGGCGGATCGGACAGCTCCGGGATCGGTCACGTGATCGACGGTAGCCCGCCGAAAGGCGGGCACCGAAGGCTGGTTCGAAACCCGTCGCCGCGCGCGGGAGCTCGCGAGCAGCTCGCTCCGGTGCCGAAATGATTCGTGCGGCGATGACGAATTCCTACCTCTGCAATCCCCGGACGAGTAGCCCGACCACGCGACGCGGCTGATAGCGGGGATCGTTTCCCGCGCCGATGCACAGATTGCCGACCGCGCGCAGGAACTCGTAGGGATCGGTGCCGGGGCCGATCTCGCCCGCCGCCGTGGCGGCATCGAGCAGCTGGGCGCAGACGGGCAGCAGGTGGTCCAGGAAGTAGGCGTGCAGGGTGTCGAAGGCGGCGTCGTCGGATTGCAGGGCTTCGGCGAGACCGTGTTTGGTGACGAGGAAGTCGACGAACAGTTCGATCCACGCGGTCAGGGCGGCATGCGGTGAGTCCTCGGCGGCGAGCAGGGCGGGTCCCGCCTCGGCGCAGGCTTGGACCTGGTGCCGGTAGACGGCGACGATCAGGTCCGCACGGGTGGGGAAGTGGCGGTAGATGGTGCCGACCCCGACGCCGGCCGCGGCGGCGATATCGCGGACCGGGACGTCGACGCCAGCGGCGACGAAGGCCGCCGCGGCCGCCTCGAGCAGGCTCTGCTGGTTGCGTCGGGCGTCGGCGCGCTTGCGCGGCGGCGAGCTGTCGTTGTCGGCCACAGTGCCGTCACCTCCAGGGTTGGCAAACGGAACCACGTTCCGTATGTTGATTATCGGAACGTCGTTCCGTTTGTTCAGGATGTCAGATCCGGCGACCTGAACCAACTCGCACAGCTCACGAAGGAGCAACGCATGCAGTACCGCAGCCTCGGCCGGACCGGTGTCCGGGTCAGCAGCCTCACGCTCGGCGCGATGAACTTCGGCGCGCTCGGGAATTCCACGCAGGCCGAGGTCACCGCCATGATCGACGTCGCGATCGAGGGCGGCATCAATGTCATCGACACCGCCGACTTCTACGGCAGCGGCGAGTCGGAGGAACTCGTCGGCAAGGCCGTCGCGGGCCGTCGCGACGATCTCGTGCTGGCCACCAAGGCGAGCCTGCCGATGGGGGAGGAGCGCAACCGCCGCGGCGCTTCGCGCCGCTGGCTGGTCACCGCGCTCGACGACAGTCTGCGCCGTCTCGGCGTCGATCACGTGGACCTCTATCAGATCCACCGGTGGGATCCGAGCGTGCGCGACGAGGAGACGCTGTCGGCGCTGACCGACCTGCGGCAGGCGGGCAAGATCCGCTACTTCGGCTCGTCGACCTTCCCCGCCTACCGCATCGTCGAGGCGCAGTGGGCGGCGCGGGAACATCGCCTGGGTCGCTATGTCACCGAGCAGCCCAGCTATTCGATCCTGCAGCGCGGCATCGAAACCCACATGCTGCCGGTCGCCCAGGAGTACGGCCTGGGTGTGCTGGCGTGGAGTCCGCTCGCCTCCGGCTGGCTCTCGGGCGCGATCCGCGCCGACCGCGAGATCGCCACCAGCCGTTCGGCGTTCATGCCCGAACGCTTCGACACCACCCTCCCGGTCAACCAGGCCAGGCTGGCGGCCGTCGAACAGCTGGCCGAGGTGGCCGATCAGGCCGGGCTGACCCTGATCCAGCTCGCCCTCGGTTTCGTCACCGCTCACCCCGGCGTCACCAGCGCCATCATCGGCCCACGCACGATGGCGCACTTGCACTCTCAGCTCGCGGCAGCCGACACGACCCTGTCCGCCGACGTCCTCGACGCGATCGATGCCATCGTCACCCCCGGCACCGACCTCGCCCCCGACGAGAAGCACGACACCCCACCGTCTCTGCTCGACCCGGCGCTGCGCCGCCGCTGACCCCGGATATCCACGGGCCGTGGTCGATCCGGTCCGCCCGGCCGCATGACTTTTGTCATCGTCCGCCCGTGCAGGACTCATCGCTGAACGGTGATCGCGCGTACTACCGGACGGCACCCGCGTCGACGACCGTGGAGAGTGTGAGAAAGGGGCACACGATGAACGACATCGTCATCTCCGCGCGGGGGCTGCGCCGCACCTACGGTCGCGGTGCGCAGGCGTTCGAGGCGGTCGCCGGGGTAGACCTCGACATCGTCGGGGGAGAGGTCTTCGCGCTGCTGGGGACCAACGGCGCGGGCAAGACCTCGACGTTGGATCTGCTGGAGGGGCTCGCCGCGCCGTCGGCGGGCCGGGTCGAGGTGTTCGGCCTCGACCCGCTCCGGCACCGCGATCAGGTGCGGCCGCAGGTCGGGATCATGCTGCAATCCGGCGGACTCCCCGCCGAGTTGACCGTCGCGGAGACGCTGGAGATGTGGCGCGGGACGTGCAGCGATCCGACCACCGTGGAGACGGTGCTCGCCCAGGTCGGCCTGGTCGAGCGCGCCGCGGTGCGAGTCGGGTCGCTCTCGGGCGGCGAGCAGCGCCGCGTCGACCTGGCCTGCGCGCTGCTCGGGCAGCCGCGCCTGCTGTTCCTGGACGAGCCGACCACCGGCCTGGACCCCGAAAGCCGCCGCGCGACGTGGCGATTGCTCGCCGATCTGAAAGCGGCCGGGGTGACGATGGTGCTCACCACGCACTACCTCGACGAGGCCGAGTCGCTGGCCGACCGCATCGTGATCATGGACAAGGGCACGGTCGCGCGACGCGGAACGCTGCGCGAGATCGTCGACGGCCATCCGTCGCGGATCGTCTTCGACCATCCCGGCCTGCCGGTGCCGCCACTGCACGGCGCGCGGATCGAGGCGAACGAGCGCGTCACCGTCAGTACCGACGACCTCCAAGGGCATCTGTTCGCACTCCTGGACTGGGCCCGCGAGGCCGGGGTCCGGCTGACCGGGCTCGAAGCCCGCGCCGCCTCCCTCGAATCGGTCTTCCTCGACATCGCGGGCGACCACGACACCACCCCCGCGCCCGCCACCGCTCTGATCGGAGCCCGCCGATGACCACCGCCACCGCGCCTCGTCGCCGCCCGCTCGCCGCCCTCGCCGCGGCGGAATGGTTGCAGTTCCGGCGCAACAAGACCCTGGTCTACCTGGCGACGCTGTTCCCGGTCGGGATTCCGCTGGTCACCTACTTCATCGCCCGCAAGGACACCGAACCCACGGCCGCGATGGCCGCGGTGGCCATCGAGATGCTCGCGCTCATGGCGCTGGTGTTCGTGCAGTACTACTCGGTGCTGTCGATGGTGACGACCCGCCGCAGCGAGGGCGTGCTGAGACGTTTGCGCACCGGCGAGGCCGCCGACTGGCAGATCCAGACCGCCCCAGCGGTTCCCGGCGTGCTGGTGACTCTCGCGTGCGCGGTGGCCGTTCTCGCTGTCGTCTACGGCAGCGGGGCGCCCGCACCGGTGAATCCGGCGCTGATGATCGCCGCACTCCTCGGTGGGATCGCGGTGTTCGCGCTGCTCGCGCTGGCGACCAGCGCGGTCACCAAGAACGCCGAGGCCGCCCAGATCACCTCCCTGCCGGTGATGCTGCTGGCCATGCTCGGGCTCGCGTCGATCCGCGCGGTGCTGCCCGACCGGCTGGCCGCGCTCGCCGACTGGACACCGTTCGCCGCCGTCTCCGACCTGGTGTTCCTCGGCGCGTCCGGCAAGACCGCGACGGCCGCGGCGGCCGATCCGGTGCTGACCCCGGCCGGGACCCTCACCGCGTCCGGCCCGGCGTTTGCGACACTGGCGATATGGACCGTCCTGGCGCTCGCGCTGACCCGCAAGAGCTTCCGCTGGGACGACCGGGGGTGAGGCGCTGGACCGCCTGGTGGCACGAGCTGTCGAGCGCGGCCAAGTTCCGGTTGTACTCGCGGCTCACCTTCCAGGCGGCCATCGCCGGGCTGGTCATCGCGTCGACGACCAGCCTGAGTTCGGCGGCCGCGATCCCCGCGATCCTCGTCGGTGGCGCCGCGGCCGTCGTCGCGGTGGAGGCGCAACCAGATTTCGCCACGGTGGCCGGCATGGTCACGCGGCCGTGGATGCTGCCGGTCGCCACCGCGACGCTGGCCGCGCTGTGGGTCGGTGGCGCGGTCGTTTCGCAGCTGGCCACCGCCGAATCGATCGTCGCCGTCGCTCGCCTGAGCGGAGTGTTCGCGGCGCTGCTCGCGCTGTTCGCGGTCGTTCCGTTCACCCGGCACAAGTGGTGGATCATGGTCGGCCTGAGCCTCGTCACCGGGCTGGTCTTCGCGCCGTCGCCGGAAGGCGGGGTGCGGACCGCGGCGGTACTGCTGATCAGCGGGATCTTCGCCGTCGGCATGACGCTGCTGACGGTGTGGGCCCTGGGCATCATCGACGAGCTCGACCGCGCCAAACTCGTCGAGGCCGAGCTCCAGGTCGCCGAGGAACGCCTGCGCTTCGCGCGCGACCTGCACGATGTGGTCGGTCGTGGGTTCTCCGCGATCGCGGTGAAAAGCGAACTGGCCGTGGCGCTCTCGCGTGCCGGCGACCAGGAGCGGGCCGTCGCGGAGATGGAGGCGGTGCGCGGGCTCGCGGTGGAGTCGATGGGCCAGATGCGCACGCTGGTGCGCGGCTACCGCAATATCGACCTGCGCGGCGAGGTGGCCGGGGCGCGGTCGCTGTTGTCGGCGGTGGGTTGCGAACTCGTCGTCAAGGGTGACGCCGCCAAGGTGCCCCGACGATTCCATGATGTCGCGGCTTGGGTGGTCCGCGAGGGGACGACCAACATCGTCGAACACTCGGCGGCGACGCTGGCGACCCTGGCGCTCGGCAGCGGGGGCATGTCGCTGCGCAACGACCGACCGCACGGCACCATCGGCGAGCGATCCGGGCTGCGCGGCCTGACCGAACGGCTCGCGGCGGTCGGCGCGCGGCTCGACGTCACCGCCACCGACACCGAGTTCACCCTCGAAATCCATTGGGAGAAGCTGTGATTCCGGTCTACCTCGCCGACGACGAGACCCTCATCCGCGCCGCGCTGGCGACGATGCTCGACCTGGAAGCCGACCTGGAGGTCGTCGCGCACGTGGGTTCCGGCGCCGAACTGGTCGACCTGTGGCGGCGTCGCGCCGAGGCGGCCGCACCGATGGCGGTGGCCGTCATCGACCTGCAGATGCCGGGGATCGACGGCGTCGACACCGCCGTCGAGTTGCAGCGGATCACCCCGGGCGCGGGCACGCTGATCGTCACCAGCCACGGCAGGCCCGGCTATCTCAAACGCGCACTCGCCGCCGGTGTTCGCGGCTTCCTGCCCAAGACGACCTCGGCGGCGACCCTGGCCGAGGTGATTCGCACCGTCCACCGCGGCGGCCGCTACGTCGACCCGGAGCTGGCGGCCGAGGCCATCAGCGCCGGCGACACCGTCCTCACCGCCCGCGAGGCCGACGTCCTGGAATTCGCCGCCGACGGCGCCTCCGTCGACGACATCGCCCGCCGCGCGCACCTGTCGCCGGGCACCACCCGCAACTACCTGTCCTCGGCGATGAGCAAACTCGGCGTCGCCAACCGCTACGAGGCCGCCCTCAAAGCGAGGGAGAAGGGCTGGATCTAGGACGCGCCCCTACAGTCGATGCCGTCGCCGCTCGACCCGAAACTCGTACCTATGGCCGGCAGGACGAATGACATGCGCTTCACTGTGCCGACCATGGCGTCGATGATGGCGGCTGTTCTACGGCGACAACTCGTACTACATCTCCAAGCTCGAGGTGCGACTCGACGACGAGGCCACTCCGCCCGAGGCGGCATCGGTCGTCCGGGTCACGGGCGCGGTGCAACTCCCGCCGCGGTATCACGGCGATACGACCCTGATCGACCTCGGCCGAGGATCGGACTCCTACTTCGGGGATCGGCGGTTCGAGCAGAGCTATTCGAAGCTGGAGTCCGGCCTGCTCCGAGACCGCCGCCCCGCTTTCCGTCCGAGAGCGAACTCGCGCTGTGGGAGCGGCTCCTGACCGATCCACCCACCCCGGCCATCGTCGAGGTGTCGGTGATCGACGTGCCCGACACGGCGGGTCGCACGATGAAAGTCACGGTGTTCCCGCCTGATACCGAGGAATTCGGCGCCGCCCGGATATGGCAGCTCGCCGAACGACATCTTCCGTTGCTGGCCCGGCCGGACGTGGTGGTCGATTACCGGGTCGTTCGGCGCACAACCTCCGATATCCGCGTGCTGGTCGGCGGCTGTCTCGAACTCGACCGCGATACCTCGCCGGAGTCGGCGCATTTCGCGCGAAGGTACCAACGCTGCTGACAGTGGGGCCTCGTCCCGGGATCCGCTGCCCACCGGGGTCACTGCCCTTAGGGTGAGGGCAGAACGGCCGACGGAGAAGGAGTGGCGGTGGCTGCTGGGCTGGTGAAGGGGCAGAACGCGGGGTTGGCGCAGCCGAAGGTGATGCTGACCGTGCGGGGCGGTGTGCCCGCGGATCTGTCCGCGCTGCTGGTGACCGCGGCCGGGAAGGTGCGCTCGGACGCCGATTTCGTGTTCTTCAATCAGCCCGAGGCGCCGGGGGTTCGGCTCGACGGGTCGGAACTGGTGGTGACGTTCGCGACCGTGCCCGCCGACATCGAACAGATTCGCGCGGTGATCACCGTCGCGGCCGAAGGGGATACGCTCGGCGCGGCCGTCGCGCCGGTGGCGTCGGTGGCCGATGCGGCCGGGAACCCGTTGTACGAGTATGTGATCGAGGGTCTCGACCGGGAGTCGGTGGTGATCGCGCTGGAGCTGTACCGGCGCGGTGAGCAGTGGAAGGTGCGCGCTGTCGGGCAGGGGTACGCCGGCGGGTTCGCCGACCTGGTCACCGATCACGGGGTCAGCGTGGACGACGAGCCCGAGGTGGCGGCACCGGCCTCGGACCGGTGGGAGGTGCGGACCGTGCCCGGCGAGGCGGCCCTGTCGTTCGAGCAGCGCGAGAAGCTGGACCTGCGCAAGCGCGAGGTCGCGAAGGTACTCGTCGACAAGAGCGCGTTCGGCACGCGGGCGCGGGTCGTGCTGGTCATCGACAAGACCGGCAGCATGCAGAAGCTGTACCGCGGCGGCACCGTCCACCGTGTGGTGGAGCGAATGATCCCGGTGGCCACCCAGCTCGACGACGACGGCTCCCTCGAGGCCTACCTCTACGCGCTGACCTTCGCCAAACTGCCCGACATCACGGTCGCCGGTGGTGAGCACTGGGCGCAGACCTACCTGCACCTGACCGGCACCCACGACGGCATCGACTACGACAGCATCGGCGGCCGCAACGACGAGCTCCCGGTGATGCGCGCCGTCATCGACACCCTCACCGCCGGCGCCGCCCCCACCCTGGTCCTGTTCTTCACCGACGGCGGTTTCGCCAAGAAGCGCGAAATCGCCGCCCTCATGCGCGAAGCCGCGGCCCTGCCCGCCTTCTGGCAATTCATCGGCCTCGGCAAAGCCAACTTCGGCGTCCTGCGCACCCTCGACGAACTCGACGGCCGCATCGTCGACAACGCCGGCTTCTTCGCCCTCGACGACATCGACCAGGTCGACGACGCCGAACTCTACCGCCGTCTGCTCGGCGAATTCCCGGACTGGCTCCGCGCCGCCCGCACCGCGGGCATCATCGGCTAGCAACAGCTGGATCGCTCACCGACCTCGACGACGCTCAGTCGTCGAGGTCGAGTTCACCCATCCGCGCCCAATCGGATTCGGGCAACTGGGCGTGCAGAATCCGTGGTGTCTCCCGCAGCGCCGGACGCATCGCTTCCAGCCCCTTGCGGAAGTGCTCGGAGCCGACGTGGTCGGCTCCGGCCTTGTCGTCCCGGAACGCCTCGACGAGGACGAATTCGGCGGGATCGTCCACACTGCGGTGCCATTCGAACCACAGGTTCCCCGGCTCTGCGCGAGTGGCCTCGGTGAACGGCGCGGTGCGGCTCAACCAGTCGTCGAGGTAGTCGTCGGCGACCTTGAACTTGACCACGATGAAGATCATGGGAACTTCCTTTCGGCATGGAGGTCCGGACACGGCGAGGGTAGGCGACATCGACCGGCCAAGCCTTGATGCGCATGTCGTGTCCGGCCCGTACCACTGCCTTCGGGGTGAATACGTTGCCCGGGGAGGTCAGGTCGAGCAGGCTAGGCGCTCGGGCCGGTGAGCGCGGGAGCATGTCGGCGCCGCACCCGCTGGATAGCCGCAGTCCACAGCAGTTGGACGGCGGGCAGTACCTGGCGCAGCTGGAGGGATTCCTTGGTCAGCTGGGCCGTCGCGCGCGCCTTGGTGGCCGCCGACGCCTTGCTGACGTGGCCGGAGTCGAACGGCGGGTGGGGGTCGTACTCGATGAGCAGCTGGACGGCCCTGGCCGCCGGTTCGCCGGCGATCTGGGCGAAAAGCCAGATCGCCAAGTCGATTCCGGCCGAGACTCCCGCCGCGGTCACGATCTTGCCCTCGCGCACGATCCGCTCGTCGCCGACGGGCTCGACGCCGAATGTCCGCAGGACGGGCAGCACGAGCCAGTGCGAGGTGGCGCGGCGGCCGCGCAGCAGGCCGGCGGCCGCCAGGATCACCGAGCCCGAGCACACCGATGTCGTCCAGGTCGAGGTGGCGTCGGCGCGGCGGAGCCAGTCGAGCAGCTTGTCGTCGCGGGCGTGCTCCATCGAGGTCATGCCCCCGGGCACCAGGACGAGGTCAGGCGAGGGGGTCTCGTCGAAGGAGTGGGTCGCGCCGATCAGCAGCACTCCCGAGTCCGCGGGGATCGGGCCCGGCTCGTGCCAGACGAAGCGGACCTCGGCGTCGGGCAGACGGCCGAGCACCTCGTAGGGGCCGATGAAGTCCAGTGCGGTGTATCCCGGATACACCACGATGGCGATCTGCATGTCGTCTCCTCTGTCAGGCGAAGGTCTTGCGGTACTGATCGGGCGAAATGCCCAGTCGGCGAACGAAGATGCGGCGCAACGACTCGGCACTGCCGAAGCCGCAACCGGCGGCGATGGCGGTGACGGTGTCGTCGGTCTCCTCGAGCCGGCGGCGGGCGGCCTCGGTGCGGATTCGCTCGACGTAGGCGCCGGGCGCCTCGCCGACCTCCCGGGTGAACACCCGGGTGAAGTGCCGCGGACTCATCGCGGCGCGACGGGCCAAGGCGGGAATGCTGTGTGCCCCCGCGGGTTCGGACTCGATCGCCTCCTGCACCGCGCGGATGGGCGCACGGTTGGCGCGGGGCGTCCATAGGGGCCCGGCGAACTGGGTCTGCCCGCCCGGCCTGCGCAGATAGAGGACGAGGTAGCGCGCCACCATCTGCGCGGCCTCGTGGCCGTAGTCGTCTTCGACGAGCGCCAGGGCCAGATCGATGCCCGCGGTGACACCCGCCGCCGTCCAGACGCGCTCGGCGCTGCGAATGAAGATCGGTTCGGGATCGACAGTGACCGAAGGGAATTCGCGAGCCAGGTGTCCGGCGAAAGCCCAGTGTGTGGTGGCCACGCAGCCGTCGATCAGGCCGGCCTGGGCGGCGAGGAAGGCGCCGGTGCAGACGCTGACGACGCGGCGGGCCCGCCCGGCCGCAGCCTGGATCCAGGCGATGAGCTCCGGGTCTCGCCGGGCAGCGTCGACGCCGAACCCGCCGGGCAGCACCAAGGTGTCGAGGGGATCGCGCGGATCGGGGAGCGGCTCGCCGAGCAGGGCGAGGCCGGTGTGGGCGGCGGCCGGTTCGCCCGCGCGGGTGACGACGCGGACCGAATAGCCGTCCTCGCCCCGCCCCTGGCCGGTCAGGTACAGGGACGCGGCCGTGAACACCTCGAACGGGCCGACCAGGTCGAGGGCTTGGACGCCCGGAAAGCCGAGAATGAGGACGGTCTGCACGAATTCAGTGTTGGTGACGTGCAGCCGTGGCGTCCAGGCCGTCGACCCCACATATCAGGACATCCGACGATATGAAGAGAGAATTAGAGCTACATTGTCTCAATGGTGGGCACAAGCGATTCGCGCCGGTTCGTCGTCATCGGGGGTGGGCTGGCCGGTTTGGCCGCCGCGGTGTGGCTGGCGGAGGCCGGAAAACAGGTGACGTTGCTGGAGCGGCGCGCGCGGCTGGGTGGGCGCACGCAGGCGATGCGGGTCGCCGAGGTGAACGACCTCGCCGACAACGGCCAGCACGTGGTCGCGAGCGGGTATCACAGCCTGTGGCGGTATCTGGACAGCGTCGGCACCCGGCAGTACGTGGAGTTTCCGGGCGCCGGGAGTCTGCGCTGGCCGGGCGGTCGCGCGATCATGTTGTACACCAAGGGTTTCGGCGCGTTGTGCACCTTGCTGGGCGCGCACCCCGATGCCGGGCCGCTGGATCGGCTGCGGGCGCTGCGGTCCTCGCTGCGACTGGTCCGCGAGGCGCTGTGGCAGCCGCGGGACCTCGCCGACATCACCACCGCGCAGTGGTTCCAGCGCGTCGGCATGCCGGCGAAAGCGCGGGAAGCCCTGTGGGATTGGCTCGCGCTCGGCATCGCGGCCGAGCCGGTGGACCGGGAGTCGGCGAAGGTGTTCGCCGATGTGCTGGCCACCGGCGTGCGGATCGGAGTGCGCGACCGGGCGGGCGTCACGATCGGCTACCCCACCGTGGACCTGGACACCCTCTACATCGCCGGTGCCCACAAGGTCTTCGAACGCCACGGCGTCGAGGTGCGCTACCGGGCGGTGGCCCGCAAGATCGTCATCACCGACGGCGAGGCGACCGGCGTGCAGCTGGCGGATGGCTCGGTGATCGAGGCCGACGCGGTGATCTGCGCGGTTCCGAACTCCACGATCGGCGGGCTCCTCGACGACCTGCCCGAGCATGCCGAGATCTATGCCGCCGCCGACAAGCTGGGTGCCACCCCGATCGTGAGCACCAACCTGTATCTGGACCGGCCCCTGCGGACCAAGTCGGCCATGGAGGCGCTGATCGGCGGCACCGGCGTGATCGACCAGGTCTTCGACCGCCAGCGCATGCACGGTCGCACACCCGACGGCACCTGGCTGTACTGCCTGACCACCAGCGGCGCCTACGAGCAGATCCACAAGAGCAATGCCGAGATCGTCGCCGAGCAGATCGACCTCCTGCGCCGCTATTATCCGGAAGCCGCCGAGGCGAAAGTCGTGACCGGCCATGTGGTGAAGATGCCCAGAGCGACGTTCTCCCAGGTCCTCGGCACCGACAACCTGCGCCCCGGCCAGCGCACCTCGGTCCCGAACCTGATGCTGGCCGGCGACTGGACCCGCACCGACTGGTCGGCGACGATGGAGAGCGCCGTCCAGAGCGCCGAACGCGCCGTCGCGGCACTGCTCGAGCAGTAGCGGCAGGCAGACACCGGACGCACGTATCCAGAATCCCAGCGCGCGGGTGACGACCGGCAGCACCACCCAGGTCAGCAGGCTGACCGACAGGATGTTGCCGACCAGCAGGCTCAGCCACAGCTGAGCGCCCGGCCAGAGTTCGTCGATCGCCAGGGTGAGGATCACCACCGTCGGATACAGCCCCACCAGGACCGACAGTGCCGTCTTCCAGGACGCGGGACCCTCGTCGGTCGCGGACCCGGTCGGTGGAAACCACGAGCCGTAGGGGTTGGCGATGCGGTGGACCTCGAAGTCGCGGAAGTCGGGGGCCGCCGCGAGCAGTGCCTTGCGCTGAGGAGAGTCGAGCCAGCCGTTGAGATGCTCGACCGAGGCGTAGGAACAGACAAGCGTCCACTCGTCCTGCACGCCGGGAATCGGCCGGTGCAGCTCGGACCAGCGGAAGCCGGTGAACGTCCGCTCGGCCTCGGTCATGCGGGCCTGCCAGGCGACGAACTCCGCCTCACGGCCGGCCGCCACGGGGTGGGACACGACGACGGTCGCGACCTCGTCGCCGGGCTCGTCGAGCAGGACGTGCTGGGTCGACGGCCGCTCGAAGAACCCGGTTCCGCGCGCGAGCAGCTCACGCCGCGTCGCGCTGTCCAGCCAGCGTCTCAGGTGGCCGACATCGTCGAACCGGTAGCGGACCGACCACTCGGCCCCGGCGTCGACCGGTGGCGTGACGTCGGCGCCGAGGAATCCCGGGAAGGTGGCCGCGGCATCGTCGACCTCCGCCTGCCACCGCCGGAACTCCGCCTCACGTCCCGCGCGCAGCTGCTGGGTGATGACCACCGTCGCCGCGGCGGGCGGTACAGCCTTCGCGGCAGGCATGTCAGTACGGGTGCTTGTCGGGCTTCTCGGCCCACGCCCGGTACGCGACCGCGCCCAGATCGCGGCCGAACTGTTCGATGCGCACCCGCCGCTCGGACAGCGGTTTGGTGAAGTCCTCGTACTGGAATGCGTCGTCGAATCCGATGGCGCTGGTGTCGGCCAGATCGCTCGCGAAATGCACGGCGTCGAGCCGCGCCCAATAGATCGCGCTCATACACATGGGGCAGGGAGCGCCGCTGATATAGATCTCCATGCCCATCAGCATTTTCGCGCGTTTCGGAAGTCTGTCGGCGGATCCTTCGGGCCGGGGGACCAATTCGAGGGTGGATTCGTTCTGGTGTGCCGGGGAAATCGACGGTGCCTCGCCGTTGAGTACCTGGGCCGCCTTGCGGATGGTCTCGATCTCGGCGTGCGCGGTGATGTCGCCGGTGAGCAGAACCCGGTTCTGACCTCGGGCGACGATCTCCCCGTCCTTCGCGATGACGGCGCCGAACGGTCCACCCCAATCGTTGTCGACCGACTCCTCGGCCAGTCTGCATGCCTTTCCATGAGTGCGTCCGGTGTCATCGAAATCGTCCCTCGCGGTGTCGGGTCACGGCTGCTGTTCGATGCGCATTTGACATCCGGAATGCTGGTCCGGCGTCCTGCCGACGGCTCGCGATACCTTTCGAATCCACCGCTGGGCCGGTCCGCGCGAAATAGCGCGACCGGGCGGCCGAGGCCGGCGGCCGAAAATCGGTTGTCGCCCGCTGAGCACATCGTTAGCGTGTCTATCGTTTGTGACCACCGCACCGAAAGGACACCCCATGGAGCCCGTCACCGAACGCGACATCAGGTCGTCGTTCGTCAACTGTTCGAAGGGCGACGCCAAACGCCTGTCCGTGCCGCGCGACCTCGACGCTCGTCCCTGGGACGACCTCGACTTCCTCGGCTGGACCGATCCCTCGTACCCGGGTCGTTGCTATCTGTCGGTCCCGCGCGACGGCGAGCTGGTCAGCGTCGCCCTGCGGCACGAGACCGGCGGATCGGGCAAGACGCAGATGTGCGCGTTCTGCCTGACCACCCACACCGGCGGCGGCGTCTCGCTGATGACCGCGAACAAGGCCGGGGAATCGGGACGGCGCGGCAACACGATCGGCAGCTATATCTGCACCGATCTGGCCTGCTCGCTGTACGCCCGCAACAAGAAGCGGCCCGCGCTGGGCAGCCGGTATCGCGAGGATCTGACGCCGGAGGAGAAGGCGCAGCGGGTCCGCGAGAACCTGTTCGCCTTCCTGGACCGCCTCGCCGCCTAGCCGCGCGGCCCCAGCGCACGAAAGGAGGTAGCTGCCATGTGCCGACACTCGAGACCCCGCACGCCAGACGACCCGAGTTCTCTTGCCGAACAAGAGAACTCGGGTCGCGATGCCTTGCCGGTCGAGGTGGCCCGGAGTTGTCCGGACCGCGCCGAGCGGACAGGGGTCAGAGCATGGCGTTCATGATCGTGCCCGCGCTGGTGGCGACCGCGCCGCCGATCATCGCGCCCGCGATCATCTTCGGCGACTCGAGTCCGCCACCGGTCCACTTCTCCCAGGCGAACTTGCCGCCGGCGTAGGTGATGGCGATGACGCCCGACAGCAGGATGAACCAGGTGAAGTAGCGCACCAGCTGCAAGATCTTGTCCGACATCGGGGGTGCTTCGGGAGTCGGATTGCCGATCTGCGCCAGGGTATCGGTGACGGCGGCCAGAATCATGTTTGCTCTCACTCGGTACTCGGGGGGAACGGCGATGAACTGCTGACGCTGATGTTATCCGGTCGAATCGGGTGCCGCAGCCGCCCACCCGCAGCGGACCGATCGGTTTTGTTGGCGTGCTGGGGGTTCGCGCCCCTATCCTGGACTCGTCCGAATACGGCAGTGCTGGAACGCAGTTCGCATCACGCGAAAAGGGGAGCAGGCTATGAGCATCATTCTGACGTCGATGGCCGAGACTGTCACGACGTTCGCGCAGGTCGGCAACCCCACGCCCGAGGCGCCGCCGCTGTCGGACAAGATCATGCAGATGGTCCAGTACCTGACCTGGTTCATGATCTTGTCGGGCGTGCTGGCGATCACTGTGGCGGGTGGCAAGTTCGCCTGGGAGAAGTGGAACGGCAGCGCGATGGAGTCGCCGAAGATGATCGCCGGCGCGATGATCGGCGGCGTGGTGGCCACCAGCGGCGGCACGATCATGAACGCGATTCTCGGCTAGATCCGAGCGCCCTTGGCGCGGTTGCAGGCCCGGCACAGGATCTGCAGGTTCGCCGCGCTCGTCGCACCACCGCGGCTGAGCGGGATGATGTGATCGAACTCCAGGTAGTGGCCGTCGCCGCATTCGACGCAGCGACCACCGTCGCGCTGCCACACCTGGGCTTTCACGTCCTGCGGGATGCTGCGGCTGTCCCGTTGACCCGGCGTCAGGACCAGGCGTTTCGCCACGCGCAGCGCGCCTTCCAGGGCGGCCGCCACATAGTCGGGATCGGTGACGCCGAAGGTGGCGCCGCCGCGTGCCGAAGTC
Source organism: Nocardia sp. NPDC087230 (assembly GCF_044744725.1). Lineage (NCBI taxonomy): Bacteria > Bacillati > Actinomycetota > Actinomycetes > Mycobacteriales > Nocardiaceae > Nocardia > Nocardia sp. NPDC087230. Next base: position 429,575 of record NZ_JBIUYV010000004.1, read on the forward strand.
GCGGCCAGCACCACGGTGCCGTGTTCGGGATGCACGGAGACGACCCGGTTCCACGGCAGTTCGATGCCGGTACCGTCGCCGACGAACCGCAGCTTCTTGGAGCTGCCGATCAACCGGCCCTCGGTGTTGCGCGGGCCGCGCGCCAGCATCCTGATGTGCACGGCGGGCAGGTCCAGGTGCACCCGTTCCTCGGGATCCAGGTGCAGGCCCGGCGTATCGATGGTGGGCAGTTCGCCCGCGCGCAGCCGCGACAGGGTGCGGCCCCGGTGCATCCGGCGCCGCAGGTCCTCGACCAGCGGGCCCGACAGCGCCAGCTCGCTCACCACGTGCTCGAACGCGTCGAGCTCGTCGGCGAACACCTCGCCGTCGGCGAAGGCGAACGCGACCATCCGTTCCACCTGGGTCAGTCCGGCATCGCGCAGTACCGCGCGTCCGCGCTCCTCGTCGATGCGCTGGTAGCGCAGGGCCGCCCAGACCTCGATCCAGTCCTCGGACAGGGTGCCGGGGCCGGTGAGCACCCGGCGGGCGCGGGTGCGCCAGTGGGTGAGGAACTCCTCGATCTCGCCCGCGCACGACCGGCACTGGCCGTGCCCACCGAAGAGTTTGCGGCGCAACGGGGTGTCGCAGCGGGGGCAGCGGGCGCGGTTGTCCTGCACGTGCCTGCGGGTGCTGGTGGTCCATTCGTGGCCGTCCCACCAGCGCAACTGGTCGGGGACCTGTGGGTCGGGATGCCAGTCGGCGAGCTCCGGGTCCTGCGGTGGCGGTGGCGGGACATCGATGACACGGCGGGTGAGCGCGGGCGGGCGCGACTGTGCGCGTCCGGCACGCCCGGGTTCGGCCGGATCGATGCGCGCGTCGTCGGGATACGCCGGGGCGTCGCCCTCCGCGCCGTGGGCGAACTCCGCCCGATCGGCGACGCGGGCGGACATCGCCGGCGCGGGCCGCGCCGCCGCGCGATCCGCGCCCGGTTCGTCCACGGTGACGCCGAATTCGGTGGCCAGCCCGGCCAGTCCACCCGACCAGCCCTGCCCGATCGCCCGGAACCGCCACTGCCCGTCGCGCCGGTAGAACTCGCCGAACATCATCGCCTGCACGTCCTCGATGCCGTCCAGCGCGAACCGGGCCACCGGCCCGTCGGCGGCGTGCACGGTGAGCGTCAGCTCGGTCAGCTGATCGAAGGTGCCCTCGTCGAGCGAGGCGCTGACGACGATGCGCGCCACCTCCGCCTCGGTCCGTGGCAGCGACACACTCAGCCGCGCGGTGCCCGGCGCGGGCTCCTGATCCAGCGTCACCGCCTGCGAGGCGTGCCGAGGGGCGTTGAAGAACACGAAATCCCGGTCGCCGCGCACCAGCCCCGACTCGGTGACCAGCAGCGCGTGCGCGTCGACGGCATGCGCCGACCGCCATGAAAGGACCACGGCGAGAAGCGATGTCGGGACCGGCGCGTGCGCGCCCTTGCGGAGTTCCATGGTGCTCGCATGATGTCATGCCCCACCGACAGGGTTGTTGGAGCGCCGGCGCGCTCGAGGTCGCGGCCCGTTGGTCCCGCCGATCGGGCGCCGTGGCTTGCTCCTTCGTCGCTTGCGCCACGGCGCCTGATCGGCGGGACGGCCGCGACGGCCGACTGCGGGCGAGTTGGGGCGACGGTTATGGGCGGTGGCCCGCAGACACGGGTGGGGCGCATCCCTGCGTGGGCGTGCTCGGTGCGGCACAGTGGTGGCATGACGAACCCGAAGAAGCGGGGACGCGCTGCGGAGCCCACGCCGGAGCCGCAGGGGCGCAAGGTGCCGGGGGCCGACCTGCTCTCGGCGGCGCAGGCCGCGGTGGGGGCGGCGCAGACGGCGGCGGGACAGGCTATCGATGCGGCGCAGCAGACGGCGGGATACGCCTTCGACGCGGCGGTGCGGTTGCCTCCGGCCTCGGCCCAGCTGGCCGCCCAGCTGCCGGATCTGGTGGAGAACCTGTCGATCGCGGTCGACCGGCTCAACAGCACCATCGACCGGCTCGACCGCACCCTGGCGCTGGCCGACCCGGTCTTCGCCACCTACGACCGGCTGCTGCCCAGGCTCGAGGCGATGATCTCACTGGGCGAGGATCTCTTCGGCGCGCTGGCGAAACTGCCGGGCGTCGGGCTGCTCGGCCGGATCACCGGCCGGGCCGGCGAGGAACCGCCGCCGGACCTCGGCAAGGGCAAGCGTCCGCGTCGCTAGGCCAGCGCACGGAAGGTCGCGGCGGCCTTGAGCACCATCTCCGCGTACTCGTCCTCGGCGTCGGAATCGAGGACGATCGCGCCGCCCGCGCCGATGCGCCACTCGTCGTCGAAGCGCACGGCCGTGCGGATGACGATGTTCAGGTCGGCCGTGCCGCCCAGGCCGAGGAAGCCGATTGTGCCCGAATAGATCCCGCGCGCCTGCGTTTCCAGCTCGTCGAGGATCTCCATGGTGCGCAGCTTGGGCGCGCCGGTCATCGAGCCGCCGGGGAAGCAGGCCCGCAGACAGTCGATCACTCCGGCGTCGGGGCGCAGTGTCCCCCGCACCGTCGACACCAATTGGTGCAGGGTGGAATAGGTTTCGGTGGCCATCAGCTCCGGCACGTGCACCGAGCCGACCTCGCAGACCCGCCCCAGATCGTTGCGCAGCAGGTCCACGATCATCAGGTTCTCGGCTCTGGTCTTCGGATCGTCGGCCAGCGACAGCCGTAGATGTTCGTCCTCGGCGACGGTCCGCCCGCGCGGCGCGGTGCCCTTGATCGGCTTGCTCTCCACCACCCGGTCGCGGTCGATCTTGAGGAACCGCTCCGGCGACGAACAGGCGACATCGAGCCCGTCGAACCGCAGATACGCGGCATACGGCGCCGGATTGCAGCGGCGTAGCCGTCGGTAGAAGGCGAGCCCGTCGTCGGGGGCCGCGGCGACGGCCACCGTGTCGGTCAGGCAGATCTCGTAGGACTCGCCCGCGTGCAGCCGCTCCTGGCAGACCGCGATATCGGCCAGGTAGCGCTCGCGCCCACGCACCAGATGCGCCGGTACGGCGTCCGGATCGGCGGGCACGGGCAGGTCGGCCGGATTGACCCAGGTCGGCAGATCGGCCAGGGCCGCGGCGGTCTCGGCCAGCCAGCGATCCGCCGAGGCGGGGTCGTGCTCGGTGAGGGCGAGCAGATGCGTGTGGCCGGCTTCGTGGTCGACGACGATCAGCCGGTCGGCGAAGATCCACTGGGCATCCGGGGTGGGGGAGCGGTGGACCGCGCTCGCGCCGCAGTCGGCCTTGATCTCGTAGCCGAGATAGCCGACGTATCCGCCGGCGAAGTCGAACGGCAGGCCGGGAGTATCACAGTGCCGGTGCCGCAGCTCGCGGTCGAGATAGTCCAGCACGGTCCCGGGGACGGTGCGGACGCCCGCGGCGTCCGTCACCGTGACGGCGCCCTCGCCCACCCGGTACTCGACGATCTCCGCGTGCGGACCCGTCGCGTCGCCCAGGAAGGAGAACCGGTCCAGGCCCGGCTCGACGTGTTCGCTGTCGAGCCAGAACGCGGTCGGTGACTCGGCGTAGCGGCGCAGGAAGATCGCCTCGGTATCGATGGCCCGCTCGATCACGCTGTGCCGCAACCGGAATCGACGTCCGAGAGCGGGGCGCCGCGGCTGCTCGCGCGGTCCGCGCACGACGACCGGCGCGCCGCTGTGCGTGCGCGCCTTGGTCAGATCGGCGAAGTTGCGCAGCAGCGCCGCACCGAACTCACTCGACACCGACTCGGGATGGAACTGCACACCCCACTGCGGCCGCTCGCGATGGCGCACCCCCATGATCACGCCGTCGCTGGTCGAGGCGGTCACCTCGAGCACCGGCGGCAGCGGCTCCTGCGCGGCCAGCGAGTGATACCGCACGACGGTGAAGTCCTGCGGCAGACCGGCGAACAGGTCGCGATCGTCGTGCACGACCCGATCGAGGAACCCGTGCCGGGCTTGCGGCGCCCGGCCGACCGTGCCGCCCGCGCCGACCACGATGCCCTGGTGACCGAGGCAGACGCCGAGCAGCGGCAGGGTCGACTCCGCGATCACCGCCGTCGACATCCCCATGTCGCGGTCGCGATCGGGGCGGCCGGGACCGGGCGAGATCACCACATTGTCGAAACCGTCCAGCGCCGGCCCGGCGGCCTCGTCGTTGCGCACGACGATCGGCTCGTTCCCGTTGACCTCGCTGATCAGCTGATAGAGGTTGTAGGTGAACGAGTCGTAGTTGTCGATCAACAGCGTGCGCATCGTGGCAGAAACCCTACGCCGGGCCCACGGACGACTCGCCTCGGGCACAATGATCGCCATGTCTGTTTCGCAACCGGTCGACGTGGACCCGGCGATCGCGGATTTCGCGGCGATCGGCCGATGGATGGACGAGCGTGGCCTGCCCGCCGGCGAGGTCGGCGCGGTCAGCTCGATCGGCGGTGGCACGCAGAACATCATGTTGCGCTTCACCCGTGGCGGTCGCGAGTACGTGCTGCGCCGCGGACCCAAGCATCTGCGCGCCAAGAGCAACGACGTGATCCGGCGCGAATCGCGGCTGCTCGGCGCGATCGACGACACCGAGGTGCGCTCGCCCCGGGTGATCGCCGCCTGTGACGACGAGACGGTGATCGGCGCGGTGTTCTACCTGATGGAACCGATCCACGGCTTCAACCCGCAGACCGAACTTCCCGACCTGCACGCGCACGACCCGGAGATCCGCAGGCAGATGGGTCTGTCCGCGGTCGAGGCCATCGCCCGCCTCGGCGAGCTCGACTATCAGGCGCTCGGCCTGGCCGACTACGGCAAGCCCGAGGGTTTCCTGGAGCGTCAGGTGCCGCGCTGGCTGCGCGAACTCGACTCCTACACCGCCAACGAGGGCTACCCCGGGCCGCGGATTCCGGGCGTCGAGCAGGTCGGCGACTGGCTCGAACGCCACCGCCCGACCACCTGGACCCCGGGCATCATGCACGGCGACTGTCACCTGGCCAACATGATGTTCGACTACGACAGCCCGCAGGTGGCGGCGATGGTGGACTGGGAGATGTCGACCATCGGCGACCCGCTGCTCGACCTGGGCTGGCAGCTGGCGACCCGGCCGGTGCCGGGCACCGTCGGCGCCGGGCTGATGGGCACCCTGGGCACGGTCGGCGGTCTGCCCACCCCCGAGGAGATGATCGAGCACTACGGTCGGTTCTCCGCGCGCGATCTGAGCGCGGTGACCTGGTACGAGGTGCTGGCCTGCTTCAAGCTCGGCATCGTGCTCGAGGGCACCCACGCCCGCGCCTTCGCCGGCAAGGCGCCCAAGCCGGTCGGTGACTTCCTGCACGCGGTGACCCTGGAACTGTTCGAGAAGGCCCGGCAGCTGACCGTGTGATGCCCGGATCTCGCCGATGGTTGGCGGAATATTGATGGATCGCAAGATGCGGACATTCTAGGCTGTGGACATGATCGTTCCCGACGCCAAGAACTGGACCTGGGTCCTCGAACGTGCCTGTCCCGACTGTGGTTTCGACGCCGAGTCGATCGCCTACGCGGCGGTGCCCGACCGGACCGTCGACAGCGCGGCGCGCATCGGTGCCGCTCTCGAACGCGACGACGCGCGGGTGCGCCCCGACGACGCGACCTGGTCGGTGCTCGAATACGGCGCCCACGTGCGCGACGTGTGCCGGATCTTCGACACCCGGCTGGCGCTGATGCTCACCGACGACGGCGCCGAGCCGCCGCGGTTCGAGAACTGGGACCAGGACGCGACCGCCGTCGCCGACCGCTACGACCGGCAGGACCCGGCAGTGGTGGCGACCGAACTCGCAGCGGCCGCCGAGCGGATTGCCGCCGCCTTCGCCGCGGTGCCCGCCGATCGGCTCGGCGCGCGGGGCGCGCGCAGCGACGGATCGCTGTTCACGGTCACGTCGCTGGCTCGATACTTCCTGCACGACCTCGTCCATCACGTCCATGACGTGCGCGGATAGATATTTCTCGGATAATTTTTAGAACGTGTTTCAGAATTGGCCGATTCTTCGTTAGGGTGAGTGCAGTCACAACGAGGCACAAGCTTGGCGAGAGGTCGACCGGACATGAAGACGAAGGGCGCGATCCTGTGGGGCATCGATCAGGAATGGTCGGTGGAGGAGATCGAGGTCGGCGATCCCGTCGCCGGTGAAGTGCAGATCCGGATGGAAACGGCGGGCATGTGCCACTCCGACCATCACATCGTCACCGGCGCCACGCCGATGCCGGGCTACCCCGTGATGGGTGGCCACGAGGGCGCGGGTGTCATCACCAAGCTCGGTCCGAACTGCCCCAGCGACCTGGCCGTGGGCGACCACGTCATCCTGTCGTTCATCCCGGCCTGTGGCCGCTGTCCCGCGTGTGTCGCGGGCAACATGGCGCTGTGCGACCTGGGCGCCGGTCTGCTGATGGGCCAGGCGATCTCGGACGGCACCTACCGCATCCAGGCGCGTGGCGAGAACGTCATCCCGATGTGCCTGCTGGGCACCTTCGCTCCGTACATGACGGTGCACCACACCTCGGTCGTGAAGATCGACCCGACCATCCCGTTCGAGGTCGCGTGCCTCGTGGGCTGCGGCGTGCCGACCGGCTTCGGCTCCTCGACCCACGTCGCCGAGGTGAAGCCGGGCGAGACCGTAGTGATCGCGGGCATCGGCGGCGTCGGCATGAGCGCGCTGCAGGGCGCGGTGCTCTCCGGCGCGTCGAAGGTCATCGCCATCGACCCGAACCCGTGGAAGCGCGAGCAGGCGCAGAAGTTCGGCGCCACCCACACCTACGAGAGCATGGCCGCCGCGATCATGCCGATGATCGAGGCCACCGAGGGCCGGATGGCCGAGAAGGTCATCCTCACCATGGGTGAGATGCACGGCGACTACATCGAAGAGGGCCTGATCCTGACCGGCAAGGCCGGCACCCTGGTCGTCACCTCGATGGGTCGCATGGACGCCGGCGACGTGAAGATGAACAGCTTCCTGCTGTCCATGCTGCAGAAGACGGTGAAGGGCTGCATCTTCGGCGGCGGCAACGCCCGCCAGGACGCCCCGCGCCTGCTGTCGCTCTACAAGTCGGGTCAGCTCAACCTCGACGACATGGTCACCCGCAGCTACTCGCTCGAGGAGATCAACCAGGGCTACCAGGACATGCTGGACGGCAAGAACATTCGCGGCATCATCCGCTTCACCGAAGCCGACTGGTAAGTCAGCGCCGCCGTTCCCGCTCGGCGAGCCGAACCGCGACCTGCGCGATCAGGTCGTACGGAATCGGTTCCCCGAGCGGGAATTTCAGGGTGCCACGGCCCGCGGTGTAGGGCTCGATGGCACGGTCGAACGCCTCGTCCCCGTCCGGGATGGGGTACACGCTCACATGTTCCTTCCATCCGGCGAAGGACATGAACGCCCGGCCGTCGAGGGTGACGGCCGGGATGGCGTAACTGATCTTCTCGCCCGTCTCCGGCAGCACGCGATGAATCGTCTCGCGGATCCGCTGGAGCGCGGCGCGCTGGGCCGTCGGCTGATCGGCCAGGTAGGCGTCCACGGAGATCGGTGTCGCGGCCATGATTCCTCCTGCTGCGCGGGCGAGCGGGTGGAGCGGATGCCTGGCGATTCTACGACCGGGCGTCCACCTCGCGAGGGCGACCCGCGGCGATCCGCCCCTCGGCGAGCACCAGCAGATGATCGGCCCTAGCCGCCTCCGACGGATCGTGGGTGGCCTGGACGACGGTGACCCCGGCCGCGCTGACCTCGGTGATGACCAGGGCGATGGTGGCTTGCGAGGCCGCGTCGAGGCCGGTCGCCGGTTCGTCGAGCAGCAGTAGATCGGACTCCTGGGCCAGTGCCTGGGCGAGCAGGGCGCGCTGGCGTTGTCCGCCCGAGAGGGTGTCGAGCCGCCGCGCTGCCAACGCGGTGAGATCCATCCGCTCCAAGCAGGAGTCCGTGATCGCCCGGTCCGCGCGGGTGAGGCGTCGCCACGGTCCGCGATGCGCCCACCGGCCCATGGCCACCGTGTCCCAGACGGTCAGCGGCAGTGTCGGCGGAATCGCGGTGTGCTGCACCACGATTGCCGGTCGTCGCGTGGTGTCGCGCGTCACCCGGCCCGCCTGGATCGGCACGGTGCCCGCCAGGACGCCCAGCAGTGTCGATTTCCCCGAACCGTTGGGTCCGACGATCGCTGTCACCCGGCCGCGCGGAATGCTCGCCGACACTTCGCACAGCACCGGTGTGGCGCCGTAGCCCGCCGTCAGATGCTCGATCTCGATCGCGCTGTCCTCTGTGTGCTGCATCTCACCTCAATTGAAACGATAATCATTTTCAGTATATCGTTCCGCGCTATGGATTGGCTGTTCGCCCCGTTCGAGGTGGCCTTCGTGCAACGCGCGCTGTGGGGTGGGCTGCTCGTGTCGTGCGTGTGCGCCCTCGCCGGAACCTGGGTGGTGGTGCGCGGCATGGCTTTTCTCGGTGACGCGATGTCGCACGGCATGCTGCCCGGCGTCGCGGTCGCGGCCCTGCTCGGTGGCAACCTGCTGCTCGGGGCCGCGATCAGTTGCGCCGCCATGGCTTTCGGGGTGTCGGCGCTGGGACGCAGCAAACGATTCGCACCCGATACCGCCATCGGGCTGCTGTTCGTCGGCATGCTCGCCACGGGAGTGATCATCGTGTCGCGCTCGCAATCGTTCGCCGTGGACCTGACCGGGTTCCTGTTCGGTGACGTGCTGGCGGTGCGGGCCGTAGACCTGGTGTACCTCGGTGCGGCGTTGGTGATCGCGCTCATCGTGGCGGTACTCGGGCACCGCGCGTTCGTCGCCTCGACCTTCGATCCGCGCAAAGCCCATACGCTCGGGTTGCGGCCGAAACTCGCGCAGGTGGCCCTGATCGGGCTGGTGACGCTGGCGATCGTGGCGTCGTTCCACGTCGTCGGCACGCTGCTGGTTTTCGGCCTGCTCATCGCGCCACCGGCCGCGGCGCTGTACTGGTCGGACCGGATTCCGGTGGTCATGATGGGCGCGGCGCTGATCGGTGCGGCTTCGACCGCCGTCGGATTGCTCGTCTCGTGGCACGCGGAGACCGCGGCGGGCGCGACGATCGCCGCCGTCGCGGTCGGCTCGTTCTTCCTCTCGGCGATCGTCGCCGCGCTGCGGGACCGCTTCGGCGCGCGTCGGCTCGGTGCCGCCGCGGTGGCCGCGCTCGCCGCGGTGCCACTAGTCGGCTGTGGGTCGGGGGAGCCTGCGGTGGTGGAGGAGACGCCGCACGGGTTCGTCGCGGGAGCCGAGGAGATGGCCGAGCCGCAGACGCGGGTGATCGTGGCCGACGCGGGGACGGGGGAGGTGCGGGTCGTCGATCTGCTCACCGAACAGGTGACCGCCCTCGACGCGAAGGAAACCCTGTCCCCGCGAACGCATTCGACGGATTCCGACGCGAACGGCGTGCGACTCGCCGGAGACGGCCGATTCGGTTTCGTCGCTGCCGGTGGTCGGCTGTCGATCGTCGACAGCGGGGCGTGGACGGTCGATCACGGCGATCATCGGCACTACTACAGCGCGCCGATCCGTGTGGTCGGGTCGACCGACTTCCCGGCGGCGACCGGTGCCGGCGAGCCGAGCGGCGCGGCCGGACCGAAGACACCGGCCGAGCCCGGCGGTGCGCCCCGGTCGAGCGGTGCGGTGCTCTCGGCGCACAGCGATCCTGTTGTCACAGCGGTCGTTTCGGACGGCGGCGACACGATCGTGTTCGATCGTGTCGCGCTGGGCGAGGGGACGGTGGGCGAGCCGCGGCCGATCCCGGGTGTCGCGGTGCCGTACGGGGAGCGGTTGATCGTCGTCGACCGCGCGGGACGCGTGGAGGTGCGCGGGCGCGACGGCGCGGCCGGGGAGGCGCAGCCCGCGACGTGCGCGCAGCCGCGCGGACAGGCGGTGACCAGGCGCGGGGTCGTGTTCGGTTGTGCTGACGGCGCGCTCGTGGTGGCCCGACGCGACGGTGCGTTCGTCAGCGAGAAGATCCCGTACCCGGCGTCGTCCGCCGAGCGTGCCACGGCCTTCACCCATCGGCCGGGGAGCACCACGCTGACCGCGCTGGCCGGTCGTACCGGTGTCTGGACGCTCGACATCAGGGCGAAGTCGTGGACGCTGACGCCGATCGCCGACGCGGTGGCGGTGAACACCGCGGGCGAAGGCGCGTCGCTGCTGGTGCTCACCCGTGACGGCGTCTTGCACGGCATCGATCCGGTGACCGGCACGCAGACAGCGCAGCTCGAGCTGGCCGACGGCGCGGTCGAGACGGCCACGATCCACGTGGATCCGGATCGCGCCTACGTCAACGACGTTCGCGCGCGCACGGTGTCCGAGATCGCCTACAACGACAACCTCCGCCTGGCGCGCACCCTCCCCGTGGAGATCGCGCCGACGCTGATCGTGGAGACCGGACTGTGAACGCGAATCGGGCCCGGCCGACAGGCGAACTCCGCACCCGCGACGGTGACCGGGCTTCGCGGCGGCAGTTGCTGATCGGCGTCCGGCGCCGTCGCCCGGAGGGTCGGAGGTCATGGCCGACCGCGCTGGTGGCGGCCCTCGTCGTGGCCGTGCTGACCGCGCTGGTCAGCGCCTGCTCGACCGACAGCGACCGATCCGGCATCGTCGTGACGACCAATATCCTCGGCGACCTGACCAGGGCGGTCGTCGGCGACGCCGTGCCGGTCACCGTGCTCATGCAGGCCGGCGCCGATCCGCATTCGTTCGCGATCTCGGCCCGGCAGGCGGCCGACATCGAGCGGTCGGCGCTGGTCGTGCACAACGGGCTCGGCCTCGAGGAAGGGGTGGCCCGGCACGTGCGGGCGTCGGCCGCGGCGGGGGTCCCCACGGTGGCGGTGGCCGAGCGGGTCGACCCGATCGCCTACACCTCCGACGAGTCGGCGGGAAAGCCCGACCCGCACTTCTGGACCGACCCGCAGCGGGTCCGCAAAGCCGTCGAGGCGATCAGCGCGGAAGTCCTCGCGCGGGTCGACGACATCGACGCCGCCGCGGTGCGCGCGAACACCGACCGCTACCTCGCCGAACTCGATCAGCTCGACCGGTGGATGATCGACCGGTTCGCCGCGATCCCCGCCGAACGCAGGCAGTTGGTCACCGACCACCACGTCTTCGGCTATCTCGCACAGCGATTCGGGTTCCGGGTGATCGGCGCGGTGATCCCCAGCGGCACCACGCTGGCCTCCCCCAGCGCCGCCGATCTCGACGAGCTCGCCGCCGCGATCCGGGCCGCGGGCGTCGGCGCGATCTTCGCCGATTCCGCCCAGCCCGATCGGCTCTCGCGCGTCCTCGCCGAGCACACCGGCCTGCAGGTGCAGGTGATCGCACTGCACACCGAATCGCTCACCGCGCCCGGTGGTGGCGCGGCCACCTATCTGGAGATGGCCCGCGCCAACACCGAGGCCATCGCCCGTGGTCTGGCCGGGCCCACAACGTAGTTCACGCAGGAGAAATGGAGCAGCACATGCACAGTCGGTCACGGACCACCACGCTGGTGGCCCTGTCCGGGGTCTTCGCCTCGGTGGTCGCGCTCAGCGGGTGCGGCACGGACGACGCCGCCCACGACCACGAGCACACGCCGGGCGCGGAACCGATCGCGCTCACCTACAACGGCGGCATCTACGTCCTCGACGGCGCCACCCTGACTCAGCAGGGCGAGGTGAAGCTCGACGGATACAACCGGCTCAACCCGGCGGGCGACGAGGACCACCTCATGGTGTCGACCAAGGCGGGATTCCGCGTCTTCGATGCCTACGACCGGGAATTCACCGGCACCGAGTTCCCCGCGAGCAAGCCCGGTCATGTGGTGCGGCATGCGGGCAAGACCGTGCTGTTCGCCGACGGGTCGGGCGAGGTCACCGTCTTCGACTCCGACCAACTCGCGCAGGGCACACCGAAGACCGAGGTCTACCAGGCGGCCGCGCCCCACCACGGTGTCGCGATCCAGCTGGCCAACGGCGAGTTGGTGGTGACTCTCGGGACCGAGGACAAGCGGGTCGGCGCCGTCGCGCTCGACCGCAACCGCAAGGAACTCACCAGGAACGAGGACTGCCCGGGCGTGCACGGTGAGGCGACCGCCCAGCACGAGGCGGTGGTGATCGGCTGCCAGACCGGTGCGGTCGTCTACCGCGACGGGACGTTCACCAAGGTCGCCAGCCCGGATCCGTACGGCCGGATCGGCAACATGTCCGGCAGCGCGGTCTCGCCGATCGTGCTCGGCGACTACAAGGTCGACAAGGATGCCGAACTGGAACGGCCGCAGCGCATCTCGCTGGTGAACACCGCCGACGGCACCCTGCGCCTGGTCGACATCGGCACCAGCTACACCTTCCGCTCGCTGGGTCGCGGCCCGCAGGGCGAGGCGCTGGTGCTCGGCACCGACGGCAAGATCCACGTCATCGACCCGGTCGCGGGCACCGTCACCCGGACCATTCCGGTGCTCGGCAGCTGGCAGGAACCGCTGGACTGGCAGGACGCCCGGCCCGCGCTGTTCGCGCGTGGTTCGATCGCCTACGTCTCGGACCCGGCGACCAAGCAGGTGCATCGGGTGGACCTGGCAGCCGGAAAGGTCACCGCGACCGTCACGTTGGCGTCGGCGCCGAACGAGATCAGCGGCGTCGCCGGACACTGATCGACTGTCGGCGCGCACCGGTGGGACCTGCCCCGGTGCGCGCCGAGGTCAGCCCGCGCAGCGCACGACGGCCTCGCGCAGGTTGCGGCTGCGCACGTCGTCGAGGATCGCCATGCCGAGCCGGTTCATGCTGTAGCCGAAGCCCAGACCCGTCGTCGGGTCGGCGAAGCCGAACGAGCCGCCCAATCCCGTGGTGCCGTAGGCGCGTTTGTCCGAGCCGAAGCGGAAACTGCCGCGCGACTTGCGGAAGCCGAGGTGGTAGCGGCTCTTGGTGTGCAGCACCAGGTCGTCGGCGGGGACGTCGTCGGCGGTGTCGGCCGCGCCCAGCAGGTCCAGGACCGGGTCGCTGATCGGCAGGGCACCGGTGCGCCCGGCCGCCGCGCCGTAGACGCGAGCCAGCGCGCGGGCGTTGCCCACGCCGTTCATGCCGGGCCACTCGATCTCCAGGAATTCCCTGCGGGCGGCGCGGGCCGGCGCGCCGGGGCGCGGATTGGTCAGCGCCGCATAGGAAAGCCCCCGCTTGGCGTAGACCTCGGCGCCGATCCGCACGGGAATGTCGGCGAGCTCGTAGCGCAGGATGTCGAGGCCCTTCGTCGCCGACAGCTCCGCGACGCGCTCCATCGGCTCGGACTCGGGGAGCCCGATGAACAGGTCGGCCTCGACCGGAGCCGCGATCTCCTCGGCGAAGAACCGGCCCAGGCTGCGGCCCGCCGGATCGACACGGCGCAGCAGCTCGCTCTGGTAGAGCCCGAGGGTCAGGGCGTGGTAGCCGTGCCGGGTGCCGGGCTGCCACGCCGGCTTCTGCTCGGCCAGCAGCGCGCCGAGCGCGTCGCGGTCGGTGAGCTCACGCAATTTCACGATTCGGTCCAGCCCGGACAGCCCGGCCTGATGGTCGATCAGCTGCCGGACGGTGATCTCGTCCTTGCCGTTGGCGGCGAACTCCGGCCAGTACTTCGCCACCGGCTGCTCGTAGTCGAGCAGGCCGCGTGAGACGGCCGTGGCGATCGTGAACGCCGACATCCCCTTCGACGAGGAGAACACCGGCACGATGGTGTCGCGCTCCCAGGCCACCTCGCGCCTGCGGTCGCGATGGCCGGCCCACAGGTCGACCAGGGGCTCGCCACCTGCGTAGACGGCCACGGCGGCACCGATTTCCCCGTGCTGGGTGAAGTTGCGGCGGAAGGCGTCGGCGACGGGGCCGAAACCGGCCGCCACGTCGCCGTGGATCGATGGTGCGGGACTCATGGTGACTCGATCGTAGCGGCGTCTCGTACGCTGCCGATATGCGTTCGTTCGAGCAGATCCAGCACTGGCCGGTCGCCAACGCCGCCGCCGCGGTCCTCACCGCGAGCGGCGTGTCGACCACCGGCGACACCGCGCGGGTGTTCCGGCTCGCCTCGGTCACCAAGCCCCTGGTCGCCTACGCCACGCTCGTCGCGCTCGAGGAAGGCGCGATCGAACTCGATCAGCCCGCCGGGCCGCCCGGATCGACCGTGCGTCACTTGCTCGCCCACACCTCCGGTGTCGCCTTCGCCACCCCCGAGGTCATCGCCGCGCCCGGCGCCCGGCGCATCTACTCCAGCGCGGGCTTCGAACTGCTCGCCGACTTCCTCACCGAGAGCACCGGCATCGCTTTCCCGCAGTATCTGCACGAGGCCGTCTTCGAACCGCTCGGAATGCGCACCGCCGTTCTCCACGGTTCCGCCGGGCACGCGGCGCGGGCCTCCGTGGACGACCTGGTTCGATTCGCCGCCGAGTTGCTGACACCTCAATTGATATCGGAGCACACTCTCGCCGACGCGACCTCGGTGCAATTCCCGGGCCGGGACGGAGTGCTGCCCGGATTCGGCTCCCAGCGACCCAACGACTGGGGATTGGGATTCGAAATCCGCGACGGGAAATCCCCGCACTGGACCGGATCCGCCAATTCCGGGCGGACCTACGGACACTTCGGGCAGTCCGGCACCTTCCTGTGGGTGGACCCGGAAATAGGGGTGGCGACGATCGCCCTGAGCGACGAGAATTTCGGCGACTGGGCTCGAGCGGCGTGGCCGAAATTCAGCGATTCCGTGATCGCAGAGACACACAACACGCTGTGAAGTAACACCCGTAACACCGAACACTTCAGTACACTCGGGCCACGCCAGTCCGACGGGTCGTTGGGGAAGACGCTCCTTGTCGAGGCTGGAGGTGTTGTGCAGTGCGCGCATCGAGTCAGTTCGCTGATGCGACGGCGGGTGTGGTCTACATCCACTCATCGCCCGCCGCGTTGTGCCCGCACGTCGAATGGGCACTGTCCACCGCGCTCTCCTCGCCCGCGAAATTGCGCTGGACCGCGCAACCGGCCGACGGACAACTGCGCGCCAGCAGCGATTGGATCGGTCCCGTCGGCACGGCATCGCGGATTGCCCAATCATTGCGCGCCTGGCCGGTTCTGCGCTTCGAGGTGACCGAGGACCCCAGCGAAGGCGTCGATGGTGAACGCTACAGCTTCGTCCCCGCGCTGGGTCTGTGGCACGGCTCCACCGGCGCCAACGGCGATGTGATGCTCGGCGAGATGCGATTACGCGCCTTACTCCAGGCCGCGCGAGAACTCGGCGGCCACGGCACCTACGACCTGTCCGCCGAGATCGACCGCGCCCTGGGCACCGCGTGGGACGAGGACCTCGAGGCGTTCCGGCAGGGCACCGATTGCGTCGGCGCCGAAGTCACCTGGCTGCGCCGCGACGTGGGCTGAGCACTCGATCCTCGCGCGGACCTCGACGCTGCTACCTTCGTCGGTATGACACGTGGGGGCGGGACATTCGGGTGGGCGATCGTGGTTGTCGGTGCCGTGCTGGCGCTGACGGGATGTTCGGGGAATACGGCGGGGACGGCGACACCGGCATCGTCGAGCGCGGCGGCGTCGACCGCGGCACCCTCGACCAAGGCGAGCACGTCCGGCGCGCCGGTGCCCGCCGGAGATCTGACGACGATGACCTGCGCGCAGTTCCTGGCGCTCGACGATCCGACCCAGAAATCGACGCTGCCCGCGCTGGCGGACCAGCTCGGGTACAAGACGCTCGTGAATCCGAGCAACTACAAGATCGTGCAGGCCATGTGCAAGACGGACGGTGCCAAGCTGGTGAAGGAGTGGCTCGGGCGCGCCTGATCCGCCTGTGCCACACCGCGGGCGCTACGTGTGGCGCGGTCCATGACCCAGTGCATCCCGCGACCTGATTCGCCGGGCGTGCACACGGCGCGTGGGCCGGTGCTCTCGAGTCGATAGCCGAGGCGGCGGGCCACGGCGGCGCTGCGGAGATTGGCCGCGTCGCAATGGATTTCGACGCGGTCGATGCCGGGGAGGCTCAACGCGACGGTGGTCAGCGCGCCTGCCGTGCGGGTGATCACTCCGCGGCCGACGTGCTCGGAGTGGCACCAGTAGCCGATCTCCAGCGTGGCGGGCCCGACCCGATCGTGCAGACCCACCACCCCGAGCACCGTGCCCGCGCGGTCGAAGACGCCGTAGTTGAACCCGCCGTCGGGTGTCGGCCAGGCCGACGACCGCGCGTGCGTCGCGGCCATCTCCTCGAAGTCCGGCGGCTGCGCCGCCCACGCCATCCAGTGATGCAACTGCTCGAACGACGCGCTGATCGCCGCGAACTCGGCGGCCATATCCCCGACCTGCCACCGCCGCATCACCAGATCCCCGACCTCGACCCGATCGGGCGGCACGATCCCGGTCCGCAGCGCCGGGGGATGTTCGGTGTCCACGCTCCGATGGTCGTCCACGGATCGGGACTCACGCAACGCAATTCGACACCCATGACGATGCGGCCGGCGAGATGGGTCGCCGGGTTGTCCCGGTATGGCGGTCGGCGGCTCGGCGAGCGACGCGCGCGGACCGGATGACCTGGGTCAGGGAGTGCGGAAGCGGGGGGCGTTGGTGGTGGCCCACTGGGCGAAGGTGGTGGCGGGCCTGCCGGTGATGTCGGGGACGCTGGTGAGGGGAAGGGTGGTGGGGTCGGGGGTGTAGCCGGTGAGGACGTTGTCGACGTACCAGATGGTGTTGTCGCCCATGGTGGGGGTGAGGGCGGTGATGGTTTCCTCGCGGGTGGACTGCCGGAAGGTGAGGTCGCGGTCCAGGGCGGCGGCGAGGTGGGCGACGAGGGCGGTGCGGGTGAGGACCTCGGGGCCCGCCAGGGGGTAGGCGCGGCCCCGGTGGGAATCGGAGAGCAGGGCGGTGGCGGCGACAGCGGCGATGTCGTCCATGGCGATCGGGGCCGTCGCGGCGTCGGGGTACGGCTCGCGGATGGTGGCGGTGTCGCGGATCTGCTGCGACCATGTGAGCGTGTTCTCCATGAAGTCGGCCGGCCACAGGTGGGTCCAGGCCAGGCCGCTGTCCTCGACGGCCGTGCACACCGAGCCCCACCAGCTCTCCGGTTCGCCCGACAGATCGACGACGTGCTCGACGCCCGCCGCCCGGGCCAGCGCCAGGACTTCGGCGGCATTGTCCGGAGTGGGCGCCAGGTACATCCGCTGCACTCCCTCGAACGCCGCGGGCAGCGTTTCGGGGCGACGGAGATAGCCCTCGACCACCTGCACGCCGGCGGGCAGCGCGGCCTTGCGTGGGTTGGTGGTCAGCGCTCGGACATCGGTGTGTCCCGCGGCGAGCAGGTGGTCGACGACCTTGCGGCCGATGTTCGCGGTGGCCCCGGTTACCAGGATGGTCATGTATTTCCCTCCGGTACTACTCGATGAGGAACCCATTCTGCCAACGGAATTCGCCGGCGGCACGTACCGATTTTCGGCCTTCTCGCCGTCGGTCGAGCTCGTCCGCCCGAGTCATGGTTACCGATCAGCTACCCTGGCAGGACACCTGATCCCGGCGGCCGAAGGACACCCTGATGCGACGACTCCTCCCGCTCGGCGCGATGCTCGCCGTCGGTGTCCTCGGCTGTGGGAGTCCCGCCGAAGAGCAGCCCGCTGCGAGGGACGAGACCGTCCGGATGTTCGTCGCGCCCGAGCAGGTCGACTGCGTCGGCGTCGCGCCGATGCGCTGTCTGCAGATCCGGTATCCGCCCGACGAGCGCTGGCAGCTGTTCTCCGAGGGCATCGCCGGGTTCTCCTACGAGCCCGGCTACGACTACGAGCTGACCGTGCGGGTCACACCCGTCGACGACCCGCCCGCGGACCATTCCAGCCGCCGCTACGACCTGGTCCGGGTCGACGCGAAGACGCCTGTCTGATCCTCACCGCCCGCGCCCGCGCGGATCCAGCCAGGCGGGCAACGGTTCCCGTGCCGACCGCCACGCGGGCGGCACCCCGATCACCCCGGGTCGGTCGCCGATTCCGGTGTAGGCGGCCACGATTCCGCCCACGATCGCGCCGGTGGTGTCCCGATCGCCGTCCGCTTCGATACAGGCGGTGATCGCCGCGGGATAGTTCGCCAGATGTGTCGCCGCGGCCCACAGCGCGAACGGCACCGTGTCCTGCGCTGTCACCCGCGAGCCGTTGCCCAGCTCGCGCACCGCGTCCGCGACGGAAACACCGAGCAGCGCACGGGCCCGGTGCAGAGCCCGGGTTGTCTCGCCGGGTTCGAGGCGCTCGAGTACTGTCGCGAGGAATTCCCTTGGGCCGGGCCGCATTCCGGTCGACCGTGCTCGCGCCGCCTCGCCCGCCGCCACCGCCACCGCCACCGCGCCGGTCACACCCTCCGGATGCAGATGTGTCACCTGCGCCGACCGAATCGCCTCGGCGACAATCCGTTCCGGCTCCTGCGCGTAGAACGCGCCCAGCGGCGCGACCCGCATCGCCGCGCCGTTGCCGCACGATCCCTGCCCGCCGAACGAGGCGCCGGCCGCCGCCCGCCAATGCGCGCCCTCGCGGATGCGCCGCAGCGTCGTCACCGTCGCGTGGCCGTAGTCGCGCGCGGGATCACAGCGCCGCGCGAAGACCGCGGCCAGCCGATCCTGGTCGACCTCGTCGCGCGCGTGCAGCTCGGCCACCAGGCAGGCCGCCATCTCGGTGTCGTCGGTCCAGACCCACGGTCCCGCCGGCGGCCGTCCCGCCCGCAGCTCCGGAATCGACTGACCCATGAGGAAGAACTGCGCGCCCAGCGCGTCGCCGACGGACAGGCCGTCCAGCGCGTCGCGCATCAGTTCCCGTCGGCGTTCCCGAGCGCCGGAACGCCGCCACACAGCCATCTCTCGACCAGTCCTTCCGCGCAGTGGATGCCGTCCAACGACTGTAGGCGGGCCCACGGCGCGCGGCGGACAGCGCGTGCGCGAAACGACCCAGACGAGCATTCGGCGAATGGGTGATCCGGCCGATGCGGCGGCCACAGGTGGCTCCCCAGCGTCCGAATCCAGGACGAAAGGACACCATCATGACCATCCAGTACATCGACACACTCATCATCGGCGCAGGTCAAGCCGGGATGGCGACCGGCAGTGCGCTGCGGAGGGCGCGAGAGCCGTTCCTCATCGTCGATCGCGGCGACCGCATCGGCGACGACTTCGCGGACCGCCGCCGCCGCATTCGCTTACGAACACAACCTCACCTGAATTCGGGCCGATCCGGTGATGTTTTTCCGGTATCACCGCAGGTGGGGTTCCACTTGATCGTTAACGATGCGAAAATGTCGGCGGATCGAGATCCGGTCCAGCAGAGGATGTTCCGCCGATCTCGGCGGGCAGACTGGAGGGGCAAGATGTTTTTCTCGTCTCGAACGAGTTCCAGCGCACGACGATTCGGCACGGTCGCCGTTCTCGCGGTAGGGGCTCTCGGCCTCGCGGCCACCACCGCGCACGCCGGACCAGCAGCAGCCGTTCCGACCGTCCAGGGCGTGGAAGGGGGAGTGGCGTTCACGGCGAGTCCGCTCGCCGACGGCTCCGGACTCACCGCCACCGTCGCCGACGGCAGGTTCCAGCTCGCCGGGGGCGCGGTCACGCTCACCGATCGGGCGGGCCGGGTGGTCGCCGCCGTGCCGACTCGCCTCGTCACCGGCGCCGGCGAGGTCGACCTGGCCGCGGGCATCGCCGCCGACGGGCAGTCGGTCACCTTACGGCCGGTCGCCGCACCGGCTTTCGTCACCGACAACCTGGCGTCGTTCGTCGACGAGGCGAGTGACACCCTCGCCCGCAAGCAGCACAACGCCGGCATCGGCGCCCTGATCGGCGCGGGCATCGGTGCGGTCCTCGGGTTCTTCCTGGGTGGTGTCGGCGCGTTGGTCACCGTGCCGATCGGTGCGGGCATCGGCGCCCTCATCGGCTACTCGACGCCTTAGCGAAGGGATGCGGTGGCCGGGCAGGCCCGGCCACCGCATCGCCGACCTCGACGGATCACGCACCGACTCGCGCCAGGGGAACGCGAGCCCGTTCGAGGTCGCTGCCGTGCGAGACCGATCCGACGCTCTACGCTGGGGCGGGGGCGACTCGACAGCCGGTCGCCGGAGACGGTGGACCGGGTGCGCGACGGTCCGGTCGAGCGTGGAGGGGATCCGGTGACAGCACCAGAGGACAAGCCTGCCGAGGTATTCGACTACGACGCGGAATTGCGTCTGCACAACGCCCACTTCCGGGCCGCCGCCCGGGTGCGGGTGCACGACCGGGTGCTCGATATCGGGTGCGGTGCGGGGCAGACCACGCGGGAAGCGGCACGCGCCGCCGCCGAGGGGACGGTGGTCGGCGTCGACGTCTCGGAGCGGATGCTCGAACACGCTCGTCGGCTCAGCGCCGACCTCGCCAATGTGAGCTATCAGCTGGCGGACGCCCAGACACATCCCTTCCCGCCGGGGCATTTCGACGTGTGCATCAGCAGGTTCGGCACGATGTTCTTCGCCGACCCGGTGGCCGCGTTCACCAATATCGGTCGCGCGCTGCGTCCCTCGGGACGGCTCGTGCTGCTGGTGTGGCAGGGACGCGACCGCAACGAGTGGACGTCGGTGATCCGCGAGACCCTCACCACCGAGGCGGCGCTCGCCGGCGACGGGCCCGGCGCGTTCGCGCTCGCCGATCCGGCCGTCACCGAAGCCGTCCTGGCCGCCGCCGGATTCACCGATATCGCGTTCGCCGAGGTCCACGAGCCCGTCTACTACGGCCGGGACAGCGCGGCCGCCTTCGACAATGTGCTGCGGCTGGTGGAGTTCCGCGACATCATCGCCGGGCTGGGGGTCGAGGCCGCCGAGGCGGCGCGGGAGCGGCTGCGGGCACTGCTCGACGCGCATCACTCCGGGGACGGCGTGTACTTCGACTCGCGCGCGTGGCTGGTCACCGCCCGTCGGCCTCCGCGAGCGGGATTCTGAATCCTTTTGCGCGGTGTGTGCCTCTTATCCATGTCCCGACACACTGTCGGGACGGAAACGGAGGTAGTCGTGCTCATCGGAATCGGTATCGTCGTCGGCTTGGTGGCGCTGTGCACGTGCATGGTCGTCGTGCGGCGCAAACGAGCCGGGCGTGGCTGAGGCGAGCTGGCCCGGCCATCAGCTGATCGTCGCCGCGCAGGGCGGTGACGTCGATTCGATCGCGGCGCTGGTGTCGGGCTCGCACCCCAACATCCAGCGCTTCGCGCGATCTCTGTGCGCCACCCCGGAGGACGCGGAGGACGCGGCGCAGGAGGCGCTGATCATCCTGTATCGCAAGATCGGGATGCTGCGGGCCTCCGGGGCGCTCGCGTCGTGGATGTTCCGCATCGTGCGCAACGAGTGCCTGCGACGGGCACGCAAGGGGATGCGGGACCATACGCCGGTGTCGCCGGAGATCGCCGCGGTCGCCTCCGCCGAAGACGAGGTGTTACAGCGCCTGGAAGCGGGCCGGGTCGCGGCCGCGGTCGCCGCCCTGCCCGCCGATCAGCGCCAGGTGCTGATCATGCGCGACATCCAGGGCTACAGCGGGCGGATGGTCGCCGACGCCCTCGGCCTCAGCACGGCCGCCATGAAATCCCGCCTGCACCGCGCCCGCGCGACCGTCCGGGAATCCCTGCACACCGTCACCCACCCGGATCCAGGAGGACACGATGACCGGAACGAAACCTGACACGCCCGACTACGCGAGCTCCTCGCTGCCCGTCCACCTACTGCGCGGCGCCCTGGGCTTCCTCGCCCTGACCGGCTCCGTCGCCCTCATCCCGATCACCGGCCTGCTCAGCCTCCTGCTCCTGCCCGTCGGCCTGTTCGCCCTGCGCGGCTGTCCGACCTGCTGGGCGATCGGCCTGATGCAGACCCTGTCCCGAGGCAAGCTGCGGCGCTCCTGCGAAGGGGGCGTCTGCACCCTCACCGTCGCCGACCGCGACAAGGTCGCCTCGTAGTCCCGCACCGGATCGCAGCGTGCCCCACACCATCACCGCGGGGCACGCTGCCCCCTGCCCGGCGCCTGATCCGCCCCTGCTCATCGCGGGGCGAGATGGCGGGTGTCGTCGAGGGTGTGGATTCGGCGGTTGTGGAAGTAGGGGTCTTCGCGGAGTTCGGTGATGCCGCCGGGGGTGGCGTGGAAGTGGGCGTAGCCCGCTGACTCGAGGGGCATGCGGATCCAGGACGTGAGGACGAAAGTCAGTGCGCCGCCGTGGGTGACGATGACCTGGTGGCGGCAGTCGCTGGTGAGGATGTCGTCCATGACGGTGTAGATGCGTTGGGCGAGAGCGGCTTTGGTTTCGGCGCCGGGGATGCCCTCGTCGTGGTTCATGCGGTCGCCGACGGGTGGGGGTGGCCGGAAGCGGTCGTCGAGCCATCGCTGGGGGCGCCCGCCCGCTTCGCCGTAGGACTTCTCGCGGAGTCGGTCGTCCAGGGTCGCAACGACTCCCAGCCACGCGGCGAGGGCGCCGGCGGTCTGCGCGGTGCGCCGGAGATCGGAGGAGTACAACTCGACCTCGGCGTCGGCGGGGATGCGCGCGCGCACGGCGGCGGCGATCGCTTCGGCGTCACGCAGTCCGGCGGGGGTGAGCGCGGAGTCGTACCAGCCGCCCACCAGATGGTCGACGTGGTGCGTCGCTTCCGGATGCGTCACGACGTAGACGGTGCGCACATAGGTGGGGAGTGGGAAAGTCAAGCCGACCGCAGTGTGGCGCGGTTCGTGTCTGGCGATTGCGGTGGGACGCCGAGTGTCATGCAGGAATCGGTCACCGACCATTCTCGGCTTCCTTCACAAGGTATCCACGGAGCTGGATGAGTCGCAGCGTGTAGTCGGCTTGGTTCAGAGTTGTGGCGGCGTCGATGTAGGCGTCGACGAATTCGATATACAACTCGTTCAGATGGACGGCGAGCAGTGCATCAGCGGTTGCGTCGAGCCCCTCGTTTCGCCACCGAGCTGCCGCTTGCACCAGTTGATAGGACCGCCCTCGGTACCATTCGATCGCGTCCTGGTTGCGGCCGATCTTGCTGGTAGCGAGGGTGTAGAGGAACCTGACCGGGAACAGTGTCTTCTTGGTGACCGCGCGTGTGCCTGCGGCGACAAGTCGCGACGGATGGTGCAGATCCGCGCGGTAGCTTTCGTCGATCTTGCTCAGCGCAAATTCTGCCGAGTCGATGATCAATTCGTTATGGGTGGGCACGGTGGCCGGTTGACGATTGTCCTGGCCATACAGCAATCGGCCCGACTCCAGCAGGTCCAGGCGGTCGATCGCGGGGAGCCGATGTGTCGGGCCGGCGCCGGATCGAACGCCGGACCAGTCGGACCAGAAGACGGACAGTCGCTGCGCCAGTGGGCTTTCGAACTGCTGCCGGACGGCATCGGTGACACGGAGAATTCCTTCTTTTACCTCTGCATCGCCATCGTTCAGCACGGTTACGAGGTCGACGTCGCTGACGAGCGGTGCGAAGCCGCCATGGGCGAGGCTTCCGATGGCGTAGCACGCTGCCAAATTCTCGCCGAACTCTGTGCGCGCGTGGGCGACTGCGGCGAGGAGTACGTGTTCACCGGTCTGCGTTCCAGCAAGGTCCACAACGTCATTTTGACCACAGAACCTCACTATGACCAATCGGTTCGGTCTGCGACTCGCAGCGCGCGACAAGCGTGGCTCTGCTGGCACTTCCCGCATTGATCG
Organism: Nocardia sp. NPDC087230; assembly: GCF_044744725.1. Lineage (NCBI taxonomy): Bacteria > Bacillati > Actinomycetota > Actinomycetes > Mycobacteriales > Nocardiaceae > Nocardia > Nocardia sp. NPDC087230. The sequence goes on from NZ_JBIUYV010000004.1 coordinate 453,242, forward strand.
AATCGGTCCGTGTAGAGCATCGGAACGTGTACAGGCCGCGAAGTGGCTGCGGCGCCCGGCCAAGAAGCCCCGTCCGCGGCGCTTGGATTGCGAGAGTTTCATGCAGCGTGGCGACTGCGAACGGGCGCGGCCGCCTCGATGTCGAGCAGTGGTGTTCGCCACGGGCGCTGACTCCGCGGTGACGTCAAACAGTGGACAGTCAGATCGCCGCCGCAACCGTCCAGGCATGAGCGCCGTCCAACCTGAACATGGGAATGGACGCTGTCGACCGTGAAGCTCTTATCGCCGCTGGCCTTGACCCGGACGATCCGCAGGTCTGGCGCGACCAACAGCGGATAAGCGACCTGCTCGTTTGCTACGGACTGTGGACCCGGAGTTCTAGGAGCAGCGCGTAAAGTTGGGGTTCTCTGCCCCACGTGGGCGACGTGGGGCATACGTCGCAAGCCGCGAGCGGATCGTCTACCTGCAACATCTTCTGTGGGCGCAGAGGGGATCGAACCCCCGACCGCTGGTGTGTAAAACCAGTGCTCTACCGCTGAGCTATACGCCCTGGCACCGCCGGCGGGAACCGGCGGTGACGGTTTATGAATCTAGCGCGGCGAGCGCTTTCTCCCAAGCCGCCTGGTCACGGGCCTCTCCGGGCCCGTTCATCTCCGCGAAAGTGATGTAACCGGACTTGTCGACGACGAAGGTGCCGCGGTTGGGGTAACCGGACTTCTCGTTGAAGACGTCGTAGGCCTGGGTGACGGCGCCGTGCGGCCAGAAATCGGACAGCAGCGGGAACAGGTAGCCCTGTTCGGCGGCCCAGATCTTGTGGGTGGGTGGGGGTCCGACGGAGATCGCGAGGATCTCGGCGTCGTCGTTCTGGAACTTGGGCAGTTCGTCACGCACTTTGCACAGCTCGCCCTGGCAGATGCCGGTGAAGGCGAGCGGATAGAACACCAGCAGGACGTTCTTCTTGCCGCGGTAATCCGACAGCGAGACAGGCTGGTTGTTCTGGTCCTTGAGCGTGAAGTCCGGCGCGAGAGTGCCAACCTCTAGCGGCATACAGCGAATCCTCCGTCGTGTCGGGTCTCAGCCGAGCGTTCTCGTCCGGCTGAGACCTTAGCGAACGGCGGATTCAGCGCTGTTTGGACGGTGCCTTCGGCTGGACCAGGCGCGAGCCCGTCCAGCTGCCGAGGCTGATAGTGGATGTCTGGGTCAGGCCGGCCGTGGGCGCGGCTTCGGCGATCTCGCTCGGATCGACATGGCCCGGTTGACCGGTCTTGGGGGTGAGGACCCAGATGAAGCCTTCGTCGGCCAGCGGGCTGATGGCATCCATCAGCTCGTCGGCCAGATCGCCGTCACCTTCTCGCCACCACAACAGGACGGCGTCCACGACCTCGTCGGAGTCCTCGTCGACCATCTCGCCGCCGCTGACCTCCTCGATCTCGGCGCGCAAGTCGTCGTCGGTGTCCTCGTCCCAGCCCAATTCCTGAACGACCAAGCCGTGAGAAATGCCAAGCTTCTGAGCGTAGTTCTGCGCGTCCGCCGCGGCGACCACGGTGGTGTCCTCCCTAAACTGCCGACAGTAGATAGGTGCAAGCGAACATGGTTATCGGCCGCAGCGCAAGCCGATCGGGTGAATTGGGACCGTATGCCGCGTGTCGGCGGGACGAATTCAGCGGCTCGGGCAGGCGTCGTGGACCGCGGTGCGGGCCTGGTTGATCTTGCGACTGGCGTCGTTGAGCCGGGTCACCTGGGAGCTGTAGGTCATTTTTCTGGTCTCCGCCGACAGTTCGCGCGCGGCGACGACGTAGGCGGTGAACTTCTCGGCGAGATCGGCGGGCAGCGCCCCCGCCGCGGCGGTGACGCCGGACTCGACCTTGGTCGCGGCGTTGTCGAGGGTGGTGGCCGCCGCCTCGCGCTTGTCGGCGTAGTCGGGAGCGTTGCGGTCGTGGGCGGTGACGAACTCGTTGAAGGCGGTGACGCCCGCACCGGTCGTGGTCGGGAACTGGGTGCAGTTGTCGCTGATCGCCTTGGTCTGCGCGGCGGCGGCCTTGGCGGCGGCGGCCGCCGAGGCGGACGCGGCCGCGGAGGTCTTGTACGCGGCGACCTCGGCGGGATCGGTGGTCGCGGCGCCGGGCACCTGTTCGGCGCAGCCGGCCACGACCATGCCCGCGGTCACGGCGACAGCGGCACAGACCAGCCCGAGCCGGCGCACGTCCAGCAGCCTCATCGTTCCCCGATCCCTCTCACTCGGTTGCTTCCCCTGCAGAACTTAGTGGATTCCGCGGACACGTGGATCGGCGCTGCGCTGCGACTTCGGCCGGTCCGGAATCCATAGGGAAGTGATATGAATGAGGGGTGTCCGCGAGGTGGTGCGGCGGCCGGTTTCGCGCCGCTGTCGCCCGGGGCACGGGCCGCTGGGGGAGCGTCAGGCTGTGGTCCAGCGAAATACCGGGCAGTACCTGCTCGGGAGGGATGACCCGGGCTGCCTTTTCGGTAAGGATGAAAGGTGCGCCCGAAACTTTCGTGACGGGTGGCCCGCACACCAAGCGGGCAGGCCCGGGGATAGCGACGCCAACAAGCAGTTCAGCCCCCAGTACGAGGAGCAGATTTGACCGACCTGATCCACTCTGTGTCAGCGAATTCCGCGAACGATCCCGCCGCGGCGGCACCCGCCGCAGGCGCCGAGTCCGCCACCAGACCTACCGGTGAGCGGGTTCGGGTGATCCGCGAGGGAGTGGCGTCGTATCTTCCGGATATCGACCCCGAGGAGACCAGCGAATGGCTGGAATCCTTCGACGACATGCTCGACCGCGAAGGGCCGGGCCGCGCCCGGTACCTGATGCTGCGACTGCTCGAGCGCGCCGGCGAGCGTCGCGTCTCGATCCCCGCGCTCACCTCCACCGACTACGTCAACACGATCCCCACCGAGAACGAGCCCTGGTTCCCCGGCGACGAGGAGGTCGAGCGCCGCTACCGCGCCTGGATCCGGTGGAACGCCGCGATCATGGTGCACCGCGCGCAGCGCCCCGGCATCGGCGTCGGCGGCCACATCTCCACCTACGCGTCGTCGGCGGCGCTCTACGAGGTGGGCTTCAACCACTTCTTCCGCGGCAAGGACCATCCCGGCGGCGGCGACCACATCTACATCCAGGGCCACGCCTCGCCCGGCATCTACGCCCGCGCCTTCCTCGAGGGCCGCCTGAGCACCGACCGGCTCGACGGTTTCCGGCAGGAATACAGCCACGGCGGACCGGGCCACGGCCTGCCGTCCTACCCGCACCCGCGGTTGATGCCGGACTTCTGGGAGTTCCCGACGGTGTCGATGGGCTTGGGCCCGATGAACGCGATCTACCAGGCGCGGTTCAACCACTACCTGCACGACCGCGGTATCAAGGACACCTCCGACCAGCATGTCTGGGCCTTCCTCGGCGACGGCGAGATGGACGAGCCCGAGTCGCGCGGCCTGATCCAGGTGGCCGCCAACGAGGCGCTCGACAACCTGACCTTCGTGATCAACTGCAATCTGCAGCGGCTCGACGGGCCGGTGCGCGGTAACGGCAAGATCATCCAGGAGCTGGAGTCGTTCTTCCGCGGCGCGGGCTGGAACGTCATCAAGGTGGTCTGGGGCCGCGAGTGGGACGCGCTGCTGGGCGCCGACCGCGACGGCGCGCTGGTGAACCTGATGAACACCACCCCCGACGGTGACTTCCAGACGTACAAGGCCAACGACGGCGCCTACGTGCGCGACCACTTCTTCGGTCGCGACCCGCGGACCAAGGCGCTGGTCCAGAACATGTCCGACAGCGACATCTGGAACCTCAAGCGTGGCGGTCACGACTACCGCAAGGTCTACGCGGCCTACGCGGCGGCGATGGCGCACAAGGGTCAGCCGACGGTGATCCTGGCCAAGACGATCAAGGGCTACACCCTCGGCAAGCACTTCGAGGGCCGCAACGCCACCCACCAGATGAAGAAGCTGGCGTTGCAGGACCTCAAGGACTTCCGCGATCTGCAGCGCATCCCGATCACGGACGCCGAGCTGGAGAAAGATCCGTACCTGCCGCCCTACTACCACCCCGGCATGGACAACCCGGCCATCCAGTACATGCTGAGCCGGCGTCAGTCGCTCGGTGGTTTCGTGCCGGAGCGCCGCTCGGCCGCCAAGCCGCTGACGCTGCCCGGCGACGAGGCGTATCGCTCGGTGCGCAAGGGCTCGGGTAAGCAGAAGGTCGCCACCACCATGGCGCTGGTCCGCCTGGTCAAGGAACTGCTGCGCGACAAGGAGATCGGCAAGCGCATCGTGCCGATCATCCCGGACGAGGCCCGCACCTTCGGCATGGACTCGTGGTTCCCCACGCTGAAGATCTACAACCGCAACGGTCAGCTCTACACCTCGGTCGACGCGGAACTGATGCTCGCCTACAAGGAGAGCACCGTCGGCCAGATCATGCACGAGGGCATCAACGAGGCCGGTTCCACCGCGACCTTCACCGCGGCGGGCACCTCCTACGCCACCCACGGCGAGCCGATGATCCCGCTCTACATCTTCTATTCGATGTTCGGGTTCCAGCGCACCGGCGACAGCTTCTGGGCCGCCGCCGACCAGCTGGCGCGCGGTTTCGTCCTCGGTGCCACTGCGGGCCGCACCACGCTGACCGGCGAGGGCCTGCAACACAACGACGGACAGTCGCTGCTGCTGGCGTCGACCAATCCGGCCGTGGTGACCTACGACCCGGCGTTCTCGTTCGAGATCGCGCACATCATGCGCGACGGCCTGCGCCGGATGTACGGCGGAACGACCCCCGAGACCAGCCCGCTGCCCGGCACGAATCCGCCGGAGAGCGGCGCCTTCGCCGGGGAGAACATCTTCTACTACATCACCCTGTACAACGAGCCCTACCAGCAGCCCGCCGAGCCGGACGACCTCGACGTGGCCGGTCTGCTCAAGGGTCTGTACCTGTACCAGCGCGGTGGTGAGGGCAGCATCCGCGCCCAGATCCTCGTCTCCGGCGTGACCGTGCCCGACGGTCTGCGCGCCCAGGAGATTCTGGCGCAGGAGTGGGGCGTGGCCGCCGACGTGTGGTCGGTCACCTCGTTCGGCGAGCTGCGCAGGGAGGCGCTGGACAAGGAGATCCAGGCGCTCAAGCACCCCGACACCGATCCGGGCGTGCCCTACGTCACCCAGGCGCTCGCGCCGACGCAGGGCCCGGTCGTGGCCGCCACGGACTGGATGCGCGCGGTCTCCGATCAGATCCGGCAGTGGGTGCCCGGCGACTACATCACCCTGGGCACCGACGGGTTCGGCTTCTCCGACACCCGCCCGGCCGCCCGCCGGGTGTTCAACGTCGACGCGCAGTCGATCGTGGTCGCGGTGCTCGAGGGCCTGGTCAAGGACGGCACGCTGGACAAGGCGAAGGCGGTCGAGGCGGCGGCGAAATACCGCATCGACGACGTCTCCGCCGCGCCGAAGCCCAGTGCGGACGCGGCCGAGGAACTCGCGTAGCGGACTATTGGACTGTGGAGCGCAAACCGCCGCGGCCCCGTCGGATCACCGAGGGCACCAGCGAACACGAGGTCTACCTGCCGACCGGGGCACTGTCCCCGAATCGGCAGACCCGTGATCCGCTGCCCGACACGCTGCTCAAGCGGGTCAAGCAGTTCTCGGGCCGGCTGTCGACCGAGGCGGTGGGGTCGATGCAGGACCGGCTGCCGTTCTTCGCCGATCTGGACGCCGCGCAGCGCGCGGGCGTCCAGATGCTGGTGCAGACGGCGGTCGTGAACTTCCTGGAGTGGTTGCAGGATCCCGATTCCGATATCCGCTTCAGCCTGGACGCGTTCCAGGTGATTCCGCAGGATCTGGCGCGGCGGCTGACGCTGCGCCAGACCGTGGACATGGTCCGGGTGGCCATGGACTTCTTCGAGCAGTGGCTGCCCGCGCTGGCGCGCAACGACCGGCAGTTGGTCGCGCTCACCGAGGCGGTGCTGCGATACGGGCGTGAGCTCGGTTTCGCGGCCGCCTCGGTGTACGCCAGCGCCGCGGAGTCGCGCGGCGCGTGGGACACCCGCCTGGAGGCGCTGGTGGTCGACGCGGTCGTCCGCGGCGACACCGGTCCCGACATGCTCTCCCGGGCCGCCACGTTGAACTGGGACGCCACCGCGCCCGCCACGGTGCTCGTCGGTACGCCGCCCGCCGATCAGGGCGTGTCGACGGTCGGCGCGGTGCACACCATCGCGACCCGGCACGGCAGGGCCGCGCTGGCGGTCGTGCAGGGCGCGCGGCTGGTGATGGTGGTCAGCGGGCATCTCGGCGACGCCGGGATCGGCTCGCCCTTCCTGTCCGATCTGCTGGCCGACGTCTTCTCCGACGGCCCGGTGGTGATCGGCCCGACCATGCGGACACTGGGCGCCGCGCACGCCAGCGCGATCGAGGCGCTGGCCGGAATGGAGGCCGTGGTGGGCTGGCGCGCCGCGCCAAGGCCCGTTCACGCCTCGGAATTGCTCCCCGAACGCGCCCTGCTGGGCGATAGAGCTGCGATCGAGGCGCTGAACGAGTATCTTGTGCTCCCGTTGGCTGCTGCCGGATCTTCGTTATCCGACACACTCGACGCCTATCTGGATTGTGGTGGAGCAGTAGAAACGTGCGCGCGTCAGCTGTACGTCCATCCAAATACCGTTCGGTACCGTCTCAAACGAATCGGCGAGATCACCGGACGTGATCCCATGAATCCCCGAGACGCGTATGTGCTCCGAATCGCGGCCACCGTGGGCCGTTTGACACGAACGCATAACGAATCGTCACCCTCCGTCACAGAAACACCGCCTACCCCAGTGGGCTACGACCCCCTGTAACGAGATCGGGGAATCGGTCGATCGGGACACTCCACCTCGGATTTTGTGGGACCCCTACAAAACCCGTTCGAAAGCTTCATTCGCGCCGACATCTCGTGCGGCGGGGGTCACAGTGTTTTCTTAGGGAGTGATCGCGTTGTTCACCCCTGGACAGGGGTCCCAGACACCCGGCATGCTCGCGCCCTGGCTCGCCCTCCCCGGTGCGACCGACCGCCTCGAGCTGTGGTCGAAGGCCGCCGGCCTCGACCTGGTCCGTCTCGGTACCACCGCGACGGCCGAGGAGATCGTCGACACGGCGGTGACCCAGCCGCTCGTCGTCGCGGCCGCACTGCTCGCGTTCGCCGAAATCGCCCCCGAGGCGATCCCGGCGGATACCATCGTCGCCGGACACTCGGTCGGCGAATTCGCCGCGGCCGCTGTCGCCGGCGTCATCACTGCCGACGAAGCGGTCACCCTGGCCGCCATCCGCGGCCGGGAGATGGCCAAGGCGTGCGCGCAGGAGCCGACCGGTATGTCCGCTGTGCTCGGTGGTGACGAAGCCACCGTGCTCGCACGGCTCGCCGAGCTCGATCTCGTCCCGGCCAACCGCAACGCGGTCGGCCAGATCGTGGCGGCGGGTCGCTTGGAAGCTCTGGCGGAGCTCGCCGCGAACCCGCCGGAGAAGGCACGGGTCCGCGCATTGCCCGTCGCCGGTGCGTTCCACACCGTTTTCATGGCCCCGGCCCAGGCTGCTGTCGCCGATGCCATCGCTCAGATCTCGCCGAGCGACCCGATCCGGACGCTGCTGTCGAACTTCGACGGCAAGCCGGTCACCTCGGGCGCCGACGCGATCGACAAGCTCGCCGCCCAGGTCACTCGCCCCGTGCGCTGGGACCTGTGCACCGAGACCGTTCGCGAGGCGGGCGTCTCGGCGGTGGCCGAACTGCCGCCGGCGGGCACCCTCGTCGGTATCGCCAAGCGGGAGCTGAAGGGCACGCCCAACCTGGCCCTGAAGACTCCGGAAGACCTCCCCGCGTTGGTCGAACTGACCATCTCCGGCTAGCTTTCCCCCCGGCGGTCGCGCACGACGAAGTGCCGGCCGTACAAGACCCCTACAAATGAGAACAAGAAGGGAGCCACCAAAGTGGCCGCTCTGACCCAGGAACAGATCGTCGAAGAACTCGGCAAGATCATCGAAGAGGTTACGGGTATCGAACCCTCCGAGGTGACCATCGAGAAGTCCTTCGTCGACGACCTGGACATCGACTCGCTGTCCATGGTCGAGATCGCTGTGCAGACCGAGGACAAGTACGGCGTCAAGATCCCCGACGAGGATCTCGCCAGCCTGAAGACCGTGGGTGACGCTGTCTCCTACATCCAGAAGCTCGAGGCGGAGAACTCCGACGCCGCCGCGGAGCTCAAGGCCAAGTTCGACGCCGAGTAGGGCTGAACCAGTGACCACTCCTTCCACCTTGAACGGGAATTTCCCCAACGTCGTCGTCACCAGCATGGCGGCGACCACGTCGATCGCGGGTGATGTCGATGCGACGTGGAAGGGACTCCTCAACGGTGAGAGCGGAATCGACGTTCTCGAGGATTCCTTCATCGAGGAATACGACCTGCCGGTGCGTATCGGCGGTCACCTGAAAGTCAGCCCCGACACCCTGCTGAGCCGGGTCGAGATCCGCCGGATGGCGTATGTCGAGCGCCTGGCGACCGTCCTCGGTCGCGAGGTGTGGAAGAACGCGGGCAGCCCGGAGGTCGACCCCGACCGCCTGGGCGTCGCGATCGGCACCGGTCTCGGTGGTGGCGACGCGCTGATCGACTCGGTCGACAAGCTGAAGAACGGCGGCTATCGCAAGATCTCGCCGCTGGCTGTTCAGATGGTCATGCCGAACGGTCCGTCGGCCGTCGTCGGTCTCGAGCTGAAGGCCAGGGCGGGAGTGGTCACTCCGGTCTCGGCGTGCTCGTCGGGTTCGGAGGCCATCGCCAACGCGTGGCGGATGATCGTGATGGGTGACGCCGACATCGTCGTCACCGGTGGCGTCGAGGGCTTCATCGACTCGGTGCCGATCGCCGCGTTCTCCATGATGCGCGCGATGAGTACTCGCAACGACGATCCGAAGGGCGCCTCGCGTCCGTTCGACAAGGATCGTGACGGCTTCGTCTTCGGCGAAGCGGGCGCGCTGATGGTCATCGAGACCGAGGAGCACGCCAAGGCTCGCGGTGCCACCATCCACGCTCGACTGCTGGGTGCGGGCATCACGTCCGACGGCTTCCACCTGGTCGCCCCCGATCCCGCGGGCACCGGTGCGGCCAGGGCGATGACCCGCGCGATCCAGACCGCCGGTCTGACCAAGCAGGACATCACCCACATCAACGCCCACGCGACCGCGACCCCCATCGGCGACACCGCCGAGGCCAACGCGATCAACCTGGCCGTGGGCAACCACGCTTCGGTCTACGCGCCGAAGTCGGCACTGGGCCACTCGATCGGCGCCGTCGGTGCCCTCGAGTCCGTGCTCACCGTGCTCGCCATCAGGGACGGCGTCGTTCCGCCGACGCTGAACCTGGACAACCAGGATCCGGAGATCGATCTCGACGTGGTGCACGGGCAGGCCCGTCACCAGGAAATCGAGTACGCGATCAACAACTCCTTCGGATTCGGTGGGCACAACGTCGCGCTCGCCTTCGGTCGGGCATAGCTCGACCTGGTCAAGGGCCGAAGGAGGCAGCTTGCGTCACCACGTAGGCCCTCCAGGTCGGGCTGGTTGATACAGCCGCACCGATCGACTGCATTCACGATCCCCGGTGGGGTTCGCGCCAACTGAATGGTTCGACCCCACCGGCGGTTCGCCATACGCAGCCGCCGCAGCGGCAACTCTTCTTCGAAGGCAGGAGACGAACGCGATGACCATCATTGCTCCCGCGTTTCACGACACGACGACCGATCCGCGCGACCCGCTCGGCCGCCTGCAGCGGTTCTTCGATCCCGGCACGGTGCTTCCGCTGCACCCGCGGGACAAGTCCGGTGTGCTGGCCGCGATCGGCGAAGTCGACGGTGTCCGCACCGTGGCCTACTGCTCGGATGCCACCGTCATGGGCGGCGCGATGGGCGTCGAGGGCTGCAAGCACATCGTCGACGCGATCGACACCGCCATCGATTCCGGCCTCCCGGTCGTCGGCCTGTGGCACTCCGGTGGCGCTCGCCTGGCCGAGGGCGTCGAGGCCCTGCACGCGGTAGGCCTGGTCTTCGAGGCCATGGTCCGCGCGTCCGGCCTGGTTCCCCAGATTTCCGTGGTGCTCGGCTTCGCCGCCGGTGGCGCCGCGTACGGCCCCGCGCTCACCGACATCGTCATCATGGCGCCCGAGGGCCGTGTCTTCGTCACCGGTCCGGACGTGGTGCGTTCGGTGACCGGCGAGAACGTCGACATGGAGACCCTCGGTGGTCCCACCACACACTTCAAGAAGTCGGGCGTGTGCCACATCGCCGCCGACGACGAGGCCGATGCCATGCATCGCGCTCGCCGGCTGGTCTCGATGTTCGCTGAGCAGGGCGAATTCGATCAGGCCGTCGCCGAGCACGGTGACGTCGACCTGAAGGCGATGCTGCCCGCCTCGGCCAAGCGCGCCTACGACGTGAAGCCGATCATCCACGAGCTGCTCGACAACGTCGACGGCGAATCCTCCTTCGAGGAACTGCAGGGTGGTTACGCCCGCAGCATGGTCGTCGGCCTCGGCCGTCTCGGCGGCCGCACCGTCGGCGTGCTCGCCAACAACCCGCTGCGCCTCGGCGGCTGCCTGAACTCCGAAAGCGCCGAGAAGGCTTCGCGTTTCGTGCGCCTGTGCGACGCGTTCGGCATCCCGCTGATCGTGGTCACCGACGTCCCCGGCTACCTGCCCGGCGTCGGCCAGGAACTCGAGGGCGTCGTCCGCCGCGGCGCGAAGCTGCTGCACGCCTTCGCCGAGGCCCGCGTCCCGCGCGTCACCCTGGTGACCCGCAAGATCTACGGCGGCGCCTACATCGCGATGAACGCCCGCTCCCTGGGCGCCACCGCCGTGTACGCCTGGCCCGGTTCCGAAGTCGCCGTCATGGGCGCCAAGGCCGCGGTCGGCATCCTGCACAAGAAGGCACTCGCGGCCGCCCCCGAGGACGAGCGCGAAGCCCTCCACGAGCGCCTGACCGCCGAGCACGAGCAGATCGCCGGCGGCGTCGAACGCGCCGTGGCCATCGGCGTCGTCGACGAGGTCATCGACCCCGCCAAGACCCGCAGCATCATCGCCGCGGCCCTGGCCTCGGCCCCGGCCCGCAAGAGCCACCACAAGAACATCCCGCTCTGACCCCAGCGCGGTAGTCCTACCCGCCCGTCGGCTCGTCCTGCATCAGGACGAGCCGACGGCCGTTTCACGCCCACCTCAGTTGTATTCATCGATATCGAGCTCCGCTCCGGTCGCCACCAGGAACTCGAGCACGGCCGTCGTGAGGTGCCAACCCAGTGGACGCGGCCAGTTGTGGACATCGGCCAGACTTGTGCCGCCGGGTGCACCATGGACACCATCGGGATCGTCGTAATGGCGCACGACCTGCATACTCGCGCCGACATCCGGCCGGTCGATCAGGGAGAGCAGGCGGGGGAGTACCGGTGTCAGCCGGTCGATCAGGTACTCGATCTGTTCGTCGATGCTCTCGGGGCTGTGCCGGTGGATCTGCCAGCTGTGAGACCGGGGAAGGCGATGCTCCGCGGACCTGCTTCCCAGCACCCGGATCTCGTCCGGCTCCATGCTCAGGTGAACGGTCATATCGGCCGCGGTCATCGTCTCGCTGTACAGCGCGAAGTAGGAATACTGTCGGATCTTGATCACCGCGAGATCCCACCACGCGGTCGGCCGGTTGCCGAACGATTTTCGCGCGCACGAATTCGGGCGCCGAACCGCTGTCGACCAGGCGAAGTGGCGCAGGGACTCGGTTACGGTGTGGCCGTGAATGATTCTCGTGGAAAGGGCGCTGGGCGCCCCTGCCGGTGAACCCCGGCGCGTGGCCGGCTCCCGATGCTGACCAGACCACGTATCTCGCTCATGCGCTCGCACTCGCCGCTGTGGACGGTCCGGGACCGTGGCCGCGGGAGGGGCATCCGTATCCGGACGAAGTGCCCGGTGCGCAGACCTTTCCGAGTTCGAAGGTGCTGGACGGTGTCCAGACGCATCACTTCGCGGACGAGACCTCGTCGGCGGCCGGGCTCGTGGCGGCGGTGCGGGCACTCGTCGCGAACCCGACTCGCCCGCACAGTGCTCCCGCTCGATCGGATCGCTCGCGGCCCGGGAACCGAGGTCCCCCGGTGGGGTCCGGAAGGCATCAGCGACGGCATTGTCGAATCCGTGCTCTCGATGCTGTGCCGCGCCGCGCCGGGCACCGGGGAGCCTCTGGTGTGGGCCGGACTCCGTGGCTACTCCGTGCGGCTGTGACGTGTAGCACCCGGTGTCCTGACCACGTGGTTCGGCGACGACCTGCCCGGAGAATTCGTCGACCGGGTGGCGGCGGTAGCCGCGGTCGAACCCGACGATGATCTTCGTGCGCACCTGTCCGCCGCCGCGCGTTCGGGGAACGGGCGCGCATAATGGCAGGGTGCGCTACGAAGAACTCGCCGAGGTCCCGTGCTCGATCACGCGGCCGTTGGTGATCTTCGGGGACCGCTGGACCTTGCTGATCCTCAAGTACTGCTTCACCGGGATCCGGCGCTTCAACGCCTTCCAGAGCGCGCTCGGGATTTCGCGCGGTCGGCTCCAGGACCGTCTCGACCGGCTGATCGAGCACGAGATCCTGGTGAAGCGGCCCGCCGAGGACGGCGCCTACGAGGAATACCGCCTGACCGAGAAGGGGCACGCCATCTATCCGATCCTGATGGCCATCCGCGACTGGGGCGACACCTACATGGCCCCCGACGGCCCCCCGGTCGAATACCGTCACCGTGGCTGCACCGGCGAGGCCCACGTCCACCTCAGCTGCGACGAGTGCGCCGCCGAGGTCACCGCCCGCGACATCGTCCCCGAACCGGGCCCCGGCATCACCTCCACCGCCCGGCCCGCCTGACGCCATCACCTGGACAAACGCGCACCATGCTCTGGGGTGCCATCGGCAGAGAACCGGTCGCCCCAGCGCGTGGTGATCTCGAGCGAGGTCAGCTGGTGTGCCAGGTGACCTGGTCGGGGAGGGCGGCGCGGGTGGTGCGGAAGGTGTTGATGGGGTGGGTGCGGTCGGGGTGACCGAAGGAGACGCCGAAGACGACCTTGCGGTGGTCCGGGAGGCCGAAGTACTCGCGGATGAAGGGGGAGTAGGAGGCCAGGGCGGCCTGGGGGGCGGCGCCGAGGCCGAGGGCCTGGGCGCCGAGGAGGAAGCTCTGGAGCCAGAGGCCGCAGTCGACGGCGCCGTAGGTGCCCAGGTCGGCTTCGGAGGTGACGACGGCGACGTGGGGTGCGTCGAAGAACTCGAAGTTGCGCACCATCTGGCGCATGGTGTTCTCGTGGTCGCCCTTGGCGATGCCGAGGCTGTCGTAGAGCTGGAAGCCGCAGGCACGCCTGCGCTCCCGGTAGATGCCGTCGTACTGCGCGGGGAACTCGAAATCCGGTGCGGCGCCGCTGGTCTGGATGTGGGTGAGCAGCGCCTTGCGGAAGCTCTCGGTGCCCTCGCCCGCGGTGACGACGACCTGCCACGGCTGGGTGTTGCACCACGACGGGGTGCGCGCGCCCAGGCTCAGCAGCCGGTGGATCGTCGCCCGGTCGACCTCGTCGGGAAGGAACTGCCTGCAGGTCCAGCGCTCGTCGGCGAGGCGCTGGAGGGCGGCGAAATCGCCGTTGTCGTGGTCGGTCGGCGCCATGGCGCGGCTCCTCGGTCGATCCGGAGAACTAGTCTCATTTTGAGACCACGTTAGCAGCCGGGCGTGCGACGCGGAACCCGCCCGCACCTACGAATTCGGGTGCGAACGGGTTCCGCGGTGCGCTCAGGCGCGAGGTCGGGAGAGCACCCGGAAAGCGACGCCGATGCCGATCCCGCGCCGCCGATCTCGGCGAACCGCACGTGATTGGCCAGCCCCTGGTCCCAATTCAGGCGCACGTGTAGAAGACGTACCAGCCGGACCGGATCGTGTCGGTGTACGCGCCGTTGGCGTCGAGCGCGCTGGCGACGGTGAACGATCCGCCGCCGCTGGCCGGCGTCGCAGGGTCCGCCGGTTCGGCGAACCAGGTCTCCGCGGTGACCGAGCTCGGGCCGGAATCGGTGCCCCCCGGGCTCCATGCCGACCACTAGCCGCGTGGCCTGCCAGCCGGGCCTCGTCCCAGGTGAGCTCGGAGTGGGTCATGGCCGGGCGTAACCCCAAAATCGGTGGCACGAGCCACTGTTTGCCGGACGAAATGATGTTTCGGCAGGTAACGATCGGTTTTTCGCTCGGATACCGGTCCGCGGCCTCGCGCCTGCGGCACGACACCGGCCTCCCGGGGCAGAATCGAGCGCATGGCTTCGCAGGCCCGGGATGCCCAGGAGCGCAAACGGCACGGCAGGCACTACACCCCGCCCGCGTTGGCGCGGTTCCTGGCGCGACGGGCGCTGCTGCACGCACCGCGCACCGGCGAGCTCCGGGTGCTCGATCCGGCCTGCGGTGACGGCGAGCTGCTGCTGGCGGTACATCGCGAGCTGGCCTCGTCCGGCGTCACGGTACGGCTGACCGGCTATGACCTGGACCGGCGTGCGGTCGGCGACACCGCAGCGCGCGCCGCCGCCGAGGGGGTCGAGATCGATTGCCGAGCCGGGGATTTCCTCGCCGCGTCGACCCGGATCGCGGACGGTTCCTTCGATCTCGTCATCAGCAATCCGCCGTACGTGCGGACCCAGCAGCTCGGCGGGTCGACCGCGCAGCTGCTGAGCAAGCGGTTCGGGCTGCGCGGGCGCATCGACCTCACCCATCCGTTCGTGGCGATCACACCCCGGCTGCTCGCCGCCGACGGCGTGCTCGGATTGCTGTGCGCCAACCGATTTCTCACCACCAGGGCCGGGGCGAATCTGCGCCGGATCCTCACCAGCGAACTGCATCCCGCCGAGCTCTACGACCTCGGTGACACCAAGCTCTTCGCGGCCGCGGTGCTGCCCGCCGTCACCGTCGCGACGCGCGCGCCCCAGAAGTGCGACTGCCGGTACGTCTCGGTCTACGAGGAGCTCGGGGCCGAACCCGATTGCGCGACCGACCTGTTCGACGCGCTGGCCGGGGACGCGGCCTGCGTGGTCGGCGCGGGCGGGCGGGTGTTCGCGGTCGAGGTGGGTGTGTTGTCCACCGGGTCGGTCGGTGCGCCGATGTCGGCGCCGTCCTCGGACAACACACCGATCGGGCACGGCGACCAGGTTCGCGGCCGACCGAGCGTTCGACCCGGCGTGGGCTCCATGGCGCCGGGGAAGGCGCCCGCGTCATTCCGGAGCGGTCGTCGGGGACCGGCGCTACCGGGCCGCGAGCGGCGCGCCGAAGCAGCGAGTCTTTCCGGCGAGGTCGACCGGTCGAGTGTCGTGCCCCCGGGCGACACCGCCTGGCGCATGTCACGCCCCGCCGTCGACCGCTGGCTCGGCCGCATCGCCGAGCGCACGTGGCGCACCTTCGGCGACACCGCCCGCATCCGCGTCGGCATCAAGACCACCGCGGACCGGGTGTTCATCTCCGACCGCTGGGATCAGATGGATCCGAGGCCGGAGCCGGAACTGTTGCGGCAGTTGATCACTCACCACGATCTGCAACCGTGGCGGATCGGGCGGGATCGCGGCACCAGGGTGCTCTATCCCTACGATCTCGGGCAGCCGCGCCGCACGCCCATCGATCTCGCCGAATTCCCCGGTGCCGCCGAGTATCTGCGGTCGCACGAGGAGGTGCTCGCCGGTCGCCGGTATGTGCTCGACGGCGGGCGGAAGTGGTTCGAGATCTGGGTGCCGCAGCGACCGCACCTGTGGGGTGCGCCGAAACTGGTGTTCCCGGATATCAGTGAGCGTCCGCGGTTCGCACTGGATCGCTCCGGCGCGGTGGTCAACGGGGACTGCTACTGGATCTCGCTCACCGATCTCGGCATCGGCGAGCAGGCGACCGAACTCGCGTATCTGCTGATGGGCGTGGCGAATTCGGCGTTGGGACTGCGATTCTACGACGCGGTGTGCGGCAACCGGCTGTATTCGGGCCGACGGCGCTGGATCACCCAGTACGTGGCCCGGCTGCCGCTGCCCGATCCGGCGGATCCGGCCGCGGCCGCGATCGTCGGCCGGGTGCGTGGCGTGCTCGAGGACGGGGTCCCCGCGGCGGCGGCGGGCATCGACGAGGCGGTGGCCGCCGCGTTCGGCGTGCCCGCTCAGTGAGCGACGCGGATGCCGACCATCGGCAGCAGGGTGCGGCGGGCGAAGTCGCGGCCCGCGGCCGGGTCGTCGAGCGGGATGAGGCCGTCGGGGGTGAGCGCCAGCGACAGCGCGAGCCGGGCCATGATCTCGGCGACGAGATCGGGTTCGAAGTCGGGCACCGTCGCGCCTGCCTGGAGTTCGCGCAGTTTGTCGGCGAGATATCCGCGGCCGACCGCGAGGATCGGGCCTGCTTCGGTGGTGAGCTTGGGCAGGATGGCCTCCGGCTCGGTGCTGAGCAGCCTGCGTAGTAGTTCGTTGCCCGCCAGGGTCGTCACGAACGCGACGAAGATCTCCACGAGCTGTTCGCCCGGCTCGGTGACCGCCCGTACCCGCTCATCGATCTCGGCCACATAGCGTTGCGCCTCCCGCACCCCGACCGCTTCGACCAGGTCGTTCTTGGATTCGAAGCGCCGGTACAGGGTGGCCGGACTGATCCCCGCCCGCCGGGCGATCTCGCCCATACTCGTGCGTTTGATCCCGAAATCGAGAAACGCCGACAGCGCGCTGTCGAGCAGCTTCTCCCCGTCGGTGACGGGCTTTTCCAGTATCCGCGCGAGGATGGACGAGACAGTGGGCATGGCCCCATTATCCCTGTGGGGACAGATCCAGTGCGGCCATCTCTTGTTCGATCGCGTTCGCCGCGAAATGGACGCCGCGGGAGCGGAGTTCGTGGACCCGGCACTGGAGTGCCTCGATTCCGCCGGGCTGGGCGGCAATATCGGCCACGCTGAGCCGTCCCCCCGCTCGGTGCACACCGGACTGCACGTATGCCACCGTGATACCTCCTACCTCGCGTACCCGGTGCCGGCCGCCACACTCATGGCCGGACGCAATACGCAGGGCAAATGTTATCAGGTATCCCTACTGGTCACTTGCTCAGTGTGACGTGTCACAACACCTCGGCGTCGCGATGGGTCGCCAGATTGTGGAGGTACACGGCGGCATTGAGCTTGATCCCGTCCAGCTGGGCCTCGGTGAGCTCGCGGCGCACCTTGCCGGGCACGCCGGCGACCAGCGAACCGGGTGGAATCTGGGCGCCCTCCGGGATCAGGGCATTGGCCGCGATCAGGCTGCCCGCGCCGATCACCGCGCCGTTGAGCACGGTGGCGCCCATGCCGACCAGGACGTCGTCGCCGACGGTGCAGCCGTGCAGGATCGCGTTGTGCCCCACCGAGACTCCGCTGCCGACGGTGAGCGGGAAACCGGGGTCGGCGTGCAGCACGCAGCCGTCCTGGATATTGGTGCGCGCGCCAATGGTGAGCTGTTCGAGGTCGCCGCGCAGCACGGCCGAATACCAGATGCCGACCTCGGCGGCCAGGCGCACCCGGCCGATGACGGTCGCGTTCGGCGCGATCCAGGCAGTGTCGTCGATTTCCGGCGCGAACCCGGACACCTTGATGATCATGCGGTGATTATTGCGCCGCGCCGCGGAACTGGGCGCGGTGGGCCGCCGGACTGGTGCCGAGCATGCGATGGAAATGGTGCCGCAGGCTCACGGCACTGCCGAAACCGGTGTCGCGCGCGATCCGGTCGACGGTCTCGTCGGTCGATTCCAGCAGCAGCCGGGCATGGTCGGTGCGTTGCTGCAACAGCCACTGCTGTGGGCTGGTGCCGGTGCGCTCGCGGAACCGGCGGGTGAAGGTGCGTCGCGACATGAGCGCCTCGCGCGACCAGAGATCGAGGTCGATGCCGGTCTCGAGGTGCGTGCGCGCCCACACCATGGCGTGCTCGATCGGGTCGTCGCTGTCCTCGGCGGGGACCGCGACCGGGATGAACTGCGCCTGCGAGCCGTTGCGGTGTGGCGCGGTGACCAGCGCGCGAGCCAGATCGGTGGCGGCGCGGGCGCCGAGATCGCCGCGCACGATGTGCAGGCAGCAGTCCAGCGCGGCGGCCACGCCCGCGGAGGTGATCACGTCGCCGAGATCGGTCCAGAGCGTGTCCGCGCGCACCCGTACCCGCGGATAGGCGCGGGCCATCGCCTCGGCGGCGGCCCAGTGCGTGGTGAGTTCGCGGCCGTCGGCCAGGCCGGTCGCCGCGATCGCCC
This sequence comes from Nocardia sp. NPDC087230, assembly GCF_044744725.1. Classification (NCBI taxonomy): domain Bacteria; kingdom Bacillati; phylum Actinomycetota; class Actinomycetes; order Mycobacteriales; family Nocardiaceae; genus Nocardia; species Nocardia sp. NPDC087230. Next base: position 471,520 of record NZ_JBIUYV010000004.1, read on the forward strand.
ACGAGCCCAGGCACAGACCGACCAGCCGGGCACCGTTCGCGTGCGCGGTGTGCACGGCGTCGTTGAGCGCGGGGGAGACCTCCAGGTCGCGATGCCAGCCGGGGAAGACCACCATGTCGGCGCCGGCGACGGTGTCCAGGCCGTGGTGCACGGTGATGTCGAAACCGGCTGCGGTGGACAGGGTTCCGGGGTGTTCGGCGCAGACCCGCACGTCGTAGGGTGACGCGTCGTCGACACCGGTGCCGGAGCGGCCGAGCACCAGGGTCGGCACCGACAGGTGGAAGGGACTGATCCCGTCGAACGCGACGACCGCCACCGAACGCATGGCCCGATCTTAGCGATGGTCGGCCTGGAGGCCACTGTCGTGGGGTGTCGAGGTCGGCGACAGTTGTCGACATGACCGAGACGATCACCCGCCCCACCCTGCTCGACGTCCTGCACATCGGTGGTCCGACCCTGCGCTTCCGGTACGGGGGCCTGACCTGGCTCACCGACCCGACCTTCGACGAACCCGGCGACTACCCCGGCCCGATCACGCTGCACAAGCTCAGCGGCCCCGCGGTACCGGTGGAGTCGATCGGCGCGATCGACGTCGTACTGCTCTCGCACGATCAGCACGCCGACAACCTCGATACCGCGGGCCGCGCCCTGCTGGCCGACGTCGCGACCGTGCTCTCCACCCCGGATGCCGCCGGCCGGATCGCGGGCGTGCGCGGGCTGGTGCCGTGGGAGGTCGTGACGATCGGCGAGGTCGAGGTCACCGCGGTGCCCGCGCTGCACGGTCCCGAGGGCTGCGAGCCGCTCAGCGGCGTGGTGACCGGGTTCGTGCTGCGCGCGGCGGGCGAGCCGACGGTCTATGTCTCCGGTGACAACGCGTCGGTGGAGCTGGTCGGGCGGATCGTCGAGCGGATCGGGCGGATCGACGTCGCGGTGCTCAATATCGGCGCCGCCAATGTCGGCCGGTTCGGCGACAGCGACGTCACGCTCAACGCCAGGACCGCCGTCGAGGCCGCCGCCGTCCTCGGTGACGCCGTCGTGGTGGCGGTGCACGCGGAGGGCTGGGGTCACTTCAGCGAGTCGCTGGACTACCTCGAGCGCACCTTCGCCTACGCCGATCGCGCCGCGCAGCTCCGGATTCCGGTGCGGGGCGAGGTCTTCGCGGTCTGAGCGACCGTACCCGGCACCGATTTCCGTCACCCGCGCCCGAATCATCGGGCGCGGGTTTTTCCCACGATCGCAGGAGCAGACTTGCCGAACACACGGATGGGCAGCCGATCGCGCACGATGGTGCGGTTACTGCTGGCCCTGGTCGCGTTGGTGCTGGCGTTGTCGGCGTGTTCGTCGAACGGGTCCGGCTCGGACCGACCCGCCACGAGCACCGCGTCGAAGACCTCGGTCACCGCGACCACTGCGGCGACGAGCTCGACCCCGCCCTCGGCGAACCCGGGTGACGGCGGCACCTCGGGACCGAGCCACGATTCCCCGCCGGGACCCGCGACGAACGCGCCGACAGCCGCGCCGGGCGGCACCGAGCCGACCATCCCGCCGGGCCACAACTGTGTGCCGGGACCGGACTGCGGGACCGACAGCTGCGGCCCCACCGAATGCGGCATGACGACGGAAGGATGCCCGCCGGGCGTTCCGATCTGCGGCATCGACAGCTGTGGCCCCCAGCACGACCAGTGCGGCACGACCGTGCCGCCCGTGACGACCACGGTCGCTCCCACCCCGACCACCACCTCGCCCCCGGCGACGACGCCGGAGGCGACCACCACCCCGGCGACCACCTCGCCCACGGCCGCGCCCGACCCGGCGGTGACGACCACCGCGACGGCGCCGCCCGCCTAGCGACGACACACGACCGGTAACCCCCTGATTCCCGTCGGTGGGCGTCCTAAGCTGGCGCAATGACGGGAACAGGCGGAACGGTGGGTGTGCCGGCGGAGGTCAAACCGCAGGAGTTCCGGGTGGCGCTCACCCCGGCCGGTGCCACCGAACTGACCGCGCACGGGCACGAGGTGCTCGTGCAGGCCGGTGCCGGAACCGGATCGGGCTTCGGCGACGAGGACTATCTCGCCGCCGGCGCCCGGATCGTGCCCGACGCCGACACGCTCTGGGCCACGGCCGGGCTGATCCTCAAGGTGAAAGAGCCCATCGCGCAGGAGTATTCGCGGATGCGGCGCGACCAGGTGCTGTTCACCTATCTGCACCTGGCCGCGTCGAAGGAATGCACCGACGCGATCCTGGACTCCGGGATCACCGCCATCGCCTACGAAACCGTGCGGGCCGCCGACGGTTCGCTGCCGCTGCTCGCGCCGATGAGCGAGGTGGCGGGCAAGCTCGGCACCCAGGTCGGCGCGTATCACCTGATGGCGCCGATGGGTGGCGAGGGCGTGCTGCTCGGCGGCGTGCCCGGCGTCCGTCCCGCCGATGTGGTGGTGCTCGGTGGCGGGGTGGCCGGCACCAACGCGGCGAGCGTCGCGGTCGGGATGGGCGCGCGAGTGAGCGTGCTCGATACCAACCTGGCGCGCCTGCGCGAGCTCGACGCCCGCTTCGGCGGCCGGGTCGGCACCCTCGCCTCGCACGCGCTGGAGATCGAAAAGGCCGTGCTCGCCGCGGATCTGGTGATCGGCTCGGTGCTGGTGCCCGGCGCCAAGGCGCCGAAGCTGGTGTCCGACGAGCTCGTCGCCGGGATGCGGCCGGGTTCGGTGCTCGTCGACATCGCCGTCGACCAGGGTGGCTGCTTCGCCTCCACCCGGCCGACGACGCACGCCGATCCGACCTTCCCCGTGGCGGATTCGCTGTTCTACTGCGTCGCGAACATGCCCGGCGCCGTGCCGCACACCTCCACGGTCGCCCTCACCAACGCCACCTTGCCCTACGCGCTCGCGATCGCCGACAAGGGCTGGCGCGGCGCGTGCACCGCCGACCCCGGCCTGGCGACCGGTCTCACTGCCGTCGACGGAAAACTGCTCTCCGCCGAAGTGGCTGCGGCGCACGGGTATTCGCTGAGTGCGTGAGGCCTGATCGCGCGCTACTCGCCCGCGCCCAGGTACCAGTCCGGCTCGCCGTCGGTGGGCAGATCGTGGAGCTTGTCGGGGTTGCGGACGATATTGATCGCGACGATGCGGCCTGCGTCGACGACGAACGAGAACACGCCGGTGTTGGCGCCGTCGAAGACGACCAGGCCGGGCACGCCGTTGACCAGGACCGCGCGGCCCCAGGCGCCGGACGCCGACGGCGCGTGGTACCAGCCGAGCAGGGCCTTGGCGATGAGCTCGGCGCCGCGCAGCGGCTGGCGGACGGCGGGCACCTTGCCGCCACCGTCGGCGGTGAGCACCACGTTCTCGTCGAGCACGCCGAGCAGCGAGCTCAGATCACCCGAACGCCAGGCCAGCGCGAACGCCGAGACGACCTTCTCCTGTTCGGCCGGTGACGCCGGGAACCGCGGGGTCCCGGATTCGACGTGCTTGCGGGCGCGCGAGGCGAGCTGGCGGACCGCGGCCGGGGTGCGCCCGACGACCTCGGCGACCTCGGGACCGGTCATGCCGAAGACGTCCTGCAGGACGAACGCGGTGCGCTCGGCGGGCGACAGCGATTCCAGCACCACCAGCAGCGCGGTGGTCACCCGCTCGTCCTGGGAGATGCGGTCGGCCGGGTCGTCCCAGGTGGTGACCTCCGGCTCGGGCAGCCATTCGCCGACGTACTGCTCGCGACGGGCCCGCGCCGAGCCGAGCTGATCCAGCGCCAGCCGACCGGTGACCGTGGTGAGCCAGGCGCGCAGGTTGTCGATCTCGCCCGCCCTGCCCGCCTCGTGGTGGCGCTGCAGGCGCAGCCACGCGTCCTGCACGACGTCCTCGGCGTCGGTGAGGCTGCCGAGCGTGCTGTAGGCGAGTCGGCGCAGGTAGGGGCGGTGTTCTTCGAAACGGCGGGCCAGCTGTGCCTGGTCGATCTGCGAGGGTACGTCGGTCATCGTGGTTCGCCGTTCGGTCGTCTGGCCCGGGTCCGGGCGAGTGTATGAGGGTCGTCGCAGAGAGGACGAACCAGCGGGCACGGGTGTGACATTCCCGCGGTCGACTACCCTCGGCCGGGTGCAGAAGGGGACATCGACCGCGGTCGCGCTGATGCTGGGGTTCGCGCTCGATCGGGTGTTCGCCGATCCGCGCCGGTGGCATCCGGTAGCCGGATTCGGCTCCGCGGCAGCGGCGTTGGAACAGGTGACCTACGCCGACGAGCGGCGGGCCGGGGTGGTCCACGAGGCGGTCGCGGTGGGTTCGGTGCTGGGTTTCGGGGTGCTCGCGGCACGGGGCGGCGTGGTCGCCACCGCGCTGGCGACCTGGACCGCGCTGGGCGGGCGCAGTCTGGCGCGTGCCGGGCACGCGATGGCCGAGCGGCTCGACGCCGGCGACATCGACGGGGCCAGGCAACTGCTGTCGTCGCTGTGCGGACGCGACCCGTCGGTCCTGGACGCGGACGGGCTGGCCAGGGCCGCGCTGGAGTCGGTGGCCGAGAACACCTCCGACGCGACCGTCGCGCCACTGCTGTGGGGCGCCGTCGCCGGGGTGCCCGGACTGCTCGGCTACCGGGCGGTCAACACGCTCGATGCGATGATCGGCTACCGCAACGAGCGCTACCTGCGGTTCGGCTGGGCCGCCGCGCGAACCGACGACCTGGCGAACGTGCTGCCCGCCCGGGTGACCGGGTTGCTCACCGCCGCGTTCGCCCCGCTGGTCGGGGGCACGCCCGCCGCCGCATGGCGGGCCTGGCGGCGCGACGCGAGCAAGCATCCGAGCCCGAACGCCGGCGTGGTGGAAGCGTCCATGGCCGGGGCCCTCGGCGTCCGGCTCGGCGGCCGCACCCAGTACCGGCATGGTGCCGAACTGCGGCCGACGCTCGGCGACGGGCCCGCGCCGAGCACCGCCGATCTGCGGCGCGCGGTGCGCATGTCCGAGGCGGTGCAGCTGGGGGCACTGGTGGTCGCGGTGGCGGTCGCCGGAGTGTTGCGGCGCGCGCGTCGCGGTTAGCCTGCTATCTCTCGCTGGACCGATGAGTTTCGAGCATGGAGGAGGTCTACCCCGCATGAGGAAACTGATCTATGGATTCGGCGTGTCCCTGGACGGCTACGTCAACGACCGCGACGGCAACATCGATTGGACCGAACCCGACGACGAACTGCACCAGTTCCACAACGATCGGTTCCGCGATCTCGAGATCGTGCTGAACGGCCGTCGGCTGTACGAGCTGATGGCCGACTACTGGCCGCACGTCCCCGAGGACGCCCCGCCGATCCAACGGGACTTCGGCCGGCTCTGGACGGAGAAACCCAAGGTCGTGTTCTCCCGCACGCTCACCGAGGTCCGGTGGAACAGCAGGCTGGTCGCGGCGAACGCGGTCGAGGAGGTCCGCAGGCTCAAGGCCGACGGGGACGGCGTGATGGAGGTCGGTGGCGCGAGCCTGGCGTCCTCGCTGATCCCGCACGGGCTCATCGACGAGTACCAGGTGTACATCTCGCCCGTGCTGCTCGGCGGCGGCACGCCGATGTTCCCCGCGCTGGATCAGCGCATCGGGCTCCGGCTGGTGGAGACGCGGCACTTCGCGACCGCGGTGCTGCTGCGCTACCTCGCCGAATGAGACGCGGAACTCAGCGGTTGCGCCCGTAGCGGTCGGCCAGACGGGCCTCGGTGGTGGGCGCGGCCTGCGTGCTCGGCTCGGCCGAGACGGTCGCGGATTCGGGTGCCGCGGGCGCCTGCGCGCGGTCGCGACGGCGCGCGCGCAGTTCGGCGACGACGAAATAGCCGAGGCCGAGCGGGGCCATGATGCCGAACGCGAGCCACTGCAGGCCGTAGGACAGGTACGGGCCCGCGTCGAGCTGGGGGAGCGGGCTGGGGGTGAAGGCGCCGGGCTGGCCCGCGGCGAGCTGGAGGTAGCCGCCCTTGTCCGTGCCGGTGGGGATGGGCGTCAGCGCGGTGCCGAGGACGGTGGATTCCTGCCCGGTGTCGACGGTGTAGACCTGGCGATAGCCGTCCTGGGTGCTCGGCGGCTTGTCCGCGACGACGCCTTCGGAGGCGCGCACCCGGGCCTCGAGCCGCTGCGGGCCGGTCGGCGGCGCGGCGATCGCCGGGGGACGGGTGCCGTCGACGGCGGCGACCAGGCCACGGTCGACCAGCAGGGTGCGGCCGTCGTCGAGGCGGAACGCGTTGAGCACGGCGTAGCCGGGGGCGCCGTCGAGATGACGCAACCGGACCAGGACGGTCGACTCCGGGACATACGTGCCGCTCGCGGTGACCTTGCGCCATTCGGTGTGCGCGCTGGGGTCGCCGTCGAGGACGCTGTCGACGGTCACCGGATCGGCCTGCACGGAGTCGGCGATCAGCTGGTTGCGGTGCTCGGTGCTGGTGTTCTTGCCCAGCTGCCACGGCGCGAGCACGGTGAAGCACAGATAGGCGAACGCCACGACGATCACCGCGAGGATGAGCCAGCTCGGGCGCAGCAGGAAGGTGAGTTTGCGCATCAGCGGTGCGCGTCGGCGGTGGCGCGGGCGTCGAGTTCGGCGTGCACCCAGTCGAGCAGGCCGGGGATGGCGGCTTCGATCTGGTCGCGGACCAGGTCGAAATCGGTCTGGTCGCCGTAGTACGGGTCGGGCACGTCACGGCCGTCGGCGGCCGGGTCGAAGCTGCGCAGCAGCCTGCGCTGGTCGGTGGCGACGCCGCGCTGGGCCAGCTCCCGGTCGTGCCCGGTGTCCAGGGCGACGATCAGGTCGGCGTCGCGATGCTCGGGACCGAAGGTGGCCGCGGTGTGCTCGGTGGGGTAGCCCGCCCGGCGCAGCGTCGTCTCGGTACGCGGATCGGCCGGATCGCCGACATGCCACGATCCGGTGCCCGCGCTGGTCACCCGTACCCGGTTCGCGAGACCGGCACGGTACAGGTGCGCTTCGAACATCTTCGCCGCCATCGGCGACCGGCAGATGTTTCCTGTGCAGATGAATGACACGTGCAGCTGACCCACGCCTGCCATTGTCGCCCGTGCCGCCGAATCGCCGCCACGTAGGGTGTTCAGTTGTGTTCCAGGACTCCGTCGACCCCGCGATGCTGCGCCACCACGGCGACGTGGACGCGCGCCCTGGCATGCTCGATTTCGCGGTGAACGTGCGCGGCACCGCCCCGCCCGCCTGGTTGCGCGACCGCATCGCCGCCCGCCTGGACGACCTGGGCCGCTACCCGAGCGCCGAGGACGAGGCCGCCGCCCGCGCCGCCGTCGCCGCCCGCCACGGCCGCCGCCCCGACGAGGTCCTGCTGCTCGCCGGCGCCGCCGAGGGCTTCGCCCTGCTGCCCCGGCTCGCCCCGCGCCTGGCCGCGGTCGTCCACCCCTCTTTCACCGAGCCCGAGCTGGCGCTGCGGGAGGCCGGTGTCCCGGTGACGCGGGTGATCCTGGAACCGCCGTACACGCTCGATCCTGATCTCGTTCCCGAGGAGGCCGATCTGGTCGTCCTCGGCAATCCCACCAACCCGACCTCGGTACTGCACCCGGCGGCCGTTATCGCGGCGTTGCGTCGGCCGGGGCGTCTCGTGGTGGTCGACGAGGCGTTCGCCGACGCGGTCGCGGACGGCACCGTCGCGGGTGCGGCGGTGGACGGAGGACCCGGCGGCGGCGGCCGGGAATTCGGCGGTACGGGCGACAACGTGGCCGGCGCTGCCCGGAACGTCGCGTCCGGTGCCGTGATGCGCGGCGCGGTTGCCGATCCTGGTGGTGCGCGGCCCGCGTCGTCGTCCGCGCGCCGGACGCCGGACCTGTCGTCGACCCCGAGTGCGCCGGCGGCATCGTCCATCCGGACGGCGCCGGCCGTCGACGTGGAACCGGGAGCGCCGGTGCGATCGACCTCCCGACCGGGGTCGGATTCCCCGACGTCGCACATCGCCGGGGAACCGGAGTCGCTGGCCGCGCTGGCCGCCCCGGACGTCCTCGTCCTGCGTAGCCTCACCAAGACCTGGGCGCTGGCCGGACTGCGGTGCGGGTATGTGCTCGGCGCGCCGGAGGTGCTGGCCCGGCTGACCCAGGGCCGCCCGCACTGGCCGCTGGGCACGCTGCAGCTCGAGGCGATCATCGCCACCGCCGAACCGGCGGCCGTCACCGCGTCCCGTCGGCACGCCGACGAGATCGCCGTCGAACGCGCGGGCATGATCGAGCGCCTCACCGCCCTCGGTCTCGACGTGCACACCCCGGCCGCGGGCCCCTTCCTGCTGCTGCGCGTCCCCGACGGGGAACTGCTGCGCAAGCGCCTGGCCGACCGGGGCATCGCGGTGCGCCGGGCCGACACCTTCCCCGGGCTGGGGCCCGATCACCTGCGGGTCGCCGTGCGCGGCGCGGGCGAGGTCGATCGGTTGGTCGAGGGTTTGCGGGCCTCGCTGTGGTGACAGGAGCGACTGGGCCCGTCGTGGTGGCGGCCGGCTGGCCCGTGGTGCCAGACGCGACCGGGCCTGTGGTGGCACAGGCGGGCTGCCCTGTGGTGGCAGCGGCGGGTGGTGCTGTGGTGCCGGAGGATCGGGTCGGGGCCACCGCAGGTTCCCGGCGCGAGTAGTGGAAAGCATTGTGGTGCAAGGTGATCCCGCCGCTTCGATGGTGTCGGGGTAAGGCAACGGAACGAAGGAGGCGGCGGTGACCGACCTGGCCGAACTGATCGGGGTACTCGACGCGGCGTACCCACCGCGGCTGGCCGAAACCTGGGATTCGGTCGGGCTCGTGTGCGGTGACCCGGGCCAGGAGGTGACCAAGGTGGTGTTCGCCGTCGACGCCACCGCCGCCGTCGTCGACGAGGCGATCGAGTGGGGCGCCCAGGCGCTGGTCGTGCACCACCCGCTGCTGCTGCGCGGCGTCGACACCGTCGCCGCCGACACTCCCAAGGGCGCGCTGCTGCACCGGCTGATCCGCTCCGGCTGCGCCCTGTTCTCCGCGCACACCAACGCCGATTCGGCCGACCCCGGCGTCTCGGACGCGCTCGCTGCCGCCGTCGGCCTCACCGTCACCGGTCCGCTCGACCCCAAGCCCGCTGCCGCCGTGGACAAATGGGTGATCCAGGTCCCGCAGACGCACACCGCCTCGCTCATGTCGGCCCTGTTCACCGCGGGCGCGGGCGCGATCGGCGACTACCGCGAAGCCGCCTGGTACACCTCCGGCACCGGCCAGTTCCGTCCCCTGCCCGGCGCGAATCCGGCGATCGGGGCCGTCGGCACGGTCGAGACCGTCACCGAGGACGCCGTCGAAGTGGTCGCGCCGCCGACCTCCCGCCTGGCCGTCCTGGCGGCCCTGCGCGCGGCGCACCCGTACGAGGAACCGGCCTATCACGTCACCGAGCGCGCGCCGCTGCCGTCCTCGCTCGGCATCGGCCGCATCGGCGAACTCCCGGAACCCGAGACCCTGCGCGAGTTCACCGCCCGGGTCGGCGTCGGCCTGCCGCGCACCGTCTGGGGCGTGCGCGCCGCCGGCGATCCGGACCGCGTCATCCGGCGCGTCGCCGTCTGCGGCGGCGCGGGCGACTCCTACCTGAACGCGGCCGTCCGCGCGGGCGTCGACGCCTACCTCACCTCCGACCTGCGTCATCACCCCGTCGACGAACACCTGCGCCGCGGCGGCCCCGCCCTCGTCGACGCCGCCCACTGGGCCACGGAGTTCCCCTGGTGCGGGCAGGCGGAGCAGGTGGTCCGCGCGGCCCTGCCCGGGATCGAGACCCGCGTCTGCACCCTGCGCACCGACCCGTGGACGGTCACCGGCTGACCCCGCCGGGGAGCCCGGGCCCAGGTCCTCGGGTCATGGCGTACCCACACCTCGCGGCGCGGTACGGTTGACCAACCCATCCGTCCACCGTGTTCAGGAGTTCGTGCGCGTTGAATGTCGAACCGTCGGTCCAGTCCAAGCTGCTCCAGCTCGCCGCTGTCGATGCCGAGTTGACGCGGATCGCGCACCGCAGGAACGCGCTGCCCGAACAGCAGGAGGTGGCGCGCCTGGCGGCCGAGCGCAACGGCTACAAGGACGCCGCCGTCGCGGTCGAGATCGGCATCGACGATCTGGACCGCGACATCCGCAAGCTCGAGGGTGAGGTCGACGCCGTCCGCAAGCGTGAGGACCGCGACCGCGGCATGCTCACCGCGGGCACCGTCGCCGCCAAGCAGCTCTCCGAGATCCAGCACGAGCTGAGCAGCCTGGAGCGTCGCCGCTCGGTGCTCGAGGACGAGCTGCTGACCGTGATGGAACAGCGTGAGGCCATGGTCGCCGATCACGACCACGCGGGCGCCCGATTGAGCAAGGCCGATCAGGACCTCGCCGACGCCGAACGGCTGCGCGACGAGGCGATGGCCGATCTGGAAGTGGCCCAGCAGCGATGCGAGAACGACCGGGCCGGGCTGGTCGGCCTGTTCCCGGACGAACTGCTCGCCATCTACGACAAGCAGCGCGCCGCCCACGGCGTCGGCGCCGCCCTGCTGCAGGCCCGGCGCTGCGGCGCCTGCCGGATCGAGATCGATCGCGGCGAGATGCAGCGCATCGCCAAGGCCGCCCCCGACGCGGTCCTGCGCTGCCCCGAGTGCAGCGCGATCATGGTGCGTACCAAGGAATCCGGGCTGTAACCCGATGAACGAGGTGATCGTCGAGGCCGACGGCGGGTCGCGCGGCAATCCCGGCCCCGCTGGCTACGGCGCGGTGGTGTTCGCCGCCGATCATGTGCGGGTGCTGGCCGAGCGCAAGGAGTATGTCGGCGTCACCACCAACAACGTGGCCGAATACCGCGGTCTCATCGCCGGTTTGGCCGCCGCGGCCGAGCTCGGCGCGCGGGTGGTCACGGTCCGGATGGATTCCAAGCTCGTCGTCGAGCAGATGTCGGGACGCTGGAAGGTCAAGCACCCGTCGATGATTCCGCTCGCCGAGCAGGCGCGCGGGCTGGCCGCCGGGTTCGATCGGGTCACCTTCACCTGGATTCCGCGCGCGGAGAACTCCCACGCCGACCGATTGGCGAACGAGGCGATGGACGACGGCGCGGTCGTCGGCACCGTCCGCGACGCCGTGGCGGCCGGGCACGCGGCGGGCGACGAGGTCGCCGTGCCCGCCACCGAGCCGCGCGATTCCGCTGCCGCCCAGCGTGTTCCGGCCACCCCCGGCTGGACCGGCGCGGTCGGCAGGCCGACGCGGCTGTTGCTGCTGCGGCACGGCCAGACCGAGCTGTCGATCGAGCGCCGCTACTCCGGTCGCGGCAATCCGCCGCTGACCGATCTCGGCCGCGACCAGGCCGAGCGGGCCGCGAAGATGCTGGCCGCCAAGGGCGATATCGCCGCGGTGGTGACCTCGCCGCTGCAGCGGGCCCGCGCCACCGCCGAAGCCGCAGCGGCCGCGCTCGACGTGCCGCTGCGCGTGCTCGACGGGCTCATCGAGACCGACTTCGGCGACTGGGAGGGGCTCACCTTCGCCGAGGCCGCGCAGCGCGATCCGCAGCTGCACGCGGACTGGCTGGGCGACCCGTCGGTGCCTGCGCCCGGTGGCGAGAGCTTCGATCAGGTGCGCGAGCGGATCGAATCGGTGCGGCGCGATCTGGTGGGGCTGTATCCGGGCGAGAACATCGTCGTGGTCAGCCATGTCACGCCGATCAAGACCCTGCTGCAGCTGGCGCTCGGGGTCGGCCCGTCGCTGCTGTATCGCCTGCACCTGGACCTGGCCTCGCTGTGCATCGCGGAGTTTTACCCCGACGGCGGCGCTTCCGTCCGTCTGGTCAACGACGTCTCGTACCTTTAGCGCTGGCCGTCGGTCACCCGGGCGCGGTACGGTCGCCCCGGTTCGCGGTCGGCGTAACGACTATGCCCCGGCGCCCGAGAAGTCTCTCGGGCGTGCGGAGATGCCGCGGCCGTCGAGAAAGGTACTTGATGAGGTTTCTACGGATGGCGGCGTTCGCGGCGGCCATCGCGGGGGCGCTCACCGCGTCCGCTGGTGCGGGCAGCGTGTCGGCCGATCCGAGCGTGGTGCTCGGCGCGGCCTCGGGCATCGTCTTCGACAACAACTCCGGTTGCTCGCTGACCGCCATCGGCCACGACAACGCCGGTCGCCTGGTCGGCCTGACCGCCGGGCACTGCGCGCCGACGGGGGCTCGGGTCGGCGCCGAGCAGGCGCTCAACGCGGGCGTCATCGGCACCGTCGCCTTCTCCGACGACGGCGACTACCTGGACTTCGCGGTCCTGCAGCTGGACGCGTCGAAGGTCCTGCCGGTGCGCACCATCGGCCAGACCACCGTCGTCGGCATCGGCGGCGCGCCCGGCCCCGGCACCACCGTGTGCTCGGACGGTCGCACCAGCGGTCGCAGCTGCGGCGTGGTGTGGGGTGAGCTCGAAGGCACCTCGATCAACCAGTACTGCTCCCAGCCCGGTGATTCCGGCGGCCCGGTCGTCGTCGGCGACCGGCTGGTCGGCATGAACCAGGGCAGGCTCACCGGCCTGGGCCCCGTCGACTTCGACATCCCGTGCACCGGTGGCGCCAACCCGATCCACTCGCCCGCCTACTTCCAGCCCATCCAGGTCATCCTGGACGTGCTGAACCGGGCAGGCGGCGTCGGCGCGGGCTTCCAGCCGATCTGATCCCGGCTCGACAGGGGCGCATCACCGGCTCGGTGGTGCGCCCCTGTCGCCGTCTCCGCCCGAACTCGTCGCCGCGCCACCGGGCTGCACCGCGGTGTGCCTCGAATTGACCGAGGGCAACGAGGCCGCCGAAAACCTCTACCGGCGACACGGTTTCGCGTCGACCGGCCGGCGCGGTCCGGTGGAGCCGGGCGATCCGCGCACCGAATTCGAGATGCGCCGCTCGCTCTGAACCGGTCAGTGGGCCGTGGCGGCCATGGCGCGCAGCGCGGTGGCGGTGGCGTCGTCGAGGGGGTAGAAGAACTCGATGGCCAGTTCGGAGAGGGTGACGTCGGCCGGGGCGCCGAAGGTGGCCATGGTCGAGAACATGGTGAGGGGGCCCAGCGGTGAGTTGATGCGGATCGGGACCTGGAACGGGCCGGTCGGCTCGGCGGTGCCGGGCGAATCAGCCGGTGCCGGATAGCTTCTGACCTCGTCGTAGAGGGCGCGCAGTCGCCTGTCTCCGGTGGCGCCGAGCTGGCGCAGGAGCCGTTCGAGGAACAGTTCGCGGACCTGGTGCAGGTTCTCCAGCCTGCGCGCGAGCCCGTCCGGATGCAGGACCAGCCGGAAGACGTTGGGGCGCGGGGTGAGCAGGTGCTCGGGCACCCCGGCCATCAGCACGGGCATGGCGGCGTTGCCCGCCACCACATCCCACCAGCGATCGACCACCACCGCCGGATACGGCTCGTGCGCGGCGAGCATCGTCTCGATCGCGGCGCGCGCGGGCGAGAGCGCGACATCGTCGAGCGCGGACTCCCGGAACGCGGGCGCGAACCCGGCGGCCAGCAGCAGCGTATTGCGCTCCCGCAGCGGCACATCGAGGGTGTCGCACAGCCGCAGCACCATCGCTCGGCTCGGCTCGGCGCGCCCGGTCTCGACGTAGGAAAGGTGCCGGGAGGAAGTGTCGGCGGCCAGCGCGAGGTCGAGCTGGCTGAGCTTGCGCCGCTGCCGCCACTCCCGCAGCAGCGGCCCGATCCGCGGATCCGTCATCGGCCCAGCGTATCCAGCGCGACCACGGCCCGGCCATGACCTCGGAGGTCATTGCGAGCATGACCCGCGCCCCGCACAGTGGCCTCGTCCCCCCGGAGAACAGGAGCCGACGATGACCACGATCACCGACCGACGCCGCGCTGGACTGCCCACCGTCCTGCGTGTAGACGGCTGGAGCACAGCGCTCTTCGGCGTCGGGCTGACCCTGTGCGCGCCACTGCTGCGCGCGCCGCTCGGTCTGCCGACCGCGCTGTCGCTGCTCTTCGGCGCCGTCATGATCACCGGCGGCGCGGCCCTGCTGTCCATCGCCGGTCACCGTCCGCATCGCTACGGCCGCGTGGTCGTCGCTGTCAACGCCGCCTCGGCCGTGGGCATGACGGCTCTGGCCTGTTCGGGTCTGCTGCCCCTGACCGCCCTCGGCATCGGCTTCCTGCTCACCGGCGCGGTCCTGGTCGCGACCTTCGCCGCACTCGAATTCGCGGGCCTGCGAGCGGCCCTCCGATGACGGCAACCCGCGGACCGAATCAGTACGGCCGGTGGGCGACGGCACCCGCGTCACCCGGCTGGGAAGACCTACGGTGAGCTGAGGCCGCGTTCGTGCATGAGCAGCAGGCCGTACCCGGCTACCGCGTGGGCGTCGATGATCTCCCCGCGCAGGATCATCGCCTCGAACTGGGCGCGGGAGAACCACGCGGTGCGCATGTCCTGCTCCTCGGGCTCGCGCTGCGGCTCACCCGGGGTGAGGTCGGTGGCCAGGAAACAATGGCCACGCTGACTGGTCGAGGCCGGTGCGGTCGCCAGGATGCCCAGCGGCGTCATCCGCCCGGCTCGCAACCCGGTCTCCTCGCGCAATTCGTTGTGCGCCAGCTCGAGCGGCGACGGCGCCGTGCCCTGCGGGGGAGTGCCCGCGGGGAACTCCCAGTAGCGTTCGCCCAGCGGGTACCGGTACTGCTCGACGAGATGGAACCCCGCGCCGTCGAACGGGATCACCATCGCCCAGTCGACCTTGTCGACCACGGCGTAGATCCCCACCGACCCGTCGGACCGGCGAATGGTGTCCTCCCGCAGCCGCATCCACGGATTGGTGTAGATCGTGCGCGAGCTGAGCTGTTCCATGCCTCCATGGTGCCCGACTCGGGACTCGACATAGGGCAAGTGCCGGGCCTCGATCGAAGTATCCGTTCCGGTCGGCCTCTCGCCGGCGTATCCGGGTGGATGTCCGGCCATGACCTCGGAGGTCATTGCGGCGCCTGCCGATGGCACGGAAGGGTCGAACCGTCACTTCGAGACAGGAGACGGATATGACCACTCTCGGCGGGCCGATGGCCGAACCCGACGAGCGCGCCGTGCGCGCGCTGTTCGCCGCCCAAGCCGCGGCCTGGGCGGCCGGAGACGGCAGCGCCTTCGCCGACACCTTCACCGACGATGCCGATTTCGTCTCGGTCTTCGGTGAATTCGTCCAGGGCCGCGCGGAATTGGCGACCGTCATGCAAGCGGGGTTCGACGGGATGATGCGGGGCACCTGCCTGTCGGAGCCGGACGGGACGAGTCTGCGGTTCCCCACCCGCGATACCGCGGTGCTGGTGACCTATGGCGTGCGGCCCCTGCCGCCGGGCGCGCCGCGAACCGAACCGCAGGAGCGCAGCATCCAGATCCGAACCGCGGTGCGCACGGAACGAGGCTGGCGCTTCACCTCGTTCCAGAACACCCGGATCGCCGGCCGGCCCCCGCGCTGACGGGACCTCGGCGGGTTCAGGGACGCAACACCGACACCAGGAAATCGGTCTGGTCGCGCACGACCTGCTCGAAGACGTCGTCGAAGTACACGTCGAAGTGGCCGACCGGGTACTGCTTGACCACCGCGTGCTTGGTGCGCTCGGCCGCCTTGCGGGTCGGGCCGGCCGGGGCGACCGAATCGTTCTCGGCGATCGCGTAGAACACCGGTACCTTCAGCGCCTTCGCGCGGCGGCCCGGCGCGTCGAACAGGGTCGACAATGCCACCCGCGCACCGACTTTCGGCCGGTAGGTCTCGCTCTCCTCGGCGAGCCTGCCGAATCCCTCCGGGACATCGGGCGCGCTCATCAGCGCCGCGGCCCGTTTGCGGCCCGCCAGCCGGATCCGCACGGGCTTGCGCCGAATCGGGCCGAACAGCAGGTCGGTGGCGGCGATGGTGGCGACCTTGGTGACGCTGATCGGTCCCTTCGCCATCGCCGAGGCCCACCCGCTGGTGAACGGTACCTGCGCGACCACCGCGGCGAGGTAGTCGTCGTCGGGCGCCACGGATAACACGTGCCCGCCGCCGAACGAGGTGCCCCACAATGCGATTCGGGTCGCGTCGAACCCCCGGATACTGCGCCCGTAGGCGATTGCGGCCTTCCAGTCCTGCCGCTGACGGGCGATGTTGAGCACCTGGCGCGGATCACCCTCGCTGGCGCCGAAATGCCGGTAGTCGAACGCCAGCACCCCCATCCCCGCCGCGGCGAACCGCCGCGCATATCGATCCAACCCCATTTCGCGGGTTGCCCCCAGCCCGTGTCCCATGATCACCAGCGGGCGCGGCCGGGGCGCACCGTCGGGCAGGTAGAGCCAGGCAGCGCACTGCTGGTTACCCGAGGGGAAACTGACGTCGACACGTTCCATGGGTGATTACCGTACTGCGTTTTCGGGCGGCGCTCCCGGGGCCCTGCGCGGTCACGCGGGCTGCCGCCGCCGAGGCCGTCGTTCGCGCCACGGTACTCTGTACGAGCGGACGAGTCGGCCGGGCGACCGCGGTGACGAGAACGGGCGCGTGCGCGCCGCTGCTCGGTACCGAGGAAAGTCCGGACTCCACAGAGCAGGGCGGTTGCTAACGGCAACCCGGGGTGACCCGCGGGACAGTGCCACAGAGAACAGACCGCCGCACAGCACGTGCGGTAAGGGTGAAACGGTGCGGTAAGAGCGCACCAGCGCCCCGGGTGACCGGGGCGGCTCGGTAAACCCCGCCCGGAGCAAGGTCGAAGGTCGCACCTCACGGTGCGGCTGCGCAGGTGTTCGAGGGCTGCTCGCCCGAGCCTGCGGGTGGACCGCTCGAGGCACCCGGCGACGGTGTGTCCAGATGGATGGTCGTCCCCCGGTGTGAACCGGGGACAGGATCCGGCTTACAGGCCGGCTCGTCCGCCTGTCGAACGACGAGGCGGCGGCTCCCCCAGGGGAACCGCCGCCCCGGTCGCGCCGGAATCCGGCTCAGCACATCAGCGTGGACATCTGGTAGATCGCCTTGGCCTCGTCCTCGGTCGCGGCGTCGGCGCCGTTCTTGGTGGCCTTGATGATCCCGGCGATGGTGTCGGCCTCGGACTTGCCCGCCTTGATGTCACCGCACGACTGGTTCAGCACGGTCGCGACGGCGGCATCGTCACGCCCGGCGGCCAGCTTCGGGAAGGCGTTGCGGTAGCTCACCACGAACATGCCCGCCTTGCTCGGATCGACCTTGTACTCGGGCGTCGTGGTGGCCGAGGAGCCCGCGGCGGCGGAAGAGGAGGAGTCGTCGCCGCAGCCGGTCAGAAGCAGGGCGAAGACGGTGGCGCTGGCCGCGAGAGCGGCGGTAGTTCTACTCACGCGCGGGATGCTAGCGCCCCAGAAAACAAGCCGCCTCCCGTGAGGTTAACGGGAGGCGACAGGTGCTCGATCTGCTCGGTGAGCTACGCGGGGTTGATCACCAACAGCTGGGCCCAGTAGGACGCCTGGTCCGGGCCGAGGATCGGCAACAGGTAATCGAAAATCAGCGACGACATACGCTCGGAACTCCCATTTATCGACGTGGGTGCCGCACTGCCCGGCAGCTGCCGGGTGTGCCGCCGACACAGTAACAACTGGCGGGACGAGCGCGGGAAAAGTGTGTCGCCTGCGTGAAAATGCGCTGGAAGTCGCCGGAAACGTGAGCGAGGTCATAGAGTGTTCGCCGTCGGCAGGGCTCGCTGCCCGGGTGGTGAGCCCAACACATTCGATCGCGGAAGCAGGTCACATTTACATGCGGGTAGTTCGTTCCATTGTCGCCGGTGCACTGATCGCCGGAGCCGCTGCGGTTTTCACCTCGCTGGGTGCCGGATCGGCGAGCGCGGTCGCGGTGACCCCGCTGGCGGGCGGGGTCCAGGTCGACCTCAGCCCGGCCGATACCGCCTGGGTCCACCAGACCCGGTTCGGTCTGACCGTCGCCGGTCTGCCGCACCCCTCGGCGGCCTCGTTCGGTCAGGCGCTCGACGCCGCGGCGACCGTCTCCTCGTCGGTCCCCAACGGTCGGGTCACCTTCACCGTGTACGGCCCGTTCGACCAGCTCAACGGCACCATGCTGGCCCTGCAGTAGGCACTCGCTAACCTGCCAGGATGGAACTCCATCAGCGGATCGTCTCGGCGCCGGTCGACTTCGGCGCCATCCGTTCCGAATTCGGGCTGGCCTCGGACTATCCGGCCGAGGCCGTCTCGGAGGCCCGCGACGCGGTCGACGCGTTCGCGGGCACGCGGGTCGACCGGACCGACATCGAGTTCGTCACCATCGACCCGCCCGGCGCCATGGATCTGGACCAGGCGCTGCACCTCGAACGCACCCCCACCGGCTTCACCCTGCAGTACGCGATCGCCGATCTCGGCGCCGTGATCGTGCCGGGCGGTGCGCTCGCCCGGGAATCCGAAACCCGTGGCCAGACCTTCTACCTGCCCGACGGCACCGTCCCGCTGCACCCGACGGTGCTGTCCGAGGGCACCGCCAGCCTGCTGCCCGGCGTGGACCGGCCCGCCGCGCTGTGGACCATCGACCTCGACGAACGCGCTGTCCCGCAGCGCTTCTCGGTCACGCGCGCGCTGGTGCGCTCCCGCGAGCGCTTCGACTACGCGCAGGTCCAGGCCGCCGCCGACGCGGGCACGCTGCACCCCTCGCTGGTCGCGCTGCCCGAGTTCGGCAGGTTGCGGATCGAGGCAGGCCTCGACCGGGGCGCGATCGCGTTGCGACTGCCCGCCCAGGATGTGGTGCGCCACGGCGACAACTGGCGCCTGGAACTGGAACCGCGCACCGCCGCCGACGACTGGAACGAGCAGGTCTCGCTGCTCACCGGCATGTGCGCGGCCCAGATCATGCTGGCGCACCAGGGCCCGGCGATCGGTCTGCTGCGCACTATGCCGCCGCCGCCCGACAGCGCGATCGCCTCGATGCGGCGCACCGCGGCCGCGCTCGGCGTCGCCTGGCCCGCCGACATGCCCGTCGGCCGACTGCTGGCCGGCCTCGACGCGAACACCCCCGCCGCCCTGGTCCTGATGTCGGAGGCGACGAGCCTGCTGCGCGGCGCCGGCTACACGCTGCTCGCCGACCTCGACCAGCCGACCGCGGAGCAGCTCACCCACAGCGCGATCGGCGCCCCCTACGCCCACGTCACCGCCCCGCTGCGCCGTCTGGCCGACCGCTTCACCACCGAGATCTGCCTGGCCCACTGCGCGGGCACCGAGGTCCCCACCTGGGTGATCGACGGTCTCGGGCCCGCCGCGGAAACCCTGCGCCGCACCGACTCCGTCGCGAGCAAGGTCGACCGCGCCTGCGTCGACCTGACCGAGGCGACCGTGCTGGCGCCCCGGGTCGGCACCGAGTTCCCGGCGCTGGTCCTGCGCGAAGCCAACGGCACCCGCGACGCCGAGATCTTCGTCAGCGAACCCCCGATCCTGGGCCGCTGCGCGGGCAAACCGCCGGAAGGCGAGCACGTCCCGGTCCGGCTCGTGACCGCCGATATCGCCACCCGCACCATCGGATTCGACTACGCCCGACCCTGATCCGACACCGGCGGGCAGGCTCGGGGTGTGGGCAGCCGTCGCAACCGCCGTCTCCTGGCCGGCGACACGACCTACCGGTGGGCCGTCTCGCATCGGCACGAGCTGACCGGCGAGGCCGGCTGCGGCCGGGTGTGGCCGGGTGTGGTCCGCACCCTGCTCGACCTCGCGTCGGCCGAGGACGGGCTTCGACCGCACCAGGGAACTGGACGGCTGGCCGCTGCTCGACCGGGCGCTTCGGGAGCGGGACCGGGACCGGGAGGACTGGTGTCCGTGACGAACCGACGCGGCCGACCGCTAGTCGGCGGCGGTGGCGAAGGCCGCGGCGGCGGGATAGTGGGCGATGGCTCGGCCCGCGGCGGCTTCCTCGGTGTCGGCGAGGAGTTCGTAGAGGGTCGCGGTCGCGGTGGGCGACGTTGCGGCCGCGGCGAGGATGGCCTCGCGGGATTCGACGGCGTCACGGTGGTCGCCGAGGACGGTTTGCAGGCGTTTGGCGCGCGAGCCGAGGTCGGTCGCGTCGTCGCCGAGGACGGTGCCTGCCGCTTCGCAGGAATAGCGCAAGCGCTTGGCGCCCTTGCGGATATCGTGCAGAAGCTCGACGCGGTCGGCGGGGGCGGCGGTGGGTTCGGCGAGGACCAGTGCGCGCAGGCGCTTGCGGTCGCGACGCAGGACGCCGTCGAAGACCTTGCGCGCGGGCGTGCGGGCCAGGTCGCGGTCCAGCGGGGGATCGGTGCGCCAGGCGGTCAGGGTTTTGCGCAGGCGCCGGTAGCGCTTGCCGTCGAGCGCGCTCAGCACCTCGGCGTGGGCGTCGGTGTAGGCGTCGAGGGAGGCACCGACCAGCGCCTGGGTGACCTCGTCGGGGACCTCGTCGTGCTCGGCGAGCAGGTCGACGAAGCGCTCGGCGCGGACCTCGGCATCGCGGGCCACGCCGAGTAGATCGGCCAGCCACTTCAGCTCGGCCTCGGTGGCCGCCGCCCGCTTCGTGTGGAAGAGCCTGCGATAGGACCGCAGGACGCTGCGCAGGCGGCGGGTGGCCACGCGCATCTGGTGCACCGAGTCCTCGGCGTCGGCACGCACGTCGGGTTCGGCGGCGAGCAGCCGGTCGATGTCGTCCCGCAGTGCCGCGACGACGGCTTTGCCGGCCTTGGGCGCCATGATTCAGCCTCGCTTCCCGAACGCGTCGGTCGCTTCCACCAGATGGTGGGTGATGCCGGGCTCGTGGGCGGTGTGCCCGGCGTCCTCGACGATGTGCAGGGTCGAACCCGGCCAGGCGTTGTGCAGATCCCACGCGCTCACCGCGGGGCACACGATGTCGTGGCGGCCCTGCACGATCACCCCGGGGATGTCGGCGATCCGGTCCATGTCACGCAGCAACTGTCCCTCGTCGAGGAATCCGCCGTGCCGGAAATAGTGGTTTTCGATGCGCGCGAACGCCAGCGCGAAGCGTGCCTCGCCGGTCTCGGCCACCCGATCCGGTTGCGGCAGCAACGAACTCGTCGCGCCCTCCCACGTCGACCAGGCCACGGCGGCGTCGAGCGCCACCTGCGGATCGGGCGAGTGCAGCAGCCGGTGATACGCCTCCACCAGGTCCTCGCCGCGCTCGGCGACCGGCACCGGAGCCAGGAACTTCGCCCACTCGGCCGGGTAGACGTTGCCCGCCGCGCCGTTGTAGTACCAGTCGATCTCCTTGCGCCGCAACAGGAAGATCCCGCGCAGCACCAGCTCGGTGACCCGCTCGGGATGGGCTTGGGCGTAGGCCAGGCCCAGGGTCGATCCCCACGACCCGCCGAACACCTGCCAGCGGTCCACGCCGAGGTGCTCGCGCAGCAACTCCATGTCGGCGATCAGATGCCCGGTGGTGTTGACGCCGAGGTCCGCGCCGTCGGCGAGGTGTGGCACCGACCGGCCGCACCCGCGCTGATCGAAGAGCACGATGCGGTAGACGGCGGGATCGAAGAACCGCCGTTGCAGCGGCCCGGTGCCGCCGCCCGGCCCGCCGTGCACGAACACCACCGGCTTGCCGTCGGGATTGCCACTGACCTCCCAGTACACCGACTGGCCGTCGCCGACGTCGAGCAGGCCGTGCGCGAACGGCTCGATCTCCGGGTAGAGGTCGCGCATCAGAACGCCAGTCCCGCAGCGAGATTCGGCAGATCCAGGGCGGTCATCGCCTCGGTACGCACGTCCGGGCAGGCCTCGGTGGTGACCCGGTCGACGATCGCCTTGTCGGCCAGCACCTGGGCGTTGATCCCGCCGTTGCGCAGCGCCCACTCGTGCACCATCGCGTTGAGCGCGAACCGGCCCAGCGTCGGGCCCTGCACCCGGAAGTTGGACAGCTCGGGCCGGATCATGTCGCACAGCTGCGCGGCCGCGGTGTCGGTGATCGTCACGCTCCCCGGCGTGCCGGAGGTGCTCGGCTTCGCCACGCTGGTCGTCGCGGCGGTCGTGGTGCCGGAACTGCCGGTCGGGGTGGTTTCCCCACTGCCGCAAGCGCTCAGGCTCGCGACGGCGAGCGCGCCCGCGAGCAGCAGCGCGGGACGGGTCTTCCAACGGCGGTGCGGCATCGATACCTCTACTCGTGTCGACTATGTCGGTATCGAGTCTGCCATCCGGTGCCACCGCGCACATCCGGCCGAACCCTGAGTTCGACACGCGGCCCCGCACGCCCCGCTCTCGGCCAGGCACACCGTGAACCCGGCCCCGCGCGCCCCGACCCTGAGGAGGGGCAGGCCGCGCAGCGGCCGTCGCGGCCGTCCCGTCGGTCAGGTGCCGTTGCGTAGGCGACGAAGGAGCAAGCAACGGTGCCCGACCGACGGGACAGGAGGGGCCGCGACCTCGAGCGCGCCAGCGCTCCAGAAACTCAGAAGCTGTGCTCCGGGCCGGGGAAGGTGCCCCGGCGGACCTCGTCGGCGTAGGCGGCCGCGGCCGAGCGCAGCTCGTCACCGACATTGCCGAAGCGCTTGACGAACTTCGCCGTCTTGCCGCTGGTGTAGCCGGCCATGTCCTGCCAGACCAGCACCTGGGCGTCGCAGTCGGCGCCGGCGCCGATGCCGACGGTCGGGATGGTCAGCTTGTGGGTGACCTGGCCCGCCAGCTCGGCCGGGACCATCTCCATGACGACGGAGAACGCGCCCGCCTCCTGCACCGCGATGGCGTCGGCGATGAGCTGCTCGGCACCGTCGCCGCGCCCCTGCACCCGGAACCCGCCGAGGGTGTTCACGCTCTGCGGGGTGAAGCCGATGTGCGCCATCACCGGGATGCCGGCGGCGGTGATCAGCGCGATCTGCTCGGCGACGCGTTCGCCGCCCTCGAGCTTGACCGCGTGCGCGCCGCCCTCCTTCATGAACCGGGTGGCGGTGGCCAGCGCCTGCTGCGGCGAGGACTCGTAGGTGCCGAACGGCAGGTCGGCGACGACCAGCGCGTGCGGCGCGCCACGGACGACGCCGCGCACCAGCGGGATCAGCTCGTTGATGGTGATCGGCACGGTGGTGTCGTAGCCGTACACCACGTTGGCGGCGGAATCGCCGACCAGCAGGACCGGAATGCCCGCTTCCTCGAAGAGGCGCGCGGAGGAATAGTCGTAGGCCGTCAGCATCGACCAGCGCTCACCCTCGGCCTTCATCTGCTGCAGATGCTGGACGCGGGTCTTGCGGCGGGGCTTGGCTTCGGCGGCGGGAGCGGCACCGTAGGCAGGGGTCTGCTCATCGGATACGGACATCATCGTCCCTTTCGTCTGGTTCCTCGAGGCCCGTACCGGGTCCCCGGGTTTTTCTGACGAATCCAGTGTGCCACCTCGGGCCGAGCCGACTTAAGGGCCGGTACCGGTGTGATCGGTCACAGCGGTGGTTCGGCTAGCGTGAAGGAGAGCCCTTTCGCGCGGATCGGGCGCATCGTGTTGTGCGCCGTGCGGCGCGGAAAGGTGGGCCCACAGTGCAGCGTGGCAGGCTCGTCGTGCTCCTCGGCGCTCTCGCGGCGCTGATCGTCTCCGGCTGCACCAGCGCCGAGACCAGCGCGCCGCGCGCGGAGCTGCCGCCACCGCCGCCCGGTCTGGAGAAGTTCTACGACCAGCCACTCGACTGGGGTTCGTGCGAGGGCTTCGGCAGCCCCGAGGACCGGCTGCCGCCCAAGACCGAATGCGCGCGGATCACCGTGCCCGTCGACTACGCGCGCCCGGACGGCCCGACCGCCCAGATCGCGCTGTCGCGGATCCCGGCCACCGGCGACAAGATCGGCTCGCTGCTGCTGAACCCCGGCGGCCCCGGGGTCTCCGGGCTGTCGATGGTCACCGTCGGCAACCGGACCGAGCTGGCCGAGAAGTTCGACCGGGTCGGATTCGATCCGCGCGGCGTCGGGTCCTCGCTGCCCGCGATCGTCTGCCTGACCCCGCAGCAGGCCGACGCCGAACGCGCCGAGCCGCCCACCGACAACACCCCGGCCGGCATCGCCGACGCCGAGGCCGACAATCGCGAGTACGCCGACCGGTGCGCTCAGCGCACCGGCACCGACCTGCTCGCCCATGTCGGCACCCGCGAGGTCGTCCAGGACATGGACGTGCTGCGCGCGGTGCTCGGCGACCCGAAACTGAGCTACCTCGGCTACTCCTACGGCACCCGGCTCGGCTCGGCCTACGCCGAGAAGTACCCGCAGAACGTGCGCGCCCTGGTCCTCGACGGCGCGGTGGACTCCTCCCAGGACCCCGTGCAGGAGTCGCTGCGCCAGGCCGCGGGCTTCCAGGGCGTGTTCAACGCCTACGCCGCCGACTGCGCGAAGAACGCCGACTGCCCGCTCGGCACCGATCCGGCCCAGTCCGTGGCCCGGTTCCGCGCGCTGGTCTCCCCGCTGGAGACCACGCCCGCCGCCACCGCCGACCCGCGCGGGCTCAGCTACGGCGACGCCATCACCGGCGTCCAGCAGGCCCTCTACACCGACGACCTGTGGAACGTGCTCACCCAGGGCCTGACCGAACTGCGCGACGGCCGCGGCGACACCCTGCTGCAACTGGCCGACATGTACGACGGCCGCCGCGAGGACGGCACCTACGCCAACACCCAGGACGCCTTCAACGCCATCCGCTGCGTCGACGATCCGCGCGTCACCGATCCGGCGGTCACCGGCCGCCAGGACACCGAGTACCGCAAGGCCGCGCCGTTCCTCGACGACGGCAAGGGCACCGGCGCCGCCCCGCTGGAACTGTGCGCCGCCTGGCCGGTGCCCAACACCAGCACCCCGCACCGGGTCAGTGCCCCCGGCGCGCCGAAGACGGTCGTGGTCTCGACCACCGACGACCCCGCGACGCCGTACCAGGCCGGTGTCGATCTGGCCGCGCAGCTGGGTGCCGACCTGATCACCTTCCGCGGCAACCGGCACACCGCCGCCCTCGTCGCGGGCGACCGCTGCCTCGACGACGCCGTCATCGACTATCTGGTCGACCTCGCCGCGCCCGGCGCCGGACTCACCTGCTGAGGCGGATCGCGGCTCAGCGCGCCCCGTCACCGCGGGTGAGATGTGCGAACGATGTGACGAGATAGCAAACGCGAGCGCGTATGTAACACGGATTTAACGCCGGGTGCTTACGCTCGCCGGTATGGATCGCCAGAAGGAATTCGTGCTGCGGACGCTCGAAGAGCGGGACATCCGCTTCGTACGTCTCTGGTTCACCGACGTGCTGGGTTACCTGAAGTCCGTCGCCATCGCGCCCGCCGAGCTCGAGGGCGCCTTCGAGGAGGGCATCGGCTTCGACGGCTCGGCCATCGAAGGCTTCGCGCGCGTGTCCGAGGCGGACATGGTCGCGCGGCCCGATCCGTCGACCTTCCAGGTGCTGCCCTGGGCCACCTCCAAGGGCCACCAGCACTCCGCCCGCATGTTCTGCGACATCACCATGCCCGACGGCTCGCCGTCGTGGGCCGACCCGCGCCACGTGCTGCGGCGTCAGCTCAACAAGGCCGCCGACGTGGGCTTCAGCTGCTACGTGCACCCCGAGATCGAGTTCTTCCTGCTGGAGAACGGCCTGAAGAACGGCGCCCCCGTGCCTGCCGACAACGGCGGCTTCTTCGACCAGGCCGTGCACGACTCGGCCCCGAACTTCCGCCGCCACGCCATCGACGCGCTCGAGTCGATGGGCATCTCGGTGGAGTTCAGCCACCACGAGGGCGCCCCCGGCCAGCAGGAGATCGACCTGCGCTACGCCGACGCGCTCTCGATGGCCGACAACGTGATGACCTTCCGCTACCTCATCAAGGAGGTCGCGATCGACGAGGGCGTGCGCGCGACGTTCATGCCCAAGCCGTTCGCCCAGTACCCCGGCTCGGCCATGCACACCCACATGAGCCTGTTCGAGGGCGAGTCCAACGCCTTCGCCGACCCCGACGATCCGGAGAACCTGTCCGCCACGGCGCGCTCGTTCATCGCGGGCATCCTCGAGCACGCCCCCGAGATCAGCGCGATCACCAACCAGTGGGTCAACTCCTACAAGCGCCTGATCCACGGCGGCGAGGCCCCGACGGCCGCCTCCTGGGGCCGGTCCAACCGCTCGGCGCTGGTGCGCGTGCCGATGTACACGCCGAACAAGTCGTCCTCGCGCCGGGTCGAGATCCGCAGTCCTGATTCGGCCTGCAACCCGTACCTGACCTTCGCGGTGCTGCTCGCGGCCGGGCTGCGCGGCATCGAGAAGGGCTACACGCTGCCCCCCGAGGCCGAGGACGACGTGTGGTCGCTGACCGACGCCGAGCGTCGCGCGATGGGCTTCCGCTCGCTGCCGGGCACCCTCGACGAGGCCCTGCAGGTGATGGAGCGCTCGGAGCTGGTCGCCGAGACGCTCGGCGAGCACGTCTTCGACTTCTTCCTGCGTAACAAGCGCCGGGAATGGGCCGCCTACCGCAGCCAGGTGACCCCGTGGGAGCTCGAGGAATACCTCAGTCTGTGACACCGCGCCCGGCCGCGCCGGGCGTGACGCGGTCGATGCGCGGACCATGTACTTTTAGGGCATGGTCCGGCCACCGACTGCCCGCTCCGCTGTCCCCGGCGTCGGCCGGCTCGGCTTGCTCGAGCCCACCGCAGCGGATTCCCTGCACCAGCTCGGCTGGGACAATGTCGACGGCGTACCAGTGCTCTGGGCGCTGTCGCGTTCGCCCGACGCCGATCTGGCCCTGTCCACGCTGATCCGGCTGCGGGAGTCGCTCGGAACCGACTGGGCCGAACTGGATTCGGCCATCCGCTCCGATGCCACGTTGCGCGGCAGACTGTTCGGGCTGCTCGGCTCGTCCACCGCGTTCGGCGATCACCTCGTCGCCACGCCCGCCGCGTGGAAAGTGCTGCGCGCGAACCGGCTTCCCGAACGCGACGAACTGATCGCCGACCTGCTCGACGCGGTCGAGGCGAAACCCGAGAGCGGGCCCAACGCGGGGCCGATGCTGTTCCGGGCCGAGATCGCCGGTCCGGAGGCGATCGCGTTGCTGCGGAGCCGGTATCGCGATCAGCTGATGCTGCTGGCCGCGGTCGACCTGGCCTCCACTGTCGAGAACGAGCCGGTGCCGCCGTATCAGGTGGTCGGCAGGCACCTGTCCGATCTGGCCGACGCCGCGCTCACCGCCGCGCTGTCGGTCGCCGTGGCGCGGGTGTGCAAGAACGGCCCGGTGCCGGTGCGCCTGGCGGTCATCGCGATGGGCAAATGCGGTGCGCGCGAACTGAACTACGTCAGCGATGTCGACGTGGTGTTCGTCGCCGAGCCGGCCGACGCCACCGCGACCAGGCTGGCCGCGGAGATGATGAGCGTCGCCGGTTCGGCGTTCTTCGAGGTCGATGCCGCGCTGCGCCCCGAGGGCAAGGCGGGCGCGCTGGTGCGCACGCTCGACTCCCACCTCGCCTACTACAAGCGCTGGGCCCGCACCTGGGAGTTCCAGGCGCTGCTCAAGAACCGGCCGATGACCGGCGATCTGGAACTCGGGCAGCAGTACCGCGACGCGATCATGCCGATGGTGTGGACCGCCTCCGAGCGCCCCGACTTCGTCGCCGACGTGCAGGCCATGCGTCGCCGGGTGGAGGACCTGGTCCCCGCCGACCTGCGCGAACGCGAACTCAAGCTCGGCGCGGGCAGCCTACGCGATGTCGAATTCGCCGTACAGCTCCTGCAATTGGTGCACGGCCGGGTCGATGATTCGCTGCATGTCACCAACACCGTCGAGGCGCTCACCGCGCTGGCCGCGGGCGGCTACGTCGGGCGCGACGACGCGGCCAACCTCACCGCCTCCTACGAGTTCCTGCGGCTGCTCGAGCACCGGCTGCAGTTGCAGCGGCTCAAGCGCACCCACACCCTGCCCGCCTCCGACGACGAGGAGGGCATGCGCTGGCTCGCGCGCGCGGCCCACATCCGGCCCGACGGCAGGCAGGACGCGGTCGGGGTGCTCGAGACCGACATCCGCCGCAATTCGATGCGGGTGCGCAGGCTGCACGCCAAGCTGTTCTACCGGCCGCTGCTCGAGTCGGTCGCCCGGCTCGACTCCGACGCGCTGCGGCTGAGCCCCGACGCCGCGGTGCGACAGCTCGCCGCACTCGGCTACGGCGCGCCCGCCAACGCGCTCGGCCACCTCAAGGCGCTCACCGGCGGCGTCTCGCGCAAAGGCCGCATCCAGGCGCTACTGCTGCCGACGCTGCTCGAATGGCTCGGCGACACCCCGAATCCCGACGCGGGCCTGCTCGCCTACCGCCGGGTCTCGGAAGGTCTCGACGACCAGATCTGGTTCCTGCGCGAACTGCGCGACGAGGGCGCCATCGCTCAGCGGTTGATGATCGTGCTCGGCTCCTCGGAGTACCTGCCCGACCTGCTGATCAACGCCCCCGAGACCATCCGCATGTACGCCGACGGCCCCGGCGGTCCGCAGCTGCTCGGCCCGCAGCCCGAGGATGTCGCGCGCGGCATCCAGACTGCCGCGGCCCGCTACGACGATCCGTCTCGCGCTGTCGCCGCGGCCAGGTCGCTGCGCAGGCACGAG
Source organism: Nocardia sp. NPDC087230 (assembly GCF_044744725.1). Taxonomy (NCBI): domain Bacteria; kingdom Bacillati; phylum Actinomycetota; class Actinomycetes; order Mycobacteriales; family Nocardiaceae; genus Nocardia; species Nocardia sp. NPDC087230. The sequence continues at coordinate 499,928 of NZ_JBIUYV010000004.1, forward strand.
CTCGCTCGCGTGGCCTCGGCCGACCTGCTGGGCATGCTGGACGTGCCGCAGGTGTGCGCGGCGCTGTCGTCGGTGTGGGTGGCGGTGCTCGAGGCCGCGCTCAGCGCGGTCATCCGGGCGTCGGTGGCCGAGCGGGGCGCGCCGGCGCCCGCCGACCTCGCGGTCATCGGCATGGGCAGGCTCGGCGGCATGGAACTGGGCTACGGGTCCGACGCCGACGTGCTGTTCGTCTGCGACCCCCGCCCCGGCGAGGACGAGACCACGGCGGTGAAGTGGGCGACCGGCGTCGCGGAGAAGGTCCAGCGCCTGCTCGGCGCGCCGAGCACCGACCCGCCGCTGCAGGTCGACGCGGGCCTGCGCCCGGAGGGCCGCAACGGCGCGCTGGTCCGCACGCTGGCCGCCTATCAGGCCTATTACGCCCAGTGGGCCCAGCCGTGGGAGGTGCAGGCGTTGCTGCGTGCGCACCAGGTGGCCGGCGATCAGGATCTGGGCGTGCGGTTCCTGCACGTCATCGACCCGATCCGCTATCCGGCCGGTGGCGTCTCGGCGGAGTCGGTGCGCGAGATCCGCCGGATCAAGGCCCGCGTCGACGCCGAGCGCCTGCCGCGCGGGGCCAATCCGGCCACCCACACGAAGCTGGGGCGCGGCGGTCTGGCCGATATCGAGTGGACCGTGCAGCTGCTGCAGCTGCGGCACGCGCACGAGGTGCCCGCGCTGCACAACACCTCGACGCTGGAGGCGCTCGACGTCATCGAGGCCGAGGGCATCCTGGAACCCGAGGACGTCGCGCTGCTGCGGGAATCGTGGATCACCGCGACGGCGGCCCGCAACGCGCTCGTGCTGGTCAAGGGCAAGCCGACCGATCAGCTCCCCGGTCCGGGCCGACTGCTCTCGGCGGTCGCGCGGGTGGCGGGCTGGCCGACCGACGACGGCAGCGAGTTCCTCGACAACTACATGCGCATCACCCGCCGGGCCAAGGCGGTCGTCGAGCGGGTGTTCGGGGGATAACGCGGACAAGAGAAAGGCCCCGCACCGAGGGTGCGGGGCCTTTCTCGTTCACGCCGGAATCAGATGGCGCGGACGTCCTGAGCCTGGGGGCCCTTCTGGCCCTGGCCGACCTCGAACTCGACCCGCTGGCCCTCTTCGAGGGACTTGAAGCCCGAGCCGCTGATGGCCGAGTAATGCACGAAGACGTCGGGGCCGCCTCCGTCTTGGGCGATGAAGCCGAAGCCCTTTTCGCCGTTGAACCACTTAACAGTGCCTTGAGTCATGTGTTTTACAAGTCTTTTCAGTCGATGAGCCATGGCGATCTCTGTGATCAGCCCAGTCTCAGCAGCCAAGTATGCCATACTCGCCGACAAACTGCGCGCAGGGGGTCTCGGCACCGCGATGTGGGCGGAGTCTGCGCCTCGCGCACGGCGTGTCGCCATGGCCGATCGGCGACGGGTGCGCCGAGGTCACACTGTCGCCCGTGATGTGCCAATCTGGGCGGCATGGGTGAGAGCAACGAGGCGGACTCCGGACACGTCGATCTGGCACTGCGGGTGCTCGACGCGCACGTGGCCTTCGCCAAGGAACAGCTGCTGACGCCCGCGGGCTTCCTCGAACTCGTCACCGAGGAGGTCGACGGCGTCCTGGCCGAGTGCGCCGTGCTGACCCTGGCCGAGGCGGTCACCCGCGAGCAGATCAAGGGCGTCGCGCACAAGTACGCGGTGCAGATCCCGGTCGAGGGCGCGATCCCCGAACTCGTCGGCGAGATCGCCGCCCGGCTGTACAACCATCGCGCCCAGGACGAGATCCCCGTCGGCGACGTGGTGGACAACCGCCGCTTCGACGAACTGGTCTCGGCCGTGGCCGACATGGAGGTCTCGCACCGGCTGGTGCGGCTGGTGCTCAACAGCCCGGTCACCGTCGACGCCTGCGTCGAAGCGGTGCAGCGCGCCGTCGTGACCGCCGTCGACGACGGCAAGCACGCCGAGGGCGGCGGTCTGGCGCAGTCGCTGCGCGGCGCGCTGGCCCGGCTGGCCGAGCCGGCGCTGCCCGCGATCGAGAACGGCGTCGGCCGGATCACCCGCACCGGTGCCCGATTCGTCCTGCGCGGCAATCGCGACGACGCCGACGACATGCTGCTCGACGCCGCCCGCGAGACCTGGCGCAAGCACACCGGCGATTCCATCGGGTCCTTCCGCGAGCTGGTCTCGGCCAACGACGTGGAGGACGCCGTCGTCCTCACCTTCGAGTTCTGGCGCACCTTCCGCGACACCGACTACTTCCACGCCCTGCTCGACGAGGGCATCGATCACGTCTTCGACAAATACGGCGACACCCCGCTGGCCGAACTGCTGGCCGAGCTGGGCATCGGGCGCGCGGACATGATCGAGGAGGCGCTGCGTTTCGGCCCCTCGGTGCTGGCGACACTCGACGAGCGCGGCTATCTGGACGCCGTCGTCCGGCGCAGGCTGGCGCCCTTCTACGCCTCCCCGGCGTTCCGCGCCGCGGTGACCGGAACCTAGGACTCGCGAACCCGCGGACCGTGAGTTCTGTTCGGCCGCTGGTGCGTCGGTGTTTGTCGGTACGATCCGTGCAACGATGGAGCGCTTGCGCTACCGGATCGCGATGAAAGGCTGCCGTGACACGTCTGTCCTCCCTGCTCGACCAGATCGACTCCGGAGCGGTGCTGCTGCCCGAATTCCAGCGCGGTTACGTCTGGAACAGGGACCAGGTGCGCGGACTGATGCGGTCGCTGTATCTCGGGTATCCGGTCGGCGGGCTCCTGGTGTGGGAGACCGGATCCGAGGACATCGCGGTACGCGGCCAGGGCGGCGGCTCGGGATTGCGGCAGCTGCTGCTCGACGGCCAGCAGCGCATCACCACCCTCTACGGCATCCTGCGCGGCACCGCGCCCTCGTTCTTCGAGGGCGACGCCGTCGCGTTCACCGGACTCCATTTCGATGTCGACCGTGAGGTTTTCGAGTTCCAGGTGCCCGGCCGCGAGACCGCGCCGACCTGGATCGATGTCACCGAGCTGTTCGCGCTGGGGCCCGTGCACTACCTGCCCCGGTTCACCGAGGTCCCGCCGGAGACGCTGGCGGTCTACCTCGACCGGCTCAACAAGCTGCGCGAGATCACCCACCGCGAGTTCAATGTCGAGACCATCACCGGCTCGGACCGCACCGTCGACGAGGTCGTCGACATCTTCAACCGCGTCAACTCCGGTGGCACCAAACTGTCCAAGGGTGATCTGGCGCTGGCGACGCTGTGCGCGCAGTGGCCGCAGGCCCGCGGCAACCTGCGCGACCACCTGATCCGCTGGGACAAGGACGGCTACACCTTCACCCTGGACTGGTTGCTGCGCAATGTGATCGCCGTCGGCAACGGCCGCGCCCACTTCGACGCGCTCGGCGATCTGTCGCCCGCGGAGTTCGAACAGGCGCTCAGCGATACCGCCACCCAGGTCGACACCTTCCTCGACACCGTGGCAGGCCGCCTCGGTCTCGACCACGACCGAGTCCTGATGGGGCGCTACGCGATTCCGGTCATCACCCGGCTGCTGTTCCTCAACGGCGGCCGCTTCGACGACGACCTGCACCGCGACCGGGTGCTGTACTGGTACATCCATTCCGCGCTGTGGGGCCGGTTCAGCGGGTCCACCGAGACGTTCCTGCAGCAGGACTACGAGACGCTCGAACGCGGCGGCATCAACGGCCTCATCGGCTCGCTGGAACGGCTGCGCGGCGGCTCACTGGACCTGTGCGCCGACGACTTCGGCGGCGCGACCCGCGGTTCCCGGTTCTATCCGCTGCTGTACCTGCTGACCCGCGTCGACGGTTCCCGCGACCTGGGCACCGGCGACGAACTGGGCATCGAGCAGTTCGGCGAGCGCACCCCGGTGCAGGTGCACTACCTGTTCCCGAAGACCACGCTGCGCGACGCGGGCTACGAACGCAACGAGATCAACGCGATCGCCAACTTCTGCTTCCTCAGCCCCGGCTCGGAAGCCGAACTGGGCGAACGCGAACCGGCCGACTACCTCGCCGAGGTCGAGCGCCGTCATCCCGGTGTGCTGGCCTCGCAGTGGATTCCGACCGACCCCACGCTGTGGCGGGTCGAGAACTACCGCGAATTCCTGCGCGCGCGGCGCAAACTGCTGTCCGCGGCCGCGGATGCCTTCCTCGAGCAGCTGCGCACCGGCACCCTGCACCGGCCGACGCTGCTGTCGGTCGGCGTGGCCGGGGTGAGCCTCGGTGACCCGGCGGTGGACCTGGTGAACGCGCTGGTCGACGACCTGGTCGCCGACGGCTTCGGGTTCCCGCTGCTCGACAGCGAGGTCTCCGATCCGGTGACCGGCCGCGAACTCGCTGTCGCCGAAGCGTTCTGGCCCGAGGGCCTGCAGCCCGGCGTCGGCATGCCGGTGGTGCTGGTGCTCGAGCCCGCCAACGCCGACCTCACCCGCCTGGCCCAGCTCGGCTACGCCGTGTTCACCTCGGTGGACGCGCTGCGCGGCTATGTCGACAACCTGCGCGTCGAGGTCTCGGGCGACACCGGCCTCTACGGCCCCGCCGCCGACGTGGCCGCGCTGGCCGATCGCCTGCCCGCCACCTGGGTCGGCAACTCCGAGCAGGTCTGGTTCCGCTTCGCCTGGAACCAGCTCGAGCGGGACCGCGCCGAGGGCCCCGACGCGGCGCTCGAGCCCGAACAGGTCGCCCTGCGCTACATCGCGCTGTGGGCGCTGACCCGCACCTTCTACATCCACGCCTTCGACCAGGGCAATCCGGGGGAGTGGCGGTACTACCTGGGCGACGCGATCGGCCCGAACCCGTTGGTCCCGCGCGACTGGCTGGCCCGCCGCGCTGTCGCCTCCGGCGCGCTGGCCCCCGGCGCCACCCCCGGCGACGAGGACATCGCGATCGCCATGGTGCACGGCGTCCTCGAGGTGGTCGAGGATGTCGCCACCGCCCTGTCCCACCTCCTCGGCGGCCCCGGCCTCTTCGCCTCCCTCTGGGCCTCGGCGGGCGCCGCCGAGCACTACGGCTACCCCCTGTCCACCGACCAGATCAACGACCTCATCAACCAGGTCGTCAACGATCCGGCCTCGCGAAAGATCCAGGCCTACAACTGGATCGAGGCGGGCCTGCCGCTCTGACCGTGCCGATGGCCTGTCTCAGCTGTGCCGTGCGGTGTGCGCGGCGGCGACGAAGCGTTCGCACGCCTGCTTCGACTTGTCGCCCGCGGCTTCCTCGACGCCGCTGTTGACGTCGACCCCGAACGGTTTCACCGCGCTGATCGCCGCGTCGACATTGTCCGCGGTGAGTCCGCCCGCGAGCACGACCGGGCAGCCGAGTGCGGCCAACTCGGTCACGATGCGCGCGCTGATGGTCCAGTCGTGGGTGCGGCCGGTGCCGCCCAGCCGGTCGGCGGTGCGGGAATCCAGCAGGACCGCATCACAGTCGGCGGCAGCGGCTTTCGCCTCCAGGATCGCGTCCGCCCCGGCGACGTGGACGGCGCGCAGGATGGTCCGGCCCCGCGCCTCGGCCCTGACCTGCCGCAGTGTCTGCGCCGAGACCAGCCCGTGCACCTGGATCGTGTCGACGCCGAGGTGATCGGCGAGCTCGATGATCGCCGCGGCATGGTCGAGGTGGGTCACCAGGACGGTGTTGACGAACGGCGGGACCAGCGCGGCCAATCGCCGTGCCGTCGCGGCGTCGAGCCCGTCTTCGCTGACGTGGGTGATGCCCGAGATGAGGCCGACCGCGTCCGCGCCCGCCTCGATCGCGATCCGCAGGTCGGCTTCCGAGCGGATTCCGCAGATCTTGGCGCGCACGGTCATGGACCGAAGACTATCGGGCCGCGAGCACGTCAGCCCCGCGCGCCGGTGGCGTGCTGGAACGTCGTGACGAAATCGCGCAGGGCGGTGCGGTCCTCGGTGTCGGGTGGGCGGTGACCGCGGGCGGCTTCGATGGTGATCGGGGTGCCCGCGCGGATGGGGAGCTCGGTCCAGCAGACCGGCAGGACCGGGAGCTGGACGGTCCGGTCGGCGACGGTGAGGGTCAATGCCGAGGTGTAGCGGCCCGCGACGGTCATCAGCGCGTCGACGGCGTCCTCGGTGAGCGGGCCCGCGGCGGGGAATTCCTCGATGTACACGCGCCACCTCCTTCTGCGGCGCCAGTGTAGGCCGACGCGGGCACCTCAGAGAACCTTTAGCGGCACCATAAGGGCGCGCCAAGGACGTCGGCTTAGGCTCGGCCCCATGATGCGGAAATGGTTGGACCGGGCATTGCTGGTCCTGGGGTGGGGCGCACTGATCGCGGCGACGGCGGGGATCGTGTTGCATCTGGGCAGCTGGCGGCAGCAGTCGCTGGTGCTGCTGGCGTCGGGGGCGATGTGGCTGATGCTGGGCGCGGTGATCGGGGTGGTCCTGGTCCTCCTCGCGCGCGGATGGCGCAGCGCGATCGCCGGGGGCGTGGTGCTGGCAGGCGCGGCGTGGCTGGTCGTTCCGGCCTACATTCCGGCGGCCGGTGCCGCCGAGGGGCCGCAGCTGCGGGTACTGCAGTCGAATCTGCTGTTCGGCCAGGCGGATCCGGCCGCGGTGGTCGCCGCGGTGCGCGACAACGACGTCGACGTGCTCACCGCCGACGAACTGACCGTCGACTCGATCACGCGGCTGCGAGCGGCGGGCCTGGAGGACCGGCTGCCCTACTTCTATCTGGAACCCGCGCAATCCGGCGGCGGCGGTACCGGCATCTACAGTCGATACCCGTTGCGCCAGACCGTGAAGTACGACGGCTTCATCATGAGCAACATCTCCGCGACGATGGAACATCCACAGCGCGGCCCGATCTCGGTGTACGCCTTCCATCCGATCCCGCCGAACATCGATTTCGCCGCGTGGACCGCCGAGCTGCGCCGGGTCGACGAGATCCTGGCCACGGCGCCCACACCCGCGATCGTCGGCGCGGATTTCAATGCGACGCAGAACCACGCGGCGTACCGCGCGCTGCTGGACGGTCCGTTCGCGGCCGCGGCGGAACAGACGGGCGACGGCGTCCTGCTGACCTTTCCCGCGGATCGCCGGTGGGGGCCGGTGATCGGCATCGATCACATCCTCGTCGCCGGTGGCGTGGCCGAACAGGTACGCACGCTGACGATTCCGGGCTCCGACCATCGCGCGGTGCTCGCCACGGTCAGAATGCGGGATTGACGGCGTCGATTACCATGTGAGCGCTCGACATCGGACCGCTCGGCGTCCATGTCATTCCCCGGGGAGGAATCAGCGGATGATCAAACATCGGTTCGCCATGGCCATGGCGGCACTGGTGAGCGTCGGCCTGCTCGCCACCGGTTGCGCGGCGACGACCGTCGCCGGCGACCAGGCGATGCCCACGATGGACAACCCGTGGGAGGTGGCGGGCGCGACGTCGAACACCGGGCCCAGCGGCACCCGCCCGGGTGTGCCCGACACCGACAAGAAGGCCGACAACGGCGACAACGGCAAGATCGACAAGCTCGCGCTCAACGCCATCGCCGATATCGAAGAGTATTGGCAGACCGAGTATTCCAAGACCTTCCGGGGCAACTTCAAGCCCGCCTCGAAGTACATCTCGTGGTCGGCGAAGGCGCCGGAATCGGAGTCGGTGCAGTTCTGCAAGAGCAGCACCTACAAGCTGGTCAACGCCGCGTACTGCCCGCTCGACCACACCATCGGCTGGGACCGCTCGGTCCTGCTGCCGCTGCTGGTCGACAAGTACAAGGAGATGTCGGTGGTGATGGTGCTGGCCCACGAGTACGGCCACGCCATCCAGTCCCAGGCCGATCTGCTGCGCGGCTTCCTCACCGACGCGCTGGTGAAGGAGCAGCAGGCCGACTGCCTGGCCGGCGTCTTCCTGCGCCACGTCGCCGAGGGCAAGTCCAAGCACTTCACCCTCAACACCACCGATGGCCTCAACGGCGTGCTCGGCGCGACCGTCGCCGTGCGCGACCGTGACCCCAACGACCCTGACGCCGTGCACGGTTCGGCCTTCGAGCGCGTCACCGCGGTGCAGAAGGGTTATACCGAGGGCGCCGGGTCCTGCAAGGGGATCGACAAGGACGAGATCAGCAAGCGCCGCGGCGGTCTGCCGGTCACCTTCGAGGACGGCGAGCGCGATCAGCAGCTGCCGGTGAACAAGGAGAACCTGAGCTCGCTGGCGACCCAGCTGGGCAAGTCGATGCCGGTGAAGAACGTGCCGACGTTCGACTACGCGGGCGTCACCCGCAACTGCGCCTCGACGACCACCACCGAGCCGGTGTCCTACTGCCCGGGCAGCAACACCATCGGCACCGACCTGCCCGCCATGGCCAAGCGCGCGGGGGAGGGGTCCACCGGCAAGGAGGAACCGCTCTCGGCGGTCGTCACCGGCGACTACAACGCCGCGGTGGTCTTCGTGTCCCGCTACGCCCTGGCGGTGCAGCAGGACCGCAAGCTGTCACTGACCGGCGCCGAATCGGCGGGCCTGCGCACCGCGTGCCTGTCCGGCGCGCTGACCACGAAACTCAGTGAGCCGAGCAGTGATCCGCGCCTGTCGGCCGGCGACCTGGACGAGGCCGTGTCGGGCCTGCTCGCCGACGGCCTCGCGGCCGCCGACGTCAACGGCAAGGTGGTGCCGAGCGGGTATCAGCGCCTCGAGGCGTTCCGCACCGGCGTGCTCGACGGCGAACAGGCCTGCCTGACCCGGTTCGAGTAGTCAGCGCGCCGCGGGCAGTGACCGCAGGGAGCTGAGGGTGTTCGCCACCGCGCGGGCGGCCTCGGCTCCCTTCGTCACGAAATGGTTGGTGTAGTAGTCGACGTGCTCGCTGTGCTCGTGGAAGTGGTGCGGGGTGAGCACCACCGAGAACACCGGGACGTCGTTGTCGAGCTGGACGCGCATCAAGCCGTCGATCACCGCGGTGGCGACGAAGTCGTGGCGGTAGATGCCGCCGTCGACGACCAGCGCGGCGGCCACGATCGCCTCGTAGCGGCCGGTACGGGCCAGACGCTGCGCGTGCAGCGGGATCTCGAAGGCGCCGGGGACGTCGAACACCTCGACGGCGGCCGGGTCGAGCCCTAGACCGGCGTATTCGGCGACGAAGCCCTCGTGGGCCTTGGTGACGATGGAGCTGTGCCAGCTGGCGCGGATGAAGGCGACGGCGCCGGTAGACGTGGTTCCCATGGGCGGAGTCTACTAGGCTCTAAGCTACTCATCGGTAACATGTTGGGAAAGCCAGTCGACGACGTCGCCGATCACCTGGTCGCGCTCGGGCTCGTTGAACACCTCGTGGAACAGCCCGGGATAGCGCAGCACCGTCACATCGGACGAACCCGCGTCGCTCTCGAGCAGGTCCGCACTCGACGGCGCGGCGACGGTGTCGGCCGTGCCGTGCAGCACCAGCAGCGGCGCGGTGAGCGCGTCGAGACGCTGCTTCACCAGCGCGGTGTGCTGCAGGATCTCCACCGCCGTGCGGGCGGGCAGCTTGCCGCGGAACACCAGCGGGTCCGCGTCGTAGGCGCGCACGACCTCGGGATCGCGGCTGATCGTCGACGAATCCAGGGTCAGCACACCGAGATTCGGCGCCAGCCGGGTGAGCAGGGGAGCGGCCAGGCGCTGCACCGGATTGCCCAGCGGGATGTCCAGCGGCGGCGCGGAGACCACGATCCCGGCCACGTCGACCGGTCCACGGGTGGCCAGGTGCAGCACCACCAGACTGCCCATCGAATGGCCGAGCAGGAATCGGGGCACGTCGGGATGGGCCTTGCCCGCCAGGTCGAGCAGGGTCGCCACATTGTCGGCGGCGGCGTGCATCGAACCGATATTGGCCGCCGCGCCCTCGGACAGGCCGTGTCCGATGTGATCGAGCGCGTACACCGCGAAACCTTGCGCGGCCAGCGCGTCGCCCACGTACTCGTAGCGCCCCGAGTGCTCGGCGACGCCGTGCACCAGCACCACCACCGCGCGCGGTGTGGTGTCGGGTTGCCAAGCGCGCCAGGCGATCCGGCCGCCGTTGCCGGCGAATTCGCCCGTGTCCGTCGTCATCGCTGCGCTGCTCCTTCGTCGCCGGGCGCCACCGCGAGCCGCTCGATCAGGCGCCGATTGAACTCGATCAGTCGAGCGTAGTTGAGCCGGGAGATCCGCTCGTCGGTTCCGTGGATCCGTGCCAGATCGGCCGCGGTCAGCACGATCGGCGCGAAGTTGCAGCGGGTGGCGGCCAGACCGTCGTAGTGGCGGGAGTCGGTGGCGCCGGGGACCAGCCCGGTGGTCGTCACGATGCCGGGGACCAACTCGGCGGCGAGTTCGGCGATCAATGCGTAGGCGGGGCCGGGACCGGCGACCCGCGACGGCTCCGACGCGGGCCCGACGAGCTCGATCGCCACACCGAGGTCGCGGATCACCCGGCGGCAGTGCGCGAGCACCGTCGACACCGAATCGCCGGGCAGGATGCGGAAATTCACCAGTGCCTCCGCGCTCTGCGGCAGCACATTGGCCTTCACCCCGCCCCGGATCACCGTCGGCGCCGTCGTCGTGCGGACCAGCGCCTCGGTGGTGGGGCCCGCCGCCAGGATCCGGGTGAGCAGTGGTCCGGTCAGCGTGGCCAGCCCGCGCCGGTCGGTGAGTTCGAGCAGCTTGCGGCGCGGTTCGGGCAGCGCCACCCGCATCCGGGCGAGCATGTCGGTGATCACCGGGGTCAGCCGCAGCGGCATCGGATGGTCCTGTACCCGGGCCACGGCACGCGCCAGGCGCCCGACCGCGGTCTGCTTGCCCGGCATCGAGGAGTGGCCGCCGGTCTCGCTGACCGACAACCGCACCGTCGCGTAGCCCTTCTCACCCAGCATGATGCTCGCGACCGGCCGGTCGACCCCGTCGGCGACCCCGTCGGTGATCACCCCGCCCTCGTCGAGCAGCAGCTCGGCCCGCACGTTCTCGGCGCGCAGGTGCTCGGCCATCCGGACCGCGCCACCGTCGCCGAAGACCTCCTCGTCGTGGCCGAAGGCCAGGTAGATCGTGTGCCGCGGGCGGACCCCGGCCGTCAGCGCCTGCTCGACGGCCTCGAGCACGGCGAGGACCCGGCTCTTGTCGTCGATCGCGCCCCGGCCCCAGATGAACTCCGCGTCGACGACGCCGGCGAACGGGGGATGGGTCCAGCGCTGCGGATCGTCGACCGGGACGACGTCCTGGTGGGCCAGCAGGATCGCCGCCACCGGTCCCGGCTCGGCGCCGTCCCAGCGGTAGAGCCTGCTGCGGCCGAAGGTGGTCAGGGTCAGCTCGGCGTGCACGCGCGGGAACGACGCCTCGAGGTGGTCGGCCAGGCGGGCGAACTCCGCGTCGGCGGTCTGGGTCGGGTCCTCGGTGGACACCGTCACGCAGCGCAGCGCCGCGGCCAGTCGCTCGGCGATCTCCTCGTCGACTCCGTCGGTGACGGGGGATCCGGTCGGTTTCTCGGTCATCGGGCGCACCCTCGCCATTGTTGCCCGTGCCCGGCGGGTTCGCCGTCAAAGACGTCCGAAACGCCGTGTTCGAGGTCGGGGCGTCATGCGGTCCGACAGCCCGGCGAGGGGCCATCTAAGCTGACACCATGGCAGGAGGCAAGGGCGGCAAGCCGTCGAAGGAAGCCAAGGCCGCGGCTAAAGCGGCCCGTAAGCAGGCATCACGCGAACGGCGTCAGCAGTTGTGGCAGGCGTTCAACATGCAGCGCAAGGAAGACAAGGCGCTGCTGCCGCTGATGGTCGGCGCACTCGTCGGCACCACGGTGGTCTTCTTCCTCATCGGTCTGATCTTCGACATGCAGTGGTTCCTGCTGCCGCTGGGTCTGCTGCTCGGTGTGCTGTTCGCGTTCATCATCTTCGGACGTCGCGTGCAGAAGAACGTCTACCGCAAGGCCGAGGGCCAGGCGGGCGCGGCGGCGTGGGTGCTGGAGAACCTGCAGGGCAAGTGGCGGGTCGCCAACGGCGTCGCGGCCACCACCCAGCTCGACGCGGTGCATCGCGTCATCGGCCTGCCGGGCGTGATCTTCGTGGCCGAGGGTTCCCCGCAGCGGGTGAAGTCGCTCATCGCCCAGGAGAAGAAGCGCACCGCCCGCCTCATCGGTGACACCCCCATCTACGAGGTCGTCGTCGGCAACGACGAGGGCCAGACCCCGCTCAAGGATCTGCAGAAGTTCCTCACCAAGCTGCCGCGCAACATCGACGTCAAGCGGATCGACCAGATCGAGGGCAGGCTGACCGCGCTGAGCTCGCGCAGCGGACCCGCGATGCCGAAGGGCCCGATGCCCCCCGGCGCGAAGATGAAGGGCATGCAGCGCGCGATCCGTCGCCGCTGACCCGCCTACCGACCGAGCCCGGCACCTGATCGCAGGTGCCGGGCTCGTGTCGTGTCAGGAGTTCGGCGGCCGTCCGGTCAGCAGCCACAGGATCCGGTCGTAGGCCAGCAGGTGGTAGCCGACCAGCACCGCTGTCGAGATCAGCGCGAGCCGGGGCAGCCCGGCGCCCCAGAGTGCCGCGGCGCCGCCGAAGAGCACGGCGAACTCGACGAGCAGCCGCACCGGGCCCGGGACCGGCACCGGCGCGCCACCGCCGCGACTCGGATCATCGGCGAGGGCGAAGGTGCCCCACAGCAGCGCGGCCGCGATGGGCAGCACCACGACGAGCAGATATCGCCAGGGGGAGTCGAATGCCCGCCAGCCGAAGACCCCGAACGAGGTGATGGCGATCAGTTCGAGCAGGAAACGCACGGCCAGCAGGGCCGGATTCAGTGACACGGCCACAGCGTAAGGCCGTGGCGGGCCTGCTGCGGGTCAGCGCGCGTTGACCAGGGCCGTGCCGGTCGCACGGTCGTGCATGCCGCGCCCGTCGGCATCGGTGAACAGCGCCGGGATGACGAACACCAGCAGCACCTGCCGGGCCAGCGCCCGCACGAACCCGACCGCCACCGGGGCGTCGATCCGCAGCACCCGCAGCTTCAGGAAGTACTGGCCGGGGGTGAACCCGAACAGCGTCACCGCGGCGACGCCGATCACGAACCACACCAGCAGCGGCACCGACGACGAGGCGAAACTGCGGGTGATCACGGCGGCGATGCCGACCGCGATGAACCAGTCGACGAACAGCGCGACCACCCGGCGCCAGGTCGGCGCCAGCGAGCCCGCGCCCTCGCGCGGCAGCCCGTAGAGCTCGCCGGGGTAGCCGGATGTTTCCGGGTCGCCCGGTTCCGCCGGATTGCCGGAGAGCCATGTGCCGGTGATACGCGCCATGGCTTCCAGGATAGTGGCCGGCTATCGCCCGCTCACGACCGCATTAGTGGAGGTCACGTCACCGCGCGGTCGGACGGATGGCAGGATTACGATGCAGGTCGCGCCCGGATGGCAGACATCACCCCGCCTCCGGCACGCGTAACACTGGCGAAACACAGCCTTGACTGTAGGGAAACACCGCGTCCTTAGCGTCAGGTCGCGACGAACCCATGCATCGTGACTGGCTGGGAACCGATCCGTAAGGAGAACAAGTGACGTTCAGCACGGCCGAAGAGGTCATCCAGTACATCAAGGAAGAGGACATCGAATACGTCGATATCCGCTTCTCCGACCTGCCCGGCGTCCAGCAGCACTTCTCGATCCCGGCCAAGGCGTTCACCGCCGACCTGGCCGAAGAGGGTCTGGCGTTCGACGGCTCCTCGGTGCGTGGCTTCCAGTCGATCGACGAGTCGGACATGCTCCTGCTGCCCGACTTCAGCACCGCTCGGATCGACCCGTTCCGTGCCGCGAAGACCCTGAACCTGAACTTCTTCGTGCACGACCCGTTCACCCGTGAGGCATACTCCCGCGACCCGCGCAACATCGCGCGCAAGGCGGAGGAGTACCTGCGTTCGACCGGTATCGCCGACACCGCGTACTTCGGTGCCGAGGCCGAGTTCTACATCTTCGACGGCATCCGCTACGGCTCGGGCATGAACGGCTCGTTCTACGAGATCGAGTCGGTCTCGGGCTCGTGGAACACCGGCAAGGAGTTCAACCCGGACGGCAGCCGCAACCTGGGCTACAAGGTCCGCAACAAGGGTGGCTACTTCCCCGTCGCCCCGTACGACCACTACGTCGACCTGCGCGACAAGATCTCGACCAACCTGCAGAACGCGGGCTTCGAGCTCGAGCGCGGCCACCACGAGGTCGGCACCGCCGGTCAGGCCGAGATCAACTACAAGTTCGGCACCCTGCTGGGCGCTGCGGACGACCTGCAGCTGTTCAAGTACATCGTGAAGAACACCGCGTGGCAGGAAGGCAAGTCTGTCACCTTCATGCCGAAGCCCCTCTTCGGTGACAACGGCTCGGGCATGCACGTGCACCAGTCGCTGTGGAAGGACGGCAAGCCGCTGTTCCACGACGAGGCCGGCTACGGTGGCCTCTCGGATCTGGCGCGTCACTACATCGGCGGCATCCTGCACCACGCCCCGTCGCTGCTGGCGTTCACCAACCCGACCGTGAACTCCTACCACCGTCTGGTGCCGGGCTACGAGGCCCCCATCAACCTGGTGTACTCGCAGCGCAACCGCTCCGCCGCGGTCCGCATCCCGGTCACCGGCAACAACCCGAAGGCCAAGCGCATCGAGTTCCGCGCGCCGGACTCCTCGGGCAACCCGTACCTGGCCTTCGCCGCCATGATGATGGCCGGCCTGGACGGCATCAAGAACAAGATCGAGCCGCTGGCTCCGGTCGACAAGGACCTCTACGAGCTGCCGCCCGAGGAGGCCAAGAACATCCCGCAGGCCCCGACCAGCCTCGCGACGGTCATCGACCGCCTCGAGCAGGATCACGACTACCTCACCGAAGGCAACGTCTTCACCGAGGACCTGATCGAGACCTGGATCCAGCTCAAGCGCGACAACGAAATCGCGCCGGTCAACCTGCGTCCGCACCCGTACGAGTTCGAGCTCTACTACGACGTGTAAGCCTGAACTGCGGGAACGGGCCTGATCGGCCCGTTCCGTCCGCAGTGGGTACGCAGTAAACGGTGTCGAGTCCACCCGCTCCGTGATCACCCATGATCACGCGGCGGGTGGACTCGTCTGTACCGGGCGCCCGTGTGTCGAGCTGTGTCTGCGTGGCCGCGAGCCTGCACGACCGCGATGGTCGCGCTGCCCGCACTCGGCGGCGAGGTCAGGCCGTGCTTACCGCGCTACGCGCCACCGAGCGACATGGACGTCACTGTGCGCGTCGAGCAACCGTCCGGCGCGGTCTGTCCCGCCAGACGTTCATCGATCCACCGCAGGACCGCGGGAGTCGCGCTGATCGCCAGACTGACGTGCTCGCTCAACAGGTCTCGCGTGTAGGTGATCGGCGCCCCCGCCGCGCACCACTGCGCCACCGCCTTGTCGGGTCCGGCGATGGTGACGATCTCGTCGTGCACGGCACTGTAAAGGAACAGCGGCGCCGTCGAGGCCACGGCGCTGAAGTCCAGCGCGTCCAACGACGGTCGTATCTCCTCGAGCAGGCGTGTGAACGGGATCGTCAGGTAGTCGTCCATGCGCACGAACGCGTGCTGAGCGACGTTGGCCGTCACGCATTTGCTGTCACCCGCTGCCAGCAGAGCGCGTCCGGCAGGCGTCAGATACTTGTCGAAAGCCGCCGCCAGACGCGGGTCGGCGCGCAGCATGCCCGGCAGGAGCGACGGCAGGAAACCGGAGAACGGACCGGCGTCGAGCGTTCCCAGGTAGCTGCCGATGGGCGCTGTCCAACCACCCATGGCGACTCCGACCAGTTGTATTTCCGGAGCGTAGGTCGGCTGCACGTGCGCGGCCCAGCTGGTGCCGATCGACCCGCCGGAGTAGCCCATCGCGGCCACCGGGGTCTCGGTGCCGGGCAGGCCGAGCGGCGCGAAGCCCTGGGCGGCACGCACTCCGTCGAGCGCGGCGTAACCCGGCTGTCTCGAGGTGAACAGCGTCCCCTTCGGCCCCTCCCAGTCGGGGATGGAAATCGCATGACCGGACGACAGCATCTGGTCGATCTGGATGAGGTCCAGCGAGGAGTCGTACTTGTCGGGCGCTCCCTGCCGGAGCACGAACGAGGGCGCGCACTGCGGGGCCGAGGCATCGGTGGCGGGCTGATAGGAGATCAAGCCTTTGACCTGTCCGGTCCGTGGCCGCAGCACCGTCGTCACGGTCGCCATGGGTCGGCCGTCGGTATCGGTCGACCGGTACAGCAACTGCCAGGCATCGGCGTCTTGTGCCTGGGGTTGCAGCGAGGCCACCTCGACGGGGCGCGAATGCAGGACGGTGCCTGGCGCCGCCGAGTCCCAGCCCGACGGCGGCGTGTAGAACGGATCGTTCTGCGGAGTTGTCAGCGGGTCCGCATGACCGATCGCTATCGAAGTGCCGGTCAAGCACAACACTGCTGAAACTGCGATCACCGCCGAGCGCAGGTGACGGCGTTGGACTGCCGAACCCCATGCACCACCGGGCGAAACGACACTGCCTGTCATTCGATCTTCCCTCCCGGGGGACCACAGCCCGCGAATCCCCCTGAAGGCAGTCAGGCTATCTCCCGAGATCGGGCTGGTAACCCGAATGACGAAGATCGCGTCGGGTTCGACGACCGTCGCGAAGCGCGGGAGAGCAGGCCGGCGGCAATACGCTGCGGCTGTGGAGTTTTCGGAGGTGCTTCGGGCCGCCGACCAGCCCTCGGCCCGCGTCCAGCGGCGTCGGCGTGGGGCGAATGCTGTGGTGCGGGACGGGCGGTGGGGAAATCCCTGGGGGCGGTGCGTAGTCGGTGCGGGGCGCGACCCGGACTAGCGGGCGGCGAGCTTGGCGTGGATGGCCGCGACGAAGGCGGTGGGGTCGGGGTGGGGGCCGGGGCCGAGGTTGAAGTGGCTGTGGTCGGCCCAGGAACCGAGGGTGGTGGCGTCGGAGCGGTCCGGGGGCTGGAAGGCGGCGCG
Organism: Nocardia sp. NPDC087230; assembly: GCF_044744725.1. Classification (NCBI taxonomy): domain Bacteria; kingdom Bacillati; phylum Actinomycetota; class Actinomycetes; order Mycobacteriales; family Nocardiaceae; genus Nocardia; species Nocardia sp. NPDC087230. Next base: position 516,855 of record NZ_JBIUYV010000004.1, read on the forward strand.
TTCGAGGGTGAAGATCCGGATGTCGTCGGAGTCGTCGGGGAGGACGACGGCGACGAAATGCGCCTCCACGGGGGCGGCCGGCGTCGGGAGCTGGACCAGCAGGAGCCGGAATCCGTCGCCGTCGAGGCGTCGGCCGGTGATGTCGTCGCAGGGGAGCCGGTCGGCGGGGGCCAGTCGCTCACCGACGCTGTCCCAGAGGTATTTCAGCTGTTCGGTGTAGCCGAACGGCGGTTCGTCGGTGACCATGCGCGCGCCGAGCCGCTGCGCTAGGTCGGGCAGGACCCGATGGGCGAATTGGTAATGATGGGTTCTCGGCTCAGCCACAGTGGGTCCCTCCCGTGACGAGCGAGAATTCCCCGCCCGTGCCGGAGAAACTACCCCTTCGCTCCGACACCTGCCCCGCGGGTCCGCGCGGTGCCCGATCTGCGAGCTTTCAGGCTCGGACAAACAGCCGCAACGATTCGTCGACGACGGCGGCGCGGGTCCGCCCGTCCGGATCGGCGTCCGGGCGCAGCCAGATCGAGGCGTGGTTCAGGATGCCGTGCAGGCAGTGCAGCGCGACCGGCGGGTCGGGGCAATCGAATTCGCCGGCGGCGATGCCCGCGTCGACGACCTCGCGGAAGAGCCGGTCGTGCCGCCTGCGCATGGTCTTGATCGCCTCGGTGTGCTCGGCGGGCCACGGCGCCGGGAACGAGAAGAGCTTGCCCACTTCGGGATACAGCACGGTGAGCACCCGCAGCTGCTCGTCGACGAGCGCGCGCAGCCGTTCGGCGGCCGACCGATCCGCCGCGCCGTCGAGGGCCGCGCCGAGATGGGTCAGCACATCGGAGGTCAGCTTCTCCAGCGCGGCGGAAACCAGCGCGTCCTTGCTCGGAAAGTAGTGGTAGAGGGTCGCTTTCGCGATGTCGGAGCGCTCGGCGACGTCCTCGAAGCGCATTCCCTGATAACCGCTGCTCGACAGGATCTGCAACGCGGCATCGATCATCTCCGCCTTGCGGCGGTCGCGGCGTCTGGCCGCGCGCCCGGCGGGCGCGACGCTCTCGTCCGCCATCGAAGTCATCGGCAGATCATATCGGGGCTGCAGGCGGGCGTGCCGGGGCAAGCCGCCGCTGTGAGGTCGACCACAAGGATGGTGAATCGACTAGCGAGATGAAAATTCGACCCTTAGGTTGAGTTTTGTGACGGAGACGATCGCCCCCAGCTACTTCCAGCGCATCGGCACGCACCGCTTCGTGCCCACCGTCCACGCGGGCGGCGCCTGGGACCTCGACGAACAGCACTTCAGCCCCCTCGGCGGCCTGATCGTCCACGAGATCCTGCGCACGCGGGCGCGCGAACAACGTCCCGCACTGACCCTGAGCCGGATCAGCTTCGACATCCTCGGCCGGATCGGCTTCGAGGAATTCGACATCGACGTTCGGATCGTCCGCCCCGGCCGCACCATCGAACTGATGGAGGCCACGGTCACCATCGCCGGCCGCGCCGTCGTGAGCGCCCGCGCCTGGCTGCTCAGTGATCAGGACACCGACAGCGTCGCCGGCGGCGAGCCCGATCGGCTGCCCGCCCCGGACACGCTGTCCTCGTGGCCGCTCAGCTCGATCTGGCCCGGCGGCTATATCGCCACCCTCGACACCCGGCCCGTCGGGCATCCGCAACCCGGGCGAACCGGAGCCTGGATCCACTCGGCGGTGGAGCTGGTGGCCGGCGAGCCGAGCGAGCCGCCGGCGTCCTTCATCGCGCTGGTCGACACCGCGAACGGCATCGCGGTCCGGCAGGAACCCACCAAGTGGATGTTCCCCAACGTCGATCTGACGATCCACCTGTACCGGCAGCCCGAGGGCGAGTGGACCGGCCTCGACACCAGTGTCACCTTCGGCCACGCCGGCCAGGGCCTGACCAGCACCGTGCTGCACGACGTGCGCGGACCGGTGGGCGTTGCCCAGCAGATCCTCACCGTCCGCCCGCAACCGCAGCCCTGATCCGCGGCCCCCGGATCTCGGGGCTGGACGCGCGCGACGCGACCGGCGATAGTCCATCCGTGCAATGGGGTGCGATGGTGGCGCGGGTGGCCGCCGGTGTGGCGTTGGTGCTTGGTATGGCGGCGCCGGTGTCGGCCGAACCGGTGAATGTGGCGTTCCAGTGGACGCAGGACTATCTGACCGCCCCCGACGGCACCCGCCTGCACGCCGACATCCTGCGTCCGCACGGCATCGCCGACGACGTGCGCACCCCGGTGCTGCTGACGGCCAGCCCCTATCGCGCGCACCTGGCCTACCTCACCCAGCCGCGCCCCGAGGGCGGCCCGTCGACCGACAACCTGCCGGTCGAGTGGGCGTTGAAGGCCGGCTACACCTACGTGATCGTGGATCTGCGCGGCTTCGGCGGCTCCAACGGCTGCCCGGATTTCGGTGGCCCGGGGGAGCAGTCCGATGTCGCCGCCGCCGTCGAGTGGGCCGCGAGCAGGCCCTGGTCGACCGGCCGGGTCGGCGTGGTCGGCACGTCCTACGAGGGCTGGACCGGGATGCTCGCGTTGGCCGCGAAGCCGAAGGGTCTGGCCGCGGTGGCCGCGTTCGAGCCGGTCGTCGACCCGTACACCTACCTGTACATGCAGGGCGTCTCGTGGAAGTTCGGCGGAAAACCGTTGACCGAGGACGGACTTCGCCCCGCCGACCTCGCCGGCCCCGAACACCTCGCCATCGCCCACACCCCCGGCCGCTGGGACGACTCACCCGAATACCAGGCCAACGCTGTCGCGCTGACCAAGGAATGCACCGACGACTACCTGGCCCTCACCACCGACCACAACGGTGCCAACCCGGGTTGGCGCGACCGCGACATCGTCGAGGACCTGCGCGGCAACACCACCCCGCTGTTCCTCGGCCAGAGCTTCCTCGACTCCAACACTCGCGCCGATCGTGTCCTGGACGCCTGGCAGGCGATGGGTCCCGGTGAGCACCGGGCCTGGTTCGGCCAGTGGGGGCACTCCGACTGCCGCAGCCGCTGTGGCACAACGCATTTCACCGACGAACTGGCCGCGTTCCTGGACCGCCACGTTGCCGGTGCCGCCGTCGAGGTGCCGGGTCCACCGGTCACCGTCGGCCAGTTCGACGGCGGCTGGCGCGGGGAAAGCGTCTGGCCGCCGGTCGATTCCGAGCGTGTTTCCGTCGACCTGCGCACCGGCACCTACACCGATCGCGGCCTGCTCCCCGGCCCCGACCGCGAGATCTGGTCGATCTCGGCGCCCGTCACCGAAGCGCTGCACCTCGCGGGCCGGGCGACAGCGACCGTTCGGCTCTCCGGACCGCCGGAAGCGACGGTCGCGCTGGAGCTCTACGACATCGCCCCCGACGGCCGCGCTACCGTGCTGACCCGCGGCATCGCTCCGGTCCGCCCGGAGGCCGCGATCCGCCTGCTGTGGCAGGACGCCCGCCTGGCCACCGGCCACCGGCTCGGTATCCGGATCACCGACGTGGTCGACGACGTCTGGTCACACACCCCGGCCAACGCCGCGGTCACGGTGAGCGGGGCCCGCCTCGAACTCCCGCTGCTCACCTCCGCGCGGGAGCCGAATCTGCCCGGCGGCGTACCGATCTGGCACGCCCGGTGGCGGACCGAGGAGACGATCCAGCTCGACCAGAGTCTGCTGAACGACCCCGCGCGCGTCGTCGACCTGCGCAATCCTGTCCGTTGAGTCACCGAGTCCGTGGGAGCCTCGTCGCCGAAGCCTCGGGGCTGCCGAGTCGCAGAGTGGTGGGGGAGTTCGGCGTAGCCGTGGTCGTGGCCGCTGAGCGCAAGACCGCGGTACCCTCAGCGCCGCAACAAGGCGGCCGCATCCCGGCAGAGTCGGTCGACGATCGCGGCCGCGGGCTCGATGTGGGTGATCAACCCGACGCCCTGTCCCGCGTCGACCGGCGCGATGGTCGCGTCGTCGACGGCGATGGCCGCGCGCAGCAGGTCCGCATCGGGCCGGGTCTCGTCGAGTTCCGGGCGTGACCACGGATCGGTGAAGTCGTTGCGCAACACCCGCGCCGGATAGATCGGCGGCCACGGCAGGTCGAGCGTCTCGTCGAAGGCCGTGGTCACCACCGTGTGGGTGGAATCGGCCGCGAGCATCGCGCGGCGCGCGTTCTCGGGCAGCAGGGATTCCTCCGCCGCGGCCAGGCACGTTCCCAACCAGGCCCCGGCCGCGCCCGCCGCCAGCACCGCGGCCAGGGTGCGCCCGGAACCGATCCCGCCCGCCGCCAGCACGGGCACGGTCGCGATGTCGAGGACGGCGTCGAGCAGCGGCAGCAGCCCGAGCCGGTCGGCACCGTGCCCGCCGCCCTCACACCCCCGCGCGACCAGCACGTCGATCCCGGCATCCTGTGCGCGATGCGCCCCCGGCACGTCGTAGACCTGGGTGATCGCGACAATCCCCGCGTCTTGTACCACCGGCACCCAGGAGAAGTCGGTACCGAAACTGATCGACAGGGCACGGGGTCCGGCGGCGATCGCGGCGTCGAGCAGTCCGGCTTCGCGCTGCCGCACCCAGTCGACCAGCCCGATCCCGAACGCCGCGTCGCCGGTGAGCGCGAGCTCACGCTCCAGCGCGGCCACTGATCCGGCGCTGCCCATTCCGATCATGCCGAGCCCGCCCGCCGCGGTCACCGCCGCCGCGAGCCGTCCGCCCGCCGCCCCGCCCATCGGCGCGTTCACCACCGGCACGCGCAGGCCGAGCGAACGCGACCACGATGTCGCCAGGATGTCGAGCTCCGGTGTGGTGGTCATGGGCGCAACCCCTCTCGTCGTGGCTGGGCTCACCCATCATGCCAAGAGCGCCCGACGCTCCCGGGCACGGCGTTCGCGAACCGCCGGGCAACGCATCGTCCGGCGCGTATGTTCGACAGCAGTGCCGCGACGACCGACGGGGGTTCGGATGACGATCAGGGACCGGCTCGAGCAGGCGGTCACGACGCCGCCGATGATCTTCGGCGACCCGGTGCCGACCGCCGACGGCGCGACCGTGATCACCGTCGCCCGCGGCGGCGGATTCGGCCGAGCCGCCCGTCCGGTCGGCGTGTTCGTCATCCACGACGGCCGCGCCCACTGGACGCCCGCGGTCGACACCAACCGGATCGCTCAGCTCGGCGAATGGATCGGCCTGCTCACGGGCGTGATCGCGGCGCTGACCCTGCTGCGCCGGCCGCCGTGGCCCGACCTGGGCCGCCGCTGAGCCCGTACAGGGCCAGCGTTTCGAAGCGCTGCCAGGCGGTCGCCGGCGCGACCGGATCGTTCGGCTCGATCACGGCGCCGAGGAACCCGACCAGTCCCCACGACAGGAACGCGACGGTGTCGCCGGGCAGCTCCTCGACCAGTTCGCCGATCAGGTCGGCCACGCACCGTTGGTAGGCGTGCAGCACCGTCGTGGTCGCCTTCGGCCCGATCAACGGTCGGTAGACCTCCGGATACCGCGCGGCGAGGGCGAACATCACCCGCAGCGGTGCGAGCGGTGAGCCCGGCACGGTGGTGCGGGCGATCTCGCGGCGCAGATACTCGGTGCAGCTGACCAGCAGCAGGTCGTCCTTGTCGCGATAGTGCGCGTAGAAGGTGGAGCGCCCGACATCGGCGCGCTCGATGACGTCGCTGACCGTCACCCGGTCGTAGCCGCGCTCGATCATCAGCTCGATCAGCGCGCGGTGCAGGTTGTCCCTGGTCCGGCGGACCCGGCGATCGGTGTGCTCGGCCATCGTTCCTCCACGGGACGGATTCCGCGGATCTGTCCGGAAACGGACAGATCCGGCGATTCTGATCCTGGTCGCCGCCGTGGCCGCGTCCGACCATGGACCCATGTCAAGAAACCAGCTTCTCACCCCCATGTTCGTCGAGGACAGCGACACCGGCATCGTCATCGCGGGCCTGCGCCGGTACAACCTGTTCACCACGGTGTTCTTCCTCGGCAGGCAGCGTCGTCTGCTGGCCGAGTTCGTCGCGGCGGCCGGTATCGCGCCGGGGCAGCGCACGCTCGATATCGGCTGCGGGCCGGGCAAACTCGTGCGCGCCTCGGGTGCGGTGACCGGCGCGTCCGGTGCGGCGGTCGGGGTCGATCCCTCGGCGATCGCCGTCGCCGACAATCGGCAGCGCGATCGCGCGGCGCAGCACCGCTACGAACAGGCGCCCGCCCAGGATCTCCCCTTCGCCGACAGCGAATTCGACGTCGTCACCTGCACTTTCGTCATGCACCACATCCCCGCGCAGCACCGCGCGGCCGCGATCACCGAGATGTGGCGGGTCCTGCGCCCCGGCGGCCGGTTGCTGCTGGCCGACGCCTCGCTCACCCCGCGGGCGCGCCGGATTCTCGCCCCGTTCTTCGGCGGCGGCAACCCCTTCGCCGATGCCGACATCCGCCACTACACCGACCAGCTGGGAACGGCCGGTTTCACCGAGCTCGAGTACACGCAGAGCAAGTACCAGACCGGCATCCTCACCGCCAGGAAGCCGCGCTGATTGTCGGTGGCCTCGGCTAGGGTCGATCTCGTCACGATCCGAATCGAGCACGGGGGTGCGATATGGAGTTCGATCAGCGGGAATCCGAGGCGCGGGCGTTCGCCCTCGAGTCCCACGGCGACCAGCGCTACGGCGAGCATCCGTATATCACCCACCTCGCGGCGGTGCGGGCCGTCCTCGACGACTTCGGCTACGACGGCGCGGTCGGTACCGCCGCCTGGTTGCACGACGTCATCGAGGACACCCCGGTCACCGCCGAGGAGGTCGAATCTCGTTTCGGTCGTGAGGTTCTCGATTTGGTCTGGGCCGTCACCGGCATCGGCCCCGACCGCAAGGCCCGAAACCTGAACGCCTACGCCAAGATCGCCGCCCACCCGCCGGCGGTGATCCTCAAACTCGCCGACCGCACCGCCAACGCCGAGGCCAGCCCGCCCGACAGCAGCTGGATGGGCATGTACCGCACCGAACACCCCACCTTCAAAGCCCACCTGGGCGAACTGCTCACCGACGACCCGACGGTGGCCCGCATGTGGGAACGCCTCGAACGCCGACTCGACCTGTCGGTAGCCGCCCCGACCGACCAGTGGGCCGAGATCGACCGGCTGGTCGCGGCCGGGGAGCACGCCGAAGCCATCGCAGCAGTGCAGGCGGCGTTCGACTGCAACCCCGGTGAAGCGGAACTCATTCTCGCCGAACGTTCTTGAGGTCGCTGCGCCGGCTGGTGGCCCTGCGATGCCGGTGGCGGACATCCGGTTGCTGTGGTCGATGCCGCCACCGTTCGCCCGATGTCCTCGCGGCCCGATCCGGATGACAGATCAGCCCGCCGACGCCGCGTCGCGGAGCCGCGTCGCGACCGCTGCGGCGAGACTCTCGTCCAGCTGTTCGTGGCCGGTGGTGCCCCCACCGCCCGGTCCACCGTCATCGGCGACGACGCGGCGGGCCGAGAGGTGGACCGCGTCGACGCCGATGCGACGCAGTGCGGGGATATCGGCCACCGTGATGCCGCCACCGGCCATGATCTGGAGTCGGCCCGCCGCCTGGTCGACCATGGCGGCGAGCTCGTCGAGACCGGCGGCGCAACACGTCGCGCCGCCGGAGCTGAGGACTCTGGTCATGCCCGCCGCGATCAGGCGGTCGATCGCCGCCGACCGGTCACCGATCTGGTCGATGGCCCGATGGAAGGTGAGCTCGATGCTGTCGGCCGGAACGCCGTCGAGGATGCGTTCCAGCGCGTCGAGGTCGACCCGGTGCGCGGGCGTGAGCGCCCCGACGACGAGCCCGGCCGCCCCGGCCGACACCGCCGCCTTCGCATCGGCGTTCATCACCGCGATCTCCTCGGCCTCGGAATACACGAACCCGCCCGCCCGACAGCGGATCAGCGCGTGCACCGGAATCCCGGTGGACACGACCGCCTCGATCATCCCGATGCTCGGCGTCAGCCCACCGGTACTACCCAGCGCCGCGCACAATTCCACCCGATCCGCGCCGACCCGGCGGGCGCCGACCGCACCCGCTACGTCCTGCACCGCGAACTCGAGCGCGGTCATCTCAGAACGACTGCCAGGCAGGTTTGTTCGCCAGCGCGTACTTGTAGTAGTCGGCCAGCTTCAGCTTGCTCGCGGCGGCCTCGTCGATCACCACGGTGACGTGCCGGTGCCACTGCATGACCGAGGCCGGGCAGAAGGCGGACAGCGGCCCCTCCGCGGCGGCGGCGATGGCGTCGGCCTTGCCCGCGCCGAGCGCGATCATCACCAGGTGCCCGGCCTCGCCGATCGTGCCGAGACCCTGGGTGAGGACATGGTGCGGCACGTCGTCGGGCCCGTCGAAGAAGCGGGCGTTGTCCTTGCGGGTCTGTTCGGTGAGCGTCTTCACCCGGGTGCGCGAGGTGAGCGCCGAGCCGGGTTCGTTGAAGCCGATGTGCCCGTCGGTGCCGATGCCGAGCAATTGCACGTCGACCCCGCCCGCCGCGGCGATGGCGGCGTCGTAGCGCCTGCCCTCGCCCGCGATGTCCCCCGCCTCGCCGTTCGGGCTGAGTACCCGCGCCGGATCGAGATTCACGTGATCGACGAATTCGGAACGGATCACCGAGAAGTACGACTGCGGATGCTCTTTCGGCAGTCCGACGTACTCGTCGAGCAGGAAGGCGCTCGCCGTCGAGAAGTCGAGTTCGCCCTCGCGATACCGTCGCGCCAGCTCCTGATAGCTGCCCAGCGGCGACGATCCGGTGGCCAGGCCGAGGATCGCGTTGCCGCGCTCCACATAGCCGCCGACGATATCGGCGACCGTGGTGGCCACCTCGTGCTCGTCCGCCCGGATGACGATTTCCATCAGGTTCCTTCCGTTCCGGCGACGTACACCCGCCGCGGCTGCAATGACTGATCGGTGACGAGAAGATCGGCGCGCATGCCGACGGCGAGGACGCCCCGGTCGTGCAGACCGAGCACCCTGGCAGGCGTGCGAGTGGCGGCGGTGACGGCGACGACCAGCGGAATCCGCGCCTCCCGCACCGTCCAGCGCAGCACATCGAGCAACCGCGCGGTCCCGCCCGCGATCGCGCCCGGTGTCCCGTCCGCCGTGGCGAGCCGGGCGACACCGTCGCGCACGCGCACATCCAGCGCCCCCAGCTGATAGTCACCGTCGCCGAGCCCGGCCGCCGCCATCGCGTCGGAGACCAGCGCGATCTGCTCGGGCCCGACCGTGTCGAACACCATCGCCACGGTCTCGGGCGCCAGATGCACGCCGTCGGTGATCAATTCGAGCACCATCTCGCCCCGACCGGCGGCGGCCAGGCAGGCGGCGACCGGGCCGGGGGAGCGGTGGTGCAGGGGCGGCATGCCGTTGAACAGGTGCGTCGCGGTGATCGGTCCACCGGTCGCGTCCGCGATCCGCGCCGCCGTCGTCGCGGCGTCGGCGTCGGTGTGCCCGAGACTGGGCAGCACATCGTTGCGGCGCATGGCCGCGAGTAGTTCCGCGAAGTGCGCGGTCTCCGGCGCCAGCGTCATCGATCGGACGGTGCCGCGCGACGCCGCATAGATCCGCTCGAACAACGTGGGATCACCGGGAATGATCGCCGCGGGATCCTGTGCGCCACAACGGCATGCGTTGAGGAACGGCCCCTCCAGGTGAATCCCGAGCAGTACGCCGTCATCCACGAGATCGGCGAGCAGCTCCGCCTGCCGAAGCAACACCTCCGGCTGCGCGGACACCAAACTCCCGAGCAACCCGGTCGTCCCCTGACCGCGGTGATTCGCCGCCGCGACCCGCGCACCCTTCGTATCGGCGTTGGGGAATCCGAATCCGCCACCACCATGGCAGTGCACGTCGATCAGGCCCGGCAGCACCAGCTCGTCACCCGCCGAGGGAAGTTGCCCCGCCGCAGGATGATCCGCAGCCCCACCCACCCAGGTGATCCGGCCGTCCGCGAATTCGACCACCCCGTCGGCGATCTCACCGCCGGGCGTCCCGACAAGCCGTCCCCGCACGACACCTCGTGCGCTCACCGCGCCACCCGCTGCCTGTGGTCGGTTGCGTGTGCTGCCCGCTGAGGCTGGTCGGCTGCCCGCACCGGCTGTTGCCTGAGGCCGGTTGGTCGCTGCGCGGTGGCAACGAAGGGGCCCACAAAATAGCCCCGCACACACCCATCGTGCGACGGCCCGACCACCGGCCGGACCGGCCACACCGTCCTCCGATTCATGCCCGCCCGACGATCGCCGCGACCGCCTCGCGCGCCACCTGCGGATTCCGGGCCGCGCACGCGGCATCGGCGGCGTCGCGGCAGGTCTCGATATCCACCGCCGACAACGCCGCCCGCACCCCGGGCAACGCGGGCACCGACATCGACAGGCTCGTCACCCCGAGCCCGACCAGCACCGGCGCCAGCGTCGGATCCGACGCCGCCTCGCCACACACGCCGACCGACTTCCCGGCGGCCGTCCCCGCGGCGCCGACCATCGCGATCAGATCGAGCACCGCGGGCTGCCACGGATCGAGCAGATGGGCGAGCCCACCCGCCATCCGATCGACCGCGCAGGTGTACTGGCTGAGATCGTTGGTCCCGATGCTGACGAAGTCCAGATGCGCCAGCAGATCGGCCGCCCGCAGCGCCGCCGCCGGAATCTCGATCATCGCGCCGACCTTGCGCAGCCCCGATTCCCTGGCGAGCGCGGCGAATCCGGCGGCCTCGTCGGCGGTGGCGACCATCGGCGCCATCACCCACAGGTCCGCTCCGGTGGCCTCGCCCGCCCTGGCCAGTGCGGTGAGCTGGGTGGCCAGGGTATCGGGGAACACCGTCCCGATCCGCAGCCCGCGCACACCCAGCGCGGGGTTCTCCTCGGTCCCCAGATCGAGGAACGGCAGCGGCTTGTCCGAGCCCGCGTCGAGCGTGCGGACCACGACCTTGCGACCGGCGAACGCTTCGAGAACCGTGGTGTAGGAGGCGATCTGCTCGTCCAGGCTCGGCGCCGTCGCCTTGCCGAGGTACATGAACTCGGTACGGAACAGCCCGACGCCTTCGCTGTCGACGGGGCCCGCCTTCTCGGCGTCGTCGACGGTCCCGATGTTCACCAGCAGTTGCACCGGCGTCCCGTCGGCGGTATGCCCCGGCCCGCTGGCCGCCGCCAGCCGCGCCGCGTCGGCCGCCGCCTGCTCGATCGCGGCCTGCTGCCGCAGCGGACTCGGATCGATCACGACATCCCCGGTGCTGCCGTCGAGCAGGACCGGCGCGTCCTCGATCAGCCGGTCGGTGTCGGGACAGTTCACCACCGCGGGCAGTCCCAGCGACTTCGCGAGAATCGCGGTGTGACTGGTCGGCCCGCCCTCGGTGGTCAGCAGCCCGACCACCTCGCTGTCACCGAGCATCGCGGTATCGGCGGGCGCGAGATCCCGGGCGACCAGGACGAACGGATGGCCCGGCTCCGGAATGCCCGGCATCGGTTCCCCGAGCAGCACCGCGACGGTGCGCCCGCCGATATCGCGCAGGTCGGTCGCGCGCTCGGCCATGTACCCGCCGAGCGCCTCGAGCTTGGCGCAGAAACCCTCGAACGCCAGGTGCACCGCGTGCGCCGTCGGCATCCCGTCGGTCAGCTGCTTCTCGGTGGCGGCGACGATGCCAGGGTCGCGGGCCATCGTCGCCGACATCGACAAGATCTCCGCCGCGACGCCGGTCACCCGACCGGCCCTGGCCTGCATCTCGTCGGCCACACCGCCGAGCGCCGCCTTGACCCGGACCATCTCGTCCTCGACCGAGCCGCCGACCGGATCCTGCGCCGAGGTCGCCAGCTGCGAACCGAACCGCAGCCACGGCGCGCACACCACGCCGGGGCTCACGCCGAGGCCGCGAATCACCTGTTCGCCCATCAGGCGGCGTCCAGATCCGAGGCCACCAGCGCGGCCAGGCTGTCGAGCACCGCGTCGTCGTCGGCGTGCAGGGTCACCTCGGCGCCGTGGCCGGCGCCAAGGGTCATGACGGCGAGCACGCTGCCCGCGTCGACCGGTTCGCCCGCTCCCAGCGAGATCCGCACCGGTACTCCGGTGGCCTGCACGGCCTGGGTGAATTTCGCTGCGGGCCGGGCATGGAGCCCCACCTGGGATCCGACGACGACTGTGCGGGTGGTCATGTCCTCACTCACCTTCCAATTTCTTGTCCAGCTTCGATTCGACTTCGGCGACCAACGGCGCGTCGGTGCGAGTATCTCCGGTCGCCTCCAGCGCCGCCTCGGCTTCGGCCGTGGCGACATCGGGCGCGCCCACCTCGACATCGGTCTCGGCTTCGCGGCCGGGCGTGCGCAGGTTCCACTTCTTGATCACGAAGCTGAACAGCACGTAGTAGATCACCGCGTAGCCCAAGCCGATCGGGATCAGCAGCCACGCGTCGGTCGCCTTGCCGAAGTTCAGCAGATAGTCGATCGCGCCCGCCGAGAACGTGAATCCGTCGTGGATGCCCAGCGCGTTCACCAGCGCCATCGAGGTGCCGGTCAGGATCGCGTGCACCACATACAGCGGCCACGCCACGAACATGAACGAGAACTCCAGCGGCTCGGTGATGCCGGTGACGAACGCGGTCAGACCGGTCGAGAGCATGATGCCGCCGACCAGCTTCTTCTGCGACGGGCGCGCGTTGTGCCAGATCGCCAGCGCGGCGGCGGGCAGCGCGAACATCATGATCGGGAAGAAGCCGGTCATGAAGGTGCCCGCGGTCGGGTCGCCGGCGAAGAACCGGTTGAGGTCGCCGCGCACGAGCTGGCCGGAGGCGTCGGTGTAATCGCCGACGAGGAACCACACGGTCGAGTTCAGGATGTGGTGCAGGCCGGTCGGGATGAGCAGCCGGTTGGCCGCACCGTAGATGCCGCCACCGATGACGGTGTTGTCGGCGACCGTCTCGCCCACCCAGGTGAGCGCGGAGTTGAACGCCGGGTAGAGGAACGACATGCCGACACCGACGACCAGACCGGTGATCGCGGTCAGGATCGGCACCAGCCGCCGACCGTTGAAGAAGCCCAGGAAATCCGGCAGTTTCGTGCGGTAGAACCGCTGCCACAGGATCGCCGAGAGCAGACCCATCACGATGCCGCCGAGGACGCCGTAGTTGATCAGCGCCTGCGCGCCCTTCGGATCGGTCTTGCCCTCCAGCACGATCGGGGACATCGCTTCGAACACGCCGTTGATCACCATGTAGCCGACCACCGCGGCCAGCGCCGTCGATCCGTCGGCCTTCTTGGCCCAGCCGATCGCGATGCCGACGGCGAAGATCAGTGGCAGCCAGGTGAACACGGCTTGACCGGCCGCCGAGATGACCGACGCGGTGCTCTCCAGCGCGGAGAACCGGCCGAGGAGATCGGCCTGGCCGAGGCGCAGCAGGATGCCCGCCGCGGGGAGCACCGCGATCGGCAGCATGAGGCTGCGACCCAGGCGCTGCAAACCCGCGAACACCTTCGATTCTTGCTTGGGGCTGTCGGTAACGGCAGTCATGTCGACCTTCTTCGTGCCGGGTTTCCGGCGGTCTCGGCGAGCCGAACGGACTTGGGAGTCGGTCCGGGTTAACTGTTGTGAACCGGTGACCCTGACGGGTACTGTCCGGTCATAACCAGTTGTAAGTTTGACCAGGTGGCTGTCGGATGTCAACCGCGAAATATGACGTGGCGCACATTCGAGGCTCCCATACTGGAACCGGCAACCACCGCGGAAAGGGAGAACACATGTCCAAAGCGGAAGCGATCGTCAAGGGTCTGGGTGGCGCGGACAACATCGTCGAGATCGAGGCCTGCATCACCCGGTTGCGCACCGAGGTGAAGGACGGCAGCAAGGTCGACGAAGCCGCCCTCAAGGCCGCGGGCGCGCACGGCGTCCTCAAGGCCGGCTCGGTCGTGCAGGTCGTCGTCGGCCCCGAAGCCGACACCCTCGCCGAGGACATCGAGGACATCCTGTGAGCGTGCCCGTCCTCGCTCCGCTCGCGGGCAAGGTCGTCTCCTTGGCCGACGTCCCCGACCCGGTCTTCGCCGGTCAGATCGTCGGCTCGGGCGTGGCGATCGACCCCGACCGCACCCGGGGCACCCTCACGGTTACCGCCCCCATCGCGGGCAAGATCCTCAAACTCCACCCGCACGCCTTCGTCATCCTGGGCAGCGGCGTCGGCGTCCTCGTCCACCTGGGCATCGACACGGTGAAGCTGAAGGGCGAAGGCTTCGGCCTGCTGGCCGCCGAAGGCGACGAGGTCGAGGCAGGCGCCCCGATCGTCACCTTCGACCCCACCGAGATCGCCGCCACCGGCAATTCCCCGATCTGCCCGATCGTCGTGATGGACTCCCCGAAGGACTCGATCGTCAGCGACGCCGTCGGCACCGAGGTGGATTCCGGTGTCCTGCTGTTCGATTCGCCGTAGCAGACCCAGCTGACGCGCGGCGCGTGCGCGGGCAGGCTACCGGCCTGCGGCACGACGCCGCCCCGCGCGTCAGCTGGTCTCGCAGCCGATCCCATCGTTGTCGGTGTCGAGCCCGTACTCGTCCGGCCCGATCACCCGAACCCGTCCCGTGTACGCGGGACCGTTCCCGTCGCCGCCCGCGCAGTCGACGTCGGCGGCGAACGGCACGCACGGGTCATACGACGGATGACAGTCCCCGCCGGGTGACGGAGGTGGCGGCGGACAGAACTGGCTGGACCCGCTGTTGCACAAAAAGTCGGTGACCGGATCGGCACCGGCTTCCACGGGCAGGGCGAGGACGACGGCGATCGCGGCGCCAGCGGTCGATCCGAGGACGGCGGCTGTTCTCATGACTACTCCGATCATTCGACACACGCACCGGCCAGTCTCCCGCAAACTCCGCGCAACCAGCCGGTCGGAGACCGAATCGTTGACTCCGGAGTGAACCACGGGCCGCGCCGCCACGTACTTCGCTACAGCGGGCCGATCGGTCCGTGACACAGCCAGGGAGGATCGACGTGACCGCAACGGAGCAGACCAGTGAGCAGTTCGCCGACCGGCTGTTCGGCGCGGCACTCGGCGCCGTCGACATCCTCGCGGTGCACCTCGGCGACCGGCTCGGCTGGTATTGGGCACTGGCCGAGCACGGTCCCGCCGACGCCGTCGAACTGACCGCGCGCGCCGGCGGCGACCTGCGCTACGCCAGGGAATGGCTCGAGCAGCAGGCCGCGACCGGTGTGCTGACCGTCGACGGCGACGGCCGCTTCACCCTCCCCGCCGGTCCCGCCGAAGTCCTCACCGATCCCAGCAGCCTGAACTACCTCGCGCCGCTGGCCAGAATGCTGGCCGGTGCCGCGGTCCAGCTGCCCGGCCTGATCCGCGCCTACCGCGAGGGCGGGGGCGTCGGCTGGTCCGAATACGGCGTGGACATGCGCGAATCGCAGTCCGACATGAACCGCCCGTGGTTCGAGCACCGTCTCGCCATCGACCTGGCCGGCGTGCCGGATGTGCACGCGAGACTCGCCGGCCAGGACGCCCGCGTCGCCGATGTGGGCTCCGGCGGCGGCTGGTCGTCCATCGCGCTGGCCCGCGCCTACCCGGAACTGCGGGTCGACGGCTACGACATCGACGAACCCTCGGTCGTGATGGCCCGCGACAATGCCGCCGACCTCGGCGACCGCGTCCGCTTCCACCACGGCGACGCCGCGACCGACCTGCCCGAAGCCACGTTCGACGCGGTGTTCGCCTTCGAATGCCTGCACGACATGCCCCACCCCGTCGAGATCCTCACCGCGATGCGCAAGGCCCTGCGGCCCGGCGGCGTCGTGATCGTCATGGACGAAGCCGTCGACGCGGAATTCACCGCACCGGCCGGCGATGTCGACCGCCTGATGTACGGCTTCAGCCTGCTGATCTGCCTGCCCGACGGCATGGCCCACCCCGGTTCGGCGGGCACCGGCACCGTCCTGCGCACCGCGAAACTGGCCGAGTACGCCGAGCGGGCGGGCTTCGCCGCCGTCGACGTCCTCCCGATCGAGGACTTCGGGTTCTGGCGCTTCTACCGGCTGACCGTCTGACGCACCGGCTCGTCCTGCACCGTCCACTGCGCGGCCAGCGCGTCGAAATACCGCTGGCTGCTCCACAATCGGTAGTTGCCGATCACATACACCCGCCGCCGCGCCCGCGACACCGCCGCATTGAGCACATTCGGATTCATCGCCGCCCAGCGCCGCGACCCACCCGCGGCGGGCGAGGTCCCGAGAATCAGCACGACCACCTCGGCCGAATTCCCGTGCATCGCATGGACGGTTCCCACCTGATGCGCGGCGAACTCCGGCCCGAGCACCTCCCGCGCGACCTCCCGCGCCCCGCGCGCGACATCCCGGAACGGGCTGACCACTCGGATATCGCCGGGCGACACCCCGTCCTCGGTCAGCTGGGCGAGCAACTCGGCCAGCGCCTCGCCCTCCCCGGGAATCCAATTCCCTTCCGCCCGGGCCGATCGCACATCGATCCACCGATCCTGCCCGGGGAACTCCGGCCGTTCCGGCGTCCCGAAGATCAGCAGATCCTCGTCGTAGGCGATCCGATGCGTCAGCTCGAAGATCGGCAGATCGCTGCGCCGATGTACCCGCAACGGTGCCCCGACCCACACCGGTTCGGCGGCGTCGGCGGGCGTCAGCCACGTTCCGAACCGCACCCCGCGATCGGCCGCCCGCCGCGCCGACGCCAGATCCGGCATCCACTCCGCGTCGAGCCCGAACTGCCGCACCAGCGCCTCCTGCGCCGAGGTCGGCAATGTCTCCATCGGCCCCAGCTGACGATGATCACCCACGATCACCGCCCGCCGCGCCCGCCACAGCCCTCCGGCCACCGACTGCGGCGCGGCTTGCCCGGCATCATCGACGAACAACCAGCCCAGCGCCTCCCGCCCGAGCCCCTCGAACAACCGCGGCGCGGCCGTGAACGTCGTGACCACCAGCGGCACCGCCAAGAACAGCGTCTGCCAGGCGGCGGCGACGGTTTCCGGCTTCGGCGCCTCGGCCAGCTCACCCCGGATCAGCGCGATCGCGACGATCAGGTTGTCGCGCACCCGCGGCGCCGCGTCGAGCAGGAACGCCCGATGCAGCCGCAACGCCGACAGGAACAGCTCACGCCGCGCCGTCGCGTACTGCTCGTCGGCCCACGGATTGCACAGCTGGAACCGTTCGTCGTCCCCGGCGGCATCGCCGAACGGGATGGTGTCGGCCCAGTTCTCGCGCGCTCGCTCGATGATCTCCAGCGCCGCCTCGCGTCGCGCGGTCAGCTCCCGATGCGCCCGGATGAGCGCGCGCCCGTGCTCGGCCGCCTCCGCCCACTGCGCCCGCGTGTACTCGACCTCGGTCTGCCGCCGTCGCATCTCCGATTCGGCGATATGCCGTTCACGCAGCAGCTCGTTGCTGCGGGCACTCCAGCGCCGACCCGCGCTGAACCCGGTCGACGCCGACGCCGCGAACCCCGGCTTCTGCCCACCGTGCTCAGCGAGCAACTTGCCGACCCGATGCTGGGTGGCCTGCGCCGCCCGCAGATGCTCGGTGGCCAGCTGGTGCCGCTCTCGCCAATGCGCGTGCGCGGTATCGGCATTGGCGATCTCCGCCGCGATCGAGCGCAGCCGCTCGTGCATGTCGGGCAGCTCGGCCACCGCGTCGGCGACGTCCTGCCGTTCCTGGGCGAGCCTGCGCACCTCGGCGCGCCGATTGGCGAAATCCAGCACCGCCGTCGACCAGTCCGGGATCGAATCCGGGTCGGCCTCGGCCTGTTTGAGAAGGTCGAGCATGCCGCCGGCCGTCGACCCGGAGAAGTGCTCGGTGGCGAACCGGTCGCCGAACCAGAACCGCTCACCGAAGGTCCGTCGCTGATCGCCGAGCGCCGCGGCGACCAAGCCCCATGCGGGCTCGTCGCCGACGAGATCGGCCAGCTCGGTGAAATGGTCGAACTCGCGATCGATGGCGTCACGGCGCTGGATCTCGGTGACGACGTCGGCGGCGGCTTCCTCGCTGCCCGTCGTCAGCACCACTTCGAACCCGGTGACATTCGACGCCAGCCGATGCGCGCCCACGGTGTAGTTCTTGGCGACCTGCACCTGCTCGGTGACCCCGGTGAACACGTCGAGCGGATTGTCGAACGAGGCCAGCTGCGCGGCCCGTTCCACCACGATCCCGGCCAGCAGATCGCGCAGCATCGTCGTCGTGCCGGTCCCCGGCGCTCCGTGTACCGCGAAAATCCCCGCGTCGTCCCGCAATCCGGCCAGTGCCTGATCGACCGCGAACTGCTGTCCCGACACCAGCGGGTCGCCCGGCCAGCGTCCGTCCGGAACCAGGTGTGGGAGTAGCCCTTCGACCACCACGTCCTGGCGCTCCCTGACATCTATGCGGTCATCGACAGGCAGCGTCTCGGCGGCCGCGAGATAGTCCTGGAGCGCGGGACCGACATCGCCGCGCTCGATGGCCGCCGCCAGCGTGGCGAGGTCAGCGCGCAAACCACTGTTCAGCCGATCCTCGCCCGTGACAGCGTCCCGCGATGCGACCTGCACACACGCGACGCGCACGCCACCCGCACGCAATTCCGACCGAATCCCCAGCGCTCCACACAGTTCACCGGCAAAGGTCTGCACATCCCGCCCGGTGAGCCGCGGCGCCTCGGCCGATTCCTCCGGGTCACGGGGTAATAGTCGCTCGGCGAAGGCCAGCGCGGACATTCCGGCGAGCCCGGGGGAGATGACTCCGTCCGCGCCCGCCGCGATCAGCGATGCCCCGACACCACGGCCTACCACGTCCAGCGCCCGCCACCGGGGCGAGTACCGCACCTCTTCTGGATCGGCGGCCGCGGCTTCGCGCGTCAACGTATCGAAAGCCGCCGTGAACGCGGCCGAATCGTGGTCGAACCCCTCGGCCCAGCCATTGTCCGCCGGACCGGGCGACCGCAACCGATTCACCGCCCAGGCCAACCCCGACAGGCTCGCCGAACCACCGACGACCACCCCGTCGTCGGTCAGCGTCACCGCGAAAGCCGCAGTGGTACCGGCACGCCGGGCATCGGCTTCGAGCCGGTCCTCCCCGAACGCCCGGACCAGCGCCTCCCGCGCCCGCCCGATCCCGAACAGCCCGCCGTACACGACGAACTGCCACACGCGCCCTGCCCGCAGCGGCGGAAGTGCGGCCAGGTTTTCCCACGGCGCGAGATCGTCGGCCGCCGGCTCGACCACGAGTCCGTCGTCGGGCAGCGCCCCGACGTCCGGAACACGCTGCGGACCGAACAACTCCACGGTCTGCCAGAAACGTACGAGCCGCGCGGCGTGCTCGGATCCGCCCACGATGCACCCCATTCCGTCGGCCATCATGACAACCCCGATCACGGTACGCGATCGCGATTCCCCGAGCACGGCACCCCGATGGTCCCGCCGCGCGTGGCGAGACCATCGGCGCAGGTCCTACAGTCGCGGCAGGCAGCCGGCGGCCCGCAGCCGCGCCGCCAGCGACGAGTTCACCAGCGCGCTCGACCCACCGCCGCCACCCAGCGCGACGAGCACATCACCACCCAGCCCGGCACCGACCGAGCACCCGAGCACCGACACGTCGATGTAGATGTTCTCCTTCTGTTCCGGCTCCGCGACGGCCGAACCTGCCCCCGCGACTGTGGCGGCCGCAACAGCCAGACCGACCGCTACTGCCTTGACGATTCGCACAATGTCCTCCTGAAAAGCGCTGATCAGCGCGATGATCGGAATCGGTCCGCGCAGCTCCCGGACCGACCGACAGGGTTGACCGATCTTTCGCCGAGGAAACGTCGTCCCCGAAAATCCATTGCCGCCCTTCCCCGCCCACCGCACGCTGACCCCATGAACGAGCTCGACAGCGCCGCCGACCGCTTTGCGGTGGGGGAACTCTTCCCCGAGGATCTGTCGATGGCGGCGGCCGAGGCACTGGCCCATGGCCACGACACTCCCGCGCTGGTCGAACTCGCCTGCCTGCACCGCACCGACACGAGCCAAGCGCCTGCGCTGTTCCGCACCGCGGTGGCCGAGCTCGGGCTCGTCGAGGACACCGAGGCCGCATGGTCGGCGCGGGAGGTCGACGTGCGGTGGCGTCGAGTCGAGAAGTCCGCGTCGGCGTTGCTCGCGGGCGAGGGAACCTTTGTCGAACACCTGAGCCGGATAGCGTCCGACCGCGACTACCTGTCGGTGACGCCCGAAGCCGGAAGTCCTGATCTGGCTGATCTGGCTGCCGATTTCGATGGATTCTGTTGGCATCTCGACGACGACACCATCGACCAGGACCTACTTCGCGACGACCTTTACGCGAGCTGCCGGACTCTGTCGACAGGTCGGCCTTGGGGTCAGCCGGTCGTTACCGCATCCACGTCGGCCAGGTCGCGATGGTGGCGGGCGCTGCGCCGCTTGTCGGCTGCCAGGTGACGGCGCAGCCGGAAGCGGGTCGGGCCAATCGTTGCCGCAAGGTAGGCCGAGCCGACACCCGCGCCGCGCCTGCCCTGTTCCGGACCGCGCAGGCAAACCAAGTCGAGCGATTCCGAATCGGAGTTGATCCGCGGTCCTTGACTCGGCGTGCGCTATCTCAGCGGCAACCCGTCCCATCAGGGTGGCCCGTAGTTGCGCGGCCGAGGACGTTGGCAGATGGTGACATGATGTGGGTCTTCGTTTGCGCGGTGTGTGACGTGCCGATCAGCGTCCCGCTTCGCGAAGTCCCGTGGCGTAGCGATGCGGAGCTGCCCAGACTTCCGCACCTGATCTGGAAGTTTCTACCAGCGCGGATGATGGCGGGCACCTTCGCTGTACACACATATCCACCGCTTGACAACGTCCGGCCGGACGGGCGGCGCTATCGGGGGCCGGGCGGCGCGCAGTATGTGCTGAACCCCGGCGATACCCGCGACACGGTGATGCTCGTCAACTCAGACGACGATCTCGGCTGCCTCGGCATCACAGGCTCGGGCGGAGCCAACATCGCTTGTGTACGTTGCCGAAGCAAGGTCGGGTTCCGAATCGACGATTGCGGAACATGGCAGGAGACTCTCCTCCGCGCAGATGCTGTGCGACGGACCGAGGTCCCGGCAACCGGGACGCCCGACGTCATCCGCTATCCACAGGTCGATTCCACTCTCGTCGACCGCGCACAGTGGCGGCACGGTGATCCGATCCACGACTTCCAACGCGCAGAGATCGCAGGCCCCGGCCAGGAACGTTGGTTCGGAGAGTCCAGCTGGCTGGGCGAAGTGGAGCGAGCTCAACAAGATGCGACGGAGCGGCTCGACGAACCGCCCGGCCACGAATGAGCCTATTCGGAACTCGGCCTCAGCGCAGCACCATCTCCGCGACAGCCTTGGGCGCGGCAAGCCACTCCCTGACGTTGTTGCGCACCTCGGTGCTCCGCCGGCAATCGCAATACGCGACCACCCCATCGGCCTCGATCCCCGCCGCCCGGCACAACGCCACCGCCCGCGGCAGATGCTGATACTGACTCACGATGATCGCCTGCTCGACCCCGAACATCGACCGCGCCCGCTCACACGTCTCCCGCGTCGACAGTCCCTCCCCATCGGCCTTCACGATCGCCGGATCGATCCCGTGCTCGAGCAGATACCGCGTCATCGAGCCGGTCTCGTCCCCGGAGCTCCCACCCGCGTCCCCCGACAACAGGATCTCCCCGGCTTTCCCCGCCGCCACCAACTCGATCGCGACATCCAACCGCCCCCGGAGATAAGCCATCGGCGTCCCGTCCTCCGCGACCTTCGCCCCGGGCACGATCACCACCGGCGCCCCCACCGCCTCGCTCACATCACTGCGATGCCCGGACGACAAGGCCCACATCGCCATATTCGCGCCGACCGTGACGAGCACCAATCCGCTGGCCACCACCAGCCCGACCCCGATCACCCGCCGCTCACCCGCCACGCCGACCCTCCCTTATGTCGTTGTGGCGTCACCGTACCGCCCGTGTGCGCCGCGAATGCGGACCTCCGCGGCGACCGGATGTCACGAAACATCCCCTGACTAGGGAATTTGACATCGCATTTGTCGACACGTAAATTAATTCAAGTCAGAGCGACACGGACACCGACCCGGTACCGAGTACCAGGGAAACGAGGTTGGACGATGAGCGCCGACAACAAGTAAGACAGCTCACCTAGCCCGGATTTGCGTCCGGGCACTTGCGTGCGCTAAGTTTGAACCCTGCCTCGCTGAAGCCCCTACGAAATGTTGCGGGTGGATGCTTGTGCGTGTGTTCTTTGAGAACTCAATAGTGTGTCGATGAATGTCAGTGCCAATATTATTATTGGTTCCGGCCTCTCATACCCCCCGGTTGACGAGGTCGGGCATTTTGAATGTCAGCAAACTTTTGCTGGTGTTCGGCATTGCTAGGTTTTCGGACTCTAGTTTAGATATTTCTGATTCGCCTTCGGGTGTTTCAA
>NZ_JBIUYV010000005.1:0-539064 GCF_044744725.1 Nocardia sp. NPDC087230
CCCGCCCCCCGCCCCCCCCCCCCCCCCCCGCCCCCGGCCCCCCCCCCCCCCCCCCCCCCCCCCCCCCCCCCCCCGGGGCGGGGGGGGGGGGGGGGGGGGGGGGCGCCCCCCCCCCCCCCCCCCCCCCCCCACGCCCGGGTCAGGACTCGGCCAGGATGAAGTCCGCCGCCTGTTCACCGATGAAGATGGCCGGGGCGTTGGTGTGCCCGCGGATGATCAGCGGCATCACCGAGGTGTCGGCGACGCGCAGGCCCTCGACACCGCGCACCTTCAGGTCCGGGGTGACCACGCTGGCCGCGTCGGTACCCATTCGGCAGGTGCCGACCGGGTGGTACAGGGTGTGCGAGAACTTCTCGAGCGTCAGCGCCATGGTCGCCTCGAGATCGTCGGGCGCCTCCGGCGGGTAGATCAGCTCGCCCAGCGCGCTCTTGAGCGCGGGCTGCTGGACCAGGCTCGCGCACACCCGCAGTCCGGCGATCAGCGCCGCGCGGTCGGCGCCGTCGGGATCGGACAGGTACCGCGGGTCGATGACCGGCTTGGCGGTCGGATCGGCCGACGCGAGACCGATCCGGCCCCGGCTGCGCGGGCGCAGCAGGATCGCGCCGAGGACGACGCCGTGCTCGGTCGCCTCGACCAGGCCCTCGTGATAGAACGGCGCCGGCGCGTAGATCAGTTCCAGATCGGGGTGCTCGAGATCGGGCTCGCTGCGCACGAACCCGTACGCCTCACCGACATTGGAGGTGAGCATGCCGCGATGGCGGACCAGGTAGTTGATCAGCTCCAGCGGTTTCTCCGCCGCGAACAGCGAGTCGCCCTCGACGCTGTAGCCCAGGGCCGCGATCAGATGGTCCTGCAGGTTCGCACCGACCTCGGGGGAGTGCGCGACCACGTCGATGCCGTGCTGCTTCAGCTCGTCCTGGTCGCCGATGCCCGAGAGCTGCAGCAGCTGCGGGCTGTTCACCGCGCCACCGCACAGGATGACCTCGCGATTCGCGGTCACGGTGTGGGTCTGCCCGGCGTGCAGGTACTCCACGCCGGTGGCCTTGGTGCCGGCGAAGAGCACCCGGGTGGCCAGCGCTTCGGCGCGCACGGTCAGGTTGGCGCGCTTCATCGCCGGGCGCAGGTACGCGTCGGCGGTGCTCCAGCGCCTGCCGTCGCGCTGGGTCACCATCGTCTGCGAGAAGCCCTGCGGCGCGGGCCGGTTCGGCGACTCGAGCTCGTGGCCCGCCTGACGCACGGCCTCGAGGAAGGCGTGCGTCGAAGCGCGCGGGCTGCGCTGGCGCTGCACGTGCAGTGGGCCGCGCGACCCCTCGTCCGGGTACTGCGCGTCCTGGACGTTCTCGATCTTGCGGAACTGCTCGACCGCCGCCGCGAAGTTCCACTCCTTGCCGGCCAGGAGCCCCCACTCCTCGTAGTCGGCGCGGAAACCACGCACCCACATCATCGCGTTCATCGACGACGAGCCGCCGAAGGTCTTGCCGCGCGGCCAGTAGATCTGCCGGTCGCCGAGGCCGGGCTGCGGCTCGGTCAGGTAGTCCCAGTCACGCTCGGTGCGGAAAAGCTTCGAGAACGCCGCCGGAATATGGGCGAACTTGTCGTCGTCGGCCGGACCGGCCTCCAACAGCACGACCGTGGTGCCCGGGTCGGCGCTGAGCCGATTCGCGAGCACCGCCCCCGCCGACCCCGAGCCGACGATCACGTAATCCGCGGACGTCCCACCTGCTTGCACTGTCCAACTCCGATCCTGCACTGCATCTGTCGTAGCCAACTGGACGCGCCCGCTCGCGGGTCCGAAAAGCCCGCGAGCGCAGCCGGACTCGTCGTCCGGCGGCGGCGCTGCAAGCAGCGTACTGACAGTGGCGGTCCGGTGGGTGCCGCCTGACTCAGTCCGAGCCGGCCGCTGCCGCGGCCTTGCCCGCGCGACGGCCGTAGAAGCTGCCGTCACCGAGTGACGCACCGCTGACATAACCGTACGCGCACAGCCCTGACGTGCAACGACCCGCGGCGTAGAGCCCGGCGATCGGCTCGCCGCTGACGTGCAGCACCCGTGAGTCGAGGTCGGTGCGCAGGCCGCCCAGGGTGAATCCGGCGGTGAAACCGCGCAGATCGAAACCGGCCAGCGGGGTCGAGATCGGGCGCACCCACTCGGGCTTCTTGCCCAGCAGCGGGTCGTTGCCGTTCTCGGCGTGACGGTTGTAGGTGGCGATCGTGGTCTGCAGCGTCTGCTCCGGCAGCCCCATGTCCGCTTCGAGCTCGGCCACCGTCTCGGCGACCCACTTGGGTGGGAACCGGAAGAACGGGGTGGCCGACTCGGTCGTCAGCGCTTCCTCGAGCGAGGCCTCGTCGATGACGAGGAAGGCCTGGTTGTCGTTCTGCAGCAGGGTCGCCTGTCCGATGCGGCCCGGGTAGGTGTCCTCGGTGACGTAGCGCTGGCCGCGCCCGTTGACGAGGATGCCACGCGCCATCATCTGCGGATCGCCGAAGATGGCGACCTCGCTGGCGTCCATGTGCGCGAGCTCGGCGCCCAGCGCCTGGGCGAGCCGGATGCCGATGCCGTCGTGCTCCTCGATCGCCGCGCCGGGCCTGCCGCTCAAGCGCGGGGTGTAGCGGTCGATCATCTCGGTGTCGTAGGCGAAGCTGCCCGTCGCCAGGACGACGCCGCGCGCGGCCCGCACGGTGACCGGCTTGCCGTAGGTGGTCGCCAGGACGCCGACCACGCGATCGTCGTCGTCGACGATCAGCCGGCGGATGCGGGTGTCGTACTCGACGTCGATGTCGAGCGTGGCGACGGTGTCGGCCAGCGGCTTCATCAGCATGTAGCCGCCGCTGCGCTCACCGATCTTCTTGCCCGCCAGCTCGGGAACGTGACCGCGCGGCGCGGGCTCGGCGATGTCGAGGAAGGGCGCGGAGTTCTCGCCGCCGGAGTACATCAGGCCCTCGTCGTGCGGCGGCTCCCAGCCGGGCTCGCCCCAGAACGACTCCTTGAACGGCACACCGCAGTCGACGAGCCAGTTGTAGTGCTCGACGCTGCCCGCGCAGTAGTCGTCGATCTTGGCCTCGTCGACGCCGGGACCGAGCGCTGCCTTGAGGAACGCGGCCATGTTCTCCGGGGTGTCGTCGAAGCCGAGCGCCCGCTGCAGCGGGGTGCCGCCGCCGAGGTAGACGAACCCGCCCGCCAGCGCCGCCGCGCCGCCCCAGCCGCCGGTCCGTTCCAGGATGAGCACCTTCGCGCCCGCTCTGGCGGCCTCGATCGCGGCGCACACACCGGCGATGCCGTATCCGGCCACCACCACGTCGGCCTCGAAATCCCAGTGCTCCACGGCGTTCGCGCGCAGCGGGCGGACGGTGTCGATCCGATGGGGCTGTTCGGTCACGGGCTTCCTCCGCTGCTCGGGTACGTACCGAAATGGTGCCGCCAACCGCGCGACAAAACAAGAACGTGTTACAAAACCTCCCGCCCAGCGGGACGCTTGCGCCCCGGTCGGGCTCCGGTACGGTGGCGATCGAACCGACGTAGACGAGATCTGGTGGTGTTGTGGTGAGCGCGAACATTCGAGACATTGCGGTGCAGACCCTGACCGGGACCGACACGACGCTGGGCGAGCTGGCGGGGGGCCGGGCGGTGTTGCTGGTCAACGTGGCCTCCAAGTGCGGCCTGACCCCGCAGTACACCGGCCTGGTCGAGTTGCAGAAGACCTATGGTGAGCGGGGCTTCACGGTGATCGGCTTCCCCTGCAACCAGTTCATGGGGCAGGAGCCCGGCACCGCCGAGGAGATCCAGGAGTTCTGCTCGGTCACCTACGGCGTCGACTTCCCGCTGCTGGCCAAGGCCGACGTCAACGGCGAGGACCGGCACCCGCTCTACACCGCCCTGGTCGAGACCCCCGCCGCCGACGGCAGCGCGGGCGATATCCAGTGGAACTTCGAGAAGTTCCTGATCGGCCGCGACGGCACTGTCGCGGGCCGCTTCCGCCCGACCATCACCCCGGACGCCGGCGAGGTCGTCGCCGCGATCGAAGCGCAGCTCTGATCGCGGGCTCGGCAGCATCGCTGTCGAGCCGCTGCGCCGACAGCGGGCAGGCTGTCGGCACGCCAGTAGTGCCGCGGGTCAGCGTCGCGCGCACCAGCCCGCACGCGTCCTGGACGGCCGCACCGATGTCTGCGTCCTCGCGCGACAGCGGGGCCGGCCAACCCGGCGCCGCCGCCCCGAGGCCGAGCGGGGTCGATGCCCGCATGCCATCGCTGCGGGATCCGCTCAGTGCAGTCCGGCGGCCGCGAACGTGATGCCGCTCGGCAGGCAGTGCATGCCGGCATGCACTGCACTGTCACCCGCAGATGAATCGCGATCGCGAACAACCGGCCACCGGAACTCACCATGATCGGCAGCAGCGTGGCGGCGGTGAACAACAGGCCTGGCGTCGCCTGCACACGCGGTGAGAGCAGCGGCTCCCCGTCGCACGCGGCCAGCCGTCCGTCGACCCGGGTATCGCCGCTGCCCGGCTGATGTCACACTGCGCGACCGCATGTCGTCATCTCGTCGACAGGTTCACCGGCGAAGGAGAAACACCCATGCGGATCGCAGTGATCGGCGCGAGCGGACGGATCGGCCGTGAGGTCGTCGACGTGCTGAACAACCAGGGGGAGGAGGTCGTCGAGATCACCCGCTCGGCCGGGATCGACGTGGTGACCGGGCACGGGCTGGCCGAGGCGCTGGCCGGAGCCGATCTGGTCGTCGACGCGATCAACGCCGAGACCACCGACACCGCCGCGGTCACCACCTTCTTCGACACAGTCGCGCGCACCGTCGGCAGGGCCGCGGCGGCAGCGGGGGTGCGGCGGATCGCGGTGGTCTCGATCATCGGCATCGACGACTTCACCGCCGGACACTACGCGGGAAAACTGGCTCAGGAGCGCGCCTACCAGGCGGGCCCGGTCCCGGTGCGCATCCTGCGCGCCGCCCAGTTCCACGAGTTCACCGAGATGATGCTCGACTGGACCACTGTCGGTGATCGCGCCGAGGTGCCCGAGTACCGGGCGCGTCTGGTCGCCGCGCGCACGGTCGCCGAGCATCTGGCCGATCTCGTCCGTACCGACGGCCCGATGATGGTCGAGATCGCCGGGCCCGAGGAATGGCGCCTGGCCGACGCCGTCGCCCGGGTCGCGGCCCGCCGCGGCGCACCGGCGCAGGTTGTCGAAGTGCGGAACACCGCCGACCCGGACCGCCGGTTGCAGGCCGAGGGGGCCCTGTTGCCCGGACCCACGGCGATCATCGCGGGCCCGACGTTCGCGGAGTGGCTCGACCGGCGGTGACATCGGCCTCGGGATAGCTTCCGTGCCAACGGAACCGATGCTCTAGGCTGAATTCGTACAGTCGGTCCGATGCCCACGGAGGCGCCCGATGTCGCACTCTCCTGCCGCCTACCCCAGCGCCGTTCCGGTCGGGGTGGACACGACCCGCGCGAGCATCGCGCGGGTCTACGATGCCGCGCTCAACGGCAAGGACAACTACGAGGTGGACCGGGCGGTGCTCGAGCAGGTCCGCACCGTCGCGCCGCAGGTCAACGATTTGGCGTGGGCCAACCGCGATTTCCTGATCCGCGCGTGCCGATTCCTGGCCAAGGCCGGGATCGATCAGTTCCTCGATCTCGGCTCCGGCCTGCCTACCGCGGAGAACACCCACCAGGTGGTCCAGCGCGTCGACCCGCAGTCGCGGGTGGTCTATGTCGACAACGACCCGTCGGTCCTCGTGCACGCCCAGGCGCTGCTGGCCAGCAACAGCCGCACCCGCATCGCCGAGGCCGACATCTTCCGTCCGCTCGAGGTGCTCGGCAACGAGACGGTTCGCGGCACGCTCGACTTCACCCGGCCGCTGGCGCTGTTCCACATCGGCACCCTGCACCACTACCTCGGTGAGGACGGGCCCGCGCTGATGCAGACCTATATCGACGCCCTGCCCTCGGGATCGTTCGTCGCGATCGCCCACTTCCACGACCCGCAGACACCGGAATACAGCGAGCTGGCCCGCAAGATGGAAGAGAAGTTCATCCACAGCCCGATGGGCAGCGGCCGCTTCCGGACCAGGGACGAGATCCAGGCCATGTTCGGCGACCTGGAGATGGTCGAGCCCGGCCTCGTCCGGTGCGACGACTGGTGGCCCGACGGTCCCCACCTCACCCCGCTCAACGCGGTCCGCCATTGCATCGTCGGTGGTATCGGCCGCAAACGGTAGGCCGACATTTCTGCTTGAATGGAAGTATGTGCCGGTGGATGGCGTACTCGGGTGAGCCGATCCTCGCCGAGGATCTGCTGTTCCGCCCTGAGCACTCCCTGATCGACCAGAGCCTGCACTCGCGCCTCGGCGTGACCACCACCAACGGGGACGGCTTCGGCATCGGCTGGTACGGCCTCGGCGCCGAGCCCGCGGTGTACAAGAGCATCGAGCCCGCCTGGAACGACCGCAATCTGCGCGAGATCGCGAGTCAGGTGCGCACGCCGATGATGCTCGCGCACGTGCGGGCCTCGACCGGGACGCCGGTGCAACGCAGCAACTGCCATCCGTTCCGGCACGGGCGATGGCTGTGGGTGCACAACGGCGCCCTGCGCGGCTTCCACGAGACCCGGCGCGATCTGCTCACCGCCGTCGAACCAGCGCTCTTCGCCGACATCGAGGGGTCGACGGACAGCGAAACCCTGTTCTACCTGGCTTTGACCCTCGGTCTCGCCGACGATCCGTTCGGTGCGGTCGCCCGCGCGGTCGGTTTCGTCGAAGACGTCGGGCACGCGCACGGCGTCGAGTATCCGGTGCAGATGACCGTCGCGACCACGGACGGAGAATTCCTCTGGGTGTTCCGCTATTCGAGCGAGCGAGAATCACGGTCGCTGTTCTTCTCGACCGAACTGGCCGCGTTGCGGGCACTGCACCCGGAGGTCGAGATCCTGCGCGAACTCGGCTCCGAGACGCGATTCGTGGTCTCGGAGCCGCTGCGCGACCTGTCGGGGGCGTGGAACGAAGTGCCGGAATCCTCGGCGGGGGTGGTGGGTGCCGGCGCCGATTCGATCCGGTCCTTCGAGCCGATCGCACCCGGCTGAGGATCAGCCGGCGGGATGCTTCCGGGCACGCGTGCGGCGCGGCGTCTTGGCCGGCGCGGCCGCTCTGGACGGTGGCGGTGCGGCAGGCGCCGATTCGACCGGCTCGTCACGCCATTTGATTTCGATTTCGATTTCGGTCTCGGTACCGTCGACCTCGATTTCGAATTCCCAACTGACCCGGTCGGCGACTTCGACCTCGATGGAATCGCCGTCCGAACCGAATTCCACCTCCGATTCGCCCGCCAGAGCCTTGCCAATCGCGATCAGGCGCTCGGACGCCTCTTTACGAGAGAGTTCGGACTTTCTCTTGATCTCCAACTTCGGCATGTCGACTCCAGATGTCGGGTCTCGTGAATTGGATAACTACACCGTAGCCGACAGGTGGGTGAGGTCCTCGGAGATCTGCCAGAGGCGTGCGGCGTCGTCCGCGCTGCGCAGCCGGGAGTAGACGGCCTGCTCGGCGGGTGCGCCGGACAGGTGCCCGAGACCACTCGGACCGTACAGTCGGGCGCCGCGGGCGTCGGGCGAGGTGGCGGCCAGCAGCGCGGGCAGCAGCGCTGTCTCGACCGTCCCGACGAGGATGCCGCGCCGCGACAGCGCGTGAATGAGGCGCCTGCCGAGCGTGTCTCGTGTTCGGCCGAGTTCGGGCCGCGCCGCCAGGAGACTGGTGGGTGCGACCCCGGGGTGGGCGAGATTGCTGGTGATGCCCCAGCCTGCCGCCCGGCTGCGCCGATCCAGTTCGAGCCCGAACAGGCCGAGAGCGATCTTCGACTGGCTGTACGCGCGTTGGCCGTCGTAGGACCGTTCCCAGTTCAGGTCGTCCCAGTGCATGGCGTGCCGATTCGCGGCGATGCTGATCTGCGAGGTCACCCGCGCCCGCCCGGCGCGCAGCAGCGGCAGCAGCTGGGCGACGAGCGCGAAGTGCCCCAGATGGTTGGTGCCGAACTGCAACTCGAACCCGTCGGCGGTGGTCTGCCGCTGTGGCGGGGTCATCACGCCGGCGTTGTTGACGAGCAGGTGGATCGGCTGGTTCTCCTCGCGCAAGGCCGCACCGAGTGCGGCGACCGAGTCCAGCGACGACAGATCCAGCTCGCGCACCGACAGCACCGCCCGAGGGTGCTGGTGCCTGATCTTCGCGACCGCCGCCTCGCCCTTGCGCCGGTTGCGCACGGGCAGGACGACCTCCGCGCCGGCGGCGGCCAGCCGGGTCGCCAGGCCCAGCCCGACGCCGTCACTGGCGCCGGTGACGACGGCGAGTTTCCCGGTGAGGTCGGCCACGATGAGGTCCGGCCGTGTGTGTGCCATGCGTTGCTCCTGGGTCGCTGGACGGGGGACGTGGTTTCAGGCTGCGCCCCGGACGCGCGGATATCCACGGTCTGTCGATCCCAGGCAACCCCGCGCCGCCGAGGGCAGACTGGGGACAGAACCGTGACCCAGGGAGGATGCAGCCGATGATCGACCGAGCGGGGCTCGCCGAATTCCTGCGACGCCGCCGAGAAGCACTGCAACCCGAAGACGTCGGGCTCCCGCGCGGGGAACGCCGCCGAACGGCCGGACTGCGTCGCGAAGAGGTCGCCACGCTGTGTCACCTCTCCGCCGACTACTACAGCCGGCTCGAACGCGAGCGGGGCCCGCACCCGTCCGAGCAGATGATCGCCTCGATCGCGCAGGGGCTGCACCTGACGCTCGACGAACGCGACCACCTGTTCCGCCTGGCCGGACACAACCCACCCGCGCGTGGCTCGACCAGCGAGCACGTCAGCCCGGGCCTGCTACGCATCTTCGATCGCCTGACCGATACCCCCGCCGAGATCGTCACCGAACTCGGCGAGACCTTGCGCCAGACCCCACTGGGTGTCGCCCTCACCGGCGACACCACCCGCTACACCGGCCCGGCCCGCTCCCTCGGCTATCGGTGGTTCACCGACCCTGCCACCCGGGCGATGTACCACCCCGACGACCACGCTCTGCACTCGCGCGTGTTCGCCTCGGGATTGCGCGCGATGGTCACGCTGCGCGGCCCCGATTCACGCGCGGCGCACCTGCTGGAGCTGCTGCTCGACCGCAGCGAAGAATTCCGCACCCGCTGGAAAGAGCACGAAATCGGCGTCCACTACACCGGCGTGAAACGCTATGTGCACCCCGAGGTCGGTGCCTTGGACCTGACCTGTCAGACACTTCTCGACCCCGACCAATCGCACCTCCTGCTGGTCTACACCGCCGTCCCCGGCAGCGAGAGCTACGACAAACTCCAGCTCCTGTCCGTGATCGGAGCGCTCCCGCCGGCATCTCCGACCGCGTGAATCAACGGCGCGCCCGTCGGGTTCGCACCCCGTCCTGGGAACGAATTCTCCCCTGCACCAGTGCGCATTCCGCTGCCACCATCGACTCGGACAGCACCACGGCCCAACGCTGTGAGCGTCCGTCGAGTCGATGAAGGAGACCGTCATTTCTACGAATTCTGCCGAGCAGGTGTCGCGTCATACGCAGACGGTGATCGTCGGTGGCTCGCTGGGTGGTTTGACCACCGCGCTCGCGTTGGCCGCTCGTGGCACAGCGGTCACCGTCCTCGAGCGGACGACGGGGCGTACCCAACGCGGCGTCGCGATTCTGGTGTCCGGTGCAAGTCTGCGCCGGGCTCTCGGACCGCAGGCACGCGAGATCGTCGGCAAGGCGCTCGGTCCCGCCTCGATGCGCCAGGGTGTGTACCCGCATGCCTGGTGGGACGTCTACTCGGCGCTGCGCGACGCCGTCGACGCGGAGCCGCTCGTCTCGGTGATCGAGAACGCGCACGTCGTCGAGATCGGCCAGGACGCCGATGCTGCCTGGGCCCGACTCGAGGACGGAACGGCGTGGACGTCCGAGGTGTTGCTGGGCGCCGACGGTTACCGCAGTGTGGTGCGGCGTGCCGTCGACGCGGCCCGTCCCGTGGCCGACTACGCGGGATACGTGGTGTGGCTGGGCCAATCGGAGCTGCCCGAGTCCTTCGCTGAGCGGGCCGGCGGCCCTGACTTCTTCAACGGTGCCGACGACATGCTCGCCGTGTACCCACTGATCGACCGTGACGGCGGCGTCACCCGATACGGCTGGGGCTGGTTCGATCCGCACCACACCTCGCTGTTCCGGCGGATCGGCGCGATCGACGGCACCGAGGTCAAGCACACACCGCGCGGAGACGCGATCCCCGACGAGGTCTACGACGAGATGATCCGCACCGCGCAAGCCCGATGGCACGAGCCTTGGCGCACCGGGGTCGTCGAGGCCTTTCGCTCCCGGGATGTGGTGGCCACACCGATCACCGAATACTTGCCGCACCGCGTGGTCGACGGCCGAATCGGCCTGCTCGGCGACGCCGCGCACGCGCAGACACCGATGACCGGGGCGGGATTCGAAGAAGCGGTGACCGACGCGGTCGCGCTGGCCGAGGCGCTCGACGACATGCCCGCCGACAAGGGCCTCGCGCGCTACGAATCGGCCAGACTGACCGGAATGCGTGCCAGGGTATCGGCGGGCCAGTCCTTCAGCCGCTCCTTCACGTGCGCCTGAACAAGTGGGGGAGCCCCAACCACTCCATATTGATACGTCAATATTCGCATTTAACTATGAAAAGCTGACCGGCAGTATGCGGCGACGTCGCCTACCGCTTCGGAAGCAAGGAGGGAAGGCGAAACGTGCCGGCCGCGATCAGCGACGAAGAACGTCGCGCTCGCTGGGTCGACCACACGACGTAGTGGCACAGGTTCCGCTGACGGCCAGCGGGGGAAGGTGCTCGTCGTGTGTGGGTCGGCTTGTCGCACGGCCGACCCACACGCGGTCAGTAGGCGCGGGAGAAGATCACGCGCTTGCCGTAGGCGCTCGGCACGGCACAGCGAACGCAGGGGCCGCTGGTCGCTTCGCCTGCCAAGGGAACGCAGCGCGGCGTCGCGGTGGTGATCGCTGTGATCTCGTTCTCGCAGCTGGGCCGCCCACAGTGGTGCGCGAGCGCCCACCCGGTCGACACCGCGACCTCGAAGGCCGCCCAGTCGTCGACGGTGCTGGTGTTCTCGTCGCGGAACGCTGTGGCGCGCGCCAGCAGGTACGCCTGGAAGTCGTCGAGGATGCCGGGCATCGTGTCGGGCAGGCTCGCCAGCTCCACGACCTGTTTGCCGTCGTCGCCGAGACGGCGGACCAGCACCGCGGTGCCCGCGGCGAGGTCGCGCGGGCCGAGTTCCAGCCGGACCGGCGCACCCCGCATCTCCCACTCGTTGAATTTCCAGCCCGGCGTGTGGTCACGGTCGTCGACGTGGACTCGGACACCGGCCGCGCGGAGCCTTCCGGCGAGTTCGCCGGCCGCGGCCAGGACGGCGGCCGCGGTGTCGCCGCGCAGGATCGGCACGATCACCACCTGGTGGGGTGCCAGCCGGGGCGGGAGTACCAGGCCGCGGTCGTCGCCGTGGGTCATGACGATGCCACCGAGCATGCGGGTGCTCATGCCCCATGAGGTCGTGTGGCACAGCGTGTCCCGACCGTCCGGGGCCGCGTAGCTGATGCCGAAGGCCTGCGCGAAGTTGGTGCCCAGGTAGTGGGACGTGCCTGCTTGCAGGGCTTTGCCGTCCCGCATCATGGACTCGATGGTGATCGTCTCGACCGCTCCGGCGAACCGCTCGCCGGGAGTCTTCTCGCCGGGGACGACAGGCATCGCCGCCAGGTCCCTGGCGACGGTGGCGTAGATGTCGAGGGCCAGCGCGGTCTCCGCGCGCGCCTCGGCCTCGTCGGCGTGGGCGGTGTGGCCCTCCTGCCACAGGAATTCGGTGGTCCGCAGCAACATGCGCGGGCGCATCTCCCAGCGCACGACATTGGCCCACTGATTGAGCAACAGGGGCAGATCACGGTGCGAGTCGATCCATTCGGCCATCATCTCGCCGATGATCGTCTCGCTGGTGGGTCGCACGACGAGGGGTTCTTCGAGCTCTTTCCCGCCCGCGTGGGTGACAACGGCGACTTCGGGGGCGAACCCCTCGACGTGTTCGGCTTCGCGTGCGAGATGGGACCGGGGGATCAGGAGGGGGAAGTAGGCGTTCTCGTGACCGGTGTCCTTGATGCGGCGATCGAGCTCGGCCTGCAAGAGTTCCCAGATCCGGTACCCGTACGGTCGGATGACGATGGTGCCCTTGGCCGGTCCGCGGTCGACGAGCGCCGCCCGCAGGACGACCTCGTTGTACCAGGTGGAGAAGTCGGCGCTCTGGGCGGTGATTCCGCGCTCATCCCGTGCCATGGCACGAGGGTATCGCCGTGGTCTACCGATTTTTCGGGCCAGGACGTGTGGTCCAGGAGGTGCCCGAGGGCTGCTGTTTCGGCACTCGGAGACCGGGGTAGTACCCGGTCGGGTCGGTGATCCATACGGGGTCGGGACCCATACCGCGGGAGACGGGATGACGGCTCTCCCGGACCAGCGGTCCGGCGGTTGCCGAGCGACGAAGGTGGCCCCCCGGTGGTCAGGGCGCCGAGGGACTCGCTCGGCAACCGTCGATCCATGGTCGAATCCGCTCGGCCCGGCCATCCGAATCCGACCTCGCCGCGACCGAGAGCCCAGGGCGGGCCACCGGTGTACCGGTGTCCCGCCCTGGGTCTGTCGATTCTGATCAGCTCAGGTGCTTGCCGAAGAACGGCACCAGGTTCTCCAGCGCTTCCCCGGTCGGGCCGGGCTGGTCGTAGAGGTCGTAGTGCGAGGCGCCCTCGACCACCACGAGCTGCTTGTCCTTCGACGCGGCACGACCATAGAGCTCCATGCTCAACCGCTGCGAGGCGAACGCGCCCGGCTTGTCACCGATCACCACGCACAGCGGCTGGGTCAGGAAGACCTCGACACGGTCGTAGGCGTCCCAATCGGCCAGCGCGGCCTGACGAGCGAAGTTGAAGCTCGTCTTGCCGCCGGGGGCCTGACCGCGATCGGTCTTGTAGTAGTCGGTGGCCTCGAGGACATCGATATCGGTGACCCCGGCCTGCTTGGCCGCCTCCACCGACGGCGGCAGCAAATCGTTGATCACCTGGGCCTGGCCACGGGCCTCGGCGGTGCGCTGCGCGGCGATCGCCTCGAGCATGCCCATCGGGTTGTACTCGGAGAAACCCTCGCGCATCAACCGGCCGACATTGCTGCCGACCACGGTGCCCAGTGCCTTGATCCGCCGGTCGATCTTGGTGGCCGCCACGGCGTAACCCGCGCCACCGCAGATCGCGAGCACCCCGATATTGTCGGCGTCGACATAGGGCAGGGTGACCAGGTGGTCGATTACGAAGCTGAAATCGCTGGTCCGGAAGCCGGGATCCTCGACCGAGCGCGGATCGCCGCCACTGTCACCCTGGAAACTGGCGTCGAAGGCGGCTACCACGAAGCCCGCTTCGGCCAGAGCCTTGCCGTAGATGTTGCCCGAGGTCTGCGCTTTGCAGCTGCCGGTGGGGTGGGCCGAGACGACGGTGGGGTACACCTTCGACTCGTCGAAGCCCGGCGGGAAGTAGATGTCCGTCGCGATGTCCCAGGCCCAGCCCTTGACGGCCACTGTTTCGATGTTGTCTGCCATGACCTTCTTCTCTCTCGTCGGCTAGCTATTCATCGGCTACGACACCAAGCTATGCCGATTTCGGCAGAACGAGAAGGTCAGAAGGGTTCCTGGGAACGATCCTTCCCAGGCAGGGCGGAAACCAGCATCCGAAAACTCCACTGCGCGCTTGCAAGTCGCAATCTGCGAAGCTCGGGTACTATCGCCGTCGGGGGAGCGCGAGATGTCCGATGGTCTGCTTAGTATGTCGCAGGCACCGGCAGCTTCGGCTGCCTCATCAACGCCATACACGACATCTCCAGGGGATGAAACTTGATCGACACGACACCGCACCCCACCCCCCGGAGCCGCTTCGCGCGGCGCTCCGGCATCACTTCGATCGTCGCGGCCGCTGCTCTCTGCGCCGCGCTCGTCACCGGCTGCACCAAGGACGACGCCACCACCACGGCGGCGCCGCCGACCGGTCAGCTGCCCGACGGCGCGCAGATCGTGAAGGAGTCGGCGAAGACCACGCAGACCCTGCACACCGTGCACCTGAAGATCGACGTGAAGAACCTGCCGAACCTGCCCGTGGAGACCGTCTCGGCCGACGTCACCAACGAGACCCAGGGTTCCGGCGCCGCGATGGGCGAGGCGAAGGTCAAGCTCAAGCCGGAGGCCGACTTCACCGAGTCGAAGTTCCTCGTGGTGGACAAGGTCCTCTACACCCAGGCCGGTGGCCGCTACGTGCCCGCAGGCCCGGCGGAGAAGGTCTACGATCCGGGCGTCATCCTGGACAAGGACAAGGGCATCGCGAACGTGATCGCCAACGTCCAGAACCCGAAGACCGAGGGCCGCGAAGTCATCGACGGCATCAACACCGTCAAGGTCACCGGCACCATCGATGCCGCCGTGATCGACCCGATCGTGCCTCGCGTCGGCGAGAACGCCGGCACCATGCCGATCACCCTGTGGATCCAGGACACCGCGCCGCCTGCCTCGGATTCGACCAAGCCGTCGGACGCCGCGTCCACCGGTGAGGGCCCGAATCTCGTTCGCGCCGTAGTGAAGAAGGACCAGGGCGAGGTCACCGTCGGCCTGTCCAACTGGGCCAAGCCGGTCAACATCGTCAAGCCGGCCGGCTGATCCGAGCCGACCGAACCGGATAGTCACCCACCGGTCCGGGGACCGCGGAGCCTGGCACGCAGTGCCGTCCGCAGCCCCGGGCCGGTGTGTCGTCTGGGTGTCGCCTGCGGCAACCGGCGCTTCGAGCCGCGGACGCGGCACCAATAAGAGAATGTTCAGCGAGATGCAAGGCGCCACAAGGACTATACGTGTCGGGACGCTGGTCGGCAGGCAACACGCATCGAACGCCGATCGACACGGAGGAAGAACAAATGACGATCGATGATCGACCTGATGAAGAGGAGCGCGAGCTCCCGCCACCGCCCGGCCCTGGGGGTCGGCCTCCCGTCAACAACGTATGGGTCTTTAACGGCAGAGCCTACGACCTGAGTGACTGGATCTCCAAGCATCCAGGCGGTGAATTCTTCATCGGCCGGACGAAGAACCGCGATATCACCTCGATCATCGGTTCCTACCACCGTGATCCGGAAAAAATCGCGCGGATGATCGAGCGTTACAGCCTCGGTCGCGATGCCACCCCCGAAGACATCCACCCGAAGAACAACGCGCCCGACTTCCTGTTCAAGGAAGGCTTCAACAGCTGGGACGACACTCCGAAGTACAAGTTCGACAACAAGAGCGACCTCCTGCATCAGGTCAAGGCCCGGATCAAGGAACCCGAGCTGGCGGCCCGCCTGAAGCGGATGGACCGCGCGTTCGACATCGTCGTCGCCGTGTTGATCTTCCTGTATTTCGCCGTGCAGGGCCTGCGCCTGTGGGACACCAGCTGGATGCCGTTGCCGGTCTTCGTGATCGCGATGGTGCTGCTGCGCAGCTCGCTGGCCGGATTCGGCCACTACGCGATCCACCGGGCGCAGAAGGGGCTCAACAAGTACGCGGTGAACGCGTTCGACATGAACTATGTCGCACTGTCTTTCGTCACCGCCGACGGTCACGCCCTGCTGCACCACCCGCACACGCAGAGTGAAGTCGACATCAAGAAGAACGTCTTCACGATGATGATGCAGGTGCCGCGCCTGTACCGGGTGCCCGTGCACACCGTGCACAAGTTCGGACATCTGCTGACGGGCATGATCATTCGCCTGCTCGATGTCTGCCGGCTCACCCGCAAGGTGGGCATCAAGGACATGTACGGCACCTGGCGCGGCGCGCTGCCGCACTTCATCGGTTCGTTCGGCGTGCGGTTCCTGCTGGTGGCCGAGGTCGTCGTGTTCACCCTCGCGGGTGACTTCTGGGCCTGGGCGCTGCAATTCGTGATCACTCTGTGGATCAGCACGTTCATGGTGGTGGCCAGCCACGACTTCGAGGTGCCGACCGAGGAACTGCACACCGAGACCGAGGACTGGGCGGTCAACCAGCTCGAGCAGGCCTACGACCTGACCGTGGTCGGCAACAAGTACGTCGACTGCTTCCTCTCCGCCGGTCTGAGCTCGCACCGGGTGCATCACGTACTTCCGTTCCAGCGCAGCGGCTTCGCCAATATCGCCACCGAGGACGTGGTGCGCGAGGAGGCCGCGAAGTTCGGCGTGGAGTGGCTGCCCGCGAAGAGCTTCTTCGGAGATCGTTTCCCCAAGCTGTGCCGGACCTACCTGCTCGCGCCCTCGCGTGAGGCCGAGGAGAACCGGTGGGGATTCGTGCGCGAGCACTGCGCACCCACAGCGCTGAAGACCTGTGTGACCTACACGGTGCAGGGCTTCACCGGCATCGGAACCGTCTGAACCGATTCCGCTGCCACGTTCAATTCTGTTTCGAAAGGATTTGTGCCCGTGTCTGTTTCCTTTGACCTGCTCCGCACGGCCGACGTCGAGCGCGGGCACGACCTGCTACCGCCCGCCCCGCCGACCACCGTCGGCGTGATCGAAGCGGTCGCCACCGGATCGCCCGAACTCGTGGTCGACCAGACCGTGAACGCGGGCCGGGTCGCCGAGCTGTTCTCCGATCCCGCACAGCGCCAGCGTATTCCGCGGATCTACCAGAAGACCCGGATCGACACCCGGCACCTGGCGATCGACCCGCTCGATCCGGAGTTCCTCGCGTTCAGCCGTCGCCCCGGCACTATCCGGGACCGGATGAACCTGTTCTTCGAGCACGCGGTGCCGCTCGCGGTCGACGTGGCCAGGCGGGCCGTCGCCGGCCTGGAGAACCCCGCCGACGACATCGGTCAGCTGATCTTCGTGACCAGCACCGGCTTCATCGCCCCCGGCGTCGACGTCGCGGTGGTCAAGCAGCTGGGGCTGTCGCCGACGGTGGGCCGCATGGTCATCAACTTCATGGGCTGTGCCGCCGCGATGAACGGCATCCGCGCCGCCACCGACTATGTCCGGGCGCACCCGGACAAGAAGGCGATGGTGCTGTGCATCGAGCTGAGCTCGGTGAACGCGGTGTTCGACGACGACGTCAACGACGTCATCACCCACAGCCTCTTCGGTGACGGGTGCGGCGCGGTGGTGATCGGCGCCAACCAGGTGCACCAGCCGCTGGCGGCGGGCAGCATCGTGATCCGCGACAGCTTCAGCCACCTGTTCGACGACGCGGAGGACGGCATCGTGCTCGGCGTGAAGGACGCGGGCATCACCTGCGAGCTGGCGACCAGCCTGCCCGACTACATCTACCGCGGGGTGGATCCGGTGGTGACCGAGGTGCTCGCGCGCAACGGCCTGGGCAAGGACGACATCGATCTGTGGGCGATCCACCCCGGTGGGCCCCGCATCATCGAGGAGTCGGCGCACTCGCTGGGGATCCCGGCCGAGGCGGCGGCGCCGAGCTGGGAGGTGCTCGCCGAGCACGGCAACATGCTGAGTGTCTCGCTGATCTTCGTGCTGGAGCGGATGATCCGCGACGCGCGTTCGGCGGCACCGATTTCCACCGGGGTGGCGTTCTCGTTCGCGCCCGGTGTCACCCTCGAGGGCATCGTGTTCGATGTCATCCGCAGCTGAGAGCACCCGCTATGCATCTTCTCCGTTTTCTCGCCGCGCTCTCGCCGGCCAGGATCGCGGCCGTGGTGGCCGCGGGCCTGATCTGCGGTGTGGCCAACACCTACCTGGTGACGCTGATCAACGCGGTCGTCTCACCGAAGCCACAGCCCGACCATCTGCTGCTGCGTTTCGGGCTGACCGGCTTGGTGATCCTGGTCAGCGGGGTGGCGTCGCAGGTGCTGCTGATCCGGCTGTCGCAGGACGCGATCTTCCGGCTGCGCAGTGACCTGAGCTCCGGGATCGTCTCGGCGCCACTGGAACACCTGGAACGGCTCGGTATGCACCGCCTGATGGCGACACTCACCGAGGACGTGCGGTCGCTGTCGCAGGCCGTGACCGCCATTCCGTCGATCTGCGTCGACGTGGCGACCATCATCGGCTGCTTCGTGTTCCTGGCCATCGTGTCGGGGCCGATCTTCGCGGTGACGGTGGCGGGCACCTTGGTCGGCATCGCGTGTGTCGAACTGGTACTCAAGCGGGTGCGCGGGATCTACCGCGAGGCCCGCGAGAACGAGGACGCGCTGCTGCGTTCGTTCCAGGCGGTCACGCTCGGCATCAAGGAACTGAAGCTGCACCGTGGCCGGCGCCGGGACTTCATGGATCGGCATCTGCTCGGATCGGCGGGCACGCTGCGTGATCAGAACACCGACGCGGGCTCGAAGTTCTCCTACGCGCAGGGTTTCGGCCAGGCGCTGCAGCTGGCGACGATGGCGCTGATCCTGTTCGTCGTCGCGGCGGCCCTGGAGCTGCCACGGGACACGATGGTCGGCTACGTGCTGGTCACCACGTTCCTGGCGATGCCGATGCAGAACTTCATGCACCGCATCCCGGACCTGCTGCGTGGCGATGTCGCGCTGGCCAAGATCCGGGCGATGAACCTGTCGATGGAGACCCTGCACGACGAGGAGCTCCTGCCGTACACCGAGCGTCCAGTGGCAGGGGAGGCCAAACTGGAACTGACCAATGTCAGCTACGTGTACCGCGCCGAGGCTCCGTCGCCCGTGCCACCGCCGCCGGGAGCGCATCCGGCCGGACCGGGTGGACCGCCCGAGCGTGGGGGACATCCGCCGCGTCCGGGAATGCCGCCGCGCGACGGCAACGGCAGGCCGGGCCACGGCGGGCCGCATCCCGCCCATCCCGGTGCGCATCCGGGTGCCGGGCAGCCGGATGTCAACGGTAAGAACTGGATCGACCACGGTGGCACCGATGTGCGACCGCTGGCGCCGCCGCCCGGACTCGACGAGTCCGAGGACGCCGGCTTCCGGCTCGGTCCGATCGACCTGGTTTTCGAACCGGGGCAGATCACGTTCATCGTCGGTGGCAACGGCAGCGGGAAGTCGACGCTGGCCAAGCTCATCACCGGTCTGTACGTGCCACGCTCGGGGTCGTTGTCGCTCAACGGGGAGAGGATCGACCACGACAACATCGAGTGGTACCGGCAGAATTCGTCGGCGGTGTTCACCGATTTCCATCTGTTCGAGGACTACTTGGGCTTCGACCGTCCCGGTATCGACGCCGAGGTCCAGCGGTATCTCGAGGAGCTGCAGATCGCGCACAAGGTGAAGGTGCGCGACGGTCGGCTCTCGACCGTCGACCTGTCGCAAGGGCAGCGCAAGCGGCTGGCATTGCTCACCGCGCTGCTCGAGGACCGGCAGATCTACGTCTTCGACGAATGGGCCGCCGATCAGGAGCCGCGCTTCCGCGAGGTCTTCTATCGCGAGATCCTCACGGATCTGAAGCGGCGCGGCAAGACGGTCATCGTGATCACCCACGACGACCGCTACTTCGACTGCGCCGACCAGTTGGTGAAGCTGGACTTCGGTCTGGTCGCGGCGTAGGCAGGCTCGTCGGACGCCGGTCCGGTCCTTGGGACCGGGCCGGCGTCCGTCGTGTCAGGCGATCTCGCGCTGGGCCGCGATCAGCTCGGTCATCGGTGGGCGGTCGGTCAGGCTGACCTCGGACGGCAGGCGCTGCCAGCCGGTTTCGCCCGGCAGGAATTGCACGAGCCCGATGCCGGAGTCGCGGATACCGAGGCGATCGAGCAAGGTCGCCACCACCTGCCTGCTCATCACGGCCAATTCGTGCGTGGGCCGGTTGCGGTGGCGCCGGACGCCGAGATCGACCTGGGCGATCGACGACAGCCCGTGCCGCTGCCAGCAGTCGATGAGGATCCCGATCTCCGCGCCGTATCCGCTGGCGACGGAGATCCCGCCGAGAAATGCTCGGGTGGAGGCGTATTCGCCACCCAGCGGTTGCACGATCTCGGCCAGTGCCGGCGCGAGCGCGGTGAGCAGCGGGCGGGCGACGAG
This sequence comes from Nocardia sp. NPDC087230, assembly GCF_044744725.1. Classification (NCBI taxonomy): domain Bacteria; kingdom Bacillati; phylum Actinomycetota; class Actinomycetes; order Mycobacteriales; family Nocardiaceae; genus Nocardia; species Nocardia sp. NPDC087230. Next base: position 20,035 of record NZ_JBIUYV010000005.1, read on the forward strand.
CTGGGTCACCCGGCCGCCGCCGTCGGCGTCCACGCTCGGGCCGCTCGGCATCGGCCTGCGGTAGTAGCCCTTCACCAGGGCGAGCCCGGGATCGTCGAGCAACGGCGCGACCAGGATCGGGACGAAATCCGGATCCGGTGCGACCAGATCGGCGTCGAGGAAGACCAGCAGATCACCGGTGCTCACCGCCAGCGACCGCCACAGCACCTCGCCCTTGCCCGGCCGGGGCGCCACCTCGGGCAGCGCCTCCTCGCGGGTGTAGACCGTGGCGCCTGCCGCGCGTGCCCGCGCGATGGTGCGATCGGTCGAGCCCGCGTCGATGACGAGCAGTTCGTCGACCAGCCCGCCGAGCCAGGGCCGGACGGCGGCGATCACCCCGGCGACGGTGTCCTCGTCGTCGAGCGCGGGCAGCACCACCGAGACCCGGCGACCCAGCTTGCGGTCGATCAGTGCACGGACGTCCATGGCGACCAGTGAACGACACCGGCCGCCGCGGGCGCCACCGATCCGGGCGAATCCTGTGAACGACGCCAACGGTCCGCCCGACCCGCTATCGAGACCGACAGTCCGGGTACCCGCTGCGCGAGCTCGCGCGATGCCGGGCCGCACGCACGGGGCGCGGGTACCGTGGGGTCGCGATGAGGGCAACGACCGGTGGAGGGCGGCGTCATGACAGGGAACGCAACGGTGGTCGAGGTTTCGAAGGGGTCCAAGACCGATCTGGTCGACGGGCGCTACACGGTGCGCATCGACCTGGACGGTCCGGCCGGCGCGGTCGACGTGTCGGCCGTGCTGGTGACCGCGGACGGCCGGGTCCGCTCCGACGCCGATTTCGTGTTCTTCAACAATCCGTCGGCCCCGGGCGTGCGGCTGGAATCCGACGCCGTGGTGTCGGTGGACCTGGCCGCCGTCCCCGCCGAGATCGAGCGGGTGGTGATCGCGGCAAGCACCGAGGCGCAGGGTATCCGGTTCGGGCAGGTCAGCGGGCTTCGGGTAGCGGTGGCCGGACCCGGGCAAGTGCTGACTTTCGTTCCGCCGGGCCTGGATTCGGAGACGGTGCTGCAAGCGGTCGCGCTGTATCGGCGGGGCAGCGGGTGGCGGCTGGACGCGATCGGGCAGGGTTACAGCGCGGGACTGGCGGCCTTCGCGACCGAGTACGGGATCGTGGTCGACGAGGAGGAGCCTGCCGGGATCGTCGCGCCTGCCGGTGCGCCGTCGCATCCCGCCGAATCCGTCGGCGTGCTGCCGCAGCCCGTCGCGCCGCGACCACATCCGGCTGCGGCGATCGACCTCCGCAAGGTCGACGTCGTCCTCACCAAGGACTCGCCCGACCGGCGTGCCAGCATCGACCTGCGCAAGGGCGACCCGGGCTACGTCCTGACCGTCGGCCTCGAATGGGACGGCCGCGGCGCGCACTACGACGCCGACGGGCGCGTGACGAAGTACGGCAAGGGTGATCTGGACGTGTACTTCTTCTGCCGCAACGAGATCACCGGCGACTACGTCGTGATCAGCGGCGAGAAGGGGCACCAGGGCGACCTGGCCGAGTGGCCGTTTCTGCACCACCAGGGCGACAGTCGCGGCCCCGGGGCGAAGAACCTGCCCGCTACCGAGCAGGTGATCGTGCGCCCGACCGAGAACGGCGACCTGCTGCTCAACGTGTATCAATCCGTCGACAACGGCGCGGGCGCGATCGATACCTTCGGCAGACCTCGCGTGCGAGTCCGCTACGGCCGTGCCGGTCGCGACGGGCTCCCCGGTCCCGACGCCGATCAGATCACCGTCATGATCGGCAACGGCAAGAACTCGTTCTGGGCGACCGTCGCCCACATCGATGTCCGCGACGGCATCCTCACCGTCGACGGCACCACCCGCTACAGCCGTGCGTTCAGCGAACGGATGCCCGTCCTCGACACCAGGGGCACCTGGCTGCGATCGGCCAAGAACGGTCCGGTCGGGCGCAGCAAGAGCAGCAACGGCCTCGGCTTGAGCCACTACGCCGGACGCTGCCCCGACCCACGCTGAGTTCCGAGGAGTTCCGCACGCCGTTCCTCGACCGTGGCACGCAGGGCGTCGACGACGGCGGCGACCTCGGGCCGCCGCAGCGTTTCGCGACGGGTCACGAGCCAGTAGGTGAGCTGTACGCGCACCTGTGGTCCGAGCACCCGGACGAGATCGTCGTGCCGGTCGGCCATGAAGCACGGCAGCAGGCCGATCCCGGCCGCGGCGCGGGTGGCCTCGACATGGACGAAAACATTGGTGGACGAGACGGATCGGCGCATGTCGGGCGCGAATCTGGTGGCCAGGTCGAGATCGTCGACCTGCAGGATGGATTCGATGAAGTAGATCAGCGGATAGTGGCGCAAATCCTCGACGGCGGCCGGTGTGCCGTGCTCGGCGAGGTAGTCACGCGCGGCGTAGAGGCCGAGGCTGTAGTCGCCGAGCCGGATCGCCTCGGCGCGATGGACCTGGGGTTGTCCGACCACCACTTCGATATCGAGCCCGCTGCGCTGGGTGGACGCGCGCCGGGTGGTGGCGATGATGTCCACCGCCACCCGAGGATGCGTGCGCTGCACCCGCGCGGCGGCGGGTGCGGCCAGGTAGGCGCTGAATCCGTCGGTGGCCGAAAGCCGCACCACTCCTTCGAGTTCCCGCGCCCCGCCGGCGGAGCCGAGTGAGCGCACCGCGGTCTCGATGGTCTCGGCGGCGGCCAGGGCCGATCGTCCGAGATCGGTCAGTTCCCAGCCGCCGGTGACGCGGGTCAGCACCCGGCCACCGACCGCGCGTTCGAGCGCGGCGATCCGCCGCGAGATCGTCGTGTGGTTGATGCCCAGTTCCTCGGCGGCGGTGACATAGCGGCCCGATCGGCCGACCGCCAGCAGCACCAGCAGGTCGTCGGCGCTGGGCCGCCGCCCTGGATCAGCCGAGGTCCCGCTCATATCTGCATCTTTGCAGATCCTCGGTGCGAACTTGGCCATTGCGACGGAATTCGATCTGCACGAATACTCTTCGCATTGCTAGTGGGCCACATCACACTGTCGGCGTGATGTGGCCCCGATCACCAAGGAGCAGTGATGAGCGTCCGCAATGCGACCCCGGCGGCCGGCGAGGACCGCGCCCCGAGCGGTCTGCGCCGAGTGGTAGCCGCCTCGATGGCAGGCACCGTCGTCGAATGGTACGAGTTCTTCCTCTACGGCACCGCCGCCACCCTCGTCTTCAGCAAGGTGTTCTTCGCCAAGGGCACCAGCGATCTGGACGCGATCCTGGCCGCGTTCGTCACCTACGCCGTCGGCTTCGCCGCGCGCCCGCTCGGCGGCATCGTCTTCGGCTACTTCGGTGACCGCTACGGCCGCAAGAAGCTGCTGCAGTTGAGCCTGGTCCTGGTCGGTGGCGCGACCTTCCTGATGGGCTGTCTGCCCACCTTCGCCCAGATCGGTTACTGGGCCCCGGCGCTGCTGGTGACCTTGCGCTTCATCCAGGGCTTCGCGATCGGCGGCGAATGGGGCGGCGCCGTCTTGCTGGTGGCCGAACACAGTCCCAGCCGCAGTCGCGCGTTCTGGTCGAGCTGGCCGCAGGCCGGTGTGCCCGCGGGCAATCTGCTCGCCACGGTGGTGCTGCTCGTGCTCACCTCGACGCTGTCCGATGCCGCGTTCCTGAGCTGGGGCTGGCGCGTCGCCTTCTGGCTGTCGGCGGTGGTGGTGCTGGTCGGCTACTACGTGCGGACGAAGGTCACCGACGCCCCGATCTTCGTCGAGGCGCAGCGGCAGATGGAGCACGCCAAGGCGACGTCGTTCAGCGTGTTCGAGGTGCTGCGCCGGTACCCGCGCGGCGTCTTCACCGCCATGGGGCTGCGTTTCGGCGAGAACATCATGTACTACCTGGTCGTCACCTTCTCGATCACCTACCTGAAGGTGCACGTGCACGCCGACACCACGACGATCCTGTGGTGGTTGCTGGCCGCGCACGCCGTGCACATGGCGGTGATCCCGCTGGCGGGTCATCTCGGTGACCGGTTCGGCCGCAGGCCCGTCTATCTCGCCGGCGCGCTGGCCGCGGCGACGTGGGGCTTCTTCGCCTTCCCGCTGATGGACTCCGGCCACAGCCTGCTGATCCTGACCGCGATCATCATCGGCCTGGTCTTCCACGGCCTCATGTACGCCGGTCAGCCCGCCATCATGGCCGAGATGTTCCCGACCCGGATGCGGTATTCCGGTGTGTCCCTGGGGTATCAGGTCACCTCGATCGTGGCGGGCTCGCTCGCCCCGATCATCGCGGTCAAGCTGCTCGATTCCTACGGCTCCTCGGTCCCGATCGCGGTGTACCTCGCGGTGGCCGCGGCGATCACGGTGATCGCGGTGCTGTGCGCGAAGGAGACCAAGGGCATCGACCTGGAATCGCTGGATGCCGCGGACGCGGCCGAGACGGCGAGCGCCCCGGCGGTCGTGTCGACGAAGGTCGTCGCGGCATGAGCGACCTGATCGGACGCACGGCGCTGGTCACCGGCGCGGCCGGCGGCATCGGCGCGGCCTGCGCCCACGAGCTGGCCGCGCGGGGCGCGGAGGTGACGGTCGCCGACGTGAACGAGCTGGGCGCCAAGACCGTGGCCGCCGAGATCGGCGGGCACGCCTGGGCCGTCGACCTGCTCGACGTCGACGCGCTCACCGAACTGAGCCTGTCGGTGGACATCCTGGTCAACAACGCGGGCGTGCAGACCGTCAGCCCGCTCGAGGACTTCCCGCCCGCCCGGTTCCGCCTGATCCAGACGCTCATGGTGGAAGCGCCGTTCCTGCTGATCCGCGCGGCGCTGCCACATATGTACGCCCAGGGGTTCGGCCGCATCGTGAACGTGTCCTCGGTGCACGGCCTGCGCGCCTCGCCCTACAAGGTCGCCTACGTCACGGCCAAGCATGCGCTGGAAGGACTGTCGAAGGTGACCGCGCTCGAGGGCGGCCCGCGCGGGGTCACCAGCAATTGCGTCAATCCCGGGTATGTGCGCACTCCGCTGGTGGACAAGCAGATCGCCGAACAGGCCGCCGCGCACGGCATTCCCGCGCGAGAAGTGGTGGAGAAGGTGTTGCTCACCGAGAGTGCGATCAAGCGGCTGATCGAGCCCGAGGAGGTGGCGGCGCTGGTCGGATGGCTGGCCTCCGACCAGGCGGGCATGGTCACCGGATCCTCGTATGTCATGGACGGTGGGTGGAGCGCGCGATGACCAGCGTGACAGCGGCGCCGCAGTGGGTGCCGGGAGAGCAGGACATCGCGCGGGCGCGGATCACCGATTTCGCGCGGTTCGTGGCCGCTCGGCACGGGGTCGAGGTCCCGGATTACCGGGCACTGTGGCAGTGGTCGGTCGACGACCTGGCCGGGTTCTGGGGGGCGGTCTGGGACTACTTCGAGCTGGGCGAGCGGTCCGCGCAAGTCCTGGCCGACACCGGAATGCCCGGCGCGCGCTGGTTTCCGGGCACGCGGGTGAACTACGTCGATCAGGTGATCCGGCAGGCGCGCACGGATCGGCCCGCGATCGTCACCGTCGACGAGGACGGTGCGATGTCGGAACTGTCGTGGGCCGAGATGCTCAGCCGCGCCGCCGGATTCGCCGCTACTCTCCGCGGGATCGGAGTCGGGCCCGGGGACCGAGTAGTCGGCTACCTGCCGAACATCGCCGAGGCGGTGATCGCGTTCCTGGCGACGGCGAGTATCGGCGCGATCTGGAGTGCGTGCGGGCAGGACTACACGGCGAAGGCCGCACTGGACCGGCTGGGCCAGCTCGCGCCGAAGGTGCTCGTGACCTGCGATGGATACCGCTTCGGCGGCAAGGAACACCGCAAACTCGCCGAGATCGCGGCACTGCGTGCCGCACTGCCCGAGCTGCGCGCGACCGTGCTGGTGTCCCGGCTCGGCGACGCGGTCGAGGGCACGCTCGGCTGGGACGAGGCGACCGGATCGGCGGGCACGGCACCGGAGACCGCGCAGGTCGGCTTCGATCATCCCCTGTGGGTCCTGTACTCCTCCGGCACCACGGGGTTGCCCAAAGGCATCGTGCACGGCCACGGCGGTGTCCTGCTCGAACATCTCAAAGCGCTGGCCCTGCAGTCCGATCTCGGCCGCGACGACACCTACTTCTGGTACACCAGCCCGAGCTGGATGATGTGGAACTACCAGGTCGCCGGGCTGTTGGTCGGCGCGACCATCGTCTGCTATCCGGGGAGCCCGACCGCGCCCGCACCGGATGCGCTGTGGAACATCGCCGCTCGGGTGCGCGCGACCGTGGTCGGGACCAGCCCCGGCTACGTCCTCGCGTGCGCGAAGGCGCAGGCCGTGCCGCGACGCGACCACGACCTGGCCGCGTTGCGTCTGATCGGGGTCACCGGCTCGGCGCTGCCCGCGTCGTCGTCGCTGTGGTTGCGCGACAATGTGGGCGACCACATCCCGGTGTCCTCGATCAGTGGCGGCACCGACATCGTGTCGGCCTTCGCGGGTGGGGTGCGCACCGTCCCGGTGTGGCCCGGGGAGTTGTCCGCCCCCTACCTCGGTGTCGCGTTGGCGGCATGGGACGACGCGGGCCGACCCGTGCACGACGCCGTCGGCGAGTTGGTCGTCACCGCGGCGATGCCGTCCATGCCGCTGCGCTTCTGGCACGACCCCGACGGATCGCGGTACCGCGCCGCCTATTTCGAGACCTACCCGGGCGTCTGGCGGCACGGCGACTGGATCACCGTCACCGAGCATCACAGTGTCGTCGTCCACGGCCGCTCCGACTCCACCCTCAACCGGCACGGCATCCGGATGGGCAGCGCCGATATCTACCAGGCCGTCGAACAGCTTCCCGAGATCGTCGACTCCCTGGTCATCGGCGCCGAACAGCCCGACGGCGGCTACTGGATGCCCCTGTTCGTCGTCCTCCCGGCCGGTGCCACCCTCACCGAGGCGCTGCGGACCCGGATCGCCGCCACCATCCGCACCGACGTCTCGCCCCGCCACGTCCCCGACGACATCCTGGCCGCGCCGGGCGTGCCCCGCACCCGCACCGGCAAGAAGCTGGAGGTCCCCGTCAAGCGAATCCTGCAGGGCGCGGATCCCTCGGACGTTCTCGACCCGACCACCGTCGATCACCCGGCTCTGCTCGACTGGTACGCCCAGATCCGCCGTCGACGTCTGCGCCCGGCCGGCGACCCTGCCGGGCGGCCATGACACGATCGCTGGGAACCCGCAACCTGCCCGAACGGCAGCCCGCGGGATCCGAGGCGGATCAGGGCTGGTCCGCGGGCGTGCGCGACGGTCGTCCGGCGCGGCGGACGGCACGAGACGTAACGTGCCGGCCGTCGACGGCGACCGCAATGGTGTGGGCTGAACCAGTGAGGACGGGAGGGCGGGCGCGTGACGGTCGGTCGGATGAGACGAACAGTCGTGGTGGCCGGGACCGCCGGTGTCCTCGGTCTGCTCGGATACGGCGGGGTCGCGGGCGCCGAGCCGGGTCTGGTCGCCAGTGCGGCGACCGGCGTCGCGGGAGCGCCCGCCGGGAACGGTTTCACGACGAGTGCGGATCCCTGGTTGGTTGCCGGCCCGGGCGACCACGGCAACGGGGGCGGCAATCACGGCAATGGCAACCAGGGTAACGGCGGCGGCAACAGCGGCAACCAGAACCCCGGCAGCGGAAACGGCAACCAGGGAAATGGGAAAGGCAACCAGGGCAACAACGGGAATTCCGGCAGCAACGGGAATCAGAACCCGGGCAGCGGCAACGGGAATCAGGGCAACGGCGGCGGCAACCAGGGCGGCAACCCGAATCCGGGCAACGCTCCCGAGCCGCAAGCGCCGGCCCAGCAAGCCGCTCCCGAAGGCCCGGCTCCCGAAGCTCCGTCGGCACCAGCCCAGCCCGACCCCGAGCCCGCCGCACCCGGGGACGCCGAACCGGATGCCGCCGAACCGGGCGGGTCGGCACCGGCGAGTCCACCCGGCGGAGGTGCCCCGCCCGCGGGATCGGGGCCGGGTGGTGCGGCTGCCGGAGCACCGGCGCCCGGGGGAGCGGCAGCGCCCGGGGGAGCAGGAAGTCCCCCCGCGGCGCAGAGCCCAGGCGGCGGCGGGGCGGCTCCCGCGCACGATGTGCGGCCGACCAGCGACACCGGCCTCCTGCCCGAACCGGACCTGCTCTCGGTGATCGGCGGACTTCTCGCGCTGGGGCTGGCCGGCGGCGGATCGGCCGCGGTGAGCTTTCAAGGCGCCGCCCAAGCACAGTCACGCATCGACGCCGCCCGCGCCGAGTTCTTCGGCCCGCGGACGTGATGCGAGTGCTGTCCGCGGCCACCCGCTGACAGGCGTCGACCGGCGCTCGTGCAGCGGGCGACAACCTTTGTCGCACGATCGTTCTCGAGTTCGAGTGCAACATTTCCGAACTCGTCTACGATGCGATGCTCATGCAGGGGATGACACGGGTCGACGTGCAGCAGCAGGCCTCCGGATTCGGTGAGTTCACCGTGGTCGATGTCGAAACCTCCGGACTCCGACCGCACCGGCACCGGGTCCTGTCGGTCGCCGCGCTGACCTTGGACAGCACCGGACAGGTGACGCGCGAGTTCCACACCTTGCTCGACCCCGAATGCGACCCGGGCCCGGTGCATGTGCACGGGCTCACCGCCGAAGTGCTGCGTGGCTCACCGCGATTCGCGCATGTGCACGAGCAGCTGGCCGCGATGCTGGCCGGGCGGGTCCTGGTCGCGCACAACGCGATGTTCGACTTCGGGTTCTTGGCCAGTGAGTTCGAACGGGCAGGTGGAGTGCTTCCGGTCCGTCGTCGGCTGTGCACGCTGGCGCTCGCTCGCCGCGTCGCGCTACCGACCCCGGACTACAAGCTGGCGACCCTGGCCACCTATTACGGTGTGCCACAGCGGAAAGCGCACGATGCGCTCGACGACACCCGTGTTCTCGTGAACGTGCTGCGCGCACTGGTGGCCGACGCGGCTCGCCTGGGCATCGCGCCGCCGTTGCTCTCCTGCGAGCCGACAGCGGACAGGCGCGCGGATTCTGTGTGGCCTGTCGAGCGAAGCGGCCCCAAGCCGCCGTGCGCGTACGCCTACCCAGGACGATGGGAGCCGTCGGCGCCACTGCGTCAAGGGATGAAGGTCGCGTTCACCGGCGAAACCCGGATCGACCGCGAAGAGCTGGTGTCGCGCGCCGAGACTGCCGGGCTCGACGTGACCAGCGTGGTGAGCGGTCGCACGAGTGTGCTCGTCACCAACGCGCCGGATTCCGGGACCGGCAAGGCACGCAGGGCGATCCAGCACCGGACTCCGGTCATCGACGAGCCGCGCTTCATCGAACTGCTCGCGACGATCGAACCAGGCCGGCCCAGGACTGCCCGGACCGCGGCGCCGGTCTCGCGTCGTCGGGTCGCCGTGCCGTCGGGGCCGCTGTCCGGTCACCGCGTTCTGGTGCTCGGCGGTACGCACGAGGAAGCCGCGCGGACCAGGACCCGGGTCGTGGAGCTCGGGGGATCCGCGGCCGTCAACTTGTCGGCCACCGTGACGGATCTGCTGCTCCTGCCCGGCGGCGACGCGGATCGCCGGGTGCGGAAGGCGACCGACCTCGGGCTCGCGCTGCACGGGCTGGAACTGCTCACCCGGTCGCCGGCGGCGGAATCCGAGCCGGCGGCGGGAGTCCCGGAACCGACGGCCCCCGAGCCGACCGTGTTGGCGCGCGGCCAGGTGATCGATCTGCCGATCGACTCGGACTCCTGGACCCTGCGCGCCACCTGGAACCAGCTCGGCGCCGCCGCCGTCGACCTGGTCGCCTTCCTCGTCGATACCGAGGAAAAGGTCGCCGGTCCGGCCGATTTCGTGTTCTACAACCAGCCGATCGCCGCGGGAGCCAGGCTCGCCGAGGAAGGGCCGACCGAGCAGTCGATCGCGGTCCTCCTCGACGAGCTTCCCGAGCATTGCTCCCGCGTGGTCTTCGCGGCGGCCCTCGATGCGCCCGGCGTGACCTTCGGCGGCGTCGGCGCCGTCGAGGTCGATGTCGCGACCGGCCCAGAATCGAGCGCGGTGATCCGCTCGACGATGGACGCGGCCACGGTCGAACGGACCCTACTGCTCGCCGAACTGTATCTGCGGGGCGAGACCTGGCGGTTCCGCGCCGTCGGACAGGGCTACGAGTCCGACCTCGCCGCGTTGGCCCGTGGGTACGGGGTCGAGGTCGAATAGCGCGTCCCTCAGCCGCCGAAGCGTTCGGCGACCATCTCCTCGGTCAGGCCGTAGTCGGCGAGGGAGTAGTGGTGGGTGGGTTTGCGGTCGCCGGTGCGGCTCTCGTTGTCGAGGGCGGTGATGGCGGTGCGGGCCTCCTCGGTGAAGTCGGTGCCGATGCGGGTGTAGATCCGTTCGACCACGCCGAACGGATCGGCGCGCAGGTCGTCGAAGTCGACGTCGATGAAGGTGGCGTCGGTGTGCCGGGCGCGCGCGGCGGTGAATGCGGCGAGACCGCGGGCCCACAGGTCGAGCTGGGTGCGGCCGATGGTCTCGCCGGTGAAGGTGGTCGACCAGCCGCGCGTGGCGTGTTCGTTGAGGCTGCACACCGACGGGATGATGGTGGCCGGATCGCGGTGGGTCTGGATGACGATCGCGTCCGGGTAGACCGCCAGCAGCGCATCCAGACAGAACAGGTGACTGGGGTTCTTGAGCACCCAGCGCCTGCTGTCGTTCATGCCGATCAGCTGCAGATTGCGACGATGCCGCGTGTAGGCGGGCGTCCAGTCCTGGGCGGCCAGCCACCGCGAGTAGCTCGGCACATAGGCCAGGCATTCGTAGGAATGCGAGGTGCCCGACTGCCGCAGCAGCTGCCAGCATTCCTCCACATCGGAGGCGCTCATGTAGTGCAGACCCATGAACTCCGGATTCTGCACCTGGTGCTGACGCAGACCGGCGTCGATCTGCTGATAGGCCGGATTCTCCGACCAGGTCTCGCGCGGCGGACGCGGCTGCGGGAAATCGGTCAGCCACATCTCCAGCCCCTGGTTGGCCGGATCGGCCGCCAGCAGCCGGTGCAGCGCGGTGGTGCCGGTGCGGGGCAGACCCGTGACGAAGATCGGCCGGGTGACCGGGGTGTCGACATAGCCGGGGTTGGCCGCCCACGCGGCCTCGCTGAGCGCGCGGGCCACGAGCGTGCCGCGCAGGAAGAACCGCGACATCTTGCTGCCGAGCTCGGTGAGCCCGGCCTCGTCACGGTAGGAGTCGAGCAGCACCTGCAGCGCCTCGGTGTAGTCGTCGGCCCCGAAATCGGTGAGACCGGTGAGTTTGGTGGCGGAGGCGTGCAGGTCGGCCACGGTGCCGACATCGGTGCGCACGGTCATCGAAGGGAGCTCCTTGCTCAGTTGTGGTATTCGCCGCAGTTGACGTCGAGGGTCTGGCCGGTGATCGCCGAGGACCAGTCGGACGCGAGAAACACCACGGCGCGGGCGATCTCGTCGGGTTCGGGCAGCCGCTTCAGGTCGGACTTCGAGGCGGTCTGCTCGTACACCTGCTCGACGGTGATGCCGTACTTCTCGGCGACCTGCCCGAAATACCACTTCAGCTGGTCGGTCCAGATGTAGCCGGGCAGCACGCTGTTGACCCGCACACCCTTGCCGCCGAGTTCGGTGGCCAGCGTCTGCGACATGGCCAGCAGTGCCGCCTTGGTCAGTTTGTAGCTGCCGTAGCGCGGTTCGGAATGCCGCACGACCATCGAGTTGATCATCACCACGGCGCCCTTGGCCTCGGCGAGGGCGGGCGTGAACGCCTGCGTCATGCGCAGGCCGCCCAGCACCGTCATGTCCAGGCTGGAGCGGATGTGGTCGAAATCGGTGCGGTCCAGCGGCTTCATCGACGGCACCGAGAACGCGTTGTTGACCAGCGCGTCGACCCGGCCGAACGTCTCGACGGTCCGCGACACCAGGTTCCGCACCGCGGCGTCGTCGGTGATGTCGGTGGGCACGCTCAGGGTCGCGCCGCCGGCGGCCTCGATCTCGGCGGCTACCTCGAGCAGCCGCGATTCGGTCCGTGCCGCCAGCACCACCGTGGCACCCGCGGCGGCCGCCTCCAGGCAGATCGATCGTCCGAGTCCGGGACCGACCCCGGACACGACGACGACCTTGCCATCCAACAGTGCCCCGCTCATCCGAGCATCCTCTCTGCGAAAGCCCGCTGCCGGGCGGCGATCCGGTCGCGCCAGCCGGCGGCGTCGATCCGGTTGTCTGTGTAATGGGGAAGGTGCTGGGCGACCTCGGCGACCGGGACCACCGTGACCGTCGGGCCGTCGGCTTCGGTCATCGGCCGGTCGGTGCGCTGCCAGCGGAACTGCAGAATGCCCCGGGTGCGGCCGGTGGTCTCGATCCAGTTCGCGATGCCGGGATCCTGCTTGCTCACCACCATTCGAATCAGGCCGTCCGGATCCACTTGGGCCTGGGCGTGATTGAGGCTGGTCTGGTGGTTGACGTAGTCGAGCGAGATGTACCAGAGGCTGCCGAGCTGGAAACCCTGATACGGTGCGTCGGATTTCGGCACGGTGATCACCAGCGCCTGATCGTCGGCCAGGTCGAAATGGCCCACCGAGGAGTACTGGGTACTCAGGCCACCCGGGGTGAGCCGGGGCGCGGTGAGCGTGTTCACCGGCAGGTCGAGGTAGAACCATTTCGGGAAGTTGAACCAGGTGTGCACCCTGGTCAGCAGCATCTTCGCCGCCGCGCCGTAGCGCTTGCGCATCCGGGCGAGATCCGGCTCGACCGGGGCGGTACCGATCGTGTCGACGCGCTCGATCCGGATCGAGCCCTTGCGCTCGGTCCAGTCGCTGTAGACCTCGCGCACCGCCAGCATCGACGCGCCCTCACCGAGGGCGAAGTAGCCCGGACCGGCGTCCGGCTTGGCGGGGCCGAACCGGATCGAGAAGCTGCCGTCGGCGGCGATGGGGATCCGCCGGTCGTCGAAGGCGTCCGCACCGCCGGGGACGTCGGTCGCGGTGTAATCGCCTTTGAGTACTTGGAAACTGAGGTCGACGGTGCTGCCGCGCACACCGCTCACCACGTACTCGGCGTCGGGCTCGATGTTCGCGTGGTAGTAGAGGGTGTCCGGATTGTCCAGGCCCATCTTGGCGTAGGGCCCGGTCGAGGACACGAAGTACGGATGACTGGTGCCGTGCGCACCGGACAGGCGCAGGCAGGCGGCGACGCTCGCGGCGAGGTAGTCGTAGCCCTCGGCCAGGTCGGCGTCACTGCGCACGAATTCGGCGCCGGCGATGAGCTTTTCGGCCTGGGCGACCGCGGCGGTGAACGGCGCGGTCAGTGGCTCCGGTGGCGCGGTGCTCCCGGCTTCGGTGGCGGTGCTGGAGTGGGTCAACGGTCTGCGATTCCTAGCTCTCGGAGGATATGGGCGGCGATCTCGGCGGGGGAGCCGAGATCGGGGGTGATGACGAGATCGGCGTCGGTGGGTCGCTCGTAGGGCGAACCGACACCGGTGAAGCCGGGCAGCTCGCCCGCGCGGGCCTTGGCGTAGAGGCCCTTGGGGTCGCGGCGTTCGCATTCGGGCAGCGGCGTATCGACGAACACCTCGTGGAACGGCAGCTCGCGCTCGGCGTGGGTGGTGCGCGCCTTGGCCCGCTGCGCGGCGAACGGGCTGATCACCGACACGATCGCGATCGCGCCGGAATCGGCGAACAGCGCGGCGACCTCGGCGACCCGGCGCACGTTCTCGTCCCGGTCGGCCGCGGAGAAGCCCAGGCCCGCGTTGAGTCCGTGCCGCAGGTTGTCACCGTCGAGCAGGTAGGCGGCGCGGCCCGCCGTGACCAGCTGACGCTCCACCTCCACGGCGATGGTCGACTTCCCGGAGCCGGACAGGCCGGTCAGCCAGATCGTGGCCCCGGCATGGGCGCGATCGTCGCGTCCGACCGCCGAGCGATGCCAGACCACCGTCGCCGGTGCGGCGTGCGCGCCGGTGTCGCGTCCGGTGACCATGCCCGCGGCGACGGTCTGGTCGGTGACCGGGTCGATCAGGATGAAACTGCCGGTGCGGCGGTTCTCCCGGTACGGGTCGAACAGCAGCGGCTGGCGGCTGCGCAGGCGCACCCGGGCGATGTCGTTGAGCGACAACGCTTCCACGTCCTCGAGCCGGTGCAGGGTGTTGACGTCGAGCTGGTAGTCGATGGCGGTCACCTCGGCGGGCGAGGTCTGCGCCGCGGTGCGCACCAGATACCGTCCGCCCGCGCGCAACTGGGCGGTCTCGGAGAACCAGCACACCATCGCGTCCAGATCGGCGCCCTGCTGGGGGCGATTGCCCGGTCGGGCCAGCAGATCGCCACGGCCGATGTCGATCTCGTCGTCGAGGGTCAGCGAGATCGCCATGCCGGTGAACGCCTCGTCGACCTTGCCGCCGCCGGGCCCCCAGATCTCGCGCACCCGGGAGGTGTGCCCGGCGGGCAGCACCACCACTTCGTCGCCGGGCTTGAAGATGCCGCCCGCGACGGTACCGGCGTAGCTGCGGTGATCGAGGCCCTGCTGAGCCCGGATGACGTACTGGATCGGCAACCGCGCGTCGATGAGGTTGCGGTCCGAGGCGATGTGCACGTCCTCGAGGTGGCGCAGCAGCGGCGGCCCCGGATACCAGTCCATGTGCTCGGAACCCTCGACGACATTGTCGCCGAGCAGCGCCGAGACCGGCACGAAGCTGAGGTCGCCGACGGTCAACTTCGCGGCGAACGCGGCGAATTCGGCCCTGATCTCCTCGAATCGCTCCTGCGACCAGTCGACCAGGTCCATCTTGTTCACGCACACCACCAGGTGCGGTACGCCCAGCAGGGTGGCCAGGAAGGCGTGCCTGCGGGTCTGCTCGGACACCCCGGCGCGGGCGTCGACCAGGATCAGCGCCAGATCGGCGGTGGACGCGCCGGTGACCATGTTGCGGGTGTACTGCACGTGACCCGGCGTGTCGGCGATGACGAACTTGCGGCGCGGTGTCGTCACATACCGGTAGGCGACATCGATGGTGATGCCCTGCTCGCGCTCGGCGCGCAGCCCGTCGGTCACCAGCGCGAGGTCGGCCGCGTCGCCGCCGCGTTCGGTGCTGACCCGTTCGATCGCGGCCAGCTGGTCGTCGAACAGCGACTTGGAGTCGTAGAGCAGTCTGCCGATGAGGGTCGACTTGCCGTCGTCGACGCTGCCGGCGGTCGCCAGGCGTAACAGGTTGCGGCTCATCAGAAGTAGCCCTCTCGCTTGCGGTCTTCCATGCCGGTCTCGGAGATCCGGTCGTCGGCGCGGGTGGCGCCGCGCTCGGTGAGCCGGGTGGCGGCGGTCTCGGCGATCACCTTCGCCGCGGTGTCGGCCTCGCTCTCGACACAGCCGGTGCAGGTGGCGTCGCCGACGGTCCGGAAACGGACGGTGGCGTCGAAGGTGCGCTCGCCCGGTTGCGGGGTGATGAATCGGCCCGCCGACAACAGCATGCCGTCGCGTTCGACGACGCGGCGCCGGTGCGCGTAGTACAGCGTCGGGAGCTCGACCGCTTCGCGATCGATGTACTCCCAGATATCGAGCTCGGTCCAGTTCGACAGCGGGAACACGCGGATGTGCTCGCCCTGCTGGTGCCGTCCGTTGTAGAGGTTCCATACCTCGGGACGCTGTGCGCGCGGATCCCATTCGCCGAACCTGTTGCGGAAGCTGAACACCCGCTCCTTGGCCCGCGCCTTCTCCTCGTCGCGGCGTGCCCCGCCGAACACGGCGTCGAAGCGATGTTCGCCGATCGCCCGCAGCAAGGTGGTGGTCTGGAGCGGGTTGCGGGTGCCGCCGGGGCGTTCCACCGCGCGGCCGGCGTCGATGTCGTCCTGCACCGAGGCGACCAGCAGGCGCGCGCCGGTGCGGTCGGCGGTCCGATCACGGAACTCGATGACCTCGTCGAAATTGTGCCCCGTGTCCACATGCAACAGCGGGAACGGCAGGGGCGCCGGCCAGAACGCCCGCCGTGCCAGATGCAACAGCACCGCCGAGTCCTTGCCACCCGAGAACAGCAGTCCCGGTCGCTCGAAGGTGGCCGCCACCTCCCGGAAGATATGCACCGACTCGGCCTCCAAGGCCGCCAGGTGCGACAGCTCGTACCCCGTCTGCACTCGTTCACCCACTTCGCTGTGTGCGCCGCCGGCGGATCCGATCCGCCGAGTTGCGTTGTCGAATATTCGACGCTATTGTTCGATATTGTGACACCGACGATAAGCCGGGCCGATCGCGCCGGTCAAGAGGTGACCCCTGACCCGGTGCCTGCGATGAGCGCGGCCGAGGTGGCGTCGCCGCCGACCCAGCGGGTCGTGAAGGTGCTCGAGCTGCTGTCGCGGCATCCGCGGGACCGGCTGTCGCTGGCGCGCATCGTGCGGGAGGCCGGGCTGTCCAGGGCGACCGCGCACGCGGTGCTCACCCAGCTCACCGCCGACGGCTGGACCGTCCGCGACGACGACGGGTGCTACGGCATCGGCCTGCGCCTGCTCACCGTCGCACGGCGCGCCGAAGCGGCGTTTCCGCTGCGCCGCACCGCGGCGCCCCACCTGCGCGCACTGTGCGAACGCACCGGCGATCCGGTGTTCCTCGCCGAACGCGACGGCGACAGCATCGTGGTCACCGAGGTGGTCGGCGACCCGTCCGCGGACTGGATCCGCGCGGGACGCAGGCTCCCGATCGCGCCGCCGGTCTGCCGGGAGTTCGTCGCCTGGGCGCCCGAATCTGTCCGGGCCGCGTGGCTGGCAGCCGCCGACCCGGCCCACCGCGATCGCCTGACCCGCGTACTCGCCGAGATCCGGGAGCGCGGCTACTCCGTCGAACGGCTCGTCGACGACTCCACGCCCATGCTCGAGGTACTCGCCGGACTGCGCGATACGCCGATCACCGCCGCGCTGCGCGCCCAACTCGGCTCGGTCATCACCGAGCTGATCACCATCGACTACCTGCCCGATGAACTGGGTCAGGAGAACGCGGTCGTGACCCTCGCCGCGCCCGTGCGCGACGCGAGCGGCGCGGTGGTGGCGGCGGTGGTCAGTTGCCCCGACACCCGCCTGTCGGCCGCCGCGCTGAACGAGCTCGGCGCGGCGACTGTCGCTGCCGCGGAACGGATCGGCGCGCACGCGATCCATCCGGCCTGACCCACCGGCCGGACCACCCGAGCCCGGCCGTTCGCCGTTACGCTGACGGGGAGAGCCTGACCGCCGGATGGTCGCGGCAGGTGGCAGGAGAGGACTCGACGTGGCGGACGACAGCGATCGCTGGTGGGAGGCGCCGGGCCTGGCGGGGCAGCAGCCGCAGACCGGTCCGGAACCGTACGCGCAGCCCGCGCCCCAGCAGCCCTACGGATACCCCCAGCCGCACCAGGGTCAATATCCGCCACCCCAGTACGGTGCGCCGCCGCAGGGCTACGGGCAGCCACCGTACGGTCAGCAGCCGTACGGTTATGTGCCACAGCCCTCTCCGGGTCCGCCGCGCCGTGGTGGTGGCGGTGCGGGCGTGATCATCGCCGTGGTGGTCGTGGCGGTGCTGGTCGTCGTCGTGGGCATCGTGGCCGTCGTGCTCGGAACGCGCTCGTCCGACGACACCACCGCGTCCCCGACATCGGTCACCTCCGCGGCGGTGCCGACCGGGTCGCTGTCGGGCACCACCACGGCCCCGGTGACCCCCGGTGCGAAGGGCGTGCTCATTCCCACCTATCGGGTCGCCTACGACGTGCCGTCGACCTGGTCGGTCGCCCCCTCCTACGACACGATGAGCTTCACCACCGCGAGCGGTTCCATCGACGGCCGCGGCCAGTCGACCGAGGGCGAGAAGTACTGCCCCGGCTCCGCCTATCGGGCGATGGCCGCGGTCACCACGAGCACGGAGTCCGATCCGGCCGCCGCGGCGAAGACGGTCGCGAAAATCGCTGCCGAGGGCGGGTATTCGGATCCCAGTGGCGGCAAGCTCACCACGCCGAGGTCGTTGACCACCCGGAGCGGCGTCGCCGGACAGTTCGTGGAGAGCACGGGACCGTGGAAGCCCCAGCTGTCCGGCTGCACGGCCGATGCCTACTCGGTCTACACCTTCGCCTTCCGCAATGCCGCAGGCACCCTGCTCGTGCTGACCCTCCTCGTCGACCGCAACACGAGCGGGGAATTGAGCGCCGAGGAGGCCGAGAAGCTGGTCACCAGTCTGCGCCTGGTCTAGCGGCGGAGGCCGCGCGGCCGCGGTGTTCGTAGACTCGACCTATGACGGCAGCGGCATCCGATTCGACTGTGCTACCGGCGAGTCTGGTGGAGATGACGGCGCGGCACGTGCGGGCCGAGGTGCTCAGCGGCGCACTGGCCCCGGGCGCGCGGGTGGGGGAGGAGGCGCTGTGCGCGCGGTTGGGGATCAGCCGGGCGCCGGTCCGCGAGGCGCTGCGTCGCCTCGCCGAACAGGGCTTGATCGAGCACCTGCCGCGACGGGGCTACCGGGTGGTGGTGTGGTCGGCGTCCGACATCGTCGAATTGTTCGAAGTACGCCGGGCGTTGGAGCGCCATGCCTTGACCACCGCGCTGCCCCACGCCGACCTGGACCGTGGGCTCGGGGGAGTGCGCGCGGCTCTCGACGAGCTGACCGAGGCCGACCGGCGCGGCGACTGGGTCGCCCGAGACGACGCGCACCGCCGTTTCCACGCGGAGATCGTGGCGCTGGCGGGTAATCGGCAGCTCGACCAGGTGTACGGCCAGATCCTGGTGAAGCTGCAATTGGCGATGGCCCGCAATCTGCGACAGGAGACCGAGGTGGCCGCGCGCCGCGAGGGTGTGCGCCGCCACCAGGAGTTGCTGGCCGCGGTGGCCTCGAACGACCCGGCGACCGCGGAGGCCGCGCTGAGACAGCACGGCGAGCAAACATACCTGAAACTCGGTATCTGCTAACACATCCGATACAGACGGCGCCTTCGGTCGTCACACATTTTGTCGACAATCGACAACATGATCGGTTCGGCAGGCCCCACGGTCACGGAAATCCTCGCCCAGCACCAGGACGGCAACGGTTCGCCGACCAGAACGGCCGCGCGGGTCGCCGACGCCGTCGCGGCGCGCGGCGACGACGGCACCTGGATCACCCCGGTGCCGCGCGCCGCGTTGCTCGCCGCCGCGGCGGAGATCGAGCGTAGGCCGGGGGCGCGGGCGCTGCCGTTGTACGGCGTCCCGTTCGGGGTGAAGGACAGCATCGATGTCGCCGGCTACCCGACCACGCTGGCCTGCCCGGACTACGGCTACACCGCGACCCGCACCGCGCCCGCGGTTCAGCGGCTGCTCGACGCGGGCGCGTTGTTCGTCGGCAAGACCAACCTCGATCAATTCGCGACCGGGCTCAACGGCACCAGGACGCCGTATCCGGTGCCGCGCAGCGTGTTCGGTGGCGATCTCATCTCCGGTGGCTCGAGCTCCGGGTCGGCGCTGGCGGTCGCGCTCGGGCAGGTGCCGTTCTGCGTCGCCACCGACACCGCGGGCTCGGGCCGAGTGCCCGCCGCGCTCAACGGGATCGTCGGCTGGAAGCCGTCGCGCGGGTTGATCAGCACCGTCGGGCTGGTGCCCGCCTGTCGATCGCTGGACTGCCTGACCTTGATGGCCACCACGGTCGAGGACCTCGACCTGGTCTTCGACATCATCGCCGGGATCGACCACGACGATCCGTGGACGCGGGCGCGCGGGCCGCGCTATCGCGGCGCACCGATCCGGGTCGGCCTGCCCGCCGCGACCGAGCTCGAGTTCTTCGGCGACGAGGCGATGCGCGTCGCCCACCTGGCGGCCCGGGATCGCCTGCCGCGCTCCGGCTTCGACTGCGTGCAGACCACGTTGACGCCGTTCCTGGACGCCGGCGCCCTGCTCTACCAGGGCCCGTGGGTCGCCGAGCGACTCGTCGAGTTCGAGACCTTCCTCGCCGAGCGGCCCGACTCGATGCTGCCGGTGATCCGCGAGATCCTCACCGGCGGGCAGCGATTCACCGCGGTCGAGGTGTTCCGCGCGCAGCAGCGGTTGCAGGAGCTGCGGGCCGGGGTCGGCCGGCTGTGGGCGGACTTCGACGTGGTGATCGTCCCGACGATCGGCACCACCTTCACCGTCGAGCAGGTCCTGGCCGACCCGATCGCGACCAACACCGTCCTCGGGCACTACACCCACTTCGGCAACCTGCTCGACCTCACCGCGGTCGCCGTGCCCGCGGGCACCACCCGCGACGGCAGGCCGGTCTCGCTCATGGTGTTCGGGCCCGCCCTGGCCGACGATGTCGTCCTCGCGGCCGCCGCCCGCCTGCTCGACGAACCCCGCGCTGTCACTCCGTCACCCGCCACCGTCCTCGAGGACCACCGATGACCGAGATCCCCGCCACCCCGGCACCGTTCCCCTTCGACCCGGCCACGACCGCGCTGCTCGTGATCGACATGCAGCGCGACTTCCTGCTCCCCGGCGGCTTCGGCGAGAGTCTCGGCAACGATGTCGCGCTGCTGCGGACGGTCATCGACCCGCTGGCCGGGCTGCTCGCCGCCGCGCGCGCCACCGGCATACCGGTGATCCACACCAGGGAGGGGCACCTGCCCGATCTCTCGGACTGCCCGCCCGCGAAATTGCGGCGCGGCGCCCCGTCCCAGCGGATCGGCGACCCGGGCGCGTTCGGCCGGATCCTGATCCGCGGCGAGTACGGACACGACATCATCGACGAACTCGCGCCCATCGAGGGCGAGGTGGTGATCGACAAACCGGGCAAAGGCGCGTTCTACGCGACCGAGCTCGGCGAGGTACTGCACCGGCTCGCGATCACCTCGCTGCTCGTCACCGGCGTCACCACCGAGGTATGCGTGCACACGACCGTCCGCGAGGCCAACGATCGCGGCTACGAGTGCCTGGTCGTCGCCGACTGCGTCGGCTCCTACTTCCCCGAGTTCCAGCGCGTCGGGCTGGCGATGATCGCCGCCCAGGGCGGGATCTTCGGGTGGGTCGCCGACTCGACCGCTGTCGTCACCGCGCTGACGGCCACCACCGCTTCACCAGTCACGGCCTAGCGAACAGGAACAGCCCATGTCCGTCGACACGACCACCACCAGCAAAGCCCCCGAACCTCCTGCGCCCCTGGTGCTTCCGTGGTGGACACGCGGTGACACCAATGCCTTCTTCGGTCTGGCGTTCAATATCCTGGTCAACGTCTTGACCCTCACCACGCTCACCATCGCCGTGGTGCGGATCCCCAGCGGTGATGTCCTGGGCACCGTGCTGCCCGCGCTCGGGGTCGCGCTGGTGCTCGGCAATCTCTACTACATGGTCCTCGCGCGGCGGCTGGCCCGGCGGGAGAATCGCGGCGACGTCACCGCACTGCCGTACGGACCGAGTGTGCCGCACATGTTCATCGTCGTGTTCGTGGTGATGCTGCCGATCTACCTGACGACCGGAGATCCGTTGCGGGCGTGGGCGGCCGGGCTGGCCTGGGCGTTCATGATCGGGGTGATCGTGATGATCGGCGCCTTCGTCGGGCCCGCCATCCGCCGGGTCACCCCGCGCGCCGCGATGCTGGGCACCCTCGCCGGCATCTCGATCACCTTCATCGCGATGCGGCCCGCCGCACAGATGTGGGAGGTGGCTTGGATCGGTCTGCCCGTGCTGGCCATCATCCTGATCGGCTTCTTCACCGATGTGAAGCTGCCGGGCAATATCCCGGTCGGGCTGGTGGCGCTGCTGGTGGGCACGGCGATCGGCTGGATCGGCGGCTACATGTCCGCACCCGATGTGGCGCAGGCGGCGAGCGATATCGCGCTGGGCCTGCCGGATCTGCGCCTGGATCTGCTGTTCGACGGATTGAGCAACCTCGCGCCGCTGCTGGCCACCGCCATTCCGCTCGGCATCTACAACTTCACCGAGGCGATGAGCAATGTCGAGAGCGCCGCGGCGGCCGGGGACAACTACAACCTGCGCAGCGTCCTGCTGGCCGACGGCTTCGGCGCGATCATCGGGGCAGGCTTCGGCTCCCCGTTCCCGCCCGCGGTCTACATCGGCCACCCGGGCTGGAAGGACGCCGGCGGGCGCACCGGATACTCGCTGGCCAGCGGCCTGACCATCGGCGTCATGTGCCTGCTCGGCCTGTTCGGAGTGCTGGCGACGCTGCTGCCGATTCCGGCGATCGTGCCGATCCTGCTCTACATCGGCCTGCTGATCGGCGCCCAAGCCTTCCAGGCGGTGCCACGACTGCACGCGGTGGCCGTCGTCGCCGCCCTGCTGCCCAATCTCGCGGAGTGGGCGGTAACCCAGATCGACAACGCGTTGTCGGCGGCGGGCACCTCGGCCGACAAGGTCGGGTCGGCGGCGCTGGGCCAGGCCGGTGTGGTGTACGACGGGCTGAAGACGTTCGGCTCCGGGGCGGTGCTGGCCGGTCTCGTGCTCGGCGCGATCGTCACCTTCGTTCTCGACAAGCGTTTCCGCGCCGCGGGACTGGCCGCGCTCATCGGCGCGGTACTGAGCTGGATCGGTCTCATCCACGCCCACGCGGTCGAGTGGGCGGCCGCGCCGCAAGTGGCCCTCGGGTACGCGTTCTTCGCGATCGTCTGCCTGGCCTACTCACTGGTGCCCTCGGCCGCGACCGAACCGGCGGCGGTCGACGAGACCTGATCGCCGCTCAGCCGGTGCCGTGCTGGTCCGCGGACTGTCCGGGCTCCGGGAGTTCGGTGTAGAACTCGCGCAGCGCCGCCGTCACTCCGACCAGCACCCGGTGGGCCGCCGCCAGATCGCTGTCGGGCAGATCCGCCAGCGCCGCCCGGACGCGCGCGCTGAGCGGGCCGAAGAATCCGGCCGCCACGGCCATGCCGTCCTCGGTATAGCCGAGATGGACGCGCCGCCGATCGGTGGCATCGGGTACTCGCGCGAGATGGCCGGATTCGATCATCCGCTCGACCAGATAGGTCACCGCGGGCGCGGACACGCCCATGAGTTTGCTCAGCTGGCCTGCGGTGACCGGCGCGCCCTCGGCGTCGGCGGTCGCCACGTGCATCAGGGCGCGGAAGTCGTTCGGGCGCAGATTGTTCGACCGTGCGAAGACGTGGCCGATCTGTTCCGAGATCGCGGTCAGCGCGCGCAGATCCCGGGCGATCTCGGTTTGCAGCTCCGTCCGGTCGACGGCCGGATCGGGCTCCGCGATGTCCTCGCCCACGCACTGTCTCCTCTCACTGTCCGGCTGCGAGCTTAGCGTCCGGATCCTGCGACGTTGCCTATTAGTTAAGTTTCTGAAATAGTCTCCCTCGTGATGGGAGACAGCGACGGAAATGGCTGGGACCGGTTCGCCCGACTGGTCACCGGACGGCGATCGTGGGCGGTGCTGCTGGTAGTGCTCGCTGTCGCGGTCGCCGTGATGGCGCTGGCCGGCGGCAACGACAGTGCGGGTCAGGCGCCGGTGTCGCTGCCCGGGTCGGCGGAATCGGCACGGGCGGCCGAGGCCGTCGAGCAGTTTCCCGACGCGGGGACCGCCACCGCGATCATGGTGGCTACGCGCGTCGACGACGGCGTGCTGACCCCGCCGGACCTCGCGGCGGTGGACGCCGCGCTCACCCGGGCCGGGGTGCCCGCGCCCGAGGGACCGCGGGTCGTTCCCGCGCCCGACGGCCGCGCCGTCCTCGCGCAGATCCCGGTGTCGGCGGAGCTGAACGGTTTCGCGCTCACCGATCGGATCGCCGAGTTGCGCGTCGGGCTCACCGCCGAACTGCCGGATTCGTTGCGCGTGCAGGTGACCGGCGGTCCCGCCTTCGGCGCGGATATCGCCGACTCGTTCTCCGGCGCGAACACCCTGCTGTTGCTGGTCACCGCGCTCGTGGTGATGGTGCTGCTGATCGTCACCTATCGCTCGCCGGTGCTGTGGCTGGTCCCGTTGACCGTCGTCGGCCTGGCCGACCGCGTCGCCACGAGCGTGGGCACCGCGCTGGCCCAGGTCACCGGGCTGACCTTCGACGGGTCGACCTCCGGGATCACCAGCGTGCTGGTCTTCGGCGCCGGAACCAACTACGCCCTGCTGCTGGTGTCGCGCTACCGCGACGAACTGCACCGGCACGACGATCATCGGATGGCCCTGCGCGCGGCGGTGCGGCATGCCGCACCCGCCATCGTCGCCAGCAACGTCACGGTGGTGCTGGCGCTGCTGACGCTGTTGCTGGCCCTGCTGCCCAACACCCGCAGCCTGGGCGCGTTCGCCGCGGCGGGCCTCGTCGTCGCCCTGATCTTCGTCCTCGCGGCCCTGCCGCCCGCACTGGCGCTGTGCGGACGAAGGGTGTTCTGGCCGTTCGTGCCACCCGCGGACGGTCGCGATACCGCCGCGCACGGCGTCTGGTCGGCCGTGGCCACGCGCGTGGTGCGACGGCCCGCGATGGTGGCCGGTGTCGCGTCGGCGGTCCTGGTGGTGCTCGCCACCGGGCTGGCCACCACCGACATCGGACTCTCGCGCACCGAACAGTTCCGGGTCGACGCCGAATCGGTCGACGGGCTCGAGACCATGGCCGAGCACTTCCCGTCCGGCTCCTCGGACCCCGCCGTGGTGATCGCCCGGACGAGCGCCGATGCCGCCGTGCGCCCTGCACTCGAAGGCGTGCGGGGTGTTTCGCGGGCCACGGTGTCCGGTGTCTCCGAGGTCGGCACCACCCGCTGGTCGGTCGTGCTGGACGCGGCACCCGGCTCGGCGGAGGCATTCACCACCATCGAAGCGGTCCGCTCGGCCGTCGGCGCGGTCCCGGGCGCCGAGGCGCTCGTCGGCGGATCCGATGCCGAGGCGCTCGACATCCGCGATGCCGCCCGCCGGGATCAGGCGCTGGTCATCCCGCTGATCCTGGCCGTCGTGCTGCTGGTGCTGCTGGCGCTGTTGCGGGCCGTTCCGGCGGCGGTGCTGCTCGTCGGAGTGACCGTGCTCAGCGCGCTGGCGGCGCTCGGCGCGGGCAGCTGGATCAGCGGCACGGTGTTCGGGTTCCCGGCCCTGGACACCAATGTGCCGCTGTTCGGCTTCCTGTTCCTGGTGGCCCTGGGCGTGGACTACACGATCTTCCTGGTGACCAGGGCCCGCGAGGAGGCCGGAACGTACGGCACCACACAGGGAATGGTGCGTGCCGTCGCCTCGACGGGGGCGGTGATCACCAGCGCGGGTGTCGTTCTCGCCGCGGTGTTCTGTGTGCTGGGCGTTCTGCCGTTGATCACGCTGACCCAGCTGGGCATCGTCGTCGGTATCGGCATCCTGCTCGACACCTTCGTGGTGCGGACCCTGGTTGTCCCGGCGCTGTTCGCGTTGCTGGGCGACCGGGTCTGGTGGCCGTCGTCGCCCGCGAGGACCGAGGACGCGGGCGCCGAGCCGGTCCACGCGTCGTGAGGACGGGGCCTGGCGATCAGGCGTCGTGCGGCAAGGACGCCAGGTAGTCCCGGAAGTCGGTGGCCTGGTGTCCGGTGAGGGCGGGCACCGCGTCGGAGACCTGGGCGAGATCGCCCTGGGCGATGGCGGTGTAGGTGCTCACCCAGCCGTCGACCTCCCACTGCGGCGCGTGGTAGCCGGCGCGCGTGGCGTAGGCCTCCTCGACGGTCTGATCGACGAAACGGTAGGGGCGGCCGAGGATTTCGGTCATGTCGGCCGCGGCGGTCGGCAACGTGAAGGCGCGCGGGCCGGTGAGATCGAAGGTCTCGCCGGTGTAGGTGGTCGAGGCCAGTACGGCGGCGGCGCAGTCGGCGACGTCGGCGCGGGTCACCGCGGCCACCTTGCCGTCACCGGCCGGGCCCGCGATGACGCCGTCGGCATCGGCGAAGTGCGGGATGATGTCCTGATACTGGTTGTCGCGCAGGAACGTGAAGTCCAGACCGGACTGGCGGATGGCCTGCTCGGTGTACCAGTGGTCGCGGCCGAAGGTGAAGGTGCAGTCCGGTGCCGCGCCGACGAACGACAGATACACGATGCGCCGGACACCCGCGCTCCGAGCGGCGTGCACCACTGTGGCCTGCTGCGCGGCGCGGTCGGCGCTCTCCGTGGCCGAGACGAAGAAGAAGGTCTGCACACCTTCCAGCGCGGGTGCCACCGTCGCCGGATCGGCGAAATCGAGGACCGCCCGGCTCGCGCCCGCGATGGCCGGCAGGCGGTCGAGGCGCCGGCCGAGCAACCGCAACGGTGCGCTCGAGTCCGCGAGCAGCCGGGCGACCCGCCCGCCGATCTGTCCACTGGCCCCTGAAATCGCAATGGTTTCCGGCATCCGCCCAGGCTATTGCACGCGAGGTGCGTGGCAGTGGACGCGCCGGTCGCCGTGTCGCGCGCTGCGGTTCGGCCGTGCGAATGATGAAATCTGCGGGTGCGTGTTTCGAGCGGGATCGCCGCCTTCGCCGCGGCCGTGATCATGACCTTGCCCGCGCTAGTCGCGGCACCGGCGAGCGCGGCGGTGCGTGACACCGCCTGCGGGTCGATACTGTCCGCCGCCGACATCGCCGAGATCGTGCGGCTTTCCGACACCTCGACGATCACCGGCGCCGACGGTCTCGCCCGCCTCGAGGACGCCGTCGCCCGGCATCATCGGATCACCGAGATCCTCGTCGACCACCGAGATCTGCGCGGCTTGTTCGCAATCGGGCTCGACGGCGTCGAATACGCCGCCGTCATGCCGTTGCAGCGCGACCCCGGCGCGTTCGTCGACCGCGAGTACGCGCACGCGATCAGTACCGAACTGCTGCGACGCTTCCTCGACAACCTGTACGCCGAGTTCACCGGCGGCGTCGCCGAGCCGCAGTGGGCCCACTACTTCGCGCTCGCGCAGGACTGCGGCGCTTCGCGCGCCCGCACCGCGATGGCGGGCTACAACGCCCACCTGACCGTGGACCTGACGTATTCGGTTGCGGCCGTGGGCAGCCGGCCGGAGAACGCGCCGGACTATTTCGAGATCGTCGCCGGTATCGCCGCCGCCGGCGATCTGATCGTCGAGCGCACCAAGGCCGTCTACGGGGCCGACCTCGGCCCGCTGTGGCGGTTCTACTTCGTCGGCGAAGGACTCGACCAGCTCTTCGGCGCGGGAGTAGCGACCGAACAGCTGCTCATCGCCGCTGATCTCGGCGCCAACGTCGTCATCTTCACCAACGGCCTAGCCCTCCAGGACCCCGCCCTCGCTCCCACCGTCCGAACCGAGATCACCGCCCTGTGGCAGGCCGCGGACCTGGCGTTCGAGGCGCTGGCCCGGATCAACGCCCTCTGAGATCGGGAGGACGAAGCTACCGGCGAGGACAGTCTCCGAGTCGGCGGGCGAGCTGATCCGCGCCGCGGGGAGGACAAGGCGAAGCGATTGTCAGAACCTGACACCGATCGCTGACAGATCATGCCGAAGCACCTCGATCTCGAGAAGTTCGTGAATCCATGTCGGCGCGGTTATGCGGTGGTGCGCCATCTCCCGGACTGCAGTGGCGGCGACCACGGCAGTGGCCAGCGATTGTCCACGGCCGCTGGCCCAGCGTGAGGACCCATCGAATGCTCGCACGAGCACAACCCATCTGTCGCCGCCGGGCATTCGATGAGGAACCACCGCCCGTAGTGCGGGTGCCCAGGTGAGTGCTGCCAGCCCGGCGGTGGCGAGGCGGGAGTCCAGTCTCAGGTAGCTGCGGACTGGTACTGCGAATTCGCGGGTGAGTCGGTGCTGGTCGACGAAGTCGGCGCGCAGCGCGGGAAACGGCCGGTATCCCGTGTATTCGGGAATGGTGAATTGCGCGGGTTCGGTGAAGTTGCGGACGCTGGTGCCGTCGGGGTCGGGGAAGTGTTGTCCCATCAGCCGGTAGGTCCAGGCGGTGGCGGCGGCGCCGTGGTGTTCCCCGGAACCGAGACCGACCATGATGTCGACGGGGCCGGGGTCGCGTGAGAGCACGTCGACGGCGAGCAGGGTCGTCAGGCCGGGCGCCAATCCGACCCCCAGGACGACAGGCCCCTCGACGCGCTCCAATTCCTGCACGTAGCCGGAGGTCGCGGAAATCTCGAGGAAGGCGATCCCGCGGCAGGCGCACGCCTCCGCGAGCCCAATGTCCTCGACGCCTGCGCAATTCACCACGATCGAGACTCCGTCGAGAGCGGAGACGACACTGTCCACCAGGGCGACGTCGAGCACGCGGTCCGCGCGTGCCGCATCGCGTCCGGCCGCGAGCACCGGTACACCTCGTGCGCGCAGTAGCCGTACCAGATGGCCTCCGACGGCTCCGTATCCGCCCAGGACCAGCACACTCACCGGGTCTCCTCGGGCGCGAGCGCTTCGACGGAGTCGCCGCGGAGTCGTGCTGAGGGGAGCAGTTGCCGTGTGAGCGCGTCGGTGGCCCACGACGCCCACTCGGCATCCGTCCAGCCGCGTTGGTGGACGAGTAGGCGGTAGGTCTCGGGGGCCAGTGTGGCAAGAGCGATGTCGGCGGCGCGGGCAGCGGTGATGCCACCACGCAGCGTCGTCTTGCCGGCGAGGGCCTCGGCCAGACGAAGTTGGACCAGGTGACGTTGGGCGACGTTGGTTTCCCAGATCTCGGCGAGTTCCGGGTCGGTCGCCGCGGCCGACCGAATCACCTCGAGCAACGGGCTGACTCGAGCGAAAATCGTTGCCGCTGCGGCGACTTGAAGCCGGATCTGCTCGGCGGGCGCCGCTGCGAGGGCCTCGGTGAACCAGGGACGGTCCATGGTGGCGACCGGTTCGGTGTCGCCGGCGATCTCGACGTCGAGTAGTTCGGACAGGATCGCGCGCTTGGTGGCGAAGGTGAAGTACAGCGTCTGCACCGCCATGCCGGCCTGATCGGCGATGGCCTTCATCGTGGTCGGTGTGTAGCCGCGGGTGGTGAACAGTTCCCGTGCCGCTGCCAGCATCTTTTCTCGGTTGGCCGTTGTCCTGGCTGCTCGCACACCGGTGTTCTTGCCTGTCATGCCTCGCATACTACTTGACTAGAGCATGACTCTAGTGAAATCTGACTAGAGTTACGCTCTAGCGAAAGGGTTGTGCTCATGCCGAGCAAGGTTGTACTCGCGCCGAAGGACCGGCTGGTCCTGCTGTTGATCACGATGGTCGAGCTGGTGGTCTTCCTGGACACGACCGTGCTGAATGTGGCGCTGCCCAGCATCGGCGCGGACCTCGGGCTCGACGAAGCGGGATTGGGCTGGGTGACCAACGCCTACCTCCTCGCCTTCGGCGGATTCATGCTGCTCGGCGGGCGCGCCGCCGATCTGCTCGGACCACGCCGGGTGTTCGCGGGCGGGCTCGCCGTCTTCACGGTGGCGTCCGCGCTGGCCGGATTCGCGCCGACCCCGGCGGTCCTCATCGCGGCCCGGGCATTGCAGGGCCTCGGCGCGGCCGTGGTCATCCCCGCGCAACTGGCACTGCTCACCCTGACGTTCACCGAACCCGCGGCACGCAACCGCGCCTTCGGCGTGTGGAGTGCGATGGGGGCGGCGGGCGCGGCCATCGGCACCGCGGTCGGCGGACCACTCACCGATCTGTTCGGCTGGCCGTCGATCTTCCTGATCAACCTGCCCGTGGGTGTGCTGGCGCTGGCCTACGTCCGAGTGCTCCCGCCGGATCCGGCGCCATCCGTCCGGGCGCTGCGTCGGCTCGACGTGCCGGGTGCGATCACCGGCACGGTGGGGCTGTTGATCGCCGGATATGCCATCGGCGCCCTCGGCGACGAGTCGACGCGCACCGCGGCGTCGGGTCTGCTGGTGACCGGGCTCGCGCTGCTCGCGGGCTTCGTACTCCTCGAGGCGCGGAGCGCGCATCCGCTGATGCCGTTGCGGCTGTTCGCCGTTCGCCAGGTGAGCGGGTCGGCCGTAGTCAACGCGCTGGTCGGTGCGGCGCACGTGCCCACCTTCGCCCTGCTGGCGCTGTACCTGCAGAACACTCAGCACTACAGTCCGACCGTCTCCGGCCTCGCGGTGCTACCGGTGGCCGTGGTGAACGTGGTGGTCTCCCGGACGCTGATCCCGTACGCGCTGGATCGGCTGGGTGCCTGGCGGGTGCTGGCTGCGGGCCTCGGGCTACAGGCGCTGGCCATGGCCTGGTTCGCTCGTCTGCCCGAGCATGGCAACTACCTGATCGACGTGCTGCCCGGTGCGGTACTGCTCGGCGTCGGCCTGCCCGCCGCGTTCGTCGGCGTCACCGTCCCCGCGGTCACCTCCGTTTCCCCAAGCGACGCCGGGATCGCGGCGGGCATCGTCAACACCGCACAGCGTGTCGGATCGGGGGTCGGAGTCACGGCTGTTCTGCTGCTCGCCGATGTGGTGGCTCGGCAGTCCCCGGCAGTCGACGCCTACCGGACGGGCCTGAACGTCGCCTTCGCGGGCGCCGCCGCGCTGGCCGCGATCGGCGCCGTGCTGACCATCGCCTTGCTGCGCACGAGTCCGGCCACGGACGCGGAGCCGAAGTCCGAAACCCCCGCCGTAGTGAACGATTGACAGGAGTACCCCGATGGCAAACGACAAGCGTGGCTTCCACTGGATTCGCACCGAGATCGAACGACTCGATCCGGAGGTGGACAGCGCACGGATCGTGAGATTGACCAGCTGCCAGCTCCTCCCGAAGAGCCTGCTCGCGGTGCACCTGTTCTATACCGTCGGATTCGTCCGTTTCGCCGGTCCGCCGGTCTCGGCGGAATCGGTGGACCGCAACGGCACCGGGATGCTCTACGGCCACGGAATCCGGCGCGCCGACGAAACCATGTTCCAACCTCTTCTCCTGGGTCGACGACGGCGTATCCAGCCCCACCAGCGTCGAAAGCCTCGGCTACGTACGGAACTGGCACTCCGGCGTTGCCCGCAACTGGCCGATGCCCATGCATACCTTCCAGCACAGCGCCGCCGTCTTCACCCTCATCTACGACCGCCTGCTGCGACAGGTCGTCGGAGCTCCCGGACTGAGCGAGAACGAGCGCCGCGCCCAGCTGATCCACTGGCGCGGCGTGTCCGAACACCTCGGTGTGACCGATATCCCGGGTACCTGGCGGGACATGGAACAGTTCCTCGAATCCTACGAATACGGTGCAGAGTTCGCGTATTCGCCGGCCGGTCGACGACTGGCGGAAGCACTCGTCGACCAGTTCGCGACCCGCTGGTTTCCGCGGCCACTGCGCTGGTTCGGACGCTGGCTGGTGTTGGCGTTCTCCGAAGAACACGTCCTCGACACCCTCCGAATCCCGCGCCCGCCCGCCGCGTTCAGTTACGCGGTACGCCGCCTGGCCCGATTCGCCGTGTTCGCGAAACGCCACCTGCTGCCGGATCCGCGTGCGGTGTTCCGGCTCAGCGACATCATCGCCGAGCACAAGTACTCGGCACTGGTCACACCATCCATCCCGGCGTCGGGAACCACACAGAGCGAACGCTGAGGCGGTGTCGGTTTCCGGCGCGGTACGCGGGTGCCGCCGATGTCGAACCTCTGGTTGAGCGTCCGCCCGCTTGCTGGTCGGCCGGAGGGAAACGAACAGGCCGGCTCAACGGAGACCGACATCGGTGCCGTGGTGATCGGTACCGTGATCGCTGGATTGGGCTTCGAACCATCGGTGCAGTGCGTCGACCAGTGTGGGGTCGGCCGAGGAGTAGTGCAGGGCCGCACCGGCGGTCAGTTCCTCGTAGCGAACGGTGATGCGACCCGCGCCTGCCCGAAGTTCGGCCAGTCCGGGCATCTGGTCGCCGTGAATTCTTGCGGGATCGGTGAAATCGCCCGCGGCGAACTTCGCTGCCTCTGCGGTGAGGTGTTCGCGGATCAGCCGGGTCTGCTCCGTCCCGGCGAGGTCGTTGGCGGTGACGGTTTGCTGTCCGCCGTCGGGGGTGGGCACGAAGGAGTGAGTGGTCTCGGTCAGATCGAACGGCATGACGGCGGCGCCTCGGTCGGCGACCTCGGCCCGCCGTTCCACCAGGCCTGACGGGGAGACTTCCCGTGTCGACGCCCACCACAGTCCGCCGGCGGCGACGATGAGCGCGAGGAAGGCCGATACCACGGCACGGGTACGGCCGGACATGTTGTCAATGTTCATCTGCTGCCTCTGTCAGGGTCGAAAGTGCTTGCAGCACAGCGTCTCGCTGCGCTGTCGGGATGCGGCCGAGGAAGGTCTCCATTCGCGTGCGCCGGGCGGCCGAGATGTCCGCGGCCACCCGCTCACCGCTGTCGGTGAGCCGCAGTAGGACCATGCGTCCATCGGCCGCGCCGCCGCGGACTCGCTCGATCCAGCCGCGCCCTTCCATCAGCCCGACCATCCGGCTGACCGTGCTTTTGGTCAGTCGCAGGATCATGCCGAGTTCGGACTGGTTGATCGGTTGCCGTGCGGCGAGTTCGGTCAGTGCATGCGCTTGGGATATCGGGATCGTCTGCCCGCACGGCGTCGTGTCGGGTTGGTGCAACCCGAACGCTCGCACGAAGGCGACAACGCCGCTTTGCAGACGATCGACGTCCGGGTTCGCGGCAGGTTCGTTCGACATAGTTCGACGGTACAACCAATTAGTTCGATCGCACAACTACATGTCGGCAGGAGACTCGTCTGCGCTGGCGTCACCCGCCCGGGTCGCAGTCCCGGGCCGAGCTGCCGTGACCAGAAACAAACAGCCCCGGGCAACGGGTGAACCGTTGTCCGGGGCCGATTTTCGGGACGGGGGTCAGCCCGCGGTCTGCTCCTTGCTGCGGATCTCGATGATCGGCAGGACCAGGGCGGCGGGGGCGCCTGCCGGGACGGCGGGCTGGTGCGGGGCGACCGGGTCGATGCGGGTGTAGCCGGCGCTCTGGTCGGGGCGGGTGTCGACCTCGCCCTTGTTCGGCCAGTAGGCAGCCGCGCGCTCGGCCTGGGCGGTGATGGTCAGTGACGGGTTCACGCCCAGGTTGGCTGAGACGGCGGCGCCGTCGACGACGCTGAGGGTGGGGTAGCCGAAGACGCGGTGATAGGCGTCGATCACGCCGTGGTCGCGGTCGGCGCCGATCGCGGCACCGCCGAGGAAGTGCGCGGTGAGCGGGACGTTGAAGACCTCACCCCAGGTGCCGCCCGCGACGCCGCCGATCTTCTCCGCGACGCGACGGGTGACATCGTTGCCCGCCGGGATCCAGGTCGGATTCGGTTCGCCGTGGCCCTGCTTGGAGGTCAGCTTGCGTCCGCCGAACAGCCCGCGCTTGGTGTAGGTGGTGATCGAGTTGTCCAGGTGCTGCATGACCAGCGAGATGATGGTGCGCTCGCTCCAGTTCTTCACGCTCAGGAAGCGCAGCAGCAGCAACGGATGCAGCAGCGCGACACCGAGGAAGCGCAGCCAGCGCGGGACCTTGCCGCCGCCGTCGACCATCAGGGTCTGTAGCAGGCCCATCGAGTTGGAGCCCTTGCCGTAGCGCACCGGCTCCACGTGGGTGTCGGGCGTCGGGTGGATCGAGGACGTGATCGCGACGCCCTTGGTGAAGTCCTGACCGGGGGCGAGCGTCTTGGTCGCCGCGCCGACGATGGACTCGGAGTTGGTGCGGGTCAGCAGGCCGAGCTTGTCCGACAGGTTCGGCAGCACGCCCTGATCGCGCATCGAGTGCAGCAGCTTCTGCGTGCCGAGCGTGCCCGCGGCCAGCACGACGTGCTCGGCGGTGAAGGTCTTGGGGTCCTTGCGGACCCAGGCGCCGGTGCGCTCGGTCGCGACGTCCCAGGTGCCGTCGGGCAGCGGACGCAGGGCAGTCACGGTCGTCATCGGAATGATCTGCGCCCCAGCCTTTTCCGCGAGGTACAGGTAGTTCTTGACGAGGGTGTTCTTGGCCCCGAACTTGCAGCCGACCATGCAGTCGCCGCATTCCACGCACCCGGTGCGCTCGGGGCCCGCGCCACCGAAGTACGGGTCGGCCACGGTCTTGCCCGGCTCACCGAAGAAGACGCCGACGGGGGTCTGCACGAAGGTGTCGCCGACGCCCATGTCCTCGGCGACGGCCTTGAAGATCTCGTCGGCGGGGGTCATGTGCGGGTTGCGCACCACACCGAGCATCTTCTGGGCCCGCTCGTAGTACGGGGTGAGCTCGGCGCGCCAGTCGGTGATGTCGCGCCACTGGGCGTCCTGGAAGAACGGCTCCGGCGGCACGTAGAGGGTGTTGGCGTAGTTCAGCGAACCACCGCCGACTCCGGCGCCACCGAGGATCAGGACGTCGCGCAGGGGGTGGATGCGCTGGATGCCGAAGCAGCCGAGCTTGGGTGCCCACAGGAATTTGCGCAGGTCCCAGCTGGTCTTGGGCAGTTCGTCATCGGCGAACCGGCGACCCGCCTCGAGAATGCCGACCTTGTAGCCCTTCTCGACCAGGCGCAGCGCGGTGACACTGCCACCGAAGCCGGAGCCGACGATCAAGACGTCGAAGTCGGTGGTGCGATCGGACATACGAGGGCTCCTCGATCGGTGTCGACAGTGACCTCGGTAACGCTAACGTCGACAGCCAGAGCTGTCAAAGTCCGGCGCGGGCGGCCCTATGCTGGTCGGGTGCCCCGATATACCCGAGCGGAACTCGCCGACGTCAGCGGCGTCGCGGCGCGCACCATCCGCTACTACCACTCGCTCGGCGTGCTGCCGAAACCCGGCCGCGCGGGCAAGGAGGTCGTCTACTCCGACGCGCACCTGGACCGGTTACGCGACATCGTCGCGATGCAGGCCCGCGGGCTGCGCCTGGACGCCATCCGCGAGGTGTTCGACGCCGAGCCGTCGCCCGGTGCGGGCGATTGGCGCACGCTGTTCGATCCGCGCGCCGTGCAGGCGGGGGAGCGGGCGGTGATCGTCGACGACGCCGAGCTGATCGAGCTGCTCGGTGACCGCGGCACCGACGTCCTCGCCGAGCTCATCGGCGCGGGCTATCTCGAACGTCGCGACGACGCCTGGTTCGTGCCCGACCGTCCGATGCTCAAGGGTGCGCTCGTGCTCTACGACGTCGGCACCGACATCACGCTCAGCGGTGTACTGCGCACGCTGATCCGGGAGCGGATCGCCGATCTGGCCGACGACGTGGTGCGCACGGTGCGCGCCGCCGCGGGCACCGGCTACGGCGGCGAGGACATCGGTGTCGACCTGAGCCGGTTCCGTGAGCAATTCCTGGCCATGGCCTGGGAGGTCGGCGGCGCGACCTTCGCCGCGGAGATCGAACGCGCGGCCGGAGTCGTCGAGCCGGCCGACGACACAGCCCAGCGGCGGCGACTGGACCGGGCCGCGGGTGCGCGATGATCGGGGGATGAGTACCGATCGACCGGGGCCGCGGGCACTGGCGCGCGCACAGACCCTCGCCGACATCAAGCGGATCGGCCGCGAGCACCTGGCGTCGCAGGGTGCGGCCGCGCTGTCGCTGCGCGCCGTCGCCCGTGATCTGGGGGTCGTGTCGTCGGCGGTGTACCGGTACGTGCGCAGCCGCGACGAATTGCTGACGATGCTCGTCGTCGACGGCTACAACGCGCTCGGCGACGCGGTCGACGCGGCACTGGCCGACGCGCCCGACGACCCGGCGACGCGGTTCCGGGTGGTCGCCCGGACGGTGCGGACCTGGGCGCTGGCCGAGCCCGCCTGGTACGGATTGCTGTTCGGCACGCCGGTGCCGGGCTACGCCGCCCCCGCCGAGGACACCGAGACCCCCGGAATCCGGGTGATCGCGACGCTGCTCGGCATCATCGACAGCGCCTTCCGCGCCGGACAGCTCGGCGCTCCCGCCGTCGAGCCGGTCGTGTCGACCGCCACGTCGGCCGACTTCACCGCAATCCGGGAGCAATTCGGCATGACCGCCCCGGACTGGTTGATCGTGGGCGGCCTCACCGCCTGGACGACCCTGTTCGGCGCCGTGAACTTCGATGTCTTCGACATGTACGGCCGCGACACCTTCGCCGATCGGGCCGAGGTGTTCGACCTCCAGATCGACCAGATGCTGCGAATGCTCGGGTTCGGTCGAGTAGCCGTGAACTAGCCATTCGGTCCGGTGTGGCGGACCGCCTACTGTGGACCGGTCGGTACCGTAGCGAACGAGGTGATTCCCACGGTATGTGGAAAGAGAGATGTGTGTACGGCGATGTCCACCGGCGTCGCCAACGAACGGGAGTGCCCGAGTGAATTCTCGCGAGGAGATGTTGCGTCGCGTCCGTGACGGGCTGCTGGACCTACCCGACGACGAGCGCCGAGTCCCTCTGCGTCGGACCTCACGGCACGGCGACGATGTCGATCCCGCCGAGCGTGCCGCGGTCCTGGCCGAGTTCGCCGAACGGTTGCGCGACCACGGCTCCCTCGTTCGTACCGTCGACCTCGCCGGCCTCCCGGCCGCGGTCGCCGACGTCCTGTACGGCATGAGCGTGCGCTCGGTCCAGGCCGCGGTCGAACCGGGCCCGGCCTGGCTCGATCACTGGGCGAGCGCGCCCGGGCACGAGGTCGTGCACCGCGGCTCGGGTGCGGCGGACTCCGGCGACGCCGTCGTCCGCGACGCGGTGGCGGGCGACGCCTCGACCGGCTCTCTCGCTCTCGACGTCGACGGCGGTCCCGACGTCTCCGAAGTGGTTCCTCAGGTCTGTGTCCTGCGCGCCGAGCGTGTCTTCGGCTCCCTGCCCGACGCCCTCGACCGCCTCGACCCCCGCCGCCCCCTGGTCTGGCTGGGCGGTCCCGGCGATGCCGATCTCGCGCGCCGGCTGGTCGTGCTTCTCGTCGAATAGCGGTTCGCGGTCGGCGGTCACAAGTCGGTGTGGCGGGTTGTGTGGGACTGTGGGTCTCAGTTAT
This sequence comes from Nocardia sp. NPDC087230, assembly GCF_044744725.1. NCBI lineage: Bacteria > Bacillati > Actinomycetota > Actinomycetes > Mycobacteriales > Nocardiaceae > Nocardia > Nocardia sp. NPDC087230. The sequence goes on from NZ_JBIUYV010000005.1 coordinate 56,714, forward strand.
TCTCGGATCAACCGGTGTGACGACGCTTACAGCGCCGACGCCGGACGCGAACCGAGGAGGCACCGATGACGCTGACCGAATCGAGCCGTGGCGGACTCATCACCGAGGAGTACCGAGATGCGCTGGCGACCCTCTCGCAGGGGTCGGTCGACCGGCATTTCGATCCCTACCTCGATATCGACTGGGATTCGCCGGAGCTCGCCCTTGACCCGGACGACGTGCGCTGGGTTCTCTCGCCCGACGTCGACCCGCTGGGTGCCACGCAGTGGTATCGCGACCAGCCGCTGGATCGGCAGATCGCGATCGGGAAATGGCGAATCGCGAACACGATCAAGGTGGGCGCGGCCTTCGAGAGCATCCTGATCCGCGGAATGATGCAGTACATCATGAAGCTGCCGAACGGCTCGCCCGAGTTCCGGTACTGCTTGCACGAGATGACCGAAGAGTGCAACCACATCCAGATGTTCCAGGAGCTGGTGAATCGCATCGGGGTGGACGTGCCCGGTATGCGCCCGATGTTCAAGGCGCTTTCGCCGCTGATCGGTGTCGCGGGCGGCTATGCCCACACGATCCTGTTCATCGGCATCCTCGGCGGCGAGGAACCGATCGATCACTATCAGAAGGCGGTCATCCGCGAGGGTGCGTCCATGCCGCCGATGGTGTTGCGCACCATGGAGATCCACATCGCGGAGGAAGCGCGGCACATCTCCTTCGCCGGTGAGTTCCTGGCTGCGCACATCAGCCGGATGGGCAAATTCAACCGGGGCGCGTGTTCGGTGGCGTTCCCGATCGCCATGCGCTGGCTGGCCGGAGAGATCATGGCGCCACCGCGGTCGTTCGAGCGCGAATTCGGCATTCCCCACGAGGTGATCGAGCAGGCGTTCTGGAAGTCGGAGCACTCGCGCAAGATCCTGTCGGGCTACTTCGGTGACATGCGCAAGCTCGCCGACGACCTCGGCCTGATGAATCCGATCGCCCGGCGGTTGTGGCGCACGCTCGGTGTCGACGGCCCGGCCTCGCGCTACCGCAGCGAGCCCGAGCGCGGACATCGCCGGGTCGCCTGACGGCGGATCAGCTCGTGGCGAGTCGGGTGATGATGTCGACCAGCTGCTGATCGGGATCAAGGGTCAGGCCGTGGCGGCGGGCGACACCGTCGACCACGTGCCAGGCGTAGGAGGCGACCTCCTCGATCAACTGGTCCCTGGTCAGCACCGGCTGCGGGTCGTTGGCCCAGCGGGTGACGGTGGCCTCGGTCATCGACACGATGGCGAAGGTCATCGTGTCGGCCGAGCCGTCGTCGCTCACGCCGACGACACCGGCGAGGCCGGTGACCAGCGCCCGGGTCGACGCCGCGATGGTGCCGATCAGCGCGCTCATCGCGTCGATCTCGGAGTCGTCGTCCGACGGACCCGTCCGCAGGAACTCGTGCAGCCGGGGGTGGTCCTCGATCCAGGTGACCACGGCACCGACCGTGCGCACGAGAATGCTGTTGATGGATCCGTCCGCGATGTCGAGCGCGTCTTCGATGTCGGCGACGAAGCGGTCGGCGATCTCGCTCCTGATCCGCCGGTCGAGTTCGTCGCGGCCCGCGAACTGCCGGTACACCACCGATTTCGCGAGGCCGGCGTGCTCGGCGATCTGGACGATCGGCACCTCGACCCCGGCGGGCGCCTGCTCGAGCAATTCGACCGCCGACAGCACGATCCGCTCCCGGCGGCTGTCGTTGTGCGGTTGCCATCGGGCTTGTCTGCCGCTCACGGCGCTGGAGGGGCGTGACGTTGCGCTCGACACCCGCCCGAGTGTAGAGCACCCGGCACGCGCGGAAACCGCTACCGAGGGACCGACACGGGATCGGTGCAGCTCGTCGCCGCGTCGACCAGCGAGCACGGGACCGGTGCGCGGGTCGGGCGGTAGTCGGCGGGGACGCCGCCGCCCGCGGTGATCGCGCGGTAGGCCGCGACAGCGTCGGTCGGGGTGCGGGTCAGCGTCGGGTCGGTCAGCACATCGACCGTGTACAGCCCGAAACGTGGTGTGTAGGAACCCCATTCGTAGTTGTCGGTCAGGCTCCAGTAGTTGTAGCCGATCAGCGGGATCCCGTCGGCGACGGCGCGCTGCAGCCAGTAGACGGTGTCGCGCAGGGAGTCGGCGCGGGTGTAGCCGTCCGCGCGTGGGAGACCGTTCTCCGTGGGGATGCCGTTCTCGACGATGTAGAGCGGCTTGCCGGGGAATCGGCGGGCGTAGTGGTCGAGGGCGTAGTAGATGCCTTCGGATTGCAGGGGCAGTGTCCAGAGTCGGTCGAAGTCGGGGACGGTGAGCTGGGTGGGGGAGACACCGTAGTAGTAATCGATGCCGATGTAGTCGAGACGGGCCGCGATGCGGTCGAGCAGTGGCCCGCTGACCGCGTCGTCGACGCCGGGAATGAAGGCGATATTGCTGGTGACCCGCGCTCCGGGCTGCACGGAGTGGATGTAGTCGTAGATGTTGTTGTGCGCCTGGGCGATTCGGTCGGTCATGGCCGGGGCGTCGGCCACGCCGATCCCGCCCTTGCGCACTTCGTTGACCAGATAGAACGTCGGCTCGTTGAAGGTCACCCACAGAGGGTCGACGCCGGCGAAACGGTCGACCACCGCCCGCGCGTTGGCGAGCCAGTTCGACACGATCTCGGGATCGCGCCAGCCACCACGGTCGGCGGTCCAACCCGGGTACACCCAGTGGTCGAGAGTGAGCATCGGGCGCATCCCCGCGTCGGTGATCGCGCGCACGACGTCGTCGTAGAAGGCGAGCGCGCTCTCGTCCCAGACGCCGGGTTGTGGTTGCACCCGCGCCCACTCGATGCCGATGCGGTACACGCGCACACCGAGATCCGCGGCGAGGGCGATGTCGGAGCGGTACCGGGTGCGGAAGTCCACCGAGTTCAGATAGGGGTCCTGGGTGGCACCCGAGGCCGCGTAACGGCGCCAATTGCTGTCCGGCGCATCGCCTTCGGCCTGGAATCCGGAAGCGGCTACGCCCCAAAGGAATTCGGGGCCGAGTGAGGCGAGGTGAGTCGGCGCCGGTGGACGGGCGATGGCAGGGGAGGGGCTGGCCGCCAGGAGTGCCGTGGCGGCCATGGCGACGGCGGCGAGGAATCGGCGACCGCTGGGGGAGGGCATGGCACTCGCTCCTGAGAGGAAGGGTGGGGGAGTGGTCCAGTGTGCGTCATCGGGACCACGGATTCCGGGAATCGCGTCGGTGCGGCGCCCGAAGAGCAGCGAACTGGCATTTGAAACATGATGTTACGTAGATATGCGCATCTATTTATTGAAGCTCACCTACCCCTATCAACCCACTCACGTTCTCGACATGTCCTCATGTCATCACCGCTCACTCGCATGGACGAGGGAGCGGGCGGCAGCGCTCCGCATGTCGCCCCCGGCACTCCGGGAAGGTGAGTGAGTTGTCTCTCAGCGGCCGGTCCCGAGTCGAGGTATCCGTTCCGCTCGAGACAGGATTCGAGGATGGCGTGGAATCCCTTACCTGCCCTCGCACGTGAATTCGCGGCACAGCCCTGGGTGATGCGCGGCGCGGGCATCGTGCTGCCGACCGAACGACTGCTCCGCAAGCTCAGTGGCGGCCGGTGGGGAGTTCTGGATCTGGCCGGCCTGCCGTCGATCGAGGTCACCGTGGTCGGGCGCAAGTCCGGGCAGCCGCGCACGACCTCGCTACTGTGCGTCCCCGACGGCGACGGCTTCTATCTGGTCGGGTCCAACTGGGGTAAGCCCGAGCACCCGGCGTGGTCGGCGAACCTGCGTGCGGCGCGCACGGCCTCGGTCCGTTACAACAGCAGCTCCGCGTTCCCGGTGACGGTCGCCGAGATCACCGGCGTCGAGCGCAAGCGTGTATGGGACCTGGCCGTCGAGTTCTGGCCCGGCTACGAGATGGAGTTCGAACGCTCCGGTGGTCGCGAGTTCCGCATCTTCCGCCTGGACCGCATCGCTGACTGACACGACGCTACCCACCGTGCCGGCGGGGTGTCAGAGGCCGAGTTTGGTGACGGCGTTGTCCTCGAGGGGGTTCGCGGTGCGGATGTAGCCGTGGACGGTACGGGGGTTGGACCAGCGGCCCTGGCGCATGATCTCGCGGTCACTGGCGCCGCCGAGGGCGGCCTGGGTGGCGAATCCGGCGCGGAGGGAGTGACCGGAGAACAGGTCCGGGTCGAGGCCGGCGCGGGCGGCGTAGCGTTTGACGAGTTCAGCGACGGCTCGGCCCGACAAGGGAGAAGCGCCGATGGAGCCGTGGCGGTTGATGGTGGGGAACAGTGGTCGCTCGGTGTCGGTCGCCAGGGGCGTGCCGGTGAAGCCGTGGCAGCGGTGAATCGTGGTATCGGGGACGGGGTGATCGGCGGTCCAGGAACGGGTGCCGAGATCGCCCGCTGCCGCGTGCACTTCCAGGAGGCGCACCCAGTCGGCGAAGGCGCAGATCGGGCAGGTGCGGGGATGCTTGCCGCGCGGCAGGGCGATGCGCTGTTCGGCGACGCCGGTCGGGTCGGTCTTCGTGGTCGGCAGATGGACGACGAGCAGTGGTTCGCCGGTGGAGTGGTCGGTGCGCACATGGACGTCGCTGACGCGCAGGCCCGCGAGTTCGCTGCGGCGCAGAGCGCCGGCGAAACCGACCAGCAGGGCGAGTGCGTCGCGGCGGCGGGCGGGTTCGGTGGGCCAGCCGGCGTCGGGGAGTTCGGCGAGCAGCTGGTCGAGGGTGTGCAGCAGGACGGGTCGTTTGCGAGTCGGTGGGGTGCGGCGGGTGCGCCGGATGCCGCGCAGGGTCAGCCGGACGACGTCGGAGCGGGTCGGCGAGGGCAATCCGTTGGCGGCGTGCACGGCGGCGATGGCGGCCGACTTGCGGTCCAGCGTCGCGGGGCTGAAGGCCCAGGAGCCGTTGTCGCGCCGGGCGTCGGCGGCCGCGGCCAGGTATACCGCGACGTCGAGGGGGTCGGCGGGCAGCGCCTGCCGGTGCTCGGCCGCGCACCAGCCCGCCCAGGCGATCCAGTCGGTGCGGTAGGCGCGCAGGGTGTTCGCGGACTGGGAGGCTTCGAGGTAGCGGCGCAGGGCGGCGGCTTGGCCGTCGTCGAATCGTTCGCGGACCAGGCGCAGCGCGGCCGTGTCGACCAGGACGCTGCGCACGCCGCGCCGCAGTTCGGTCCGGACCTGTTCGGGAAGGACGACCGCTGCGTCGCTGCCGCTCACCTCGCCACTCCTCGCGTGAATCAGTCCGCCGCCGATGACTCCTGGCGTTCGAGCCTAGGTCATCGGCGGGCGTTCACGGCATTTCGGCGAGCTCGGCGAGCTTGGTGTGGATGAAGGCGGCGAGGCGGTGCCGGGCCGCGGTGGTGAGGAAACTGGTGTCGCCGAGTCGTGGGAAATGGTCGTCAGCGGGGTCCGACGGGGTTTCGGGGGTGTCGACGAGTTCGAGGCGTGCCGGATGTTGCTGGGGGAGAGGAACATTCGGCACGTCCGAGTCGGTGTGTGCTGCTCCGTGACGTACCATGCCTGAACCCTAACGTTTTGATTACGACCGTTGCCAACACGGTGGGGCCGGTAGTGATAACCGCCACGTTTTCAGAGTACGTGGATGATCGGCGCCCGCCAGCGGAACAGCCGCGACGTCGCGGAGAGGGCCACGACATCGGGCACGACCCGGGCGGTGACGTCGCGGATGGCCGCGCTTCGCGGGGAATCGGGCATGTTGTTGCTGGTGGCCTGGCGCGACAGCCACGACACCGTCCGTACCCGCCGCCGTCGCGCCTTCGAATACGCGCGCAGGTCGGGTGCGTGGGCGGCGAGGGTCACCGCGTCTTCGAGTGCCATGGCCGCGCCCTGCCCGAGTTCCGGGCGCATCGCGTGCGCCGAGTCGCCCACCAACGCGACCTTGCCGAGGGTGAGGGTGCGCGGCACCGGCACCTCCAGGAACTCGTCGCGCAGGATGCGCGCCGGGTCGGCCGCGGCGAGGATGTCGGGCACAGGCGCGGCCCAGTCGGCGAAGTGGTCGAGGCTGTCGATGCCGGGCTGGGCGGCGGCGAAGAAGTAGGTGCGGGCTCCCGGCATCGGCAGTACGCCGAACTCCGCGCGCACGCCGACCATGCCGCCGACGAAGCCGGGAGCGGGAGTGTCGAGGACTCCTCGCCACGCGGTGATTCCGGTGTGCCGGACGGCGGTGTCGCCGGGCCACAGGCGCTGCCGGATCGCGCTGTGCACTCCGTCGGCCGCCACGATCAGGTCGTGGCGTGCGGTCTCTCCGTCGACGCGCAGTGTTCCGTCCGGGTCGACGTCGTCGATCGTGCTCCCCGGCCGCAGGCATTCGTCCGGCAGTGCGCGCAGGAGCAGTGCGATGAGTTCCGCGCGGTGCGGCACGGCGAAACCGCCCGGCAGTGGTTTCGCCCAGCGGGTGAACAGGGCGCGGCCTGCGGAATTGCGGATCGCGCCGGGAACGGCGCCGACTCCCGCGGCGCGGATCTCGGCGCCGATGCCGAGTGCGTCGAGTGCGGTGAGCGCGTTGGGGAACAGTGAGATTCCCGCGCCCGCTTCGGTGAACCCGGGCGCCCGCTCGTAGACGGTCACCTGCCAGCCCGCCTTGCGCAGTGCGATCGCGGCGGCGAGGCCGCCGATGCCACCTCCCACGATTCCGGCACTGCGTCCCTGTGCTGTGGAATTCGGCATGCTCAACCCCCGTCGGCGTTTCGGTGCGACCACCCCGCACCTAAGTTACTCGAAAGTAACAACGGGTCGATTGTGTTGTCCAGAGCTGAAATCGGAGCTCGTCCACGCGAATCCCCGCGGCAGTGGTATCGGTCGAACGGTCGATGGCCGTACGGTCGGGGCATGGTTTCCTTGCGTGGCTGGGCGTCCTTTCCCGACGACCTGCCGGACTTCGACCCGGACTCGGCACCGTCGACACCGCAGGAGCTGTTCCTCGACTGGCTGCACGAGGCCGGCGAACACGTGCTGGCCCCACACGCGGTGACGCTGTCGACCGTGGACGCCGAGGGCGCTCCGGACGCGCGCGTGGTGATCCTGAAGGACGTCGGCCGCGCGGGATGGGCGATCGCTACCAGCTCGGAAAGCCCGAAGGGCCTGCAGCTGAGCAAGACTCCGCAGGCGGCGCTGACGTTCTTCTGGCCCGGTCGCGGCCGTCAGGTCCGGCTGCGCGGCCCGGTCACACCCGCGGCGCCGGACGTCTCCGCCGAGGACTTCCTCGCCCGACCGCCGGCCTCGCGGGTCGAGGCGTTCATCGGACGACAGTCGCAGGTGCTCGACGATCCGGCGCAGCTGTCGCGGGCCGCCCGCGACGCCGAGCGCTGGGTCGCCGAGAATCCCGACGTGGCGCCGGAGACCTGGACGCGGTACCTGGTCGCGCCGGTCGAGGTCGAGTTCTGGCAGGCGAGTCACGACCGTCGACACCTGCGCTTGCGCTACCGCGACACAGGCGAGGCCTGGGTGCGTGAACGTCTGTGGCCGTGAGGTCGGCCGAGGTCAGGACGCGCGGGCGGTGGCGTTCTCTGTGAGGGTCGCTTCGCTGACATAGCCCGCGACCGGGCTCAGCTGGAGCACGGTGGGCATGCGGCGGGTCAGAGCGGCGGGACCGGCGAAACTGACGCGGCCGGTGCGCTGGGCGTGGGTCAACGGCATCCGGCCGAGCCAGACCTCGTAAAGGGCGGCCACATCGGCGATGATGGCGACGTCGACGGGGTAGCCGGGGTCGGTCTCGCAGACCGAGGGCGTGGAACCCTCGACGACGATCCAGAATCGGCGGACGTCGTCGGTGAACCGGACCTGCAGGACATGGCGTCTGCCCGGGAATCCGGACGTGTCGACGCGGGTGTGCATCCACCACACCAATAGTGCGGCGTCGAGTTCTTCGTGCTGTGGGGCACCGAAGGTCCATCGGGCGCCCCATTCACCCAGGCCGAACAGGATCGGTTCGAGCTGGGTGCCCGCTTCGGTGAGCAGGTGGTCGGCGCCGATCTTGTCGAGCAGCCCGGCGCGTTCGAACTGGCGCAGCCGTTTGGCGAGCAGGCTGCGCGACAGTCCGGGCAGGCCGCGGGCCAGGTCGTTGAAGCGGGTCGTGCCCAGGTAGAGGTCGCGCAGGATGAGCAGCGACCAGCGCTCGCCGAGCACGTCGAGCGCGCGGGAGATCGGGCAGTACTGGCCGTAGCCTGCGGTCGTATCAGTCATGGTCACCTCGCCGACGGGGTCCAGTTTCTGGACCGGGGGAGTCCACTTTCTGGACTATCCGGTTATCGCGGTGGTTCCTACCTTCGAAACATGACTTCCACATTTCCCGACACCACGTCCCGCACCGACCGCGTCGCTCTGGCTCGCCTGCTCGGTGAATCCCTGCGTTCGGAGGTCCCCGAGCGGGACCGCACCGGCGAGATCTCCGTCGCCGCCTTCGACCGGCTCCGTGCCGACGGCCTCTCGGCCGCGCTCGTTCCCGTCGAGTTCGGCGGGGGCGGTGCCACCCATCAGGAGATGGGGGAGGTCCTGCGTGAACTCGGTCGCCATGATCCGTCGACCGCGGTCGCGTTCGCCATGCATTCGCATCTGGTGGCCGCGCAGGTGTGGCGGCACAAGCACGGTGTCGACGCCTCCGCGGTCTTCGCGAAGGTCGCGGCGGGCGCGATCCTGGTCAGCACGGGGGCGTCGGACTGGGTCGACTCCAACGGCACGGCCGTGCGCGTCGACGGCGGCTATCTGGTCAGTGCCAGGAAGTCGCCCGCGAGTGGGTGCGAGGTCGGGGACGTGCTGGTGACCAGCGTCCGTTTCGAGGATCAGGTCGTGCACTGCGCGGTGCCGATGACCGCGCCCGGCGTGAGCATCGACAAGACCTGGGACGCGTTCGGGCTGCGCGCCAGTGGATCGCACACGGTCGTTCTCGACGAGGTGTTCGTGCCCGACGCCGCGGTCTCGCTGATCCGTCCGGCCGGTGCCTGGCCGCCGGTGCTGAATGTGGTGATCGGCGCGGCGCTGCCATTGGTGTTGGCGGCCTACCTCGGTGTCGCCGATACCGCCGTCGAGCTGACCGCCCGTATGCTCGAGGGTCGCACCGAGTTCCACACGGTGCAGTCGGCGGGGGAGATGCTCAACGCCTACACGACCGCGGCGGATCTGATCACCGCCATGTTCGCCGACTCCGAGGACCTGACGTTCGCCAACACCGACGCCTACGCGGCCCGCGCCCTGAGCCGCAAGACCGTCGCCGCGGACGCGCTCATCACCACGGTCCGCCTGGCCATCGAAACCACCGGCGGCGCGGGCTATTCCCGCGCCTGCGACCTCGAACGCCTCTACCGCGACATCCACGGCTGCCAGTTCCATCCCCTGCCCCGCGCCAAGCAGACCCGCTTCAGCGGCCGGGTCCTGTTGGGCCACAGCCCGATCGACTGACCGCCCCGTTCTCGCATGGCCCGCCCGGATGGTGGCGGGACAGCTCGAGCGGTCCCGGCCGCCGAGGTGTGGCGGTGTCATGGTCCGCATGGTGACAGTCGTCGGTCACCGGTCGTTGCTCGACATCGCCGCACGTGTTGACCTGCGGCGATGTCGAGCAGGGTGTTCAGATTTCGGCGAGTTGGTGGTCGGCGACGTGACCGGCCAGGTAGCGCAGGTGGTCGCCGGAGTCACCGAGAGTGTGCTCGATGGCGGTCAGGCGCGCGGTGTAGTGGCCGACCGGGTATTCGGCGGTCATCCCGATGCCGCCGTGCATCTGGATCGCTTCCTGTCCGATGTGCCTGCCGGAGCGTCCGATGCGCAGTTTGGCGCGGGCCGCGACGACGGGGTCGGCGACGCCGTCGGCCAGTGACATCGACGCGTACAGGCTCATGCTCCGGGCCAGTTCCAGTGATACGTACATGTCGGCGGCGCGCTGGGTGAGCGTCTGGAAGCTGCGCAGCGGGACACCGAATTGCTTGCGGGTCGAGAGGTATTCGGTGGTGAGTCGCAACGCTTGCGACATCGCGCCGATCGCCTCGGCGCCGAGCGCGGCCTGGGCGGTGACGATGATGTCGGCGATGGCGTCGCCGGCGTCGACCGCGGCGCCCAGGGGAACCGCGGTGGCGCGGTCGAAGGTGAGGTCGGCGCCGCGTCTGCCGTCGTGGGTGCGGTAGCCGGCGACGGTCACCCCGGAATCGGTGGGCTCGATCAGGAACAGTCCGGTGCCGCCGTCGGGCAGCGCCGCGCTGACGATGAGCTGGTCGGCGCAATCACCCCAGGCCACGGGATGTTTGCGTCCGCTGACCTGCCAGCCGTCGCCCACCAGCGTCGCCTGGGTCGTGACCTGGGCCGTCACCGGGCGCAGACCGGGCTCACCGTGCGCGAACACGATGCGGCGTTCGCCCGAGGCGACCTCGGGCAGGATCTGCTTGCGCTGGAGCTGTGACCCGGCCCTGGAGATGAGCGCGCCCGGCAGCAGCGCGCAATCCAGCACCGGTTCGGGTGCCAGGACGCGGCCGAGTTCCTCGAGCACGAGCATCGTTTCGATGGGGCCGGCGCCCATCCCGCCGTCCTCGGCGGAGATGGTGAGCCCGAGCAAGCCGATCTCGGCGAAGGTCGACCAGACCTGCGGGTCCCAGCCCGGATCGGTGCCGATGACCTGGGCGCGATGTTCGTGGGTGTAGTGGCGGGCCAGCACGCTGCGCACGGTGTCACGCAGCATGGTCTGTTCGGTGGTGAGTTCGAAATCCATGACGGTGTCTCACAATCCGAGGATCGTCGAAGCGATGATGCTGCGCTGCACCTCGTTGGATCCTCCGTAGATCGATGTCTTGCGGTAGTTGAGGTAGGTGGCGGTGCTGCGGCGAGCCCAGTCGCCGGTATCGCCTTCGCGGGCCAGGGAGTCGGGTCCGGCGATGTCGACGAGCAGTTCGGTGACCGCCTGCTGGAGTTCGGTACCGCGCAGCTTGAGAATCGACGACACCGGGTTCGGGGCGCCGTCGGCCGAGCCGGCCACGACCCGCATCTGTACGAGTTCCAGTGCGAGCAGCTCGTTTTCGAGCTCGGCGATGCGGGCGGCGAAGACCGGGTCGTCGAGCAGGGTGCCGGTGTCGAGTGGGGTCTGCTTGGCGTATTCCTTGGCGAGCCACAGCCGCACCTTGGTCTGGCCGACGGCGGCGATGCCGGTGCGTTCGTTGCCGAGCAGGAACTTCGCGTAGGTCCAGCCGTGGTTCTCCGTGCCGACGAGCTGGTCGGCGGGGACGCGCACGTTCTCCAGGAATACCTCGTTGACCTCGAATCCGCCGTCGATGAGCTCGATCGGGCGGACCGTCACGCCAGGGGTGTCGAGGGGGAACAGCAGCATCGAGATGCCTGCCTGCTTCTTGGGCGCGTCCGGGTCGGTGCGGGCCAGGCAGAACATCCAGTCCGCGCTCTGGGCGGCGGTGGTCCAGGTCTTCTGGCCGTTGATCACGTAGTGGTCGCCGTCGCGGACGGCCACGGTGCGCAGCGAGGCCAGGTCCGAACCGGCATCGGGTTCGGAGAAGCCCTGGCACCACCAGATGTCGAGGTTGGCCGTGGCGGGCAGGAAGCGCTGCTTCATCTCCGGTGACCCGAAGTGGGCGATCACCGGACCGATCATGTTGGTGTTGAAGGTCAGTGGCTCGGGCACCGAGGCGAGCTGCATCTCGTCGTGCCAGAGATGGCGCTGGATGGGGGTCCAGTCGCGCCCGCCCCACTCGACCGGCCAGTGCGGCACCGCGAGTCCGTGCGCGTGCAGGATGCGCTGGGTCGTGACGATGTCGTCCTTGCTCAGTTCGGCCATGTGCCTGGCCCGATTGCGGATGTCGGCGGGGATTTCGCGCCGGAAGAAGGCCCGGAGCTCGTCGCGGAAGGCGAGCTCGTCCTCGGTCAGTGCCAATTGCATGGTCGAGTATGTTACACAGAGATCCGTATGTTTCAAATGATGGTCACGGGGGAGCCCTTATGCTGTGCGATGTGACGCGAGCCGACGGGACACGAGCACCGGGACGCCCCGCCGCGGCCAGCCGTGAGGACGTACTGCGCACCGCGATCGAGGTGTTCCTGTCCGGCAACCGCATCGACGTCAACGCCATCGCCGCCCACCTCGGCCTCGGCCGGACCAGCATCTACCGCTGGTTCGGCTCCCGCGACGGCCTGCTCGGCGCCGCCATCGCCGGCCAGCTCGAGCGGATGGTCGCCTACGCCGACCGCACCAGCGAGGCGAGCGGCGCCGAACGCCTCAACGAGATCCTCGATCGCTGCATCCACTGGCTGGTCCAGGACGATTCGCTGCGCACCTACTTCGACAACGAGTCCACCGCCGCCCTGCGCCTGATCACGCGCAGCGACGGGCCCGTCCACCAGGCCGCGGTCGCCGTCGTCGAAGGACTCATCGCCCGCGCCGAAGACGAGGGCTACCGCCCCCCGATCGAGCGCGCCACCCTGGCCTACGCGCTGGTGCGGCTCTGGGAAGCCTTCCTCTACAACGACGCCGTCGCCGGTTTCCGCGGCGACGTCGAGCGTCTGCGCCAAGTCCAGGCCGCCCTCCTGCGCGCCTGATCCGAACGGGTCACTCGCCTTTCGGGCCGATGGTCACCCGGCGGCGGGACCTTGGCCCCTAAACGCCGGACCGCGCGGGTGGTGCTATTGCCCGGAGCCTCTTGCGGGACGGGATCAAGCAGCGGAAAGCAGGTCGGATTACGTGAGTTCTCCCCGACTACGGTGGACCGGTTCAGAGATTGCGGTGGTGACCGCCGGTGCGGTCGACGCGGTCGATGTCGCGCGAACGGCGCGTGCGGTCGAGGCGGTGCTGCGCAGCCGCCGGGTCGACGGACCGGTCCGGATCCGGTTGTCCGCCGTGCCTGCCGGATCGGTGCTGGCGCAGGTGAACGCGGGGCAGGGGCCCGCCATGCTGCGGGTGCAGGTAGCGGGTCCCGCCGGATTCGTCGCGCGGATCGTCTCCGAGCGGCTCGACCGGGAGATCTCGCGGTCGGCACCGGCGGGGCCGCCGAGAATCTGGCCCGACCCGGCGCGGCCGCCGCTGGCTTCGGTGAGCGAGGTCCGGCCGATCGTGCGCCGTAAGCGTTGCGCGCTGCTGCGCACCGACCCGGCTTCGGCCACCCGGGTGATGGACGGGCTGGACTACGACGCGCACCTGTTCATCGACGGCGAGACCGGTGAGGACGCGCTCGTCTACTGGGCGGGACCGCTGGGCGCGCGACTGGCACGACAACACCACACCCGCCCGCCCGGCGTCGGGACAACGATGGCGCTGACAGTGAACCCGCATCCGGCGCCACAGCTCACCGAGTCCGAAGCCGCGAGCCGGCTGTGCCGATTCGGGCTGCCGCACGTGTTCTTCACCGATCCGGGCAGTGGACGTGGCCGACTCGTGTACCGCCGCTACGACGGCGACTTGGCGCTGGTGTGTGCGGCGGACCACGAGGCGCGGTCGTGATCGAACTGGCCGGTGACGGCCGGGAACCGTGCGATGTCGTCGAACTCGAACGGGCCGAGGCGATGCGGCTGGTGGCAGCGGCGCCGTTCGGCCGGGTGCTGTTCACCCGCGACGCGCTGCCGGCGATCCGCCCGGTCAACCACCTCGTCGACGAGGACGACGTGATCGTCGTCCGCACCCGGCTCACCTCGCGGTTGACCGGTGCGGTGCAAGCCAACGCGCCCGTGGTGGTGGCCTACCAGGTCGACGACATCGACGCGGTGCGGCGCACCGGGTGGTCGGTCATGGTCACCGGATTGGCGCGCACCGTCACCGATCCGGCGCGGGTGGCGCGTTACGAACAGCTGTTGCGGCCGTGGGTCGGCCGGGTGATGGACACCGTCGTGGCCATCGAACCCGAGATCGTCACCGGCATCCGACTCCTCGAACAGAAGGGCAGGCACCCCCGTTGACCCGCGATCTGACACAGCGCGAGATTCTCACCGAACTCGAACCGACGGCCGAGGACTGCGTGCACCGCCACCTGGCGCTGGCCAAGGACTGGCATCCGCACGACTACGTCCCGTGGGACGAAGGGCGAAACTTCGCGGCGTTGGGTGGAACCGACTGGGAGAGTGATCAATCCAAGCTCGGCGAGGTCGCCAGGGCGGCGATGATCACCAACCTGCTCACCGAGGACAACCTGCCCTCCTATCACCGTGAGATCGCCGAGAACTTCTCCCGCGACGGTGCGTGGGGCACGTGGGTGGGCCGATGGACCGCGGAGGAGATGCGGCACAGCATCGTGCTGCGCGACTATCTGGTGGTGACCCGCGGGGTCGATCCGGTGGCGCTCGAGAACGCCAGGATGGTCCACATGACCAATGGCTTCGCCTCCGGGGCCACGGCAGCCGACATCGACAGTGGCTCGGCGTTCCTGCACTCGGTGGCCTATGTCAGCTTTCAGGAACTGGCGACCCGCGTCACCCACCGCAACACCGGGCGGGTGTGTGACGACGAGATCGCCGACCGGATGCTGCAACGCATCGCCGCCGACGAGAACCTGCACATGATCTTCTATCGCACCGTGTGCGCGGCGGCGCTGGATCTGGTGCCGGATCAGGCGATCGAGGCGATCGCCGACATCGTGGAGAACTTCCGCATGCCCGGCGCGGGAATGCCGAACTTCCGTCGTCACGGCGTGCTGATGGCCAAGCACGGTGTCTACGACCTGCGACAGCACCTCGAGGAGGTCCTGCAGCCGGTGCTGCGGCAGTGGAACATCTTCGGCCGCAACGATTTCGGTGCGCGCGGCGAGCAGGTGCGCGAGCGGCTCGCCGGATTCCTCGACGACCTGGCCCAGGTGCGGATTCCGCGTTTCGAAGAACAACGCGACCGCGCCCTGGCCAGGGAACGCGCCAGGGCGTAGGGCGCCGGTGTCAACGGTGCCCGGCCAGCACGAGCGGGATCTCGGTGGCGTACGCGACGGTTCGGCTCACCGACCCGAAACCGTCGTGGGCGCCGCGCCGATGACTGCCGAGCACGAGCAGTTGGGCACCGGCCGACTCGCGCAGCAATCGGCGCGCCGGATCGTCGTCGGTGACGATCCGGGTGATCGGCACATCGGGATACTTCTCGCCGTAGCCGACCAGGCTGTCGGCCAGCAGGCGATGGGTGTGCTCGGTCATCCGGGAGTCGTGTACGCCGGGGGCCGGTGTCGTCCACGCGCGCAGCGCGACGAGGCCGACACCGCGCAGCGACGCCTCCTCGATCGCGAAGTCGAGGGCGCGGTCGCTGCCCGGGGAACCGTCGAGACCGACCAGTACGGGTCGACGGTCGGGCGCGGGATCGAACGAGGCGGGGACGATCGCGAGCGGACACACGGGACGGCGCGCCAGCGCGCTGCTGACGGAACCGAGCAGCGCCCGTTCGAAGGCACCGAGGCCGCGGGTGCCGACCGCGAGGAGCTGGGCATGGCGGGCGCTACGGCGCAGCGCCGACACCGGGGCCGGGCTCACCACCGATGTTCGCATCTCGAGGTGATCGGGTGCGGTCTCGGCCAGGGCGACCGTGGTCGCGCTCGCCAGCGCGGCCCGGCCGTCGTCGTGGAAGTGCTGATTGTGTATCGACACCGTGCCGACGCGGCCCAGATCCCAGCCCGAGCTCATCGCGTGCACCGCGTGCAGCGATGTGTCGCGCAGGACCGCGGCCCTGGCGGCCCAGCGAACGGCGGTGAGGGCGGAATCGGAGCCGTCGACGCCGACGACGACGGGGCGGGTGGTCGGTGTTGACATCGGTACTGCCTCACTGCTCGGACAGGGAACGTGCGCAGCCGATTCTCGCCCGACGCGGCGGCGGTGGAAGAGGGCCGAAGTGCTCTGCTGTCGAGGACTTCGGTGGACTGGCCCTCGGCCTCCGGCCCCACACCGGGCGGGCGTGTCAGGGTGGCATCGGCACAGCGGGGCGAACAGAAGGAGCGACGACATGATGCGTACGTGGCGAGTGGAACATCCCGGTCCGGTCGGCTCGGCGCCGCTGCGGCTCGGACACGAACCGGTCCCGGAACCCGGCCCCGGCGAGCTCCTGGTGCGGGTACTGGCGTGCGGTGTGTGCCGGACCGATCTGCACGTCGTCGAAGGCGATCTGCCGGTGCACCGCAAGCACGTGACTCCGGGCCACGAGGTGGTCGCCGAGGTGGTGTCGGTTCCGGACGGCTGCGTGAACGTGGCGGTCGGTGATCGAGTCGGCATCCCGTGGCTGCGGTACACGTGTGGACAGTGCCGGTACTGTCTGCGCGGGGCGGAGAACCTGTGTCCGCGCTCGCGCTACACGGGCTGGGACGCCGACGGCGGGTATGCCGAGTTCGCCACTGTGCCGGTCGATTTCGCGGTGGCATTGCCGAGCGGCTACCGCGACGACGAGCTGGCACCGCTGCTGTGCGCCGGCATCATCGGCTATCACGCGCTCGTGCGGGCCGAGGTGCCCGACGGTGGGGTGCTCGGCATCTACGGCTTCGGCGGCAGTGCTCATCTCACCGCGCAGGTCGCTCTCGCCCGGGGCGCGCGCGTGCACGTGATGACCAGGGATGCGGCGGCCAGGGAGCTGGCCCTGGCCTTGGGCGCGGATTCGGTGCAGGGCGCCGCCGACGCACCGCCGGAACCGCTGGATTCGGCGATCCTGTTCGCTCCCGTCGGCGCCCTGGTCCTGCCGGCGATGGCGGCGCTGGACGCCGGGGGGACGCTGGCGGTGGCCGGTATCCACCTCACCGACGTGCCGCCACTGAACTATCAACGACATCTGTTCCGGGAGCGCCAGATCCGCAGCGTCACCTCGAACACGCGGGCGCAGGCCAAGGAGTTCCTCGAGCTCGCGCAGCAGCGTCGGCTCACGGTCTCGACCCACCGCTACCCGCTCGATCACGCGGATCGCGCGTTGAGCGATCTGTCCCTCGGCCGCTTCGACGGTGCGGCGGTCCTGGTGCCGTGACCGGCCGCACCGTCGATCGTGGCGATCAGCGGCTCGTGGTCGGCCGGGCGATGATCAGCGGAGCCTCGGCGCCGTGCAGGACGGTCTGAGCGACCGAACCCAAGGTCATGCCGGCGAACCCGCCGCGCCCGTGACTGCCGACGACGATCAGCTGGGCATCGGACGCGGCCGCGAGGACCGCTCTGGCCGGGCGGTCTTCGACGACGACCCGTTCGACGGTGACCTCGGGATACTTCTCGGCGTAGCCGGCGAGGCTTTCCGCGAGCACCGCCTCGGCTTCGGTCTGCATCGTCGAGCGGGCCTCGTAGCGGTAGAACTCCGACCAGGCGTGGATCGCGATCAGGCGGGTATCGCGGCGGGCGGCTTCGTCGAAGGCGATGGCGACCGCCTCGACGCTGCACGGTGAACCGTCGACCCCGACCACCACCGGGCCGTCGGCCGGTGCCTCCGACTCCGGGATCACAGCGACCGGGCACGCGGCATGTCGGGCGATCGCGGTGCTGACCGAGCCGAGCAGGGTGCGGCGGAAAGCCCCGAGTCCCCGGCTGCCGACGACCAGCAGGCGCGCCGATTCGCTGCGTTGACGCAGTACCGCGACCGCGGAGCCGAGGACGGCGTCGGTCGAGACGGTGATATCGGCGATCGGCGTGGTGAGCTCGGTTGCCACCACGGCGGCGGCGGCGACCACGGACTCGCCGTGTTTGCGCAGCGCTTCGAGGTCGTAGAGGGGACCAGCCAGGCCCGGCCCGTAGTCGACCGGGACGTCGGCGGCGTAGACGAGCTGCAGCGGTACCCGGTGGTGCGCGGCGAAGTCCGCGGCCCAGCGCAGCGCTCGGCGCGACTGGTCCGATCCGTCGACACCGACGACGACCGGCTGCTTCGGGTTTCCGGGTGTGGTCATGATGTCTTCCTTTCCGTTTCTGTCACTGTGCGCCGGTTCCCGGGACGAGCGGCAGGGTCTCAGGGCCCGCACCGGTGGGCCCTTCGTCGTGGGCGTCGGTGGCCGCGATCGAGGACTCGGCGGGGCCAACGGCACTGGGGAGCCGGAGCGGGACGGAGCAGGGTGAAGGGACAGACACACCCCCTACCGAGGCAGGTTCGGCGATGAGCATCCAGATCCAGACGACCGGCGACGCGTCGACCGCGTCGGAGCCGCAGCGGGTGAGTGTCCTGCTGGCTCGTTATCTGCACACCCAACGAGAAACGATCATGGACGGTCAGATCGCGGCCGGCCACGATGACCCGGATGCGGTCGTCGAGATGGTGATCGCCGCGCGCCGTGCTCGCAGCGCGCTGTCTGCGCACCG
The DNA here is from genome assembly GCF_044744725.1 of Nocardia sp. NPDC087230. NCBI lineage: Bacteria > Bacillati > Actinomycetota > Actinomycetes > Mycobacteriales > Nocardiaceae > Nocardia > Nocardia sp. NPDC087230. The sequence continues at coordinate 74,926 of NZ_JBIUYV010000005.1, forward strand.
GCCCGCGATCGGCAGGCAGACCGAGATCCGACGGCTGATCGAGGAACTGCGCTGGTTCGGTATCAGTCTGGGCGCGGCCCAGGAACTGCGTACGCAGTCCGCGCGCCTGCACGCCGCGATGGATGTGCTGCGCCCGCGCTACCTACGGGGTCCGGTGCGGGCCCGGACGTCGAAGTACTTCGACGCGCGGGTGCGACCGGCCTGGACCGCCGCGCGCGATCTGCTGGCCTCGCCGCGGTTTCCGGCCATGATCGAGGATCTGATGGCCGAGGAACGGTTGTTGCGCAGCGGTGTGGTGCCCGGGATCGATGAGCCGGACAACGCCGTGGTGCTCGATGCGTTGCTGGCGCGGGTGCGGCGGCGGATGCGCGCGATCGAGTCGGCCAGGGACGAGGATGCCACCGACGCGGCGATGCACGCGCTGCGCAAGGCGATCCGGCGCACCCGCTACTACCTGGAGTCGGTGCACGACCTGGATCCCGCGCGCAGCGATCAGGCCGCCGAGGGTCTGATCGCCCTGCAGGACCTGCTCGGTGATCACCAGGACGCGGTGGTGGCCAAGCATCACCTGATCCAGCTGACCAGAGAAGCGGAGAACGCGGGGGAGTCGACGTTCACCTACGGGCTGTTGCTGCAGCGCGAGATCGATCGCACCGCCGAATGCGCGGCGGCACTGCCCGCGATGTACTGGCGGTCGTTGCGCACGGTGCGCGTGATGGCCGACGTCCACCCCTCGACCACCGGCTGACGGGCTAAGGCAGCGGGGCCGACCAGCGCAGGACGGTGCCGCCGCCGTCACGGGGGCGGACGGTGAAAGTGCCGCCTGACTCTTCGGCGCGGGCGGCCAGATTCGCCAGGCCGCTGCGCCGGGTGATGTCGGGGTCGAGGCCGGTGCCGTCGTCGGCGACCTCGATGGTCACCTCGTCGCGCACCACCAGTTCGATCGAGATGGTCGTGGCTTTCGCGTGTCGTACGGCGTTGCTGAGCGCTTCTCGCAACACGGCTTCGACGTGGTCGGACAGCGGAGGTTCCAGCACCGTGACAGGTCCGGCGAGGCGCACCGTGGTGCGCAGCCCGGTATCGGTGGTCATCTCGGTGATGATGTTGTGCAGACGCTTGCGATAGGACGAGGAATCGGTGGCGGTATTGGACTGCAGGTCGAAGATCGAATGCCGGATGTCCTGCACGATCGCCTGGACATCGTCGATGGTCTCGTCGAGCCGGGTGCGCACTTCGGCGGTTTTGGTCCGCTGTATCGTGCTCTGCAGCGACAAGCCGACCGCGAACAGCCGCTGGATGACGTGGTCGTGCAGGCCGCGGGCGATCCGGTCGCGGTCGGCGTACACATCGAGCTCACGCATCCGGCGCTGGGTCGCGGCCAGCTGCAAGGCCACCGCCGCTTGATCGGCGTACGCGGCCATCAGCGTTTGATCCGTGGCGCCGAGTTGCTGCGAGCCGGCGGGAAACACGGTGGTGAGTACGCCGGTGACGGTGCCGTTCGCGCGCAGCGGCAAGGTGAGGACCGGCCCGAACTTGTCGACGGAATCGAAGATCGGGTTGTGCGCCGGGGAGTCGGCGGTGACCTTGTGTCCGGTGCGGAACGCCTCGGCCGAATGCGAATCGGTGACCGGGATGTGCTTGCCGACCAGCACACCGGCGTCGGCGCCGGCCGCCGCGACCACCACCAGCTCGGTGACCTCGTCGTGTGGGATGTCGGGGTCCTCGGGCAGCGCCAGGAACGTACACGCCGCATTCGTCAGCAGCAGGCCACGTTCGGCGACCATCCCGAGTACCTCCTCGGACGGACTGCCCGCCAGCAGCTCGGTGGCCACGTCCCGCATCGCCTCGAGCCACTGCTGGCGCACCCGCGACTGCTCGTACAACCGGGCGTTCTCGATCGCGATGCCCGCGGCGGCGGCCAGCGCCAGTACCACCACCTCGTCGTCCTCGGTGAACTCGAAGCCACCGGCCTTCTCGGTGAGATAGAGGTTGCCGAACACCTCGCCGCGCACCTGCACCGGAACACCCAGGAACGTCCGCATCGGCGGATGATTTTCCGGAAACCCGACCGACGACGGATGATCGGAAAGGTTGGTCAGCCGAATCGGTTTCGGCTCGGCGATCAACAACCCGAGAACCCCGTGCCCGCGCGGCAGATCACCGATCAGCACCCGCGTGCGGTCGTCGATGCCCTCGTAGACGAACTCGGCGAGCTGATTGCTGGTCTTGTCGGTCTCGCGCACCCCCAACGCGCCGTAACGGGCATCGACCAGTTCGATCGCGGTATGCACGATCGTGCGCAACGTGTTGTCCAGATCCAGGCCCGCCGTCACAACGAGCATGGCCTCCATCAACCGATCCATCCGGTCGCGGACATCGACGATCTGGGCGATCCGGTCCTGCACCTCGGCCAGCAGCTCACGCAACCGCAACTGAGACAGGGTCTCGGTCACCGGCGGCCGCGCGCCACCTACCGACTCGTCGTCCATGACCTGCATTCTTCCACGCCACGACGGGGAGGCCGGGACATCATCGTCGCTGCGGCCGGTCCAGATCGGCGGCCATCACCGCGGCCTGCGTGCGCCGTTCGACACCCAGTTTGGTCAGCAACCGGGACACGTAGTTCTTGACGGTCTTCTCGGCCAGGAACATGCGCGCCGCGATCTGACGGTTGGTCAGGCCTTCTCCCAGCAGCGACAGCAGCGTGCGCTCCTGCTCGGTCAGTGTCGCCAGCGGGCCGGTGTCCTCCTGCGCCTCCGAGCGCAGCTTGGCCATCAGGGCGGCCGCGGCCCGGTTGTCCAGCAGCGACTTGCCCTCGCCGACCTCACGGACGGCATGGATGAGCTCCAGGCTGCGGATGTCCTTGACGACATATCCGCTGGCACCGGCCAGGATCGCATCGAGCATGGCCTGCTCGTCGGTGAACGAGGTCAGGATCAGACAGCGTAGGCCCAGGTCGGCCGAGAGCAGCTCGCGGCACAGCTCGATGCCGTTGCCATCGGGCAGGCGGACGTCGAGCACGACGACATCGGGACGCAAAGCGGGAATCCGGGCCAGCGCCTGGGCGACAGTCCCCGCCTCACCGATGACCTCGAGGTCCGGTTCCAGGGCGATCAGATCGCCCACCCCGCGCCGGACGATCTCGTGGTCGTCGACCAGAAATACCGTGGTCATGGAAGGCTCTCTCTCGCGTGGGGGAACGTCGTCCTTCATTGTCCGCCAACTCGGCGGCACAGGGAGCGAGGTGATGCTCTCGGTACTCGGCGATGATCACGTTCAGCGCCGGAGAGTGGGCTGGTGTCCGAGTGGGGGTGCGCCGAGGGCGGCCACGGTCACCGCCAGGATCACGCAGACCGGCTGCGACCAGCTGAACTCACGCAGGATCAGCAATTGTGCCAGGACCCAACCGATCAGCAGGTACGCCGCGGCCAGGGTCGTCTGAGCGGTCGCCGGATCATCGTCGTGGGTGACGGTGAGGGCGACGACGGTCATCGGCAGGCCGACGACCAGCGCGAGCAGCACGCCGGCGAGGATGGGGCTGTGCCACGGCAGGCGGGCCTCGGCGACGGGACCGAGGGACAGTGCGCCGGTGATGAGGCCGAGGGATCCGGCGAAGGCCCAGATCGCCAGCAGCCCGGAGAACACGCACAGCGTGGCCCTTCGGGGATCGAGCCGCCGGAAGTACGTGGTGATCATCTGCACAGCCTCGCGCGCCGGAGGTGTGGACAGGCAGGGCCGAAGGTCCCGGAAGCCGGGGACCGGTGGCCTGACCTGCCGCAAGCGCGGCCGCCGGGCACGGACCACGGCGAATTCGAGGTCGATCGGCCCGCCCCCGCGATGACTTTGTCCCCTGCCGAGGGTCCATCGGCCGCGACGATGCTCGAAGGTGAACCGGCGTTGGTCTGGTTGACCCGACGAGGAAAGGTACCCCGATGACCGACAAGAAGGCACGGCCCACCGAACATCGTCCCCGGCCGGTGCTGGCCGCGGTCGACGGGTCGGCGAACTCCTACCAGGCCGCCGCATGGGCCGCGGCCGAGGCGGCGCTGCACCACCTGCCCCTGCACATCCTGACCTCGGGGGCGTTGCAGACCGGGTTCGGTCCCGGCATGTCCCTGGGGGAGGCGGACCTGGAATGGCTGCGCGTCGATGCCGAGCGGGTGGTGGGCGAGGCCGAACGGGTCGCCCGCGCCGCGGTACCGGACGAGGACCTCACGATCACGACCGAGGTCGCGTTCGAAATGGCGGCGCCGCTGCTGATCGAGCGCTCGACGACGGCGGAGATCCTCGTCGTGGGCAGTCGTGGCCTCGGCGCCTTCCAGCGTGGCCTGCTCGGGTCGGTCAGCCGTGCGGCGGCTCAGCACGCGCACTGCCCGGTGGCCGTGATCCACGGCATCGCGGCGATCGACCCGGTCTCGGCGGCCCTGCCGGTGCTGGTCGGTGTCGACGGCACCGCCAACAGTGTGCCCGCGGTCGAGCTCGCGTTCGACGAGGCATCGCGGCGCAAGGTCGAACTGGTCGCGCTGCACGCGTTCAGCGACTCCAGCGCACTGGATCTGCCCGCGTTCGGGTGGGAGATGGGCAGGCAGTCGGCCGAGGCCGACCTCGCCGAAACCCTCGCCGGCTACGCCGAGCGCTACCCGGATGTGCCGGTGCGCCGGATCGTGGTCGCCGACCGGCCCGTGCGCTCGCTGGTCGACGAAGCGGCCTCGGCGCAACTGGTCGTGGTGGGCAGCCACGGCCGCGGTGGCTTCTCGAGCATGCTGCTCGGCTCGACCAGCAACGCGCTGCTGCATTCGGTGGAGATCCCGACGATCGTCGTCCGCAGCAGAAAGTAGTGACGCTGCTCGAACAGAGCGAGGCGGCCACCGGATTCCGGTGGCCGCCTCGCTGTGGTGCCGGGCGCGCTCATGTCGTCGTGGTGAGGACATCGCTCAGCGGCCTGCGCGGGGTGGGCGGCGGTCGCCGATCGTCGGGCGCGACACCGATTCGCAGCACGACCTGGGGGACGCCGGGGTGGCCGATGAGGCTGCTCAACAGTCGCCGCCCCGCGGCCAGTTCGGTGATGTGGGTCAGCGCGCAGGTCGACAAGCCGGACGCGGTGCATTCGAGCAGGGCCGCCGACAGCGCCTCGCCGGTATGCAGCCAGGACAGTGGTGTCTCGCTCGTGGCGGTGAGGACGGCCAGGCGCGCGTGGTCGCGCAGCTCACCGCGGCGGGCGCCGGGTCCCGGCGACGGGAACGTGCGGGCGACGCCGACGCGGGCGGCTTCGGACTCCGAGACCAGCGACGCGGGCGGCACTCCCTCGGGCATATCGGGATGACCTGCCCACCAATGGATTTCGGATTGGTACTCCATGTCGTAGCGGCGCAGCGCGCCGGATTGTTCCGAAGCCACCGACAGTCGGGCGCGCGCGTCTTCGTCGAGCACGTCGAGGGTGAGTTCGTGTGCGCTGACCAGGTCCTCGAGCTCCGCCCTGACCGACGCCCAGCCGCTGGGCTCCGCCATCGGCAGTCGGTCGGTGTAGCGGTATTCGATCGCCTCGGCCCGCCGGAACACCGCGGTGGGCGGATCGGGCCACGGCCGGAACTCGAGGGTGGCCAGCAGGTCGGGCCGACCGAGGTCGGGCAGGCGGGCGACATCGGTACCCCAGCAGAAGGAGGCGAAGGCGGTGCGGACGTGGTGCAGCGCCGCGCCGCAGCTCATCACGGCTTGGCGACCGTGCGGGTCGGCCGCGGTGAGTTGCCGGTCGGCGTCGCGGAACAGGTGCAGTCGGGTGCCGTCGAAGACCCACCGCCACGGCTGGGTGTTGTGGACCGACGGCGCCCGGCATCCGAGACCGACAGCGGCTCGGAGGGTCGGAGGGTCAGGGACTCGGGGAACTGGTTGTTCGCTCATACCTCGAGTCTGGTCGGTAAGGGGGTTCGCCGAGACGGCCATTGCGCCTGTTCAGCGGGGACCAAATGCCTTCGTCGCCGGCTCAGTCGGGGTGCACGACCAGCACGGGGCAGTCGGCGTGCTGCACCAGCCAGTTGCTGGTCGAGCCGAGGAGCAGGCCGCGGAACCCACCGCGGCCGCGACTGCCGACGACGATCAGGCTCGCGGTCCGCGACCACCGCGCCAGCCGTTCGCGCGGATCGTAGAGCTCGATCTCACGGCGGACGACGACCTCGGGGTATTGCTCGGTCCAGCCGGCCAGCCGTTCGGCCAACAGCGCCTCTTCGGCGGTGTCGAAGTCGGGGATCGGCAGCTCGAGATAGCTCGAGCCCGCGAATCCGCCGCGGGACAGATCGCTCCAGGCATGGACGGCGACCAGGTCGCTGCCGCGTTCGGCGGCTTCGGCGAACGCGGCGGCGATGGCGGGCTCGCCGACGGCGCTGCCGTCGACACCGACGACGACCGGTCCGGTCCGGGTGTCCGGGTCGGACCCGCGCACCACCACGACGCAGCCGCGGGCGTGGGAGGTCACCGCGAGCAGAGTGGAGCCGAGATGGGCCATCGAGCCCGTCGAGGCGGTCGCGCCGAGCACCACCAGATGTGCCTGTGCGGACCGTTCCACGAGGGCCCGCGCGGCGTTGCCGTCGGTGAGTTCGGTGCTGACCGCCAGCTCTGGTGCGACGACCAGAGCGTCGTCGAGTGCACCGGCGAGGACCCGTTCGGCGCGGAGCCGGATGTCCTGCATCGTGAAGGCGACGAACGCGTCGTAGAGGCCCCGAGGTGTGGCCGTGGTGACGGGGTCGATGCTGTGCACGATCCGCAGCCTGCGGTTGCGGGCGACGGCGACGCGGGCCGCCCAGCGCACCGCGATTGCCGAGCCGGTCGATCCGTCGGCGCCGACGACGACCTCGGCGCCGACGGATCGGTGGGGATTGTCGGGGTGGTCGGTCATCGTCGGGCCTTTCCGAGGGACACCGGTTCAGGACGAGGTCGTGACGGGAACGGGCGGGGTGCGGGTGCGCCAGGCGTGCAGGGCGGTGGCGACGGAGTCGGCGAGCGCTGTGCTGGTGTCGACGGTGACCGCGTCGGGCCATGGCGCCGCGGTCACGGCCATCGCGTCGGCGATCGCGGTCGTCGCGTCGGATTCGTGGCCGTGGCGGCCCTCGATGCGGCGATGCGCGAGGTCGGTCGGGCAGACACAGTGCAGGAGAACGAGATCGGCGCAGGCCTCGGCGGCGGTGGCCGTGGCGCGCTGTCGATCCTCGGCGGAGGTCCAGCTGGCGTCGAGGATCACCGAGACGCCGCCGGCGAGCAGCACTCTGGCCCGCCACAGGAGTTCGTCGTAGACGCGGGCCCGGTTGGCGTCGGAGTAGCGGCCCGCGCCGAACTGCCCGAGGTGCCCCGGCACTGCGTCGACTCGGGCCAGTTCTTTGCGGATGTGGTCGCTGGCGAGCACGACCGCGCCGGTCTCGGCGGCGAGTTCGGCGGCCACAGTGGACTTCCCGGTTCCCGGAAGACCGCCGACCAGGGTGAGCCGCACCGCGCCGCGGGTCAGACGGTCCGCGGCGATGCGCAGGTGGGCGCGCAGTCGCTCGCCCGCGGCCGGGTCGCCCTGGTCGGCGCGCAGGGCATCCACTTTCGCGCGCACGGTCGCCCGGTAGGCGATGTAGTGGTCGCGCAGTGACGTGGGCGCGGTGTCCCCGCTCATCCGCTGGTAGTCCGCGACGAGCCGGTCACCGAGCGCGCCGTGACCGAGGAACTCGAAGTCCATCGCCAGGAACGCGATGTCGTCGAGCCGGTCGACATAGCGCAGACGGTCGTCGAAATCGAGGCAGTCGAGGACCCGGAACCCGTCCGGGAGTTCGAAGATGTCCTCGGCCAGTAGATCGCCGTGACCGTCGACGAGGTAGCCGTCGGCGATCCGGCTGTCGAACAGGGCGGCCCGGCCGTCGAGGAAGCGCATCGCGGCTCGGTCGACGCGGGCACACAGGTCGGGGTCGACGAGGTCGGCGGGCGCGGCACGCAGCGGGTCGAGCAGGGACCGCCACCGGGCGCGCACGGCGGTGACGGTGCCTTCGTGGTCGATCTCGGGGCCGCGTGCGGCCGCGTCGTGGAATCGCACCAGCAAACGGACCAGGGCAGCCGAGGCCGCCGGGGTCAGGCCCTGACTGTCGGTGAGCAGTTCGGACAACCGGCGCGACTCGGGCATCCGGCGCATGATCAGCACCGGCTCGGCCGGACCGCCCGCCGGATCGCTGAGGTGGGCGACCCCGACGTAGACGTCCGGCGCCAGCCTGCGGTTGAGTTCGAGTTCGCGCGCGCACGCGCGTTCGCGCAGGGCCGGGGTGCTGAAGTCGAGGAAGTCGGTGCGCAGCGACTTCTTGACCTTGTACGCGCGGTCGCCGTAGAGCAGGACGACTCCGGTATGCGTTTCGTGCACCTGTGCCGGTGCCGAAGCCGAGGTGAGCATCGGGTCTCCTCAGGAGGGGGTGAGCAGCGCCGCGCCCGCGGTGGCGCCGCCGTCGAGCACGAACTCCGAACCGGTGGAGAAAGTCGCGTCGGTGACGATGAAGCCGACCATGGCGGCGACCTCTTCCGGTTCGCCGAAGCGTGGCAGCGGCTGCGCCGCGGCGATACCCGGATCCATGCCGGCGGTCATCGCGGTGTGGATCGGTCCCGGATGCACCGAACAGACGCGGATTCCGGCACCGCCGAGCTCGATCGCGGCCGCTTTGGTCAGGCCGCGCAGGCCCCACTTGGCGGCGACGTAGCCGGAGATGCCCGAGTAGCCGATCAAGCCCGCGGTCGAGGAGACGTTGACGATGACGCCGTCGCCCGCGGCCCGCAGCCGGGGCGCGGCCAGATGCATACCCAGCCAGGAGCCGACGAGATCGACGTCGAGCACATGGCGGAACTGGGTGGGCGATTCGGCTTCGACGCCGCCGAAGTCGACGATGCCCGCGTTGTTCACCAGGACCGCGAGCGGTCCGAACGTCGCCTCGGCGTCGTCGAGCACCCGCCGCCACTCGTCCTCGTCGGTGACGTCGAGATGCCGGAAGATCGCCTGGGAGCCCAGGGATTCGGCGACGGCTTTGCCGTCGTGCTCGAGCAGGTCGGCGACGACGATCCCGGCGCCGGACTTGGCGAGGGTGCGCGCGACGGCCGCGCCGATGCCGCGGGCGGCGCCGGTGACGACGACGCTGCGGCCATGAAGATCGGACATGATCGAACCTTTCGTTGCGGATGGGCGGAAGTTGTTGGAGGTCACTGTGTTTCCGTGCTGGCTGCGGTGAGCGCGTGATCGAGCAGCACTCGCCGTTCGGCGGCGGCGACGGCGTTGCGGGTGGCGGTGACGGCGTCCGGCGTCACCGAGACCGACGTGATGCCCATCCGGACGAGGTGTTCGGCGAAGGCGGGACGATTCGACGGCGCCTGTCCGCACAGCGAGGAGGTGATGCCGAGCCGGCGCGCGGTACCGATGATCCGGGAGATCGCGTCCAGTACGGCGGGATCGGATTCGTCGAACAGTTCCGCGCACTGTTCGGAGTCGCGGTCGACACCGAGCATGAGCTGGGTGAGGTCGTTGCTGCCGATCGAGACGCCGTCGACTCCCAGACCCACGTATTCGGGCAGCCAGTAGGCCACCGACGGCACTTCGGCCATCACCCACCGGTGCAGCCCGCGTTGGCGGCCCAGCGGGCTCGCGTCGATCAGTTCGAGGCAGGCCTCGAGCTCCCAGCGGGTGCGCACGAACGGGACCATCACGTGCAGATTGGGGTGACGTTCGCGGGCCGCGGCCAGGGCGGCCAGCTCGGCGGCGAACAGGTCGGGTTCGCGGATATAGCGGTAGCAGCCGCGGTAGCCGATCATCGGATTGTGCTCGACGGGCTCGTACTGCTCGCCGCCGCGCAGTGCGCGGAACTCGTTGGTCCGGAAGTCGGTGGTGCGGTAGACGACCGGTCGCGTCCCGAATGGTTCGGCGATGCGGTGCAGCGATTCACTCATGCGATCGAGGAAGAGCCGCTGCTCACCGGCGGCGATGACCTCGCGGGGGTGGCGGCCGTCCAGGGCGGCGGTCAGCAGGGTCTCGGCGCGGAGCAGCCCGACACCGTCGACGTCGCCCGCGGCGACCTGGGCAGCGCGCTCCGGGGTCGCGAGGTTGACATAGATCTTGGTGGCGGTGGGTGCGGCCGCCGACGGCGGCGGTGCGGCCGCGACGGTGATCCGATCGGCGACGCTGCGGCCTGCGGTGACCTCGCCGGTCGATCCGTCGACGGTGACCAGGGTGGCGTCGGCGAGGGCGGTCGTGGCGGTGCGTGCGCCAACGATGCACGGAATGCCCAGTTCACGGGCCACGATCGCGGCATGACAGGTCATGCCGCCGCTGTCGGTGACCACCGCGGCGGCGCGGCTCAGCGTCGGCAGCCAATCCGGGTTGGTCATCGGCGCGACCAGCACCTCACCGTCGCGCAGCTGGGCGCCTTCGTCGGGACCGGCCAGTACCCGGGTGCGGCCGGTGGCGGTGCCGGGCGCGGCGCCGACCCCGCGGATGAGTACGTTGTGGCCCGGCCCGGCGGCATCGGATCCGGTCGGTGTGGTGATGGGCCGGGCCTGCACGATCCACAGGCCGGCGTGGTCGAATGCCCACTCGATGTCCTGTGGGATGCCGTGGTGATGGGCCTGGACCGCCAGGGCCAGTTCGGCGACCGCGCGTGCCCGGTCCTCGGTGAGCACCGGGGTGGCGGCCTCGTCGTCGGTGACCGCGACCCGCCGGTCGCCGTCGGGTCCGGCCACGACAGCCCATCGCTGCCGGCCGACCCGGGTGTGCAGCAGGGTGGGGCCCGCGGCGTCGAACAGGTAGGTGTCGGGCTCGGCCTCGCCGGACACCACGACTTCGCCTTGGCCGCGGGCCGCTTCGACGACCACCCGGTCGCGGCGCCCGGTCGTCGGGTCGGCGGTGAACGCGACACCGGAGCATTCGGCGGCCACCATCGTCTGCACCACGACAGCCATCACCGGTCGCCCGCGCATGCCGCGCCGCGCCCGGTAGGTCACCACCCGAGGGGTGAACAGCGAGGCCCAGCAGTCGACGACGGCGTGTAGCAGCGCTGTGTCGCCACGGATGTTGGTGCGCGTGACGTTCATCCCGGCGAAGGAGGCGCTCGCGCTGTCCTCGCCGATCGCCGAGGAGCGCACCGCCACGGCCACGTCGTCGCCGAGGGCGCGGTAGGCCGCCAGCACCGGCGCGCGCACCACATCGTCGAGCTCCGCGGACCGGACCAGCGCCGCCATCCGGTCGCAGAGGGCGCCCACCGCGGCGGGATCGGTGCTCGCGGCCACGGCCCGGCTGTGCAGTCGATCGAGTTCGGCGCCCGCGGCCCCCTCGGTGAGGACGTGTTCGTAGGACGCGGCCAGGATGACGAAGCCGGACGGGACAGGCGACCCGGCCGCGACGAGTTCGCCGAGGTTGGCGCCCTTGCCGCCGGCACGATCGGCGTCGGTCAGCCGCAGGTCGTTGAACTCGGTGACGAATTCGCCCATATCGATTCCCTCGTTTTCCGGGTGGTCGTCGGTGTGTCTCCAGCGTCGCCGGTGGCCGGGTCCGGTCGATACGGCCGAAGGTCCCGGCCGAGCGCTGGCATTGGTCCCCGATGGTCCCCGCCGGTGGCGCCTCGGCGTCGGCGCGAATGTCGTTGTCGCGGGCCACGGAGTCCTCCCGAACGAGGCACCATGGCCACGTCGACCGTGTCGTTCGGATCTGCCGACGAGTGGGAGCCGGGCCGATGATGGAGACATGAGCACGACCTCCACGTGGTCGACAACGACGTCGGACACGTAGCTCGCACCGACACAACGAGGTGACGTTGCGGCTCGTGCGGTAGCGCCACCCCGGACGGTCAGGGGCGCCGACCGACCCGGCGCCGGTGCCGACGACCGCGCCACGCCTTGTGCGCGGTGTCGGACGCCAGCAACGCGGGTATCGCGCAGGCCGCCAGCCCCCAGCCCAAGGCGCTCGGCGGCGCGCCCCCGAGCAGGCGGGGCAGCGGCGGCACCCACAGGAACACGACGAGCAAACCGATCTCGACCCCGACCGTGGCCAGCAGCAACGGATTCCCGCGCCAGCCCACCGCTCCCACCCACCGTGACTCGCTGCGGCAGGCGAACGCGTTCGACAGTTGTCCGAACACGATCGCGACGAACAGCGCCCCCGACGCCGAGGCCAGCACCCTTGCATCCACCTGCTCGCCGGGCCGCCAGCCTGCGACGGCGAGCACGGTCAGGAACGTGATCATGCCGACGGTCGCCTCGGTGGCGCCGAGCACGCCGAAGACCCGGCGCAGCAGTGTTCGATCGATGAGGGTGCCGACCGCGGGCCGTCCCGCCATGGTCCGGGGATTCGGTGGTTCGGCGCCGAGCGCGAGGGCGGGCAGCATGTCGGTGCCGATGTCGAGCGCGAGCACCTGCAAGACCGTGAAGCCCAGCGGGATGGTGCCGCCGCTGGCTGCCCAGAGCGCGAACGGCGCGAGCTCGGCGACATTGTCGGTGAGGTGGTAGGTCAGGAACCTGCGGATGTTGGCGAAGGTCGCGCGGCCGAGCCGGATCGCGGCGACGATGGTGCCGAAGTGGTCGTCGAGCAGGACCAGATCGGCGGCCTCCCGCGCGACATCGGTGCCGGAGGCCCCCATGGCGATGCCGATATCGGCCGTGCGCAGAGCCGGGCCGTCGTTCACGCCGTCGCCGGTCATCGCGACGACATGCCCGCGCTGTTGCAGCGCGGCCGCGATCCGCAGCTTCTGTTCGGGCGCGACCCGCGCGATCACGACCCCGCCGCGTTCGAGCAGGGTCGCCAGTTCCGCGTCGTCGGCGGGGAGGTCGGCGCCCGAGACGACGACACGGTCCGGACCGAACAGGCCGACCTGGTCGGCGATGGCCGTGGCCGTTCCGGGGTGGTCACCGGTCACCATGGCGACCTCGATGCCCGCGCCGCGACAGGCCGCGATCGCCGCGGCGACATCGGGTCGGGGCGGATCCTCGAGTCCGATGACGCCGAGCAGACGCGGGGCGGTGCCCGGCTCGCGGGCCCTGGCCACGGCGATGACGCGAAGTCCACGCGCGGTCATGTCGACGACCCGCTCCGTCGCGTCCGCCGGTGCGGAATCGCAGAGCGCGACAACGGCTTCCGGTGCGCCGGTGATGTGTTCGCCGTCGGCGTCGACCACCGACGCGAGACGGGTGTGGGTGTCGAACGGGGTACGGTGCCGGGGTGCCGGTGGGGCCGTGGCGCCGGTGCGCGCGGCGAGGACGTGCACGGCCACTTCCATCGGGTCACCGATCGGCACCCACTTGTCGTGCACCAGCTGGGCGCGCGCGTCCGGTGAACAGCGGGCGGCGGAGTCGGCGACCGCGCGCGTGGCCGCGAGCGCGCCCTCGCCGCCGCGCAGAGTCGCGGCGGGACCGTAGCCGGTGCCGTCGACGTCGACTTGTCCGTCCGGGGTCCACACCTCGACGACCTGCATCTCGTTGCGGGTCAGGGTGCCGGTCTTGTCCGTGCAGATGAAGGTGGTCGCGCCGAGCGTCTCGACCGCTTCGAGCCTGCGGACCAGGGCGTTCTCGGCGGCCATGCGCTGTCCGGCGCGAGCGAGCGACAGGGTGACGGTGGGCAGCAGTCCTTCGGGGACGAGGGCGACGGTGACGCCGATCGAGAACAGCAGGCTCTCGGTGAGGTCGCGGCCGAGCACGGCGAAGGCGCCGAAGGACGTCACGCCGACCAGCAGCGCGATCAGCGCGACCAGTCGCACGACGCGGTGCAGCTGGCGGGTCAGCGGGCTGGGCGGTCTGGTCGCACCGGCGGTGACGGCGGCCAGGGTGGCCAGGCGGGTGTCCGCTGCGATGGCGCTCACCTCGGCCTCGCCCTGTCCGGCGACGACGTAGGTGCCTGCCAGGACCGGCTCGTTCGCGCCACGCGGCACCGGTTCCGCCTCGCCGGTGAGCATCGACTCGTCGACGGCGAGGTGTCGCGCGTCGCGCATCGTCGCGTCGGCGCAGACCCGATCGCCGGCTTCGAGTACGAGCAGGTCGCCGACCACGAGCATGCTCGACTCGACGGTGACGACACGTCCGTCGCGCCGGACCCGGGCCCGGACCGGCAGCAGGTCGCGCAGGCGCTGCGCCGCCCGGTCGGCGCGGAACTCCTGCACGAACGCGAACACGCCGTTGAGGATCACGACGCAGGCGATGGCCAGGGCGAGCGCGGGCATTCCGGCGACGAGCGCCAGCGCGGCGGCGATCCACAACATCGCGGCGAAGAAGTGGGACAACTGCGCGGCGAACTGCGCGATCCGATTCGGTGGGGGCGGTTCGGGCAAGGTGTTGGCCCCGTCGCGGCGGTGGCGCAGGACGGCTTCGGCGTCGGTGAGTCCCCGGTGCTCGACCGTCGTCTCCATGGCGGCCCCTTTCCGCTGCTCCGATGGCTACCTGATCCAGTCTTTCGAGTCAGCGCAGGCCCGGATACGGCCGAAGTGCCTCACGGAGGGGACGGAATGGCACCATCCCGCCCAGGGATTCGGCATCCTCGCCGATATCGACATGCGCGACCATGAAGGCCGAACCGGGCCAGGAGATGGATGACTGCCGCGTGCCGCCGGCGACGACTTCAGCGCGCGCTGATCGCGACGGTACCGGTGCTCGACGTGAGCGGGACCTCCCAGCACCCGCCCGCGTCGAGGACGCGTTCGATGCCCTCGACACTGACCCGGATCGGATCGGCGGTGCTCGGTGGCAGATCGAGTCGCACCCGGGCGTGGGTCACGTTCACGATGACCGGCTGCCCGCGATAGGAGATGGTGAACTCGGCCTCCCGCAACTCGGCGGGCAGAACCGGGTGCAGCCGGAGCAGATCGTGCCGTGTCTCGATACCGCAATAGCAGCGCAGCACCATGTCGGCCGTGCCCGCCATGGCTCCGATATGAACGCCCTCTCTGGTCGTCCCGCCCTGGGTGTCGGCCAGATCGGCATCGAGGGCCCGGGTGAACAGCGACCACGACGCCTTGCGATCGGTGCGGGCCAGCACCCAGGCATGGGCGAGGCGGCTCAGCGTCGACCCGTGACTGGTGCGGGCCAGGTAGTACTCGACGGTGCGGGGGATGATCTGTGGCGGTAGCGAATAGCCGAGCCGTTCGAGGATGTGACGCAGCTCCTCGGCGGAGAAGAGGTAGAACAGCATCAACACATCGGCCTGTTTGGACAGCTTGTAGCGATTGGTCGTGTCGCCCTCGGCGTGCAGGATCAGATCGAGCCGCTCGATGTTCCCGTAGCGCGCACGGTAGGCCTCCCAATCGAATTCGGCCAGATCCTCGTACCCCTCGAACTGGCTGATGATGCCGTCACGATGGAACGGCACGCGCAACCGCCTGCTGACCCGGTCCCAGCGGATCGGTTCGTCGGCGCGCAGCCGCAGCCGTTCCCACAGCGGCGCGCAGTCGCGGCCGTCGAGCAGCCGGACCACATCGCGGGCGCGCGCCAGCGTCCAGGCGGCGAGCACGTTGGTGTAGGCGTTGTTGCGCAACCCGCATCCGGGTGACTCCGGTCCGCCGTCGTGGTATTCGTCGGGTCCCATCACGCCCTCGATGTCGTATCGGTCGTCGGCCGCGTCGTAGGCGGCCATCGTGGCGAAGGAGCGAGCCACCTCGACCACGATCTCGGCGCCCACGTCGACGAGGAACCGTTCGTCGCCGGTGGCCTGGTAGTACTGCCAGATGCTGTAGGCCACGGCCAGGCCCACGTGGCGCTGCCGAGACGAATGGTCCGGCATCCACTGACCGTTTCGCACATTGAACAGCTCCGCCGGAGCCTCCTCCCGGCCGTCGCTGCCGCTCTGCCAGGGGAACAGCGCGCCGTCGAGCCCGGCCGCGCGGGCAGCGGCCCTGGCCCGGGGCAGGCGCTCGTAGCGGTAGTGCAGCAGCGCCCTGGTCAGCTCGGGCTGTCGCAGCGTGAGCATCGGGTAGACGAACAACTCGTCCCAGAAGACGTGCCCGCGGTAGCCCTCACCGTGCAGGCCACGCGCTGGTACACCGATGTCGAGGTCGGTGCCGGTCACGTGCACCGCCTGCAGGACATGGAATACGTGCAGGTTCAGCGCCAGGTTGTGCTCGTGGCGATCGCCCAGCCGGATCGCGAACCGATCCCACAACCGCGCCCACGCCGCGACATGGGCGTCGCGCAGGCCGGCGGCGTCGGCGAGTATCCCGATGCGATCGGCGGCGGCGAGCGCGGCGGTGGAGATGCCGCGGTCGCGCGAGGTGCTGACCACGGCGACCTTCTCGATGTGGACCGGGGTTCGACGACCGATCCGGATCGTGGCGACCACACCCGGCCGCGAGCGTTCGTCGAGGAACGCGCGGTCGGCGAGCGCGCCGTCGACGCGCGTACGCACCGCGGTGGCGATCGTGAGCCCGGACTGGCGGGTGGTGGTCTCGTACAGCACGGTGTCGTCGTCGACCCGGTGGTGGGTGCCCGGATCGAGGTGCTCGGCGGTCAGTGCCCGGTCCGCGGCGACATTGCGGTTGCGCACCCGGCCCTCGATCACGGACTCGACGATGATCTCGCCGTCCCAGTTGTGGGCGAGCACGGACATTTCCAGAACGGCGACATGAGGATCGGCCATCGAATGGAACCGCCGGGTCGTCACCGTCGTCTGCCTGCCCGCGGCGTCCTCGTATCGGTCGAGGCAGGTGAGCACGCCCGCGCGTAGATTCAGATCCTGGTGATGGCCGACCATCTCGGGGGCGCCGGGCCGGAGGACCGTCCCGTCGGTGTGCCGGACCACGACCGACGTCCAGTCGGGGGCGTTCACCAGGTGTTCGGTCTCGACGACGCGCTCGCCGACGGACGAGACGCACCGGTCGTAGATGCCGGCCAGGTAGGTGCCGGGGTAGTGGATGCCGTCGGGCACGGTGCCCGGGGCGGCGGCGCGGCTGGCCCAGTACCCGTTGCCGGTGGCGCACAGTGCTTCCCGCGTGCCCTCCTGGGCCGGATCGACATCGTCGTAGATCAGATTCCAGCCACCCGAACTCGCGGTGACAGCGCCACCGCACCACCGAGCCGCCGCGGGGATCGGGTCCTCCTCGGCGGATGTCAGCGCCAGGTCCGACAGGTCGGTGACGATGTTGTCGGCGCCCACGGCCGCGAGGCGGGCGCCGGAACCGGTGCGATCGACACCGACGACGAGTCCGAACCTGCCCTCGACGGCCGCCTGCACCCCCGACGTGGCGTCTTCGAGGACGACGGCATCGATCGGCTCGATTCGCAGCCTGCGGGCTGCCTCGAGGAACATCGCCGGATCGGGTTTGCCCGGCAATCCGTAGCGGCGGGCGTCGTTTCCGTCGACACGGGCCGTGAACGCCTCGGTCAGCCCAGCCGCGGTCAGCACCGCGGCGCTGTTGGCGCTGGCGGTCACCAGTGCGGTCGGCACCCGGGCGGCGCGCAGTCGGCGCAGCAGCGCGGCGGCGTCGGGGAATACGCGCACTCCGGATGCGGCGAGTTCGGCGGTGAACAGCTGTTGTTTGCGAGCGCTGATCCCCGCCACAGTCAGCCGATCCGGTGTGTCGTCGGGACAACCCTCGTCGAGGGTGATGCCCCGGGCGGCCAGGAAGGTCCGGACGCCATCGGCGCGGTCACGGCCGTCGACGAAACGCCGGTAGTCCTCGTCGCTGTCGAATGGGGTCACGGTGGGGTCTGCCAGCCGGGGCAGGACCTCGTCGAAGAGCTGTTTCCACGCGATGGCATGGACGGCCGCGGTGTCGGTGACGACGCCGTCCATGTCGAACAGCACCGCGCCGAAGCCGTTCGCGGTGCGGCCCGCCGCGACCGGGAGGTTCGCCAGGCGCATCACCACCATGCCCTCCACACGGGCGGAGCCGGGAGAAGCCGTTCACTGTCCACGAACTTCATCCTGCCGAGCGCGGACCGGCGGGGGAAGGGCGCGGGGGTACGCCGACGGATACCCGAAGTCCTTCCGAATGGGGACGTCGGGCCCTTATCCCGGCCGCCGGGCTGCTGGGACGGTGAACACAACCCACTGCGACGAAGGACGGACATCATGAGACACGGACTGCCCGACGACACCACCGTCAAGGCGGCACTCACCCTCGCCGGCCGCGCGCCGTCCGTGCACAACGTGCAGCCGTGGCGCTGGCGCATCGCCGACCGCAGCATCCACCTCTACCTCGACACGCGACGCGCGCTACCCGCCACCGACCCCGATCATCGCGACATCGTGCTCAGCTGTGGAGCGGCCCTGCATCACCTCACGGTGGCGTTGACGGCGATGGGCTGGGCGCCGGTGATCCACCGCATCCCCGACCCGGCCGAACCGGACCATCTGGCCGCGCTGACCCTGGTACCGCATCGGCCAACCGCGCTCGATGTCTCGCTCAGCGCTGCCATCACCCAGCGACGTACCGACCGTCGCCACTACACCTCCTGGCCCGTACCACCGGGCTATCTCGGCCTGCTCACCGAGCGCGCCGCCGTGCTCGGCGCGGTGGTGCGCCGGATCGACGACCGGGAACGGGTCAAGGCCGCGGCCCGGACCGCGAGCCGGGTACACGCCGACGACGAAACCTACCGGTTCGAGCTCGCGATGTGGTCGGGCAGGCATGGCAGCGCCGACGGCGTACCCGCACGCAACACGCCTGCGCCGCGACCGGACGACGACTTCCCGCCCCGGGAGTTCGCGGCGCCGGAATTCCTCGACCCGGCGAGTCGCCCCGACCATGCCGAACTCCTGGTGGTCGGCACCTCGGCCGACGATCGCGCCTCGCGACTCCGCGCCGGCGAGGCGATCAGCAGCGTGCTGCTGACCGCGACCGGGATCGGCCTCGCGACCTGCCTGCTCACCGAACCACTCGAGATCGCGCACGAACGCGCGCGGCTGCGGGAGCGGCTGCTGCACGATTCCGCCTATCCGCAGGCGATCGTGCGGGTCGGCTGGGCGCCGACGAGCGCCGACGCCCCGCCGCCGACGCCGCGTCGGACCCTCGAGGAACTGCTGATCACCGAGAACGAGGGACTTCCATGAGCGGGGCAGTCGGTCCCGATCTCGGCACCGTCCGTGCGGTTCTCGGGCGTGCTTCGCGGGCACCCTCGCTGCACAACGCGCAGCCGTGGCGGTGGCGCTGGGACGGCGCCACCGCGGCACTGTCGATGGACCCGCAGCGGCTCCTGCCCGCCACCGACATGTTCAACCGGGAAGGAGTGCTCGGCTGCGGGGTGATGCTGCACCACGCCGAGACCGCCTGGTCCGCCGCGGGCTGGGAGACCGCCGTGGACCGGTTCCCCGAGCCGTCCGTGCGCGCGCATGTCGCCTCGCTGCGGCCGAGGCGGCAGAGCGAGCCCACCGAGTCGCAACGGTTGCTCGGCGAGGCGATCGACGTGCGCTACAGCGACCGGATGCCGATGGATCCGCCCCCGGACTGGCCGGTGACGCGCGAGATCCTGGAGTTCCTCTGCGCTCGCACCGGCACCACGGTGAGCTTCCTTGATCCGACTGAATCCGTTGCACTGCAACATATCTCGGCGGTAGCCGCACGACTGCGCCACTACGATCCGAAGTACCAGGCCGAACTCACCTGGTGGACCGCGGGTCCGGACACGGACGGTACCGGTGTGCCCGCGACCACGCTGCCGTCGATCTCCGATCGCCCTCGCGTTCCGGTCGGTCGTGAGTTCCCTTCGGGCAGTGCCGAAGGCGCGGGCGAGGCAGACGACGAAGCGATGGTCGCGGTGCTGTCCACCGATGGTGATGCGGCGGCCGACCTGCTCGACGGCGGTAGCGCGCTCTCGGCGGTGCTGCTCGAGTGTACGGTCCACGGCCTGTCCACCTGCACCGTCTCCCACGTCGTCGAGATCCCGGCGGCCCGCGCCGCCGTCGCCGACCTCGTGGCCCACCGGCACCCCCAGGTCCTGATCCGGATCGGTGCCGCCAGGTGCGAACCACCGCCACGGACGCCCCGGCGTCCGGTCGACAGCTTCCTGGAGATCTGAATTCCTTTGATTTCCCTATTCGGGGAATTCTCAGACCGGACGGTGCCGGAAACGGAGTGCCAGCACGCAGACAGAGATCCCGAGGACGCCGAAAATCGGCTGTAGCCAGTGGAACCGTCCGATGATCAACGGCTGGATCGTGACCCAGCCGACCAAGAGCACACCGGCGGCGAACGCGAGGTCGGCGGCATACCGGTCCGTCCGCAGGGTCGCGGCCGCCGTGGCCGCCATCGGCAGACCGACGACGAGAGCGAGCAGGCAACCTGCCAACAGCGGACTGTCGAACGGCAGCCGGCTCGTCACGTCGGCGCCCAGAGCGAATTCGCGCTCGGGACTTGCCTTTCGGCCGCAGGCGCGCGACCTCGAGGCGCACGTCGATGGTGAAGGTGGTGGCGACGGAAATCGTCTGCGGCGCGGGAAGCGCAGCAGCTACCGATCGTTCCTGCGCGCCGCGACATAGGCGGCGACGACAGCGGCCAGCACGACGATCTCCGCGCCGAGCACCAGGGTGAGCGGCCAGTTCATGATGTCCTTCCGGCGTGGGAACCCGTCGGTCAGGGATGGATGGTGCTGGCGGGCGCCCGTGGCAGGTCGAGCACGCGCGCGATCCTGCTCGACCAGGCGCGCACGGCCTGCCAGTCGCGCAGATCGCCATAGCGGGCGCCCCCGAGGAGCCGGTACATGGCGCGGGCCTGCCACGAGACGCCGGCACGTTCGTACTTCCCGGCGAAGGCGGTGTAGTTGCGGGGGCGCACGGCGTGGACGATGTCGGCGATCTTGCGGGGGATCCGGCGCCCGATCCTGCGACCGATCGGCCCGCGCAGCGCGGGGCCCAAGCCCACACTGAACAGCCAGACATCCTTGTCCGTCAGTGTGTTCAGGTTGTGGCGGATATACGCCGAGGCTTCGGGCAGCAGATCCATGTCGTGGATCGCGCTGCCGAGGACGACGGTGTCGAAACCGGTCAGCTCGGGTGCGTGTGCGATGTCGTGGAGTTCGGTGTGGGCGCCACGGGCGAGCAGGTCGTCGGCGATGAACTCGGCGATGTCGCGGGTCGAGCCCTGCGCGGTGGCGTACAGAACGGCGATGCGGTGGGAAGGGTTCGAAGTCATGGTCTCAGCGTCGCTCGAGCCGTGGCGGGTGGAGCAGAGCCGAGATACCCGCACCTCGGGGACCAAAGACACCGCAGCCGCGCAGGTGACCATCGCTGGTCGCGCCGGGACTTTCGGCTCTGCATTCCACATCCGCCACGATCGACGATTGAGCTATGACCAGTGATAACGTCTCCGCCATCGTCGTCGCGGGCCTGACGAAACGTTTCGGCCGCACCATCGCGCTGGACCAGCTGGACCTGACCGTGCGGACGGGCGAAGTCCATGGCTTCCTCGGCCCCAACGGCGCGGGCAAGACCACGGCGATCCGCGTCCTGCTCGGGCTGTTGCGCGCCGACGCGGGCACGGTGCGCCTGCTGGGCGCGGACCCGTGGTCGGATGCGGTCGCGGTGCACGCCAGGCTGGCCTATGTTCCGGGCGAGGTCACCCTCTGGCCTGGCCTGACCGGGGGCGAGACGATCGATCTGCTCGGCACGCTGCGCGGCGGCATCGACCGGCGTCGCCGCGCCGAGCTGCTGGAGCGGTTCGATCTCGACCCGACGGTGAAGGGTCGCGCCTACTCCAAGGGCAACCGGCAAAAGGTGGCGCTGGTCGCCGCGCTGGCCTCCGACGCCGAACTGTTCCTGTTCGACGAGCCGACCGTCGGCCTCGATCCGCTCAAGGAGGTCGAATTCCAGCGGTGTGTGCGTGAGCTCGTCGACGACGGCCGCACCGTGCTGTTGTCGAGCCATATCCTCGCCGAAGTGGAGGCCCTGTGTGACCGGGTGAGCATCATCCGGCACGGCCGCGCGGTGGACAGCGGCACGCTCGCCGAACTGCGACAGTTGCGCGCAACCACGATCAGTGTCGAAACCGCGCGCCCGGCCGACGGGCTCGCCGCGGTACCCGGCGTACACAATCTGACCATCGAAGGTCGTCGGGCCAGGTTCGACATCGAGACCGACCGCTTCGACGAGGTACTGCGTGCGATGTCGGGCCTGGGTGTGGTCGAGATGACCAGTACCAGACCGACCTTGGAAGACATCTTCCTGCGTCACTATGCGAGCGGGCCGGTGTCGGTGGCGGTGGGATCATGACCACCGGGACCGACACTCCGACCGACACCGGCGTAGCGGGTGCCGCGACGCTGGTGCGCTTCGCGATCCGCCGCGAACGCTGGACCGTGCCGTGGTGGCTGCTCGGCATCGGCACCCTGATGGCGGTGCAGTCGGTCAGCAGCCAGGGTTTCTACGACTCGCCCGCGAAGCTGGCCCAGCTGCGTGCCACCATGAGTGCCAATGCCGCGGCGGTCGCGATGGGCGGACCCACCAGGCTGCTCGATACGATCGGCGGCGAGATCGTCTTCGAGATCTTCGCCTATCTCGCGATCGTCGCCGCGCTGATGAACATGTTCCTGATCGGCCGCAATACCCGGTCCGACGAGGAATCCGGGCGCGCGGAGCTGATCAGGTCCGCCCGCGTCGGACGGCGCGCGCCGCTGGCCGCCGCGCTGGGCACCGCGCTGATCGCCGATGTCGTCGTCGCGGTCGTCGCCGGCGGCGCGGCGGCGGTCACCGGCCTTCCGGTCGGGGGGTCGATCCTGCTCGGCGTCGCGATCGGCGGCGTCGGGTTCACCTTCGCCGCCGTGACGGCGGTCGCCGCGCAGGTGTTCGAGAATCCGCGCACGGTCTACGGTTCGGTCACCGCGCTCGTCGCGCTGGCTTACATCCTGCGCGCTGTCGGCGATGTCGGACCCGAGTACGTGTCGTGGCTGTCGCCCATCGGGTGGGGGCAGCGGACCTTTCCCTATGTCGACGATCGGTGGTGGCCGATCGTGCTGTACGTGGCAGCGGCGGCGTCGCTGATCGCGGTGGCGTTCGTGCTCGCCGAACACCGAGACTTCGGGGCAGGCCTGCTGCGGTACCGCGCCGGGCGGGCCACGGCGTCGCGGCTGCTCGCCTCACCCCTCGGACTCATCTGGCGGCTGCAACGAGCCTCCGTGCTGGCTTGGTGCGTCGGGGTTTTCGTGCTCGGCGTCGCCTACGGCTCCTTCGCCGACAGCATCGAGCAATACCTTCGCGACAATCCCGAGATCGCGGCGTACCTGGCCGGGAACGCGCAGGACGCGGTGAATTCCTATCTGGCACTGACTCTGTCGATCCTGGCGCTGCCGACCGCGGCCTACGGGACCGCCGCGGTACTGCGGGCCAGGGCCGAGGAATCGGCGGGCCGGACTTCGGTGATCCTGGCCCAACCCGTCGGCCGGGCGCGATGGCTGCTCGGCTATCTGGTGGTGGCGATGACCGGCAGCGCGCTGGTGCTGATCGCCGGAGGGTTCGGCGAAGGCCTGGCTTACGGGGTGACCGTGCACGATCTGGCCCAAGCGCCGCGGATGGCGCTCGCCGCCGCCGCGTACGTGCCCGCCGTCTGGGTGATGGTGGCGGTCGGGGCCGCCGCCGTCGGTTGGTGGCCGGGGGTGGCCACGACGGTGGCCTGGGTCTACTTCGGCTACGTCGTGGTGGCGACGATCTTCGCCGACGCGTTCGACCTGCCCGACTGGTTCGGTGCGGCGTCGCCGTTGCGCCACAGCCCGTTGGTGCCGCTCGACGCGGTCGATCCGCGTGCCCTGGCCGCCACCCTGGCCGCCGCCGCGGTGATCGCGACGATCGGCGTCGCCGGATTCCGCCGCCGCGACATCGGGGGCTGACCATGCGTTCCGCCCCGCCTGACGAAACGCCCCCAGCCGGTGCACCGAGGAGAGTGATCACCATGACCGCGACCACGTTTCATATCGACGCCGTGGCGACGCGCACGGCGCGGCTGTGGCGATGCCGGCCGTGGAACACCAACCCGCTCATGCGCTGGCCCGACCGGCTGCTGGCGGTGGCCCGAGTGTGCGCGGTCGGGCTGCTGCTGGCGGCTGTGCCGGTAGCCGGCGCGGTCGGGACCATCACCTATTCCGATGACGTCGCCGACATCCAGGCCGAACGTGCCGGCGTCGACGTCGTGCAGGGGCTGGTACTGGACCGTCCAGAACGGACCTCGGGCCACCTCTATCAGGCACGGGTGAGCTGGCCCGGCACCTCCGGGCCGGTCGTCGCGACGGTGACCGTCTCCCGCAAAACCACCGAGGGCCAGGTGATTCCGGTATGGCTGAACGACGCCGGTGTCCCGGTCCGCGAACCCAGGACCACCGACGCGGCCGTGGTGAACGGTATCGGTGCCGCGGTGGTGATCCTGGTGACCGCCGGGCTCGTCGCCTGGGCCATGACCTACGGCACCGCGTTCGTCGTCGCCCGCCGTCGTTCCGCGGCGTGGGATCACCACCTCTCGGCCCTGAACGGCTGACGAGCCCGGTCGGACTACGACCAGCTCACGTCAGGTGACGGGCGAAGAAATGATTCCCGGCGTCTGCCTCGAATCGCGGTACTCCGGTGTGCCCACCCATGTTCGCGTGCAGCGTCTTCTGTTCGGACCCGAACGCGTCGAACAGGTCGAGGGCCTGCTGCCGGTCGTTGCCCTCGTCGTCCCATTGCAGCAGGACCTGCAGCGGAATGGTGAGCTGTCGGGCTTCCTCGAACATGGTGCGGGGCACGAAACTACCGGCGAACAGCAGCGCGGCGGCGATGCGGGGCTCGACGAGCGCCAGCCGGATGCCGAGGGAGATCACCCCGCCCGAATAGCCGACCGGGCCGCCGAGTTCGGGCAGCGCGAGGAGAGCGTCCAGGGCGGTCCGCCATTCCGGGACCGCCTTGTCGACCAGCGGGAGGACGAGCCGGTCGACGATGTCGTCATCGACCGGCTCACCGGCATCCAGTGCCCTGCGCAGGTCGACGCGTGCTTGCTCGGTGACAGCGCAGCGGGGACGTTCACCGCCGCCGGGGAGTTCGATGGTGGCCGAGGCGAAGCCCGCCGCCGCGGCGTGCTGGGCACGGGCCGCCAATCGGGGGTACATCCCGGGCAGTCCGCCCGGGTGGCCGACCAGGATCAACGGTGCCGGTGCGGATACGGATGCGGGTGTCCACAGGATGCCGGGGATCTCGTCGAGGGTGAAGTGTCGTTCGAGGACGCCGTCGTCGAGGCGGCGTGCGGAGGTGACGTGCATGGTCGTGCCTTTCGGGAGTGCTCGTGCGGCGCTCCCGGACGACCTATCGCCCGACCGTGACCCCGAAGGGGAGCACCCGTATCGATACTGCGTTCACAGGTACCACCTCCTCGTTGTCTCACACGGTCTCCGGAAAGGTAGCAGCGGCCGCCATGGTCCGCCAACAGGTTTTCTCGCGAGGGCTGCCGCGCGGTTCAGCGCAGGTAGGCCGTGAGGTGGGGGACCGCGTCGGCGACGTGCTGGGCAGTGAGCGGTTCGGCGATGTAGGTGAAGGTCCATTCGTGGTCGATCCGGCGGAGGACGCCCAGGACGAGGCCGGTGTGGGAGTGCGCGGAGGCCAGGTCGATGCGGGCGATCTCGGTGCCGGTGACGCTGTCGAGGAGTCGGCAGA
Source organism: Nocardia sp. NPDC087230 (assembly GCF_044744725.1). Lineage (NCBI taxonomy): Bacteria > Bacillati > Actinomycetota > Actinomycetes > Mycobacteriales > Nocardiaceae > Nocardia > Nocardia sp. NPDC087230. Next base: position 100,493 of record NZ_JBIUYV010000005.1, read on the forward strand.
AGCCGTTCTCGATCCGGTCGAAGGGCTGACCGGTATAGCAGGTGATGAGGAAGACGACGGTGGTGACGGCGGGGTTCAGCCGGGTCAGGTCGGTGACGATGAGTTCGTCGTCACCGTCACCGACGCCGTCGACACTGTCGCCGAGGTGCCGGATGGCGCCGTCGCGCGAGGTCAGCTGTTCGTGATAGGCGATGTCGACGAAGTCGGTTCCGCTGAACGCCAACGCGGCCGCGTTCAGGTCGATGTCCTTGGCGCGCCGCCGGAACTTGCCCGAGCGCGCAGGATCCCAGCCCAGTCCCAGGGTGACGTGAGTGAGGGTGGTGCGGGGGACTGCTCCGGGCATAAGACGCTCCTGGTCGATTGGCTTCGGCCGGTTGCAGTTCGGATCCCCCGGCGCGATTCCCCGCAAACATGCCCCACGGATCCGGCCCCCGCAATCCAGGCGACGGATGCGGTGGCCGGGAGGCGATGCGCGACAGAGCGACTCGTCCCGCCCGGTCACCTCGACCGGGAACTGCGCCTCGGTGGCCGGGCGACCAGCGCGCAGACGGGTGACCTCCGAGCGGGCGAACTCGACCCGCGGCGTCTCGGCGCCGCGCTCCGCGGCCAGCGCGTCGGCCAGGTCGAAGATCGCTTCGAGGACACGGTGGTCGCGGGCGCGTCCGGCCCGGCGGCAGCAGTACCCCTTGCACAAAGGCCAGGGCGAACACGCTCGGCGCGGGCACGATGGTGCGCGTGTCCATGCCGAGCCACCGGCGGTCCACCGGGACACAGCGGTCGCTCGGTCTGCGGCGAGAGGGTCAGGCAGCGGGAGCGGTCGCGGGCTCGATGCTGTGCCGCTTGACGAGCAGCACGATCGCCAGCACCGGGTAGACCAGGATCGGCAGCAGGGTGCCCGGGTAGATGGCCTGATCGGCCAGGATGACGGTGCCGGTGAGCAGGGTGAAGTCGAACAGCCCATGCAGGACGGAGTTGACCGTGTTGCCGCGGCTGACCCGGCGGGTCAGGTAGAAGAAGTAGCCGGCCAGGCTGACGACGACGGCCTGCGGCAGCGCGCTGACGCCGTGCGTTATTCCGTTGGTCAAGTGCACAGCGCCGAACACGATGCTCGACCACAACGCGACCCGGCCCTCGGTCAGCCCATGATCCCGCAACACCAGCACACCGATGCCGCGGAACATGCCCTCCTCACCCCAGCCCACGAACTGGGTGGCGATCAACAGCACCAGCACATAGAGCAGGCCCTTGTCGGCCAACGCGCTGTAGTTGATACCGAAGACGATCGCGACGACGAAAACGATCGGCACGATCCGGACCCAGGACCGGGTGGGCCGGTCGTCGTGCAGGACCGGCCGCAACCAGCCCAGGTAGGTGATCACGCCGTAGGTGAAGGCCAAGGCCACACCCAGCGGGATGATCATGCCGAAGAACACCGCGCGCGTGGACAGGAAGTCGTCGGAGTCGGTGAGGGCCGCCATCAGCAGACCGCCGAGCTGGATGATCGCCAGGTAGACGATCACGATCAGCGCGAACATCGGATAGCTCAGGCGGCGACCGGGCCGCGTGACCGGCAACGCGGATTCTGGCGTGCTCATGTCGGTCAAGATATCGGTTCGGGTCCGGGCATGGTGCCGCTGGAAGGATTCCCGGCACGCCGGTGTCGATCGCCGTGGCGATCAGCCAGCTAATCGGGGGACAGCGGGCGCCTTCGGCGGGCCGAGTCCGATGTCGGCGACCGGTGCGGTGATGAAAGTTCCCGCTCGACAGCATTGTTCGCCAGCACGGGCGTTGCGCGAACTGCACGCCCACCATCGGCTGCACCGCCGCGCTACCGCCGATCTGGCCCTTGCAGGGCTTCCGCCGGCGGCCGTGGCCGAGGCCGCCGAGACAGCGAGCGAGGCCGCGTCCGAGATCGAGCACGCCGTCTACGCGATCGACTGCGAGGTCGCGCGCCGCCTGCAGGCCAAATTCATGGTTCCCGCCGCGAGCGTGCCGCGGCATTCGGAGTCGGTCGGGGCGGTGCTGTCGTGGGTGGTGGAGCTGTGGATCGAAGTCGACGAGCACCGCGAGGGCACCGAATCCCTGCCCGCCGCGCCCGCACTGGCCGATCTGCTCGACGCCTACACCGACCTGTGCGAAGAACTCGTTCTCGGCCTCCGCCAGCTACCCACGCCTCGGCGACCGCTGCCGTACCGGGCGGAAGCCGACGGCGCGCGGTGATCGACACCAAATCGGTGACGCGGTGGGTCAATCCGGTGCCGGACCTGCCTGATCCGGAGCGGCTCGAACACGCGTGCCGAGGACTAGCGCTGGTCAACACCGGCACACCGGTCCTGGACTCCGTGGTGGAGGTGGCCGCCGAGGTCGCCGAGCTCCACCGTGACCGAGCGATGGGCTTCGACCGGCGCACCGGCGTGTTCACTCGCCTGAAGAATCGACCCGCGCAGTCGATGGCGCAGCTGATGTTCGCCGGGACCGACGACACCGCCTTGATTGCCGAGATCGCTCAGCGCTTCGACGTGGACCAGGCGCGCGTGGCCGCCGACGCAGCAGAGCTGGCCGCGTCCCTGACCGCGCCTGCGCCGCCGGCGGCCGCGGGCACCGGCGCGTCGCTGCTCGAGATCGACAAGCGCTTCGACGCCAAGCTCGACTTCCCGCTGCGCCTCGAAATCGAGCTGACTGCGGTGTGCAACTGGAACTGCGGCTTTTGCTACAACGTCTGGAAGGTCGATCCGACCATGACGAGTGCGCCGAACGCGGCTGCTTCGTGATGCGCTACAGCGGCGGGGAGACGCTGCTGCACCCGGACGCGATGGACATCTTCGACTACGGCGGCCGCGCCGGGATGTACCAGGTGGTGTTCACCAACGGCCACTTCATCACCGCCGAACGCGCCGCCCGCCTCTCCGCGGCGAACGTGCGCTCGGTGCTGGTGTCGATCCACGGCGACCGCGACACCCACAACGAGCTCACCGGCCACCCCCCGCGCCTACGACAAGGCCATCACCGCGATGGAGCTGCTGCGCGATGTCGGGATCGAGGTCGTCGCCGAAATGACGTTGGTGAAGGGCAATCTCGACGGGCCCTCGATGTCATGCGCGACGTGTACTCGCACGGGGTGCGCGAGTTCGGGGTGATGCGCTACGTGCCGACCGGCCGTCACGACGACCGCTACGGCATCCCGGTGACGGTGACGATGCCGCTCATCGAGCGCATCGACGCCCTGGTCCGCGAGGAGTGCCCGGGGATGTCGGTGGCGTGGCCGTGCGCGCAGAAGCTGTGCACCTCCGACACCGACTCACCACTGCGCTCCGACGACCCCACCCTGGGCCTGCGGATGTCGCAGATCGTCGGCCATTGCGAATCCGGAATAGTCCGGGGCAGCGTGTCTTTCGACGGCAAGCTGCGCAACTGCCCGCACTCGAACGCCTACTTCGGCGCCCTGGTGCAGCAGCCGCTCGCCCAGGCCTGGCCAACGCTGACCGATGCCGTGCACACCGCGGTCGAGACCCGCCCGAGCTGCGCTGGATGCGCGGTCGCCGAGGCCTGCCGGGGCGGCTGCCATCTGCCCGCCTTCTTCGTGTCCAAGACCGCCACGTCGCTGGGAATTCCAGTTGTCGGCGCGGATAGGATTTCCTGATGGCAGCCTTCGCCGACACCCCCGCACAGACCAGCGCTCCTGTCTCGATGCACGAGGCGATCCTTCGCCTGCAAACGTACTGGTCCCAGCGAGGTTGCGTGTTAGGGCAGCCGTTCAACACCGAGGTCGGCGCGGGCACCATGAACCCCGCCACGCTGCTGTCGGTGCTGGGCCCCGAACGCTGGAACGTCGCCTACGTCGAACCCAGCGTGCGCCCCGACGACTCCCGCTACGGCCAGAACCCCAACCGCCTGCAAACCCACACCCAGTTCCAGGTCATCCTCAAGCCCGAACCCGGTAACCCGCAAGAGCTCTACCTGGGCTCGCTGGCCGCGCTCGGTATCGACCTCGATGCCCACGACGTGCGGTTCGTCGAGGACAACTGGGCCCAGCCCGCGATCGGCGCGTGGGGTTTGGGCTGGGAGGTCTGGCTCGACGGCATGGAGATCACCCAGTTCACCTACTTCCAGCAGGTCGCCGGCCAGAACCTGGACCCGATCCCGGTCGAGATCACCTACGGCCTCGAACGCATCCTGATGGCCGTCCAGGGCGTGACCCACTTCAAGGACATCGAATACGCACCTGGCGTCCGCTACGGCGACGTGTTCGGTCAGTCCGAGTACGAGATGTCGCGCTACTACCTCGACGACGCCGACGTCGCGACCACCCAAGCCCTGCTGGCCGCGTATTCGGCCGAGGCCGACCAGATGATCGCACGCGAACTGCCGGTGCCCGCGCACGTGCACGTGCTCAAGTCCAGCCATGCGTTCAACATCCTCGATTCCCGCGGCGCGGTGTCCACTGCGGAGCGGGCGAAGTGGTTCGCCACGATGCGCGCGCAGTCACGCAAGATCGCGCAGCTGTGGACGCAGCTGCGCGAGCAGGCCGGTCACCCGCGCGGTGTCGCCGAGGCCCCGGCACTGGCGGTCCCCACGGTCGACCCTGCGACGATCGTGTCGAAGCCCGACGCGCGGCTGCTGCTCGAGATCGGTACCGAGGAACTGCCCCCGCACGTCGTCGACGCGATGATTCCTGGCGTCGAGATCGCCCTGGGTGAGCTGCTGGCCGCGACAGCGTTGCCCTACAGCCGGATCCGGGTCCAGGCGACCCCGCGCCGGATCGTCGCCGTCGTCGACGGTGTGGGTGCGGCCGAGCCCGACAGCGTGGAGCTGCGGCGCGGCCCGAAACTCGCGTCGGCCTACGACGAGGCCGGGGCGCCGACGCGGGCGCTGGAGGGCTTCCTGCGTGGCCAGGGCGCGGCCCTTGAGGACGTGGAGGTCGTCGAGCACCAGGGCGCCGAGCATGTCGCGGTCAAGCGCGAGCAGATCGGCCGGGCGGCCGCGGTGGTGCTCACCGAGGTCTGTTCCCAGCTCGTCGGCGGTCTGCGGGCGGACAAGAACATGCGCTGGCGTGACCCGGCGCTGTCGTTCTCCCGGCCGATCCGATGGCTGGTCGCGCTGCTCGACGACGCGGTGCTGCCGGTGACCGCGGGCACCCTCGCCGCCGGCCACACCACCCGCGTGCACCGGCAAGCCGATCAGCCCGACGTCGTGATCGCCAGCGCGCAGGCCTACGACCAGGTTCTCGCCGAGGCGGGCATCATCGTCGACCATGCTGCTCGCCGTGCCCAGGTCGTCAGTGCCGCTGTGGATCTGGCGGCCGCGCGCGGCGGCGTGATCGACGTCGACGGCGAGACCGCACTGATCGACGAGATCACCAATTTGGTCGAGTCCCCGGTCGGTGTGCTCGGTGAGTTCGATCCTGCCTCGCTGGTGCTGCCCGAGCAGATCATCACCACGGTGATGCGCAAGCACCAGCGCTACCTGCCCGTCCGCGACGACGACGGCGCGCTGCTGCCGCTGTTCGTCACCATGGCCAACTTCGCCTGCGATCCCGAGACCGTCCGGATCGGTAACGAGACGGTGCTGCGGGCCCGGCTGGCGGATGCCGCGTTCTTCTACGACGCCGACCTCAAGACCACACCCGAGCAATTCCGGGCCCAGCTGCCCGCGTTGATGTTCCACGAGAAGCTGGGCTCGATGGCCCAGCGCGCCGACCGGATCGCGGCCGTAGCGAAACAGATCGCCGAGCACATCTCCCTCGCGGGCGGCGAGCAGGCGACCCTCGACCGCGCGGCCGCGCTGATCAAGTTCGACTTGGCCTCGCAGATGGTTGTGGAGATGACCTCGCTGGCGGGCACCATGGCGCGGGTGTACGCGACCGAAGCCGGGGAGCCCGCCGAGGTCGCGACCGCGCTGTGGGAGGCCGAACTGCCGCGCTACGGCGGCGACAGCCTGCCCGAGACCGTGCCCGGCGCGGTGCTGGCGCTGGCGGATCGACTCGACCTGATCGTCGGCATGCTCGCCGCCGGTGCGAAGCTCTCCGGCACCAGCGACCCCTACGGCCTGCGACGCGCGGCCGCCGGTGCCGTGGCCATCCTGCGCGCGCACCCCGCGCTCGAACCGGTCACCATCCCGCTCGGCCTGCAGGCCGCTGCGGAACGGCTGGCTGAGCAGGACGTCACCGTCGGTGCCGACGTCCTCGACGCGGCCGCAGAGCTGATCGCGGCCCGCTACGACCAGAGGCTGCGCGACGAGGGCGTAGACCAGGCATTGCGCGACGCGGTCCGGCCCGCGGCCGCCGCGCCGTATCGCGCTGACCAGCTGATCAGCCAGATCACAGATGCCAGCAGCACCCCGATTTTCCCGCGCCTGGTCGAAAGCTTGCAACGCATCATGCGCATCCTGCCCGAGGGTGTCGTCGCCGACTACGACACGGACAGGCTTTCTGGTGAGGCCGAGCAAGCGGTCCTGGCGACGTTGGCGACCGTGCCCAGCGCCGACGGTGATCTGCTCGCGTGGATCGGTCATGCTGTCGCACTGGCTGATCCGCTGGAGAGGTTCTTCGACGACGTACTCGTCATGGCCGACGATCCTGCCGACCGAGCAGCTCGTCTGGGACTGCTCGCGACTGTGGTGAGCCGGGCGCCGGCCGGGATCGACTGGCGTGGGGTCCATCAGCTGCGCCACTAACCGTGCCCGACATGGAGATGCCGCCGAGCCTTGGGGGTGCGGCGCGGCGGCATCTGAACTCACAGGTACCGACAGAGTCGGTCCGGTGAGCGGAGCCACGAATTGTGGCTGACCTCCTTGTCTGTCAACACCTTTCGTTTGCGGCTCCTGGCCGAGTTGCCCTTCCCTCATCGCAGATGAGCGGTCTCGGATGAGTCGGGTCCAGGTCGGCCCGGTGTACGCCCACGATCGTTACGGTGGTGTCGTGACCACGCTCTCGCGCATCGACCGGTTCAATGAGCGGCATCCGTGGAGCCATAACGACTTCTACGCCGGGTGGGTCGTCCGTCAGGTGAAGTCCAGCAATGCTCGAGATGTCCTTGATATCGGCTGTGGCACAGGAAACCTGATCGATCGGCTACAGACGCATGTCGAACGCGCGACTGGGATCGAACCCGACTCTGCGACCGCGCGCGTTGCGGCTGCGCGTTTCGCTGGGGACGGTTCCGTCGTGATTGATCAGGTTCGATTCGATCAGCTTCCCCCGCCTCGCCAGTGGGATGCCATCACGCTGGTCGCGACCCTGCACCATCTGCCGTTGGTCGACACCCTGCGCGAGCTGGACCGACGTTTGCGCCCCGGCGGCCGACTGATTGTGATCGGGTGCTTCCGCGTTGCAAGCCCGGTCGACTACGCAACAGGCTTCGTCGCCTCGATGGCCAACCTGACCGTGGGCAAGATCAAGCACCCGCACCCGAGCGACCAGCTCCCGATCGAGATGACCGCGCCGACCGCGACACCGCGTGAATCGCTCACCGAGATCCGCCGAGCGGCAGCAGAGTATCTGCCTGGAGCGCGCATCCGACGACGCCTGTTCTGGCGGTATTCGCTCGTCTACGACAAACCTGCTGGTCGGCGCTGACCAACGCCGCACCGGAACACGCCGACAAGCCATACCGCGCGTTCTCGGTGACAGATGTCCTGATCAAGTGACAGATACGGTGGTCAGCCACACGGATCCGCACTAAATCGCCTACCTCCATAAAACGGAGAATAATCGAACGTATGAGCGAGACGTGGGAACCGGTCTGGATGGTGGGCTCGACCATGGTCGACCCCGGAAAGCTCTACGCGGTCCCCGGCGGCTGGGCCGAGCCCGCGCCGCAAGCCTGCCGCAACGGGCATCTGCTGCGACGCAACGCAACAGTCGGGTCCGCGCCCTGCGGGCAGCACGGTCACCATCGCACGTTCCGGTGCCGCACCTGCGGGCACGAAATCATTTGGCCGCGTTTCGACGACACCTGCCGCCCCCCGCACTGAGTACGCCCGCCGCCGCGCCGAGGTCGGTGCCCGACCAACCCCCGGGCTGTGGCAAGTATCGGCTGAGAGTGCGTGCCGGGGCGGCGGTGACTGCGGGCCGCCGACTAGCATGCTCCTGGTGTTCGCTTTGGGGGATGTCTTCGCCGGATACGCCATCGAGAAGGTGCTCGGTCGCGGTGGAATCGGCACGGTCTATCTGGCCCGGCACCCGCGCCTGCCCCGGTGGACCGCGATCAAGGTCCTCAATCCGGAGCAGTTCTCCGACCCCGAGATCCGGGCCAGGTTCGAGCGCGAAGCCGACCTGGTCGCGGGATTGGAACACCCGAACATCGTCACCGTCTACGACCGAGGCGTCGACGCGGGTCAGCTGTGGATCTCCATGCGCTATATCCAGGGTGGTGACGCCGCGTCGCTGCCGCAGCCGCTCGACCCGATCCGCGCGGTCCACATCATCTCCGAAACCGCGAAGGCACTGGACTTCGCGCACAGCCGCGGTGTATTCCACCGCGACGTGAAGCCGGCCAACATTCTGATCGAGCCCCTCGACCAGGGCCAGGAGCGTATCCACCTCACCGACTTCGGGATCGCGCGCCTCGTTGACGGCGATGCCACCGGTCTCACTCGGCCCGGGACATTCATGGCGACGCTGGCTTTCGCCTCACCCGAACAACTGACCGGGATCACCGTCGACGGCCGCTCCGATCAGTATTCACTCGCCTGCACTCTGTTCCGGTTGCTCACCGGCACTGCACCCTTCGAGGCGATGAACCCTGCCGTCGTCATCCAAGGGCACCTGCAGCAGCCTCCGCCACGCGTCAGCAGTGTGCGTGCGGATCTACCCTTGGCCCTGGACGATGTGCTCGCCACGGCGATGGCCAAGCGACCCCAGGACCGCTACCCCAACTGCGCTGCGTTCGCGGCCGCCGCGGCCGCGGCGGTGAGCGCACCTGCTGTAACGACGTCGGCACAGGATGCAGACCTGGCCGCCAGAAGTGCCACGACACGGCTTTACCAGGTTCCCGAGCCTCGCTGGGCTGAGCATGGCCAACCACCACTCTTGACGCCAGTTCTGGCCCCGCCGCCACCGCCCGCACACCAGCCGCGCCCACCGGCCCGCTCGGCGCGCAGCGGAAAACTCCCTGTCCTGGTCGGGCTCGCGATCACCGTCGCGCTGGTGATCAGCATCTCCATCGGCATCACCCTCACCTCGAGAGGAGACAGCCCGTCGGCGGACGCGAGCACGACGACCACCGCGGCGAAGCCGATCGTCCCGGACGCGGCAGCGATACACACCGCCTTCCCGGCGATGGTGCCCGCCGACACCGACACCAGCACCGGCTACGGCGGCACCAAGTGCTACAGCTTCGCTGCCGGCACCAAGGACATGTGGTGGGATCCGGACTTCGGGGACTGGAAGTGGAAGATCACCTGCCAGGCTCCCGCCCAGGCCTCATCCCAGATCTTCTTCCGGATCTACGCCTACAGCAGTGCCTTAGCAGTCGAGTCGGTGGCGCGTGGCCTCCCGGCGCCGACGAAGTCGGTCGACACCAACACCGCCGCCGGTAAGCCCTACACCAACTACTCGTTCATCGACACCGGAAACCAGGAAGACCAGGGACACCGGTTGGACGCCCACAGAATCGTCACCGTCTTCACCGGCGACCCCGCACGCTCTCAGTTCCTCATGTACACCGAATGGCTGTCGAAATCGCCGACCCTCGCCGGTTCGGCAGCTGAGCTGAAACAGTGGTGGAAATCGGCGCCGCTGAACTGATTACTGAGCCTTGGCGTGACTGTGCGCGCTACTGCGCAACGATGCCGCGAGCTGGCCGCCTCAGACGTCGAAGTCGCGGCGTTCCTCGAACTCGCGAACCAGTCCAGCGATGCTGGAAAAGCCGCGTTCAATCATGAAATCCATCAAAAACCAGGCGGTGTCGCCTTCTTCGGTGAACGGGTACTCCAGCATCGGATTGATGTCGTCATAGAAGGAGTGGTCCCGCCCGAACCACTCATATGGCGCCCACCGCGCTCCCGCGAACCGGATGAACAACGTACCGATGAGGCAGATGCACTGGTCGGCGATTTCGGTGTTCTCGGCGGCCATCGCCGTGGGCATGTCCGGGAAGATGCGAGCGCAGTACGCATCGAGCTGACGCACTTCCGGGGCGTCCTCGGCCCACGGGCACCCGGGCACCTCCGCCAGACCGGCGGACTCCAAGAACTTGCGCGCTTGTGCGCGTTGGCGTTTTGGCGCCACCCACTCTGTCCAAACCGGGGTCGTCTCGAGGGCTTCCCCGCCGGGCGCCATCGTCAAGATTCCGTCATCCACCGCGCTGTCTCCGTACTCTCGAATTTCCGAAGAACCTGGTATCCCCTGCGAGGGATCACGGTATCGCCAGACACCGACATGTGGTCCGTTCGGCGCCCCCTGGCAGCCGCTGGCGGAGGGACACCCAGGTACCCGACCGCGCTGACGAGTACGGTGATCGCGTGAACTATCCAGGGGGACCAGCACATCCGCACGCCCAGCAACTGCCGTACCCGGGACCCGGCTATCAAGGGAACCAGCTGCCGCCGCAGTCGGGATCGGGCTATCCGCGGGCGCAGTACTCGGCACCGGGATACACGGGATTGCCGCAGCCCCAGCCGCCCAAACGCAACAAGGGCTTGATCATTGCGGCGGTGATCGGCGCGGGCGTTCTCGGCGCGACAGTGCTCGGCGCCTTGGTATACCGCGGCGTCACAGACCCGCACGGACGCAGCGAGATCGACGATCTGACGGCCGGCCGGTGCGTCGACCGACCGTCTTCGACCGACGTCGTCTACAGCCTGCCGACACGATCATGCGACAAACCGCACGACGGTGAAGTGCTCTACGTTGGCTACCTCACCGAGTGGACCAACGAGGCCGCCGCCCGCCAAGCGGGTACATCCCTGTGCTTCAACGCGACCCCCGTCATCGAAGCCACCGAGAATCCCGCGGTCGCCGAAGTCATGTCCTACGCACCGGTCGACGAGGCATCCTTCCGCAAGTCCCGCGCTGTCCACTGCATCGCCTGGGCCGCTCCCGGAGCCACGTTGAAAGCGCCCCTCACCGGCCGCTGATCATCAAGAGTGCTCGGTCGTGGTGTCGAACTTCGTGTACCACCGACTGCGAGGTGCGATCTTGCACTAGGACAGGCGGTCCTCAGCCCCTACCAACTGGTGTCACTACTACGCAGCGCGCCGATCGGCGCAATCACGCGTTCGGTGCGCGGGTCGAGCCACACCGGCGTTGGGCGATCGCCCACCGGCAGCGCGCGCCCGCCGCCGGTGGGCGATTGCACGAATTCGTCGAGCGGAGATGGCGGGATCCCGCCGGTGCCAAGCCTCCGGTGCGTTACGAAATGCCAGAGGAGTCGGCGGGGCCGTGACCTGGGATTTTGCCTCCCGAACATCGTCGTGATAGCTTGTGCTCCAAGGGGATAGCTGTACCCCGATGTCAAACCCTCAGTCGTGTGACTGGGGGTTTTTCGTGTTTCTGCGGGCGCTCGACCCCACCCACCTCGCCGCGCCACTGTTGGCATCCATCGACCGTGATGGCCGACCGCCACTACCAGTGACGCACCTCGCGCCGAGCTCGGTACGCACCATCGTCCGAAACCACCTCGCGGGACAGGCCACACCGCTCCCGAATACCCGACCACAACACCAATCGATCCGACCACCCCGAACCCTTACCAGTCTCCGATCTGCCGCTGGCCGACAACTATGACCAAGGCTTACAGGCACGCAAGAAGGCAGCCGCGCTGCTTGACGACCTCGACCTCGTGTACGACGAGGTGTCGCGCCGGTATGACGAGATTCTGAACCGACTCCGCTGGACCTAAGACGAAGCAACGATGTGTCATTGCCAATGGACGTCGACTACGTCGGTCTTCCACTGACATTCCAGTGAGGCCATTACTGACATGTAGTGACGTATTGCCTGGTCGCGGAACTGAAATCGTAAGATGCACGTCACGCTCTGTCAGTAGAGGCCACCCGCTGTCACTCATGGTGGGACGTGGCCACAGACGCGTTGGTAGCCAGCTCCTGCGGTCTCGCGCCAACGATGCGCCGCCGTTTTCTCGAATGCGGTTGGCGGGAAGGTCTGCTAGAACGCCCGCGGCACTCACCCCGGCTGGGGTCGGCATGCCCTAGAAGTTCATCGCCGAAGTCCGCCAAAGCGTCATCGTCTTCGTATCAGGCCAGGTCAGCGTCGCTGCTGTTCACTCGGCAGCACCCCCACGACCGCCACAACCAGTCCACGACCACGTCTACCGCCAATTCGATGGCATCCTGGCCGACCTCGGCCGGTCCCTGCTACGGCCGCGCGGACGCACACGGTAGGTGGCTCGGCTTGTGCTACGTCAGTCATCTGCTGACATCCTGGTGGCGCACCTACTGACATCAAGTGACGTACTGCCCGGTCCAACGCACTGACACGACATGACGCACGTCATCGGACGTCAGCATTGGCACGCGGCTGTCTCGCTCTTGTTGCGTTGGAGATGGATTCGCGGGGGGAGAAGGGTCCGGGGGCGTCCATAGCTGGGCTCGTTGGAGTCGGAGTGGGATCGAAAGCCGAAAGGGCCAATCCCGGAACACAAGTGGAGGACGCTAGCGTCGAGCCAATTTTCGCCTACTGACATCCAGTGACGCCATCTACTGACGCGACCGACGTATCGCCTGGTCGCGGCACTGACATTTTCATGACGGGTCTCACTAGTTTTCGAGAGGTTCTGTCGCAGTTACGTTACGTTGGCTGCGACCAAACGGAAACGGAAATACTCCGAGGTGTTCAGCCGAGAGGAGCGGCACTGACCCCCGATAATGTTCACTTATCGGCGGTCAGATGTGCGGTAAGCGGATCTGAGCCCTGAAGGGGCGACACGGTTTTCGTTTCGTCTAATTCGTAAAGAATTGACGAAACCAACGTTACGATTCTCCCGTGTCGAGCGTCTGCAACTATCCCGGCTGTGCCCGTCCCATCACCCGCGGCGGCGGTCCGGGTCGTCCCTCCGAATACTGCGACCACCCGGACCACACCCGATGGCGGGCATGGCGGGAAAGGCAACGCCTACAGCAGGAGTCGGAGGGTGAGGTCGAAAACGTCACTGTGACGACTCAAGGTCCGGTGACCGTGGCGAGGCTGCGTGCGGATGAGCTGCTCGGCCAGTTTCGGGGACTGGCCGAGCAATTGGGCACGACGCTGAACGCCGCCGTCGCGGAGTTGTCGACGCTGGGCGACCCCTCGGTGGCCGAGGCCCAGGTCCAGGCCGTGCAGGCCGATGCCGCCCGACGGATCGCGGAAGCAGACATGAAGGCGGTCGCCGCCGAACAGGCCCGCCGGGAGGCGGAGGAAGCCCGGGCCAACGCCGAATCGGCGGCCGAGGACGCCGCAGGCGCTGCCGAGGACGCCGAGCAGCTGATCGCTGCCGCGCACGCGGCGCGCGACGAGGCCTTGGCCGAGGTCGAGCGCCTGACGAAACAGGCCGCCGACGAGGTGTTCGCGGCGCGCAGCGCGGCCGAGGCCGAAGTCCGTGCCGCGCAACGAGACGCTGCCGAGGAGATCGAACGGATCCGGCAGGAAGCCGCCGACCAGACCGCGCGCGCCGAACAGCGCGCCGACACCGAGATCGCCCAGGTCCGTCGCGAGGCCGAAGCCAGGGTCAACGCGGCACAGGCCGAACGTGACCTGGCGGTGCAGCGGGCCGCCGACGCCGACCGGGCGACCGAACGAGCCGAGGCCGCGGCCGCCGAACGAGTGGAAGCCGCCAGCGAAGCGCGCGAGGAATGGCGCAGGGCCCGAAGCGAACTGGAGGCGACCCGGACCGAACTCGATCGCACGCGCGCCGAACTCGCCGACCTGCGCCGCACCGCCATCACCGACGCCGAAACCTGGCGCACCGAATCGGCCGCCGCGCTGGAACGGGTCAGGGCCGAGACCTCCGAACGGCTCGCCGCGCTCGACGATGCCCGCACCCAGACCCTCGCCCGTGCCGAACGCGCCGAACGCCAACTCGACGAACTGCTGGCCGCGACCCGATCACCCGCCGAGGCGAACGCGCTAACCGGCGCGGCGCGCGGCGCACTGGACTAGCGTCAGCGCCATGACCGACCAGCCCGGACCACTGGAGTCCACACGCGAGTTCGCCGCCGTCGACCTCGCCGCGATGCTGCACGAGGACGAGGACACCTACACGGGTCCCTCGCCGAAGGTCCGGCTGATCGCGATCCTGGTGGTGGCGGCGCTGGTCCTCGGTGCGGGCGCCACCACCCTCGCGATCCTGCTGTCCTGACCCTAGGCCGGGCGGGCGAGCGGCGTGTCGGGGTCGCCGGAGTTGCGCAGCGCGACGATCTGGTCGGGAACCCAGTAGATGCGGCCGAACTCGAACTCCTGGTACCTGCCGTCGTCGTGGGTGATCTCGTCGGAGGCCGGCCAGCCCAGCTGACCGTTCTCGAATCCGGACGCCGACCAGCGCGCGCCTATCGCGCCGTGCACGCGATAGGCGGGCTGACCGGCCCGCCGATAGACGGTGCCGCCCTGGAAGGCCTGGGCGAGGCCGGGGCCCGTGCCGCGCGGGTCGGGCAACTCGGCGTGCTCGGCGATCGGGTAGCCCAGGGGACCTGCCTCCCAGCCGAGTTCGGCGTACTTGGTCATGATCGCGGTGGGGATGGCGTGGGCGTCGGTGGCCGGGTGCCAGTAGACATAGCCGTGCTCGAACTCGGCGAAGCGGCCCACTCCATCCGGGGTGGCGATCTCGCCGATGGTGCGGCGCGCGCCCAGCCACGGCGACGCCGTGGCGCGGTCGTCGATGGCGTTCGGCGCGGTGCCGGCGAATTCGGCGACCTGCGCGGCGAAGACGTCCCACGGAAAGTTCGGGCCGACATCGGTGTGACTGCCGATGCCGAGCGCCCTGGTCACGTAGTTGTGGTCGGTGATGCCGTCGGCGACGTGATAGTCGGGGGCGATGACCTCGGTCGGGTACCCGTGTCGATGTGCGCTGCGGACCGCGACATAGGCGGCGATGCGCAAATCCTCGTCGATGGACAGCCAGTCCTGGCGTGACCAGGCGACCCGGCTGCCCGCGAAGCACAGATTGACGGTGAACGGGTTGGCCGACAGCACCGACCAGGAGGCGAGTTCTTCGGGCACGACCCGCACCAGCACCGCGTCGCGCAGCGTGTAGTGGTAGGAGACGCCGTTGGCCGGATTGTTCAGGTAGGCCGCCAACGATTCCGCGGTGCCGTTTCCCTCCTGGGTGTGCAGGATGAAGTTGGTGACCCGGGCGCCGTCGCGGGAGGAGTGCGAGGGACCGAGCCGGTCGAGTTCGGTGAACGCGGGGATCACCACGGAGCGGTCGATGCTCCACTGACCGAAGTCGGGGGCCAGGATGTCGTTCGCATCGACGTGCGTGCCGTCGATGACGGGCCCCGGGTTGCTCGGTGTGTCGATCACCCGCTGGTAGAGCACGGCGCGTGGTTCGCGCTCGGTGCCCGACCAGGCGCGGGTCTGCCAGACCCAGCTGAATCCGCCGCGACCACCGACCACACCATCCTCGATCGCCCAGGCGCACACCCGGGAATGCCCGTAGATGCCGGTCCATTCGGTGCCGAGGACGGCGTTCACGCCGCGGAAGAACTCGACTGCGGTGCTGTTCCACTGGGACAGGGAGATGTCCTCGTCGACGGCGAAGAAGATCGGTGCCCGGCGCGGTGCGCCGAGACTCAGATGGGCGGCCAGTGCCTGTTCGGCCATGCGCCTGCCGCCGTCGAACCCGGTGGTCCAATCCGATGGGGTGGGATCGCCGGGTTTGCCGAACTGCCAGATCGACACGATGTCCAGGCCGGCGGACTCCAGCGCGCGGGCATAGTCGACGGTGATCGGTTTGGCACCGAAGTTCGCGCCGGGCCTGCTGGGAGAGACATAGGCGAGAACCGCCGAGTGCCCGGCCGCGGCGATGGCGGCCGGATCGATGAGACGGGCGGCGAAATCGACAGCTGTGGACATGGTTGACCCCCTGCATGACTACATATCCGATGGCATGGCTCACGCTCGTACCCCGCGCGACGGCTGCAGGGTTACGCTGGTACCCGAGAATCGGTACCGGGGTGCCCGAGGATCTCACCCTGCACCCATTCTAAGCGAAACACTTAGCACCGCACCGGGATTCGCTGACGATCGGGACAGTACCCGACCGCGCCGACCGGCAAACGCGGGCGGAATCGGGCCGTACGCGGGGGCGGTGCGGAACAGCGGTTTTCGATGCGACTCGCGCGGGCTCGGCGCGTTGCGGCGCACCGGCGCGGCGTGTCGCGAATCGGGTTGCGGCGCAATGGTAGCGGCCCGGCGGCGCGGCCTGTTCACTGGTAGCCATGGCTTCCACCGCTCGACCCAGCAGGCAGCGCCGACCAGGGGTGCCCGGCCCCGCGGTGGCCCCTGCCGAACTGGTCGTTCTCACCACGGCCACCGGTACCGAGATCACGCCGATCGCGCTGCGGGAGAGCCGGTCCGTGCGGGCCCGGGTCGACGAACTGCTGCCCGCCGACACCCACCTGGTGCCGATCTTCGGACCGGATAATCGGCTGGCCGCGCGTTTGGCCGATACCTCGCAAGCATCGGTGGCGGGGGAGTACCTGCGCTACTACACGGTGCGCGGGCAGGTCGGCGACCTGGCCGCGCTCGCGGATCGACTGCGGCGAGACGACACCGTCGCCGCGGCCTACGTGAAACCGGCCGCCGAGCCGCCACTCGCACCGCTGGCGCACAACACCGTCGCGCCGGACGCGCCCGCGGTCACTCCCGACTTCCGGACCAGGCAAGGCTATCTCGACGCCGCGCCGGCCGGGATCGACGCGGCCTGGGCGCACACCCGGCCGGGTGGGCTCGGGACCGGCGTGCGGGTGATCGATGTGGAGGGCGCCTGGCGATTCACCCACGAGGACCTGCGGCAGAACCAGGGCGGAGTCATCGGCGGCACGTCCTCGGCCGAACTCGGGTGGCGCAATCACGGCACCGCCGTCGCCGGGGAGATCAGCGGCGATCTCAATGCCTACGGTGTCACCGGCATCGCGCCCGAGGCGCACATCCGGGCGATCTCGATCTTCGGGATCGGCTCGGCCGCCGCGATCCGGTCCGCGGCCGACGCGCTCGACCCCGGTGACGTCCTGCTCATCGAATTGCATCGTCCCGGACCTCGATTCGACTATCGCGGCCAGCCCGACCAGCGCGGCTACATCGCCGTCGAATGGTGGCCCGACGACTTCGCCGCCATCCGCTACGCCGTCGGGCGCGGCATCGTCGTGGTGGAAGCCGCGGGCAACGGCAACGAGAACCTCGACGACCCCGTCTACGACGCGCGCCCCGGCGACTTCCCCACCGGCTGGCACAACCCGTTCCGCGGTGGCGACGCCGATTCCGGCGCCGTTCTGGTCGGCGCGGGCGCGCCGCCGCCCGGGCTGCACGGCCGCGACCACGGCCCCGCCCGTTCCCGGCTCCCGTTCTCCAACTACGGCGTCCGCCTCGATGCCCAGGGCTGGGGCCGCGAGGTCACCACCACCGGCTACGGCGACCTCCAGGGTGGCGCCGACGAAGACTTCTGGTATACCGACGAATTCAGCGGCACCTCGAGCGCGTCCCCGATCGTCGTCGGCGCCGTCGCCGCGTACCAGGGCATGCGCGCCATCGGTCCGGGCCGGGCGACCCCGGATCAGGTCCGGGCACTGCTGCGTGCCACCGGCTCACCTCAAACAGCGGCGCCGGGCCGGCCGGTGAGCCAGCGCATCGGCGCCCTGCCGGACCTGCGCGCGATGACGGCACACGGGTAGCCTGCGGCATGGCCGTCATCCACCACACCACGCTGGTTCCCAGCAAGCTCGCGTTGATCGAGACGATGTTGCCCCGGCGACCGTGGTACCGGGGCCGGGTGCCGCGCCTGCGCAAGGTCGGTGGGTTTCGGATCGACGATCCCGCGGGGGCGGTCGGCATCGAATTCGTGCTGGTCGTCGACGATTCCGCCGCCCGTCCGGTGGTGTACAACGTGCCACTGACTTATCGCGGCGCCGCACTGGCCGATGCCGAGAGCGCGCTCTTGGGAACCGCCGAGCACGGGGTGCTCGGTCGACGGTGGATCTACGACGGCGCCGCCGATCCGATCGCCGTCGCCGCGATACTGGAACTGCTGAGCGGGCGAGTGGCGGCGCAGGCACAGAATCGCAGCGACACACCCGACCCGTCGGTGTCGGTCGTGCCGACCGGGACCATCACGGCGCAAGCCCACATCGGTACCGCTGTCGACGGCGACACGGCGACCGAGGTACCGATCGGGACCGCGGGCATCCTGCGATTTCACCGTTCACCCGCGGGGCGACCCTCCGGTGCGCCGGGAACCCTCGCCGCGCCCTACGAGCTGGACGGGCCAACTCGCCATCCGGTCGAACTGGTGAGCTTGCTTTCGCGGTAGCCCTGGAAAATGAGATGTGCGGTGCCGTGCCGCCGTGGGAGGGTACGGAGATGGCATCGGCGAAGAGCATCACCGTGCGGTCGGCTACCAGCGCGGACGCGGACGCGATCACCGGATTGCAGGAGACCGGATTCGGGATGCGGTACGGGTCCGACGAACTCCCGTACCGGTGGGAACTGTTTCCGGTCGAGCGGTCACTGGTCGCGGTCGACGGTGACCGGGTCGTCGGGCACACCGTCGACCGGACGATGACGGTGACCGTGCCGGGGGCACGGCAGGTCCAGGCCTGTGGTGTCTCGGGCGTCGCGGTCGCGCCGACGCATCGGCGGCGTGGCATCCTGCGTGAGCTGTACACCGCTCAGCACGAGCGCACCGAAGCCGACGGGCTGCCGCTGACGATCTTCACCGCCAGCGAGGCCACGATCTACGGCCGATTCGGCTACGACCCGGCGATCCTGTCGACCACGATCTCCATCGACCGCCGTCGAGCCGAGTTCCGCTCGACCACGCCCGATCCCGGCGGCGTGGAGCTGGCCACCCTGGCCGAGGCGGCGCCGCACATCCGGGCGATCTACGAGCGCTGGCAGCCGACGGTGCCGGGCGCGCAGGTGCGGCCCGACGCCAAATGGGATCTGTTCTTCGCCGACGTGGAACGCCACCGCGACGGCGCCACGACGCTGTTCGCCCTGGTCCACCCCGACGGTTACGCCCTGTATCGGCGGCGTTGGCGCGACGGACATTCCACCGCGTCGGTATGGGAGTACCGGGCGCTCACCCCGGACGCGCACGCCGCGCTGTGGCGGGTGCTGCTCGGGCTGGATCTGGTCGAGACGATCGACGTCGAGATCGCCGACGACGATCCGCTGCCGTACCTGCTCACCGATTCCCGGGCGGCCCGCGTGCTCGATCGCGGTGACTCGCTGTGGGCGCGGCTGATGGATGTGCCCACCGCGCTCACCGCCCGCGGCTACCGGCACGACCTCGACACGGTCCTGGCTGTGCACGACCCGTTCCGTTCCGCCGGTGGCACCTTCGCGCTGCGCGTGCGCGACGGCGTCGCCGAATGCGCACCCACCACCCGAACCGCCGCGCTCGGTCTGGATATCAATGTGCTGGGCGCGTTGTATTTCGGTGCGCACCGCGCCCGGGGCCTGGCCGCCGCGCACCGGATCCGGGTCGACGACGCGGCCGCGCTGCGCGATCTCGACGCGGCCTTCACCGCTGAGCGCGCGCCGGAGCTGGGCTGGTTCTTCTAGCGCATACCCGGATTCCCGGACCGGTCGCGTAGTCTGGGTAGCTGTGGATTCGCACGAGGTCGATCCTTCGGTTCGGGTGCGCGGCGCTCGGGTCCACAATCTGCGTGACGTCGACGCGGACATGCCACGAAACGCCCTGGTCGCGTTTACCGGGGTCTCGGGTTCGGGCAAGTCGTCGCTGGCCTTCGGCACGTTGTACGCGGAGTCGCAACGCCGCTACCTGGAGTCGGTGGCGCCGTATGCCAGACGATTGCTGCATCAGGTGGAGGCGCCCGACGTCGACGAGGTGACCGGTCTACCGCCGACGGTGGCGCTGGCGCAACGACGATCCTCGCCCTCGTCGCGGTCGACGGTCGGGACGGTCACCGCCATCTCGAACTCGCTGCGGCTGCTCATGTCGCGCGAAGGCGACTATCCGACGGGCCCGGCCCGCACGGGACCCGGTCACTATCCGGCGGGCACGAATCGGCTGTACTCGGACGCGTTCTCGCCCAACACCGTCGAGGGCGCGTGCCCCCGCTGCCACGGTCAGGGCGTCGTCCACGAGGCGACCGAGGCATCGATGGTGCCCGACCCGTCGCTGAGCATTCGCGACGGCGCGATCGCGTCCTGGCCCGGCGCGTGGCAGGGCAAGAACCTGCGCGACGTGCTGGCCGCGCTCGGCTACGACATCGATCGGCCGTGGCGGCAACTGTCGCCGCAGGCGCGCGAATGGATCCTGTTCACCGACGAGAAGCCGGTGGTCACCGTGGAACCCGAGCGCGAAGCCCACCGGATCCATCGCCCGTATCAGGGCACCTACACCAGCGCCGAACGGCTGCTGCTGCGCGCGCACGCCGAGTCCAAGAGCGAGGCCACCCGCAAGCGTGCGGCGGAGTACCTGCACACGGCGACCTGCCCGCTGTGCGACGGGCGCAGGCTCAAACCCGAAGCGCTGGCGGTGACGTTCGCGGGCCACAACATCACCGAACTGGCCGACATGCCGCTCAGCGACCTGGTCGCGGTGCTGCGCCCGCACACCGAGGGCACGGGTGCGGCCGCCGTGCTCACCCAGGACCTGATCTCCCGCATCGAGGTCCTCATCGAGCTCGGTCTCGGCTACCTCAGCGTCGACCGGGAGAGCCCGACCCTGTCCGGCGGCGAGTTGCAGCGGCTGCGGCTGGCGGGTCAGTTGCGCTCGGGACTGTTCGGCGTCGTCTACATTCTCGACGAGCCCTCGGCGGGGTTGCACCCGGCCGACACCGCCGCACTGACAACGGTGCTGGGCCGGCTCAAGCGATCCGGCAACAGTGTGTTCCTCGTCGAGCACGACCTCGACGTCGTGCGCCACGCCGACTGGTTGATCGATATCGGCCCCGGCGCCGGAGTACACGGCGGGCGCGTCCTCTACTGCGGTGAGATCGACGGGCTGCGAACCGTCACCGAGTCGGTCACCCGCCCCTACCTGTTCGACGAGGTCACTCGCGCGCCACGCGCCGACCGCACCCCCAACGGCACCCTCGACCTGCGCGCGATCACCAGCCACAACCTGCGCGAGCTCGACGCCGACATCCCGCGCGGGGTGTTCACCGCGATCACCGGCGTCTCCGGTTCGGGGAAATCGAGCCTGCTGCACGCGATCTCGACCACCGCCACCGCCGACCCGAAGATCGTGCGGGTGGTCGAGGTCGATCAGGCGCCGATCGGGCGGACGCCGCGCTCCAATCTGGCCACCTACACCGGCCTGTTCGACACCGTCCGCAAGCTGTTCGCCGACACCGACGACGCGCGGGCCCGCGGCTACGGCGTCGGCCGCTTCTCGTTCAATGTCGCCGAAGGCCGGTGTCCCGCCTGCCAGGGCGAGGGGTACATCACGGTGGAGCTGCTGTTCTTGCCCAGCACCTACACCCCGTGCCCGGATTGCCATGGTGCCCGCTACAACCCGCGCACCCTCGAGATCCGCTACCGCGACGCCACCATCGCCGAGGTGCTGGAGATGTCGGTGGATCGGGCCGCACGATTCCTCGCTGACGTCCCGGTGGTCGCGCGGGCGCTGCGGGCCCTGACCGAGGTGGGGCTCGGTTACCTGCGGTTGGGTCAGCCCGCCACCGAACTGTCCGGCGGCGAGGCACAACGGGTGAAGCTGGCCACCGAACTGCAACGGGCCCGGCGCGCGGGCACCGTCTACCTGCTCGACGAGCCCACGACCGGGCTGCACCCCGCCGACACCGACATCCTGCTGACCCAGCTGAATTCACTCGTCGACTCCGGCGCCGGGGTGATCGTGGTCGAGCACGACATGACCGTGGTCGCGCAGGCCGATCACGTCATCGACATGGGGCCGGGCGGCGGGGCACAAGGGGGACGGATCGTGGCGCAGGGGACACCGGAGCAGGTCGCGGCAGACCCGGTCAGCCGGACCGCGCCCTACCTGCGGGAGCGGTTGGCATGACCGCGGCGACGACGATCGCGGCGCGCCCGGGCAAATCTACGGCTATCGGTCGGCGAGGGCCTATCGTGGGGCAATGCCCGTGACTGACGGGGAGGGGAATCCGGCGCAGGACCGAACCCGGCAGGCGATGCTGATCGCCGGCGGGTGCTCGTTCGTTCTCGGCGTCGCGACACTGGTGTGGCCCGGCCGCAGCGACGCCACGCTGGCTCTGCTGTTCGGCGTCGCGCTGCTGCTGAGTGCCGGAATCCAGGCCTATCTCGCGGTGGCGGCGCACATGGCGTTTCCGCTGCGGGTGCTGGTGCTGGTGAGCGCGGTGCTGACCGTCATCCTGGCGGCGCTGGCCTTCAGCGGCGGCAATATCGAGCTGCTGGCCCTGTGGATCGGGATCGGGTGGTCGGTGCGCGGCATCGTGCAGGCGCTGGTCGCGGCCTGGGACGACGGCGTCGTCGACGGCTGGCTGCACGAGATCTGCGGTCTGTGCACCACCGCGATGGGGATCACCGTCATCGCGATGAAATTCGAGACCGTCACGGGGCTGGCGACGGTCGCCGGCAGTGCGCTGGTGGTGATCGGCGTGCTGGAACAGCTCGCGGGTGGGATGCTGCGTACGGTACTGCGCGGTGCGCGGCGCTCGCAGCCGGACCCCACCACCGTCCGCGGATCGGCCGCCGCCGGGCAATAGTAGTGAATCCCACACTCGCAGAGCGTGTTTCGATGTTTACGCGAACACCCGGACAACGCGACATTGCGGGCAGCGGAGCGAGTGCTGAACACTGCGTGCCCGGCCGCTCACCGCTGGGGTAACTGTGCTGCGCGCCGGTAGCGTGGCCCGCGGCGTGCGCACGGGAGGGCCCGGTCGACGCGCGCCGTCGTCCGCAGCCCGATGTGAGCCCAGGAGAAATGTGGTGTCGCGCGTAACCCCCGGCGAAGCCGCCGATACCGTCCAGCGTGAAGAGCTGGCCATGCGGCGCATGACCGAGAGTCTGGTCGAAGACCTGTCCGAGAACGTCCCCGCAGACCAGGTGACCTCGGCGGTGGGCGCCGCGCACCATCGTTTCGCGGGCAAGCCGATCCGGGAGTTCGTGCCCATTCTGGTCGAGCGGATCGTGCGCACCGAACTGGCCGACCCCGACCCGACCGTGCGGGTGCCCGCTCCGGCGGCCGCCGGCCGTGCCGTCGCCCCCGAACCGGTTCGCGCCGCCGAGGACGAGAGTTCGACCGCCGAACGGGCCCGGCACCTGGTGAGCAGGCGCGGCGTATTGCCCCTGTCGATCGGTGCGGTCACCGTCGTCGCCGCCGTCGCGGCCGCGGTGATCCTGCTCCCCGGCGGCGGCGAGACCCCGGCCGCGGCACCGACCGGGGCGCCGGTGACCGTCGTGCGTGGTGTCGTCGGGTCCGAGAAGGTGTCGTTCTTCCAGGACGAGCAGGTCGTGCGGGTGCTCGCCGACAACGGAATCCGGGTGGAGGTCGAGCCGGCCGGGTCACGGCAGATCGCGACCACCGTCGACCTGGACCGCTACGACTTCGCGTTCCCGTCCAGCAGTCCCGCCGCCGAACGGATCCAGCGCCAGCGCAATGTCACCGCGAAATACACACCGTTCGCCTCGCCGATCGCCATCGCCACCTATCGGCCGATCGCGGATCTGCTCACCACGGCGGGCGTGATCAAGCCGGGCCCGGTCGCGACCTTCGACATGAACCGGTACCTGGAGCTGGCCGGTACCGGCGTCCAATGGGACGACCTACCCGACAACACCACCTACCCCGTCGAGAAGAACATCTTGGTCTCGACCACCGATCCGCGCAGCTCCAACTCCGCGGCCATGTACCTGTCGATCGCGAGCTACGTCGCCAACGACCACACCATCGTGCGCGGCGCCACCGCCGAACAGCACGTGCTGCCCGCGCTGTCGAAACTGTTCCTCGCCCAGGGCTACACCGACAACAGCAGCGAAGGCCCGTTCACGCAGTACCTGACCAACGGCATGGGCCCGACCCCGCTGGTGTGCATCTACGAGGCGCAGTTCGTCGAGGCGGCGGGCAAGGGCAAGATCAAGCCGGACATGGTGCTGACCTACCCGACCCCGACCGTCCTGTCCAGCCACACCCTGGTCCCGCTGACCGGCACCGGCGACAAGGTCGGCAAGCTGCTCACCGAGAACCCGGAACTGCGTCGCCTCGCGGCCCTGCACGGGTTCCGCACCGGCGACAACGCCCAGTTCACCGCCGTCGCCGCCGAGCGTGATGTGCCGGTGCCCGCCGACCTGATCGATGTCGTCGACGCCCCCGCCTACGACACCCTCGAGCACCTGCTCGACGGTGTCGCGAAGTCCTACAACTGACCTCGTCATCACCGCGAGTGCCGTGCAGCCGGGCGCTGCGCGGCACACGCGCGCTGTGATCGGGCCGAACGCGTCGAGCCGAGCACCGCGTTCCGCCCCGAACGCACCTGCCTGAATGCGTCGCCGGTTCGCCGGGATCGAATGGCGGTGGGCGAAGGTGCGGTGGTCGAGGTCGCAGCATCGTCCGACGGTCGGATTTGCCGTTCCAGCAAGGAATCTGGTCATCCTCTCGCCGTGGTGGTGATACTCGGGCGCTGCACCGAGGAGGCTGATTCATGCTGGACAATCCCATCCGCACCCACGTCACGGCCGGTGTCGTCCGCCCATGGACCGTACTGGCCGTGTGTTCGCTGAGCCTGTTCGTCGTCGGGCTCGATGCCACCATCGTCACCGTGGCACTGCCGTCGATCGGGGCCGGTGTACAGGTCGGCACGCAGGGGCTGGAGTGGATCGTCGACGCCTACACGCTGGCGTTGGCGAGCTTCCTCATCACCTCCGGCGCGCTCGCCGACCGGTTCGGCAGGCGGCGGGTGTTCCGGCTCGGGCTCGTCGTTTTCGGAGTCGCGTCGGCGGTGTGCGCGGTCGCGCCCACGGTCGAGGTGCTGATTCTCGCGCGGGTCGCGCAGGGGATCGGCGGGTCGATGCTCAGTCCGGTGGCGTTGGCGATCGTGGTCGCCGCGATCACCGATGTCCGGCAGCGGGCCAGGGCGATCGGAGTGTGGGCGGCGGTATTCGGGCTGAGCATGGCGGTCGGGCCGACGCTCGGTGGCGCGCTGGTGGATTGGTTCGGGTGGCGGTCGGTGTTCTGGATCGCGGTGCCGGTGGTGGTCGTGGCGCTGGGGTTGACAGGGCTGTTCGTGCCGGAGTCGCAGGGGCGGCCGCGTCGGATCGACCTCGTGGGTCAGGTGCTGCTGGTCGTCGTGGTCGGTGGGGTGATCGCGGTGTTGATCGAGGGCCAGCGGATCGGGTGGACCTCGCCCCTCGCGGTCTCGGCTTACCTCGGAATCACGCTCGCCGTCGTCGGATTCGTCCGGGTCGAGGGCCGGGTGGCCGCGCCGCTGATGGACCTGCGACTGTTCCGGCGGCCGCCGTTCACCGCCGCCGTCGCCGGGGCTGTCGTGGTGTTCGTCGCCTTGACGACGACGCTGCTTCTCAGTACCTGGCATCTGCAACACGAACGGGGGATGAGCGCGGTCACCGCCGGTGCGTTCACACTGCCACTGGCTGTCGGCGCGACATTGTGCGCGCCGCTGTCGGGGGTGCTGGTCGGGCGGATCGGGGCCAGGGCGCCGCTGCTGTTGGCCGGTGGCTTCCTCGCCGTCGGCGGCCTGGCCCTCGTGGTCGCCGGTGCCGAGGCGGAGACCACGGTGCTGCTGATCGCGTTCGCGTCGATCGGCATCGGGTTCGGTTTCGCCAACGCGCCGATCACGAATACCGCGGTGAGCGGGCTGCCCGCCGACCGCGCCGGTGTCGCGGGCGGTATCGCCTCCACCGCCCGGCAGGTGGGCGCGGCGGTCGGGATCGCCGTCGCCGGTGGGCTGATCGCCGGTGACCATCCGGCGCGGATCGGGTGGTCGGTGGTGTGCGGCTGCGGCCTGCTGGTGTTGGCCTCGGCCCGGTTCGCGCCGACGAAACCATCCTGACCTGCGGGAGGATCTGGCGCGAAAAAGATTTCGGGCGCAGCGATGAGTTCGCCGGCTCGGCCCCGTCTCAACGAGTGCTACCTGTAGCCGAGATCCGGGAGGGTCGTATGACCGCCAGTTCCGCCGTCACCACCGGCACCCTTGTGGTGCCCGACGCCCGCCTGTACTACGAGGTCCGCGGGTCGGGGCCACTGCTCGTGCTCGTCGGCGCGCCGATGAACGCCGCCTCGTTCGCGCCCGCGGCCGAACAGCTCGCCGCCACCAATACCGTGCTCACCACCGACCCACGCGGCCATTTCGCCAGCCCCCTCGACGATCCGCACCAGGACTCGACCGTCTCGGCCCGCGCCGACGACCTCGCCCGGCTGATCGCCCACCTCGACGCCGGTCCCGCCGTGGTCTTCGGCTCCAGCGGCGGCGCGGTCAGTGCGTTGGCCCTCGCTCAGACCAATCCCGATCGGGTCACCACTGTCGTCGCCCACGAACCGCCCCTGCGGGAACTGCTGCCCGACGCCGCCGAGCAGCGGGCCGTCACCGAGGAGATCATCGCCACCTACGATCGCGGTGACGTGGTCGGCGCGTGGCGGAAGTTCTTCGCCCAGGCCGCTCTGCCGATCCCGGACGAGATGGTCGAGCACCTGTTCGGCGGCGAGCGCGACCCCCAGCAGGTCGCCAGTGAACGCCACTGGTTCGACCACGAACTGCGCGCCACCACCGGGTGGGTTCCCGACCCGCCCTTGCTGCGCGCCGTGCCCACCCGGGTGATGGTCGGCATCGGCGCCGACTCGGCAGGCCAGTTCTGCGACCGGACCGCGCGCGTCCTGGCCGCCGAGCTGCGGACGGAGCCGGTGCTGTTCCCCGGCGATCACACCGGATTCGTCGGCGATCCCGCGGCTTTCGCGCTCCGGCTGCAGGAAGTCATCGACGAGCCGTGACCCGAGCCATCGATTCGGCAGTCGATGCAACTACGCATCAGGTGCGGCGGGAAGGGCGTCGCGGCAGCGCGCGCTCACACGCTCCAACGCAGCGAGGAGCTCGGGTGGGCCGGTGACGGTGAAATCGGTGTCGAGGCCGGTGATCATCCACGCCAGTGAAGCGGGGGAGTCGGCGCCCAGGTGTAGCAGACAGCTGACGTCGTCGACCGCTTCGAGAACCCCGGTGCCCGGCCAGAGCCGCTCGGCGACCACGGTGGCCGAACAGTGCAGGGTGACCACCGTGCGCCATGGCCATGAGGCCACCGACAGCCTGCGCGAGAGGTATGCGGCCGCGTCACCGTCGGGCGGCGGGCGCGGAGTGAAGCGCGGACCGGTCGGGACGCGCGGAACCAGCCGGTCGACCCGGAACGAGCGCCAATCCGCGCGATCGACATCCCAGGCCACCAGATACCAATGCCTGCTGACATTGACCAGCGAATCGGGTTCGGCAGCACGGCGCGAGACACGACCCGCGTGATCGGTGTAGTCGAAGCGCAGACGCTCGTGCCGGCGGCACGCCTCCGCGATCGCCAGCAGCGTCGCGGGACTCACCCGGGGCGCCTCGGCGGCGACCCGCACCATCGCCTGTTGCAAGGTGGTCAGCCGGTGCCGCAGCCGGGAGGGCAGCACCTGGTCCAGCTTGGCCAGCGCGCGCAGCGACGCGTCCTCGATCCCGGTGACCGTGCCACCCGAGGTGGTCCGCAGACCGACCGCCACAGCGACCGCCTCCTCGTCGTCGAGCAGCAGGGGCGGCATCGATGCGCCCGCACCCAGCCGGTATCCCGCCGCCCCCTGCAGCGCCTGCACCGGATAGCCCAGGCCGCGCAGTCGCTCGATGTCGCGCCGTACCGTGCGCGCGGTGACGTCGAGCTCGGCGGCGAGTTCGGCACCGGACCACGAGCGATGGGTCTGCAACAGCGACAGCAGCCGGAGCAAGCGGGCAGAGGTCTCGGACATGCCTCCAGAATGCCCGCGACTTAGGACCGATTTCGACCTAAGCGCTTCGTAGCGTGGTGGACATGAACGACATCCACCCCTTCCGGATCGACATTCCGCAGTCCGACCTCGACGATCTGCACGAGCGTCTCGCCCGCACCCGCTGGACCGACGATCTACCAGGCACCGGCTGGACCTATGGCCTGCCCACCGCCTACCTGCACGGTCTGGCCGACTATTGGCGCACCGGCTTCGACTGGCGCGCCGCCGAAGCCGCACGCAACGCACGACCGCAGTTCGTCACCGAACTCGACGGTCAACGCCTGCATTTCACGCACGTGCGTTCGCCGGAACCCGGCGCGCTGCCGCTGGTGCTGGTCCACGGGTGGCCGTTCACCGACTTCGGTGCCACCCTCGGACCCCTGACGGATCCCGCCGCCCACGGCGGCGACCCGCGCGACGCATTCGACGTGGTGGTCCCGAGCCTGCCCGGCTTCGGCTTCTCCGGTCCCACCCGGGAGGCCGGCCAGGCCGCGACCGAACAGTCCGCCGTCCTGATCGCCGAACTGATGCGCCGCCTCGGCTACCAGCGCTACGGCGCCCAAGGGGGTGACGCGGGCTCGTTCATCGCCCCGCACCTGGGCCGGATCGACACCGAGCGGGTCGCCGGCGTCCACCTCAACGCCGCCATCACCATTCCCGCCTGGGACGACGACGGCGCGGGCTACTCCGCGCGGGACCAGGAGAAGCTGGCCGCTCTGCAGGACTGGAACAGCAACCAGACCTCCTCGTACGCGAGTGTGCACAGCACTCGCCCGCAGAGCTTGGCCCACGCGCTCACCGACTCACCCGCGGGTCTGCTCGGCTGGGTCGTCGACGTCGTCAACACCTACAAGGATCCCGCCGCCGCGCTGCCCGAGGACTCCCTCGACCGCGACGCGCTGCTCGCCGAGATCGCCGTCCTCTGGTTCACCCGCACCGCGGGCTCCTCGATGCGCCTGTACAAGGAGTCCCAGCAGTGGGGCGCCGAGTTGCCCAGCTCCGGGGTCCCGACCGGTATCGCGGTCTTCCCCGGCGACACCACGATTCGCGGCATCGCCGAGAAGCAGAACAACCTCGTGCGCTGGACCGAATTCGACCGGGGCGGGCACTTCGCGGCGATGGAGACACCCGACCTGCTCGTCGACGATCTCCGGGAGTTCTTCCGGCCGCTGCGCTGACGGCGGCCCGGATCGCGGACCGTGTGTCGCCCGACGTGGTGCGCAGCAGGCCGGCCCGGGACGAGTCCCTCTGCACGATCGGTGGCGCGCTGCACTGCGGCGTGCTGATGTCGCTGGCCGACGCCACCGGCGCGGCCTGCGCCTTCCTCGATGTGGAGACCGAGATCCACGACGACGCGGGCGAACTCGTCGGCAAGACCACCCGGACGCAGGCCGTGCTGTAGGCCGGTCTACGCGTCGACGAACACGGCGCCGACCTCGGTCATCCGCTGTGCGGCGTAGCCGGGGTCGATCAAGGCCTCCGGGGTGTAGGTGCCCGGGCCGACCGGCTCGCCGCGCAGGCCCAGCAGCCGCTCGACGCCGAGGACGATTCCGAGGGCGGTGAGCGGTCGCTGACCCGCGGGATGGACCAGGTGGCGGTTGCGGCGCAACGTCGCGCCCGCAACGTCGACACCGTCGAGGTCGATGCCGATCTCGATCGAGGCCGCCGCACCCCGGCGCCGGCCAGGCGACTCGCCGACCGCGAGATCCACCCGCACATCCGGTGCTCCGGTCGCCAGCGCCAGGCTCGCCACGTCGAGGATGGGAATGCTCTGCCCAGGCAGCCGGGTGCCGTCGACGGCGCGCACCTCGGCCTGCGCGTTCTCGGCGGCCACCCAGGTGAAGACGCCGTCGCGTCGCACCAGACCCGCCGAGGTCACCGCCGACCACCGTTCCAGATCGGCGATCCCGGCGGGGCCACCGGTGTCCGTCTCGTCCAGGATCGCCCCGAGCCGGACGCTGTCGACCCGGGCGAACTCGCGCGCGGTCGCCAGCGCCGCGAGCGTGGCGAGTCCGGCCAGGAAATGACTCGCCACCAGAATCGGTGCGGCGCTGGCCCGTCGGGCGCCCGCGACGACCTCGGGCCCGATATCGAGCAGGCCGCTCGAGATGCTCAGATACGGCACCGCGTGATCCTGGGCGTAGTGGAGTCCGTGGAGCCGGTCGTCCCAGAGGGTGGCGACCACCGCCGAGAAGACGACGCCGTCGGGCAGGCCGAGATCGCGGCGGCGCAGGTCGATCGTGATCGCGGTGGCCGTGCCGAGGCTGTCGGCGACTCGCTGCGCTCGGTCGAGGTCGCGGCCCGCGATCGTCAGCGGCAGGGTCGGATACCAGCGGCGCAGCAGGGCCGCCGTGTCGGAGCCTGCCTGGCCGGAACCGCCCAGGATCAGGACGGATGGTGCGTGGGCCATGGTCGTTCCTCTCGCCAGCTAAGCTACATTTTGTAACCTACTCTTTGTAGCTAAACTGGTGACATGACGCAAGGCAGGACGGCCCGCATGCCCAAGGCGGCCCGGCGCGAGCAGCTGCTCGACACCGCGCTGGCGATGGTGCGTGACCACGGCACGGACGGGCTCACGCTCGTCACTCTCGCCGAGGCCGCGGGCGTGAGCAGGCCGATCGTCTACGACCATTTCGGCACGCGCCCCGATCTGCTGCTGGCCCTGTACCGGCGCCTCGACGAACGGCATCGGCTCGCCGCCGAGCAGGCCGTCCGTGCGGCCGCGCCGACCGCGACGGAGATCGCGCACGTGATGAGTGCCGCCTACTTCGCCTGCGCCACCGACATGCCCGAATTCGACGCGATCTCGGCCGCGCTGAAGGGCAATCCCGAGGTCCTGGCGATCCAGCAGCGGATGCTCGACAGCTATCGCGACTGGATGGCCGCCACCCTGCTACCGTTCTCCGATCTCGGAGCGGCCGCGCTGCGGCTGCGCTGCGTCGCCGTCCTCGGCGCCGCGGAAACCCTGGGTGCCGAACTGAATCGAGGAACCATCGACGCGGGGGAGGCGGTCGAGGCACTCGCCGATCTCATCGTCGGCAGCATCGGTGCCGAGCGTCGGCGGTGACCGTGGGGCGGCCGTTGGCGCCGCGCCGCTCGGTAGGATGCGGCGCGTGCCAGATACTTCCGACATAGCTCGCCTCTTCGACCGGCGACCGCGCCAGTGGGGTTCACCCGCGGATCCGATCGTGTGGGACGCAGTGCGGGACAAGGTATGTGCGGCCACGGTGCCGGCCACCGCGACGGACTTCGCGGCGTTGCTGCGGCGCGAGTTCGCCCTCGTGACCGGCGTCGACATCGACGATGCCGACGCGACCGCCCAGCCGTCCTTCGTCGTCGAGGGCCGTGCCGAGGCGGTGCACCTGCCGACCTGGCGCACCATCCTGCTGCCCCTGCTGACCACCCGTGCCCGCCAGCTCTACGGCGAGATACCCACCGAACGCCCCTGATCGGGGGTCGGGGAACATCGGCGGGTTCGGCAGGCGAGACGGGTCGGGATGCTGCCGCGGCCGGTCACCGGCGTGCGGAACGAGTGCCGTGGCATCTGCTCGACGAATCCTCCACTCGCGCCGAGGAAGTGCTGCTGCTCGACGTTCCCGACCTCGTCACCACCGACCGGTGCGCGGCGGTGACCCGCAGGGGCGGTGCCCGCGAGCTCATCGCATGGCAGACCGGCACGGCCCGGTTGCCGTCCAGGGTACTGGCCGGCCGCAAGTCCGGACCGGTGCTCGTTCCCTACACCACCGGTAGTGGAATGGACTTCCGCCTCGGCGACCGGCCGCCGTGCACGGCCGCGCGGCCCCCGGGGCGGGGCACGTCTCAGGCGTGGGTCGGCAGGAGTTCGGCGAGCAGTGCTTGCACGCGGATCTTGATCTCGTCGCGGATCGGGCGGACGGACTCGACGCCCTTGCCCGCCGGGTCTTCCAGCACCCAGTCGCGGTAGCTGACACCGGGGAACGACGGGCAGGTGTCGCCACAGCCCATCGTGATGACCACGTCGGAGGTTTCCACGGCGTCGTAGGTGAGGATCTTCGGGGTCTGATCGGAGATGTCGATGCCGAGCTCGGCCATCGCCGCGACCGCGGCGGGGTTGATCTGATCGGCCGGAGCGCTGCCCGCGGAGCGGACCTCGATCGCGTCGCCGGCGAAATGGGTGAGGAATCCGGCGGCCATCTGGGAACGTCCGGCGTTGTGGACGCAGACGAACAGCACGCTGGGCTTGGAAGTCATGGGGCGTAGTGCCTTTCAGTGGGCGGGCAGGTCGAGTTCGGCGAGCAGGTGGCGAACGCGGGTTTCGATCTCGTCGCGGATCGGTCGGATCGCGGCCACGTCGAGGTGAGCGGGGTCGTCGAGGTCCCATTCTTCGTAGCGGCGCCCCGGATAGAGCGGGCAGGCGTCGCCGCAGCCCATGGTGATGACCACGTCGGCGGCCTGGATGATCTCCTCGGTCCAGGGCTTGGGGAACTCGGCGGTGATGTCGATACCGACCTCGGCCATCGCCGCGATCGTGGCGGGGTTGATCGCGTCGCCGGGTTCGCTGCCACCGGACCACGCCACCGCGCGGTCACCGGCGAGGTGG
Source organism: Nocardia sp. NPDC087230 (assembly GCF_044744725.1). Taxonomy (NCBI): domain Bacteria; kingdom Bacillati; phylum Actinomycetota; class Actinomycetes; order Mycobacteriales; family Nocardiaceae; genus Nocardia; species Nocardia sp. NPDC087230. Next base: position 133,154 of record NZ_JBIUYV010000005.1, read on the forward strand.
TTGAAGAACCCGAGCGCCATCTGGGAGCGACCTGCGTTGTGGGTGCACAGGAACAGCACGGTCGGAGTGCCGGTGTGGGCCTTGCCCTCGACGCGGGCCAACGCGTGCAGCCGTTGGCGGGCGAAGCGTTCGGCCAGCAGCGGCAGGAAGTTGATCACTGTCGCGCGGCCGGCGAACCGGTCGTAGGAGGAGTGCAGGAACCGTTCGATCGTCTCGACTCCGAAGGCGCCGTCGAACTCGCGCTGCAAATGCGTCGCCGCGGCCGCGAGCGCGAGTTGCTGGTCGATGGTCAGGTCGTGGCGGGTGTAAGTGGGCGCGAGGGGGCTGTCGCTCATGAGAGTTTCCGTTGCTCGGCGGGTGTGGTGAGCTCGGTGAGCAGGTCGTTCACACGGGCGGCGATGTCGTCGCGGACCAGGCGCATGCGCTCGATGCCGTCGATGCCGCGCTCGGAAGGTTCGTCGGTGTCCCAGTTGATGATTCGCATCCCGGCGACGGGCTCGATGTAGGCTTCACGGCCGAGGGTGACGACCAGGCCGACGTCGCTGAGCAGGGCGGGGTCGATCGGCTTCGGGGTCTCGGCGCTGATGTCGATGCCGAGTTCGCGCAGCGATTCGGCAGACAGGGCGTTGATCGCGGTACCCGGCCGGGTGCCTGCGGAGTGGACCTGCACGCGGTCGCCGGCGGCGGCGCGCATCAGACCGGCCGCCAGCTGGGATTTGCCGCCGTTCCTCACGCATACGAACAGCACCGATGGCGTCGTGCTCACCGCGCTGCCACCCCTTCGGAGGCCGTGGCCGCGGTGAACCGCTTGCGCAGGGCCAGCGATACGTACACCAGCGCGACCAGGACGGGGACCTCGATCAGCGGGCCGACGACACCGGCCAGTGCCTGGCCGGAGGTGGCGCCATAGGTGGCGATGGCCACGGCGATGGCGAGTTCGAAGTTGTTGCCCGCCGCGGTGAACGCCAGCGTGGTCGTACGCTCATAGCCCAGGCCGAGCAGCGCACCGAGGGCGTAACCGCCACCCCACATGATCGCGAAGTAGGCCAGCAGCGGGATCGCGATCCGGACCACGTCGAGCGGGTGAGAAGTGATCTGCTCGCCTTGCAGAGCGAACAGGATCACGATGGTGAACAGCAGCCCGTAGAGCGCCCACGGCCCGATCCGGGGCAGGAACGTCGTCTCGTACCAGTCGCGGCCTTTGGCACGTTCACCGAAGCGGCGGGTGAGGAACCCCGCGAGGAGGGGAATGCCGAGGAAGATCAGTACCGACTTGGCGATCTGCCACGGCGAGGTATCGATGGTGGTCTGTTCCAGGCCGAGCCAGCCGGGCAGGACCGAGAGGTAGAACCAGCCCAGGACGGCGAACATGATCACCTGGAACACCGAGTTCAGGGCGACCAGCACGGCGGCGGCTTCGCGGTCGCCGCAGGCAAGGTCGTTCCAGATGATGACCATCGCGATGCAGCGGGCCAGGCCCACGATGATCAGCCCGGTCCGGTACTCGGGCAGGTCCGGCAGTAGCAGCCACGCCAGCGCGAACATCAACGCGGGCCCCAGGACCCAGTTCAGGACCAGGGAGCTGAGAAGGAGTTTGCGGTCGCCGGTGACGGTGTCGAGTCGGTCGTAGCGGACCTTGGCCAGCACCGGGTACATCATGATCAGCAGCCCGATCGCGATCGGCAGCGAGATGCCGTCGATCTCCACGGCCGACAATGCGTCGCCGAGGCCGGGGATCATGCGCCCGAGTAGCAGTCCCGCGGCCATCGCCACGCCGATCCAGACCGGCAGGAACCGGTCCAGCGTCGAAAGCTTGCCCACCACCGCCGGGGCTTCGGTCGTGGCGCTCACGCGGTCACCACCGCTCCGGCCTCGATCGCGAGAACATCCGACAGGCGCGCCAGCGCCTGCGGGACGACTCGGTAGTACACCCAGGACGCCCGGCGTTCGCTGGTCAGCAACCCGGCCTCACGCAGCACCTTGAGATGGTGGGAGATGGTCGGCTGGGTGACCTCGATACCGGTCGACAGGTCGCACACGCACGCCTCGCCGTCGGCGCGTGAGGCGATCGTCGAGAGCAGCCGCAACCGGACCGGGTCGGCCAAGGCCTTGAACAGCACGGCCAACTCCGCCGCGCTCTCGGCGTTCATCGGCGGGCGCGTGCGCGGCGTGGCCTCACACGAGGGTGCGGCCACGCTCAACGGCAACTCTTGATTCGACATATGTCGATATTGACCGATGTCTAATCAAGAAGGCAAGCGAACAACGGGTGAACTCGTCCGCAACCGGGTCGGGCCGGTTCAGCCGCAGCAGCTCGCCCCGGAGGCGACGGCCTTCTCCTTGGCCTCGGCGCCACAGCACGCACCCTCGGCCTCAGCTTCGGCGGCCGTGCCGCAGCACACGCTGGTGCCCTCGGCGTTCGCGAGCCCGAGGTCCGGTGCGGTACCGAAGGTCTCGCTGTCGGCCAGCACGGTGTAAACCTCCCACCGCTCGCCGCCGGGACCGGTCACCCACACCTTGTCCTGGGTGGCGAAGCAACACGTGGTCGCGATCTGTTCCTCGGTGAACAGACCCGCCTCCGACAGGCGCGCGATTTCGCCGTGGACCTGGTCGGAGGACTCGACCTCGACACCGAGGTGGTTGATCGAGCCGCCCTGGCCGGCGTTCTCGATCAGCACCAGCTTCAGCGGCGGCTGGGTGATCGCGAAGTTGGCGTAGCCGGGCTTGCGCTTGGCCGGCTCGGTGTTGAACAGGGTTGAGTAGAACGCCACGGCGGTGTCGAGGTCGTCGACATTGAGGGCAAGCTGGACGCGGGACATGATGAACCTCCACTTGTGAGACATATATCGAAGATGTGCTGTCGCTGAGTCTGCTCACCTTTTCGACATATGTCAATATCGCGCGTAGAGTCGGTGCCATGCCCAAGGCGCTACCCGTGATCGACATGTCCGCCCCCGTCTGCTGCGCGCCCGTCGCGGCAGGTCCGGTCGACGACGACGCCGCACTCGAGGTGGCCTTGCGACTCAAGGCCATCGCCGACCCGGTCCGGGTGAAACTGATGTCGCTGCTGCTGACCACCCCGCTCGGCGAACAGAACGGCGGTGAACTCGCCGCCGCGGTCGGCCTCAGCGAGTCCACGGTCTCCCATCACCTCGGCCAGCTGCGCAACGCCGGTCTGGTCGAGTCGCAGCGGCGCGGGATGAACACCTTCCACAGCGCCCGCCGTGACGCGCTCTCGGCTCTGTGTACGGTCCTGGACCCCAACTGCTGCACCTGAAACCGAAAGCCCGTCCGCGTCCGAGCAGGTCGGTGGGCGAAATCGGTGGCCGCCCGGCGCGCGACGGTCCATCGGCTCGGCGCGACATCGACGGCTTCCATCGACAGCGAGACATCCAGGACGAACACCGCCATCGCGGGACAGATCTCACCGGCCACCGGCTGTGGGTTTCCCTGGAACGGAGCGCCCGCAGGTCGCGGCGAGGACACCGACGCCGATCAGCAAGGCGGCCAAGGCGATTCGAATCGTGGGGCGTCGCGGCGCGCCGTCACGCTACCTGCGATGGACGGTGGCCAGCCAAGCGGGAATCGACTCGCTGAAGCGGGTGCGCAGACTCTCCTGGTCGATGGCGGCGATGTCCCACTCGACCGGATCGAAGGCCGCGGTCAGTGCCGCTCGGCTGACCGGGTGCGGACCGGGATCGTCGCCGAAGTCACCGAAGCACAGGATGTACAGGGTTCCACCCTGGGCGACGACCGCGCCCAGACTCACCGCGTAGACGGCCTGTTCGGCGCGGTCGAAGGTGTGGAACAGGCCGCTGTCGAGCACCGTCCGGAACCGGCGCTCCAGCCGTTCGAGGTGCAGGGCGTCGGCGACCCCGAAAGTGGCTGTCAGACCACGGTTCTCGGCACGCTCGCGCGCTGTGGCCACGGCTGTCTCGGCCACGTCCACACCGTGCACCGGGAACCCGAGCGAGGCCAGATACAGCGCGTTGTCGCCGGTGCCGCACCCCGCGTCGAGGACGTCGCCGACGAAACCGCCCGCCTCGGCCAGCCGCACCACGGCCGGTTGCGGCTGGCCGATGTCCCACGGGGCGGGGCCGTCGCGGTAGGACGCGTCCCACGGCTGGCCGGACCGCTGCTCGTGGCTGGTGGGTGGCCGATCGCGGAGCGGCTCGTCGGCGGGCGGCACGGTCAGCGGATGAACGTGGCCGCGCGCTCGGCCAGGTCGAGGAGCGGCTGGGGGAAGACACCGAGGATGAGGGTGGCGCCCGCGCTGAACGCCACCACCAGGGTCGTCGCGAACGGGGCGGTGACGGTCGGAGCGTCGGCGGGCGGGTCGGTGAAGAACATCAGCACGATCACCCGGATGTAGAAGAACGCCGCGATCGCGCTGCAGATCACGCCGACGATGACCAGGAACGTGTAACCCGCGCCCGAGGCTGCGGCGAACACCGCGAACTTGCTGACGAAACCACTGGTCAGCGGCAGGCCGGCGAACGAGAGCAGCAGCAGCGCGAAAACCGAGGCCAGCCACGGGGATCGGCGGCCCAACCCCGCCCACTGCGGCAGCGCGGTCGCCTCGTCACCGGAGGAATCCCGCACCAGGCTGACGACCGCGAACGCGCCGACCGTCCCGAGTCCGTAGGCCAGCAGATAGAACAGGACCGCGGCCACACCGGCATCATCGGCGGCGACGAGCCCGACCAGCAGGAAACCGGCGTGCGCGATCGAGGAGTACGCCAGCATTCGCTTCACATCGGTCTGGGTGATCGCCATGACCGCGCCGACGACCATCGTCGCGACCGCGATCGCGGCCAGGACCGGACGCCAATCGTCGCGCAGCGCACCGACGGCCACCATCAGCACCCGCATGGTCGCGCCGACCGCGGCGATCTTGGTGGCCGCGGCCATGAACGCGGTGATCGGCGTCGGGGCGCCCTGATAGACATCGGGCACCCAGGCCTGGAACGGCACCGCGCCGACCTTGAACAGCAGGCCGACGGCCAGCATCCCGATACCGAGCAGGGCCAGCGTCGCGTTCTCGGGCTGCTTGTCCAGCGCCGCACCGATTCCTGGCAGCGACACGGTCCCGGTCTGCCCGTACAGCAGGGCGACGCCGTAGAGGAAGAACGCGGAGGAGAACGCACCGAGCAGGAAGTACTTGAGCGCCGCCTCCTGCGAGAGCAGGCGCCTGCGTCGCGCCAGCCCGCACAGCAGATACAGCGGCAGCGACAGCACTTCCAGCGCGACGAACATCGTCAGCAGATCGTTGGACGCGGGGAACAGCAGCAGACCACCGAGCGCGAGCATGGTCAGCGGGAACACCTCGGTGGTCGACACCCCGGACCGCACGGCGGCGAGCTCGTGTGCACTGCCCGGCACCGCGGAGGCCTGCGGGGTGAACGCGTCGACGCCGCGATCGAGCACCGCGGCCGCCCGGCTCCAGGTGCCCGGTCCGCTGCGGGCCCGCGGCACCGCGCCCCGTTCGGCGATCAGCAGCAGACCCAGCAGCGCGACCGACAGGATCGTGCCCTGCAGGAACAGCGTCACCCCGTCGACGGCCACCGCGCCGACCACGGCCGTGCCCGTCGTGCCCGCGAGCCCGACGACCGCGACCAGCGCGCCGACCACGCCGCCGATCCCGAGAATCAGCTGCGTGAGGTACCGATACGGCCGTGGCACGAACGCCTCGACCAGCACCCCGACGACGCCGACCGCGAACACGATCAGCATCGGTGCGAGCAGGTGGTATTCGATGCTCGGTGCGGGCAGGGTGGCCGCGAGCTCGTTGATGGTCACGGAGTCCGTCCTCATTTGTGTCCGCCGGCGGGCGGGGTGGCCGAACCTGCTTCGGGAGCGGGAACCGTCGGAGCGGGGTCGTGCTTACCGATCGTCGAGAGGGTGTGCCCGACGGCGGGATCCACCAGATCGAGGATCGGTTTCGGATAGAAGCCGAGCACCAGCAGCGCGGCCAGCAGCGGGACCACCACCGCGAGCTCACGCGGCACCAGGTCGCGCAGGTGCTCGTTGCCCTGCTTCACCGGACCGGTCATCATCCGCTGGTACAGCCACAGCACATAGAGCGCGGCCAGCACGAGCGCACCGGTCGCGACGACCGCCGCCACCTTGTACTTGCCGAAAGTGCCGACGAGGACGAGGAATTCGCTGACGAATGGCGCGAGGCCGGGCAGCGACAGCGTGGCCAGACCGGCGATGAAGAAGGTACCGGCCAGGATCGGCGCGACCTTCTGCACGCCGCCGAACTCCGCGATCATCCTGGTGCCGCGCCGCGAGACGAGGAATCCGGCGATGAGGAACAGCGCGGCCGTGGACAGTCCGTGATTGACCATGTAGAGCGTCGCCCCGGATTGCGCCTGGGTGGTCATCGCGAAGATGCCGAGGATGATGAACCCGAAGTGCGAGATCGAGGTGTAGGCGATCAGCCGCATCACATCGGTTTGACCGATGGCGAGTAGCGCACCGTAGAGGATGCCGATCACCGCGAGGGTGATCACCAACGGCGCGAACGTGTCGGAAGCCAGCGGGAACAGCAGCAGGCAGTATCGGAGCATGCCGAACGTGCCGACCTTGTCGACCACCGCCATCATCAGCACCGCGCTCGAGGGGGTGGCCGAGACCGCGGCGTCGGGCAGCCAGGTGTGCAGCGGCCACAGCGGCGCCTTCACCGCGAAGGCGAACATGAACCCGAGGAACAGCGCGTTGACGACCGCGGTGCTGCCGCCGAGCTGCCCGTTGTTGGCCGCGGCGACGACGGTCCGCAGATCGAAGGTGCCCGCGGTGCCCTCGCCCAGCCCCGCCTGCGCGGTGAGCACGTACAGCCCGATGACCGCCGCCAGCATGATCAGGCCGCCGAACAGGTTGTACAGCAGGAACTTCACCGCCGCCCGCGAGCGCTGGGCGCGTATGGCGGCGTCGCTGGTGCGTGGTCCGAAGCCGCCGATGAGGAAGTACATCGGAATGAGCATGGCCTCGAAGAACACGTAGAACAGCAGGATGTCGAGGGCGAGGAAGGAGATCAGCACCATCGACTCGACCAACAGCATCAACGCCATGTAGATGTGCGCGGTCTTGCGGCCGTCACCGGCCGCGGAGTCGTCGTGCCAGCCGGCCAGGATCAGCAGCGGCATCAGCAGCGCGGTCAACAGCACGAGCACGGTGGCGATGCCGTCGAGGCCGAGGGTGTAGCCGACGCCGAACGCCGGAATCCACTCGTGCGCTTCGACGAACTGGTACTGGTCCCCGCTGGGACGGAACCGCAGCGCCAGGCTCACCGCCAGCGCGAGCACACCGATCGACACCGCGAACGCCAGTGCGCGTGCCACATTCCGGCGCGCGGCGGGCACGGCGAGCACCACCGCCGCGCCGACCGCGGGGGCGAGCCAGAGCGTCGTCAGCCAGGGAAACGAGTTCACCAGTACCTCACCGCCAGCAGGGCAGCGGCCACCAGGGCCGCGCCGGTGAACATGGACAGGGCGTAGGAGCGCACGAAGCCGGTCTGGATCCGCCGGACCCGCGCCGAGAGACCGCCGATCCCGGCCGCCGTGCCGTTGACGATCCCGTCGACACCACGCGCGTCGAGGAACACCAGCGCGCGGGTGAGGTGACGACCTGGCCGCTCGAAGGCGGCCTCGTTGATCGCGTCGCCGTAGAGGTCCTTGCGCGCGGCTGTCGTGAACACCGTGACCGGCTCGGGCGCGGTCTCGGGGACCGGACTCTCGGCGTACTTGCGGTAGGCGATCGCGACACCGATGGCGACCGAGGTCAGGGCCAGTCCGGTGACCACGCCCGCGGGCACGACGGGTTCGCCGTGATGGGAGCCGACGACCGGGGCGAGCCAGTTCTGCAGCGCCGAACCCCACACGAACAGGCCGCCCGCGAACACCGAGCCGAACGCGAGCAGGATCATCGGCCCGGTCATCACCGCGGGAGCTTCGTGCGGGTGGGTGTCGGGCTTCCAGCGGCGTTCACCGAAGAACGTCATCAGCATGACGCGGGTCATGTAGAACGCGGTGAGTCCGGCACCGACCAGAGTGACCACCCCGAGCAGGATTCCCGTCGTCCCCCCGTGGTCGAACGCCGCCTCGATGATCTTGTCCTTGGAGAAGAACCCCGAGAACGGTGGCACCCCGATGATGGCGAGATAGCCGAGACCGAAGGTGGCGAAGGTGATCGGCAGCAGGGTGCGCAGACCGCCGTAGCGGCGCATGTCGGTCTCGTCGTCCATCGCGTGCATCACCGAACCGGCGCCGAGGAACAGCCCGGCCTTGAAGAACCCGTGGGTGAGCAGGTGCATGATCGCGATCGCGTAGCCGGCCGGCCCGAGCCCGACGGCCAGGATCATGTAGCCGATCTGGCTCATCGTCGAGGCGGCGAGCGCCTTCTTGATGTCGTCCTTGGCACAGCCGACGATCGCGCCGAACAGCAGTGTCACCGCGCCGACAGCGATCACCGCGGTTCGCGCGTCGGGGGCGAGATCGTAGATGGGGTTGGAGCGGGCGATCAGGTAGACGCCCGCGGTGACCATGGTGGCCGCGTGGATCAGTGCCGAGACCGGGGTGGGGCCCTCCATCGCGTCACCGAGCCAGGACTGCAGCGGTACCTGGGCCGACTTGCCGCACGCGGCCAGCAACAACAGCAGGCCGATCGCGGTGAGCGTGCCCTCGCTCGCACCCGGCGTCGCCGCGAACACCGTGCGGAAATCGAAGGAGCCGAAGGCGGCGAACATCGTCATCATGGCGATGGCCAGGCCCATGTCACCGACCCGGTTGACGAGGAATGCCTTCTTGGCCGCCGTTGCGGCCGAGGGCTTCTCGTACCAGAACCCGATCAGCAGGTAGGACGCCAGGCCGACGCCTTCCCAACCGAGGTAGAGCACCAGGTAGTTGTCGGCCAGGACCAGCACCAGCATGGCGGCCAGAAACAGGTTGAGGTAGCCGAAGAATCGGCGTTTGCCCGGATCGTGGCTCATGTAGCCGATCGAGTAGACGTGGATCAGCGAGCCGACGCCGGTGATGAGCAGCGCGAAGCACACCGAGAGCTGATCGAGTTGCAGCCCGAACCCGACCCGCAGGTCACCCACCGCCACCCACTCGAACAGCTGCTCGTGGATGGCGCGGTCGGCGTCGGAGCGGCCGAGCATGCCGAAGAAGGCGACCACGGCGACGACGAACGAGGCCACCGCGGCGCCGGTGCCCAGGTAGATACCCCACCGGTCGGCGAACCGGCCGAGCAGGAGCAGCAGGATCGCGCCGGCGAGCGGGAAGGCGGGCAGCAGCCACAACGTTGCGGTGCCCATGTCAGAACTTCAGCAGGTTGGCGGCGTCGACCGAGGTCGACCGGCGGGCACGGAAGATCGTCATGATGATGGCCAGACCGACGACGACCTCGGCGGCGGCCACGACCATGGTGAAGAACGCGATCACCTGGCCGTCGAGATTGCCGTGCAGGCGGGCGAAGGTGACGAAGGCCAGGTTCACCGCGTTGAGCATCAGTTCGATGCACATGAACACCACGATGGCATTGCGGCGCAACAGCACTCCCGCGGCGCCGATGGTGAACAGCAGGGCGGACAGGAACAGGTAGTTCTGGGGGTTCACCGGTTGCCTTCCTCGTCGGCCGTCGGGGTGACGTCGCTGCCGGCGCCGACCGAGAGCGCGGCGGCCTCGGTGTGCGCGCGGGTGCGGCGGTGACGCAGGATCGTGCTCACCGAGAGTTCGGCGAAGCTGCCATCGGGGAGTTGGGCCGGGCTGTCCACGGCGTTGTGCCTGGCGTAGACGCCTGGAGTCGGGAGCGGAGTGGCGCGTTCGCCCGCGGTGCGGAAGCGGTCGCGCGACATCTCACGCTGCCCCCGCCGTGGCGTGAAGTGTTCGCGATGCGCGAGCACCATCGCGCCGATGGTCGCCGTGATCAGCAGCGCGCCGGTCAGCTCGAACGCCCACACGTAGCGCAGGAAGATCAGCTCGGCCAGTTCGGCGATCACGTCGCGACCACCGAAACCGCGGCCGGGGAAGGTGATTCCGCTGCCGCGCAGCGCCGCGCCGATCCCGCCGATCAGCAGGAACCCGAACCCGACGCCGACGACGGCGGCCGCGATCCGCTGGCCGCGCAAGGTCTCCCGCAGGGACTCGGCCGAGTCGACGCCGACGAGCATGAGCACGAACAGGAACAGCATCATCACCGCGCCGGTGTAGACCACGATCTGCACGACGCCGAGGAACAGCGCGCCCTGGGCGATGTAGAACACCGCCAGCGCGATCATGGTGGCGGCCAGGCACAGTGCCGAGTGCACGGCCTTGGCCGCGGTCACCATGCCGAGCGCGCCGAGCACCGCGATCGGGGCGAGCACCCAGAACAGCACCGCCTCCCCGGTGGAGGTGGACGCGACTTCGGCGGCCAGGAGTGCGGTGGTCATCGCAGTACCTCTTCCGACGTGGTGGGACGGACCCGGCCCAGGTAGTAGTCGGCCTCGTCGGTGCCGGGCGCCATGGCGTGCGGCGGGGCGACCATGCCGTCCTGCAGCGGCGCCAGCAGGCGGTCCTTCTCGTAGATGAGGTCGGCGCGATTGTCGTCGGTGAGTTCGTACTCGTTGGTCATCGTCAAGGCGCGGGTCGGGCACGCCTCGATGCACAGTCCGCAGCCGATGCAGCGCAGGTAGTTGATCTGGTAGACGCGGCCGTAGCGTTCCCCGGGGGAGAAGCGTTCGTCCTCGGTGTTGTCGGCGCCTTCGACGTAGATGGCGTCGGCGGGGCAGGCCCAGGCGCACAGTTCGCAGCCGATGCACTTCTCCAGGCCGTCGTCGTACCGGTTGAGCTGGTGGCGGCCGTGGTAGCGCGGCGCGGTCGGCACCTTCTGCTCGGGATAGGACTCGGTATTGGGCTTCTTGAACATCGTCGCCGCGGTGACCGCGAACCCGGCGAGCGGCTCGAACAGGCCGATCTCGGGCTGATCACCGGCGGGACGCGGTGGCATCGGCGGAACCGGGAAGCCGAGGAACACCGGCGATTTCGCGGGCTCCGCGGGCAGCGGCGGCAGGCCTTCGGCGCGGCCGGCCCGCAGGAACATCGCGATCATCGCGGCGGTGATGACGAGGCCGACAGTCACCAGGATCGGGGTCTGACCGGTGACGCCCTCGAGGTCGAGGACCCGGGCGGTCGCCACGATCATCACCCACACCAGCGAGGTCGGGATGAGCAGCTTCCAGCCGAGGTTCATGAACTGGTCGTAGCGCAGACGCGGCAGGGTGCCTCGCAGCCAGACGAAGACGAACAGGAACGTCCACACCTTGAGGGTGAACCACAGCAGCGGCCACCAGCCGGAGTTCGCGCCCTCCCAGAGGCTGATCGGGAACGGAGCCCGCCAGCCACCGAGGAACAGCGTGGTCGCCAGCGCCGACACCGTGGCCATGTTGACGTACTCGGCGAGCATGAACATGGCGAACTTGAGCGAGGAGTACTCGGTGTGGAAGCCACCGACGAGCTCGCCTTCGGCTTCGGGCAGGTCGAACGGCGCGCGGTTGGTCTCGCCGACCATGGATACGCAGTAGATGAGGAACGAGGGCAGCAGCAGGAAGACGTACCAGGTGCCCTTCTGCGCGGTGACGATCCCGGAGGTGGCCATGGTGCCCGAGAGCAGGAACACCGTCGCGAAGGTCAGCGCCATCGCGATCTCGTAGGAGATCACCTGCGCGGTCGAGCGCAGGCCGCCGAGCAGCGGATACGTCGAGCCCGACGACCAGCCGGCGAGCACGATGCCGTACACGCCGATGGAGGTGATGGCCAGGATGTAGAGAACACCGACGGGCATATCGGTCAGCTGCAGGGCGGTGCGCTGGCCGAAGATCGACACCTCGGGGCCGAACGGGATCACGGCGAACGCCATGAACGCCGGGATGACCGAGATGATCGGGGCGAGCACGAAGATCGGCTTGTCCACGATGGCCGGGATGATGTCTTCCTTGAGCGCCATCTTCACGCCGTCGGCGATGGACTGGAACATGCCGCCGGGACCGATCCGGTTGGGGCCGACGCGCATCTGCATCCACGCGACGACTTTGCGTTCGGCGTAGACCGCGATGAGCGGCACCAGCATCAGGTAGACGAACACACCCAGTGCCTTGACGAGCACCAGCCAGAGCGGGTCGGTGCCGAAGACAGGTGCGGCGTCTGCTGCCAGGTGCAGCACGGGATCACTCATGACGGTGTTCCTTCATCCTGTCGTCGGCGCGGCGCAGGCGCACCACGGCGCCGGGTGTCACGCCGAGCGTGGCGGCGACCGTCGAGCCGGGGGAGTGCAGCGGCAGCCACACCACCCGGTCGGGCAGGTCGGTGATCATCAGCGGCACGGTGATCTCACCGCGATCGGTGTAGACGATGACGTGATCGGCCTCGGCCGCTTCGATCTCGGCGGCCGTCGCCGCCGAGAGCCGCGCGACCGGCGGGCGGGCGACGCCGGCGAGGTTCGCTTCCCCGTCCTGCATCCGGCCCGCGTCGAGCAGCATCCGCCAGCCGGCCAGGACCGCGGTGCCGACGCCGGGCGCCGGGCGGGTCTGGCTGGTCAGCTCCGGCGCGGAGATCGGTGTTCCGTTCCAGGTGCCCAGGACGTCGAGTTCGCGACGCGCGGAAGCGATGTCGGGCAGGTTGATCGGCGTGCCCATCTCGGCGGCGAGCGAGTGCAGCACCCGCAGGTCCGACAGCGGTGCGGCGACGCGACGGGTGGTGTCCAGCGGCGCGGCGGCGAACGGGCGCGGCCTGCCCTCCCAAGTGCGGAAGGTGCCGGACTTTTCCATGACGGGCGCGATCGGGAAGACCACGTCGGCGCGCTCGGTGACGGCGCTGTGCCGCAACTCCAGGCTGACGACGAACCGCGCGGCATCGATGGCGGCCAGCGCGGCCGCCGGGTCGGGCAGGTCGTCGGGGTCCACACCACCGACGACCAGCGCACCGAGCTGCGCCGCGCTCGCCAGGATGCCAGCGGTGTCGCGGCCGAGCGTGACGGGCAATTCCTCGGCCTGCCAGCGGTGTCGAACCTGTTGCCGCGCGGCGGGATCGACCACCGGTCTGCCGCCCGGCAGCAAGCTGGGCAGGGCGCCCGCTTCGAGCGCACCGCGTTCCCCGGCCCGGCGCGGCACCCAGGCGAGTCCGGCGCCGGTGGCATCGACGAGGCGGACCACGGCCGAGAGCGCGCCGGGGCTGCCCGCCAGCCGTTCACCCGCCAGCACGACCGCGCCCGGGCTGCGCAGCAGCGCCATCAGCTCGGCCGCGTCCGCCGACGTCTCGGCGGCGATCGCGTCGAGGACATCGGCTTCACCGCACGGCGGGGTCTGGATCAGTGCACCCGACATCCGTTCGAGCCCGCGCGAGGCGAACGGCGCCAGCGACACCACGCGCAGCCCACGGGTCCTGGCGGCCTTGCGCAGCCGCAGGTAGACGATCGGGGATTCCTCTTCGGGTTCGAATCCCACCAGCAGCACGACCGGTGCGGCGGCCAGCGCCGCGTAGTCGACAGTCACGCCGTGCCCGGCGACGCGGGCGGCGAGGAAGCGCTCCTCCTCCTCGGAATGCACGCGGCTACGGAAGTCGATGTCGTTGGTGGCGAGCACCATCCGCGCGAACTTGCTGTAGGCGTAGGCGTCCTCCTCGGTGACCCGGCCGCCGACGAGCACGCCCGCGTTGCCGATCGCCGCTCGCAGCCCCGTGGCCGCGGCGGCCAGCGCCTCGGACCAGGAGGCCGGGGCCAGCACACCGTCCCAGCCACGAACCAACGGCGTGGTGAGGCGGTCGCGTTCGGTCGCGTAGGTGAAGGCCCAGCGGCCCTTGTCGCAGTTCCATTCCTCGTTGACCTGCGGATCGTCACCGGCCAAGCGGCGCAGCACCTTTCCGCGGCGGTGGTCGGTGCGCTGGGCACACCCGGAGGCACAGTGCTCGCACACGCTCGGGGTGGACACCAAGTCGAACGGGCGGGCCCGGAAGCGGTAGGAGGTGCCGGTGAGCGCGCCCACCGGGCAGATCTGCACCGTGTTGCCGGAGAAATAGGAGTCCAGCGGTTCGGCCTGGGCGATGCCGACCTGTTGCAGGGCACCGCGATCCATCAGTTCGATGAACGGGTCGCCGGCGACCTGCTGGGAGAATCGCGTGCACCGCGCGCACAGGACGCAGCGTTCGCGGTCCAGCAGCACCGCCGCGGACAGCGGGATCGGCTTGGGATAGGTGCGCTTGTCGCCGTCGAAGCGGGATTCGGCGCTGCCGGTGGACATCGCCTGGTTCTGTAGCGGGCACTCGCCGCCCTTGTCGCAGACCGGGCAGTCCAGGGGATGGTTGATCAGCAGCAGTTCCATCACCCCGCGCTGTGCCTTCTCGGCGACCGGCGAGCTGAGCTGGGTGCGCACGATCATGCCGTCGGTGACCGGAATCGTGCAGGAAGCCACGGGCTTACGCTGCCCCTCCACCTCGACCAGGCACTGCCGGCACGCGCCGACCGGGTCGAGGAGCGGGTGATCGCAGAAGCGGGGGATCTGCACGCCGATGAGTTCGGCGGCGCGGATCAGCAGTGTGCCCGCGGGTACCTGGACGGTGGTGTCGTCGATGGTGACGCTCACCAGATCCGCGGGGACCAGGCCACTGCTGTTGCCTGGTGCGATGGCTGTCATCGGTCCTCATTCCCTGCCGAGGCCCACACCGTGGCGCGGGCCGGATCGAACGGGCAGCCGCCGCGGCGCTGATGCTCGAGGTACTCGTCGCGGAAGTACTTCAGCGAGGAGAAGATCGGGCTGGCCGCGCCGTCACCGAGCGCGCAGAACGATTTGCCGTTGATGTTGTCGGCGATGTCGGCGAGTTTGTCCAGGTCGGCTTCGGTGCCCTGGCCCGCTTCGAGTCTGCGCAACAACTGCACGAGCCAGTAGGTGCCCTCGCGGCACGGTGTGCACTTGCCGCAGGACTCGTGGGCGTAGAACTCGGTCCAGCGCAGGACCGCCCGTACGACGCAGGTCGTGTCGTCGAAGATCTGCAAGGCCTTGGTGCCCAACATGGACCCGGCGGCGGCGACGCCCTCGTAGTCCAGGGGGACGTCGAGGTGCTCGGCGGTGAACAGCGGCGTCGAGGACCCGCCCGGAGTCCAGAATTTCAGCGTGTGGCCTGCGCGCACGCCGCCGGCGTAGCCGAGCAGCTCCCGCAGCGTGATGCCCAGTGGCGCCTCGTACTGGCCGGGCCTGGCGACATGTCCCGACAGCGAGTACAGGGTGAACCCGGGCGACTTCTCGCTGCCCATCGACCGGAACCATTCGGTGCCCTTGCGCAGGATCGACGGCACGCTGGCGATGGATTCGACATTGTTGACGACTGTCGGGCACGCGTAGAGCCCGGCCACGGCCGGGAACGGCGGCCGCAATCGCGGCTGACCCCGCCGGCCTTCGAGCGAATCGAGTAGCGCGGTTTCCTCGCCGCAGATGTAGGCGCCCGCACCGGCGTGCACGATCAGTTCCAGGTCGAAGCCGGAGCCCAGGATGTCGCGGCCGAGATAGCCCGCGGCGTAGGCCTCCGCGACGGCGGCCTGGAGTCTGCGCAGGACCGGCACCACTTCGCCGCGCACGTAGATGAAGGCGGTGGCCGCGCGGATCGCGTAGGCGGCGATCACGACCCCTTCGATCAGGGTGTGCGGGGTGGCCAGCATCAGCGGGATGTCTTTGCAGGTGCCGGGTTCGGACTCGTCGGCGTTGACGACGAGATAGTGCGGCTTGGTCGTGCCGTCGGGACCGGGGCCCTGCGGGATGAACGACCATTTCATGCCGGTCGGGAAGCCCGCGCCGCCGCGTCCGCGCAGGCCGGCGTCCTTGACCGTCAGGATCACGTCGTCGGGTGCCATCCGCAGGGCGGCACGCAGTCCCTCGTAACCGCCGGTGGCCTGATAGCTGTCGAGGGTCCAGGACCGCGGACGGTCCCAGTGTTCGCTGAGAACCGGGGTGAGAGTCGTCATCTCATTCCCCTTGTCCGACGGAATCAACCTCTGCGGCACCGGTTTCCGCGGCCCGCAAGCCTGCCAGCGTGGCGGCGCCCGGAGCGCCGTCGAGCGCGCCGGGACGTTCGTCGGGGAATCCGGCCAGGATGCGGGCGGTCTCCCGGAAGGTGCACAGCGGCGCGCCCCGGGTGGGACGCACCTGGTGCCCCGCGCGCAGCGCGTCGGTGATCGCGCGCGCCGATTCGGGGGTCTGGTTGTCGAAGAACTCCCAGTTCACCATCATCACCGGGGCGTAGTCGCAGGCGGCGTTGCACTCGACGTGCTCGAGGGTGATGGCGCCGTCGGCGGTGGTCTCGCCGTGGCCGACACCCAGATGCTGTTGCAGCGCTTCGTAGATGGCATCCCCACCGAGGACCGCGCACAGCGTGTTGGTGCACACGCCGACGTGGTAGTCCCCGGTCGGGGTACGCCGGTACATGGAGTAGAAGGTGGCCACCGCCGTCACTTCGGCGCCGGTGAGACCGAGATGGTCGGCGCAGAAGTCGATCCCGGTGCCGGTCACGTAACCCTCCTCGGCCTGCACCAGGTGCAGCAGCGGCAGCAGCGCCGAGCGGGGATGCGGGTACCGGGCGATGATCTCCTTGGCGTCTACTTCGAGTCGCTGCCGCACATGCGGCGGATACGGTTCCGGCCTGGTGGTGAGGTTCAGTTCGATCTTCATCGGTCCACTCCGCCCATGACAGGGTCGATGCTGGCGACCGAGGCGATGACGTCGGCGACCATGCCGCCCTCGCACATCGCGGCCACCGCTTGCAGATTGGTGAACGAGGGATCGCGGTAGTGCACCCGGTACGGACGGGTGCTGCCGTCGCTGACCATGTGCACTCCGAGCTCGCCGCGCGGGGACTCCACCGCCGTGTACACCTGGCCCGCGGGCACCCGCATGCCCTCGGTGACGAGCTTGAAGTGGTGGATCAGCGACTCCATCGAGGTGCCCATGATCTTGCCGATGTGCTGGGGCGAGTTGCCCAGTCCGTCGGGACCCAGTTGCAGATCGGCGGGCCAGGCGATCTTCTTGTCGTCGACCATGACCGGGCCGGGCCGCAGCCGGTCCAGACACTGTTCGACGATCTTGAGCGACTCGCGCATCTCGGCGACGCGGATCAGGTAGCGGCCGTAGCAGTCGCAGCCGGTGGTCGTCGGGATATCGAATTCGTAGTTCTCGTAGCCACAGTACGGTGCCGATTTGCGCAGGTCGTGGGGCAGACCGGTGGCGCGCAGGACCGGGCCGGTGATGCCGAGGGCCATGCAGCCGGTCAGGTCTAGGTAGCCGATGTCCTGGGTGCGCTTCTTCCAGATCGGGTTGGCGCTGAGCAGATGCTCCATGTCGCGCAAACGTCCCGGCATGATCTCCAGGAGTTCGCGCACCTTGGTGACGCCGTCGTCGGGCAGGTCCTGGGCCAGGCCGCCGGGCCGGATGAACGCGTGGTTCATCCGCAGGCCGGTGATGGTCTCGAACACGTCCAGGATCAGTTCGCGTTCGCGGAAGCCGAACAGCATCGGGGTGAGCGCGCCCAGTTCCATGCCGCCGGTCGCCAGAGCGACCAGATGCGAGGAGATCCGGTTGAGCTCCATCAGCAAAACGCGCACGACGGTGGCGCGTTCGGGGATCTGCTCGGTGATGTCGAGCAGCTTCTCCACGCCGAGGCAGTAGGCGGTCTCGTTGAAGAACGGAGACAGGTAGTCCATCCGGGTGACGAAGGTGACGCCCTGGGTCCAGGTGCGGAACTCCAGGTTCTTCTCGATGCCGGTGTGCAGGTAGCCGATGCCGCAGCGGGCTTCGGTGACGGTCTCGCCTTCGATCTCGAGGATCAGGCGCAGCACCCCGTGTGTGGACGGGTGCTGCGGCCCCATGTTGACGACGATGCGTTCCTCGCCGCCGCCCTCGATCACTTCGCTGACCTGGTCCCAGTCCTGGCCTGCGACGGTGACGACCTGCGGCTCGTCGCGGCGGAAATCGGTGTCGGTCATCAGCTGTAGGTCCTCCGCTCGTCGGGCGGCGGTATCCGCGCGCCCTTGTACTCCACCGGGATCCCGCCGAGCGGGTAGTCCTTGCGCTGCGGATGGCCGCGCCAGTCGTCGGGCATGGTGATGCGGGTGAGGGAGGGGTGCCCGTCGAAGAGGATGCCGAAGAAGTCGTAGGTCTCGCGTTCGTGCCAGTCGGTGGTCGGGTAGACCGCGAACAGCGAGGGGACGTGCGGATCGGCGTCGGGGACAGAGACTTCCAGCCGGATCCGCCGGTTGTGTGTGATCGACATCAGGTGATAGACCGCGTGTAGTTCCCGACCCTCGTCGTCGGGGTAGTGCACGCCGTTGACGCCCAGGCACAATTCGAAGCGCAGCGAGGTGTCGTCGCGCAGCGCGCTCGCGACGGCGACCAGGTGTTCGCGCCGCACGTGCAGGGTGATCTCGTCGCGGAAGACGACGATCTTCTCGATCGCGGTATCGAACGCGATCACCCGGTGGGTCAGCGCGGCGCGCAGGGTGCCGACGAACGCGTCGAACCAGCCACCGTAGGGCGGTGGAGTGCCCGCGGGCAGGGCGACGGGGGTGACCAGGCCGCCGTAGCCGGAGGTGTCGCCGGTGCCCGTGACACCGAACATGCCGCGACGGGTGCCGATCACCTCGTCCTCGGGTGCCGCGGGCGGGCGCGGGGCGGCCGGGGTCTCGTCCGGAATATCCTGTCCCGCTGTGCTGTCGGCGTTGTCGGGAGCGTCGAAGGTCATCGCAGCAGGCCCTCCATTCGGATGGTCGGCGTGCTGGCCAGCGCGGCCTGTTCGGCAGCGCGGATCGCTTCCTCGCGGTTGACACCCATCGGTGTCTCGGCGATCTTCGCGTGCAGCGCGAGGATCGCGTTGAGCAGCATCTCCGGGCGCGGCGGACAGCCCGGCAGGTAGATGTCGACCGGCACGATGTGGTCGACGCCCTGCACGATCGCGTAGTTGTTGAACATGCCGCCCGAGGAGGCGCACACGCCCATGGCGAGCACCCATTTCGGCTCGGTCATCTGGTCGTAGACCTGGCGCAGGACCGGGGCCATCTTCTGGCTCACCCGGCCCGCCACGATCATCAGATCGGCCTGGCGCGGAGAGGCGCGGAACGCCTCCATACCGAAGCGGGCGATGTCGAATCGCCCCGCGCCGGTGGCCATCATCTCGATCGCGCAGCAGGCCAGGCCGAACGTCGCGGGCCAGACCGAGCCCTTACGCAGGTAGCCGGCGAAATCTTCGACGGTGCTCAGCAGGAACCCGCTGGGCAGTTTCTCTTCGAGACCCATTATTTCCCACTCATTCCCAGCTGAGGCCGCCGCGCCGCCACTCGTAGGCGTAGGCGACCGACACATTGACGATGAACAGCGCCATCGCGGCGAGCCCGAACAGACCCAGCGCATCGAAGTGCACGGCCCACGGGTAGAGGAACACGATCTCGATGTCGAAGATGATGAACAACATCGCGGTGAGGTAGTACTTCACCGGAAAGCGCTGTCCCGTGGCGTTTCCGGGGCCGCCCGCGATGGCGTGCGGGGTCGGCTCGATGCCGCATTCGTAGGGTTCCAGCTTGGCCCTGTTGTATCGCTTCGGGCCGATCAGCGCCGCCATGATGACGGAGAACACCGCGAACGCGGCGGCGATGGCGCCGAGAACGAGCGCGGGCACCTCGATATTCACGACTGCTTCCCCTCCTCGCTGGAGCAGGTCGAGCCGTGTGGCCCGGCCGCGGACGGCAGCTTTGGCGAGACGGGGCCGACAACGTTGTCCGCCGATACGGGGCTCGCGCAAGGCTGTGCAGCGATGGCGGAGCGTTATACAGGAGCCCGCGCTCGTGTGAGCTAGAGCACAGAGTACCGCCGTTCCGAGGGTGCGCCGCGCGTTTCCGGGACGGGGTTTGATCGATTTCGATACACGGATTCATGAGCGATCCGGGGGTAATCCCGGATCGGCGCACGCCACGGAACCACTGGTGTTACCAGTGGTGATAGGCAGAACTGTGGGGCACGGGACTATCCGAAGGGGCGGGACGATGTCCGGCCGTCGCCGATCAGCGGGCGAGCAGGATGCTGGTCACCGCGTGCGTGAGCTGCATGGGGTCGATCGGGTGCGAGACCGCGGCCTCGGCGCGCGACCAGTTCGCCAGCCAGGCGTCGTCGGGCCTGCCGGTCAGCACGACCACCGGCGGGCACTCGTCGATCTCGTCCTTGAGCTGCTTGGCGATGCCGAGCCCACCCGCTGGCGCGGACTCCCCGTCCAGGATCGCCAGATCGATCCCGCCGGCATCCATCTGCTCGATGACCACGGGCGCCGTGGCGACCTCGAAGAAATCGAGCTCGGGCAGATCGGGGCGCGGCCTACGGCCCAGCGCCAGGATCACCTGTTGCCTGGTGTCGGCGTCGTTGCTGTAGACCAGCACACGCAGCGGGGTGGAACCATTCGATTCGGCCACGCTCGGATCGTACGTCCGCGCGGGCGCGCGGCGTGGCAGGTTCGCCGGATCGGCCGGTTGGCCTGCGGGGCAAGCGAGTCCGGCGCGGCTACCAGTCCCCGTCCTGGACCTTCTTGCCGCCCAGCGGGATCACCGGAAGTGGTTGTTCGATAGGCGGATTGGGCTGCTCGTCGGCCAGCCAGTCGCCGGTGGGCTTCACCTCGGCGAGCTCGGAGGACGGTGCCAGGTCGTCGGCGTCGGCCGCGTAGTAGTCGAACCACGGCAGATTGTGCTGGGCGTAGGCCTGGGCGGTGATCGGTGTCGGCGGCGCCGGTTCGCCGGTGATCTGCTGCCACTCGGCGGCGGAGGCGAGGTGGACGAAGACGCGACCGTCGGCCTCGGTGCGATAGTCCGCGATCGGCCTGCGGTCGGCGAAGATCTCCTGCCGCATGGTGCCGCCCGCGCCGAGTCCCATCTTCCGCGCCGCGCCACGCATCCGGGCGGCGCTGGTGGGGGCCGCGGGCGGGGCCGAGCCCGGTGCCGGTCCGGAGTACATCGCGCCGGGCGGCGGCGCACTGACCGGCATCGGCGCGCCGTAGACCGGCCCCCCGGACTGCCAGGGCGGGGTGGGCATCGCGCGCAGCGCACGCTGTCGCGCCTCCGCGGCGGCGAGCCAGGCGGCGTGCGCGGTGTCGGTGAGCCCGTGGACGGCGAGCTGGACGCCACCCCACTGCTCGACGCCGGTCACCTGACCTTCGACGGTCGCGCCGAGCCCGAGCGGTACGGCGACGAACTGCCGGACGGTGCCGTCGCCGGAGTTGATGCCGTCCATCCACGGCTGTTCGGGCAGCGCGAGATAGTTCTGCGGGTCCTGGCCGAGGGCGTCGCTCCACGGCTTCCCGGAGACCGCGCAGACCTTGCCGACGCCGACCTTCAGCGCCGCGGGCACGGTCGCGGAGAACCGCAACCACATCGCCTCACGCTGGTACACCGGCAGCATCACCCCGCCGCGTCGGCGCCACTCCTCGGGCACGGTATCGGGGTAGTCGGCGACTCGGCGCAGTGGAAAGCTGCCGAGGCCCGGTGGCAACGGATAGGTGCCGGTCTCCGGCAGCCGCAAGGTGCGCACGAACGTCACCCGCACCCCGCCCGGCAGTTCGAGCGCGTCTCCCGACAGCGTCACTTCCGTTGCCATGTCCCACCCCTTCGTTCGTGGGTGCGTACCCGATGACCCGCCCCTGACGACGACCGTACCCGCGGTGACCGGGACCGTCCACGATGTCGTCCTCAGCGCCGGGGCGGTAGCCCGAACTCGGCGCGGATGCCCGCGAACAGGACCTGGACCCGGTCGCCGAAGGTAATGGCGGCTTCGTTCAGCGCCGCGAGCGCGCCCTGGAGCGGATCGGCCAGGCGCGCGTGGAACAGGGTGTTGACGGCGAAGTGCGGGCACCGGAGCGCAGGGCGGCGAGCGCGGGCCGGGCCCACGGACGGTCGGGGAGTCCGGCGTACTCGTAAGCTCGCTCGGCGCAGTACACGCTCAACGCACGGAGCTGGTCGACCTCCAGTGCGGCGATCGACTCGGCCAGGGTCCGGTCGTATCGGGCGAGTTCGCGGGCGCAGTAGATGTCGGCCAGCGCGGCGATCGGTTCGCCGCCCCATTCCTCGTGCTCCCGCTGGCGCACCTGTTCGGCCGACGTGGAGTCGTCGGAGGTGCCGGTGATCCGCGACGATCGGGGCGAGCTGGCCGAGCTCTTTCCGGTCACCTTCCTGACCTCGCCCGCGCCCAATGCCGGCGAACTGGCGCGCCGGGCCGATACCGTCGACCTGCCGGTGCTGCCGGCCGAGCGGGCCGATCGCGCGGCCTTCGAAGCGCGCTTCGGGGTCACGCGCTAGCGACCGAGAATGGCCGGCTACGGCCCGATCGCGGCGTGAAAGGCGTCGGTTCCGGTCTCGAGCGGGTCGATCAGGTGCGCCAGGAACAAGCGGGTCGCGGGGGTGGGCGTCGGTGTCGTGACCGCGTGCCAGGCCCGATCCAGCGGGGTGCCCGGCACGTCGATCGTGTGCAGCGCACCGGATTCCAGGTGCTCGCCGACGGCATCGGAATGGATGAGGGTGATGCCGAGGCCTTCGCGGGCGGCGGCGATCACCGCGCCGTGCGACCCCAGCGTCAGGGTGGGCGGGTCGATCTGGAGACGGTCGATCAGCGCGAGAGTCGCTTCGCGGGTGCCGGAACCGTTGCCGCGCAGTAGCCAGGTGTCGTGGCGCGGGTCGTGAGCGTCGTTCGCGCCGACGACGACGAGGGTGCTCGGCCGCCGCGCCTGGATGACCAGGTTGGCCTCGTGCGGGGGCCGACCGGCGATGACGAGATCGGTCTCGTGGTGCTGCAATTCGAGAAACAGCACGTCACGGGGCTGGATCGACAGACTCAGTTCCACATCGGGGTAGCGGTGCCGAAACGACGCCAGCGGACGCAGCACCACCGATTCGCCCGCCGTGGCGACGACGCCGATCCGGAGCCGGCCCGCCTCGGCCTGGCGGACCGCGGCGTGGGCTTCCTTCATCAAGCCCAGGATCCCGCGGCAGTACTCGGCGTAGACCCGCCCCGCCTCGGTGAGCGCTATCCCGCGCCCCGCGCGGGTGATGAGTTTGGCGCCGAGCTGCTTCTCGACATGGGCGACCGCGGCGGAGACTGCCGCTTCGGTGACGTGCAGCTGGGCGGCCGCGCGGCGGATGCTGCCCAGCCGGGCGACCGCGAGGAAGGTTTCCATCCGCCCCGCGCTCACCCTGCCCATTACCCGACGGTAGCAAACTCAACGTTTCGGTTGAGCGTTCCCTGAAACATTCACATTGTTTGCCGCCCGGCCGGGCCTCATCCTGGAATTCGCAAGGCGTACACCGGATTCCACAGGAGGAACGATGGCGGAAGAAACCGAACGGGATCGTTGGGATCCGGGCGTACAGTCCTACGCGTCGATGGGATATTACGCGCCGGACTACGTGCCCGCCGATACCGATGTGCTCGCGGTGTTCCGGGTGACTCCGCAGCGGGGCGTCGATCCGATCGAGGCGGCGGCCGCTGTCGCCGGTGAATCCTCCACTGCGACTTGGACTGTCGTGTGGACCGACCGGCTCACCGCCCACTCGAAGTATCAGGCGAAGTGTTACCGGATCGACGAGGTGCCGGGCAGGCCCGGCGAGTACTTCGCCTACATCGCCTACGATCTGGATCTTTTCGAGGAAGGGTCGATCACCAACCTCACCTCCTCGATCATCGGTAATGTGTTCGGATTCAAACCGCTGCTCGCGCTGCGGCTCGAGGACATGCGTATTCCGGTGGCCTATGTCAAGACCTTCCAGGGTCCGCCGCACGGCACGGTGATGGAGCGCGAATATCTCAACAAATACGGCAGGCCGCTGCTGGGCGCGACGGTGAAACCGAAACTCGGTTTGTCCGCCCGGAATTACGGCCGGGTGATCTACGAGGCCTGCAAGGGGGGTCTCGACTTCACCAAGGACGACGAGAACATCAACTCCCAGCCGTTCATGCGCTGGCGCGACCGGTACCTGTTCGCGATGGAGGGCGTGAACCGGGCGATGGCCGAGACCGGCGAGATCAAGGGCCACTACCTCAATGTCACCGCTGCCTCCATGGAGGACATGTACGAGCGGGCCGAGTTCGCCAAGGAACTCGGGTCGGTGGTCATCATGATGGACCTCACCGTCGGCTACACCGCCATGCAGTCGATGTCGAAGTGGGCGCGGCGCAACGGGGTGCTGCTGCACCTGCACCGGGCGGGACACTCGACGTTCACCCGGCAGAAGACGCACGGCGTGAGCTTCCGCGTGCTGGCGAAGTGGTGCCGGCTGATCGGTGTGGACCATGTGCACGCCGGCACCGTGGTGGGCAAATTGGAAGGCGATCCGGCGACCACCCGCGGTTTCTACGACACGTTGCGGGAGAACCACATTCCGACCGACCTCGGCAACGGCATCTTCTTCGATCAGGACTGGGCGAGCCTGCCCGGTGTGATGCCGGTGGCCTCGGGTGGTATCCACGCCGGCCAGATGCATCAGCTGCTCGATCTGTTCGGTGACGACGTCATCCTGCAGTTCGGTGGCGGCACCATCGGCCATCCGCTCGGCATCGCGGCGGGCGCCGAGGCCAACCGGGTGGCGTTGGAAGCGGTCGTCAAGGCCCGCAACGAGGGTCGCGATCTGCTCAAGGAAGGCCCCGACGTGCTGCGCACGGCGGCCTCGACCTGTCGTCCGCTGGAGGTCGCGCTGTCGACCTGGGGTGATGTCACCTTCGATTACACGTCCACCGACGCACCCGACGCGGTGCCGACGCCGAGTCTCTAGGGAGCACCATGTATCTGCGACACGGGACGTTCTCGTATCTGCCCGAGCTCACCGACGCCGAGATCGCGGCCCAGGTGCGCTACGCGCTGCTCAACAACTGGCCGGTCTCGATCGAGTACACCGACGACCCGCACCCACGCAACACCTATTGGGAGATGTGGGGGCTGCCACTGTTCGACCTCGACGAACCCGATGGGGTCATGGCCGAGATCAACGCCTGCCGGGCCACGTTCCCCCGGCACTACGTGCGGGTCACCGCCTACGACGCGACCTACACGAAACAGACGACGGCGCTGAGCTTTCTGGTGCAGCGCCCCGCGGAGGAGCCCGGTTTCGAGCTGGCGCGCACCGAGGGGCCGGATCGGCGCCAGATCTACAGCGTGCGGTCCTACGCCACCGGTCGTCCGCAGGGACAGCGGTATGGCGGCTGACGGGTCCGCTTCGGGATTCCGGTTGCCGCGGCCGGGCGTCGGTGACGCCCGGCCGTCGCGCCCGCCCGCCGAGGGCGCCACCGCGACCGAGGAACTGCTGAGCGAGGACGCGCTGTTGGATCTTTCCCTCGACCTGGCCGGGCACGACGTGGCCGAAACACTGGCCGCGCTCGACGCCGAGCTGATCGGCCTGGCGAATGTGAAGGAGCGGGTGCGCGAGATCGCCGCACTGCTGATGATCGACCGGGCGCGGCGGCGCTTCGGGCTCGAATCCTCGCGCCCGACCATGCACATGAGCTTCACCGGCGGGCCCGGCACCGGCAAGACGACGGTGGCGTTGCGGATGGCCCAGATGCTGCACGCGCTGGGCTACATCCGCAAACCCAAGGTGCACACGGTGACCCGCGACGACCTGGTCGGCCAGTTCATCGGCCACACCGCGCCCAAGACCAAGGAGGCGATCGCCAAGGCCGCGGGTGGGGTGCTGTTCATCGACGAGGCCTACTACCTGTTCCGGCCGGAGAACGAGCGCGACTACGGGCAGGAGGTCATCGAGATCCTGCTGCAGGAAATGGAGAGCGAGCGGGCGAACCTGGTCGTCATCTTCGCCGGCTACCCGGACCGGATGGACCGGTTCTTCTCCGCCAACCCGGGCCTGTCTTCGCGGGTGGCCCACCACCTGGAGTTCGCCGACTACACCCACGGTGAACTGATGGGCATCGCCGAACTGATGGTGGCGGGGGAGAACTTCCGGTTCGACGCGGCGGCCCACGTCGCGTTCGCGGAGTACCTGACCGTGCGGATGACCAAACCACGATTCTCCAACGCGCGCAGCGTGCGCAACGCGATCGACCGGTGCCGGCTGCGGCAGGCCAAGCGGCTGGTCGAGGCGGCGCGACCGCTGTCGAGGACCGACCTGATCACACTGTGCGACCGGGACGTCTATGGCAGCAGCGTGTTCGACGAGACGGTGCAGGAGGTGGCCACGACGCCATGCCCAACGGATTGAAGACCCTCACCCGCTACACGATCGAGGAGGAACACCGTCATCCCGGTTCGTCGGGGGAGTTCTCGGCGCTGGTCAACGTGGTGGCCACGGCGACGAAGATCATCGCCAATCAGGTGACGCGCGGCGCGATCATCGGCTCGACCAGCGACGCGGAACCGTTGTCGGTCAGTGCCCGCCTCGACGTGCTGACCGATGAGATCATGGTGGCGCAGACCCAGTGGACGGGGCATCTGTCGGGGTTGCTGTCCGAGCAGCGCGCCACCGCGCTGCCGGTGCCGGCGACACAGCGGCGCGGGAAGTATCTGCTGGCCTACGACGCGCTGGACGGGTCGAGCAATATCGACGTGAATCTGCCGGTCGGTTCGATCTTCAGCATTCTGCGCGCGCCGCAGGCGGTGCTCGACGGGACGGCCGAACCGGTCGACGCCGATTTCCTGCAGCCGGGGGTGCGGCAGGTCTGTGCGGGGTTCACCCTGTACGGGCCCGCGACGATGCTGGTGCTCACCACCGGCAGCGGCGTGGACGGGTTCACCCTGGACCGCGAGATCGGCGCGTTCGTGCTGACCCATCCGCGCATGCGGATTCCCGAGGACACTTCGGGTTTCGCGATCAACGCCGCCAACGAGCGGTTCTGGGAGCGGCCGGTGCGCCGCTACGTGCAGGAGTGCCTGCAGGGGCTGGACGGGCCGCGGGGGCGTGATTTCAATATGCGCTGGGTCGCGTCGCTGGTGGCCGACACCTTCCACATCCTGACCAGGGGCGGGGTGTACCTCTATCCGCGCGACACCCGCAATCCGGCGCGGCCGGGGCGGGTGTCACTGCTGTACGGGGCGAATCCGATCGCCTTCATCGTCGAGCAGGCGGGCGGGGCGGCGACCACCGGGCACGACCGGGTGATGCTCGTGCCGCCGGCGGAGGTGCATCAGCGGGTGCCGTTCATCTTCGGCTCCCGCACCGAGGTTCTGCGCATCGAGCGCTATCACTCCGAGCCGGACGCGGGCCCGAGCTTCGACAGTTCGCTGTTCGGCACGCGGTCACTGTTCCGTCCGGCCAAGCACGACCAGCGCACATAGGAGTCGCCCATGTCGGTCAAGCATCCCGTTGTCGCGATCACCGGGTCCTCCGGCGCGGGAACGACGAGTGTCACCCGTACGTTCGAGGAGATCTTCCGCCGCGAGGGGATCAGCGCGGTGGTGGTGGAAGGTGATTCGTTCCACCGGTTCGACCGCGCGGAAATGAAGATCGCGATGGCCGAGGCCGAGCAGCAACGCAATACGACGTTCTCCCATTTCGGCGAGGACGCCAATCTGCTGCCCGAATTGGAAGCGCTGTTCCGGGAATACGGCGAATCCGGCGTCGGGCAGGTCCGCAAATATCTGCACGACGACGAGGAGGCGAAACCGTACGGGCAGCCCGCGGGTACCTTCACCCCGTGGGAGGATCTGGCGCCCGGCAGTGACCTGCTGTTCTACGAGGGATTGCACGGAGCGGCGGTCACCGACGCCGTCGACGTCGCCCAATACACCGATCTGCTGGTGGGGGTGGTGCCGATCATCAATCTCGAGTGGATTCAGAAGGTGTACCGGGACAAGACCCATCGCGGGTATTCCAGTGAGGCGGTGATCGACACGATCTTGCGGCGGATGCCCGATTACGTGAAATACATCTGTCCGCAGTTCTCGCGGACCTATGTGAACTTCCAGCGGGTGCCGACCGTCGACACGTCGAATCCGTTCATCGCGCGCAGTATTCCGACTGCCGACGAGAGTTTCGTGGTGATCCGGTTCGCCGATCCGAAGGTGATCGACTTCCCGTATCTGCTGTCGATGCTGCACGATTCGTTCATGTCGCGGCCGAATTGCATCGTGGTGCCCGGCGGCAAGATGGAACTGGCCATGCAGCTGATCTTCACCCCGCTGATCCTGCGGCTGATGGACAAACGGCCCAAACGGCTCGTGTGAGGGCGGCCGCCGTCACCGGATGGCTACCGGGCTGTGGCGGTGGTACTCGGCGACAGCGGTGAAGGCGGCTTTGGGCTCCCAGTGCAGGTTCGGGTAGGTCCGGCCCGGGTGGTCGAGGACGGCGACGATGCCATAGCTGGCGAGGTCGAGGTCGTCGCGGGGGTCGCCGTCCGCGCGGTGCGGCATGTCGTAGAGGGCGAAGAGGAACACGAACGTCGTGTCGATGCCGCTGTCGTCGAACAACTCCAGCAGCTCGGCGAGATAGGCGGCCTGGCCTGCTTCGTCGCGGTCGACATCGGCGGTGAGGCGGATCGGGCCGGGGTTGTACTCGACGATGTCGAGGCCGTTGGCGCCGACATCGCCGGCGCCGCGGAAGGTAGCGGCGCCGAATTCGGTGACGGCCACCGGCTTTCCCTGGGCGACGATGTCGCGGATGCCGTCGGCGAAGCGATCGGCCACCTCGGCGGAGCGATAGAGGTCCAGGGAGACCATATCGAACAGGTCCCAATCGACGCGCTCGAGCGGGATCGCGGCATAGGTCAGCGTGCCGCCGAACCGCTGGCGGATCAGCGGCACCGCGGTGTGGAAGAAGTCGTTGAGCCGGGTGCCGAC
Source organism: Nocardia sp. NPDC087230 (assembly GCF_044744725.1). Taxonomy (NCBI): domain Bacteria; kingdom Bacillati; phylum Actinomycetota; class Actinomycetes; order Mycobacteriales; family Nocardiaceae; genus Nocardia; species Nocardia sp. NPDC087230. The sequence goes on from NZ_JBIUYV010000005.1 coordinate 161,974, forward strand.
CTGCAGTACCACCTTCGGGAGCGCGTCGGACGCGGTGAGGCCGGCGACTCGCTCGCGCACGGTGGCGCCGGCGAGGAAGCCGATGTTCATGATGCTGATCTCGGCGCCGGTGACGAAGACGACCTCGGCTCCGCGACGCCGGAGTCGCTCCGCGCGGTCGGCGCAGTCGAGCAGGAGCGCCACCATCTCCTCGGCGGTCTGTTCCAGCGGATAGGGCGAGAACCACACCTCCAGACCGAGGTCGGCGGCCAAGCCCGCAGCGACCTCGAGGCGGTCGGCGTCGCCGCCCACGAGCCGGACCGCGAGGACGCGATCCTGCGTGCCGCGGCGGCGGAGCTGAGCGAGGGCGGCTACGCCCGGCTGACCATGGACAAGGTCGCCCAGCGCGCGGGGACCAACAAGAACGCCCTCTACCGCCGCTGGCCGAATCGGCTCGCCCTCGGCATCGCGGCCTACCGGCTCCTGACCACCACCGTCGACATCCCCGACACCGGCGACCTGCGCGCCGACGCGCTGGAACTGCTGCGCCGAGCCAATCGGCACTGGAGTTCGGCACTCGGTGCGATCATGCGCGAACTACTCGCGGCGGCGGGCGGCGCCGCCGAACTGCTCGCCCAGCTGCCCGAACAGTCGGTCGACGCGACGGCGGCCACCTGGCTGACCGTGCTGGGCCGCGCGGTGGCGCGCGGTGAGGCGGCCCCGGAATGTCTGCATCCGCGAGTCGCCACCGTGGCGATCGTGCTGCTGCGCAACGAGTTCGTGCTGCGAGGCGTGCCGACCGCGCCCGACGACGTCCTCGTCGAGATCATCGACGAGGTGTATCTGCCGCTGGTCCGCCGGCGCGGTCGCGGGTGAGCGCGGTCAGTCGGGGAGCAGTGGAACCGACAGGCCTTCCCCGGTGGTGAGCAGTGTGGCGCGGGTGACGGCGGCCGAGCCGAACCGGCGGCGCAGATCGTCGAGGGTCGCGTCGAGCGTGTTCTCGGCGCGGGGTTCCAGCGGGAGGGTCAACTGCATGGTGTCGGCGTCGTCGAGATTGGTCAGCGACAATCCGATGAGTGTGATTCCGAGTTCGGCGATCAGCGGCTGCGCGGTGTCGAGCAGCAGGCGGGCGGCGTGGCGCAGCGACACGGTGGCGTCGGTGGCCTCGACCAGGGTGTGTGAGCGGGTCGCGCGGGTGAAGTCGTCGAAGCGCAGTCGCAGGATGACGGTGCGGCACACGCGATCCGCGGCGCGCAGCCGTCGGCCCAGCCGGTCGGTGAGACCGTCGAGGTAGGCCGCGATCTCCTCCGGGGTGCGGTGGCGGCGGCCCAGCGCGCGCTGCGCACCGATCGAGCGCCTGCGCTTGCCGGTCTCCACCCGTCGCGGATCGCGGCCCCACGACAGCGCGAACAGATGCCGTGCCGCGCCCGGCCCGAGGATGGCGCGCAGATGCGGTTCCCCGAGTTCGGCGAGCTGCCCGACCCGGGTGATGTTGTTCTCGTGCAGGGTCGCGGCGGTCACCGCGCCGACGCCCCAGAGTCGTTCCACCGGCAGCGGGTGCAGGAAGTCGAGCTCGCGGCCCGGCTCCACCAGCCGCAGCCCGTCGGGTTTGGCCACCGCGGAGGCGACTTTGGCGAGGAACTTGTTGCGGGCGATGCCGACGGAGATCGGCAGCCCGACCTCGCTGCTGATCCGGGCGCGCAGAGCACGGGCGATCTCGATCGGCTCGCCGCTGATCCGCCGCAACCCGCCCACGTCGAGGAAGGCTTCGTCGATCGAGATGCCCTCCACGATCGGGGTGGTGTCGTGGAAGACCGCGAACACCGCCTTGCTCGCCGCGGCATAGGCCGACATCCGCGGCGGCACCACCACCGCGTGCGGACACAGGCGCAGTGCCTGTCCGGCGTTCATCGGTGTCCGGATGCCGAACGCCTTGGCCTCGTAGCTCGCGGCGAGCACCACCCCGCCGCCCACGATGACGGGCTTGCCCCGCAACCACGGCTGATCGCGTTGCTCGACCGAGGCGTAGAACGAATCCAGATCGGCGTGCAGGATCGACGCCTCGGCGCGGGTCTGGATGCGCTGGCGGCGGGGCGTAGCGGAGTCGGACACGAACATATGTTCGCATCGGGGTCCGACAGGTGGGGTTGCCGCGCGATAGCGGTCTCACCGAGCCCCACCCGGTAATGTGAAGCCGGTTTCGGCGAGTCGGCGATGATGAGGGAGACGGTAGGCGGTGCGTGGTTTCGGTGATCTCGAGGCGGTGCTGATGGACCGCCTCTGGGATCGCGATGTGGACTCGACCACCGTGCGCGAACTGTTCGACGAACTCGCCGCCGAACGCGATATCGCCTACACCACGGTCATGTCGACCATGGACAACCTGCATCGCAAGGGATGGCTGGCCAGGGAACGCGACGGTCGCGCCTACCGGTACTGGCCGACGATGACCCGCGAGGAACACAGCGCCCAGCTCATGCACGAGGCGCTCGGGATCGGCGGCCGGTCCGATCTCGTGCTGAGTCATTTCGTCGACCGGATCAGTGACGACGAATTCGCCGGATTGCGGGCCGCGTTACGCCGGGTCGCCACCCGGCGCGCGGAGGAGAACTAATGCTCGAAGTCGGGTGGGACCAGGTTTTCGCCTGGCGGTTGCGCAGGCAGTTCGTCGCCGAGCCCAGCACAAGCGGGGTCGAGACGATCGCTGCCCGGCTGGCCGGGGTGCAGGCGCAGGTCGCCTCGGCGGCGGAGACGGCCGTCGCGATCCGCAGCGGTGACGCGGCGCCGACCGCGGTGGCCGACGCGCTCGGCGCGGGCACGCTCGTCAAGACCTGGGCGATGCGCGGCACCCTGCACGCGATGGTCCCCGACCAGGCCGCGGCAGCGCTGTCGCTGATCGGCGCGGCGCGCACGTGGGAGAAGCCCTCGTGGCAGAAGACCTTCGGCGCCACCCCCGAGCAGGTGGCGGCGCTGGTGGAGGTGGTCTCCGCGGTCCTGGCCGACCGGGTCCTCACCCGCGAGGAACTCGTCGATGCCGTGCTCGCCGAGCCCGGCTTCGCCCACCTCGGCGAGCAGCTGCGCTCCGGCTGGGGCGCGGTGCTCAAGCCGCTGGCCTGGCAGGGTGCGCTGTGCCATGGTCCCGCGCGCGGTACGAAGATCACCTTCACCAGTCCCGGGCACCTGGTCCCCGGTTGGACCGGCGTTCCCGACCCCGAACTCGCCGCGCCGACCCTGATCAGTGCCTACCTCGGCGCGTACGGTCCGGCGACGCCGGAGGTCTTCGACGCCTGGCTCAGCCGCAACAGCCTGCGCAAGACCGTGGTCCGCGGTTGGTTCGCCGCGCTGGGCGACGCGCTGACAGAGGTCGACGTCGAGGGCCGCCGCGGCTGGATCCCGACCGAACTCGCCGACGAACTGGCCGATGCGCGCCTCGACGGCGCCGTTCACCTGCTCGGGCCTTTCGATCAGTACGTCCTGGGTCCCGGCACCGCCGATACCGCGCTGCTGCCGGCCGAGCATCGGGCGAAGGTCAGTCGCACGGCCGGTTGGATCTCGCCGCTGGTCGTGGTCGACGGGCGGATCGCGGGGACCTGGGATCGCGTCGACGGCGAGGTCGTGGTGTCGATGTTCGACGGTGGACAGCTGCCCGCGCGGGCGCTGTCGTCGGCGGTGGCGGCGGTGCGAGAGGGCTGATCAGAGGCCGGATTTCGGATAATCCGGACACCGAACCAAGCGCTTGCTACGCTCGCGCGATGATCCCCACGATCGTCTGGGGCACCGGCAACGTAGGCCGAGCGGCCCTGCGTGCCGTGGCTGCCCACCCGGCGCTGGAACTCACGGGGGTGCTGGTGCACAACCCCGACAAGGTCGGGCGTGACGCCGGTACGCTCGCCGGACTCGACTACGGGCTGGGGGTGGCGGCCACCGACGACATCGACGCGCTGCTGGCCACCGGGCCGCGCGCGGTCGTCTACGCCGCCTCCGGCGATATCCGTCCCGACGAGGCCCTCGCCGACATCGTGCACGCGATCCGCGCCGGTGCCGTCGTCGTCACGCCGGCCCTCTATGCCCTCTACGACCCGCGCAACGCACCCGCCGAGCTGCGTGACCCGGTGCTGGCCGCGATCGCCGAGGGTGGCGGTTCGCTGTTCGTCTCCGGCGTCGATCCCGGCTGGGGCAACGATGTGCTGCCGCTGTTGATCAGTGGGCTCTCGAGCACCGTCGAGGTGGTGCGCTGCCAGGAGATCTTCGACTACTCCACCTACGACCAGCCCGACTCGGTGCGTTATCTGGTCGGCATGGGACAGCCGATGGACTACCAGCCGCCGATGCTGCTGCCCTCGGTGCCCACCATGGTCTGGGGCGGGCAGGTCCGGCTCATGGCCAGGGCGCTGGGCGTGGAACTCGACGAGATCCGCGAGACGCTGGACCGGCGTGCACTCGATGCGACGGTGCAGACCGTGCAGATGGGCGACTTCGATGCGGGCACCCAGGGCGCGGTGCGCTTCGAAGTGCAGGGCATCGTCGACGGGGAGCCACGCATCGTCATCGAGCACGTCACCCGGATCCATCCCAGCTGCGCACCGGATTGGCCCACACCGCCCGACGGCGTCGGCGCGCACCGCGTGATCATCGAGGGCACGCCCCGCATCGAGGTCAGCGTCGAAGCCGCCGACGAGGGCGGCAACCGATCGGCGGGCGGTAACGCCACGGCGGTGGGCCGCTTGGTGAACGCCATCGACTGGCTGGTCGAGGCCGAACCCGGCCTCTACGACGCACTCGATGTGCCGCTGCGGGCAGCGGTCGGCAAACTCGGAAGGAAAACACCATGATCATCGACATTCCCGAAGGCAAGGACCCGATCGGCTACGTCTGGGGCGAGATGGTTCCCGGGATCGGTGTCGCCGCCGCCGCGTTCTCGCTGTCGGTCTACGAGCACTCGACGCTGGGGCTGCGCGAGTTCGAGGCGGCCAGGCTGCGGATCGCGCAGATCAACGGGTGCCTGTTCTGTCAGGACTGGCGCACCGAACGCGACGGGCAGAAGGTCGAGGCCGAGTTCGCCGACGCCGTCACGAACTGGCGCACCACCGAACTGTTCGACGAGCGCGCTCGGCTCGCCGCCGAATACGCCGAGCGCTACGCCACCGACCACCATAGCCTCGACGACGAGTTCTGGGCCAGGATGTTCGAGCACTACACCCAGACCGAGGTGGTCGAGCTCAGCATGAGCATCGGGTCGTGGCTGGCCTTCGGCCGACTCAACCGGGTTCTCGGCCTGGACACCGTCTGCGTGCTGCCCGGCCACTGACCGAGGCGCAGTAGGCTGCGGGCCGTGGTGGACTCTCCGGTACAGCAGCTGATCGACACCGTGGCCTGGGTACTGATCGAGGACGGGCGCATCCTGTGCGCGCGCCCCCGGGGCAAGGACGTCTTCTTCATCCCCGGTGGGAAACGCGAGGGCGCCGAAACCGATGTGGAGACGCTGGTGCGTGAGGTCGCCGAGGAGCTGAGCGTGGATCTGGCGCCGGAGAGCGCGGCCCATGTCGGCACCTACGAGGCCGCGATCTCCGATGGTCATCCCACCGTCGTGCGGATGGCTTGTTACACCGCCGACTATCGCGGTGTTCTCACCGCCAGCAGCGAGATCGAGGCACTGGCGTGGTTCGGCTATCGCGATCGTGACCTGGTGCCGCCGGTCGACCAATTGCTCTTCGACGACTTGGCGGCAGCGGGTTCGCTACGGTGAGCGCGCTCGGGCGGACGATCATCTACGCGCTGCTCGCGCTGCCCCTGGCCGTGTCACCGGTGCGGACCCGGCTCCGGGTGCCGCGCCTGCTCCTGCACGAACCCGTTTCCGCCCGGCGGGTCTCAGCGCTGCGCTGTGTGGTCCACTCCGTCCTGTCTGCAGGGGCCGGCGTGGTCGCATGGTTTCTCACCCTGCTCGCCGGTCTGGTCCTGGTCCGCGGCCTCGCCTACCCGCTGGTCGCCGCGAACGCCTACGAAACCTCGTGGGGCGGGCCCACACTCGCCGGAGCCTGGCTCGTGCACGCCGCACTCGGCCTGCTGCTGGCTCCGGCCTTCCTCGGTGTCGTGGCTCTGCTCGGCCGCCTCGAATTACGGCTGACCCGCACCGTCCTCGGCCGCGACGGAACCTGGTGGACCATCCCGATCAGCCTCGCCCTCACCGCCGCGGGCGCGGTGTTCTTCGTCGCCTGGACCCACCAGATCTGATCGCGCTCAGGCGAATTCGCGGTCTCGTGGTGCGTCCTCGGGCATCATCACCGGATAGCGCACCAGCCGAAACCCGGTGACCGTGAGCCGCATCGGCCGCACCCGGCGGCGCACCTCGCCCAGTTCGTCGGCGGTCGCCGGGCGCCTGGCGCCGCCGATCGCGAGGTTGCCGCGTCTCGGTGCGGGCACCAGGATCAGGTATCGCGCCGCTGCGCGGAGCCGCGACCCCGTTCTCGGTTCGACCTCGACCGGGAGCCGGTCCGCCTATCCGTGCGGTGCCGGTTCCAGCTCGGTGTCCTGCTTGGTCTCGGTCGGGTTCGTGGTGGGGCGGATGCCGAGGCCGATCAGGCCGGCCAGGACCGCGACTGCCGCGGTCACGTACCAGGCGCGGTGGAAGGCGTCGAGTGTGGCGGCGGGTGTCTCGGGAGCGCCGAGCAAGGCGACCAGGAGGGCGACGCCGACCGCGAGGCCGAGCTGGCGGGACATGCTCAGGACGGCCGACCCCGTCGCGAAGCGATGCGGGGCGAGGGTTCCCGCGCCCGCGGCGAAGGCGGTGGGCAGGGTGAGGCCGACGCCCAGGCCGGTCAGCAGCATTCCGCCGAGCAGTCCGGACGGGTAGTCCGGTGTCAGCTCGGCTGCCCGCGCCCACCACAGCAGTCCGCCGCCGAAGGCCAGCCCGCCGGCGGCGATCACCGGGCCCGCACCGACGCGGCCGATGATCCGGCCCGCCGCGATCGCGACGAACGGGACGAGCAGCGGCCCCGGCGCGATCGCGAGCCCGGTCCGCAGTGCCGACCAGCCCCACACGTTCTGCGCCCACAGTGTCACCGACAGCAACATGCCCGCGAACGCGATCTGGAACACGAGTGAATTGGCGCTCGCCAGCGTGAAATTCGGAGCGTGCAGCAGTGCCGGGTCCACCACCGGACTGTGGTGCCGCGCCGAGGACACGGCGAATACCCCACCGAGGACGATCGCCACCGCGAACGCGGCGAGCACTCCCGTCGACGTCCACCCCCACTCCGGGCCCTGCACCACGGCCAGGATGAACGACCCGACGGCGCCGATCAGCGTCACCGCGCCCAGCAGATCGGGCAGCGGGCCGCGCTCGGCGGCCGGGCGCGGCAGCGTGCGCGCACCGACCGCCAGGGCGGCCAGCCCGATCGGCACGTTCACCAGAAACACCCAGCGCCAATCGAGTTCGACGAGCAACCCACCGATCACCGGCCCCAGCGCGGCACCGAGACCACCGAACGCGACCCACAACCGCACCGCGCCCGCGCGCCGCTCGGGTGGTGTCGCGGCCAGCACCAGGGCCAGCGAAGACGGTGTCAGCAGCGCGCACCCGACGGCCTGGACGACGCGGAACCCGACGAGCGAGCCCACATCCCAGGCCACCGCGCACAGCGCCGAACCCGCGACGAAGACCGCGAGGCCGATCAGGAAGGTCGCGCGATTGCCGTTGCGGTCGCCGAGGCGGCCTGCGGGCACGAGCAGCGCGGCGAAGACGATCGCGTAGAGGTTGAGCACCCAGGACAGCCCGGTGAGCCCGGCGCCGAAATCGGTGGCCATGGCGGGCAGGGCGACATTGACGATGAACAGGTCCAGGCTCGACAGCAGGACGCCGGTGGAGACGACGGCGAGCACCACCCGGGGATCGGTGGGGCGCGCGGTGGCAACGGAATTCATGCGGAAGCTCTCGATCAGCCGAGGACGCGGCGGGTTTGGCGGGCGGTGGCGAGCAGGACTCCGTCGCGGTCCCAGATGTCGGTGTCGTCGACCGTCCAGCCGTCGCCGGCGCTGACCGCGGCGGCACGCACCAGTACGGGAGCCTCGGCGCGGCGGGCGGTGTCGGTGTGCAGTTGCAGCGACAGGGTGACGGTGGGCACCGCCACCGGGGCGGTGAGCAGTGGGAACAGTCCGGGCGGGAGCGCGTCGGCGAGCACGGCCAGGCTCGGCGCGTCCAGCGGCAGGGCGGGATCGAGCGCGATCCAGGCGCACATCATCGCCTCGTCGGCGCCGCTGAGCGGTAGCGGGCCCGCGGCGGGCCGGATGACGAAATGCGCACCGACCGGGACGATCTGCGGCGGCAACGGGAACAGCGCGCACTCCTGCGGGGCCGCGACGGTGGGTGCGGGCCGGGCGCAGTGGGCGGCGATCGCGGTCGTGCTCGCCGCGCCGAGGGTGATCGAGGCCGCGGCGACGGCCACGCCGTTCTGCTCGGCGACCACGTCGAGGATCGTCGTGCTGCGCCCGACGACGTGCTCGGTCGTGCGCAGGGTGAACGCGCCGGTCGCGGGCCTGCCGAGGAAGCGGATCTCGGCGGCGCGCACGGGCTGGTCGCGGGTGCTCGCGCGCTGGGCGGTCTCGATCAGCAGTCCGGCGAGCGCGCCACCGTGCGGGCCGGTCCAGCCCCGCCAGGAATCGTCGACGACGGCGTGCCAACGCCCCGATTCGGCGGCGGTGAGGGCGAATTCCGCACCCAACCGCCCAGTGAGTTTCATCATGAAACTTACGGTAGATGGGTGAGTTCTATGACGCAACCCACTAGACTCGGGGTATGCGGCGCACCAGCTTCGAGGACATGAACTGCTCCCTGGCCCAATGCCTGGAGGTGGTCGGGGAGTGGTGGACGCTGCTGATCGTGCGTGACGCCCTGTTCGGGGTGACCCGTTTCGACGAGTTCCGCGACCGGCTCGGTATCGCCCGCAACGTGCTCACCCAACGCCTCGACGGCCTGGTCGAACACGGGATCATGACCAAGGAGCCCTATCAGGACAACCCGGTCCGCTACGACTACCTGCTCACCCCCAAGGGGCGCTCGCTGTGGCAGGTCGTCACCGCGATGCGGCAGTGGGGCGACGAATGGGCCGCGCCCGACGGCGCGCCGGTCGTGGCCGTGCATCGCGGCTGCGGTCACGTCGCCACCGTCGAACCGGTGTGCTCGCACTGCGGCGAGCGGGTGATCGGCCGGGATCTGACGCCGATCGACGGGCCCGGAGCCGGTCCGGTGTCGCTGCTGCCGACGCGCTGACCACGCCGGGGCGGGTTCGGCCGCGGCCCGCGGAGCGCGTGCGTACCGGGCGACGCCACTGTGAAGTGTGCCAAGGTGTGCGCGGTGTGGCGAGGAGTCCGCTAGCCTGCCGGGTGTCCGTTCCCCGAACGAAGGTGATCGAAAAGTGACTTCCGTGGTCGATGCCCCTGATATCGCGTCGAAGGTTGGGCATTACTACCGGGTCGACGACGTCTACGAGGTCGGCCGCGAGAAGATCCGCGAATATGCCCGCGCGGTACAGGATTTCCACCCCGCGCACTGGGACGAGGACGCGGCGCTCGCGCTGGGCTATCCGGGCCTGGTCGCGCCGCTGACCTTCGTCTCCATCCCGGCCATGGCCGCCAACCGGCCGCTGTTCGAGTCGGTCGTCGTCGGCTACGACATGTTCGTGCAGACCGAGCAGGTCTTCGAACAGCACAAGCCGATCGTCGCCGGTGACCGGCTGGTCGTCGACGTCGAACTGTCGTCGGTGCGCCGGATCGCGGGCAAGGACCTGATCACCGTCACCAACACCTTCGCCGACGAATCCGGCGAGACGGTGCACATCATGCACACCACGGTCGTCGGCATCACCGGCGAGGGCGTCGATCCCGAGATCACCAGCGCGGTGGAGAACGTGATGGTCCACGGCGTCAAGGTGTTCGGCAACAGCGACACCTCGGCCCAGGAGCCGGTCGAGACCACCCTGCGGCCGGAAGGCGAGCTCCGGCTCTCGGTCGCCGGCGCGGCCCGCGTCCCCAGCACGACACTGGCGTTCGAGGAACTCACCGTCGGTGCCGAGCTGCCGCTGCGCGACGCGCACCTCTCGCGCGGTGACCTCGTCAACTACGCGGGCGTCTCCGGCGACAACAACCCGATCCACTGGGACGAGAGCATCGCCCGCCTCGCCGGCCTGCCCAACGTGATCGCACACGGCATGCTCACCATGGGTCTGGGCGCCGGTTTCGTCTCGACCTGGTCCGGCGATCCGGGCGCGGTGACCCGCTACGGCGTGCGGCTGTCGAACTACACCATCGTCGACTTCCAGAGCGGCGGCGAGGTGGAGTTCACCGGCCGGGTGAAGTCGCTCGACGCCGACACCAAGACCGCGGTGATCGCGATCGTCGCCAAGTCCGGTGGCCGCAAGATCTTCGGCCTGGCCACCACCACCCTGCGCTTCCGCTGATCCGATCGTGGTGAACCCGGCCGTCCGGGTTCACCACGACGGGCACATCAGCCGGACACGCCGATCCGGGCGTCCGCGGGGTCGGCCACGTCCTGCTCGACCACGACCGGGCCGACCCGCACCCAGGTGTTGTTGACCGCCGCGGTCCCGGTCAGCGGATCGGCGCGGGACGGATCGTGCAGCAGATTGACGTTGACGCCCGGCTGCGCGGCGGCCACCTGCCAGCCGACGCCGGGTTCCTGATGGCCCCAGCCGTGCGGGATGGCGACCACGCCGGGGCGGATGTCGTCACTGACCTCCACGGGCACGACGATCGTCCCGACCGGCGACTCGACGCGCGCCGGATCACCGTCGCGCAGACCACGGGCGGTGGCGTCGTCGGGGTGGACCAACACGGTGCACCGGTCGCGGCCCTTCACCATGGACGGGATGTTGTGCAGCCAGGAGTTGTTGCTGCGCAGGTGGCGTCGGCCGATCAGTTGCAGGTCGTAGCCGTCGGTCGCCGCGGTGACGGTCTCGTCGAGAACGGTGCGGAGCGCGGCGAGGAAATCCGGCGGCGTCAGGTGCACTTTGCGGTCCTCGGTTCCGATCAGCTCGCGCAAGCGCGGCACCAACGGCCCCAGATCGACACCGCCCGCGGCGGCACGAATCCTGTTGACCGTCAATCCCTTCCGGCCCTTGCGCAGGATGCCGTGCGGTCCGGTGGCGATGGCGGCGGCGCTCAATCGCAGTGGGCTGAGCTGTTCGAGCACGGCGGTGAGCGCGCGGCCGGTGACCCGCCGTGCGGGCAGCGGCACCACCTCGGCGAGCAGGCGGGCCAGGATCTGCCAGTCCTCGAGTCCGTCGGCGGGCGGCTCGAACACGTGGGCGTCGAAGCGCGCGTTGTTGCGGACACTGAACACCGGGAACAGCAGGTTGAGATCCTCGCGTTCCAGCGGCGAGACCGGCGGCAGGATGATGTCGGCGTGGCGGGTGGTCTCGGTGATGTACATGTCGACGGCGACATAGAAGTCCAGTGAGTCCAGGGCCTCGTCGAGGCGGCCGCCCTGGGGTGTGGACAGCACCGGGTTGCCCGCGTAGGTGATCATCGCCCGGATCCGGTCCGGGCCGTCGGCGAGGATGTCCTCGGCCAGCACCGACACCGGCAGTTCGCCGCGGAAGGATTTCCGGGTACCGGAGCGGTCGGTCCACGCGCCGTAGCCCATCGGCAGGTATTTGCCGTAGCGGGCGACGTCGACCGGCGGGGTCGCGAACATCTGCCCGCCCGCGCGATCGAGATTGCCGGTGACGGCGTTGATCGTGTTCACCAGCCAATGGGTCAGCGCGCCGGTGGTCTGCAAGCAGACACCGATGCGCGCGTACAGCACCGCCGAGGGTGCCGCGGCGTGGTCGCGGGCCAGCCGCCGGATGGTGTCGGCGTCGACGCCCGCGTGCGGTGCCATCCGGTCCGGGGTCGTGTCCGCGACCAGGTCGGTGAGCTGGTCCCAGCCCGCGCACTGCGCGCGGACCACCCGCTCGTCACACAGCCCCTCGGTGACCAGCACGTGCAGCATCCCCAGCAGCAGGTAGAGGTCGCCGCCGGGCCGCACCGCGACGTGCTCGTCGGCCAGCCGGGCGGTCTCGGTGCGCCGCGGATCGATGACCACGACGGTGCCGCCGCGTTTGCGCACATCCCGGATGCGCAGCTTCGCGCCGGGCATGGTGGTGATCGACCCGTTGGACACCGCCGGGTTGGCACCGAGCACCACCAGCCGGTCGGTGCGGTCGATATCGGCGATCGGCATCAGCACATTGGCGCCGAACATCCGCCAGGCGACGAATTCCTGCGGGAACTGGTCGATGGAGGACGCGGAGAAGAAGTTGCGGGTCGCCAGCGCGGCCCGCAACGCGATGCCGTAGATCACCGAGGAGCTGTGGGCGGCGGGATTACCCATGTACATCCCGATCGCGCTGGGACCGTGGGCCGCGCGCACCGCCCGCAAGCGCTGTCCGATCTCGCGGAACGCCTCGTCCCAGCCGATCGGTTCGAAGGTGCCGCCGACGCGCCGGACGGGGGTGCGCAATCGGTCGGGATCGTGGTGCAGGCCGCCCATGGCGGTCGCCTTGGGACAGATGTAGCCCTTCGACAGCACGTCGTCGGGATTGCCCTCGATCCGCGTGACCTGCTCGTCTCGCACCGTCACCAGAATTCCGCAGTGTGCCTCGCACAGTGTGCACTGCCGCGCGATGGTCTTGCTGTTCACAGCTTCCCCGCCTTTCGCCGAACCGCTCGATCCACGCTAACCCGGCCGCAGCCCCCGCAGATCCGTCTACGGGCGGAAATTTCCGAGCGGTCACAGGTGGGCGGGCGTCGGCCTCGTGCGTTCGACTCGAATCACGGTGCTCGATCCGCCTGCTCGACACGGTTGGCCGCGCCCGCGAGGATAGGTCGATGTCGACACGCGAACTGGTCGTGCTCGGGACGGCGGGGGCTGTGCCGACGCGACGTCGTAACCACAACGGGTACCTCCTGCGCTGGGACGGCCGGGGCGTGCTGTTCGATCCCGGTGAGGGTACGCAGCGGCAGATGTCGCAGGCGGGTGCGTCGGCGACGGAACTGCGCTGGCTGTGCGTCACCCACTTCCACGGCGATCACTGCCTCGGGGTGCCCGGCATCGTGCAGCGGTTGGGGCGGGACGGCGTCCCGCATGACGTGCACGCGGTATTTCCCGCCGACGGCGCCGACTACTGGGAGCGGCTGAAGTACGCGACGAGCTACTACGACGAGCCGCATCTGGTGGAACATCCGCTCAGCGGGCCCGGTGCAACGCTGCAGGGCGACGGTTTCACCCTCACCGCGCTGCCACTCGACCACAGCATCACCACCTACGGCTATCGGCTCGCCGAGCCCGACAGCCGGACGTTTCTGCCCGAACGTCTACGCGCGCACGGGATTTCCGGTGCGGCGGTCCGGGAACTGTCCGGGCCGCTGCTCGAGGAGTGCACGGTGCCCAGGCCGGGCCAGAAGGTGGCGTTCGTGATGGATACCAGCCTGTGCGACAACGTCTACGCGCTGGCCGAGGGCGTGGACATGCTCATCATCGAGTCCACGTTCCTGGACTCCGAGACCGACCAGGCCAGGGAACGCGGCCACCTCACCGCGCGGCAGGCGGGCGAGGTGGCCCGGTCGTGTGGGGTGCGAACCCTGGTCCTGACCCACTTCTCGGAACGCTACGGCGAAGGCGACGACCCGCTGTTCCTCGCGCAGGCCGATTTCCCCGAGGCCGTACTCGCGCACGATCTGGACCGGATCCCGTTGCCGGCCCGGCGGCCGGCTCGCTGAACCGTTACCGCTGGTAGTCCCGCACGAACGGCGTGTCCACGCCCAACGGCCCGAGCGCGGTCGCACCACCGGGCTCCCCCCAGCGGTGCGTCCCGCCCGGACAGCGGTTCGGTGAAGAAGCGGGCGTCGGCTCGGCGGGTAGTGGGCCCGTGCCTATCACCCCATCAGCGCCACTGATGGGTTCGTGATCGTCACAGCCACTCCCGCAACACCTTGGCGATCGACTCGAGCGCGCGGCTCTCGGTCATCCGCCAGTGCGTCGCGTCCACGAGATGGTTGCGCACCGGGCGGCTGGCGGCCTCGGTCCAGGACGCGGCGCCGGTGGAGCCGGTCGGATCGTCCTGGGCGGCGGTGAAATAGGTGATGGCGCCGTCGAATCGGCGTGGCCGGTAGGCCGCGTCGAGTGCCGCCGAAGCGATCGCCGCGTCGACGACGCGCTCGGTCCGGGCGGAGTCCAGCGATGCCAGCGGTGCGGCCAGCCGGCCGAGGACCTCGGCCAGACCCTGCGCGTCGGCCACCTCGTCGAAGGTGCCGTCGGCAGCGAGGTCACCGGCGAACCCGCCGAGCAGATCGGCCGCCGTGACCGGGCTCGCCGTAGCCTGCGACGCGGCGCTGAGCGTGCTGTCCAGCATGCCCAACAGCGCGACCTCCTCACCGTCTTCCTGCAGTTGCACCGCCATGGCGTGCGCGAGCACTCCGCCCAGTGACCAGCCGAGCAGGTGGTAGGGCCCTTCGGCTTGGATCTGGCGAATCTGCTTGAGATAGAGCAGCGCCCATTCCTCGATCGAGTCCGGCAGCGGCTCGGCCGAGCTCAGCGCCGGCGACTGCAGACCGTAGATCGGCCGGTCGGGGTGCAGGTGCGCGGCGAGCCCACCGAACGACCAGGCGACACCGCTGATCGGGTGCACGCAGAACAGCGGCTCGCGGGTGCCGACGGTCCGCAACGGCAACAAGACATCGAACGCCGCGTCGGCGCCGGTGCTGTCGGCTCCGTCGGCACGCAGCGCGGCGAGGATCCCCGCGGGCGTCGGGGTGGTGAACAGCCACGTCACCGGGATGGTCGCGGCCACCGCGGCACCGAGTTGGGTCGCCAGACGGGTAGCACTGAGGGAGGTGCCACCCAGTTCGAAGAAGTGGTCGTCCATGCCGACCCGGTCCAACCGCAGGACATCGGCGAAGATCTCGCACACCGTCTGCTCGATCGCGGTGCCGGGGGCACGGTAGGCGCGGGTCGCGACTTCGGGTGCGGGCAGCGCGGCGCGGTCGAGTTTGCCGACCGAGGTGAGCGGCACCTCGTCGATGACCATGATCGTGGCGGGCACCATGTGCGAGGGCAGCGACCGCGACGCCCACTCGCGCAGATCCTCGATGACGACCATCCGATCCGGCGCGGCGACCACATACGACACCAGCACCGTCGCGCCGGTCTGGTTCTCCCGGCCCATCGTGACCGCGTAGCCGACATCGGCGTGCGCGGCGAGCACCGCGTCGATCTCCTCCAGCTCGATGCGGAAGCCGCGGATCTTCAGCTGGAAATCGGTGCGCCCGCGATACTCCAAGGCCCCGTCGGCATTCCACGCCGCCAGGTCACCGGTGCGATACAACCGGGTGCCGGCGTGGAAGGGATTCGCCACGAAGCGTTCGGCGGTCAGGTCGGGCCTGCCGAGGTAGCCGCCTGCCAGCTGTGCGCCGGCCAGATACAGCTCACCCGGCACACCGACCGGCACCGGCCGCAGACGGGCATCGAGCACGTAGACCTGACTGTTCCACACCGGCTTGCCGATCGGGACCGTCGCGGTGTCCGCGGCGCGGACCTGGTGGCTGGTGATCGAGACCGCCGCCTCGGTCGGTCCGTACACGTTGAACAGCGCGGCCTGCGGTGCCGCGGATTCGACTCGACGGGCCAACGCCACGGGCAGCGCCTCGCCGATCGCCAGGACCCGGCGCAGCGAGGCGGGCAGCCCATCGGCGGGCAGCGCGTCGAGCATCGATGGCACCGCGTGCAAGGTGGTGACAGCCTCGCGGCGCATCAGCTCGGCGAGGTAGGCCGGATCGCGGTGACCGTCGGGTGCGGCGATGACCAGGCGACCGCCCGAGACCGCCGTCGACCAGAACTCCCACACCGACAGGTCGAAGGTCGCCGCCGTCTTCAACAGCACGACGTCCTCGGCGGTGAGGCCGAATCTCTCGGCCTTCCACCGCAACTGGTTGACCACGGCCGCGTGCGAGACCACCACACCCTTCGGACGCCCCGTCGAGCCCGACGTGAAGATCACATAGGCGGTATTGGCCGCCCGCAGCGGAGCGCGCCGGTCGCGATCGGTGAGCGGGGCGGCACTCAGCGCCGACAGCTCGAGCTGGTCGACCCGCACGACCCGGGTCCCGGCTGCCGCGAACCCGGTGTCGGTGTCGGTGAGCACCAGCATCGGCAACGCCGTGTCCAGGATGTACTCGGTACGCGCGAGCGGCTGATCGGGATCGATCGGCACATAGGCGCCACCCGCGGTGGCGACCGCGTACATCGCGATCACCAGCTCGACCGAGCGCCGCATGGCCAGCGCCACCCGGGTCTCCGGGCCGACCCCCGCGGCGACGAGATACCGGGCCAGCCGGTTCACCCGGGCGTCGAGCTCGGCGAAGGTCCACCGTCGGTCCTCGGCCACGAGCGCCACCGCATGCGGGTCCGCGGCCACGGTCTCGTCCAGCAGCGACACCAGGGTCGCGGCCGGATCGGTCTGACGCGCGGTGCGATTCCACCGTTCGACAATGCGGGTCCGCTCCGCCGGAGCGAGCAGATCGATCGTGTGCAGCGGCGCGCCGGGCGCGGCGACCACCGCGGCGATGATCCGGGTGAAGCGCTCCAGGAATCCGCGCACTGTCACGGCGTCGAACAGATCGGTGGCGAAAGTGCAGTAACCGCCGATCCCGGCGGCCGCGCCGTCGCCGGTGTAGCGATCGGCCAGAATGAAATGCAGGTCGAACTGCGAGAGCTCGCGGTCGGTCTCCACCGAGGACACGCTGATGCCGGGCAGGTCCATCCGTACCTCGGCGAGGTTCTGGAACGACAGACCCACCTGGAACAGCGGATGCCGAGCCGTGGAGCGGACCGGATTGAGCACTTCCACGAGCCGCTCGAACGGGACGTCGCTGTGCGCGAACGCCTGCAGGTCGATCTCGCGCTGGCGGGCGAGCAGTTCGGCGAAACTCTCGTCGCCGTCGACCTCGGTGCGGAACACCAACGTGTTGACGAACATGCCGATCAGATCGTCCAGCTCGGCCTCGCCGCGTCCGGCGACCGGGGTGCCGATGGCGATGTCGGTGGTGCCCGACAGTCCCGCGAGCAGGACGGCCAGCGCGGTGTGCACGGCCATGAACAGCGTCGCGCCTTGCGTGCGGGCCAATTCGGTGAGCGCGGCGTGGGTGGCGGCGTCCACGGTGAACGGCACCCGGCCACCGGCATAGGACTGCACCGCCGGGCGGGGACGGTCGCGGGGCAGGTCGAGCTGGTCGGGCAAATCGGCCAGCGCCCGGCGCCAATAGGCGATCTGTTCGGCGCCCACCGAGGTCGGATCGGTGTCCTCGCCCAACAGCGTCTGCTGCCACACCGCGTAGTCGGCGTACTGCACGGCCAGCGGAGTCCACGTCGGGGCACGCCCGTCGACGCGGGCGCCGTAGGCGGTCACCAGGTCGCGGGTGAGCGGGCCACCGGAGAAGCCGTCACCGGCGATGTGGTGGATCGCCATGGCCAGCACGAAGTCCTCGGGTCCGGCCTCGAACAGCGTCGCCCGCAGCGGCACCTCCGCGGTGACGTCGAAGACCGTCGACACCAGTTGCAGCACAGCGGGTTCCACCTCGGCGGTGGAGCGCACAGCCAACCGGGGCAGATCCCGATGGCCGACGGGCAGGACAACCTGCACCGGCGCGTGATCCACGACCGGATACACGGTGCGCAGGATCTCGTGCCGGGCCACCACATCACCGAACGCCGCCCGCAAGGCCGCGACATCGAGCGCACCGCGCAAGCGCAACACCACCGGAATCGTGTAAGCGGAGGTCCGGGTATCGAAACGGTTGAGGAACCACATGCGCTGCTGGGCGGGCGAGAGCGGGAGCCGCTCGGGCCGAGCCTGGGCGCGCAGCGCGGGACGGCGGCCCGCCCGGGTCAGCCGGGAAACCTCCGCGGCGCACTCGGCGACCGTCGGTGCCGCGAACAGCACCCGCACCGCGACCCGGACCGCCACGGCCGCGCTCAACCGGGCGGACAGCCGGGTCGCCAGCAGCGAGTTGCCGCCACGCTCGAAGAAGTTGTCGTCGGCGCCGACCTGTTCGATGCCCAGCACCTCCGCGAACACCCCGGCGACGGTACGTTCGAGGCCGTTCGCCGGCCGCCGGTAGGGGCGGGCCGTGAAGACGGGCGCGGGCAACGACTGCCGGTCGAGTTTGCCGGCGGAGGTCAACGGGATCTCGTCCAGCACCATCACGGCCGCCGGAACCATGTGCGCGGGCAGCATCGACGACGACCACCGCGCCACCGCACCGGGATCGATGTCACGGCCGGTCACATACGACACCACCGTCGTCTCGCCCGCCGGATTCTGCGCGCCGACGGTGACCGCGAAGGTGACCTGCGGATGCCGGGCCAGCACGGCGTCGATCTCGCCCAGCTCGATCCGGAAGCCCCGGATCTTGACCTGGAAATCGGTGCGGCCCAGGTACTCCAGCTCGTCGGCGGCCTCCGCGCCACGCACCCAGCGCACGAGATCGCCGGTGCGGTACATGCGTTCGCCCGGCGCACCCCACGGGCAGGCGACGAACCGGTCGGCGGTCACGGCACCACGCCGGTGATAGCCGCGGGCCAAGGCCGGACCGGCCAGATACAGCTCACCGGTGACACCGACGGGCACCGGATGCAACCGCTGGTCGAGCACCATCGCGCGCAACCCCGGCACCGGACGGCCGATCGTGACCCGGTCACCGGCGCGCAACCGCGCGTAGGTCGCGCCGATCGTGGCCTCGGTCGGTCCGTAGCCGTTGAGGAAGCGGCGCCCGCGCTGCCAGGCGGTCAGCAGCTCGGCGGTGGTCGCCTCACCGCCCGCCGAGACACAGCTCAGCTCGGGCAGCCCGGCCGGGTCGAGGGTGCCCAGCAGGGCGGGGGTGATGATCGTGTGGGTCACGCGTTCCCGGCGCAGCAGCTCGTCGAGTTCGACACCGCCGACGGTGCCCGGGGGCGCGATCACCAGGGTGGCGCCGCGATGGAAAGCGGTGCCGATCTCCTCGATCGACTGGTCGAAGCTGGGCGAGCAGACGTGCAGCATCCGGTGGTCGTGCCGCAGGCCCATAATGGTGGCCGAGTGCGCGATCAGCGCGCCGAGGCCCGCGTGGGTGACGGTGACACCCTTGGGCCGCCCGGTGGAGCCGGAGGTGTAGATCACGTAGGCGGCGTGGTCGCGCCGCAGCGGAGCCGTCCGGTCCCGGTCCCGCACCGCGGTGGCGGGGTGGGTGGCGATGCGGGCGCGCACGGCGGGATCGTCGAGCACCAGCCAGCGCGCCGACTCGCCGAGTGCCGCGGCGTGACCGGCGACGGTGACGCCCCTCGTGGCGCCGGAATCGTCGAGCATGTGCCGGACCCGGTCCGCGGGGTAGTTCGGGTCGACCGGCAGATACACGCCACCGGCCTTCGCGATCGCCCAGAACGCCAGGATCGACTGGTAACCGCGCGGGATCGCCGAGGCGACAACGGTTTCCGGTCCGACGCCGTCGGCGATCAACAGCCGGGCCAGACGTGAGGAGTCGGCGTCCAGGTCACCGTAGGTGTGGCCGCGGCCGTTGTCGCGCACCGCGATCCGGTGCTGGCCGTAGTCGGTGCCGCGCACCAGCAGGTGCGGCAGGGTCGCGGCGGTCGAGGGTGTGCCGCCGTCGCCGATCCGGGTCAGGAAGGCGTCCTCGTCGCGATCCGACAGGGGCAGGTCGCCGACCGGTGTGCCCGGTCGCTGGGCGAGCGCGGTCAGGATCCGCACCAGGCGCCGGCCGAACGCGAGCGCTTCGTCGTCGTCGAACACTGTTCGTGCGAAAGACATTTCGATGATCGAACCCGCGTCGTGCTCGACCACGGCCAGGGCCAGTTCACCGGCGCCGGGACCGTCGAACCCCAGCGACACCTGGTCCAGGTGATCGGCACCGACCAAGGCGGCCAGGTCCGCCGACGGAACTCCCGCGTGCGCGAGCGCCTGGGCCTCACTGCGCTGGGCCCGGGCCAGCAGCGCGAGGAAGGGCTGGCCAAGGTCGACCCGGGTGCGGACCACCATGGTCTGCTCGGGCGCGGCGAGGACGATGTCGTCGGTCCCGGTCAGCCGAGCCAGCAGCACGGCGACAGCGCTGCGGATCAGCGCCGACCAGCCGACTCCGGCCGCATCGGCGAGCGCACGCAGTTCCTGCTGCACCGCGGCCGGAATCGGCAGCCGGGTCTGTCCCCGCCCGCCCCCGCTCTCGCGAGTCGCCGTGGGCAGCGTGAGCCGACCGGGCGGATCGGCCAGCGTCTCCCGCCAGAAGCGGGCACGCGCGATCGGATCGCCGGGTGCGGTCGCGAGCCGCTGCGCGATCGCGCCCGCCGTGGTGTCCGGGCCGGCGGTGATCACGGCGGTCAGGGCGGTGCGCAGCCGGTCGGTCACCGCCTGCGCGGTGGCCTCGGCGACGAGATCACGCCGGTACTTGATCTGCACCTGGGTGCGCGCCCCCAGGAACACCAGGATGGTGAGCGGATAGTGCGTGTAGTCGGCCCCGCGCAGACCATCGATTCGCAGGTTGTCGAGCGCACCGCCCGCCTGCTGGAGCCCTTCGGCGTCGACCGGGTAGGACTCGAAGGCCAGCATCGTGTCGAACAATTCACCGCGCCCGGCCACCCGCTGGATCGCACCGAGACCGAGATGATGGTGATCGAGCACCGAGGCCTGCTCGGCCTGCACCGCACGCACGAGATCGGTGACGGTGCCGGTCGGGTCGAGCCGGACCCGCACCGGCACCGCGTCGACGAACAAACCGATCATGTCGCCGACACCGTCCAGTTGCGGCGGACGGCCGGAGACCGTGGCGCCGAAGACGATGTCGTCGCGCCCGCTGGTCCCCGCGACGACCAGACCCCACGCCGCCTGGAAGACGGTGTTCGCGGTGACCTCGGTGCGGGCGGCGAACGCTGCCAGCTCGGCGGTGCGGTCGGCATCGATGTCGAACTCGCACAGGCCGAATCCGGTGCCGGTGGCCGGCGGCCACGTCAGCTCCGGTGCCAGCATGCTCGGCTCCACCCCGGCCAGCACCGTCGACCACGCGTGCTCGGCGACCCCGCGATCCTGCCGGCTCAGCCAGCGCAGATAGTCACGGTAGGGGCGCACCGGCGGCAGGGGCGCCGCGTCACCGTGCGTGGCGTACAGGACCAGCAGTTCCTTCATCAACAGCGGCATCGACCAGCCGTCGAGCAGGATGTGATGACCCGTCAGCACGAGATGGCTGCGTCCGGAACCGCTGGTGTAGACGGTGAATCGCAGCAGCGGCGCGACCGCCGGATCGAAACCGGCCTCCTGATCGGCGGCCAGCAGCGCGGACAGGTCGGCGTCGTCGACATCGCCGACGACCCGCAACGGCGCCTCGATCGCGTCGGCCACCACCTGCACCGGCGTGCCGTCCGCGGCGGTGACGAACGCCGAGCGCAGGTTCGCGTGCCGGTCCAGCACGGTGGCGGCCGCCCGGCGCAGCCGCTCGGTGTCGAGATCGCCGGAAAGTTCGGCGACGAGCTGGATGACATAGGCGTGCACCGAGTCGTCCAGGAGTTCACCCAGTGCCAGCAGCGACTGCTGCAGCGGGGACAGCGGCAACACCTCCGTCAGCCCGGGGTGGGTGCGGCGCCACAGGTCCAGATCCGCCTGCGACACCCGCACCAACGCGACATCGGACGGAGTCAGACCGCCCGCGTCCGGATGCCGGGTGTGCTCGGCGAGCGCGGCCAGCTGCCCGCGCCACTCGTCGGCCAGCTCCAGCACCTCGTCGGCATCGAGGATGCCGGTGGCGTAACGGAAATCGGCGCGCAGCTGGAGACCGGCGTCGGTGGGCACGGTGATCACGTTGATGTCCACGACGGTGTGCGCCGGCAGCGCGGGGTCGTAGTCGACATCGATGTCGCCGAGGTCGGCGGCGGGCAGCCAGGCCGCGTCCGCGGCGGGGTCGTTTCCGGTCGTCGCACGGCCCAGATAGTTGAAGCCGACCTGGCCAAGGCCGCCGGTGAGCTGATGCGCCGGGTCCAGGCGCAGCACCCCGAACCCGATGCCGTTGTCCGGCACCGCCAGTAGCTGTTCCTTCACTGACCGCACCGCCGTCGCGAGCGCGGCGTCGTCGACGCGCCCCGGAACCGCGGACAGGTCGAGCACGACCGGGTGGACGCTGGTGAACCAGCCGACGGTCCGGGTCAGATCCGCGCCGGGGACGACGTCTTCAGCACGCCCGTGTCCCTCCAGCCTGATCCGCAGGGTGTCGGCGTCCACGCCACGACGCGCCCGCCATGCGCGCACAGCCAGCGCGAGCGCCGCGAGCAGAGCGTGGTCGGCGCCGGCCCGGTACTGCGCGGGCAGCGTGGTGAGCAGCGGCTCGGTGACCACGGCCGGAACCTGCACCGTGATCGACCGCATCGTCGCCTCGGTGTCGACCGCACTGTCGATGGCCCGCGTCCCCAGCAGCGGATCCGGGGTGGACAGCAGCTGCCGCCAGTAGTCGAGCTCGCCGGTGCGGTCGGCAGCGACCAGCCCGTGGGCCCACCGGCGGAACGAGGTACCGACCGGCGGCAGAACGATCTCCTGCCCGGCGTCGTACTGCGCCCACGCGACGACCAGATCGGGCAGCAGGATCCGCCACGACACACCGTCGATCGCGTAGTGGTGAGCCGCCACCACGAGCAGGTCCCTGGCCTCGCTCCGGCGCACCCAGGTGAACGCGATCATCCGGCCGTATCCCGGGTCGAGCGCCGACAGCGCCGAATCCATGGCGGCACTACCGATCCGGGTCAGCTCCTCGCCGTCGGCAGCCGCCGCGTCGACCTCGCAGATCAGCGCGTCCGCCGACACCGACTCGGGAGCCAAAACCTCGAACCGCCACCGCAGGCCATCGTGACGCAACCGCGAACGCAGCATGTCGTGACGGCGCAGCACCGCGGACACAGTCGCGACCAGACCGGCGCGATCGATACCGTCCGGCAGCGCCAGAACCATCGTCTGCGCGAAGCGATCACTCGAGCCGGTGGCCAGGAACTCGGCCAGCACCGGCGTCAGCGCGACCTCGCCGACCCCGCCACCGGGCAGTTCGGCCAGAGTCACGGCAGGACTGTCGACAGCGGCGACCGCGGCCAGCTTCGCCACGGTGCGGTGTTCGAACACCTGCCTGGTCGTGAACACGATGCCCGCCGCGCGGGCCAGCGAGACCAGCTGGATCGATAGAATGCTGTCGCCACCGACGGCGAAGAACGAATCGTCGACCCCCACCGACTCGACCCCGAGCACCCGGGCGAACAACCCAGCCAGCACGGTCTCCCTCGGCGTCGACGGCGCCCGGACGACCGCCGACGCGGCCACCGGCTCCGGGAGCGCGGCACGATCGAGTTTGCCGTTGGAGGTCAGCGGCAGCGCGTCGAGCACGACGATCGCCGAGGGCACCAGATACGACGGCAAGCGTTGCGCGGCGTACTCGGAGAGCGCCGCCGGATCGGCGATCCGGCCCTGCGCGGCAACGACATAGCTGACCAGGACAGTCGACCCCGATGCCGCCGACCGGCCCACGGTCACCGCCACCTCGACCTCGGCGCGACCGGTGAGCACCGCGTCGACCTCGCCCGGCTCGATCCGGAACCCGCGCACCTTCAGCTGGGTGTCCGCACGACCCACATAGTGCAGTTGCGCATCGCGCACGCGCACGAGGTCACCGGTGCGATACATCCGCGCACCCGGGGCACCCCAAGGATCGGGGACGAACCGGGTCGAGGTCGTACCCGGCTGATTACGGTAGCCGCGCGCCACCCCGCGACCGGCCAGATAGAGCTCGCCGGTGACCCCCGCCGGCACCGGATGCAACCGCGCGTCCAGGACCATCGCGTACGTGCCGGGCACCGGCGCACCGATCGTGACCGGGCGGCCCGCGGTGAGTTCGGCGTAGGCCGAGATGATCGAGGTCTCGGTGGGACCGTACCCGTTGAGATAGCGGCGACCCGGCTGCCATCTCGCCAGCAGCTCCGGTGTCGTCACATCACCGCCGACCGACAACAGCTCCAGCGCGTCCAGACCCCCGGGATCGAGAGTGCCGAGCACAGCGGGAGTGATGATGGCGTGGGTGACGGCTTCGGCGGCCAGCAGATCGCTCAGCTCGACACCGCCGAGGATCTCCGACGGCGCGACGACCAGCGTCGCCCCCGTCGTGAAGGCACACAGCCACTCCAGGACCGACGGATCGAACCACGGCGCGCAGATGTGCAGGAACCGGTGGTCCCCGGTGAGGCCGTAGCGGCGGACCGCCTCCTCGACCAGCAGACTCAGGCCCGCATGGGTCACGGTGACGCCCTTGGGGACGCCGGTCGACCCGGAGGTGTAGATGACATACGCGGGATGCTCCGCCCGCACCGGCGCACGCCGATCCACATCCGTGACCGGCGTCGCGGCAGCCGACCCCGCCACCTCGTCGAGAGTCAGCCAATCCACACCCACCGGCACCCGATCGAGATACTCCGGCGCGGTGAGACCCAGGGCGGCCCCCGCATCGGCGACCACGTGAGCGAGACGCGGCGCGGGCTGGTCCGGGTCCAGCGGCACGAACAGCCCGCCCGCCTTCGCGACCGACAAGGCGGCGACGACCATCTCCACCGACCGTGGGAAGGCCACCGCGACAGCCACTTCGGGTCCCACGCCCCGCGCGATCAGGGCACGCGCCACCCGGGAAATCCGCGCGTCCAGTTCGCCATAGGTGACCGAGCGACCCCGGTACCGGATCGCCACTCGATCGGGACCGAGCGCGACACCACGGGAGACGAGATCCGGCAACAGCACCGGGGGAGCGTCGAGCTCGGCCGGACGCTCCGTGAGCTGCTCAGCCGCGTCGAGAAGGGGCAGGTCACCGATCGCGGACTGCGGATGTTCGACGATCGCGGTCAGCAACCGGACGAGTCGTTCGGCGAACACCGAGACGGTCTCCCGGTCGAACAGGGCACTGGTGAAACCGAATTCGGCGCGGACCGGCTCCGCCGATTCGGTGGGGACGGTCAGCGCCAGGTCGAACCCGGTGACGTCCGCTCGCGGGCCCGTCAGCAGCGCGATCCGCGCAGCCGAACGTTCGGCGACACCCAGGGCCGCCGACTCCGCCGCCGACAATTCCGGGAACACGCAGGCCTGCCGCGCCAGCGCGGCCGCATCGGACAGCAGCGCGTCGACGGTCCGGCCGCCAGGCACCGATAGTCGCAGCAGCACCGCCGGATCCCGCGGGGCGAACACGTCCATCGCGATGTCCGCACTGACGGACAGCCGCGCCAGCAACACCGCGTACGCGACATGGACAACCGTGCGCACCGAAGTCCGCCGCGCCTGCGCGACTTCCCGCATGCGCCCGAACAAGTCAGCCGGGATCTCGAACCGCACGTGATCGTCGATAGCCACCGGCCCGGCGGACCGGAGACGATCCGCCGGAAGGTTCAGCTCCGCGGGCAGATCGGCGAGTACCGCACGCCAATAGGCGAATCGGGCCACCGGATCATCGTGCCGGGAGAGCTCCGCGAGCACCGCACCCACCGGGCGATCCGGCGTATCGCGGAGCGCGTCGAGAACCACACGCAGCCGGTGCGTCAGCGCTTCGGCGATATCGGCGCCGACCACCTCGAGCCGGTACTGCAGGCCGACCCGGATACCGTCGCCCACCTCGACCCCGACCGCCACCGGATAGTGCGTCGCATTGGCCGCCTCGACATCGACGATCTCGAGACCGTCGAGGGAACCATGCGCGCGCCGCATCCCCTCGGTATCCACCGGATACGACTCGTAGGCCATCAGCGTGTCGAACAACTCGCCCGCGCCGGCGGCCCGCTGGATGTCGGCCAGCCCCAGGTAATGCCCGTCGAGCAGCGCGACCTGCTCGGACTGCACCCGCGACAACACCGCGCGCAGCGACGCGGCAGCGTCGAGCCGCACCCGCACCGGAATGGTGTTCGCGAAAAGACCCACCATGGCGTCGACCCCGTCCAGCTGCGGCGGCCGCCCCGACACCACCGCACCGAACACGACATCGGCCCGGCCGACGACACCGGCCAGCACCACCCCCCATGCCGCCTGGAACAGGGTGTTCAGGGTGACCTCGTGCGCCGCGGCGGCCGCCGACAAGGCCTCCGCCTCGGTCGCCGACAAGTCGAGCGCGCACATCCCGTAACCTGCCACCGCATCCGCGGGCGGTGCGACAGCCGCCGTGAGCAGGGTCGGCTCGTGCCCGGACAGCGCCGCGCGCCAATCGTCCAGCGCCGCCGACTGATCCCGGCCGGCCAACCACGCGAGATAGTCCCGATAACCCCGCACCCGCGGCAACATCGACGGGCCGCCGTCGGTGCCGTAGGAAACCAGCAGTTCGCGCATCAGCAACGGCATCGACCAGCCGTCCACCAGCAGATGATGCGCGGTCAGCACCAGATGCAGATCACCGGAACCGCGACGGTACACCGTGAACCGCAGCAGCGGCGCCGTCGACAGATCGAAACCGACCCGCGCCTCGGCCGCCAGGAACTCCCGCGGATCGCTGCTCGCGGTGTCGACGATCCGCCACGGCACCGCCACACCCTCGGCCACGAAACCGACCGGCGTACCCGACGCCGCCGACCCGAACGAGGTACGCAGAATGGCGTGCCGATCGAGCACCACCTGCGCGGCCCGCCGCAGTCGCTCGAGATCCACCGCACCCGCCAACTCGACGGCCAACTGGACCAGATACGGATCCGCGTCGGGGGAGACCTGCGCCAGATACAGCAAGCCGAGCTGCAACGGCGCCAACGGCACCACATCGCTGAGCCCGGGCAGCTCGCGATGCCAGGCATCCAATTCGTCCTGGGAAACCCGCACCAGCGCCACATCGGCGGGGGAGAGACCACCGGCCGCCGGGTCACGAAGATGATCGGCGAGCAGCGCCAACGCGTCGGTCCAGCACTCGGCGAGCGCACGCACCGACGCCTCGTCGATGACCCCCGAGGCATAGGAGAACGACGCCCGCAGCACCACACCATCCGCCGAACCGGCCGCCAGCGCGTTGACATCGACCACCGCGGCCGCCGGCAACGCCGGATCCTGGTCGGCGACAGGCTCACCCCACGCATCGGTGGGCAGCCAACCGTGATCGGCCAGCGAATCCGGCACGTCGCCGGCGGACACCCGACCCAGATAGTTGAATCCCACCTGGCCCAACGCACCCGTGAGCAGCGGACCCGACTCGAGGTCCAGATGCCGGAGCATGCCGAAACCGATGCCCTTGTGCGGCACCGCGAGCAGCTGCTCCTTGACCGCCTTCACCAGCGACGCCGTCGCCGCACCACCCCGCCACGCGGCCTCGGTGTCGATCCCGCCCAGCTCGAGCGCCACGGGATACATGCTGGTGAACCAGCCGACCGTCCGGGTCAGATCGGCGCCCGCGAGGGCCGATTCCGTACGACCGTGGCCCTCCAGACGGATCCGCGTCGCCGAGGCATCCACGCCACGGCGAGCCCGCCACGTCCGCACCGCCAGCGCCAGCGCGGCGAGCAGACCGTCCTCGGCGCCCGCACGATACCTCGTCGGCAGGTCGGTCAGCACCGCCCGAGTGACGTCGGCGGGCACCGTGACAGTGAAAGTCCGCACGGTCGACGCGGTATCGACCGAGCGGTCGAGCGCACGCGTACCCAGCAACGGGTCCGGCACCGCCAGCACCCGCCGCCAATGATCGAGTTCGTCCCGGCGGCCGGCCGCCGCCTCGGTCAGGCCGTGCGCCCACCGGCGAAACGACGTCCCGACCGGGGGCAAGCTCACCCGCTGCCCGGCCGCGTACTGTCCCCAGGCGGTCACCAAGTCCGACAACAGGATGCGCCAGGACACCCCGTCGATCACCGCGTGGTTGGCCGCCACGATCAGACCGTCCGGACCGTCCTCACGGCACAACCACACGAACGCGACCATCCGCGATGCCGCTGGGTCCAGCGACGCCAGCGCGGAATCCAGCGCCGCACTCGCGATCTCGGCGCGTTCCCGCTCGGTCCGGCCCGCCGCGACATCGACCCGGGTGAGCAGTTGGTGCGCCGCCACCGAGCCCGGCGGCAGCGCGTTCAGCTCCCAGCGACCGTCCACCTGCCGCACGCAGGCACGCAGCATGTCGTGGTGATTCAGTATCGCGGACAGGGTGTCCACCAACCCGATCCGATCGATACCGGCGGGCAGCGCCAACACCATCTGCTGGCTGAAACGGCCGAACACCCGGCCGCCCGACAGCGAGGCCGCCAGCACCGGCGTCAGCGGCATCGTCCCCACACCACCACCGGGAAGTTCGGCCAACGTCGGCACCGACTGCCCACCGACCACCGCGACCCGGGCCAGCCCCGCCACGGTCCGCTGCTCGAACACCTGCTGCGGAGTGAACGAGATGCCCGCCGACCGCGCCCGCGAGACCAACTGGATGGACAGAATGCTGTCTCCACCCGAGGCGAAGAACGAATCCTCCGCACCGATCTCGCGCACCCCCAGAACCTGGGTGAACAGCTCGGCGATCGCGACCTCCACCGGACCCTCCGGCGCGCGCGAACCGGCCGCGCCGAAGACCGGCGCGGGCAGCGCCCGGCGGTCCAATTTGCCGTTGGGCGTCAGCGGGATCTCGTCCAGCACGATGAGCACCGACGGGACCATGTGCCCCGGCAACGACGTACCGACGAAACGCCTCACCTGCTCGGTGTCGACCGGAACACCTCGGCGGGGAAGGACATAGGAGACCAGCACCGTCGCCCCCGAGTCGGCCTTCACCCCCATCGTCACCGCGTACTCGAGGTCCGGATGAGCCGTCAGCGCGGCGTCGATCTCTCCGAGCTCGACGCGGAAACCCCGGATCTTCACCTGGAAGTCCGAGCGGCCGAGATACTCGAAGTCACCCTCGGCCGTACGGCGGACCAGATCACCGGTCCGGTACATCCGCGCACCCGCGGCCCCCGCGAACGGCGCGGCGACGAACCGCTCCGAGGTGAGCCCGGGCCTGCCCAGATAACTCTGAGCAAGCGCGGGACCCGACAGATACAGCTCACCGGCCACACCCGCCGGAACCGGCCGCAACCGCGCGTCCAACACCACCGCCCCGACACCAGGAAACGCCGAACCGATCGTGATCGGCGCGCCCGGCCGCAGACCGGCGCTGCCCGTGGCGAGAATCGTGGCCTCGGTCGGGCCGTACCCGTTGAAGAACGCACGCTCGCCGACCGCCCAACGATCGACCAGCGCCGGGCCGAACGCGTCACCGGCCACCACGACCACCCGCAGCTCGTCGAGCCCCTCGACGTCGACCGACTCGAGCGCGGCAGGCGTGATCAACAGATGGGTCACCCGCTCCCGGCGCACCAGCGCCGCCAGCTCGGGGCCACCGAACACCGTCGGCGGCGACACCACCAATGTCGCACCCGCGTGGAAGGCCACCAGCAGCTCGAGGACCGAGACGTCGAAGTTCGGCGAGCACACGTGCAGCACCCGGTCGCCCGCGTGCACCCCATACCGGTCCCGCGCGGCCGTGACCAGCGCGCCCAGACCGGTGTGCGTGACCACGACGCCCTTGGGCCGCCCGGTCGACCCCGAGGTGTAGATGACATAGGCCGGATGCTCATCGGTGAGCGGACGCACCCGATCGAGATAGGAGATCGGATGCGACGGCCACGCCGCGATCCGGTCCCGGTGCCGGGGCGCGTCGACCTCGATCCACGCGAGCGCCTCGCCCAGGGCGCTCCGGTACGCCGCCGCGGTGAGCCCGAGCACCGCACCCGAGTCCGCCACCAGGTACGCGATCCGTTCCGCCGGCAGGCCGGGATCGACCGGAACATAGGCCGCGCCGGTCTTGGCGACCGCCCACACGGCCAGCACCGACTCGATCGAACGCGTGAATCCGAGCGCGACCACATCACCGGGCCCGATCCCGCGATCCAGCAGCTCCCTGGCCAGCCGCGACGACGACTCGTCGAGCTGGGTGTAGGTGAGTTCGATCCGGTCGCCGTCGGCGGGGGAGAAGGACAGGGCGATCGCCTCGCCCGCCGTGTCGACCGCCGCCGTCAGCAGCTGCGCGAAGAGGGGAGTGCTCGCCTTGCGATTGCCTCGACCTCGCGCCGCGCGACGAACCTCACCCATCCTTGTACAACATCCTTCATCCGTCCGGCCCACAGCTCTGCGATGACCCACGAACCCTGTCGGATTCTGGGCCTACCGGGCGGCGGACCAGTGTCGAACAAGCAAGAAGGAGTCGATATCGGGGCGTTCGGCGACCATGACACCACACGTCACGCTGTCACGACCACACAAACGGCCCGGACAACCACGTCCAGCACCTTGCCCAGCCAGAATTTGTGCGCATGGCACAATATCGGCGGCGGTTTTTGTACAACGGACGGAGCGGGCGGTGGCGGCGTACGGATCCCTCGTCTGGGTCGGTCAGGCGCTGGGCCCACTCACCGACGCGATCACCGAGGATCTGATTCGCGTCACCGAGCAGATGATCCCGGTGACCGACATCGCCTTCGATCTGGCGGACCTGCGCGCCGCCAGCATCGCGGAGAACATCGCCGTCGTGCAGTACGTCTTGGCCAACAACATCGACCCGGCCACCGTCAGCCCGCCGGCGGGCGCCGCCGCCTACGCCCAGCGGCTGGCCCGGCGCGGCGTGCCGCTGACGGTCCTGCTGCGTGCGTACGGCCTGGGCCAGTATCGCCTCCTCGACGCGGCCATCGGCCTGATCCTCGCCGTTCCCGGCCCCGACCAGGCCGCCAGAATCGCCGAGTTGCTCCGCTTCGCCGGCACCTACCTGGACCGCCTCAACTCCTCCATGGGCCGCATCTACGAAGCCGAACGCGACCGCTGGCTCAGCAGCCGCCAAGCCGCCCGGCAGCAGTGGATCGCCCGCCTCCTCGACAGCGACGACGTCGACGTCCCGGCTGCCGAAGAAGCACTCGACTACCGTCTCGACCGCCGCCACCTCGCCGCGGAGGCCTGGACTCCACCGGACACCCCGGGCGCGGACGCGGCACGCGCGCTCGACCAGACCCGCCAACTCCTGTCCACGGCGATGGGCGCCAGGGGAGCCGAACTGGCGGCGGCCACCGGGGAACGCGCGCTGCGCATCTGGTTCCCGGTCACCGAGGACCACCGCACAGCGCCCGACGACATCGGCGACCGGATCGCGGCGTCCGGCCTGCCCGTCAAGGTCGCTCTCGGCACCGTCGGCGCGGGACTACCGGGATTCCGGACCTCCGCCCGCAGCGCGGCCCGCGCCAAGAACCTCGCCGTCACCGCCGGGCCGGACGCGCCGCCGGTGGTGGACTTCGACACCGTCGCCCCGTTCGCGCTCCTGTCCGACGAACCCGACGAGCTCGCCGGACTGGTCCGTCGCGTTCTCGGCCCCCTCGCCGCCGACGGCACCAAGATGGCCATGCTCCGCCACACCCTGGACGTCTTCCTCGCCGAGGGCGGCAGCTACTCGAGCACCGCCCGCCTCCTCGACGTCCACCGCAACACCGTGCAGTACCGCATCCAGCAGATCACCGGCCGCTACGGAATCACGTTGGACGCGGACAACTTCCGTCTACGGTTCGCCCTCGGTGTGTGCCGCTGGTATCGTCACGTGCTTTTTCGGACAATCTGACTCCCGGTGGTTTGTGCCCGACGCACAGTCCCGAAGAGCGAGACAGGTGCGGCGACGTCGTGAACTCCCGAACCCGGGGGAGTGCCGGCTCGGTATCGACGCCGTGTTCGCGCACCTTCGACTGGAGTCGGCGGGGGTAGAGTTGGTTACCCGGGTGACAGGAGTTGACGATGTCCACACATGCCACACCATCAATGATCCGGACCGCTGTGATCGCGGTGGCCGTGGGCGCCGCGTCACTCGTCGCCACGGCCGGTCCAGCGTCGGCCGACGTCGAACCCGGCAACTACACGTCGACGACATTGTCGGCGGGCATCGTGCTCCTGCAACGTGACGCACGCGTCGAAGGCGGGGAGCTGGTCTTGATCGGGCGTTACCCGATTCAGCCGACACCCGACGGTGGTTACGTCGACATCTTTCCCGGCCACCGCGTCGTACTGATCAGTGACGGACGCGGCGGGTACACGGGTCCGGCGTATTTCGGTGGAGTGGAGATCGGCAGCATCACCCTGACGCCCCGATAAGGGTGACCGGGGAGAAGATCCCGATACCGCCGTCGGGTCTAGTTGACATAATGTGCATTATCGGCGTTTGAACGGCGCCGGTCGGGTGGGTGTTTTGCATTATTGATGCACTACGTGCCGTGTTGCGTTGCGTGCCGATTCGTCGGCGTTCCACCATAGCGGCGACTGACACCGCGCCGTCGTATCGCGCGCAACAACTCGCGATGTCCATGTCGGCGTTTTACGATGTGACGCGGAATTCGGCGTTTTCCACCTGGTGGCCCATTCATGACCACTCGCGATGAATGCCTGCATCTGCAGCATGCGGCCCCATATGTGGCGAAATGAAGAATTCGTGGGCCTCGGGTGAACAGGTTCGCACTCCCCCTCCACTTCCCCAGTGCCCTTATTTCGTCACAGTGACGAAATAAGGGCACTGGGGAACTCAGGAATACATCGCATCGACGTCGGCGGCGTACTTCTTCATGACCTCCGCACGCCTCAGGGACATCTTCGGAGTCAGCTCACCGGTCGCTTCGGTCCATTCGCACGGCAGAATGCGAACCTTCTTGATGCCCTCGGCGTGCGACACGTGAGTATTGGTGGCGGCGACCGCCGCATCGATCTCGGAGACGAGGTCGGGATCGTCGATGAGCGTTTCTACCGAAGTGTCGGCGGGAAGATTGTGGCGGAGTCGCCAATCCGGAAGAACGTCCGGGTCGAGGGTGATCAGGGCGCCGACAAAAGGTCGGCCGTCACCGACGACCATCGCTTGACCGATCAACGAATGTGAACGAAGAGAATCTTCCAGCAGGCCCGGCGAGACGTTCTTACCGCCGGCCGTGACGATGATTTCCTTCTTGCGGCCGGTGATGGTCAGGTAGCCGTCACGGTCGATGGCACCCAGGTCACCCGTGCGGAACCAGCCGTCGGTGAATGCCTCGGCGGTCGCGTCGGGGTTGCCCCAGTACTCGCGGAACACCACCGGGCCACGCAGCAGGAGCTCACCGTCGTCGGCGATCTTGATTCCGTGGCCGTCGGTCGGGCGGCCCACGGTGCCGACCCGGGTGTTTCGTGGGGTGTTCACGGTGATCGCGGCAGTGGTCTCGGTGAGCCCGTAGCCCTCGTAGATGGGAATGCCCACACCGCGGAAGAAGTGGCCGAGGCGGGCGCCGAGCGGTCCGCCACCGGACACCGCCGCACCGCAGCGGCCGCCGAGCGCGCCACGCAGCTGCCGGTACACCAGCTTGTCGAACAGGGCGTGCTCGAGCTTGCGCAGGAGTCCCGGTCCGCCACTGTCCAGCGATTCGCTCCAGGCGATGGCGGTCTCGGTGGCGCGGTCGAAGATCCGGCCCCTGCCGCCGGCGTGTGCCTTCTGCTGGGCACCGTTGAAGACCTTCTCGAATACGCGCGGCACCGCCAGGATGAAGTCCGGCCGGAAACTGCCGAATTGGTCGACGAGCGTGGACCAATCGGAGCTGAACGCCACGATCACTTTGGCGTCGAGGGCGGCCAGGGTGACCGCGCGGGCGAACACGTGCGCGAGCGGCAGGAACATCAGCGACCGGTTGCCTTCGGTGACGAACTCCGCCAAGGCGATCCGGTCGGACTTCGACTCCGCGTAGAGGTTCGCGTGGGACAGCAGCACGCCCTTGGGGCGTCCTGTGGTGCCCGAGGTGTAGATCAGGGTGGCCGGGGAGCTGGCGTAGACCTGGGCGCGACGGGTGTGGACCGCCTCGTCGTCGAGGTCGGCGCCGCGCGCTGTCAGCTCCGCGACGGCGCCCTGGTCGATCTGCAGGATTTCGGTCAGCTCGGGAAGAGCGGCGCGGTCGATCTGGTCGATGACCCGGCGGTGCTTGTCGCTGTCGACTACCAGCAGCTGGGTCGCGGAGTCCTGCAGGATCCACTTGGCCTGCTCGGCGGCGGAGCTGTCGTAGATGGCGACGGTGCAGCCGCCCGCGGCCCAGATGGCGTGGTCGAGGACCACCCACTCGTAGCGGGTGGGTGCCATGATGGCGACTCGGTCGCCGAGTCCGACGCCGGAGGCGATGAGGCCCTTGGCGACATCGGTGACGGTGCGGGCGAATGCCGCGGCGGTGACGTCGGTGAGTCCGCCGTCGCCGGTGTCGACGTTGAACAGCACCGTGTCCGGCGAGTGCTCGGCGTGCCGGAACACGCTGTCGGAGTTGTTCGCGTGTTCTGGAACGGTGTAGGAAGCCGGGGCTTCGAACTCGCGCATCGGGTGCCTTCCGCGTGGGGGTATCGATTCGAGGTGTGCGCTACTGCGCGGTGGCCGGTTCCTGGCGCTGGTCGAGGCCGAGGCGATGCAGGCCGCGCAGGTCGTAGGTGTGGGTGGCGACGGCGCCGAGGATCAGTCCGATCGCGAGGCCGACGAGGGTCATCCACAGGCCCTGGCTCATGCCTGCTTCGAGGTGGCCGTCGAAGAACAGGATGGCGCGCACGGCGAGGTAGATCTGATGCATGGGTTCGAAGGCGGCCAGGGCGGCGATCCAGCGCGGGGTGGCCTCGAGCGGGATGGTGCCCGAGGACGACGGGATGCCCAGGACGACGAAGACGATGAGGTTGATCATCAGGCCGGCGGTGCCGAAGGCGGCCATGACCGACAGTCCGGTGACGGCGATGGCGGTGATGGCCAGGGTGCCGTAGAGGAACAGCATCAGCGGTCGTTCGATGGTCATGTCGAGCAGGGCGCCGACGCCGAGGAACACGCCGGAGGCCAGGGGTGCGCTGATGGCGGCGATCCCCCATTTGATGAGCAGGGTGCGCCAGCGGCTGATCTGGGCCCGGGCGGTTCGCTTGTGCCAGGGGCCGTATTCGGCGGGGACGAAGCCGAGGGAGCCGTCGACGAGGGAGTTGATCATCATCGCGCCGCTGAAACCGACGATCAGCAGGACGAGGGTGTAGAAGAACGCCGCGAGTCCTTGGCCGGTGCCTTCGGGCAGGGGGTGGTACGGGGTGACGACGACGTCGATGGGCTGGGTGAGCTGCAGCTGGGCGGCGCCGCTGAGCGGTGCGGTGCCGATGGCGCCGCGGACCTGGTCGGTGAGCTGGGTGCCGACGGTGGTGTTGACCTGGGTCATGGCCTGGTCGGCGATCGTTTCCATGATCTGGGCGGCGAGGGTGCCCGCGCGGGGGTTGGTCAGGACCGAGATGATCGGCTGTTCGACGGTGCCGGGAACGATCGATGCCGTGCCGAGGATGGCGACGCGTTTGGTGAAGTCGCCGGGGATGACGATGGCGCCATATACCTCGCCGTTGCGCAGCTGTCGTTGTGCTTCGTTGAGGCCGACGGCGCGCAGGTCGATCTTGTCGGCGGGGATGTTCTCCCCCAGTGCCGTGCTGATCTGGGCGCCGAGGTTGGTGGGCTGGCCGGCGAGGGTGTCGCCGACGTCCTGGTTGACGACGGCGATCGGGAAGTCGTGCAGGTGCTTCTGGGGGTCGGCGGTGTAGCCGAGGTACATGGTGCCCAGGAGCGCGGCCAGCACGGTGACCAGCGTGATCGGTGCCAACCACTCGCGGATCGGCATGCTGCTCGGTGGGCGCGTCGGCGCGGTGTTGTCAGTCATGGCACCCGTCAATGTAGTCAGCGACTACAAAGTAGTCAATGCAAACATTCGGCGCGTGTCGGATATCCTGCTACCACCATGTCCTTGCATTCGCGCTACCACCACGGAGACCTCCGGGCCGCACTGCTGCAGCACGCCGAGGCGGCGCTGCGCACGGTCGGCGCGGACGGCTTGTCGCTGCGTCAGCTCGCCCGCGACACCGGTGTAAGCCACGCGGCCCCGAGCCGGCATTTCCGCGACAAGCAGGCACTGCTCGACGCACTGGCCGTCAGCGGCCTGGAACGGCTCGGCGACTGCTTCGAACAGGCCGTGACCGCCGGGCCGATCACCACGCGGCTCCAGACCTTCGCCCGGGCCTATCTGCGGTTCGCGCTGGACAATCCGGAGTTGCTGCCGCTGATGTTCGCGCGCAGGCACAGCTCCACCGACACCGAGATCCAGGCGGCCGCGGAGCGTGCCTTCGCCATCCCGATCGCGCTCATCGCCGAAGGTCAGGCCGCCGGGGAGATCGTGCCCGGTGACCCGAAACGTCTCGGTGTCACCGCGCTCGCGGCCGTGCAGGGCCTGGCGACCTTCGTCGGGTCGGGCTATACCGCCGACTACGACTCCGAGCAGCTCCTCGACGATCTGGTCCGGCACATGACCCTGGGGCTACTCCCCCGGTCGTGACGAGACCTTCTATTCGGTGCCCGCGAGGATGACAGGGCGGCCGTTGCGCGGCTGCGTGGGCCGGTTGCTGTGCGGGAACAGGGCGCGATACCGGTCGACGTCGGCCACCGCGACAGGACTCGGCGTGCGCAGCACGATCCACGCCACGCCCTCGGTGCACGGCGGCGTGGTGAGTGAGCCTTCGTAGCGGAACTGGGCGAGCTCCGCGGGCAGGAACGTGCGGGGGTCGACGTTGCTGAGCGTGCGGGTGGCGCCGACGCGATCGGGTGCGACGGTGAGGACCCGACTCACCGCCGCCGGTGCCTGCTGGGCGCGCAACATGATCGCGAGCACGGCCAGCCGCCCGGCCCGGTCGGTGTGCACGAGGTGCAGTTCCATGGCGGTCTCGGCGCCGACGACGGTGTGTTCGCTGGGCAGATGGAAGTGGTACTGGGTCAGCGAGAACGGGGTGCCGTCGACGATGATGCGGTTGCCCGAGTCGGCGGGCACGGCGGTCTGGATGGTGTGGCCGGTGTTGGTGATGGTGGCCGTGGGGGTGGGCCCGTAGACGATCTCGATGTGGTCGGCGGGGTGCGTCTCGGCGGCGTCGGGGAGATCGATCGGTGACTGGGCGTGGCCGTTGCGGCAGGTGGCGAAGTGCTTGTCGAGGTCGGCCCAGTGGTCGGGACCTTCGGCGTCGTAGTCCCAGTGTGGCGCGGTGGCGGTGGTGTCGGCGGCGCCGCACCCGGCGGTCGCGAGCAATGCCAGGGCGGCGAACGCCTTGCGGCGGTTCAGGACGACTCGATGTGTCACCGGCGCGACTCCTTGCCACGATTCGGCCGCCGGTCCGGTGCCGGGAAGTCGGCGCGTCCGCAGCGGCGCAACGATCAGAGCGCACGCGGAGATCGGCGCATCATCGAAGGCCGTCGGAATGTCCGATTGGTACCGAATATCCCTCTGGTGCAGGTGATTTCGCGCGTGCAACGGACTCTCAGGCTAGGCCGGTGGGTATGGTGCGGACCAGAGCGCGCGGCGGCGAGATACGTCACATCGGACGGGGTGCCGACGGGGTGGTCCTCCCCCAGGACTGTTGCCCTGAGGGAGGATTCGGGCGGATCAGGCGCCGACGTAGTCGGCGAGGTGCTCGCCGGTGAGGGTGGATCGGGCGGCGACGAGATCGGCGGGCGTGCCTTCGAAGACGATCTGGCCACCGTCGTGACCGGCGCCGGGGCCCAGGTCGATGATCCAGTCGGAGTGGGCCATCACGGCCTGGTGGTGCTCGACGACGATGACCGACTTGCCGGCGTCGACGAGCCGGTCCAGCAGGCCGAGCAGCTGTTCGACATCGGCCAGGTGCAGGCCGGTGGTCGGCTCGTCGAGGATGTAGACGCCGCCCTTGTCGGACATGTGGGTGGCGAGCTTCAGGCGCTGTCGTTCACCGCCGGACAGGGTGGTGAGCGGCTGGCCGATGGTGAGGTAGCCGAGGCCGACCTCGGTGAGGTGGGTGAGGATCTTGTGGGCGGCGGGGGTCTTGGCCTCCCCCTCGCCGAAGAACTCGCGAGCCTCGTCGACGGGCATCGACAGCACCTCGCTGATGTTCTTGCCCGCGAAGGTGTACTCGAGCACCTCGGCCATGAACCGCTTGCCCTCGCACACCTCACACACGGTGGACACCCCGGCCATCATGGCCAGGTCGGTGTAGACGACGCCGGCGCCGTTGCAGTTCGGGCACGCGCCTTCGGAGTTGGCGCTGAACAGGGCAGGCTTGGCGCCGGTGGCCTTGGCGAAGGCCTTGCGGATGTGGTCGAGCAGGCCGGTGTAGGTGGCGGGGTTGCTGCGCCGGGAGCCCTTGATGGGTGCCTGGTCGATGGAGATGACGCCCTCGTCGATCGGGATGGAGCCGTGCACGAGCGAGCTCTTGCCCGAACCCGCGACCCCGGTGATCGCGACCAGTACGCCGAGCGGGATGTCGACATCGACCTCGCGCAGGTTGTTGGCCGTCGCGCCGCGGATCTGCAACGCGCCGGTGGCGGTGCGGACTGTGTCCTTGACGGCGGCCCGGTCGTCGAAATGGCGGCCGGTGACGGTCTTGCTGGCGCGCAGGCCGTCGACGCTGCCTTCGAAGCAGATGGTGCCGCCCTTGGAGCCCGCGGCGGGACCGAGGTCGACGATGTGGTCGGCGATGGCGATGGTCTCGGGCTTGTGCTCGACGACCAGGACGGTGTTGCCCTTGTCGCGCAGGCGCAGCAGCAGGTCGTTCATGCGCTGGATGTCGTGCGGGTGCAGGCCGGCGGTGGGCTCGTCGAAGACGTAGGTGACGTCGGTGAGCGAGGAGCCGAGGTGCCGGATCATCTTGACGCGCTGGGCTTCACCGCCGGAGAGGGTGCCCGAGGGCCGCGACAGCGACAGGTAGCCGAGGCCGATCTCGACGAACGAATCGAGGGTCTGGCGCAGCGATTCCAGCAGCGGGGCGACCGAGGGGTCTTCGATGCTCTTGACCCATTCGGCGAGATCGGTGATCTGCATCGCGCAGGCGTCGGCGATGCTGACGCCGTCGATCTTGGACGAGCGGGCTTCGGCGGACAGGCGGGTGCCGTCGCAGTCGGGGCAGGTGCCGAAGGTGACGGCGCGTTCGACGAAGGCGCGCACGTGCGGTTGCAGTGCTTCGACGTCCTTGGACAGCATGGACTTGCGGATCTTGGGGATCAGGCCCTCGTAGGTGAGGTTGATGCCGTCGACCTTGATCTTGGTCGGTTCCTTGTAGAGCAGGTCGGCGAGCTGCTTCTTGGTGTACTTCTTGATCGGCTTGGCGGGGTCGAAGAAGCCGCTGCCCTTGAAGATCCGGCCCATCCAGCCGTCCATGCTGTAGCCGGGGATGGTGAGGGCGCCCTCGTCGAGGGATTTGTTCTCGTCGTAGAGCTGGGTCAGGTCGATGTCGTTGACGGTGCCCTTGCCCTCGCAGGTGGGACACATGCCGCCGGTGATGGTGAAGCTGCGGCGTTCCTTGACGGTGACGCCGTGCTTCTCCACGGCGACCGCGCCGGAGCCGCTGATCGAGGCGACATTGAAGGAGAAGGCCTGCGAGGAGCCGATGTGCGGGTCGCCGAGGCGGCTGAACAGGATGCGCAGCATGGCGTTGGCGTCGGTGACGGTGCCGACGGTGGAGCGCGGGTCGGCGCCGAGGCGGGACTGGTCGACCAGGATGGCGGTGGTGAGGCCCTCGAGGACGTCGACATCGGGGCGCGACTGGCTGGGCATGAAGCCCTGCACGAAGGCGCTGTAGGTCTCGTTGATGAGGCGCTGGGATTCGGCGGCGATGGTGCCGAAGACGAGCGAGCTCTTGCCGGAGCCGGAGACGCCGGTGAAGACCGTGAGCCTGCGCTTGGGGATCTCGACGCTGATGTCGCGCAGGTTGTTCACGCGGGCGCCGTGCACCCGGATCAGGTCGTGGGCGTCGGCCGGCTCCACGGTCGCGGTGCTGGACTTCTTGGCCGTGCTCATGGATCTCCCTCAGGTCGGTCGGCGTCGCCGGTTTCTCGAATCTACCGGCGGGGGTGCTTACTTGGTCTGCTGGATGCGGACCATGTTGCCCGCGGGATCGCGGAAGGCGCAGTCGCGGATGCCGTAGGGCTGATCGGTGGGCTCCTGTACGACTTCGACGTCGCCCGCTTGGAGCTTCTCGAA
The DNA here is from genome assembly GCF_044744725.1 of Nocardia sp. NPDC087230. NCBI lineage: Bacteria > Bacillati > Actinomycetota > Actinomycetes > Mycobacteriales > Nocardiaceae > Nocardia > Nocardia sp. NPDC087230. The sequence goes on from NZ_JBIUYV010000005.1 coordinate 202,046, forward strand.
CAGGCCGTCGAGGTCGTCGGTGGCGAGGTTGATGCCGGCGTAGGTGCCTTTGGCCATCATCTCGGTGATGACGCGGCGTTCCTCGTCGGTGATGCCGGGGTCGGCGGCGGGCGGGTGCAGCACGATGGAGGTGCTGGGCTGGTCCGCCGGGCCGACGGTGATCCAGCGCATGCCGTTGTAGCCGACGTCGTTGCGGACTTCGAAGCCGAGCGCGTCGCGGTAGAAGGCGAGGGCGGCGTCGGGGTCGTCCTGGGGCAGGTAGCTCTGGTGAATGGTGATGTTCATGGCGACCACGCTAATTGTCGCGGGAGACCGGCGCTTCTCGATTCCTGATCGGTCTGGTCACCTTCTTGACCACGCACGACGGCATGCCCTGGGTCGCCAGCGCCTCCTGCCGGTAGACGCTCGGCGGGACGCCGACGAGTTCGGTGAAGCGGGTGCTGAAGGTGCCCAGTGACGACGATCCGACGGCGAAGCAGACCTCGGTGACGCTCAGGTCGCCGCGGCGCAGCAAGGCCATGGCGCGTTCGATGCGGCGGGTCATCAGGTACGAGTAGGGCGATTCGCCGTAGGCGAGGCGGAACTGGCGGCTGAGGTGCCCGGCGGACATGTGCACGCCGCGCGCGAGCGCCTCGACGTCGAGCGGTTGCGCGTATTCGCGGTCGATGCGGTCGCGGACCCGGCGCAGCAGGGCCAGGTCCCGCAGGTGCTGGGGCCGCTCCGGCGTGCTGGTCACATGCGCGATCGTCTCATGTCGGGGCAGGGTTGCCCAGCAGGGCCGGGTGCGCCGCCCTCGGCGATCGGACGGCGGCGACCTGGTCGCGGAAGTGCGGGCAGGTGCGGAAGTCCTCGGCGTCGCAGTCGAGGACGTGGGTGACGGCGTCGAGGGCGGCGCGGGTGCGAGCCAGCTGGTCGGCGAGGCGGGCCCGGTGGGCGTGCAGTACCTGCCTGCGGGTGGCCCGGTCGGGTGCCTGGGTGAACAGGAGGGCCAGGTCGTCCAGGGACAGTCCGGCCTTCTTGCCCAGGACGATCATGGCGATGGTGTCGAGGTCGGTGTCGCGGTAGCGGCGTCGGCCCGCCGAGTCGCGGCCCGGGGTGAGCAACCCGCGGTCCTCCCAGTGCCGGAGGACGTGGGTGGCGAGTCCGAACCGGGCCGCGGCCGTGCCGATCGTGGTGTGCTCGCCCGTCATCCGTCGAGCCTAGGCGGTGGCGAGGTAGCGGGTGACGACGGCGACGGGATGCCAGGGCAGGCGGATCGCGGTGGACTCGACGGTGCCGAATCGTGCGCGCAGCGAGTCCTGGACGGCCGCGGTACGGGCGAATCGGAAGTCGTAGACGGCGAGGGTGGCGCCGGGGCGCAGGATGCGGTGCAGCTCGGCGGCGGCGGGGTCGAGATCGGGCCATTCGTGCATGCTCAGGCTGGATACGGCGAGGTCGATGCTCGTGTCGGGATACGGGAGATCGGTGACGTCGGCGACGGCCAGCTCGACGGTGTGAGCGGACAGGTGCCGGCGGGCGATCTCGATCATGTGTGGGGACAGGTCGATGCCGTGCAGGCGCAGGTCGGGGCGTCGGGTCGCCAAGCAGGACAGCAGCTTTCCCGGGCCGGTGCCGATGTCGGCGACGGTGGCGCCGGGCGTGGTGGCGGCGTCGATGTCGGTGGCGATGCGCCGGTAGAGGCTGCCGAGCAGGCGGGTGGCGCGGCGGTCGTAGCCGAGGCTGCGGGCGTGGTCGAAGGTGGTCATGGGACCACCGTGCCGGTTCAGGTCGACCTGAAGTCAAGCTCCGCGGTCGGGCGGACGGCGGCGGTGCGCCCGGGCGCCCGCTGGTACTGCCAGTAGAGGTTGGTGTGGGCGATGACCTCGGCGGGTTGCGGTGCGCCCCAGGGGGTCTTGTCGAAGGTGGTGTGGGCGTCGGCGACGAGGGTGACGTCGTAGCCGCGCACGAACGCGCCGTGGATGGTGGAGCGGACGCACGCGTCGGACTCGGCGCCGGTGACGACGAGGTGCCCGGCACCGGCCGCGGCGAGCAGCTCTTCGAGGGGCGTGTCCTCGAAGGAGTCGCCGTAGCGCTTGGCGACGAGGGGTTCGTCGTCGCGGCGGGTCAGTTCGGGGACGTACTGCCATGCCTCGGTCCCGGTGACCAGATCTTCGGCGGAGTGCTGGATCCAGATCACCGGCACCGAGGCGGTGCGAGCCCGGTCGACGAGTGCGGCGATGTTGGCGACCACCTCGTCGCGGCGGATCGCCGCTTCGACGACGCCGTTCTGGACGTCGACGACGAGCAGGGCGGTGCCGGGGCGGTCGGGCAGCGTGGTCACGGCGGATTCCTCGGTGACGGTGGGGTGTTCAGAGCGGACGCAGGACGACGATGCCCGGCGTGGTCCGGACGTAGTCGGCCAGCGGGGTGTCGACGACCTGGTAGGCGGCCAGCGAGGAGGCGTTGCGGAACATCGGGCCGTCGGCGGTCTGGACGATGATGCCGACGTGGGTGACGTCGAGGCCGGCGTCGGGGGTGTAGGCGCCGACGAAGTCACCGGTGCGCAGTGCGGCCATCACTGCCCCGTCGACGGCGGCCGCGGGAATGTGGGTGATCGCGCGGTCGACGACGGGCAGGCCCGGCAGGTAGGTGCCGCCGTCGGCGGTGGCATTGAGGTGCTTGGTGACGGTGACCGCGGCGGGACTCAGACCGGCGGTGATATCGGTGGCGGCGATGCGCCCGGTGCTCGCCCAGTCGGTGAAGAAGTGCTTGCGCTGGGTGAACTCGACGCGGCTGTCGACGTAGCGGGTGGCGACGAGGTTGGCGACGAACTGGTCGCGATCGGCCGAGCGGGACGCGGCGTCGAGATAGTCGAGGTAGGTGAAGCAGTCGACGCGGCGCAGGTCGATGACGAGTTGTTCGGGCTCGGTGGCCGATCCGATGAGCATGTTCGGGCCGTAGGGGGTGCCGAGCAGGTGGCCGGAGAGCCGGGCGAGCAGCTCGGCTCGGCTGATCGCGCCCGCTTCGGCGCGCACGGCGAGCAGTTCGTCGATCTTGCGGCCGGTGGTGTCGTCGATGGCCGGGGTGGCCAGGGCGGGCGCGGCGGCGCAGACCAGGGCGGCGAGCACGAGCAGGATCCGGACGATGATGCGCAAGACGCCTCCCAGCAGCCAAACGGTCGATCGGTGCGAGCGGTCTCCACCGTAGCCGACCCGGTGTCGTCGTCTCAGGCGTCGGGAACGATGACCGCGCGTCCGGTGATCTGTCCCGCGTGCAGGCGCTCATAGGCCAGCGGGGCTTCGTCGAGGGTGAAGGTCTCCACGTGGACCGACACCTCGCCACGGCGGGCGATCTCGAGGACTTCGATGAGTTCGGTGCGGGTGCCCCAATACGGTGAGCGCACGGTCGTCTCGTAGGGCGGGGAGCCGAAGCCGACGGCGACCGTACCGCCCCCGAGCCCGACGACGGTGATGTCGGCGGCGATGCCCGCCGCGGCGGCGGCGGTGGCGGTCGTGGCCGGCGCCCCGACGAAGTCGAGGACGACCTGGGCGCCTTCGCCGTCGGTGAGGGCGCGGATCTTCTCGGCGGCCGAGGCGTCGGACAGGACGGTGTCGTGGGCGCCGACCCGGCGGGCGAGGTCGAGCCGGTCCTCGGAGACATCGAGGGCGATGACGCGGGTGGCGGTCATGGCCCGCAGTAGCTGGATGGCGACGTGGCCGAGGCCGCCGGCGCCGATGACGACGGTGGTGCTGCCGGGCACTAGCTTGGGCAGCGACAACGTGATCGCGTGGTAGGGGGTGAGTCCGGCGTCGGTGAGCGAGACGTTCTGGACGGGATCGAGCTCGCCCATCGGCACGAGGTGGCGGGCGTCGTCGATGATCAGGTACTCGGACATCGCGCCGGGGGCACCGAGGCCGGGCGGGAAGATGCCGAGTTCCGCGGCGCGCAGGCAGTAGTTCTCGGCGCCGCGGGTGCACATGCGGCACCGTCCGCATCCCCACGGCCCGTACACCGCCATCATGGCGCCGATCTCGACACCTTCCACGCCGGCGCCGACCGCGGCGACGGTGCCCGCGCCTTCGTGGCCGAGGGTCAGTGGCAGCGGGAAGCCGAGGTGGTCGGCGGGCAGGCTCATGACGGCGATGTCGGAGTGGCACACCCCGGCGGCGGCGACTTTCAGCAGGATCTGGCCTGGCCCGGGTTCGGGGTCGGGCACGGTGACGACTTCGGGGGCTGCGCCCGGGGTTCGGTACTGCACGGCTCGCACGGTGACCTCCCACGTCGACGGGGCTGCTCTCGTCGATCGTCGCAGCAGGTCCGGGGAGATTGCAAGCGATTCGCGATCATCGCGCTACTGCGGGAGATGAACCGCTTCCCGTACCGTTGGCGCAGGTAGTGCGTATTCTCCGCGGGTTCGCGAACGAGTTGCTCGTGCAAGTTTGTCGACAGCATCGCCCGGTGCGGCGGAAGGGAAAGCGACATGCGTGCTTTGACCGTTGTTCCAGATCAGCCCGGTTCGCTGAGCGTGCAGGATGTGCCGGATCCGGTGGCCAGGCCGAACGAGTTGCTGGTGGACGGGGTTTCGCTGGGCATCTGCGGCACCGATCGCGAAATCGCGTCGGGAGTGTACGGATGGGCGCCGCCGGGTCGGGAACGGCTGATCCTCGGACACGAGTCGCTGGGCAAGGTACGGACCGCGCCGGCCGGAAGTGATTTCGCGCCGGGCGATCTCGTCGTCGGGATCGTGCGCAGGCCGGACCCGCAACCGTGCGGGGCGTGTGCGCGTGGGGAATTCGACATGTGCCGCAACGGCCAGTACGTGGAACGCGGGATCAAGCAGATCGACGGGTACGGCTCCACCGCGTGGGTCGTCGACGCCGACTACACGGTGAAGCTGGATCCGTCGCTGGCCGAGGTCGGGGTGCTGATGGAGCCGACGACGGTGGTGGCCAAGGCGTGGGATCAGATCGAGCGGATCAACAACCGGGCCTGGTTCGAACCGAAGACGGTGATGGTCACCGGCGCGGGGCCGATCGGCCTGTTGGCGGCGATGCTCGGCGCGCAGCGGGGGCTGGATGTGCATGTGCTCGACCGATCGACCGACGGGCCGAAACCCGGTCTGGTGGCCGATCTCGGGGGCACGTTCCATACCGGGCCCGCCGGGGAGGTCGCCGAGAAGATCAATCCGGACGTGGTGATCGAGGCGACGGGCGCGGCGGCGGTCACTTTGCAGTTGATGCAGCTCAACACTCCGGGCTCGATCGTCTGCCTGACCGGGGTGACGGCGGCGGGCAAGGATTCCCCGGTCGACGTGGGTGCGCTCAACCGCAATATCGTGCTCGACAACGCCGTCGTGTTCGGTTCGGTCAACGCCAACCGGCACCACTACCAGCTGGCCGCGGAGTCGCTGGCGAAGGCCGATCCGGCGTGGCTGGCCCGGTTGATCACCCGGCGGCTGCCGTTGGAGCGCGCGCTCGAGGCGTTCGATCCGGGTGATCACACCGATATCAAGGTCGTCATCGACCTGTAGTCCGTCAGATCGCGCAGCCGTCCGGGCCGCAGGTGTCGCCGTCGGCGTCGGTGGCCGGCACCAGCGGTGCCGGACGGTCGTTCCAAGCGGTGGTCAGGGCCTGGGTGAAGACCTCGGTGGGCTGGGCGCCGGAGACGGCGTACTTGTTGTCGAAGACGAAGAACGGCACGCCGGTGGCGCCGAGCTGGGCGGCTTCGCGTTCGTCTTGGCGGACGGCGTCGGCGTAGGCCCGCGGGTCGGCCAGGACCTCGCGCACGGCCGTCTCGGCGAGGCCGGCGCGGACCGCAAGGGTGACGAGGCGCTCGGTGTCGGCGAAGACCGGCTCGGCTTCGGCGAAGTTGGCGGCGTACAGGGCGTCGAGCAGCGCGTCCTGCTTGCCCTGGTCGAGGGCGAAGTGCAGCAGCCGGTGCATGTCGGAGCTGTTGCCGTAGTCGCGACCGGAGGTCTGGTAGGGCAGGCCGAGCTGGGCGGCCTGGGCGCCGATGTTGCGCTCGTTGGCGGCGGCCTGGTCGACGCTGATGCCGTACTTGGCGGCGATGCGCGGGATCACCGGTCCGGTCTCGTCGGCGGGCAGGGCGGGATCGAGTTCGAAGGACCGGTGCACGACCTCGACGTCGTCGCGATGGTCGAACTCGGCCAGCGCCTGCTCGAAGCGCGCCTTCCCGAGGTAGCAGAACGGGCAGTTGATGTCGGTCCAGATCTCTACTCTGGTGGTCAAGCGGGCCTCCTCCGGCACACGAAATCCGGCGGCGATCCGCCGAAAATATCTGGACAGGCGTTCAAATTCTCGGGGTGCAACGTCGGCGACGAAGCCGCTATTCCCTGGCGCGTCCGGGCACGACAGGACGAGCACGAAGGACATCGATGGGGTTCGAACAGCGGAGGGGGTGGGTGCAGGTGCCCGAAGGATTGACGGTGCCGCGCGCGCTGGCAGGACTGTGGGCCGTGCGGCACGCCCAGAGCGTGGCCAACGCCTGGTACGCCGACCCGGCGACCGAATTGCGTCCGATGCGCGGCACCGACGCCGAAGTCGAGCTGACCGAGCTGGGGCGCTGGCAGGCGCAGTGCCTGGGCGAGTGGCTGGCCGGTCTGGCCGGTGTGCAGCGGCCCGACCTGGTGGTCTGCTCCCCCTATCTGCGGACCCGGCTCACCTGGGCGGTGATGGCTGAGGCCGCCGTCACCCGCAATCGGCATCTGCGCCCCATCCGCACCCTGGTCGACGAGCGGCTGCGCGATCGCGAGATGGGGGTGTTCGAACTGCATCCGTACAAGGCGATCCGGCGCCGCTCCCCCGAGGAAGCGGCCCGGCGCGCCCGGGTCGGCAACTGGGTCTACCGGCCGCCCGGTGGCGAGTCGCTGGCCGATGTCGCCCTGCGGGTGCGCAGTTTTCTCGACGAGCTGGACGTGGTCGCGGCGGGTGAGCAGGTGCTGGTGGTCACCCACGACGCGGTGGTGATGTCGATGCGCTACATCCTCGAGGGCATGGGTACCCCGGTGCCGGACACCCTCGAGCCGGTCCCGAACGCGTCGGTGTCGCAGTGGCGCCGGGAGGGCACTCGGCTGAGCCTGCGGGTGTGGGGCGAGGTCGCCCATCTCGGGGGTGCCGAGCAGGTCGGCTGAGTCCGGCCGTGGCGCCGCGGCCGTCGCCGGTGTGGCCGCGATGGAAGAATGCTGGTCGTGCATGTGGCGATCGGTCTGGTAGTACTCGTCGGCTCGGCGACCGCGCTCGCGGCGCTGGCGCGGCGGTTCGGGGTGTCCGAACCCCTCGTGCTGACGGTCGCCGGCGTCGCCGCGTCCTATCTGCCGATGGTGCCGCAGGTGCATCTCGAGCCCGAGGTGGTGCTGCTGGGGCTGCTGCCGCCGCTGCTCTACACCGCGGCGCTGCGGACCTCGCTGGTCGACTTCAAGGACAATTTGCGCACCATCGCATCGCTGTCGGTCGGGTTGGTGCTGTTCAGTACGTTCGCGGTGGCGCTGGTGGCCTGGTGGCTGCTGCCGATCCCGTTCGCGGCCGCGGTCGCGCTCGGTGCGGTGGTCGCGCCCCCGGACGCCGTGGCCGCCACGGCGATCGCCCGCCGCACCGGCATGCCGCGCAGCATCGTGACCGTCCTCGAGGACGAATCGCTGTTCAACGACGCGACGGCGCTGGTGTCGCTGCGCGGCGCGATCGCCGCGATGGCGGGCGCGGTGACGGTGTGGCAGATCGGCGGGGACTTCCTGCTCGCCGCCGTCGGTGGCGGTGTGGTCGGCGGGATCGTCGCGGCGGCACTGGTGCTGCTGCGCAAGCGGATCACGGACCCCGTACTCGACACCTCGGTGTCGCTACTCGCGCCGTTCGTGGCGTATCTGCCCGCCGAACACTTCCACGCCTCGGGCGTGATCGCGGTGGTGACGTGCGGGATGATCCTCGGCCACGGCGCGCAACGCTGGCAGGGCGCGGCCTCGCGCGTCGCCGAGTCGACGAATTGGCGGACCATCCAGTTCATCCTGGAGAGCGCGGTCTTCCTGATCATCGGCCTGCAGGTGCGCTGGATCGTCGAGGCTGCCTGGCACAGCGGTCTCGACCGTCGCACGCTGCTGATCGCGGCGGTGGCGGTGCTGGCCGCGGTGATGCTGGCTCGTCCGCTCTGGGTGTTCACGCCGGTGCTGGTGGCGCGGTTGTTCGGGCGCGCGACCGAGCCGCTGAGCCACGCCGCGGTGGTGTCCTGGGCGGGCATGCGCGGGGTGGTGACCCTGGCCGCGGTGCTGCTGCTGCCCGAATCGACCCCGCAGCTGCCGGTGCTGGAACTGCTGGCGCTGGTGGTCGTGGGCGGCACTCTGCTGGTGCAGGGCACATCCCTGCCGTGGCTGGTGCGCCTGCTGCGGCTGCGGGGGCCCAGCCGCGCCGAGGACGCGCTCGCCAAAGCCGATCTGCTGCAACAGGCGTCGAGTGCGGGGCTGGCCGAGCTGGACAAGCGGATCGGCCCGAACACCCCGGAACCGGTGATCGAATCGCTGCGGCAGCGGCTGATCTGGCGCACCAACGCGGCGTGGGAACGTCTGGGCAGGCCCGAGGCCGAACTGGTGACGCCCACGGCGGAGTACCGGCGGCTACGGCTGGCGATGCTGGCCGCCGAACGCGACGCGGTGCTGGCCGTCCGCGACGCCGGTTCGGTGGATTACGAAGTGCTGCAGCATGTTCTCGCGCGCCTGGATCTCGAGGAATCGATGATCGACCGCTTCGACGAGGCCGACGAGGAGCCGGGCACCGAACCGCTGTCCGGGGCCGCGCCCGCCGACGGCTGTACCCATCTCGAACACGCGCCGCTGCTGCGGGAGCCGGTCGGTGACCTGGTGTGCCGGGAGTGCGTCGCCGAAGGTCTGCGCTGGGTGCATCTGCGGATGTGCACCGACTGCGGCAACATCGCCTGCTGCGAGTCGTCGCTGGGCAACCACGCGAGCGCGCATTTCCAGTCCTCGGCGCATCCGGTGATGCGCAGCGTCGAGCCCGGCGAGGTGTGGCGCTGGTGCTACGTCGACGAGTTGCTCGGCTGAGGCCGGTGCGAGTAGATCAGCCGCGCGTACTCGGCGAGCAGCTGGTCGAGTTCGGTGGGTTCGCCGGTGGCGGCGAGTTGCTGGTAGCCGATCAGCATCGCCATGCCGAATTCGGTGACCACCGTGGCGGTGGCCGGGTCGCCGACGACACTGTCGATCACGCGATGCACGGTGCGGCGGCGGGATTCGTCGACGCGCTTGACCGTCACGTGGACCGACTCGTCGTTGGCCGCCCAGGCGCGCAGCGCCGCCTCGGCGCCGTGTTCGAGGCCGCCGGCCAGCGCCGACATGGCGCGCACATCGGCGTCGGGATCGCCGTGGCCGACATCGAGCGCGCGTAGCTCGATCATCTGCCGGTTCTCCCAGTGCTCGAGCAGGGTGTCGACGAATCCCTGCCACGATCCGAAGTGGTGGTAGAACGAGCCGCTGGTGACACCGAGGCGACGGCACAGCACACCGATGTTGAGACCTTTGAAGCCGAACTCGGCGAGCACCGCCACGGCGGTGTCGAAGTACTGCTCCTTGGTGACGACTCGGGACATCGCGATGCCGATCTGTTCGTGCGGACAGGACCGAAGAATGCGAACAGTACCCGATCGTAACGAGGGCTCGCGCGAGCGTAACGAAGTCTATGCTGTGGCGGAATCGTCGAAAATGAGATCGAAATATCAAGCGCTGGAACAAAATCCGTGCACTACCAGGTGACAAGTGCACCCGAATGGAATAACAGAGCAGACGCTCTGTAAACTATTGTTCATGCCGAGACCGCGAACTCACGACCCGGAGACCGTGCTGGACGCCGCCGAGAACCTCGCCGCGCGCGCCGGTTCCGCCGCGGTGACCGTGCGCGCCGTCGCCGCCGCGACCGGTGTGTCCAACGGCGCGCTGTACCACACCTTCGGTTCTCGCCAGGAAGTGCTGGCGCGCACCTGGTTACGCGCCGCTCGCCGCTTCCTGGCGCTGCAGGCCACCGACATCGACCGCGCCGTCGCGGCCACCGACCCGGGCGCGCGGATCGACGCGGTCGTCGACGCCGCCGAGACACCGGCCCGCCTGGCCGACGTCCACCCCGACTCGGCCCGGCTGCTGCTGCTCGTCGACCGGGCCGAACTCCTCGACGGCGACCTGCCCGCCGAGCTGGCCCGCGAGATCGCCGACACCGAGAAAGCGCTGCTGACCGCGCTGTCACGGGTCGCGCGAGCACTGTGGGGCCGCGCCGACCGGCGCGGCGTCGCCACCGTCACCACCTGCCTGGTCGACCTGCCGACCGCGCTGCTGCTGCGGCGTGACCGGCTCACCGATCCCGTGGCCCGCAGACACCTGCGCGCCGCTGTCCGTGCCGTGCTCGAACTCGGCCCCCGCTGAAAGGAACCCCCTCCATGCCCACCCTGCGCCACCACGACGCGATCGCGATCCTCGACCTCGGCGACGGGGAGAACCGCTTCTCCCCCGACTTCATCACCGAGGTCCACGCCCATCTCGACACTGTCGTCACCGAGGGCGCCGCGGCGCTGGTGACCACCGCGACCGGCAAGATCTACTCCAACGGGCTTGACCTGGACTGGTTGTCGGCCAACGGCGATCGCGCCGCCGAATACGTCGAAGCCGTGCACACCCTGTTCGGCCGGATGCTCACCCTGCCGATGCCGACCGCCGCCGCCATCGGCGGCCATGCCTTCGGGGCGGGTGCCATGCTCGCCGTCGCCCACGACTACCGCGTCATGCGCGCCGATCGCGGCTTCTTCTGCTTCCCCGAGGCCGACATCCGCATCCCGTTCACCAACGGCATGGCCGCGCTGATCCAGGCCAAGGTCCCGCCCAGGACCGCGATCGCCGCCATGACCACCGGGCGCCGCTTCGGCGGCACCGACGCGCTGGCCTACGACCTGGTCGACGCGGCCGTCGGTGAGCACGAGGTCCTCGACACCGCCCTGGCGACCGTCGCCCCGTTCGGCGGCAAGGACCAGCCGACGCTGACCGCGATCAAATCGGTGATGTTCGCCGGCGTGCTGGACGCGTTGCGCGGCAAGGACTGACGCGGTTCACGGCAGCCGGGGGCCCTTGCCCAGATAGACGTCACCGCGATCGTCGCTGGCCCAGCCGCCCCCGGTGTAGTCGCCGAGCACGAAACACGCGTCGCAGAACTGCTTGCCGAACACCGTCAGGTAGATGCTGCGGTAGGAGCTGATCGCCCGCATCTTCACCGACTTGTAGGCGGCCTGCGCGCTGGGCTGGGCTTCCAGGAACGCGTACCGGCGGAAGTCGGCGACCGGTTCGGTGGAGAACCGCACCAACCCCAGCCTGCTGAGATTGCCCAGATAGTGGTGATCGCGTTCGGGCAGCGCGCACCCGGCCATGGAGGCGATCATGTTGATGCCGTCGGCCAGGCGCTGCGAGCCGATCCCGAACGGCGCCTTGGTGCGGATGTCGATCGCCGGTTGCGGACCGGCGACGGCCAGGAACCGCAGGATGCGGGCTTCGTCGGGGGTCAGGTCGTGCAGGATCGGCACGAACGAGGGATGCAGGTCGCGGGGCTGCTGCGCCGAATCCCAGCCCTCGGTGATCATCGCGTCGCCCATGGCCTTGAGATCCTCGGCGCCGACACCGGATTCGACGTGCCCGTACACGCCGGCGGCGGTGCTGGTGAGACCGAGCGCGCTGAGCGCGATCTTGCGCAGCGAGTCGATCCGTTCGTCGATGATCTGCGACATCGGCTCACCGGCACGGATATCGTCGGCGAGATCGGTGGCGGTGTGCAGCGCTCCCCTGGTGACCGCGCCGACGATGTGGCGCAACGACAGTCCCGCGATGCGCGCCAACCCGACCAGGTCGGTGGGGATCCCGGGCTCGGGCGTCGGTTCGGGGAGGTTCTCGCGCTCGTCCATCTCACACTCCGAAGACCAGTAGGTGCAGGGCCCCGACGATCACACCGAGCGCGCCGCCGTGCGCGTAGAGCAGCCACGCGTCCTGTTCGATGGCGGTGTAGAGCATTTCGACGAACTCCTCCGGCGGCAGTTCGCGCAGTTTCTCGGTGGCGAGGCGATCCACGCTGGCGGCGGTGGTCTGCGAGAACTCGACGTCGTCGACCAGCCACGGCTTCATCTCCGTCGCCAGGCTCGCGCCCGCGGTGGCCTGGATGGCGTCGAACTGCCGCGGCCCCACCGCCAGCCGGGTCACCGAGCGCAGCGGCCCGAGCACCCGGTCGATCTCGGCTTTGAGGAAGTGCGCGATGACCGCGCGGGTCTTGTCACCGCTGGGCCCGTCGAGGAGCTGTTCGGCGACGACGTCGAGGGTGACGATCTGATACCCGATCGCGTGTCCCAGGTCGGCCGCGGCCTGATGCTGGCGTTTGGCGAATTTCGCGACACGCCACGGATATTTGTAGCGCGGTTGCGGGGTGGCCGGCTCGAAGACCACCTTGATGGCGATGATGTTGACCAGCACGCCCACCACGGCGCCGCCGAGGAGCACCCACGCCCACGCGGGCAGGAAATGGAGGATGTCGTAGAGCCAGCCGGGCAGCGAGATCAGCGCCGGGGTGTCACCGTGTGGGGTGCTGTAGTGCAGCAGCGACAACCACAGCGCGACGACGACGCCGAACGGGAACCCGATCACCCCGCTGCGGGTCATGAACCGCAGCTCCGGTGCGCCCAGCCCGTAGATGACGTCCTTGAGCAGTTCCGGGCGCCGCCGCAGATAGCCCACGACCATCAGCTTCACATCGAGCAGCTGATCGATGTTGGCACCGATGAAGTCGAAGGCACGGTCGGTGATCGCCGGCAGTTCCGCCTCCACCCGCGAGTACACGACTTCGCGTGCGCGCGGCGGCATGTCGGCCCACAGCTGCGGATGCTCGGTGTCCATGATCGAGTCGACCATCGACCGCACGTTCGGCAGCGCCACCTGGGCGACCTGCGCGGAGATCTTGCGCGGATCCATCTGATCGAAGAAGTCCTTGGCCGTACCGATCTTGGCGACGGCGTTGTCGACCATCAGGCTCGCCATCTTCTCGGCGCGAGCCGGGATGAAACCCTGGAAGCCGAGGATGCCGCCGGGGGCGAAGGTCGGCAGGATCTGCACCTTGCGCGGCAGCAGTGGGAAGATCGTCTTCAGCCCCGGCACATAGAACCCGGTGAACCGCACCGGCGCGAACAGCATGATCACGCCCGTCCAGTTGGTGATCAGACCCGCCATCGCGCTGAAGATCGGAATGCTGATCATGTCGACCCAGAACTTGCTCAGGCCGGTCGTCTTCTCCCAGTCGAGCAGGCCGAAGAAGCCCGCCGCTTCGATCCCAGCATTCATCCGGCGTCCACTCCGTCGTGTTCCGAACCTCGCGCGTTCGGGTCATCATAAGTGACCGACCAGGTGGTTTCGGGCAGCTTTCGCGGTTACCCGCTAAACCGGAGCAAACTCGAAATCAGGCGTGGGTGGTGTTGACCAGCAGCAGGTTGGTGTCGATGTCGTGGGTGACCTTGTTGGCGACCGAGCCCAACAGCCGTGCGGGACCGCTCATTCCGCGATTGCCGATCACGACGAGGTCGTACTTCCAGGCCGCGTTGCAGATCGCCTCGGCCGCGGGGACTCCGGTGAGGACGTCGCGACCGAACAGCTCCGGATCCTCGACGTGGACCTGGCCCTCCACCTCGATCAGGGTGACGGCGCCGTCGTCGTCGGTCTTGGCGGCGGTCACCAGGAACGGGCGCGCGCCGAGCGCGACGGCGACCTCGTAGCCACGGCGCACCGCGGTGATCGAGCTCGCCGACCCGTCGGTGGTGAGCCCGACCGTGGTCCACCGCTTCGGGATCTTGTGGGTGAACACCACATCGGATTCGCTGTGGTGGGACACGTGATTGGCGGTCGACCCGAGCAGGCGCGCCTTCGAACTGCCCAGCCCACCACCGCCGACGACCAGCAGCGTGCCGGGTTCGGCGGCGGCGACCTCGAGCAGGACCGCGCCCGCCGTGCCGGGCAGTTCCCTGCGGCGCACCTCGGTCACCCCCGCCTCGACGAGAAAGGCGGCCGCCGCCGCGGTGATCTCCGCGGCCCAGGCGGCATCGGTCCCCGCCTTCAGCGTGGCTTCCTTCCAGACGCTCACGACGGTGACCCCGACACCGAGCTTGACCGCCAGTTCCCCCGCGACGACGACCGCCGTCTGTCCGGACTCCGAGCCGTTGGTCCCCACCACGATGCGCTGGTACCCCATGTGACGCTCTCCGATCGACGGCAGGTCAGCTGCGCTTGGCCACAGTATAAACGCCGCACACTCCCGGCAACCGTGGTGCGCGGCTCACGCGCCGGTGCGCAGGTGCCGGTCGAAGAAGGCGAAGATGCGCTGCCAGGCGTCGTCGGTGGCGGCCGCGTCGTAGCCGATGCCGATGCGTTCGAGCACCGCGTTTCCCGGCAGGACATTGGCGAAGCTGTGGGTGGCGTTCGGATAGGTCTTGATGTCGTGGTCGACTCCGCCCGCCGTCAGCGCCGTCTCGAGCTTGTGCGCGGCACCCGGCAGCGCCGGATCGAGTCGTCCGTAGCTGGCAACCACCGGGCACGCGCCGTCGAGCAGGGTCCGGTAGTCGCCGTAGAGGCTGCCGTAGAACGGAGCCGAGGCGTGGAACCCCTGGGGCGCGGTGAGCAGTGCGAAACCACCGCCCAGGCAGAAGCCGAGCACGGCGATCCGGCCGGTGCAGTCGGGGTCTTCGGCGAGCCGGTCGCGGGCGGCGAGGATCTCCCCCACCGCGGGCCCCTTCCCGGTGAACGCGACCGCGCGGAACGCCTGCTGGATGCAGCGGACCCGGCCGCGCGCGAACAGATTCGGCGCGATCGCCAGGTAGCCCGCGTCGGCGACGATGTCGAGCTGGTGGCGCAGGTCGGCGTTGATGCCGAGGGCGTCGTGGAGGACGACCACGCCCGGCCACGGGCCTTCGCCCTGCGGGCGCGCGATCAGCGCGTCGATTCGGCCGGTGGGAGTATCGATCTCGATCGATTCCATCGTTCGAATGTAGATGTTCGGCGCGCGGTTCGCGGCCAGTCGGCCGGTTACCCGGCGGTGCGTCGCCCGTCCGGCGAGTCGGGCAGCGGCAGGCGTTTGAGGTGCAGCGCGTTGAGGGCGACGATCAAGCTCGATCCCGACATGGCCATGGCCGCGATCTCGGGGCGCATGGTCAGGCCCCACGGGGCGAACACCCCGGCGGCGATGGGCAGCGCGATGCCGTTGTAGCCGATCGCCCAGGCCAGATTCTGGTGTTCCTTGCCAACGGTGCCGCGACCGATGCGCAGCGCGGTCGACACGGTGAACGGGTCCGAGCGCATGAGCACGACATCGGCGGTCTGAATGGCCACGTCGGTGCCCGCGCCGATGGCGATGCCCAGATCGGCCCGCGCGAGGGCGGGCGCGTCGTTGACGCCGTCGCCGACCATCGCGACCTTCTTGCCCGCCCGCTGCAGCTCGGCGATCCGGTCGGCCTTGTCGCCGGGCAGGACGTCGGCGATCACGGTGTCGATGCCGAGGTCGGTGGCGATGCGCTGGGCGGTCGCCTGGTTGTCGCCGGTCAGCATGACCACGTCCACGCCGAGCTCGTGCAGGGCGGCGACCGCGGCGACGGAGGTGGGCCGCGGGGCGTCGGCGAGGGCGATGACCGCGACCGCGGCGCCGTCGACGGCGACCAGGACGGCGGTGTGGCCCGAGGCCGCCAGGTCCTCGCGCCGGGTCGCCAGCTCGCCCAGGGCGATGTGTTCCCGGTCGAGCAGCCCGCGATTGCCGACGACGACGCGGTGACCGTCGACGGTGGCGATCGCCCCGCGCCCCGGCACATTCCGGAACTCGGTCGCCGACAGTGCCAGGGCGCCCTGGTCTTTCGCGTACTCGACGATCGCCTCGGCCAGCGGATGCTCGGACTCGCGTTCCACCGCCGCGGCCACCGCGAGCATCCGATCGGTGTCGACGCCGGGTGCGGGCACCACGTCGGTGACCTCCGGTGTTCCCTTGGTGAGGGTGCCCGTCTTGTCCATCACCACCACGTCGATGCGGGCCGCGTCCTCGAGCGCCGTCGCGTTCTTGAACAGCACACCGCGTTTCGCGCCGAGCCCGGTGCCGACCAGGATCGCCGTCGGTGTCGCCAGGCCCAGTGCGTCGGGGCAGGTCACGACGACCACGGTGATCGCGAACAACAGCGCCCGGCTCAGCGAGGCACCGGCGAGCAGCCACACCGCCAGCGTGGTCACACTGCCGATCAACGCCACCAGGGTCAGCCAGAACGCCGCCCGGTCGGCGAGCCGTTGACCCGGCGCCTTCGAATTCTGCGCCTGCTGGACTAGGTCGATGATCTGGGCGAGCGCGGTGTCGGAGCCGACTTTGGTGGCCCGCACCCGCAGACTGCCGGTGGTGTTGATGGTCGCGCCGATGACCGGCGAACCGGGTTCCTTGTGCACCGGCAGGCTCTCGCCGGTGACCATGGATTCGTCGACCTCGCTGGATCCGTCGAGCACGGTGCCGTCGACGGCGATCTTCGCACCGGGGCGCACCAGCAGCACGTCACCGACAGCGACGTCGGCGGTGGGGATCTCGACCTCGCTCCCGTCGCGCAGCACCACCGCTTTCGGCGGCGACAGGTCCAGCAGCGTGGAGACCGCGTCGTTGGCGCCGCCGCGCGCTCGCATCTCGAACCAGTGCCCGAGCAACACGAATGTCGCCAGCATGGTGGAGGCCTCGTAGAACACCTCGCCGCCGCCGGTGAGCGTCACGTACAGCGAATACAGCCAGCCGGTGCCGATGCCGACCGAGACCAACACCATCATGTCGAGGGTGTGCGCCCGCAGCGCCTGCCACGCGCCCGTGAAGAAGATCGTCGACGAGTAGCAGATCACCGGCAGGCTCAGGATCAGCATCCACACGTCGGCGCGCAGGCCGAACGGGACCGCCAGGTGCAGACCCAGCATGTGGGTGGCCATCGGCGACCACAGCATGACCAGGGTGGAGAAGACCAGCGCGACCAGGAAACGGTTGCGCATGTCGCGGGCCATGTCGTCCATGGACATGGCCGCGTCGCCGCCGTGATGGTGGCCTGCCATCGCCGTGTCGTGGTCGGCGGTACGGCCGTCGGGTGGGGTGGTGGCCGCCGGGGTGTGCTCCACAGCGGAGGGTTCGCTCGCCGGATCGCAGAGGTGGGTGGGCACCGAGCGGCCCGCGCAGTGGTAGCCGCAGTCGCGGATCCAGGTGCGCAGATCGGTGACCGAGGTCACACCCGGGTCGTAGGTGACGGTGGCGGTCTGCGCGAGCGGGTTGGCCTCGACCGCGAGAACTCCGGGCCGATGTCGCAGCGCGGCGGCCAGGGTCTGCCGGGAGCCGGCGCGATGCAGGCCGCCGACGTGCAGGACCGTGGTCGCCGAGGCGGTGACGGGGTGGTGCGTGTCAGGCATCGCCGCTCCTGTCGCCGGTCGAGCGCACGACGCGACAGCGCGCCGCGCCTCACTTGCCGGCGACAGTACCCGGTGCGGGTCACGAGACGACCAATGTCGCCGGGTGACCCGCGACCGTCAGAGCGTGATACCCAGCAGCGCGTCCACGGCGTCACGTACCAGCGCGGGCGCGGCCGGATCGGCCCCACCGTAGGTCAGTGCCTGCTCGACCCAGTTGTCGACGGCGTCGAGCGCCTTCGGGGTGTCCAGGTCGTCGGCCAGGTGCTGGCGCAGCCGGGCGACGGTGTCGGCGGCCGACGGGCCGGTGGCCAGGGCGGCGGCTTCGCGCCAGCGGGCCAGGCGGGCCTGGGCCGCGGTGAGGACGTCGTCGGTCCACATCCGGTCCTCGCGGTAGTGCCCGGCGAGCAGGCCGAGGCGGATCGCGGCCGGGTCGACGCCGGAGCGGCGCAGCTTCGACACCAGCACCAGGTTGCCCTTGGACTTCGACATCTTCTCGCCGTCGAGGCCGATCAGCCCGGCGTGCACGTAGTGGCGGGCGAAGCGGCGCGCGCCGGTGATCGCCTCGGCGTGCGCGGCGGAGTATTCGTGGTGCGGGTAGATCAGGTCCGAGCCGCCGCCTTGGACGTCGAACTCGGTGCCGATGCGGTTGAGCGCGATCGCCGCACATTCGATGTGCCAGCCGGGGCGGCCCGCGCCGAACGGGGCCTGCCAGGACGGTTCGCCCGGGCGCTCGGCCCGCCACAGCAGCGCGTCGATGACGTCGCGCTTGCCGGGACGGTCGGGGTCACCGCCGCGCTCGGCGAACAGCTGCTCCATGGTGGCCCGGTCGTAGCCGGACTCGTAGCCGAACTGCTCGGTGGCGTCGGTACGGAAGTAGATGTCCGGGAACTCGGCGTCGTCGACGATGTAGGCGGCGCCGGCGGCGAGCAGCTTCTGCACCAGCTCCACCACCTCCTCGACGGACTCGATCGCGCCGATGTAGTGCTTCGGGGGCAGCACCTGCAGGGCGGTCATGTCCTCGCGGAACAGCTCGATCTCCGAGCTGCCGAGGTCACGCCAGTCGACGCCGTCGCGGGCGGCGCGCTCGAACAGCGGATCATCGACGTCGGTGACGTTCTGCACGTAGTGCACGTCGTGGCCCGCGTCGCGCCACAGCCGGTTGATCAGGTCGAACGTGAGGTAGGTGGCGGCGTGGCCGAGGTGGGTGGCGTCGTAGGGAGTGATGCCGCAGACGTACATCTTCGCGGTCGCGCCGGGGGTGACCGGGCGGACCTGGCGGTCGGCGGTGTCGAACAACCGCAACGGCGGCCCTGCTCCGGGGACGGTCGGTAGGGCGATATCGGACCAGGACTGCATGATTCGAGGGTAGAGCCCCCGTTGTGGCGCCCGGCCCGCGGGCCGGTCACGCGGTTGCCCGCGGTGTCGCCGGAGCGGCCCGCTACCTGCACACAAACGTGTTCCGGGGGTTGCGTCAAGGGTTGTGCTCAGGCAGATCCGCTGGTCACGGCGGTGGCGGGCGACCTACCGGCCCGGACCCACCCCACCTGGGCAGATGGTTGCCGATGCGGATTCTCCGCGATCATTCTCACACGTCGGACGCTGCTGAATCCCGGACGTCCTCGAAGTGGAGTCGACCTTTCCGGCGCTTCTCGCCGTGCACCGACCGGTTACCGTTCTCCGCCGACGTGGACCTGCGCGCGATGGACGTGCCGGCGCTGGGCGTCGGCGACGTGCTCGTCGATTCGGCGCGCGGTGCCGAGCGGGCGCGGGCTTGCTTCGCGTGGGGCGAGGTGCGTGCGCTGCCCGAGGTGGGTCACGCGGTGCTGGGGCAGTCCGCGGCCATCGAGCGACTCCTCAGCGCGCACTCCGGCTGGGCCGGGGGCTGGGCGACGGCCCGGTGTCGCCGCGCGTCGGGAGCGGCGACACCGAACTCATCGTTCGATCACGCCTGCAGGTAGCACTGCACGTTCGCGCCGTCGACGTCCGGGCCGAACTGCGGCAGCGCGTAGAACGAGGCACCGACCTGATCGGCGGCCTGCACGGTGACGTCGGGCAGCGGAGCACCGGTGTTGCGGTCGGTAGCCTTGCACACGTAGGTCTTCTCGGCCCACCAGCCGCTGGGGAAGGCCTGCGCGGGCGCGGCCACGGCGGCGACGGCGCCGGTGAGCAGCAGCGCGGCGGCGGAGGTGGTGACGATCGATCGGGTCGACATAGATTTCCTCTGATCTTGCGTGGAATGACGAAAGTGCTTGGAGCACACTAGCACCGGCCCCGACCCGGAAAAGCAGCCTCAAGATACCCGACGTCAGCGGATCCGTGGGCCGGAATCGTCGACATCGACGCGGTCCACCGCGGCGCCGTAAACCATCGGGCTCGCATCGCATTCGGCGACGAAATCGGCCGGGAAGCCCCGGTCGAACGGCACCGCGTCGTCGAGCACTCGGACCGCGTCGGCGGGCAGGCGCAGTCGCGCCGCCGCCAGATTGCCCGCGAGTTGCTCGGCGGTGCGTACCCCGAGGATCGGCAGCACCGCGCGACTGCGCTGCCGTGTCCAGGCCAAAGCCACCTGCTCGGCCGCGACGCCCAGTCCCGAGGCCACATGGGTCACTGCCGCGACCGCGGCCATTTCCGAGGGCGTCGTGGCCCGGCCCGCCCCTGGCGAGAGAGCGCCCCCGGCCAGCGGTGACCACGCGGTGACGGTGAGCCCGAAGGCTTCGGCCATCGGCAGCAGTTCCCGTTCGATGCCACGTTCGAGCAGGTTGTAGGGCACCTGGACGGCGGCGAACGGGGTCCGATCGCGGGACTGCGCGAGCGTGTTGGCGCGGGCGATGACCCAGGCGGGTGCGTCGGAGATGCCGATGGCCAGCGCTTTTCCAGCCCGCACCACGTCGTCGAGGGCGCGCATCGTCTCCTCGATCGGCGTGTGCCGGTCCCACACGTGCACCCAGTACACGTCGACGTAGTCGGTGCGCAGCCTGCGCAGGCTCTGTTCCAGTGACAGCACCAGGTTCTTGCGGTGGTTGCCCGCCGCGTTGGGGTCGGTGGCGTCACGGCTGAGGGTGTACTTGGTGCCGAGCACGAAGCGGTCCCGCGCGCGCAGCACCCGGCCGAGGATCGCCTCGCTCTCGCCGTAGGCGGAGGCGGTGTCGAGGAAGTTGCCGCCCACCTCGGCATAGGTGTCGATGATCCTGGCGGCCTCGACGGGGTCGTCGAAACGCATGGTGCCCAGAGCGAACTCGGAGACGCGCAGGCCGGTATGGCCGAGCAGGCGGTAGCGGAGCATACGGTCAGTCTGGCGGGGAATCGCCGACGCAGGCAGACCGTGACAGGGCCACCCTGGGATCAGAACGCGGGCCAGGGAATCGGGCGCGACGAGTTGGGCAGCGGCATCACCGGATCCTCGAGCAGCGCCTTCGTGCGTTCGGTCAGCGCGGTGATCTCGGCGTCGGTGATGTGCTCGGCCAGCGAATCGGCCACGGCGCCGGGCAGATTCGCGGCGAACGCGGTGATGTCGGTGATCAGTGATTCGTGCACTGGGCGCCCGGCCCAGCCCCACAGCACCGTGCGTAGTTTCGGCTCGGCGTGCAGGCAGATGCCGTGATCGACGCCATAGACCTGCCCGTCGACGCCTTCGAGCGCGTGCCCGCCCTTGCGGTCGGCGTTGTTGAGCAGCAGGTCGAGCACCGCCATCCGCTGTAGGCGTGGATCGTCGGCGTGAATCAGTGACACCTCGTTGCCCTCACCGTCGAGAGCGCGCAGGACTTCGCAGAAACCGTCGGGCACCGTGCCCGGTCGGCACAGGTCGACCAGATCCAGGCGCGGCTTCGTCTCGGTGTGGTGGTCGACCGAGGTCACCCACCGCTGCACCATGCCGGGCCCGAACGGCCCGTCGCGCAACACCGTCTCCGGGATGACACCCCAGCCCAGCTGTTCGGAGATCAGGTAGGAGGCGACTTCCCGGCCGGCGAGGGTGCCGTCCGGGAAGTCCCACAGCGGACGCTCCCCGCGCACCGGCTTGTACACCACGCGCAGCGGTGCGCCGTCGGGCTCGGGCGCGGCGATCTCGCACACCAGCGTCAGGTTGCTGGCGACGCCGACACGGCCGACGATGTCCAGCTCGCCTTCGGTGAGTGCGGTCACCGGATCACTCCTCGTCGATCTCGGCCGCGCCGAAGATCTCGCCGCGCTTGTAGCCGTTGGTGCGCACGCACATGTGACCACGCGCGGACAGCGGTTCACCGCACAGCGGACACGGCGGCCTACCCGCCGCGATCACCCGCGCCGAGCGCAACGCGAATTCACGGGCCTGGATAGGGGTCAGGAAGACCCGCACGGCGTCGGGGCCTTCCTCGGTGTCGTCGAGCACCACCGATTCGTCGACCTCGGTCTCGGTGATCGCCAGCAGTTCCACCACCACGGCGCCCGCGTCGGCGTCCCAGCCCAGACCCATGGTGCCCACCCGGAACTCGGTATCGATCGGGGTCACCAGCGGCGCGACATCGCGGACGTCCTCGCCCTCCGGCGGCACCTCGGCGCCGAAGCGACGGGCCACCTCGTCGAGCAGCAGTCCCATCCGGTCGGCGAGCACCTTCACCTGCTGCTTCTCCAGCAGCACGCTGACCACGCGCGGTTCCTGCACAGCCTGCAGGTAGAACGAACGATCGCCCGGCTCACCGACGGTACCGGCGACGAAACGATCGGGGGTGCGAAATACATGGATTGCGCGTGACACATGCACCTCCTGCTACGTGACCCTGTTCGACACTCACGAACACCCTCCCTCTAAGGAGAATCGCGGTGTCCCGCATTCCCATTATCCGCGCCCGCGGCATTCGTCACCTCTCCACCGGGAGTCGGCGACGCGGTGACGGCGAGGGCGGACAGGTCGGCGCCGGTGTCGTTGAACTTCCACACCGACGGCCCGACCGGGCTGTACCGGACGACGCTGATCGAGGCGGGTTCCACCGCGATCCGCTGGAAACTGTCCAGATGCAGGCCGAGTGCGTCGGCCAGGATCGATTTGATGATGTCGCCGTGCGAGCAGGCGACCCACAGCACGTCACGGCCCGCCTGCTCGGACAAGCGGCGTTCGGTGTCGCGGACCGCGGCGACCGCACGCTGCTGGACCTGAGCCAGGCCCTCCCCACCGGGGAACACCGCACCGGAGGCGTGCCGCTGCACGACCTTCCACAGCGGTTCGGTGAGCAGTTCGGCCAGCGGGCGGCCGGTCCAGTCGCCGTAGTCGACCTCGATGAGCCGTTCGTCGTGCTCGGGTTCGAGGCCGAGTTTCTCGGCGAGCGGGGCGACCGTGCGCTGACAACGCAACAACGGTGAGCTGGCGATGTGTTCGATCGGCAGCGTCGCCAGCCGGTCGGCGACCGCGGCGGCCTGCTCGGTACCGCGGTCGGTGAGTTCGACACCGGGAGTGCGGCCGGCCAGGGTCCGCGCGGTGTTCGACGTGGACACTCCGTGCCGGAGCAGGATCACCGTCATGGGACCAGCCTAACCATCAGTGCCCGGCGGCTCAGGTCGCCGAGACGACGCCCGCGGCGAGCAGGCCCATCACGACCAGGCCGAGGATGATCCGGTAACCGACGAACCAGTAGAACGAATGCTTGCCGACGAACTTGAGCAGCCAGGCGACCGAGGCGTAGCCGACGACGAAGGCGATGATCGTCGCGACCAGCAGCTGCGGACCGCTGGCGTTGAGGCCTTCACCGGCGGGTTCGAAGGCGTCCGGCAGGCTGAACAGGCCCGAGGCGGTGACCGCGGGAATCGCGAGCAGGAACGAGAAGCGGACGGCCGCTTCGCGCTGCAGGCCGAGGAACAGACCCGCGGTGGAGGTGGCGCCGGAGCGCGAGACGCCGGGAACCAGCGCCAGACACTGCGCCAGGCCCATGATCAGGCCGTCGCGGGTGGTCAGCTGCTCGATCGGACGGGTCTTGCTGCCGAAATGCTCACCGGCGGCGATCACCAGCGCGAACGCGACCAGCATGAACGACACCAGCCACAGGTTCCGGGCGCCGGTGCGGATCTCGTCCTTGAACAGGAACCCGAGCACGCCGATCGGGATGGTGGCGATGATCACGTACCAACCGATGCGGTAGTCCAGTTCGCGCTGGGTGTCGCGCTCGTAGGCGTCGCGAGCGCTGCGATCCATCACCGGCAGTTTGGTGGTGACCCGGTCGGCGACCGCGACTTCGCGCTGGGATCGTTCGCGCAGCCGCATACCGAGGGTGGTGAACCAGGCGACGATGATTCGCCAGATGTCCTTGGCGAAGTACACCAGGACGGCGGCCTCGGTACCGAGCTGGGTGACGGCGGTGAACGAGGCGCCGGCGTCGTCGCCGAAGAACACGCCCGAGACGATGCGCAGGTGCGCCGAAGAGGAGACCGGCAGGAACTCGGTAAGTCCTTGCACAAGCCCGAGTACCAATGCCTGTATCCAGGTCATCGACTCGCCCACCGCGTCCTCCTGCTATCTCGTGCCCGAAAGACCGCGTCCTCCTGGGCTTTTGCTTCATGTGCGGCCGGGTGGGGCCGCGATCCCGCAGCGACCCTACCCGCCCGGCTGCGCCGGTGCCGCCCGCCCACCTTGGGATCTGCTGAGAGTGCGCGACGCCACGGGTCGTCGGCGAAGGCGGCCGAGGGCGGCCCATTAGGCTGGTCGACGTGACGAAAACGCGGGCGCGGTGATGGAACAGCGAACGGTGGGACGCAGCGGCCTTCGGGTGTCGCGAATCGGGTTGGCGACCCATACCTGGGGGACCCATACCGACGCCGACGAGGCGTCGGTGCAGTTGGCGGCGTTCACCGAGGCCGGTGGCACACTCGTCGATCTCTCCCCCGTCTACGGCAACGGCGCGGCGCAGCGGATCCTGGCCGATCTGCTCGGCGATCTGGTCGCCCGCGACGAGCTGGTGCTCAGCGGCAGCGCGGGTGTCGTGCTGCACGCGCCCGGCGCCGGTGTCGGCGATTCGGTGCCGGCCCCCGCGGCGACGGGCCCGGTGGTCGACGCCTCGCGACGGACGCTGCTCGCCCAGCTCGACCGCACGCTGCGTGAGCTCGGCACCGACCATCTCGATATCTGGAGCATCGCCGCCTGGGATCCCTACACCCCGCTCGACGAGGTCGCCGCGACCTTGGAGACCGCGGTCAGGACCGGCCGGACCCGCTACGCGGGCGTGCGCGGATTCGCGGCCTGGCAGCTGGCCAGTCTGGCCGCGATCGCGCCGATCACCGTGGCGCAGACGCCGTATTCGCTGCTCGCGCGGGGCACCGAGTCCGATGTGATCCCGGCCGCCCGGCACCACGGGGTCGGCATCATCGCCTCGGCGCCGCTGGCCGGAGGCATTCTCACCGGCAAGTACCGCGACGGCGTGCCCGCCGACTCGCGGGGTGCCGACGAGGCGACGGCCGCCGAGATCCGACGCAGGCTCGACGACGAGCGGGCGACGCGGGTGGTGGACGCGTTGGTCACCGCGGCTGATGGCCTCGGCACCTCACCGCTGGCGGTCGCGCTGGCCTGGATCCGCGACCGGCCCGGCATCGCGAGCATGATCGTCGGTGCCCGTGACATCGGTCAGCTCACCGGCGTGCTGGCCGCCGAGACCCTCGAACTGCCGCGCGCGATCGCGGCAGCCCTGGACGATGTGAGCGCCCGTTCCGAATGATGGCTAGCCTTACCTGCATGAGACTGCGTGGTGTGCTGACGGCGATGCTCGCGGCGACGGTGCTGACCGGCGCCGTCGCCTGCACGGGAAGCAACCCCGCATCGACTGCCACCACCGGCGGCCCGGTGACCGCACAGCTGACCGACCTCGACCCGGTCCCGATCGGTGCCGCGCCCACTCCGCAACTGCCCGTGACCGCACGGTCCTTCGACGGCACCGAGGTGACCGTCACCGACACCTCGCGGATCATCGCCGTCGACCGCTACGGCACCCTGGCCCAGACCGTGTACGCCCTCGGGCTCGGCGCGAACCTCGTCGGCCGCAGCACCTCCGCCTCTTTCCCCGCCGTCGCGAACGTGCCGAACGTGGCGGGCGGCAACGGCAGCCTGAGCGTCGAAGCGGTGCTCGCGCTGCGCCCGTCGGTGTTCCTGACCGATACCACCAGTGCCGCACCCGCCGTGCGTGAACAACTGCGGGCGGCGGGCGTCACCGTCGTCTACTTCGACCCGCAGCGCACCATGGACGGCGTCGTCCCGCAGATCGAGGCCGTCGCCGGCGCACTCGGTGTGCCGGAGGCGGGCACCCGGCTGGGCCGGCGCACCCGCGACGAGATCGCCGCCGCCACGGCCCGCGTGCCGAAGCGGGACCCGCAGCCCACAATCGCCTTCCTGTACTTGCGCAGCAGCGCGATCACCATGATCGCGGGCCCCGGCTCGGGCGCGGACTCGCTGATCACCGCCATCGGCGCCGTCGACGCGGGCACCGCATCCGGGGTCGGCGAACCGTTCACCGCGATCACCAGCGAGGCGATGATCGCCGCGGCGCCCGATGTGCTGCTGGTGATGTCGGACGGGCTGAAGTCCGTCGGCGGGGTCGACGGCCTGGTGAAGGTGCCCGGCATCGCCCAGACTCCCGCCGGTCGCAATCATCGGGTCGTGGACATGGCCGACGCGGTGGTGCTCAGCTTCGGCCCCAACACCGGCCGCGTCATCACCGCCCTGGCCGACGCCGTCTACGGCAAGCCGGCATGAGCGATGCCCCCGACCTGACGAAGTCCGCGGACGCCCCGCGGATCGACGACGCGACGCCGGACCCGTTACCGCACCCTCGGCACCGGACCGCCCGGGTCGCTGTCGTCTTCGCCGTCGCGCTGCTCGCGCTGGTCGTGCTGGCGCTGGTGTCGTCGGTGCTGGGTCAGGTGCCGACCACCGCGGCCGAGGTGCTGGGCAGCGTCGCGCACCGGATCGGGCTCGATCTCGGCCCCCTGCCCGCCCATCCGGCGGGCGAGGTGACGCTGTGGGAGGTGCGATTCCCCCGGGTGGCCCTCGCGATCCTGGTCGGCGCCGCGCTGGCGACGGCGGGAGCGTTGCTGCAGGGCGTGTTCGCCAACCCGCTCGCCGAACCCGGCGTGATCGGTGTGTCGGCGGGCGCCGCGGTCGGCGCGGGCACGGTCATCGTGGTCGGTGGCGCGTTCGTCGCGGCCTGGTCGGTGGCCGCCGCGGCGTTCGTCGCGGGCCTGCTCACCACAGTGCTCGTGTACCTGCTGTCCCGGTCGGGTGGGCGGACCGAGGTGGTGACGCTGATCCTGACCGGTGTCGCGATCAACGCGTTCGCGGGCGGTCTGATCGCCCTGCTGCTGTTCGTGGCCACTCCCGCCGCGCGCGATCAGATCGTGTTCTGGCAGCTGGGCAGCCTCAACGGCGCCACCTGGCAGGCCGTGGCGATCGTGGCCGTACTCACCGCGGCAGGGGTGCTCGCCGCCGTCCTGATCGCGCCACGCCTGGATCTGCTCGCCCTCGGCGACTCCGCCGCCCGGCACCTCGGTGTCGATGTCGAGCGGTTGCGCAGGCAGGTCATCGTGGTGGTGGCCGTGCTGACCGCCGCGGGTGTGGCGTTCAGCGGCATCATCCTGTTCGTCGGGCTCATCGTGCCGCACGTGGTCCGGATGCTGGTCGGGCCGGGCCATCGAGTGCTGGTGCCGCTGAGCGCGATCGTCGGCGCGGTGGTGCTGCTCGGGGCCGACGTCCTCGCGCGCACCCTGGTCGACAATGCCGACCTGCCCCTGGGCATGTTGACCTCGCTCATCGGCGGCCCGTTCTTCTTCTGGCTGCTGCGCCGCACCCGGGCCCGCGCGGGAGGCTGGGGATGACCGACATCCGACCCCACGATCCGGCGGTGGCCACACCGGTGACGCCCCCGCGCCGCGCCCGGTCCTGGCGCAGCCTGTTCGCCCGGACACCCGATGTGCCGCACCGGCCCGCACCCGGCACGGTGACCCTGCGCGCGGCCGGACTGACCGTTCGGCGGGGTAGCCGGACCGTACTCGAGAACATCGACTTCCAGGTGGCGGCGGGCGAGATCGTCGCCCTGGTCGGCCCGAACGGGGCAGGCAAGTCGAGCCTGCTCGCCGCGCTGGCCGGGGAACTCGAACCCGATTCCGGCGCCGTGCGGCTCGAAGGGCACGCGCTGTCCCACTGGACCCCTGCCGACATGGCTCGTCGCCGCGCGGTGCTGCCGCAGTCGCACGCGGTCGGATTCCCGTTCACCGCACGCGAAGTCGTCGCGATGGGCCGCGCACCGTGGCTGCACACCCCCGCCGCCGACCACGACGACGAGCTCATCGCCGCCGCGCTGGCGGCCACCGACGTCACCCACCTGGCCGAGCGGATCTTCCCGTCGCTGTCCGGCGGCGAACGCGCCAGGGTCGCGCTGGCGCGAGTTCTCGCCCAGGACACCGCCACCCTCTTGCTCGACGAGCCCACCGCCGCTCTCGATCTCGGCCACCAGGAGGCCGTGCTGCGCTTGGCCGCGACCCGCGCGACCGAGGGCGCGGCCGTGGTGGTCGTCGTCCACGATCTCGGGGTCGCCGCCGCTTACGCCGACCGGGTCACGGTGCTGGATGCCGGTCGGGTCGCCGCAGACGGCCCACCGCGCACGGTCCTGACCCCCGCACTCCTCACCGAGGTCTACCGTCACCCCGTCGACGTCTTCGATCACCCGGTCACCGGCGCCCAACTCGTCCTGCCCGAGCGTGGTCAGCACTGATCGCGAATTCGGGTCGAGTTATTGACCCAGAGGTATAGAATCTCTACGGTGACACCATGGCCAGGCCACGCAACTTCGACGCCGACACGGTGATCGATCGCGCCATGGACCAGTTCTGGTCCTACGGCTACGCCAACACCTCCCCCGCGCAACTCGCCGACGCCACCGGCATCGGCAAAGGCAGTCTCTACAACACCTTCGGCAGCAAGCGCGCGCTGTTCGATCAGGCGCTCGAACGCTACGGGCACAACGGCGTCGCCATGGCCGAGGACTACATGTCGCGCCCTGGCACCACCCGCGACTGTCTGCGTGCCTACCTGCGCGCCGCCGTGGATCTCGACTTCACCACACCGGTCCGGCGCGGCTGCCTGGCGGTCAATACCGCCGCCGAGTTCGGTGGCCAGGACCCGGCGATCACCGAGACCCTGCGTGGCATCGAGCGCCGCATCGTCGCGACACTGGCCGCCCGGATCGACCGAGGTCGCCGCGACGGCGATGTCGACGCCGCCGTCGATCCGGGCGCGGTCGCCGCCCTCCTGTTCACCACCAGCGCCGGCTTGCGCATCATGGCCAAGACCAACGACGCCCCCGAGCTCTACCGTCTCGTCGATGTCGCGCTGACCGTCCTCTGATCTCCCACTCGGCCATCGAGTGGCTTCCGCCTGTCCGAATATTTGACCTGTAGTTCAAGAAAGGTAGTTTCATGGATCTCGCACTCACCGGCAAGACCGCGGTCGTCACCGGGGCCTCCCGTGGCATCGGCTTGGCCGTCGCCGAAGCCTTCGCCGAGGCAGGCGTCCGCGTCGTCGGCGCGGCCCGCACCATCACCCCCGAACTCGAGAAGGTCTCGGCCGCTACGGTTTCCGCCGACCTCAGCACCCGGGACGGTGCGGTCACGGTCATCGACACCGCGCTCGAGGAACTCGGCGGCATCGACATCCTGGTCAACAACGTCGGCGGCGGCGACCCGGAATGGCTCGACCTGGACGGGTTCCTCCACAGCACCGACGACCAATGGCGCCACTACCTCGACCTCAACCTCTTCAGCGCGATCTGGGCCACCCGAGCCGCCCTGCCCAGCCTCCTCGACCGGCGGGGCGTCATCGTCAACGTGTCCTCGATCAACGCCCACGTCCCCGGCTCCGGTCCGGTCGGCTACAGCGAGGCCAAGGCCGCCCTGGCGTCGTTCGGCAAGCGTCTCAGCGAAGAGTTCGGTCCGCGAGGGGTGCGGGTCAACACGGTCTCCCCCGGCCCGGTCGGGACCCGGATCTGGCGCGACGAGCATCGCATCGGCGCCAAACTGGCCTCCGCCCAAGGAGTATCGCAGGAACAGTTCCTCGACGCGCTGCCCGCACAGTTCGACATCGCCTCCCGCCGCATCACCGAACCCGAGGAGGTCGCCGCCCTGATCACGTTCCTCGCCTCCGGCAGAGCCGCCAACATCGTCGGCGCCGACTTCGTCATCGACGGCGGCATCATCAAGACCACCTGATCCCCACCCGGCGGCTGGCCCGTACTCACGCGTCCGCCGCCCGGGTTCAGCCTCACAGCTCGCATGCGCGCCACCACTCGTGCGCAATGGCGATGTCCGCTGAGGTCACGGCGTGACCGACGGATAGCACACGATGGGTCACCGGCGCACCCGCACGACGCAGCCGTCCGGCCAATCGCCGACCGTCGCCAGCTGACCTGCGGTCGTCGTTCGCGCCGTCGACGATCAGCACCGGCGTGCGATCCGACCGGTAGCGATCGTCGTCGGCGAACGGCGACAGTGGCCGGAACAGAATCGCCCCCGCCAGCAACTCGGGGCGGGCCATCAGCAACGCCGCGGCCATGATCGCACCGTTGGAGAACCCGATCACGACCGGCAGGCGGGTGAGATGGAGTCGGGAGCACGACGTTTCGATGAACTCGGCCAGCACCGGCACCCGGGCGTCCAGGTCCGTTTCGTCCACCCGGCGATCCGGAAAGCGACGGAAGAAAGCGTACCCGCCATCCGTGACGACGGTTCCACGGATACCAAGTCGCGCCGCTCCCGGCGCGATGTCCTCGGCCCACGGCAGCAGGTCGGATTCGGTGCCGTCCGAGCCGTGTAGCAGAACGAGCGGAGCACGAGCGGTGTCGATACCGGAGAGGAATCGGTAGGCATGCGACAGTTTCGGCACGGAACCATCCAACACCTCGGTGCCGGCGAGACCCTGGTCAGCGCCGGATGATCTCGAGCAACGCCGGGTGCGGACCGTGCTGGGGTGTGCCCGTGGAGGGGAGGCTCTTTCGGCACCGAGGTCTGTGACAAACGGCCCTGCCTTCGCCAGCGACGCGGGGAGTGTAGTTGGAGGCATCCACGGTGAAGAGAAACACTCGCGGCGGCGTCGGCAGGGCCGGTTCGCATGATCATCGCGTCGTTGCGGTCATGCAGAGGGAGGTGGGTGCGATCAAGACGGTGACAGGGCTCCTGCCGCTGGCGGTCGTTCTCTTGGTGGTGGTCGTCCTGGTCTGGTGGTTGCTGGACCGCGACAGTCCCATGGGTGCGTGGTTGGTCGCGGCGATCCTGTTCGCACACGGCTGGGTGCATCTGGTCTTTCTGTTTCGGGCACCCCCGCGCGGGTCCGCTGACACGGATGCGGACAACTCGTTCGATACGGATCACTCGTGGTTGATCGGTCGGGGAATCGACAGCCGACTCGTGTACTCGGCGGGTCCGGTGCTGGCCGTGGTCACGTTCGTAGCACTGGCCGCGGCCGCGCTGGCGGTGCTCGGATGGCTGGTCCCGGACACCTGGTGGACCGGTCTCACATCGGCCGGAGTCGCCGGTTCCACAGTGTTGCTCGTGTTGTTCTTCGCGCCCACCCTCGTACTCGGGTTCATCATCAACGCCGGCCTGATTGCCTTGGCGTTCCAGACAGCCTGGGTGGTGCCGCGGTGACATCGACCCGCACGCCGCGATGTTGTCTGGAACGGCACCCGCAGCGGCGGGACTCGTCGCGATAGCCGCGCGATTTGTGGGCACGAAACCCGTCGGTGCATCGGCGAAGATTTTCCGGCCCGAGGAATCGGTAGGCATGCGACGGTTTCGGCACGGGGACATTCAACCGGCACGGGCTCGCCGGCAGGAAGATGCCGGCGAGCCTGCGATCAGCGCCAGATGATCTTGAGCAGGGCCGGGGTGAGGACCATGCGGATGATGGTCGCGTCGATGATGAGGGCCACGATCATGCCGTAGGCGATGTACTTCATCAGGACCAGATCGGAGAAGCCGAACGCACCGGTCACCACGATGAGGATCGCCGCGGCCGAGGTGATCACGCCGCCGGTGTGGGCGACGCCGTAGCGGATGGATTCGGTGGCGTCGGCGCCCGATGCCCGTTTCTCCGCGATCCGCGACAGCAGGAACACCTCGTAGTCGGTCGACAACCCGAAGATCACGGTGACGATCAACGCCACCACCGCGAACATCAGCGGGCCGGGCGTGAACTGGAAGGTCCCGGCGCCATGGCCTTCCACGAAGATCCAGGTGAGCACGCCCAGCGTCGAGACCAGGCTCAGCGCGCTCATCGCGACGGCCTTCACGGCCAGGATCACCGACCGGAACGCGATCACCATCATCGCCAGCGCCGCCGCCATCAGAATCGCCAGCAGCAGTGGCAAGCCGTCGATGAGGCCGTTGATACTGTCGCGTTCCAGCGCCGGGATACCGGCGACCATGATCCGCACGCCCGGTGGTTCGGGCAGGGCCCGCAGGGTGTCGATCACCCGGTCGGCGTCGCGCTTGTCGCCCAGCCCGGCCGAGAGCACGTTGACCCCGTCCTTCGTCGGCGCCGCGGGTTCGAACCGCCCGGTCAGCCCGGGCACCTGATTGGCCTCGTACCGGATGTCGCTGAGCTGCTGCGGCGTCGCGTTCACCACGACCAGCTTCAGCGGTTCGGTGCGGAACCCGGGAAACAGATGGTCGAAGTCCTCCTGCGCGACGCGCGCCGGATTGTCCGCGGCCAGGTACTTCTCGCTGATCCCGCCGAACTCGATATGGCGCAGCGGGATGCTCAACGCCAGCAGGCCGAGCACGATCGGGATGACGACCGCCCACGGCCGCCGCATCGCCCACTGCGCCAGCCGGGAGAAGAACCCGGCATCGATCTCGGCCTCGGTCTTGCTGCGGGAGAACCGCTTCCAGCCCAGCCAGTCGATGCGGCGGCCCGCGATGCTCAACGCGGCGGGCAGTGCGGTCACCGACAGCAGCGCCGCCAGCATCACCGCGGAGATGCCGCCGTAGGGCACCGACCGCAGCACGCCGTTGGGGAAGATGAACAACGCGCCGAGACTGATCGCGATGATCGCGGCGGAGAACAACACGGTGCGGCCCGCGGTCGCGACGGTGCGCGCGGTCGCCTCCTCCACGCTGCGCCCCGCCGCCAGCTCCTCCCGGAACCGGGTGACCGTGAAGAGCCCGTAGTCGATCGCCAAGCCGAGGCTGACCAGCGTCATCACCGCGCTGGCGAACACGTTGACCTCGATATGGGCGGTGAGGAACCGCAGGATGCCGGAGGTGCCGAGGACGGTGAGCCCGCCGATCATCACCGGCAGCAACGCCCCGATGACGCCGCCGAACACGAAGTACAGCAGGATCGCCACGATCGGCAGCGCGATGATCTCCGCCCGTCGGATGTCGTGCTGCATACCGATATTGATGCCCTCGACCACCGGCTGGAGCCCGGCCAGTTGCACGGTCGTGCCGCCCGGTCCCGCTCCGGCAACATCGGCGTTCAGATGCGGTTTGAGGGCCAGGTAGTTGTTGACCGTCGCCGTTCCGCCGCCACCGGCCAGACCGATACTGGCGAAGGCGTGCTGCTTGGTGGGGTCGGAAGCGTTCGCCGAGAAGGGACTGTCCCAGTAGCTGTCGATCTTGTGGATGCGCTCGCCGTAGCGTGCGCGCAGGTCCGCCAGCGCGGCGACGACGGGGCCACGCACCCCGGGATCGTCGACGGTGGTGCCAGGTGGCGCGGTGTAGATGACGATCAGGTCGCCGTCGGTGTCGCGGCCGAAGATGTCGTCGGCCAGCTTCGAGGCCGCCACCGACTCGCTGGACTCGTCGAACCAGCCCTCCTGGGTGTAGCGGCCGGCCATATCGCGGCCGAACCAGCCCGAGATCAGCACCGTCAGGACGAACACGCCGAGCACGAGGTAGCGGTGGCGGTGGACGAATCGGCCCCACCGCATCGCGCGCGATTCCCGCATCGTCAGCCGCAGGCGGCGGTGCGGTAGTCGGCCGAGCGCAGGATGCCGCACAGATCGGTGCGCGAGATCTTCCACTTCCCGTCGAGCAGCACGAAATGCACGATAGTGGTGCGGATGTTGGTGCCCGAACCGTCCTTGTCCAGGCGCATGGTGGCGGTCAGGGTGCCGTCACGATTGTCGAAGACCGGGTCGACGACGCCGTACACCGCGTGCGGGTTGTCGCGCAGCGCTTTGTACATATCGGGGATGGCGTCCTTGAACGCGGCGCCGTCCTCGATCAGGTCGGTGCGTTCGACATCGGGCAGGTTCGGGTCGAGCGCGCGCTTGATCTGCGCGTCGAGTTCCGCGGCGGTCGGCAGCGGCACATTGGCCTTGCTCGACGACACCGCGATGGAGGCGGACAGGGAAGCGTTGGCCGAAGACCGTGCGGCGTCGACCGAGGCCTCGTCGGTGCCTCCACCGCATGCGGTGAGAGCGACGAGGGCCGTGAGGCAGGCGGTGGCCGCAGCGGCCCTGGCGAAAAATGTGGAAGACATCACCATCTACATACCATCAATGACGGCACTGATCCGGCCCAGGATGCTCCGCACGGTCGTGGTGTCCCGCGGCGCGGCCCTCGGGACCGGGATCGCGTCGTGGATCAGATCGCGGACGAACGCGGTGACACTGCGCTCGTCCCCGAGGTCGATATCGGTGACCGGTGCCTGCGCGGTGGCGACCACATCATCGGCGCCGGGCACGGCTTCACCCAGGTCGGGGCGGTAGATCTGCAGCGTGAGGGTGGCGCGGCGGGTGCGGAAGGCGAACAGGCGGCCGTCGTCGGTGGTGCCGAAGCCGTGGGCGAACGGGCCCACGGTGATGTCATCGATGCCGAACCCCGCGGTTGTCCGGTCGGTCATCGCGATGATCTCCTGCCGTTCGCCGGTAACGGATTGTCGACACGTCAACAGTAACCCCCGTCACCGACAGGCCCGACGTGCGCCACCCGGTCGGAGCTACCGGTGAGTCATCATGGTCAGATGGTGATCAGCGGTCACCTCGTGAGATTAGGAGTTCGGTGCATGCGCCCTCGCGGCTCGGTCGCCTCAGCGCTGGTCGGCGCGGCGGCACTGGTATTGCTGACCGGATGCGCCGGTGAGGACGGCGCCCCGGACGTACCGACCAGAGAACCCGCCACCGCGGCCGTCTCCCCCGCCACCGCTACCGCCCCGGCGGGGCAGGTCGTCCCCGCCGCCGCCACGAAAGCCTTGCTGGCCGAACGCGAGACCGGCCGTCTTGCCGCGCTCGACACCGCGGGCACCACACTGTCGCTGATCGACCCGGCCGCGCCCACCGCCGCGCGGACCGTCACCCTGCCCGCCGCGGGCGCCGCCCTCGCCCAGGGCAAGCCGGGCGAAGTCCTCGTCGCCGCGCCGAACCGCGTGCTGCGGGTGGACGCGAGCGCGGGCACCGTCACCGAGGTCGCCGTCGACGGTGACGTGCACAGCGTGCAAACACGCACCGACGGCAACCTCGTGGTCGGCACGGCCGATGGCACGATCGTCGAACTACGCCCCGACGGCAGCGTCGCGCGCACCGTCACCGGCCTCGTCTCGGCCGACGCGATCGCGCTGACCGGCGAGCACATCACCGTCCTCGACCGCAAGCAGACCGCCGTCGTCAGCGTTCGCGACGACGCCCTCGGCCTGATGCTGCGCGCGGGCGACGGCGCCGCCAACGCGATCGCCGACCCGGAGGGACGGATCATCGTCACCGACACCGCGGGCGGCGAACTGCTGGTCTACTCGGCCGGTCCGCTCGTCCTGCGGCAGCGTTTCCCGGTAGCATCATCGCCTTACGCGCTCGCCTACGATCCGCGGTCCAGCACGGTGTGGGTGACCTGCACGCAGAGCAACGAGGTGGTCGGATACGACCTGTCGACCGGGATCGGCGTCGAGGTGGGGCGGTTCCCCACTCTGCGACAGCCCGACGCGGTGACCGTCGACCCCCGCACCGGCGACCTGTTCGTGGCCTCGGCCACGGGCGACGGTCTGCAGCGGATCGGCGCGGACGAGCGGAAGAGAGGGCAGTGATGGCCGCCAGATCTCACGGTTCGCGCTCGGCGGTACCGCCGAGCTGGGAAACCAGCAACGACGACTACGAATACGTCCCCCTGCGTCTGCCACCGGAGGTCACCCGGGTCACCGCCTCGATGCGGTTGGCCATTCAGGCCGAGTTCGGTGGCTGGGAGTTGTCGCGCGTGCGCGCCTACACCGACGGCAGCCGCCGGGTGTTGTTGCGCCGCCGCAAGAAT
The DNA here is from genome assembly GCF_044744725.1 of Nocardia sp. NPDC087230. NCBI lineage: Bacteria > Bacillati > Actinomycetota > Actinomycetes > Mycobacteriales > Nocardiaceae > Nocardia > Nocardia sp. NPDC087230. The sequence continues at coordinate 237,747 of NZ_JBIUYV010000005.1, forward strand.
GCCGTCCTGCCTGTGCCCGAGCCCGGAATGTGAGCCGACCCATGTACGCCCTGCTACTACGCCTGATGTTCCTGATCCCGCCGGAGCGGGTGCACCACCTGGTGTTCTCCGCCCTGCGGTTCGCCACCTGGTTCCCGCCGACCCGCTGGCTCGCGCGCAAGTTGACCGTCGTCGACGATCCGATCCTGGCCACCACGGCCTTCGGTGTCGACTTCCCCGCCCCGCTGGGACTGGCCGCCGGTTTCGACAAGAACGCCGACGGCGCGAACACCTGGGGCTCGCTCGGATTCGGTTTCGCCGAGATCGGCACCGTCACCGCGCACGCGCAGCCGGGTAACCCGGCCCCGCGCCTGTTCCGGCTGCCCGCCGACCACGGTCTGATCAACCGGATGGGTTTCAACAACCACGGTGCCGCGGCCGCCGCCGCCCGCCTGCACGGCGCGCACCCCACGGTCCCGATCGGCGCGAACATCGGCAAGACGAAGGTCACCGAACCCGAGGCCGCGGCCGGCGATTACGCCACCAGCGCCCGGTTGCTCGGCCCGCTCGCCGATTTCGTGGTCGTCAACGTCTCGTCCCCGAACACGCCCGGTCTGCGTGACCTGCAGGCGGTCGAGTCGCTGCGCCCGATCCTGCAGGCCGTGCTGGACAGCGTCAGCGTCCCGGTGTTGGTGAAGATCGCCCCCGACCTGTCCGACGACGACATCGACGCGGTCGCCGACCTGGCCGTCGAGCTGGGTCTGGCCGGCATCGTCGCCACCAACACCACCATCCGCCGCGACGGTCTGGCCACGCGTGCCGCCGAGGTGGAGGCGATGGGCGCGGGCGGCCTGTCCGGTGCGCCGGTCGCCGAGCGCTCCCTGGAAGTCCTGCGCCGCCTCTACGCCCGTGTCGGCGACCGGCTGGTCCTGATCTCGGTCGGCGGCATCGAAACCCCCGAGCAGGCCTGGGCCCGTATCCTCGCCGGCGCCACCCTGCTGCAGGGCTACACCGGCTTCATCTACGGCGGCCCGTTCTGGACCACCCGGATCCACCGCGGCATCGCCGCCAACCTGCGGGCGGGTGGTTTCCGTTCGCTGGCCGACGCGGTCGGCGCCGAGCACCGCGCCCCCTCGGCCTGAGGGTCTATCCGTAGTACGCCCGGGGTGCCCGGTCGTCGCTTCCCAGCAGCCGCGTCGGCCGCAGCCTGCTCGGGAAGTGGGCGGGCGCCGGTGGGTCGTGCACGGAATCGCCGGCCGCTCGGGATCGCTCGTCGACACGTTTGGCGAGCTTGATCAGCGCCTGCTGCCAGATGATGCCGAGCACGTCCGCGCGGGCGCTGATCTCGGCGTGCGCGAGGCGATCGTGGGCGGCCGCGAGGTCGCTGACGAGTTCGTCGAGTTCCATCCCCGCCCACGCCTGTTCTCGGGTGACGGTGAACTCGGGCAGCCAGCTCAACCGCCAGGTATCGGGTCCGATGCGTTGCGCGAATTCCGGCGTGCGGTCGCTGCGCAGCGTGTCGTCGGTGCTGTGAATAGTCATCGCGGACCTGCCTTCCCCGGCGGGGAGTCACACCCTCCGAGAGTCTGGCGGGGCATGCGCTCCCCGTATCCCAGTGTGGCATTTGCCTTTTGTTGCGGTCAATTGCCATTGTAGAGAGGTAATTGCCGCAAACCGGGCGCGGCAAACCCGGCATTGTGGCGATCGCAGTACGGCGTCCGCCGCCTCACCGGGGCGCGGGGCCGCCGTCAGGTCATGGGAGGCAGCATGCCGATGGTCCCTCAGGATGCTCGCGTCGCCGCCATTCGCAGCATCCTGACCAGGCTGGGCAAGTACTCGGGCCTGAGCGCAGAACGGCTGCGGCACACCGAGATCGACGCCGCGCCCCTGCTCGAGCTGCTGTCGGTGCGTCGACACGCGCGGCGAACCGGGGCCGGTCCCGAGGAGTCGATCCTGCCGGTGGTGCGTGAGGTCGCGCAGTGGCTGCCCCCGACCGACCGGCTGATCGTGGACGCCGCGCTCTCGCTCGGCCTGTTCCGTGACCGTCCCGGCGTCGGTATCGATGTCGAACGCCTCTATGCGGACAACCTCGGCGAACGTCGAGAGGCCTTGACCGAGCAGTGGGTCGCCCTGCACACCCAGCTCGACGTGGACCCGGTTCCCGAGGCGCCGACCGTCAAACGCCTGCGCACGGTGTCCGAGCACGGCGCCTTCACCGCGCTGGCCGGCCTGCTGGCCACCGACTCCGGCTATCCGATGGCCGGACCGGCCACCGGTCAGCCCGCGGAGGCGGTGTCGGCGCCGCGTGGTGTCGTCACCGTGCTCGGCGACGCGGTCATCGACCACCTCTACCGGGTGGATGCCTTCCCCGCCGCCGACGGCGCGGCCAACGGCAGTTTCACCGGGCATCCCGGCGGCAAGGGCCTCAACCGAGCCGTCGCCGCCGCCCGCCTCGGTATCGACGTGCATCTGGTGGCCGCGGTCGGCGGCGACGAGTACGGGCGCCGGATCCTGGAGTTCATCGAGGCCGAACGGGTCCGGCTGGACCTGATCAAGGTGGTGCCGTTCGCGCCGTCGCTGGTGACCGCGGTGGTGCTGACACCCAACGGCGAGTCCCGCATGATCGGCTGCCGCGACAGCCGGGTCCAGCTCCAGGACGAGGACGTACACCGGCCCGAACTGCGGTCCGCACTGGAAGCCTCCGACGTGGTGATCCTGAGCTTCGAGCCGCCGACGGCGATCATCGAGCAGGTGCTGTCGGTGGTGGCGCAGATCCATCCCAAGCCGCCGGTCATCGTGTGCCCGACGCCGTCGATGGCGGTGCCGCAGAGCCTCTATCAGTACCTGGGCGTGGTCGACTATCTGGTCGGCACCGCGGGTCAGCTCGCGGCGATGCTGCCCGACGTTCCCGCCGAGTCCGCCGACGACATCGCCCGGCTGCTGCGCGGCCTCGGCGTCGGCACCGTGTGCACGGTCGAGAACTTCCGCTGCGCCGTCTCCTCCGACACGGTCGAGACCGTCGTCGACCACTTTCCGCAGGTGCTCAAAGCCTCGGTGGGTGCCGCGGCGGCGTTCACCGCCGCCCTCGCCTACCGGCTCGTCAACGCCCGAACCCCGCTGGTCGCAGCCGATTACGTGTGGACGACGGCGGCGATGATCCCGACGCAGAAACTGGGCGCGGTGGCGGTATCGATGCCCAGTGTCGACGAGATCGACCGCATCGTCCGGCTGTACGCGGCCCCGGGACCGGACCAGGGGTAAAGTCGCGGCGTTCATCTCGCACGCCCAGTCCGACGACGGCGGTCGCGCCGCCCTGTCCCCGCACGGAGGATCGTTGACCATACTGTCGTTCGGCAGTGCCAGAACCGGGCGTGCCGGTGCCGACACCGCGCACCGACTGAGTCGCCGGGGCAGCGACCTCCCGGTCCGGGTCATCGAGATCGCCGATCCCACCGACGGCGGCTATCTGCTCGTCTTCGGCGAACCACGCGACGGCTGCCTCGTGCGGGTGCATTCGCGCTGCCTCTACGGCGAAGGCCTGGGCTCCGACGACTGCGATTGCGGTGCGGAACTGGCGACCTCGATGGACCGGATCCAGGCCGAGGGCGCCGGTGTCCTCGCCTATCTCGAGCAGGAGGGTCGCGGCGCGGGCCTGCTGTGGAAGGCCCGCGGATATCGCGAGAGCGAACGCACCGGCGCCGACACCTTCGACAGCTATCAGCGCTTGGGTCTCGACCCCGACACCCGGCGCTACGACGCCGCCGCGACCGCGGTACGCGAACTCGGGCTCACTCGAGTCCGGCTGCTGACCAACAACCCCGACAAGTGTCGTGCCCTGGACCGCGCGGGCATCGCCGTCGACCCCGTGGCCCTGACCATCACCTTGCATACGGCCCGGGGCAGGCAATACCTGCAGGCCAAGCGCCGACATCGCGCCCACACCATCCCGGCCGATCCGCTCGCCGAGGCGGCACCGAACGCCGCGTCCCCGTCTCGGTGGTGGCCACGTCGTCGGCGGTAACCGCCGCCACAATCCCGTATGTCCGGTTACGATGAGTGAGCTGTGCCACTGTGATGCCCATCGCTCGAGATGATGAGAGGGATTCACTCGCATTGGCTCGGCATCCGGAACGGCCTATTCGGGAACAGGGATATGACAGACATCGGTTTCGCGCACGCCTCGGGCGTCACGGTGCACACCGTGCCCGCCGCCTTCCAGCAGACCGCCGCGTTGCGGCCCGACCAGATCGCCTTGCGCACGGTCGGCGGCACCCAGCAGATCACCTGGGCGGAGTACGCGACACGGGTGCGGGCGCTGGCCGCCGGCCTGGCGAAACTCGGTGTGCGCCACGGTGACGCGGTCGGCATCATGCTCACCAACCGCCCCGAGTTCAATCTGATCGACACCGCGGCCCTGCACCTGGGCGCGACGCCGTTCTCGGTGTACAACACCAGCTCCCCCGAGCAGATCGCGCACGTGTTCGCCAACGCGGGCAACAAGGTGGTGGTCACCGAGCAGGCCTTCCTCGACGTCATCCGGGAATCCGGCGCCGAGGTCGAGCACACCGTGCTGGTCGACGGCACCGCCGAAGGCACCCTCGGCCTGGCCCAGCTGGAATCCGATCCGGAGCCCGACTTCGACTTCGACGCCGCGTGGCAGGCCGTGCAGCCGGGCGATCTGGCCACCCTGATCTACACCTCCGGCACGACCGGCCCGTCCAAGGGCGTCGAGCTCACCCAGAGCAATGTGATCGCGCAGGTCGTCGGCCTGGTGTCCGGTCCGCTGCCGGTCGGTTTCGACGACCGCGCGGTGTCGTACCTGCCCGCCGCGCACGTCGCCGACCGCATCTCCGCGCACGCGATGAGCCTGCTCACCGGCATCCAGATCACCACCGTGCCCGACCCGCGCGAGATCGCCGCCGCGCTGCCCGACGCCCGTCCCACCGTGTTCTTCGGTGTGCCGCGGGTGTGGCAGAAGATCAAGGCGGGCATCGAGAACAAGCTCGCGGTCGAGCCGAGCCCGGTGAAGAAGGCGCTGGCCAACTGGGCGATCGGGGTCGGTGTCGCGCAGGCCAAGGCCAAGCTGTCCGGTGAGGGCGGCTCGCTGCTGCTCGGCGTGCAGCACAAGGCCGCCGACGCCCTGGTGCTGTCAAAGCTGCGCGAGGCGCTCGGTTTCGGTGAGCTGAAGGTCGCCGCGTCCGGTGCCGCCCCGGTGCCCGCGGAGACCCTGGAGTACTTCCTGGGCCTCGGATTCGCGGTCAGCGAGGTGTGGGGCATGTCCGAGACCACCGGTGTCGGTACCTTCACCGATCTGGACAAGCCGCGTCCCGGCTCGGTCGGTCGCGTCATGGACGGTGTCGAGCTGCGGCTCGACGCCGACGGTGAGGTACTGATCCGCGGACCGATCGTCACCCCCGGCTACCGCAACATGCCCGACAAGACCGCCGAGGCGATCGACGACGCCGGCTGGCTGCACACCGGCGACATCGGCACCCTCGACGCCGACGGGTACCTGCGCATCGTCGACCGCAAGAAGGAACTGATCATCAGCGAGGCGGGCAAGAACATCGCCCCCTCCAACATCGAGAACGCGATGAAGGCCGCGTCCTCGATGATCGGTCAGGCCGTCGCGATCGGCGAGGCCCGCCCCTACATCACCGCGCTGATCATGCTCGATCCCGATGTCGCGGCATTGCGTGCCAAGGAGTTCGGTGCCACCGACGCGACCCACGCCGAGCTCGCCCGGCGCAGCGAGATCGTCGAGGAGGTCAAGGCCGCGGTGTCGGCGGGCAACCGCAAGCTGTCCCGGGTGGAGCAGATCAAGCGCTTCGTGATCGTGGAAACCCTGTGGGAGCCGGGCGGTGACGAACTGACCCCGAAGATGTCGCTCAAGCGCACCCCGATCGCGGCCAAGTACGCCGAGCACATCGAGCAGCTGTACGCCGCGACGCCGGCCGAACACGTCGTCAATGTGAAGTAGCACGAGAACGGCCGTGGCCCCGGGAATTCCGACTCCCGGGGCCACCGCCGTATGTGCTCAGTTCTGCTCGTAGGTCCCGATCAGAGTGGCCCGGCCGAGCGTGTGGAAGAACAGGTTGAACCCGAGGTAGGCCGGCGTCGCGTCCGGCCCGACTTCCAGCTCGGGCACGTCGACGGCGTGCACCACCACGAAGTACCGGTGCGGGCCGTGGCCCTGCGGCGGCGCGGCGCCGACGAAGCCCGGGAAACCGCCGTCGTTGCGCAGCGTGACCGCGCCCGCGGGCAGGGTGCCACCTTCACTGCCCGCGCCGGCGTCGAGCTCGGTGACCGAGGCGGGGATGTTGGCCACCGCCCAATGCCAGAAGCCCGAGGCGGTCGGCGCGTCCGGGTCGTAGACGGTGACCGCGAAGCTTTGTGTGCCCTCGGGGAAACCGGACCAGCTCAGCTGGGGCGAGACGTCTTTGCCGCCCGCGCCGAACACGCCGGACACCTGGTCGTTGGCCAGCGGCTGACCATCGGTGATGTCGGCGGAGGTGACGGTGAACGACGGAACCTGCGGCAGTGCGTCATACGGGTTGTAGCTCATGGGGTCTCCGATTCGTGGCGTCGGTGCTCAGCTGTGCAGGAGGAAGTGTTCCAGGACCCGGGTGCCGAATTCCAGTGACCGCACCGGGACCCGCTCGTCCACCCCGTGGAACAGGGCGGTGAAGTCCAGTTCCGGCGGCAGCTGCAGCGGCGCGAAGCCGAAGCAGCGAATACCCAACCGCGCGAACGCTTTCGCATCGGTGCCGCCGGAGAGCATGTAGGGCACGGTGCGCCCGTCGGCGTCGTGGGCCAGCACCGCGTCGTTCATGGCGTCGACGAGGTGGCCGTCGAAGGTGGTCTCGTAGGAGTCGAGCTTGGTGATCCACTCGCGTTCGACGTCCGGGCCGATGAGCTCGTCGACCTCGCGTTCGAACGCGGCCTGCCGCCCCGGCACCACGCGACAGTCCACCACGGCCTCCGCGGTCTGCGGGATGACATTGGCCTTGTAGCCCGCCTGCAGCATCGTCGGATTGGCCGTATCGCGCAGGGTGGCGCCGATGATGCGGGAGATGGTGCCGAGCTTGGCGAGCTGACCCTCGATATCGGGGCCCTCCGGGTCGAACTGCAACCCGCTCTCCTCGCTGACCGCGGCGAGGAACTCGGCCACCGAGTCCGACAGCACCACCGGGAAGGTGTGCCTGCCCAGCCGCGCGACGGCCTCGGCGAGGATGGTGACGGCATTGTCGTCGTGCAGGAACGAACCGTGCCCGGCGCGGGCCTTGGCCCGCAACCGCATCCAGCCCAGACCCTTCTCGGCGGTCTCCACCAGATAGAGCCTGCGTTCGGTGCCGTCGGGGCGCGGCACGGTCAGCGAGAAGCCGCCGACCTCGCCGACCGCCTCGGTGACCCCGTCGAACAGGTCGGGCCGGTTGTCCACCAGCCACTGCGACCCCCATTTGCCGCCGTTCTCCTCGTCGGCGAGGAAGGCGAACACCAGGTCGCGTGGCGGGACGGTGCCCTCGGCCTTGAACTGGCGGGCCAGGGCCAGCGTCATGCCGACCATGTCCTTCATGTCGATCGCGCCGCGGCCCCACACGTAGCCGTCGCGGACCGCGCCGGAGAACGGGTGCACGCTCCAGTCGGCGGCCTCGGCGGGCACGACGTCGAGGTGTCCGTGGATCATCAGCGCGCCCCGGCTGGAGTCGGCGCCCTTCAATCGCGCGAAGACGTTGCCGCGACCGGGCGCGCCCGACTCGACGTACTCGGTCTCGTAGCCGACCTCCTGCAATTGCGCGGCCACCCACTCCGCGCACTCGCGTTCGCCTTTGGTGGTCGCCAGCTCACCGGTGTTGGAGGTGTCGAACCGGATCAGCGCACTGACCAGCTCCACCACCTCGTCCACCGCGCGGGACCGTTCGTTCGAACCAGAACTCTCGCCAGATGCCGACACGTCCCCTTTCCTACCACCCCGGCGGTGTCCCCCGCGCCGACTCCCCTGGCTCACGCGGATTCCGCCGCTGCTGGCGACTACTGCTCGTGCTGAGCCGAATTCCCCGGATTCGCGTGTCCGCTGCCCGGCGTGTTTGGCTGTGGCGATGAGATCGCAGGTCGTTCGGGTCGGGACGCTGCTGCTGGCGGGCGCCGCGACGGCGGCGGGTGCGCTGGGTGTGGCGTTGCGTTACCTCGACTGGTCGGCGGAACCGCTGGTGCTCGCCGCGTCCGGCGCGCCCTACCTGATGGGCGGGGCGATTCTGGGCGCGGTGGGGTTCGCGGTGACCCGGCAGTGGGTCGCGACCGGCGCCGCGGTCGTGGTCGCCGGACTCGGTGTGGCGACGCAGGCGCCGTTGTACTTCGCCGACGGCGGGGGCGAGGGGCCGGCGATCACGGTGATGCAGGCGAATCTGCTGTTCGACGGCGCCGACCCGGGCGCGCTGGTGGCACAGGTGCGCTCGCGCGATGTCGCGGTGCTCACCGTCAACGAACTCACGCGTACCGCCGTGACCGAACTGGGGCGCGCGGGCCTGGACGAGGTGTTGCCGTACCACTATCTCGCCCCGGGGCAGACCGCGAGCGGGACCGGGATCTGGAGTCGATTCCCGTTGTCGGACACCGTCGAATACGACGGGTATGTCCTCAATCAGATCTCGGCGACCGCCATGATTCCGCAGGTCGGGCCGGTCTCGGTCTACGCGGTGCATCCGGTCCCGCCGGTCTACGACACCGGAGTGTGGGCCGACGAATTGTCCCGGCTCGGCGAGGTCCTACGCCGGTCCCCGGCCGATCGCCCGGTGATAGTGGGCGGGGATTTCAACGCTACCTACGACCACGCGCGGTTCCGGGCGCTGGCATCGGGCCGGTTCGCCGATGCCGCCGCGCAGGCCGGTGCCGGGCACCTGGTCACCTACCCGACGGATAAACGTCTGCCGCCACTGATCGGCATCGACCACGTGCTGCTCGCCGGGGCGCACGCCACCGCGGTGACGACCGTCGCGCTGCCCGGCGCCGATCACAAAGCGCTGGTGGCTCGCGTCGTGCTCGTCCGCTAGCGGGATCGCTCAGCCCGCGGCATGGTCGCGGGCCGCGAGGAGCGCGTCGATCCGTGCTCCGACCGCACGGCCGGCCGCGTGCAGCGGTTCGGCCGAGCGCATGGTTCTGGCCAGCACGAACGCGCCTTCCAGGGAGCTGAGCAGGCCGAGGACGAGGTCGCGGGCGTCGGCGGTGTCCAGACCACGGCGCACGAAATAGGCGGTGCCCTGGTCGATCCAGTCCGCGACGACCTCAGCGGCGACGGCCCGGAGCTCCGGTTCGCTGTCGGCGATCTCCCCGGCGACCGTGCCGACCGGGCACATGTTGATCCACCCCGACTCGGCCATCGTGCGCGCGGCATCGTCGAACGCCGCGGGCACCGCGACACGCAGATCGGGGTGTGGGTCCATCAGCAGGGGCAGCAGCTGGATGTAGGCGGCGCCGGAGCTGCGCAGCGCCTCCGCCGCGATCTGCACCTTGCCGTGCGGAAAGTGGTGGTAGAGCGACCCCATCGGCGCCTGTGCGGCGGCGGTGATCTGTTTGACGGTGATCGCGCTGTAGCCGTGCGTGCGCATCAGCTCGGCGACCGCGACGACCAGCCGATCCCGGGTAGCCGTTGACATCTTCTCGCTCACCACACCAGACTAGAGCAAACACACTAGAGCGAACACTCTAACGCTGGAGGGTCTCATGCCGACCGTCGATCTGCCCGCGGGCCGCATCCACTTCCACGAACGCGGCGAGGGCCCACCGGTCGTGCTGCTGCACGGTCTGCTGATGAACCACACCGTGTGGGATCACATCCTGGACCTGCTCCCGACCGGCTTCCGCTATGTACTGCCCGATCTGCCGCTGGGGGCGCATCCGGAACCGTTGCGGCCCGGCACCGACTTGAGCCTGCGCGGCCTCAACCAGCTCGTCGCCGACTTCCTCGCCGCCCTCGACCTGCGCGAGGTGACCCTCGTGCACTCCGACTGGGGCGGCGCCCTGTTTCTCACCGCCTACGATCTCGACGAGCGCGTCGGCCGGCTGATCGTCTTCCCTAGCGAGGCGTTCGACAACTTCCCGCCCGGCCTGCCCGGCAAGACCGCGACACTGGCCGCCTACCTGCCCGGCGGTGTCACCCTGGCACTGCGCCAGCTCCGCATCCGATGGTTGCGTGACAGTCCGCTGATGTTCGGCTGGATGGCGAAATACCCCCTGCCCGACGATCTCGTCCACGGCTGGACCGAACCGGGTCTGCGCGATCGGGGCATCCGCGCCGACGTGCTCGCCTACATGCGGTCGGGCTTGCGCAAGCCCGACCTCGTCACCGCAACCGAGGCGCTGCGCCGCTTCCGGGGCGAGGCCCTGATCTTGTGGTCGTCGGCGGGCAAGGTCATGCCGCGCGAGCACGGCCGTCGCCTGGCCGACCTCATCCCGCGCGCCCGGCTGGTCGAGATCGACGACGCCTACGTCCTGTCGATGCTCGACCAGCCCACCGCGGTCGCCGCCGCCGTCACGGAGTTCCTCGCCACCACCTCGGCGCAGCCGACCGAGCGCTGAGGTCGCTCAGGTCTGCTGCACCGGGTCGTAGGCGTCGGCGCCGAGCCCGAACGTCCACGCGACGCCTTCGCGGGCAGTGCGGGTGGTCGGCGGGACGCGCAGCCAGTACACGCGATGCGTACCGTCGGGCTCCGGCGTCGAATTCACCACCTCGACCATGACGACGTCCTCGTCGCCGACGAGATCGATGCGCCACAGAACGCCGGTCTCGTCGCGGTGCACGGGCCGAGCGTCGGATTCGGTCAGGTACCGGTCGTAGCCGTAGTGCTCGAGCATGACCCGGCGCAGTTCGGCGTTCTCTTCGTCGCGGATGCGCTGCGGCGTCAGCGAGTTCAGGCTGTCCAGGAACTCGGCGGGCACCGGCATGCCGCGCCACGCGTGCAAGGCGAAGCCGTCGGCGTAGGCCAGGGCGGGTCCGTCGGCGCGGTCGAGGCGCCCGGCCTCGTCGCGATGCAGCGCGATCGGGCGTTCGGAGATCACCGCGATCTTCGCGTAGGGCCACCACCAGCCCGCGTGCCGCGCCACCTCGGCCACGCCGTCGAGCGGGTGCCCGGGCGCGGTGTCGTAGGCGCTGAGCCAGGCCGCCTCGTGCTGACCGAGCACGGCATCGAGCAGCAGCACACGAATCCGCCGCTCCTGCGTGCGATCACCGCCGGCCGCCTCGGCGACGCCGGCGCGGATCCGGTCGATCACCATGGCGGTGACCTCCCACAGGTCGGCGCCGGTGGCCCGCCAGTGCGCGCTGTAACCGGGCGCGCCCAGTTCGGCGTGCAACCGGGCGCGTTCGGCCGCCCACGGTCCGCTGCGCACGGCCTCCCGTACCGGTGCGCCCGGATCGATCCCCGAGGTGAGGATGCGCACGGCTTCCAGCGGCGAACGCGCCCAGCGGATCTGCTCGGGTTCGGGCAGGCCCGCACGCGAATAGGCCAGGCGCACGCCCGCTTCGGCGGCCGCCCGGTCGCCGGGTCCGGTCGCGGCGGCGATCGCCCGCCAGTGGTCGTCCGTCCTCGTGGGCTCCCCGCTCATCAGTCGGCCACCACCCGCACGGAGCCGGGGAGGTACTCACGCTGGCGCACCACCCGGTACCAGCCCTTGGGCAGGCCGATGGGCGCGTGCTCCTCGTGCACCACCCGTCCGCCTTCGGGCAGGTGCAGCAGCATCGGGCCGAAAGCCCCTGCCTCCCTGATCAACCGACCGGGCGCGGCGATCGCATGCGCGTGCCCGGTCACCTCCCCGAGCGCCAGCACGAGCCTGCCCCGCCCGTCGCGGTGCTCGCCCCGCGCCGCCAGAGCACCGGCGGGGACCGCCGTCTCGGCCAGCGGCACGATCAGGACATCGCCTTGTCGATACATGAATTTCCTCCCGTCACGGCCCGCGACCGCAGCCGTGGCGAGGACGGTAGCGGCAGGTGCCGACAACTCGGCCCGCCGCGCGGATTGTCGGTGCCGCTTGGTAGAAACGCAGCAGTCACCACGGGGTCACTACGCCAGAAGGGGCGGGAACAGCTATGTCCATCGGAGAACATCTGCGCGGGTGGGGCGGTCTGCCTGCCTATCCGTTCCCGGACCCGGAGAAGGACGACGAAGCGCGGGAGACGGCGGTGCGGCTGCTGCCCGCCGCGGACGGTGTGGCGTGGCGGATCGGTGTCGATTCCTATGAGGCCGCGGAGACCTGGCCGGAGGCTTTCGCCCGGTTCCTCGACACGGTCGATACGGCGCGGGTGCGCGCGATCGTCGTCGGCTCGTGGGCCGACGCCTACGACAATCGCCCCGATGATGTGATCGACGCGATCATCGCCGCCCGCGCGCGGCTACCGATGCTGCGGGCGCTGTTCATCGGCGACATCATCGGCGAGGAGTGCGAGATCTCCTGGATCAATCAGGGCGAGGTCACCCGGCTGCTCGACGCGTTCCCGCGGCTCGAGGAGTTCGGCGTGCGCGGTGGCGAGCAGCTGGAATTCCCGGCGGTCCGCCACGAGCACCTGCGCAAGCTGAAGGTGCAGGCCGGTGGTCTGCCGGTGGCCGTCGTCCGCGGCATCGCCGCCAGCGACCTGCCCGCACTGCACGACCTGGAACTGTGGCTGGGGACGTCCGAGTACGGCGGCGACGCCGATGTCAGCGACCTCGCGCCGATCCTGTCCGGCGACCGGCTGCCCAACCTCAAGCGGCTGGCCTTGCGCAACAGCGAGATCCAGGACGCGGTGTGCGCCGCGGTGGCCTCGGCGCCGGTGGTCGCCCGGCTCGAGGTGCTCGACCTGTCGATGGGTGTGCTCACCGACGACGGCGCCGCCGCGCTGCTCGGCGGTCAGCCGCTGACCCACCTGACCTCACTGGATCTGCACTACAACTACGTAAGCAAGGAGATCGGCGCCCGCCTCGCCGACACCCTCACCCCGGCGGGCGTGGCACTGAATCTGGACACCGACGACGCCGAATCCGACGAGGACGACGACGGTTCGGTGTGGCGGTTCGTCGCGGTCGGCGAGTGATCCGACGTGCGCTGGGTGGTGGTCGGCAACGCCGAGAACCGGCGGGTCCGGCTGTGCACCGACGCGGCCCGCGCGGCCGGGTTTCCGGCACCGCGGGTGGTGGAATGGCTGTCGGTGCTGACCGAGGGCGGCCATGATCTCGCCGCCGACGAGCTCGTCCGGCTGGATTCCCCCGGTGAGAATCTTGCAGTCGATGCACTGTTGCGTGGGGTGAATGATCCGACCCGCGTGGAGGGTTCGGCCCGGTGGTACGCGGGCTTTCTCGCGGCGGTGGGGTCGCTGCGCGGCGGGCACCGGCTCGACGATCCGGCCGATCTCGCGGTGTTGTTCGACAAACGGCGCTGCCATGGCCACCTCACCGCGGCCGGGGTGCCGGTCCCGCCGTCACCGGTCACGGGCCCGCTCCACGGCTGGGTCGACGTGCGAGCGCAGATGCGGGCGGCGGGCATGGCGCGGGTGTTCGTGAAGCTCGCGCACGGTTCGTCGGCGTCAGGGGTGCTGGCGATCGAATCCACCGCGTCGGGTCGCTGGCAGGCGACGACCTCGGTCGAAATCAGCGCCGAAGGCACCCTGCACAACTCCTTGCGGGTGCGCCGGTACCGCGACGAACGCGAGATCGCCGCGATCGTCGACCGGCTCGCGCCCGACGGCCTGCATGTCGAACGCTGGATCCCCAAGGCCACCACCGGTGGCCGCTGCGCGGACCTGCGGGTCGTGGTGATCGCGGGCCGGGCGACCCACGTCGTCGTCCGCACCAGCCGTGGCCCCCTGACCAACCTGCACCTCGGCGGTGCGCGCGGGGATCTGGCCCACGTCCGTGCAGCGATGGGTGACCGGTGGGCCGAGGCGATGGACATCTGCGAACGCGCCGCCGCCTGCTTCCCGGCGACCCTGTGCGTCGGTGTCGATCTCCTGCCCGGCGCGCACTGGCGACGGTTCACCGTCGGCGAGGTCAACGCCTTCGGTGACCTGCTCCCCGGGCTGACCGGCCTGCCGGGAACACCGGCCGAGGGGATGGACACCTACACCGCACAGCTCACCGCCGCGGCCGCGATCGGAGCCTCCCGATGACCTTCTCGACCGGGTCGCGTCCCGATATGACCGAGGTCGTCGGCCGCGACGACCTGTTGCTGCTCACGCTCGACACGCTGCGCTACGACGTCGCGACCGAACTCGCGGCCGCGGGCAGACTGCCCACCCTGGCCGCACACCTGCCGCAGGGCCGCTGGGAAAAGCGCCACGCGCCGGGCAGTTTCACCTACGCCTCGCACCACGCGATGTTCGCCGGCTTCCTGCCGACCCCGGCCGCGCCGGGTCCGCATCCGCGCCTGTTCGCGGCTCGGTTCGCGGGGAGCGAGACCACCGCCGAGGGCACCTTCGTCTTCGAGGAGCCCGATCTGGTGACGGCTCTGACGGCGCGCGGCTACCACACCGTGTGCATCGGTGGTGTCGGCTTCTTCAACAAGCAGGGGGCGCTGGGCAGCGTGCTGCCCGGGCTGTTCACCGAAAGCCATTGGGCGCCGGAGTTCTCGGTGGCGTCGCCGACCTCGTTCGAGGCGCAGGTGGCCTGCGCCGAACGTGTCGTCGCGGCCGTGCCCGCCGACCAGCGGCTGTTCCTGTTCCTCAACGCCTCGGCCCTGCACCAGCCCAACTGGTTCCACCTGCCGGGCGCGACCCGCGCGGCGGGAGACAGCCGCGACACCCACGCGGCGGCACTGGAATACATCGACGCCCATGTCGGCAGGCTGTTCGACGCGATGCGGTCGCGCCGACGGTGTTTCGCGATCGTGTGCTCCGATCACGGCACCGCCTACGGCGACGACGGGTACACCGGCCACCGGCTCGGCCACGAATCGGTGTGGACGGTCCCCTACAGCCACTTCTTCCTGGAGCCCGACGCATGATCGATACCGCGCTACCGCGCCCCTACCAGAACTACGTCTACGCCTACCCGCACAAGACGGCCTATCGGCCGCTGCCGGACCGGCCACCGCTGGCGCGGGTGTGGGCCGGTGAAGCCCGGTCGGCGCTGTCGCTGTATCTGCACATCCCGTTCTGTGAGGTGCGCTGCGGTTTCTGCAATCTGTTCACGCGGGTCGGCGCACCGGAGGGTCTCACCGGCCGCTATCTCGACGCGCTCGCCCGCCAGGCGAGCGCGGTCCGGGACGGTCTCGGCGATGCCGAACGACCGCGCTTCGCCAACGCGGCCTTCGGCGGCGGCACCCCGACCTTCCTCACCGCCGACGAGCTGACCAGACTCTGCGATATCGCCGAGGCGATCATGGGCGCCGACCTGCGCGCGATCCCGCTGTCGGTGGAGGCCTCGCCGTCCACCGCCACCGCCGACCGGCTGTCGGTGCTGGCCGAGCGCGGGGCGACCCGATTGAGTCTGGGCGTGCAGAGCTTTCTCGACGACGAGGCCAAGGCGGCGGTGCGGCCACAACGTCGCGCCGAGGTCGAAGCGGCCCTGGGCCGGATCCGGGACGCGGGCATCCCCGTGCTCAATATCGACCTGATCTACGGCATCGACGGCCAGACCGCCGCGAGCTGGCGCGTCTCGCTGGACGCGGCCCTGGCCTGGCGGCCAGAAGAGATCTACCTCTACCCGCTGTATGTGCGGCCGCTGACCGGTCTGGCCAGGCACGCCGATCCCGCTGTCGCCGAACAGGACTGGGACCGCGATCGCCTCGCGCTGTACGCGTACGGGCGCGACCATCTGCTCGCCGCCGGCTACGAGCAGGTGTCGATGCGGATGTTCCGCCGCGCCGACGCCCCACCCCAGGGCCCCGACGACTACGCCTGCCAGACCGACGGCATGATCGGGCTCGGCTGCGGCGCCCGCTCCTACACGAGCACGCTGCACTACTCGTTCGACTACGCCGTCGACCTGCGCGAGGTACGCGGCATCATCGACACCTACATCGCGACCACAGATTTCACGTCGGCCCTGCACGGCCGGGTGATCGACGCCGACGAAGCCGCCCGCAGGCACCTGCTCCAGTCGCTGTTGCAAGCCGACGGACTTCTCCTCACCGACTACCGCGCCCGCTTCGGCACCGATCCCTGGGACGACTTCGGCGCCGAACTGCACACCTTGGCCGAGCGCGGCTGGCTGGCCGACACCGGCACCGATCTGCTGCGTCTGTCGCCGCAGGGCCTGGCGTACTCCGACGCGATCGGCCCCGAGTTCTTCTCCCCCGCCGTGCGCGCCGCCATGGCCGCCTACGAGCTGCGCTGACCATGGACCTGACCCTGCTGTATCGGGGGCCGCTGGCCTCCTGCGACTACGACTGCCCGTACTGCCCGTTCGCCAAGCGCCGCGACTCCACCGACCAGTTGCGCACCGACCGAGCCGCGCTGCGCCGCTTCACCGACTGGGCGCACGCCCAGACCGAGGACCGGCTGTCGGTGCTGTTCACGCCATGGGGCGAAGGCCTGGTGCGGTCGTGGTACCGGACGGCACTGATCGAGTTGTCGCACCGCCCGCACATCGATCGGGTCGCCATCCAGACCAACCTGAGTGGCCGGATCGACTGGACCGCCGACGCGGACCGCGACACCCTCGCCCTCTGGTGCACCTACCATCCCGGCCAGACGCCGTATCGCCGATTCCTCGACAAGGTTGAACGGCTGGCCGAGGCAGGCATCCGGTTCAGCGTCGGCATCGTCGGCCTGCCCGACCATCTCGACCACGCCCGCAGGCTGCGCGCCGACCTGCCCGACCACGTGTACCTGTGGATCAACGCCGCCGAGGGCCACACCTACACCGACGACGAGGCCGCGTGCTGGACCGCGATCGACGCGCTGTTCCCCTTCAGCAGGCACCCGCACCGCTCGGCCGGAGCACCGTGCCGCACCGGGGCGTCGGTGATCTCGGTCGACGGTGACGGCGAGGTCCGCCGCTGCCACTTCGTGCGCACGCCTCTGGGCAACCTCTACGACGGCTCCTACCGTGCGGCGCTGACCCCGCGCCCGTGCCCGCTGTCGGTGTGCGACTGCCACATCGGCTACGTCCACCTGGAGACGCTGCCGCTTTACGACGTGTTCGCCGGTGGTGTGCTGGAACGGATTCCCGCTCAGCCGACGTCGAGTGTGGTGCTCACCGGGGTGGCACCGGTCGACAGGTCGAGCACCGGGCAGTGCGCGTCGACGGCCTGCTGCAGTTCCGCGTAGCGCTGCGCGGACTCGGGGCCGGTGATCCGCACGTTCACCCGCACCGCCTGGAAGCCGGGGCGCACGGTGTCGTCGATGCCGAAGAAGCCGCGCACGTCCAGATCGCCCTCGGCGGTGATCGCAAGGTCGTCGACGGTGATGCCGAGCCGTTGCGCCCAGAATCGGTAGGTGACCACCTGGCAGGAGATCAGGGCCGCGAGATACACCTCGACCGGATTGGCGGCGGCATCGGCGCCACCGAGGGCGGGTGGTTCGTCGACGGCCACGCGGTGCGAGCGTGCGGTGACGACACTGCCCACCGTGCCCTCGGTGGTGCCTGCCGCCCGGAAGACGAAGCGCGCGTTGGCCGGATCGGCCGCCACCGCCTGCGCGGTCGTGTCGGAGATCTCGTTGAGCGTGGTGAGCTGACTGGTCATGCCGGGACGCTATCGCCGCGACGGCGGTCCGCCCACCCATGTATTCGGGCTGATTTCAACCTGCCTCGGGGCGACCGCCGAACAGGATCTGGACGGCTCGCCGCTGCGCTTCCTCGGGTGCGAGTGGCTCACTACCGGGCGGATAGATCGGCTCCGGGCGATCACCGAGCAGGTAGTCGCGGAAGGCGCACAGGTATTCGTCGAGATCGCGCTGATCGGCGAACCTGGTCCCGGTCGGATCGAACCACTCGTCGGGAGTCGGGCGCCAGGCGATCATGTAATCGAGAGATCGACGCAGCAGTTCGCCGTAGGTCGGGTCCCTGACGCAAGCGGCCCGCAGTGTGGGGACGCTGCCACGCATGCCGCGGCGGTACTCGGCGCTGTGCAGCGTCAGCAGCGGCCACGTCAGGCCGTCGATGTGCGGGATCTCGTCCCACCAGGTGCCCTTCGTGGACGGGGTCGCACCCGCTCGCACCCGGCGTGAGTCGGTGACGGGTGCCGGATAGTCGGTGG
Source organism: Nocardia sp. NPDC087230 (assembly GCF_044744725.1). Lineage (NCBI taxonomy): Bacteria > Bacillati > Actinomycetota > Actinomycetes > Mycobacteriales > Nocardiaceae > Nocardia > Nocardia sp. NPDC087230. Next base: position 255,891 of record NZ_JBIUYV010000005.1, read on the forward strand.
GCGCGCCGCGGCGGTCGATGCCCCGGGTCGGCCCGATTCCGAGATTCACCGGTGGATACCACACCCCGCGCCACACCGGGACCCCGAGACAGCGATTCAGCCGCATCGGCTCGGCCAGGGAGATGTCGGCCGTGATGCGGCGGACGGGCGGCAGCGGACCGTCCGCGACCTGCTCCGCCACCATCGACAGACAGTCCGGGACGTCGAATCCGGTCACGCCGACGCCCTCCCGGAGTCGTGTGTACGCAGACTCGTGCCGGTCGAATTCGATCCAGAACCGTCGCGGTGTGCTCACGCGAGATCGTCCTTCTGCCGCATCGTGCCGAGGTCTTGCGGGGTCAGCGCGCGATACCCAGCGACAAGGCGGCGAAGGCTTTCGGGGCGCCCGGCTGGTAGAAGCGATCGAGTTCGACGGTCTCGAATCCGGCGTCGGTGAGCAAGGCGGGGATGTCGCGCACGAGGTGGCAGCCGCCGGCGATCCGCTGCTGGATCGGGTCGAGCCGGTGCTGCCAGGTCCGCACCGAGGCATCGGGGGCGAGCCCGTGCTCGACGAAGTGCAGTGTGCCGCCGGGTTTGAGCACCCGGCGGATCTCGGCCAGCGCGGCGCCGACGTCGGGAATCGTGCACAGCGTGAAGGTCGAGAGCGCGGTATCGAAGGTGGCGTCCGGGAACGGCAGTGCCTGTCCGTCCAGTCCGGCCCGCTCGATCGGCACCCGGCTCGCCGCCACCCGCTTCGCCGCGATCTTCCACGCGGTATCGGCGGGTTCCACCCCGCTGACGCGCTCCACCGCCGCCGGATAGAACCCGACATTGGTCCCCGACCCGAACCCGACTTCGAGCACGGTCCCGTGCAGACCCGCGCAGGTGCGCCTGCGCAGAGGATCGTTGTTGGCCACCCCGCACACCGTGTCGACGATGTGCGGCAGGATCCGCTCGCTGTAGAAGCCCATGCCTCGATCATCCCCCGCTGTCCGGCCGCGCGCCGCCGAACGCACGACCGCCGGGTCCCGGCGGTCGTGCGGGGTCCCTACTTGCCGGGGAACGGCGCGGTGATCGTGGTGAAGTACTGGATCGCGGCCCCGATCGCGACGGGCGCGGTCACCAGCAACTGACCCGCCACCGTGCCGAGCGCACCGACCGCGAGTACGCCGCCGAGGCAGCCGACGGCGGCCGCGGGCAGGAACGGACCGAACAGCCCGATGATGGTCGCCGCGGCCACCGTCGCGCCGACGACCCCGCCGAGGACACAGCCCACGGCGGCACCGCCGAGACCACCGATCAGAGTGCCGACCGCGGCGCCGGTGGAGATGGTTGTGGTCATGCGCGCCCACGCGGCCTGTTCGCGGTCGTATTCGGACTTCCACGGCGCCTTGTCCTCGAACGGCAGCGCGACGGGCCGGTAGACCGCCTTGTCCATGGCCAGCTCCGGCGTCAGGGTCGCGGTGCGGCCGTCGATGTGCGCGGCGATCGGGAAGACGAAGTCGTCGACGGCGAAGTGCAGCGGGGTCGCGGCGACGACGGTGCCCGTGTCGGTCCTGGCGGTCAACGTGCCGTTCTCGACGGTGAGGGTGCCGGAATCGATCGCGATGATCGAGGCCGAATCGGTGGCGTGGGCGGTGAATCCGAGCGGTGCGGGGTCGGCGCGCTCCGCGTGCGCGGTGCCGCTCGCGGCGAGCACCGTGAGTGCGGCGGCGGCCAGGGTCTTGCTCATCATGGTGTTCCTCGTTCTTCAGTGCAGGGGTGCCGCGGTGACGGCGCGGACGTGGTCTTCGCTGACACCGGGCGCGCATTCGCGCAGCACCAGCCCGCAGGGTTCGATGTCGACGACGGCGAGTTCGGTGATCACCCGGTGCACGACGCCGACGCCGGTGAGCGGCAGGGTGCAGCGCGGCACGAGCTTCGACGCACCCGACTTGTCGGTGTGGGTCATCAGCACGATCACCCGGCGGGCACCGTGGACCAGGTCCATCGCGCCGCCCATGCCCTTCACCATCTGTCCTGGCACCATCCAGTTGGCGAGGTCGCCGGTGGCCGAGACCTGCATGCCGCCCAGGACGGCGGTGTCGATGTGGCCGCCGCGGATCATGCCGAAGCTCAGCGCGGAGTCGAAGAAGGCGGCGCCGTCGGTGACGGTGACCGTCTCCTTGCCCGCGTTGATCAGGTCGGCGTCGATATCGTCGGCGTGCGGGTAGGGGCCGGTGCCGAGGATGCCGTTCTCCGAGTGCAATGTCACCGCCACACCGGCGGGGAGCTGGTTCGGGATCAGCGTGGGCAGGCCGATACCCAGGTTGACGTACTCGCCGGGTCGCAGTTCGCGGGCGGCGCGGGCGGCCATCTGGGTCCGCGTCCACCCGGCGGTCACGGTCGGGTTCACGAGACGGTCCGCCTTTCGATCGGTTTGGTCTGCGGGCCGGTGTGCACGATGCGGTCGACGAAGACCCCGGGCAGGTGCACCTGCGCCGGATCGAGCGTGCCGGCGGGGACGAGGTTCTCGACCTGGGCGATGCATACCTTCCCCGCCATCGCGGCGAGCGGGTTGAAGTTGCGGGCCGCCTTGTTGAACACCAGATTTCCCGCGGTGTCCCCGACCAGGGCGTGCACCAGGGCGTAGTCGGCGGTGATCGATTCCTCGAGCACGAATCGGCGCCCGGCGAAGGTCCGGACCTCCTTGCGCGGCGAGGCGACCGCCACCGAGCCGTCGGGGTGATACCGCCACGGCAGTCCACCCTCCGACAGTGGCGTGCCTACCCCCGCGGCGGTGAAGAAGGCCGGAATCCCGGTTCCGCCCGCCCGCAGTTTCTCCGCCAGCGTGCCCTGGGGCGTCAGTTCGACTTCGAGTTCCCCGGCCAGATACTGGCGCGCGAACTCGGCGTTCTCGCCCACATAGGACGCGGTGACCCGGCGGATACGCTTCTGCGCCAGCAGGATTCCCAGGCCGTGCGCGTCGGTGCCGCAGTTGTTGGAGAAGATCTCCAGGTCGGCGGCATTGCCCGCCGCCAGCGCGTGGATCAGTGCGTCGGGGATGCCGCACACTCCGAATCCGCCGACGGCCAGCGAGGCGCCGGAGCCGATATCGGCGACCGCCTCGGCGGCAGTGGCGAACACCGTCGTCATCGGGCGAGCTCCGCGCTCTCGGTCATGGCGAGCAGGTCGTCGAGCAGTTCCTGCGCGCGCGGCCACGGACCGTAGCCTGCCGCCGGATTCAGGTGCCCGACGTCGCCGAGGTCGACCAGGCTGCTGCCCCACGCCTCGGCCATCCCGGCGACCCGGCGGCTGGTGGCCAGGGGGTCGGTGCTGCTCGCGGCGACGATGGTCGGGAACGGCAGCCGGCGGCGCGGCACCGGGGTCCAGCCGTGCGCGGCGAGGTCGGCGGCGCTGGGATACCCGGGTGGCAGCGGTGTTTCGAAGTCGGGCGGTGTCGCCAGCAGCGCGCCGCGCACGGCCCGGGTGGACTGCTGGGCCCAGTGCACGGTGATCATCACGCCCGCGCTGTGCGCGACCAGCACGACGGGCCCCTCGATGTCGGCGAGGACGGCGTCCAGGGCGGCGATCCGCGCGGGCAGGCTGAGTCCGTCGCGTTCCAGCGGCGGCACGACGGCCACCTTGTCCAGGGTCGCGGCCAGCAGGCTCTGCCAGTGGTCGGCGACGTGATCACGCAGGCCGGGCACGATCACGACGGTCGGGGTGGGAAGGGAATTCATCGGTGCGGTCATCCTTTTCGACGAGATTCAGTGCGGGGCCGCGGCGTGCACCGCGGCGAGTGCGCGCAGCCCCAGGGGGTAGACGCGCCTGCCAAGGAGCAGGGCGGCGACGGCGAGTACCGACACCACCGGTGTCACGCGCAGCGCGTCCCACAGGCCGAGGTGGTCGGCGAGCACCCCGACGACGAACGGTCCGAGGGCCAGGCCGAGCAGACTGTTGGCCAGGGTGAGGGTGCCGAACGCCGAGGCGCGTACGGAGGCATGGGTGAGATTGGCGACCATCGCCACGGTCGGGCCCGCCGAGCCGCCGGAGAAGAACGCGCCGATGCCGAGCAGAACCAGTTGCGGCACACCGGTGTCCAGGCCGAAACCGAGCCCGAGACTGACGAGCGAGATCAGGCAGAACACGATCGCGGTGAGCCATTTGCGGCTCATATCGGCGCGACCGACCCGGTCGGTGATCACCCCGCACACCACCATGCCGGTGCCGACAAGGGTCACGATGACCGCCGCCAGTCCCGCCGCCCGATCGGGCGCCAGCCCGTAGTAGCGGTTGAAGAAGCTCGGCATCCACGACAGCAGCACGGCGGCGGTGAACATCTGCAGGCCGCTGCCGACGTACGCGCACAGCACCGCCGGGTTGGTGAACAGGGTCGAAATGGGGGCGCGGTAGGCGATCTCGGGTGCGGGATCGGTGGTGTGGCGGGCGGTGCGCTCCTCGGTGACCACCGACCGGAACGCCACCGCCAGCACCAGCCCGAAGATCGCCATGGTCGCGAACGACCACCGCCAGCCCAGGTGCACCGCGATGACGCCGCCCGCGGCGACCCCGAGCACCGAGCCGAACGAGCCGCCCGCCATGAACGCCCCGCTCAGCGCCGCATGCCTGCGCGCGGCGAACACGCTGAGCACCAGCGCGATACCGACGCTGCCGTAGGCGGCCTCGCCGACGCCGACGAAGAAGCGGGCGGCCAGCATCTGCGGGTAGTTGTCGGCGAGCGCGCACACCAGGGTCGCCGCGCTCCACACCAGGGCCATCAGCACCAGGCTCTTGACCCGGCCCCACCGGTCGGCCAGCACCGACAGCGGGAGCGTGAGCAGTCCGACCATCAGGGCGACGACGCTGCTCAACGACGCCAGCTGCGAATCCGACAGCGCCCATTCGGCTTTCAGGAACGGGAAGACCGCGCTCAGCACCTGGCGCGACATGTAGTCGGCCAGTAGCAGGCCGAAGGCCAGCGCGAACACCAGCCACGGATAGGTTCGGGAGACGGACGGTGTTCGATGCGGCGCCGCGACGGCGGTCGTGGTGTGGTCCATGAGTGCTCCTGCGAACCGGTGGACGTCGTCGCTGACGTCCACCGGGTTGTCGAGACCGGGGAAGCTGATTCCCCGGGAAGGGGTCAGGCGTGGTGGGTGAACCCGACCTGGCCCGGCTTGCGGTTCGGGGCGAACCCGATCTTGGCCAGCGTCTCGTCGGCGTCGGCGTAGCGCTCGTCGAGCTTGTAGATCTCGCGCGCTTCCTTGCCGGTGGCGACTTCGCGACCGAGTTCACCGGCGATCCGGACCAGCTGCCGGATCTGCTGGACGGAGGTCATCTTCTCGCCCTTGCGGCCCCACAGGGTGTCCTCGTTGCCGCAGCGGGCGTGCAGGCCCATCGCGATGGCCATCGTGTTCACCGGCAAGACACTGCGCATCAGCGTCTCCAGGGTGAGCACGGCCCCGTCGGGGGTGCGGCGGATGAACTCCATCATGTTGTAGGGGTTGGGGCCGTCGAAGCCGCCGCCGATGCCGACCCAGGTCAGCATGAGCGGGCCGGTGTAGACGCCGCGCCGGATCAGCCGCTCGACGGTCTCCAGCTGCGGGATGCTCGACAGCTGGAAGTGCGGTTGGATGCCGTTGGCCTGCAAGCGCTTCAGATGCTCGGCGACCCAGCTCGGGCCCGCGGGCACGTACATCTCCCGGTAGGCCTCGTACACCTCGGGCCGTTCGAAGGAAGTGCCCGCGATGTCGTCCTCGGTCATCAGCTCGACGATGTTCATCTGGCTGGTGTTGATCGCGATGGTGACCTGGTCGGGCTTGGGGTCGAGTTCGGCCAGCATGTGCCGGGCGTCGTCGGGCAGCCACAGCGCGTCGGCGCCCTCACCTTCGGGCGAGAACGAGATCGACCCGCCCACCTGCAGGATCATGTCCGGCACGGCCTCGCGCAGGCGGCCGAGCAGTTCGTTGAACTTCGACAGGCGCTTGGAGCCCTTGCCGTCGAGTTCCCGCACGTGGATGTGCAGCACGGTGGCGCCGGCCTCGTAGCAGTCGACGGCCTGCTGGACGTGTTCGTCCATCGTCAGCGGAAGGTCTTCGCGGAAATCATCGAGTTCCCATTCCGGGCCGTACGGCGCGGCGGTGATGACCAGCTTCTCCTGGTTCTCGGGGAACAATGCGTCGTCGTGAAAATGCATGGGGGTACTCCGATCGGAATTGCGCGGATGAAAAGGAAAAGGGAGTTGGGCGTCAGAAGGGACGGTCGCCGACGATGCCCGCCCGCTCCATCTTGCGGACCGCGGGCCAGTAGTCCTGGACGGCGTAGTGCTGGGTGGACCGGTTGTCCCAGATCGCGAAGCTGTTCTCGGTCCAGCGCCAGCGGACCTGATATTCCGGAATGCTCGCCTGGCGCATCAGATAGTTCAGCAATTCACTCGCGCCGGGCGCGTAATCGGCGCCGAATCGCACATTTTCCGGCGTATGGAAATTCACCAGATGAGTGGTAAAGGAATTGACGAACAGGATCTCCTCACCGGTTTCCGGGTGAATACGCACCACCGGATGTTCGGCGTCGGGGAATCGGTCGTGCAGTGCGAGCCGGTCCTCCTCGAGCATGGCCGCACCGAAACTCGCCTCGATGCTGTGCCGGGCCCGCAGATGCGCGATCCGCGAGCGCACCGACTGCGGCAGCCGCCGGTAGGCCTCGACCATGTTCACCCAGATGGTGTCGCCGCCGACCGGCGGCGTCTCCACACATCGCAGTACGGCACCCATCGGCGGATTCACCCGCCAGGTGGCATCGCAGTGGTAGGCGTTCTCGTAGTGCTCGGGTCGGCTGTCGAGGTCCTTGTAGATGCGGACCAGGCCTGGATGGTCGGGGTCGCCCGAGGCGACCGGGTGATCCTCGAGCGGGCCGAAACGTTCGGCGAGCGCGACGTGTTCGGCCCGGGTGATGTCCTGGTCACGGACGAACAGCACCTTGTGGCGCAGCAGCAGGGTGCGCAGTTCGGCGAACAGGGCATCGTCGGCGGCGACCTCGGCGAGGTTCACCCCGTGCAGTTCGGCACCGATGGTCGCGGTCAGCGGCACCGCGTGCAGGGCGGTACGGACGGTCATGGCTGGTTCCTTTCCGGTGGACGCGTCAGAGCGTGAACACCGACGCGCCGACGCTGCGGCCGGCTTCGAGGTCGCGGTGGGCCCGCACGGCGTCGGCGAGCTCGTAGCGCTGGTTGATCTCGACGCGCAGGCGGCCCGCGGTGAGGTGGTCGAAGAGTTCGCCGGCGAGTTCGGCGCGTTCGGCCGGGTCGGCGATGTAGTCGGCCAGGGCGGGCCGGGTGACGAACAGCGAGCCCTTCACGGCGAGCTGCATCGCCTCGATCGGCGGCACCGGGCCCGACGCGGTGCCGAAGCACACCAGCAGGCCACGCCGGGCCAGCGAGTCCAGCGAGGACTGGTAGGTGGTCTTGCCGATGCTGTCGTAGACCACGGGAACGCCCGCGCCGTCGGTGATCTCGCGCACCCGGGTCGCGACGTCTTCCCTGGTGTAGATCACCACGTGCGCGCAGCCGTTGGCGCGGGCGACGGCCGCCTTCTCCTCGCTGGAGACGGTGCCGATCACCTGGACGCCGAGCAGCGTGGCCCACTGGGTGAACAGCTGGCCGACTCCGCCCGCCGCGGCGTGCAGCAGGACGGTGTCGCCCGACCGCAACGGATGGATCCGCCGCAGCAGGTAGGCCGTGGTGAGCCCGCGCATGGTGGTGGCGGCCGCGGTGTCGAAGGCGATGCCGTCGGGCAGCGCGATCAGGTGCTCGGCGGGCATGACCCGGGCGGTGCTGTAGGCGCCGAGCGGGCTGCCGGTGTAGGTGACCCGGTCCCCCGGCGCGAACCCGGCGACTCCGGGGCCGACCGCCTCGATGACGCCGGCGGCCTCGACCCCGAGTCCGGCGGGCAGGGCGGCGGGGTACAGCCCGGTGCGGAAGTAGGTGTCGGCGAAGTTGAGTCCCACGGCCTCGTGGCGGAGCCGGACCTCGCCGGGCCCCGGATCGCCGACCTCGGTGGTCTCCCACCGCATGACGTCGGGGCCGCCGATCTCGGCGAAACGAATTGCGTGTGCCACTGCATCTCCTTCGGTGTGATGGACATAACAGTAGGGACGCCCGGCTCTCAATGCTTATCCTGACGGGACAGAAAACTATTCATCTCGGGACTTGGAGGAGGTGGTCCGGTGAAGCCGTTGTCCCGGTACGCGTCGTTGAACGACTACGTCGAACTGGCGCGATCGCTCGGGCTGGAGCCCGCGCGGCTGATCCGCGACTGCGGCCTCGACCCGGCCGGTTTCGGCACCCAGGATCGCTGGGTGCCGGCCGAGGCCGTGGCCGAACTGCTGGAACGCTCGGCCGCCGAATCCGGTCGGGAAGACTTCGGCCTGCGGTTGGCGCAGCTGCGGCGCTTCGCCAACCTCGGCCCGCTGAGCCTGGTCATCCGCGAGGAGCCCGATGTGCGCAGCGCGCTGCGGCTGCTCTCGCGCCACGAGCACATGTACAACGAGGCGCTGCACACCGAGATCATCGAGGCCAACGGCGTAGCCACGCTGCGGGTCTCGGTCGATGTAGGCAGGCAGGTGCCCGTGCGCCAAGCCGTCGAGCTCACGACCGGGGTGTTGCACGGACTGCTGCGCGGCTTCGCCGGGCCCACGTGGCGGCCGATACAGGTCTGCTTCTCCCACCCCGCGCCGCGCGATCGCGCCACCTACGTCAAGATGTTCGGTCCGCACGTGGAGTTCGATCAGGATTTCGACGGAATCCTCACCTACAGCACCGATCTCGACGCCCCGAACGCCATGGCCGATCCGCTGCTGCGCACCTACACCCAGCAGCTGGTGGGCACGCTGACCCCGACGCGGGAGGCCACCGTCACCGACCGGGTCCGCGAACTCGTGGAACTGCTGCTACCGACGGGACGCTGCACCGTCGATCAGGTGGCCCGCAGTCTGGGTGTCGACCGGCGCACCGTGCACCGCAGGCTCGCCCAGGACGACACCACGTTCACCGCGATCGTCGACGAGACCCGCGCCGCGCTGGCCGAACGCCTGGTCACCACCCGCCGCCACTCCCTCACCGCAGTCGCCGATCTGCTCGGTTTCTCCTCGGTGAGCAACTTCTCGCGCTGGTTCCGCGGCCACTACGGCACCAGCCCCCGGCAGTGGCGCGAGCAACGCCCACGCCACTGACCGGCCGCGCTCAGGCCAGGCGACGGTCGAACACCTGGGTGCCGACACCGGAGGCGGCATCGACGGTGACCACGCGCAGCGTCACCTTCTCGGGGCTCAGGTCCATCACCATGAAGCCCAGTTCGTGCTGGGTCTCGTAGAGCGCGGGATGCGCGGAATCCTTGGGCGTCGCCGGACGACCGGCGGCCGTCTTGCCCGCCGCGCCCGAGACGATCTGGCGGGTGCCCTTCGACGCGGCGGTCGGTTCGAGCACCTGGAGGGTGTGGTCGTGCCCGGACAGCAGGAACGAGACCTTGCCCAGCACATGGTCTTCGAAGAATCGCTTGGCGTGCACGCCGTTGATCGGCTCGATCGGCAGACCCTCGTAGTTGCCCGCGTCGCCGTGTGGTCCGTTGCTGAGGTAGGGGTGGTGGGTGCAGGCGATCTTCCACGGCGCGGTCGATTCCGCGAGCGCCCGGTCCAGCCAGGCGCGCTGCTCGTTCATGTACTGACCGTCCACCGACCAGTACGGGTCGAGCAGCGGCGGGATGTAGGCCGCGAGCGGGTTGACGTCGAGCACGAAGAACTCCACCACCGGGTTCTCCTCGGGCACCCGCACCGAGTAATAGCGGCTCGGCATCCACCAGCGACGCGATCTCGCGTGGTATTCGACCTCGTGGTTGCCGCGCAGCAGCCAGCCGCCGTCGCCGGGGAACACCGCGGAGGTGTCGTGGTTGCCCAGGACCATGGCCCACGGAAAGTCCAGTCCCGCATTGGGATCCTCGAACTTCGTGGCGAATTGCACGTCGTCGGGTCCGTCGGGACCGGACTCGTAGATATTGTCGCCGAGGCCGACCGCCATCGTGAACGGTTCGCGCGCGTGGAAGGCGCGGGCCGCGTCGGCGACCGCCCACTGGGTGCGGCTGCCGGTGCCCGCGTCGCCGGTGATCAGGATCCGGGCGGTGCGCCCGGCGCCCGGCGCGAACTTGGGCACCTCGGCCGGGACCGCCGCCGCGGGCGTGAGCCCCACGAGGGTGATGCCGGCGACGACGCCCGCGGCGCCGGCCAGAACTTCGCGTCGGCCGATACCGGCCGGGGTGGAGCCCGGGATGGAGTGCGACACGTGGATGCTCACCTTCTGGTCTGGGATCGCTGGAAACTTACACCGCGCACATCGACTGGATGACGCCGCGCACGATCGGTGCGCCGTAGTCGGTCGGCGCGAAGGCCAGCTTCTGCACGATCGACAGCGGCGTGAGGACCGCGTCGGCGACCCCCGCGTACCCGGCGAGGGAGGTGCCGGCCGAGAACAGCAGGCTGGTGATGTCGAGGGTCAGGGTGGCCAGGTCGAAGGCGTTCTCCACCTGCACCTGGGCCAGCGGCACGGTGTCGAGGGCCGTGCCCGCGGCGACGTCGGCGCCGAGGTTGGCCAGGAAGGTCAGCGGACCCAGGTCGAGGGCTTCCACCAGCGGCCCGAGCTCGTCGGAACGGCGCATCAGCATCACCTCGGCCACCCGATTGCTCGCCAGGAACACCTGCAGGTCCGCGGCGGCCTGGTCGACCGCGGTCTTGTCGACCTGTACGGCGCCGCTGGTCAGGAATGTTCGCGAGCGTTCGACGACAGCCGCGATGGTCAGGTCGGCGATCGGAGTACAGGTGCCGTCGGCGGCCATGACCAGGGCGGCCAGGTCCTCGATCGGTCGCGGTACGTCGACGGGTTCGATCGCGACCGAGGCCGGGTCCAGCGGCGGGTAGACGTTCGGGGCCACGCAGCCCGCGTCGATCGAATTCTGTACCGCCCGGGCCAGGGCCTTGGTGCCGGTGAAGGCGGCGCCGACGATCGGTTTCAGGAAGATCCCCACTGTGGGGACCATCCCGGCGGCGAGCTTGGCCGGGATCTTCACGATGCCGGTCGCGAGGATGAACACTTCGATCGCGTCGTCGACAGTCAACTGCGAGACCGACATCGTCTGGTCGATCCGGCCGGTGCGCACCGCGTCGAGTCCGTTGACCAGGTAGGTGACGATCGGGTCGTCGAGCTCGGCGAGTCGGGTGCCCACCCGCTCCGGCCGCATCGGCAGCCCGTCCCGATGCACTCGCACAGCGGCGATTTCGGCACGGAATCCGGCGACCTGCTGGTCGTAGGCGGCCAGCTGCGCGGGTCCGACCATGCCGCGCAGGACCGACGCGGCCGCGGTGACCACATCGTCGAATGTCGGCGCGCCCGTGGTGCACAGCACCGCCGCGTCACCGATCGGGGTAGCCGCGAGGGTGTCCTCGGTGCTCGCCCGTGCGGTGCCGGGCGCGAGCAGAATGCCGGCGGCCACGGTGAGCGCGGTGAGGGAACCGACGCAGGGCGCGGTGACGCGGGACAGGGACAGAGGCATGCGCTGTGATCTCCGGCTGGGCGGGCGCTCGGCGCACCGCCGAGGGCATCGGGTGAGGGTGCGACACGAACCTAGGCCGCACAGTTTCCGAAACAGTGCTGTTTACATGAACAATCAGCCAACTTGGACAAACGTTCAGTTAATCTGCACTCACCGAAAAGGGCGTTCGCCACGATGTAGCGGCCCGAGTGCAGGCCATCGTGAGGGCGAGCCCGCGTGGCCGCCGCGCATGGGCGAGCGTCGCGGAGGTGGTCGCCGAACCGGCACGCTCGCGGTCGTGGCTGTCGTCGACATCCGAGGACAACCTGGGTTGCCCGATGGATACTGGGTCGATGCCCGACCGGTTGTCCCCCCTGGTGCTCAGCACCGAGAGCGTCTCCCCCAGGGAGGCTTTCGACTTCTGGCGCGACAGCGTGTGCGCGATGTATTTCCGTATGCAGGTCGACCCGATGACCACCGCCGACTACCACGCGCGCATCGAGTACGCCACTTTGGAGAACGCCGTCGGCCTGTCCCGTGTCCGCGCCGACGCGCAGCGGGCGCGCCGTCGCCACGTCGACCTGAGCGCCGACACCGAGGACTGTGTGCTGGGCGTGATCACCCTCGACGGGAGCGCCGTGCTCGAACAGGACGGCCGCACCGTCGCAGCCGAGCCCGGCACTCTGGTTTTCCTCGACAGCACCCGCCCCTATTCCGCGACCTGGACCTCCACCTTCGAGGAACTGGTCGTGCAGGTGCCGACGCGGCGGATCTCGGTCGCCGACACCCGCTCGCTCACCGCCAGGGCCTACGGGCCCGGCACCGTCGCCCCGACTGTCATCTCCTGCTTCACCGCCCTGTTCGACCTCGTCGCCGCCGATCCGGCGCAGGCGGCGCCGCTGGTCCCGCACGCGCTCGGACTGTTCGGTGCCGCCGTGGCGACCGCGGTCCGCCGCAAGAGCGAGCCCGAGGAGATCACCGCGGTGCTGCGGCAGCAGGTCTTCGACTTCCTGCGCGCCAACGCCTGCGATCCCGAACTCACCGCCGACACGGTCGCCTCGGCGTGCGGGGTCTCGCGGCGCACGCTCTACCGCCTCGTCGGTGGCGGCGGGATCGCCCACCACATCAAGCTGATCCGCATCGATCGCGCCAAGAAACTGCTGCAGCGCGAGCGGTACCAGTCGATGGGCGCGATCGCCGCCGCCTGCGGATTCGGCAGCGAATCCGGATTCCATCGCGCGTTCCGGGAGACGGTCGGCGCGACACCGGCCGACTACCGGCAGATGGTGCGGCCCTAGCGATCAGCCCGCCGACGCGGGCCGTCCGACACCGGTCGCGGCATCCATGTCCTCGAGCGACATGCCCTTGGTCTCGGGCACGAACCGCGCCACGAACACCAACGACAGCAGCGCGAACGCCGCGTACATGCCGTAGGCGAAGCCGAGCGAGAAACTCTTCAGGCTCGGGAAGGACACGGTGATCGCCCAGTTCGCGGCCCACTGCCCCGCCGCCGCCAGCGACAGTGCGGCGCCACGGATCCGGTTCGGGAACATCTCCCCGAGCAGCACCCACACCACCGGGCCCCAGCTCATGCCGAAGAACACCACGAACAGGTTCGCCGCGACCAGCGCGATCGGCCCGCTCGCCCCGGTCAGCTGCGGCTCCAGGGTGCCCTCGGAGTTGGGCACCTGGTCGGCGGTGCCGAAGCACACCGCCATCGTCGCCAGGGTGACCGTCATGCCGATCGAACCGACCAGCAGCAGCGGCCTGCGCCCGATCCGGTCGATGAGCATGATCGCGACGATGGTGGTGGCGATGTTGACCACCGAGGTGAACACGCTGATCTGGAACGACTGGGACTCTTCGAATCCCACGGCCTCCCACAGCACGTTGGAGTAGTAGAAGATCACGTTGATGCCGACCGCCTGCTGGAACACCGACAGCAGCAGACCGACCCAGACGATCGGATAGATCCCGCCCGCCGGGCGGCGCAGGTCCTTCCACGACGGCTTCACATCGCCCTTGAGGCTGTCCTCGATCCGGCCGATGGTCAGTTCGAGGTTCTTCTCACCGAACAGCAACGCCAGCACCTTGCGCGCCTCGGGGATGCGATGGGTGGCCACCAGATACCGCGGGGACTCCGGAATCGTCGAGGCCAGCACGCCGTAGACGACCGCGGGCACCATCATCGACAGGAACATCCACCGCCAGGCCTCGAGACCCAGCCACAGCGTCTCACTCGCACCGCCGGCGATCTCGGCGAGCACATAGTCCACGAGCAGGGCCAGGAAAATGCCGAGCACGATTGCGAGCTGCTGCAGTGAGCCGAGCCTGCCGCGGATGCGGGCCGGTGAGGTCTCGGCGATGTAGGCGGGGGCGATGACCGAGGCGACGCCGACCCCGAGGCCGCCGATGATGCGCCCGATCACCAGGAGCCACACGCTGGGCGCGAGCGCGGTGAGGACCGCGCTGAGGAAGAACAGCACGGCCGCGATCTTCATGACCTTGATCCGGCCGATCCGGTCGGCGATGCGGCCCGCCGTCATCGCGCCCGCGGCGGCACCGAGCAGCGCCGAGGCCACGGCGAAGCCGAGAACGGCGTCGTCGACACCGAATTCGTCCTGGATCGCCGCCACCGCGCCGTTGATCACCGCGCTGTCGAAACCGAACAGCAAACCACCCAGCGCCGCGACGGAAGCGATCCGGATGATGTGGCTGCCCGGCGCGCTCTCGTCGTCGGGAGCGGCGGACTGGTCGGTGAAAGAACCTCCGTCGGACATCGGCGTCGTCCTCTCCGCGGCGCGGCATCCCTGCCACGCTGGTCGCTGTGTGGTCTGGTCGCAGTATGCCCCGACCCGCGGGTCGCTCCGTCCAGGACACGCTCACCACCGACGCGGGCCGAAGGCCCGGCCACGACCCGGTGCGCCGCGGTCCCACACCGCGCGTTCACCTCGCCGTCACGCTCGTGGCTTAGCGTCCGCGAGATGACCGATGTCGAGACGCGTCAGATCCCCCGCGAGGTCAGCGAGATCGCCGATCTCGCCACCGCTGTGAACCTCGCCGACACCACGGCGTTCACCGTCGACGACAGCGACGACGACGATCCCGTGCTGCTCACCGCGCCCGGCGGGCTGATCGTCGACACCTGGCGCGAGGGCTACCCCTACGACGAACGCCTGTCGCGCACCGAATACGAGCTGGACAAGCGGCTGCTGCAGATCGAGCTGCTGAAACTGCAGAACTGGATCAAGGCGACCGGGCGGCGCATCGTCATCGTCTTCGAGGGCCGTGACGCCGCGGGCAAGGGCGGCACCATCAAGCGGTTCATGGAGCATCTGAATCCGCGCGGCGCGCGGGTGGTGGCGCTGGAGAAGCCCTCGGCCCGCGAATCCACCCAGTGGTATTTCCAGCGGTATGTCGAGCACCTGCCCGCAGCTGGGGAAATCGTGCTGTTCGACCGGTCCTGGTACAACCGGGCCGGTGTGGAGCGGGTGATGGGCTTCTGCACGCCCGAACAGCATCGGCGGTTCCTTGGCCAGGCCCCGCTGTTCGAGAAGATGCTCGTCGACGACGGCATCGACCTGGTGAAGTTCTGGTTCTCGGTGTCGCCGCTGGAACAGCGCACCCGCTTCGCCATCCGCCAGGTCGACCCCGTCCGGCAGTGGAAGCTGTCCCCGATGGACCTGGCCTCGCTCGACAAGTGGGAGCAGTACACGGCGGCCAAGGAAGAGAACTTCGAGCACACCGACACCGACCACGCGCCGTGGATCGTGGTCAAGAGCAACGACAAGAAGCGGGCCCGGCTCAACGCGATGCGGTACGTGCTCAACCGCTTCGAGTACGACACCAAGGACGCGGAGATCGTCGCGACCGCGGACCCGCTGATCGTGGGCCGCGGTCGCGACGTGATCGGTTCCTAACGGACCAAGGCGGCGGTGTGCGCGGCCGACATCAACGCGGCCAGTTCGTCGCGTTCGGCCGCGTCGAGGGCGTCGAAGCAGGGTGCGACGAGTTCGTCGGTCAAGGTCTCCGCGGCATCCCAGCGGGCCCGGTGCTCGTCGGTGATCGGCTCGAACGGTTCGGACCAGCCGAGCATGCGCGCGTGAGTCGGACCGTCCGACACCGGGGATCCCGCGATCAGGATCGCCTGCAACGGGGTGAGCCCCTGGGCCAGCACCGCGATCAGGTGCAGGCCGCCGCGCAGTTCCCGCAGCACATGGGTCAATTGCAGGGCGGCGGCGCGGCCGTCGGTGGGCAGCGGCATCGCGCGCCAGCCGGCGAACAGCGGCAGCCCGGTCGACGGCGCCGCGGCGACGACGCGGCCGAGCAGCTCGGCGAGCCGGTCGGCGTCGTCGTAGGCGGCCAGCTTGCGCCGACCGAAGTCGTGACAGGCCGCGAGGTAGGCCGCGGCCGCGTCGGCGGCGGGCAGCGGCACGGATTCCCAAGCGGCCCGGACGCATCCGGGCTCGAAGAAGCCGAAGGCCGCGGCGACGACATCGGCGTCGACGTCACCGAGGACGCCGCCGCGTCCGCGGGTGTAGGCGCCGTGGAAGCCGGGGACCCCGACCGCCTGCCCGAATTCCCTGGCCTCACGCGAGATCATGAATGCTCCACCGAGTTCGAGCACCTGCTGCTTCACTGCTGTCGACGACATCGTCCACCTTCCGCTGTGTACATCCAGGCAGACTTTAGCGTGCAATAGCCAGATTCGGCACCCCTCATCGAGATCGGCGGGAAATTCTCGTCGACCACGCCGACCGACCGACCTACGCTGAACCGCATGACCAGCCGACCTCTCGTGGCGATCCTGTCCGGCGCCGGTGTCTCCACCGACAGCGGGATCCCCGACTATCGCGGCCCGCAGGGCCTGTGGCAGCGCGATCCCGACGCCCAGAAGCTGGTCACCTACGACTATTACATGCGCGATCCCGACATCCGTCGCCGCTCCTGGCTCATGCGCGGCGAACACCCGGCCTGGCGGGCCGAGCCGAATGCCGCCCACCACGCCGTGACCGCGCTGGCGGCGAGCGGGGTGGCGGTGCGAGTGATCACCCAGAACGTCGACGGCCTGCACCAGCTCGCCGGCCTGCCCGACCGCAAGGTCGTCGAACTGCACGGCAACGCCCGCACGGCGGTGTGCACCGAGTGCGGTGACCGCACGACCACCGAGTCCGCCCTCGAACGGATCGCGGCGGGCGAGGACGATCCGGCCTGCCTGCGCTGCGGCGGCATTCTCAAGACGGCCACCGTCATGTTCGGCCAGGCCCTCGATCCCGGGGTGCTCGCGCAGGCGATGACGATCGCCCAGGCGTGCACCGTGTTCATCGCGGTCGGCACGAGCTTGCAGGTCCAGCCCGCCGCGTCGCTGGCCGGGGTGGCCGCCGAGCACGGCGCCCGGCTGATCATCGTCAACGCCGAACCCACGCCCTACGACGACCTCGCCGACGAGGTGATCCGCGAGCCCATCGGCACCGCTCTGCCCGCCCTCCTGGCCACCCTCGGCTGATGCGGCCCGGCGCGAGGGCGGCCACCCGGCTGGTGCCGGGTCATGACCGTCGACACCGACACCGAATGAACCCGCCGCGCAGCTGTTTCGTAGCACTCGAACGGCCGACGACGCGGCCACGGCAGCGACGGAGGCCTGATGCGAGTGATGTTCGTGGCCATGCCACTACTCGGGCACCTGTTTCCGATGATGCCGCTGGCCGCCCGCCTGCAGCGGCGCGGACATCGGGTCATGATCGCCACGGGAGGCGCCGCCACCGCGGCCGTGCGCACGCAGCTTCCGGTCGCCGAGGTCGCTCCCCCGATCGACTACGTCCGTTCGGCGGTGCGCGGGCTCGGGGCCCATCCCCTGCTGGCCGTGCGGTCGGCGCGGGGGATGGCCGATGCGCAGGGTGGCGCACGGGTCTTCGCCGTCACCAATCGGCCGATGCTCGCGCCCTTGCTCGCGGCGGCCCGTGAGTTCCGGCCGGAGCTGATCGTGCACGAACCGTTCGCCTCGGCCGCCGCGATCGTGGCCGCCCAGCTGGGTGTTCCCACGCTCCTGCACAACATCGCCCTCGACGACGGCACCGTCATCCGCCGGGAACTGCTGCGGCTGCTCACCGACGCCGATCTCCCCGCGCCCGTGCGAACCCTGTCGATCGCGCCGCCGAGCATCGTCGAGGTCAGCGGGCGTCCGCTGCGCTACACCCCGTACGCCCCGCCCCAGGCCCGCACCCCTCCGTTCCTGCGCGAACCGTCCACGCGCGCCCGCATTCTGGTCACGCGCAGCACGATGCTCGGCGACGGCCCCGACGCGATGGTGCGTGCGATCGTGCGCGCGGCCCCCGAGGTCGACGCCGAGATCGTCATCGTCCGGCCCGATCGAAAGATCCAGCGCGCCACCGCACTTCCGGCTGGTGTCACGACGACGGGCTGGATCGCCCTGCACGAAGCCCTGCCGCACTGCACGGCCATGGTGAACCACGCGGGCGCGGGTTCGGTCTTCGCCGCCCTCCAGGCCGGTGTCCCGCAGCTGGCCACCCCCGCTCCCGGCGATCGGGCCTGGAACGCGACCGCGGTGCGACGCCGCGGCGCCGGGATCGCGGTGGCCGCCCGCTCGATCACGGCCGCGCACCTCACGAGCCTGATCGATGACCGCGACCTCGCGACCACCGCCGCATCGGTCGCGAGCGAGATCGCCGCGATGCCCGGCGTCGACGAGGTCGCCGACGAGGTGGTCGCGCTCCTGGCCGCGCGTTGAGCGATCAGTGGTGCGGCTTGCCGAACTCCTCGATCAGCACCGGATACTGTTCGCCGCCGTGCCCGGCGGCGATCGCGCGATCGGCCATCGCCTTGATCAATACCGGCAGCTCGGCGTTGACACCCAGCGCCTCGCACTCCTCGATCAGATGCGCCATCGACCGCACGTCGGTCTCCAGGGCGGCGACCTCGGCGGGGTAGGCGCCCCGGTCGATCTGGGCGGCATAGCCGGGCAGCCACGTCGCGACACCGGTGGCGATCTGCTGGGCGAACGGGGCGTAGGTGGCCGCGTCGACCCCGGCGGTCCGCAGCATCGCCGTGCCTTGGAGCCAGGCGTTGAGCACGCTCCACATCATCGCCAGACCGGCCACGTCGTAGAGGGAGGCCAGGCCGTGGTCGGCACCGAGATGGCTGACGGTGCCGAGTGCTTCCAGCGTCGATCGGTGCGTGGTGACGTCCTCGGCTGCTCCGCTGACCAGGATCACCGCCTCGGCGGTGCCGATGGTCGAGGGGATCGCCATGATGGCGCCGTCGAGGTAGCGGACACCGTGCTCTGCGGCCCAGCGGGCGGTGTCCCTGGCTTGGGCCGAGTCACCCGACGTCAGGTTGAGCAGTGTCGTGCCGGTGGGCGCGACATCGTCGAACAGGGCGCGCACGGCCCGGTAGTCGGTGACGCAGACGATCGTGAGGGGTCCGGCGGCGACGGCCTCGCCGACGGTCGCGGCGCGGTGTGCGCCGCGGGCGACGAGCTGCTCGGTCTTGGCGCTCGTGCGGTTCCAGACGGTGACGGGATGGCCGGCGTCGAGGAACGCGCCGGCGAGTGCGCGGCCCATCAGGCCGAGTCCGAGAACGGTGACGGGTGTGGCGGTGGTGTTGTCCATGGCAGCATCGTCGACGTTCATACCGGTGTGAAGGTCAAGTGAGGATGCGGATGCGGATCGGGGAACTGAGCCATCGGACGGGTGTCAACGCCCATCAGCTGCGCTATTACGAGGCGCAGGGTCTGCTGCCTGCCGAGCGGAGCCCGAACGGCTATCGCGTCTACGACGAGGGTTCGGTGCTGCGGGTCCAGCAGATCCGGCATCTGCTGGGCGCGGGACTGTCCTCCGAGGACATCGCGTTCCTGCTGCCGTGCGCGCAGGGTGAGGTTCCCGAGTTGCCCGGCTGCCCGGAGTTGCTGGGCGCCATGCGATCACGGATGCGCCGGATCACCGAGCAGATCGATCGGCTCACCCGGTCCCGGGACGCGCTCGCCGACTACATCGCGGCCGCCGAGCGTACCGGTGGCGACAGCTATCCGCCGCTGGATGTGCCCGCCTGAGGCTCGAAGGCCTGGCGGGCGCACAGTGGGGTGCAGCGGCGGCCCCGGCCGGTTGCTTCACGAGCCGGGCACCGGGTTCCAGCCATGCGGATCTGCACCCCCCCATTCGCGCCGACGACCGAGCTCACGGCTGGAAGGTGGTCTCCGCGATGCGCAGCAACGACCACACCAGCAGGGCGCCCGCGCCGATCGTGAAGAACACGAGCATCGGAATGTCGCCGTCGTCACGGGCTTTCGTGAGGATCTTGATCGCGCCGGCTTCGAGGAACAAGGTCAGCACGAGCAGGGTGAGGACCGCGACCGCCGCCCACATGGCGCCGGGCTGATACGCCCAGTAGCTCGCGATCCAGCCGAACAGCAGCGTGACGGGCAGACCGAACAGCATCCAGCCGAACCCGAGCACGACCAGGTTCTCACCGTGCGCCTTCGCCTCGGTCTCGTTCTCGGCGGCACCGACGGGCAGCACCCGGGCGATCTGCACGACCGCGTGCCCGACACACGCCACCACACAGGCGATGATCAGCGCGAAGTATCCTTCCGCCGGGCCCAGCGATGGTGTGCGCGCCCAGCGGAACGGCAGCCAGCCCGCGCACACCACGAGCCCGACAGCCCCGACCACGATGGGCCGGGCCCGCAACCGGGTCCGCACATAGCCCGCGGGAAACAGGTCACCGCGCCGCCCGTAGAGCCAGCCGACACACATCGGCGCCACCGCACCGACGATCACCGTCAGCCAGCGCCAGTGCGCGGGTGCCAGGAACATCGAGACGAACGCGAGCAGCCACGTCGTGACCACGAGGGCCTGCGCCGGTCGCGCGAGGGCGGTCCACAGCCGGTCGGCCAAGGCCCTGGCCTCGGCTCGCGGATCGAGCTCTGGCGCCGGCTCTGCTTGCACGACAACGATTTCCGGCTCCCCTCTTGCCGCCTCGACGCTGGGCGGGGCGGGCCACTCCCCCTCGAACGCCGAACCCGGACACAGCACGAGGCTGTCGTCGGCGCGGTAGTCGTAGTCGAGGTCGACCTCGCCGTAGTGACGCATCAGCTCCATCTGCCGGGTGATGGCCAGCCCGTGCCAGGATTCGCCGCAGTAGGGGTTCGGGCAGTCCGGGTAGGTCGGGTCGTCGTAGTCGTAGCCGACCCGGGGTTCGCCGTCGCGCATGCTCGCGTCCACGAGCTGGTCGATCTCGTCGAGCAACCGCTGCACAGGCTCGGACTCGGCGCTCAGCGTGGACCCGGCGGGCTCGGCCGCGACGGCGCCTGCGCCGGCCACCGGGTATTCGGTGGCCACCACGTCGACATCGCCGACCACGGGCGGGCTCGCGAACCATCGCCGCCGCACCGCGATCGCGTGGGCGGTGCCGCCCACCATCAGCACGAACAGACACAGGTCGAAGATGGTGTCGCGCGCCGGGTCCGGCTCACTCGCCCACACCTCCACCGCGAACAGACCCAGGTATCCGAGGGCGGCACCGGCCAGCGGCCACGACCGTGCCCGGACGGCCAGGACGGCGAACAGCGGCCAGGTCAGCAGGCCGAGCGAGAACAGGGGGACGAACGAGACCACCCAGCTGGCACCGCTGCGTACGGCTGACACGACCTACCCCCACTGCCCGGAAACGATCCGACGATCCTAGGGTCGCCGGATCGTCCGGTCCACACGATTGCCGCCTGTGCCCGGCTACTCCGAGGTGGAGCCGGCAGCGGGCCGTCGACGCTCGCGCACCACCAGGACCACCGCCGCCAGCGACCAGATGACGGCGTAGGCGACCGCACGCATCGGGCTCCAGTTGGTGAGCAGCAGGATCACAGCGACGCCACCGAGGAGGCCGAGGATGCGGGTGGTGCTGGCCGGGCCGGTCATCCGGCGATCATCGCATGATCACCGCTCACCCGTCGACGCGGGCGTCGAGCGCCGGCGCCTGCGCGTCGGCGCGGGGCCTGCGGCTGCTCCAGGCCAGCGCCGGGACGATGAGCAGGGCGATCGCCGCACCGAGCAGGGCCAGGCCGGGGTAGTCGGCCGCCGCGACGATCAGTCCCGAGCCCAGTCCGCCGCCCGCCCCGGCGACGGCGATCCCGACGTCGACGGTGCCCTGCGTGCGGGCACGGGTCGCGACGGGGGTGGCGTCGGCGATCATCGTGGTGCCCGCGACCAGCCCGAGGTTCCAGCCGAGCCCGAGCAGGCCGAGGGCGGCGGCCAGCGCGAGGACCGAACTCGGCGGGGCCAGCGCCGCGGCCAGACCGGCCGCGACCAGGGTCCCCGCGGCGGCGACGGCGACCAGCCCCGCGCCGATCCGGTCGACGAGCAGACCCGACAGCAGCGAGGGCAGATACATTCCCGCCACGTGCACCGCGATCACCACGCCCGCCGCACCGACACCGTGGCCGTGGTGCTGCATGTGGATCGGGGTCATGGTCATCACCGCCGCCATCACCAGCTGGGTCACCACCATCACGGTCGCGCCCGCCACGATCGGCGCCGACCAGGTCTTGCCTGCGGCGAGCTCGGCCGCCGCCGTGGGTTCGTCGGTGCGGACGAGCTCGCGGGCCAGCACGAGCGGATCCGGCCGCAGCAGCACCCACAGCACCAGACCGGCGAGCAGGTAGGCCGCACCGGAGAGTACGAACGGCCCCGACAGCGGCGGGATTCCCCAGGCGGTGGCCAGACTCGCCATGGGATGCAACAGATTCGGCCCGACCACGGCGCCCACCGTCGTCGCGACCAGCACCGTGCTGATCGCGCGGGCCCGATGCGCGGGTGTGGCGAGGTCGGCGCCCGCGTACCTGGCCTGCAAGCTGGTCGCGGTACCGGCGCCGTAGACGATCAGCGAGGCGAACAACAGCCCGAGACTTCCGGTGACCGCCGCGGCGACGACACCGAAACTGCCCAGCGCTCCGACCAGGTAGCCGACGGTGAGACCGGCCCGGCGCCCGGCGCGCTGCGAGATCCGGCCGACACCGACCGCGGCGGCCGCCGACCCGACGGTGAACATGGCGCTGGGCAGTCCGGCCAATCCGGTCGACCCGAGCATGTCCTGCGCCAGCAGCGCGCCGACCGTGATACCCGCGGCGAGTCCCGCTCCGCTGAAGATCTGGGCCGCCACGAGCACGGTGAGAGTGCGCCGCTGGGCGGGATGTTCGCTCATGGTCGTCAACAGTGCGGCAAAGGTGGACGTCCGTCCAATCGTTTCCTTCGCGCACGATCGGCTCGTGTCCAGCGTTTCACTCGGCGTGCGCGAATCAGGCCACCAGATCCATCCGCAGGAACTCGGTGATGCGCAGCAGCTTCGGCGGCCGCGCCACATTCTCGGGCAGCGCCCGGAATGCCTCGTCCTCGCCCACGACGACCGGTGCGGTCAGTTCCAGCTCCCGCCCGTCGACCCGCAGTCGGGCCCGGCCCGCGGCCAGCACGTTGCGCGCCCAGTCGCAGCGCGCGCCGTAGACGAGGACGAACACATAGCCCCCGTCGACGGGATAGGCGTCCAGGGGCGTGCGATACGTCGTCCCCGACCGTCGGCCGACATGGATGAGCACCGGCCATTTCCCGCCCTCGATCGCGCGCGGATTGAACACGCGCTTGTTGATCTGACCCCACCACCGCGGCATCGGCATCGGGTTCTCCTCCCTGCGACATCCCGGATGGACTTACATATGTAAGGCTGTCTTACGTCTGTAAGCTTGTCAACACTTCCAAGCCCAGGAGCTGCCGTGACCCGACCACCCCTCAGCCGCGAACGCGTCCTCGACGCCGCCATCCGCGTCGCGGACCGCGCCGGCGCCGAAGCGATCACGATGCGGCGGGTGGCCCAGGAGCTCGGGGTGGAGGCGATGTCGCTGTATCACCACGTGCCGAACAAGGACGCGATCCTCGACGGCGTGGTCGACACGGTGTTCGCCGCCATCGACCTACCCCCCACCGACCGCGACGACTGGCGCGAGGCGATCCGTGCCCGCGCGGCCTCCGCGCACCGGGTCCTGTCCCAGCACACCTGGGCACTGGGACTCATGGACTCCCGGCGCCACCCCGGCCCGGCGACGCTGCGCCACCACGACGCCGTCCTCGGGGTGCTGCGCACCGCCGGATTCAGCCTGCCCATGGCGGCGCACGCCATCTCACTCATCGACAGCTACGTCGGCGGCTACGTCCTACAGGAAGCGAACCTGCCCGTGAGGACGCCCGGTGAGGTCGCCGAGGTCGCCACCGACATCCTCGCGACCCTGCCCGCCGAGGACTTGCCGTATCTCACCGAACTGATCGTCGAGCACGCCCTGCGCCCGGGCTACGACCACACCGCCGAGTTCGCCTATGGGCTCGATCTGATCCTGGACGCGCTCGAACTACGCCGCGCCTGACACGACGACCATCGCCGGGCGGGTGGGCACCCGCCCGGACGTGGACTACCGCCGCACTCAGTGACCGGCGGGATCGGTCAGGTGCAGTCCCTCGCCGACCTTGATCCGGCGATGTTCGGCCAGCACGATCGCCACTCCCGACAGCAGGCACACACCGCAGATCAGCCCTGCGATCACTGCCCACCCGGCGAAGCCGGAACCCGCGGCCGTCAAGGTCGCGGCGAGAAAGACGATGCCGACACCGATGAGGAACAAACCGGGCCAGTTGAGGGAGTCCTGGATGGACTCCCCCGCGTGGGAGCGGAAGGTGCGTTCGGTATCAGGGAACCTGTGTACGTGCGGATCGCGGTGCGAAGCCCACGGATCGGGGTGTGTAGCCATGGCCTGCCGTCCTTTCGACGAGCGTCCCGTATCCCATGCCTACCCCTGATCGCGCCGAACTACCAGCGGAGTTGTGCGTCAGTCCCGACCGAGAACGAAGAAATAGGGATCGGGGAGGTCACGGAAGTCCATCAGACCGAACACGGTGTCCTCGTCGACCCGGCGGAACACGTCGATGATCGCCAGGTGGTCGTAGACCATCGCCGCCGTCACGACTCCGCGATGTTGTACCGAACGCAACCTGGCCCGGTACCGACGAGTGCGCAAGACCGGCTTCAGCACTCCGAGCAGTCCGCGGCCGCGCCGCACCAGCGAGTGCGGCACCTTGTCGGCCACCCCCAGCGGCACCTTCTTCGGGTCGACGGCGAAGATCTCGCCCGCGGGATCGCAGAACAGCAGCGGGTGCACACTGTCGAGGCCGTCGAACTGCTTGCCGTACCAGCCCGAGGCCTCGAGCAACCCGTCGAGCCCGTGCCCGGTGGCCAGCTCGCGCCCGTGCCATCGGCCGGTCAGCTCGGCAGGCGAGACGGCCGGGAGGCTGTCGAACAGGGCCAGCGCGTCCGCCCTGTCGCAGGCGGAGCCGAGCGCGGCGAGGTGATCGGTGGCGGTCATGGAGTCCTCTCCGGAACGGCTCATGCGGGCAACCGCAGCGCGCCCGGCGCCGAGGCGGGCACGACGGGATGGGCGGGGGCGACGGGCGCGACCCGCTGATAGGCGGCACCCAGGGCTGGGCGCGGATCGGCCTCGCCCTTGTTGGGCCAGTACGCCATCGCGCGTTCGGCCTGCGCGGTGATGGTCAGCGACGGGTTGACCCCGAGGTTCGCGGTGATCGCGCTGCCGTCGGCGATGTGCAGGCCGGGGTAGCCGTAGATCCGCTGGTAGGGGTCGATCACGCCGGTATCGCTCGAGTCACCGATCGTGCAGCCGCCGATGTAGTGCGCGGTGGCGGGAATGTTGAAGATGTCGGTGGCGATATTGCCGCTGACACCGTCGCATTCGTCGGCGTACTTGCGGGCGATCTCGTGCGCGAGCGGAATCCACTCGGGATTCGGTTCGCCGCTGCCCTGTTTGGTGACCAGCCTGCGTCCCTTGAGATACGAGGTCAGCGAGTTGTCCAGCGACTGCATGACCAGCAGGATCACCGACCGGTTCGAGGCGCCGTGCGCGTTCTGCGACCGCAGGAACTGGATCGGGTGCAGCAGGATCGTCAGCAGCAGGCGCAGGAACCGGAACGCGCCACCGTCGACCATCGGCACCGTCTGCAGGAACAGCGCGTTCTGCCCGGTGCCGTAGGTGCACACCTCGACGTGGGTCTGCGGCTCCGGATGGATGGAGGAGGTGATGGCCACGCCCTGGGAGAAGTCCTTGCGGGACTTGCTGGTGACGCCGATGATCGCCTCGGAGTTGCTGCGCGTCAGCTCCCCGACCCGGGGCGAGAGCTGGGGCAGCGTGCCGTCGGCGCGCAGCTTGTGCAGCAGCTTCTGGGTGCCCAGCGCCGCGGCCGCGAACACCACCTGCTGGGCGGTGAACGTGCGCCGCTGCTTGCGCAGCCACCCGTTCGAGGCGACGGTCTCGACCCGGTAGCCGCCGGCACCGTCGGGCGCCACCGAGGTCACCGTGGTCAGCGGATGCACCTGCGCGCCCCGGCTTTCCGCCAGATGCAGGTAGTTGACCGTGGTGGTGTTCTTCGCGTTGTGCTTGCAGCCGGTGAAGCAGTCCGAACAGTGGATGCAGCCCGCCCGCCGCGGACCGGCGCCGCCGAAGTAGGGGTCGTCGACCTCGACGCCTTCCTCGCCCTCGTTGAAGAACACCCCGACCTGGGTGCGATGGAAGGTGTCGGCGACGTTCATGCCGCGCGCGACCTGCAGCAGCACTTCGTCCTTCGGGCCGATCCGCGGATTCTCCACGACACCCAGCATCCGCTTGGCCTGGTCGTAGTAGGGCGCGAGTTCGCTCTTCCAGTCGGTGATGTGCGACCACGCGCGGTCCTGGTAGAACTCCGGCAGCGGCTCGTAGAGGGTGTTGCCGTAGATCAGCGAGCCACCGCCGACGCCGGAGCCGCTGAACACCAGGCATTTGCCGAGCACGCTGATGCGCTGCGGTCCGGTCAGACCCAGCCGCGGCGCCCAGATGGCCTTGGGAATGTTCCAGTTCGTCTTCGGGTAGTCCTCGGCGTTCCAGCGCCTGCCGGATTCGAGAACACCGACCCGGTAGCCCTTCTCGGTCAGGCGCAGCGCGGTCACGCTGCCACCGAATCCGGAGCCGACGACGATCACGTCGTAGTCGTAGTCAGTCATGCGGAGATCACCTCGTAGTCGGCGGCGTCGAATCGCGCCTGCTTCTTGTATTGGATGCCGAGCAGCGGCCAGTTCGTGGTGATGCGGCCGTCGGCCTGCCGATACCACGACGAGCACCGGCTCCACACGCTGTCGGTGAGCTGAGCCTGGATACGCGTGTCGTAGGCCTGTTCGACCTCGGGCCGCACGGTCAGCGGTTTGCCGGTGGCGGCCAGATGGGCCACGTAGTCACCGAGGTACTCGGCCTGGGTCTCGAGGAAGTAGATGATCGAGCCACCACCGGTATTGGTGTTGGGCCCGTACATGATGAACAGGTTCGGGAACCGCGGCACCGTCATGCCGTAGTAGGCGTGCGCGCCGGTGCGCCATTCCTGGTCGAGCGCGAGCCCGCCCGCGCCGGTGATCGACATCGGCGCGAGGAACTCGGTCGACTTGAACCCGGTCCCCCAGATGATGACGTCGACCTCGTGTTCACGGCCGTCGGCGGTGCACACCCCGGTCGGGGTGATCCCGGTGATCTTGTCGGTGCTCACCTCGACATTCGGCTGGGTCAGCGCGGGCAGGTAGTTGTCGGAGAACAGCATCCGCTTGCAGCCGATGGGATAGTCGGGCCACACCTGCTCGAACAGGCCCGGTTTGGCCGCGGTCTGCCTGCGCATGTGCCACTTGGAGATCGCCCGGATGGCGGCGGCCAGCGGCTTGGCGTAGACCCAGGCCAGGCTGAGCCCTTCGACCACGCTGTACCAGGTGCCGCGCTCGGCCAGCTCGGTCACCGGCAACTTCTCGAACACCCGGTGGTGCAGGGAACCGAATTCACGGTCCGGGCGCGGGACGATGTAGGGCGCGGTGCGCTGGAACAGGGTCAGCTTCGCCACGCGCGGCTGGATCTCGGGCACGAACTGGACCGCACTGGCCCCCGTGCCGATCACCGCGACGCGCTTGCCCGTCAGATCGATGTCGTGGTTCCACTCCGCGGAGTGGAAAGTGGTGCCCGCGAAGCTTTCCCGGCCCTCGATGGCGGGCAGCGCGGGACGTGAGAGCTGGCCGACCGCGGGCACGACGACATCGACCCGAACCTGTTCGCCCGAGTCCAGGCGCACGGTCCACCGACCCGTCGCGTCGTCGAACTCGGCCCCGGTGACCTCGGTGCCGAAGCGGATGTGGCGGCGCACGTCGTACTTGTCGGCGACGTCACGGATGTAGTCCAGAATCGCCGGTTGCCGCGAGAAGCGGTGCGGCCACCGCGGATTCGGCTCGAAGGAATACGAGTAGAACGGCGAGGGCACATCGCAGGCCGCGCCGGGGTAGGTGTTCTCGCGCCACACGCCGCCGACGTCGTCGGCCTTCTCGAAGACGATGATGTCGTCGAAGCCCCGTTTCTTCAACGCGATCACGGCGGCCAGGCCACCGAATCCGCTGCCGATGACCGCGATCGAAGGTTTCATGGAGCACTCCGGTTGTCGAGGATGGTCCGAACACACAGCTCAGGGGCGTCGCTGAACGGCAGGTGGCCGCAGCCGGGCAGGTCGGTGTGGCGGGCGAACGGCAGTACCGCTCGCGCGCGGGCGCTCTGGGTGCGGTGGGTGAGCACGACATCGCGGGTGCCCCAGGCGATCGTCACCGGGATCGTGGTCAGCGCGCCGGGGTCGTCACCGGTGGCCAGGACATAGGTGGCGAAATCGTCGCGGGCGGCGGCGAAGGCGGTCGCGCCCGCCAGCCCGGCCAGGTCGATTCGCGCGGCGTCGGGCCTCACCTGGGTCGGCTGCCCGAACATCACCGCCAGCAGCGCCGCCCGCCCGGCGCGGTACTCGACCGCCTTGTCCAGGGCCGGACCGGCGACGCGGGCGACCGCGCGCATGGCGGTCAGCGATCCCTGGACCCAGCGCAGGCCGGGACGCCCGTAGAAGCCGACCGGGGAGAACGCGGTGACGGCGGCGGCGACCCCGGTGCGGCCCAGCTCGAGGGCGATGCCGCCGCCCATGGAGCTGCCGACGACGTGCGGGTGCCGGATGTCGTGGTCACCGAGCCACCGCGCCAGCCAGTCGGCGTACCCGCGCGGGCCGGGCAGCACACCGGGCAGTTCCGGCGACGCACCGAATCCCGGCAGGTCGAGCGCGATCACCTCGTGCCGCTCGGCCAGGAGATCGATCACCGGCGCGAAGATCTGCCAGCGGCTGCCGAGACCGTGCACCAGCACGATCGGCGAGCCGGTGCCCCGGCGAATATGAGAGATCTGCGTCATCGCAGCCCTTCACTCAGAAGAAACAGTTACTGCGTACGGTTTCTCGATTGCACCAGGTCACTGGCGCTGCGTCAATAGGCAATCGGGGGAAGATTCGCCCGGCGTTCGCTCATACTTACCGTCAGCGCGTACGATTTGTCGGGTGACCCTGCAACAACCGCGCCGCACCCAGGCCGAACGCCGGGCCTCGACCAGGGCCCTGATCCTCGACTGCACGGCGCAATGCCTGCTCGAACGCGGCTACGCCGCGACCACCGTCAGCGCCGTCCAGGAACGCGCCGGACTGGCCCGCGGCACCGTGCAGCACCACTTCCCCACCCGCGCCGAACTGCTCATCGCGGCCACCACCCGCGTCGTGGATCTGCGGCTCGAGCAGTTCCAGCGCGAAGCCGAACTCCTGCCACCCGGACGCGACCGGCTGCAATCGGTCGTCGACCTGGCCTGGCGCGACCTGAACAGCCCCGCCTTCTTCACCGCGCTGGACCTGTGGGTCGCCGCCCGCACCGACGCCGAGCTCCGCGAACGTCTCGTGCACGAGGAGCGCCGCGTCTTCACCGAGATGCGCAGGCTCTACCTCGAGGTCGTCGGCGAACCGTACGCCGCGGACCCGCGCGCGGAGATCCTCGTCGAATTCACCATCGATCTGCTGACCGGCCTGTCGATGACGGCCATGCTCACCGGCACCCTCGGCGAACGCGAGGCGGTCGTGCGCCGCTGGAAACGCGCCTTGGCCGTGCTCATCGGCCGGCTACCCAGCGACGAACTCCTCGACGGCAGTCCCCTGCCCGCCGTCACCGACTGAGACCGCAATCGGGTCAGCCGATTCCGGCCAGCCCGTTCCAGCACAGCGCGACCGTCGTCTCCACCGCGTCCCGCTTGGGAATCGGCTTGCCCGTGTCCAGCCACTGCCGCGCCGCCAGATGACTGGCGCCGACCACACCGAACGCGCAGGTGAACGCCCGCGCGTCGTCCATCCCGGCCGCACGCAACTCCGCACTCACCAGTACCGCGCACTCACCGAAGGCGTGCCGGGCCCGCCACCGCACGCTCGGCTCGCTGGGCACCGGCGACTCGAAGATCAGCACGTGCCCGTCCGGGTCCTCGTCGACGAAGTCGAAATAGGCCAGCACCGCGCGCCGGACCTTGTCTTCCTGCCCGGTCGCCCCGGCCAGCGCGCTGCGGATCCCGCCGACCATCCGATCCAGATGATGCTGCAGCACCGCCAGATACAGATCGAGCTTGTTCGCGTACAGCGTGTACAGCACGGGCTTGCTCATGCCCGCCCGCAGGCCGATCTGATCCATGCTCGCGCCGTGATAGCCGTGTGCGACGAAGACCTCGCGGGCCGCGTTCAACGCCGCGAGCAGCCGTTCGGCGCGGGCGGCGACGGTCGTCGAATTCGGCGGGGTGTCCTCGTCTTCGGTGCCGAGGATGTCGCTGTGCAGGATCGTCATGTGCGGGACCGTTCGCCGGGTTCGTCGTTCACCATGTCAGCACCGGTTTGACCACGCGCCCGGCCCGCTGGTCGGCGAGCGCGGTGTCGATCTCGGTGTGCGGGTAGCGGCCGATGAGCCGGTCCACCGGGAACCGGCCCTCGGCGTACAGCGAGAGCAGATGCGGCAGGAACGTCGACGGCACGCTGTCGCCCTCGAGGCACCCGCGAATCGTCTTGCCGCGCAACACGATATCGCTGACATCTACCGGCGGCGTCCCCGCGCCGAGCCCGACGGCCACCACGGTCGCCCCGGTGGTCAGCGCGGCGACCGCGTCACCGAGCACCGCGGGCACACCGGTGGTGTCGATCGCGTGGGTAACGCCGCCGCCGGTGAGTTCGCGCAGTCGCGGCACCGTCGGCCCCTCGGCCGGATCCAGCGCGGCCTCGGCACCGAGCGCGAGCGCCGATTCCCGCCGCGCCGCCGAGGTTTCCACGACGACCACCCGCACGCCCGCGACCGTGCGCGCCGCGAGCAACGCCGCCATCCCGACCGCGCCGGCACCGTACACCGCCAGCCAGGCACCCGCGGTGGGCCGCAGCACGTTCAGGACCGCGCCGGCCCCCGTCTGGAAACCACAGCCGAACGGCGCGGCCACAGCCAGATCCAGCGCCGGGTCGACGACGATCGTGTTGTCCTCGGTGGTCAGGGCGTATCCGGCGAAACTCGACTGGCCGAAGAATCCGTCCAGCACCGGGGCACCGTCGAGCAGCACCCGTGGCGCGTCGTGCGCGCGGCGACCGAACTGGTTGAGCGCGACCGAACGCTGACAGTAGGCCGGGCGCCCGTCCACGCAGGCCGAGCACCGACCGCAGTGCCGGAAGGTCAGCACGACATGGTCGCCGGGCCGCACCGTCGCCACCTCGGGCCCGACCGCGGCCACGACACCGGCGCCCTCGTGCCCGAGCAGGATCGGCCGATCCGCCGCGCCCGCGCGCCGAGTCACCAGGTCGGTGTGACAGATGCCCGCCGCGGTGACGCGCACCAGGATTTCCCCGGCGCGCGGCTCGTCGACCTCGATGTCCTCGACCGAGAACGCCGCGGCCGGGTCTCGCGACAGGACCGCCGTGGTGCGCATCAGGACACCCGTTCCAGCAGGAAGTAGAAGTGTTCGCCACGGGACAGCACCAGTTCCGCCCGACCGTTCATGATGCCCATCAGTGTGTTCTCGTCGAGCCACTTGAAATGGTCGAACACCGCGCGGCCGTCGTAGACCATCGTCGCGGTCACCTCGCCGCGGAACTCGATGTTCCACAGGGTCGCCTCGCCCTGTCCCAGTTCGACATCGGAGAACAGGGTGCCGTCCTCGGCGCGACAGATCAGCGGCTTGGCGTCGTCGACCGCGAGGAAGGTCTTGCCGTACCAGCGGCTCGCGGGCAGCGCCCGGCACAGCGGGTGGCCGGTCTGGAAGGCATCGCCGCGCCACTCACCGAGGATGTCGTCGGTGCGGGCCGGGCGTAGCCGGGTCCACAGCGCGTCCAGTTCGGCGGTGGAGACGCCCTCGGTCTGCTCCCGGAGTTGCTGCCAGCGTGGCTTGTCCGCGCCCATGGTGTCCTCGTCTCGCCGATTCCAGAACCATCTGGTTCCGAACGGACCATAGTTCCGAACCAGATGGTTCGGCAAGGGGGGTAGGCTTCCGGCCATGCGTGCGGCAGGCGAGGCAACCAGAGAGCGAATACTCGCTGCCGCGAAGGCGGAGTTCGCCGAATTCGGCATCGCGGGCGCCCGGATCAACCGCATCGCCGACGCCGCCCACGCCAGCAAGGACCGCCTCTACGCCTACTTTCCCGGCAAGAACGAGCTCTACGCGGCCGTCACCGAGCGCTGGACCACCGAAACGGCCGAGGAGACCGCGCTCAGCGCCGACGACGTGCCCGCCTACGTCGGCCGCCTGTTCGACCACTTCGTCGCCCACCCCGACAACGCGCGTCTGCAGGCCTGGTCGGACCTGGAACCCGAAGGCGCCCACATCGGCCCGCTGCTGCGCCGCACCATCGACGCCAAACTCGCCGAACTGCGCCGCGGTCAGCGCGAGGGCCTGCTCACCGACGCAGTGCCGCCGGTGATCCTGCTGCGCATGCTCTCCGACCTGACCCGCACCAACGCGATGCAGGCCCGCTTCGCCGCCGAGCGGGGCGACATCGAGCAACTCTCGACCCGCCGCGCCGCGACCGTCTTCGCCGCCGCCCGCATCGTCGCCCCCTGACGGCGCCACTATCGTGGGGCCGATGGGGAGCGTGTGGACGTCGTGGGGGCATGTCCTGATCGCCTGGACGGTGGCGGTGCCGGTGTTAACGGCCGCTACCGCGCTGCTCGTCACTCGTCGGCTCCACGCGGGGCTGCCGCGTCGCCTCGCGCTGCGGCGGTCGATCGCCGAAGTCGGCATCGTCGGCGCGACGCTGCCGTGGGTGTGGATGATCCTCACGCCCGCCACCGGAACACGGGCGGTGAGCTTGATGCCGCTGCGGGACCTCCTCGACACGCTCGGCGCGGCGCCGGGCACCGCGTTCGTCCAGGTGGGCGCCAATCTGATGGTGTTCCTGCCGCTGGGTTTCCTGCTCCCGCTGCGGTTTCCGCGAATGTCGGGCGTCGCGCGGATGACAGCGGTCGGCGCGGTCGTCTCGACCGCGCTGGAGATCCTGCAGTACATCCTCGATCTGGGGCGGGTGACCTCGGTCGACGACGTCCTGCTCAACGCCGTCGGCGCCGGACTCGGCGCGTGGTCGGCGGCCGTCCACGTCGCGCGCCGGGAATCCGGGGCGTCGCGCAGTGACCGGGTGTTGGTCCGGCTCGGCTGGGCGAGCTGAGGCCGTCGCGCGCGGCGCCCACACGCGCTCGTACTGTCGTCCCGGTGAGCGCAGATCTTCGTATCTTCTTTTTCGGCGATTCCTTCGTCCAGGGGATCGGTGACCCCGAGTACCGCGGCTGGGTGGGGCGCGTCCTCGCGGCCACCGGCGTCGGCACGACCGCGTTCAATCTCGGAATCCGGCGCAACACCTCCGAGGATGTGCTGCGCCGCTGCTGGACCGAGATCGAACCGCGCGGGATGAGCGGGGCCGACCAGCGACTGGTGCTGTCCTTCGGCGCCAACGACGCGATCGAGGAGAACGGCGCGGTCCGAGTCGATCCGGCTCGCAGCCTGGACAATCTCGCCACGATCATCGACGGTGCCCGCCGGCGTGGGATCGCACCGCTGGTCGTGGGTCCGCCGCCGGTGATCGAAGCGGGCGAACCGCATCTGCGCCGCGTCACCACGCTGGCCGAACAGATGTCCGCCCTCTGCCACGCGCGCGACGTGCCGTTCATCGACATCACCGCGGCCGTGGCCGAGGACCCGGTCTGGCGCGCGGAGGTGCTGGCAGGCGACGGTGCGCATCCGGGCAGCGGCGGCTATCGCCGGCTGGCCGACCTCGTGCTCGACGGCGGCTGGCGCGAGTGGATCGCCGTGCCACGCCGCTGACGTCAGCCGGCGGGGGTCGTGCGGGGGCTGCCGGCGAATCTGATCTGCAGTAGCTGGCGGGCGATGACGTCGGTGAGATGTGCCTGGGTGGTGTCGAATTCGCCGCGCATCCACGCCGCGACCAGCTCGAGCGCGCCACTGACCACCGCGTAGGCGGCCATGTCGGAGTCGAGTTCGTCGTCGGCCGACTCCGGGACGAGCTCGCGGCCGACCGCCGCCATGGCGCGGGCGATCGAGTGCTGGGTGGACAGGCGCGCGGCCTGCAGCGCCTCGGTGCTGTGCGCGGTCAGCAGCAGGGCGTGGCGGCGCGGGTCGGCGACCAGGAAGCCCAGCGCGGCGTCGGCGGCGGCGTGGACCTGACTGTCGAGGTCGGGGCCGGCAGTGTGGGTGGCGGTGACCACGACGGCGATGCCCTCGGTCGTGAGGTCGTCGACCAACGCCGACAACAGAGCGTCGCGATCGGCGAACTGCTCGTAGAAGTAGCGGTCGTTCAGGCGGGCCCTGGTACACACCGCGCGCTTGGTGACCGCGGGCGCGCCACCCTCGGCGAGCAGATCCAGCGCCGCCTCGAACAGGGCGGCGCGGCGGCGGGACCGACGCTCGTCGGCTGCCACCCCCGCGTAGGCACGCGGCGCGGCCGTGTTCGCGGAATCCTCACCCATGCTCTTGACCATCCCACCATTCTGGTGCACTCTGACACCACACGAGTTTCTGGAGTCGCGCGACACCAGAATAGCGCCCTAAGTGTCGCCCGGGCCGGTGGTCCACGACACCGGAACAAAGGAGTTCCCCCGATGTCCTGCCCCGTGCCCCATCTCGCGACCACGGCAACGCCCGAGCAGGTCTCCGACGCTGTCGCCCGCTTCGAGCGGGTAGGCGGCTCGGTCCTGTTCAGCCTGTTCGGCGTCGGCCTGTTCGACCAGCCGATGCTGCCGCCCGTCTCCGCCGCACTCGAAGCCACCGGACGGTCCCGCAACCAGCCCTGGGCGCGCGCGGTCCGCACCGCGGCCGCCGACCAGCTGATCTACCACGGCGAGGACACCGACCGCGAGACCGAAGCACAGCGCCTGATGGTCCTGCACCGCGACGTCAAGGGGATCGGACCGGACGGGGAACGGTACTCCGCGCTCAACCCCCAATCATGGAACTGGATCCTCTACTCCACCTTCTTCGTCCAGCGCGGCGCCTACATCGCCCTCACCGGCGCCGAACCGACCCTCGCCGAGAACCAGGCCATCTGGGACCACTACCGGCACAAGACCCTCGGCCTGCACCTGCCCGGCAAGTCGCGACCGATCGAGGACTACACCGAACTCGTCACCCACTACACGCACATGGCAGCCACCGAACTCCGGTCCACGCCCGCCCTCGACGCCGCCGTCGCCTCGGTCCGCCACGCCCCGCGCCCGTACTTCCTGCCCGCGGCCACCGGCCCGCTGTGGCGGTTGAGCTCGCCCGCGCTCGGCCACCTCCTGATGGTGCTCGGCTGCGGCATCATGCATCCCGACGTCCGCGCCCGCATGCCCTACCCCTGGACCCGCCGCCACGAGCGCGAATTCCAGGCGATCACCAAAGCCCTGCGGATCGCCTTCGACCGCCTGCCCGCCTCGGTGACCGACTCCCCCATGGCCCGCAACCGGCGCAAGTACCAGAAACTCGTCACCAAGTACCGCGACGTCGGACTCACCTCCTTCGCCCCCGACGCCGCACTCCGCTGACCGACACCACCGCTCACGGCGCGTCGCCGTAGACCACCAACCAGATGGCTCGCCCGAGCGCCGTGGCCAGCTCCCCGTCATCGACCCCGATGTCACCGGAGCAGGCCACGGCCATCGTGCGCTCGACCATCGAGGTCAAGATCAACGCGGTGGCCCGCGGATCCAGCCGCGCGCTGACCCGGCCCGCCGCACGATCCGCCGCCAACCGCGCCGCCACCAACTCGGTGAACGCGGCGACCCGCGCCCGCCAGAACGCACCCACCTCGCGGTCGTAAGCGGCGACCTCGCTCAAAGCCAACAGCAGATAGCGGTGCGCGCGGACACCGTCGATCATCGCCGCGGCTGCCACCACCACACCGGCCTGCCGATCGGTGTGCTCGGCACTCCACCACCGCTCCGCCGCCGCGAACAAATCGGCGGTCGCCAACTCGCCCAGCCGGACCAACAGCCTGCTCTTGTCCGGAAAATACCGGTAGAACGTCGATCTGGCCGACCCGGACGCCGCGGCGATCCGCTGCACGGCCAGCTCGGTGAACGGCGTGCCGTCGGCCAGCAGATCCTCCACCGCGCGTAACACCCGCGGCTCGAACTCGGTCCGCCGATCGTCGGACGGTTTGCGGGCCGATCGCGGGACACGGGTCAGCGAGGGCATCGGCGGCTCCTCGACTGTTCGGCCGCGAGCGCACATGCGTCGACCATGCGCCCATTGTGCTCCTCCACTCCGCCCAGGGATCGGCAACGGGCGAGCGGGCGCGAATCCGTTGCGTCCGTGTGCTGTTGACAGTGGTCGCCGCCGACCGGATCATCGTCTCGGACACACTGTCCGAGACTCGATGACCGAGGCGGTACCCATGCTCGATTCCCCCGTCACCTCGGCCGAGTCGGCCGACGTCGTCATCGTCGGCGCGCGCTGCGCCGGCTCGGCGACCGCAGTGACGTTGGCGCGAGCCGGCCGCAGAGTCGTCGTCCTGGATTCCGCCGCCCTGCCCTCGGACACCCTGTCCACCCACCTGCTCTGGCCCGCCGGGCTGGCCGAGCTCCAGCGACTGGGCGTACTCACCGAAGTCGAGGCACTCGGCGCCCCGCGACTGACCCAGGCCTACGCCGAAGGCGCCGGATACGGCATCACCTCCACCTTCCCCACCGTCGACGGTATCGACTACGCCATGTGCGTGCGCCGCACCGGCCTCGACGGCGTCCTCGTCCGCGCCGCCGTCGCCGCGGGCGCCGACGTCCGCCAGCGCTGCCGGGTCACCTCGGTGATCTGGGCCGACAATCGCTGCGCCGGCGTCCGATACACCGACCGCTCCGGCGCCGTCGTCGAGATCCGCGCCGCCCTGGTCGTCGGCGCCGACGGCAGACACAGCACCATCGCCCGCGCCGTCGGCGCCGACGACCCGTTCCTCACCGTCCCCAGCGGACGCGACTGCTACTACGCCTACTGGCGCGACACCGACGACACCCCGCGAGACACCGCCGCGCAATGGCGCGCCGGCGCCGATCTCGGCACCGCCTTCCCCTGCGACGACGGCCTGATCCTGAGCCTGGTCCAACCACCCGCCACCCGCGAACGCTCCGGCCCCGGCGAAGCCGAACGCCGCTACACCGAAGCCGTCGAACGCATTCCCGCCCTCGCGGCCCGGCTCAACGGCTGCCACCGCGTCGGACGCGTACGCACCGCCACCGGCATCTCCTCCTACTTCCGCCGATCCACCGGCCCCGGCTGGGCACTGCCCGGCGACGCCGGGCACTTCAAAGACCCGGTGACCGCCCAGGGCATCCGCGACGCCCTGCACTACGGCCGACTACTCGCCGAAACCGTCGCCGACACCCTCGACAACCCCGCCACCCTCGACCGCGCCCTCCGCGACTGGGAACGCCGCCGCATCATCGAATGCCGCGCCATCTTCCACTGGACCAACCGGCTGGCGCGCGGAGAAGCCATGCGCCCCTTGGAGACCGAGCTCTACGGCCGCGCCACCGACGACCCCGAACTGGCCCGGATCACCACCGGCATCTTCTCCCGCACCCGGCCACCGGCGGACCTGCACACTCCCGTCCTGGCGCTGCGGCTGGTCGCCGGCGCGCTGCGCCATCAGCGCAACATACCGGCCGTCCTCGCCGACCTCGCCCGCGAAATCCGGGTGGCCGCACGCAACGCCCTGATCACCCGAACCACGCTGCGCGGCACCCCCTCCCGGTCGACACCGCCCCCGGCTCCCAGCACACCGTTGCTGACGGCGGCCCACGGCGAGTCCCGCCCCGACTGACCACGGGCCGCCGGCTACTCCTCCCCCGGCCCATCCAGCAGATCGAGGCCGACCAGATCACTGACGTACTTGCCGATCAGCGCGCGACCCAGATGCGGGATATCCCGCTCGGTGCCGATCCCCGCCGCGCGCACCGCCGCCCGGAACCCGTCCGCGGGCAGCGCCGACCCGGGCAGCGGGCGCCCAGGACGACGGTGCGCCTGCAACAACGGCAACAACGTGTGCTTGCGCTGCCCCTCCGGCAACGCGCGCAGCGCGGTCTCGAAGCGCGCGAACCAGTCCGCGTAGTCCTCGATCCGATCGATCCGATGCCCCGCCTCGATCAGCCAATCGACGAAACTGTCGAGCGAGATGCCGTCGTCGTGCGGATTGACGACGTCGTAGGTCCGATACCCCGCGACCGCCGCCGCACCCAGCGCAGTGACCGCCGCCGCGACGAAATCGGCGGGCAGCCCGTCGTAGTGCGCGCGCTGCCGCCGCCCCTGAGCGTCGGTCAGATAGAACGACACCGGCGCGAGACCGGTCACCAGCACGCTCAACAGCAGCCGGGTGAACACGTCGGGCACATTGAGCTGACCGCGATAGGTGCTGTGCGCCAGAATCATGTCCGACCGGAACACCGCCACCGGCAGCCCGAACCGATCCGACGCCTCCCGCAACAACACCTCACCCGCCCACTTGCTGTTGCCGTACCCATTGGCATAGCTCGAGTCCAGCCGCCGGACCGGACTCATCACCCGCACATCACCGTCCTCGGCGAAGGACTCCCCCTGCGCCGCCACCGCCACGGTCGACAGATAACTCACCGGCTTCCGGGTCGCCGTCAACGCCAGCCGGATCACCTCCGCCGTACCGACCACATTCGGGCCGAACAACTGCCCATACGGCAGTACATGATTCACCAGCGCCGCCGAGTGCACGATCAGCTCCGCCTCCTCGGCCAGACGCTGCCACGTCGAGGCGGACAGACCGAGATTCGGTTCACCGATATCCCCCGCCAGCACCTCGAGCGCATCGTCGGCGAGCGCGCGGAAATGCTCGCGCAGCACCGGATCGGTGTCGAACGCGGCGTCCAGGCGCGCGCGAGCGGCGGCCGCGTCACCACCGCGCACCACACAGATCACCCGGCCACCCCGCGGGGCCAGCCGTTCCAGCCAGGTCAGCAGGAGAAACCGGCCCAGGTAGCCGTTCGCGCCGGTGATCAGGACCGTAGACGGCGAGACCGCGGCGGGCGGCAGCTGCGGGGCCCGATCCAGCGTCGCCGCGTCCAGGAACTCCGCCAACCTCAGATCGGACGCCCGGATCTCGGTCGCCCCGGCACCGTGCACCGTCTCGGCATCGATCCTGCGGGCACCGAGCGCACGCTCCCGACCGACATAGTCCGCGATCCGGGCCAGATCACTGTCCGGCCCGAGCAACACGTTCACCGGCACCTCGACCTCGAGCAGTTCCCGCAGCAACGTCGAATACGACAGCGCCGCCAGCGAATCCCCACCCAGATCACCGAACCGTGCCTCGGGCCGCAACTGCGCGGCCGAGCACCCCAGCACCGCCCGCGCCGCCCCGGCCACCGTGTCGAACACCGGCAGACCGGGCGCGTCCCGGCGCAACCGCCGCAACTGCGCCTCCTGGTCGCGCGCGACATCGTCGTACAGCGCTTCCAGCCGCTCCCCGTACCGCTGCTTCAGCTTGGGCCGCAACAACTTCCCGACCCCCGACAGCAGGCCGTCGGCGATCGAGAACGGCTCGGTCTCGATCAGGAAGTCGCGCGGGATCTCGTACGGCTCCAGTTCGGCCGCCACCGCCACCCGATGCAACGACGCACTCACCGCCGCCCGCACGTCCCCGGCGGACCCGGCCAGGGCCGCCTCCGTCGGCACCACCACCGCGAGCAGATACGCCCGCTCGCTACTGCCGTACACGAAGATCTGACGCACCAGATCCGCCCCCGCGAACACCGCCTCCAGCCGCGACACCGTCACGAACTCGCCCTGCGACAGCTTCAGCACATTGTTGCGGCGATCCACATACGCCAGCCGGTCCGGCGCCAGCTCGGCGACCACATCACCGGTGCGGCAGAAACCGTCCTCGTCGAACACCTCCGCGGTGACCTCAGGGCGCCGGTAGTAGCCCGAGATCATCGTGGTCGTCTTGAGCAGCAGCTCACCCCGCGGATACGGCTTGTCGGTAGCGAAATAGCCGAGCTCCGGCACATCGACCAGCTTGTAGTCCAGCACCGGCGGGCGCATCACCTTCGTATCGAAGATGACACCGCCCCCGGTCTCGGTCGACCCGTAGCCGTCGTGCAACCGCAACCGCAACACCGACTCCACGAACTCCCGCAGATCCGGCGCGATCGGCGCGCTCCCACACAGCACTGTCATCAACCGGCCACCCAGGAACTGTTCCCGCAGTTCGGTGCGCACCTCCTCGGCCAGCGCCCCCGCGTCGACGCCCGGCCCCGACCGCCGATCCACCTCCTGCCGGAAACGCTGCAGAATCATGTCGCACACTCGCGGCACCAGGAAGATCTCCGTCGGCCGCACCAGCGCGATGTCCTCGAACAGCGTCGACATATCCGGCGCCGCCGCGAAATACGCGGTCCCGCCGCGCGCGAGCACACCGGTCAAGGTCAACCGCGCCGCGATATGGCTCATCGGCAGGAAGTTCACATTCAGCACCGCCACCGGACGGGCAGGCTGCCAGCCCGCCGCCACCAGGCGATGGGTGTACATCGCGCCCTTCGGCGTGCCCGTGCTGCCCGAGGTATAGATCAACATCGCCAGCGGATCCTCGCCCGGGGCAGGCACCGTCAGCGGCGCGGGACCGGCGCGACGACCGCGGGCGATCGCCTCATCGATCGTGTGCAGCGCCACCGTCGACCCCGCCGCGGTCAGCCGGGCGCGGGCGGCGGCCAGTGCGTCGCGGTGATCGTCGTCGTCCGCGTGATGATCGAACACCAGCAGCGAGTCCGGCGCCGTGCCCGCCAGCACCGTCTCGACCGCCGCCGCCAGATGCGCGGTGTCGACGGCGAACACCCGCGGCTCGGTCTCGTCCAGGATCGAACGCAGTTGCGTCAGACCGGCTCCCGACTGCAACGGCACCGCGACCCCACCCAGATGGATCGTCGCCAGATCCAGCACCGTATAGTCGGCACCAGTGAACCCGAGCGTCGCGACGAAATCCCCCGCCCCGACACCCGCGCCGTGCCACGCGGCGGCCAGCGCGCGAGCCCGCTCCCACACCACGCCGTAGGTCACCAGCTCGAATTCCGGCAGCAGACGGCGCGTCACGCGGCCGCCGTCGACGACCGGTTCGGTGCGACGGACACCCAGGGCTGGCCGATCCGAGTACGCGGTCATCACCGTCGAGACGATGTGTGCCAGAGGCAATCCCGGCGTCGTGACCGTCGCATGGACGTCCTCCAGCGGCGTCGCCGCCCGGATCTGCTCGTCCTCGGCGTAGAGCGCCCGGATGCGCTCCGCCAGCCGGCCCGCGTCCAGCTCGACCGTCATGCCCCGTTCCGATCGACCGGACCACCCAGCGCGGAGATCCGGACGTCGCGCCAGGCTTCCCGCCGCGCCGCCTCGGGATCGATCAGCACCCGGGGCGGATGGTCGATGATGCAGGTCGCCCTGCGCTCGGCCGTGTACGGCGACCACGCGGGCAGCGGCGCGCCGGTCCGGGCGAAAGTCAGCCAGTTGTCCTGCATATGATCCTGCACCGCGAGAAAGGCCCGCCGACCGCCCGCGGCCGTCATCGCCCGGCCGACCGGACTGTCGACCCAGCCGAACACCGGCACCAGATCCAGCGCGTGCGTCGCACCGAACCCGGCCAGGCGCACCGCCCGGGGCGCGTAGTCGAACCGGTAGGCGTAGGTCGGCGCATACCGGCTGTGACCTTCCAGTACGGCCAGGGTCGGTCGCAGGAACATGAAGTCACCGCCGATCCGCACCGCGGTCCGCGCGGCCGGGTACCCGGGGTAACTGCGGACCACTCGCTGCTCCGCACCTGGAGCGCAGCGTCCGAACGTGGACGTGAGCTGGGCGGGCGTGTGCGGCACCGACTTCATGAACCGCTGGAACAACGTCGCCTCGTCGCGATTGGTGCCGATGATCAGCGGCACGCGATGCGCACGACCCGCCGCGATCGCATCGATCGGCGCCTCCGGCAGGAACTTCCCGTCGACCACCGGGCTGTAGGGAAAACTGCCCGGACGTTCCCGCAGGGTCCGGTACAGCGCGCGATCGGCCGCCCGGCACAGCTCACTCGCCGGCGCCGTCGCCAGCACCGAGGCCGCGTCGGCGGGATCGGCGCCCAGCCGTTCCAGGCAGCTGCGCGCGAACTCGCGCGCTTCGGCAGGCTCGGATGTCCAATCCGCCGGCGCGCTCTGCGCGATCGCCTGATGGAACAAGCCCGCCGCGGCGGGTGTCGCCAGCAGCGAGATCACCGCGTGCGCACCCGCCGACTCCCCGAAGATGGTCACGTTTGCGGGGTCGCCACCGAACGCGGCGATATTGCGCCGCACCCAGTCGAGCGCGGCGACCTGATCCCGCAGACCCAGGTTCGACTCGAAAGGCCTTTCCGGCGTGGAGAACTCGCTGAAATCGACATAGCCCATCGCGCCGAGCCGGTATGTCACCGACACCACGACCACATCGCCGCGCACCGCCAACCGTGCACCCGAGTACATGCTGGCCGCGCCGATCACATACCCGCCGCCGTGGATGAACACCATCACCGG
This sequence comes from Nocardia sp. NPDC087230, assembly GCF_044744725.1. Lineage (NCBI taxonomy): Bacteria > Bacillati > Actinomycetota > Actinomycetes > Mycobacteriales > Nocardiaceae > Nocardia > Nocardia sp. NPDC087230. The sequence goes on from NZ_JBIUYV010000005.1 coordinate 298,448, forward strand.
CCGCGGACTCTCCGACGGCGTCAGCGGGGCGGTCACATTCAGGGTCAGACAGTCCTCCCCCGTCGGCTGCCACGTGCGGGCCCCGGTGCGAGCACCGTTGGGGTGCTGCATGGCCGCGAACCCGTACTCGGTCGCCGAGCGCACCCCCGTCCAGGGTTGCACGGGTTGGGGGGCGCGGAACCGTAGTTCTCCGACGGGCGCGGCCGCATAGGGAAGGGCTCGCCAGCTGACAACTCGACGGCCCGCACGACCGCGCACGACTCCGTCGGCGGTCACGATCTCTGTGGACACCATGCGCCCCACAGTACGTGGTACCAGCGGTACCGCGCAGGTGGTTCGGCCGTCTGCCGAACCCCGCCGACTAGACTGGGCCGATGGCCGGCGACGCCCCGGAAACCGCACCGCTCGCGGCAGTAGATGCCCGGAGCGTCGCCGACCTCGACAGCCTGATCTGCACCTGCCGCGCCTGTCCCCGCCTCGTCGCCTGGCGCGAGGAAGTGGCCCGCGTCAAACGCGCCGCCTACCGCGACGAGGACTACTGGGCCCGCCCCGTCCCCGGCTTCGGCCCCGACGACGCCGAGATCCTCGTCGTCGGCCTGGCGCCTGCCGCCAACGGCGGCAACCGCACCGGCCGCATGTTCACCGGCGACCGCAGCGGCAACGTTCTCTTCGCCGCGCTGCACGCCGTCGGCCTGGCGACCGGTGCGCAGCCGGTCAGCGTGGACGACGGCATCGAACTCCTGAACACGCGCTTGACCGCACCCGTGCACTGCGCACCCCCGGAGAACAAGCCGACCAGCGAGGAACGCCACCGGTGCGCCCCCTTCCTCAGCAGAGAACTGGAACTGCTCGCGCCGACGGTGAAAGTCATCGTCGTCCTGGGCGCCTTCGGCTGGCAGGCGCTGTTCACCGTGCTCACCGGCGGCGGCTGGACCGTCCCCCGCCCACGACCACGCTTCGGCCACGGCGCCGAAGTCACCCTCGCCCATCCGGACGGCCGCACGATCACCATCCTCGGCTGCTACCACGTCAGCCCGCACAACACCTTCACCGGCCGACTCACCCCGGCCATGATCGAAGACGTCTTCCGCACCGCCCAGTTGATCGCCGAGTCCGGACCCACTGCTGACCAACCCCTCCTGTCCTGAGCTTCTTTTGAAAGGGTGCGTGGCATGGTCGGGCGAGATATCCGACAGGGATGACATTCATTGTTAGATGCGCATATCTACGTCTCTTAATGTTCGAAATGGGTTCAGGGAAGCAGGCCAAGACCCGGATCCGGGCGATCGTTCCCGCCCGCGCCGCCGACACTCCCCTCGCCTGCCGTCGGTGGCTCGCACTCGCTCCGCTCCCCCACCGTCTTGTCGACTCACCGGCGACCCCTCCCCCGCCCCCGCATTCGGTCAACCGCGATCGAGCACCGCATGGATCTCCGAGAGAAGCTCCAGAGTGTTCGGATCGTCCGCGCGCTCGAAGGCCGCGACAACGGCACCGAGCGCCGCACCACCGTTGAGCCAGTCGACCAGCTCGCCGTAATCCCCCGACCCCTTGTCCCAGTAGGCATTCGAGGGAACCGTGACATCACCTTTCCTCCGGCAGTGCTGCGAGACGAATTCGTGCAGCCGCTGCACCCCCGCATGGCCCGCAAGTTCACCCCACTCGATCAACCGAGCCGCGACAGTGCCCTGTGCCGACCCGAGCGCACACAGCACAGTGCCGATCGACACCTCCGGCCTGCCATCGGTGAACTGGTCCCGCCACAGCGCATCCATCACCGCGGTGATCGCTTCCGCTTCCGGCCAGCTCTGCCAGCCCGCTCGGCCCAATTTCCCGTAGACCACCTCCAGGTCCGGCATCGCCGCGTCGTGCGTATGCGAGAGCTGCAGGATTCTCCCTGCCAGGTACCGAAAGTCCGTCGCCGAGCCCACCGTCGTCAGAGCGCGGTAGGTGTAGGCGCCCAGATCCGATCCCGTCAGGTCACGGCGCCGACGACGCAGCAGGATCGCGTAGTCGCCGGAATGACGGCAGCACGGACACGCCGCGATCGACGCGGGCGCAGGTACCCGGGCGAACGCCTCGTCGAGGGCCGACAACGCGGTGGCCGGCGACTGTGCCTCGTTTTCCCCGTCGATCACCGCGACGACGTTACGTCGGGCACACGCAGTTTCGCACGAGGAATTCGAAGCCACTCCGGCTGCCGCCCCTCCGTCGGCGAGATGCGGGCAGCCGGAGCAACGAAGTCAGTGCACCTGGGCTTCGACCTTCCCGACGATGCCCCGGGCGATGGACCCCGTGAGGCGGGTCGTGATCGGGCCGGACAGGCGCAGCAGCGGGCGCAGGGCGGGGCCGCCTTCGAGAGCGAAAGTCCAGGTCAGCCTGGTACCGGTGGCGGTGGGGGTGAGCTGGATGTCCTCGGCGAAGCGGCGGAGGCCGGGAATGGAGGCCGCGTCGACGGTGAAGGTCATCCGGCGCTCGTCGTCCCAGCGGTAGAAGCGTTCGGTCAGCGCCGCGGCGCCCGCGAGGGTGACGACCCGGGTGGACCCGACACCGAAGGGCGGCGGGGAGATCCAACGCATCCCGGTGACGGCCGCCGACCACGACACCAGCGCGTCGTCGGCGGTCAGCGCGCGCCAGACGGCGCTGGGCGGCGCCGCGAGGTCGACCACGTGCACGTAGCGGTCGGTGGCCGTCGCGAGGAAGGTGTCATCGGATTCGTGCAGGGCAAAGGACGGTGACATAGCTGTTCGATCCGTTCAGTCGGTGGCGACGGTGATCGCTCACGCCGATCGCTTGTCGTAGTGGGTGTTCGCCCGGTCGAGCCTGCGCTCGTACCCGGCCAATCCGGTCCAGCACAGGGCGGCGGCGACCTCGACGGCGTCCTGTTTGGGTATCGGCCTGCCCGCGTCGAGCCAGTGGCGGGCAGCCAGATGGCTGGAGCCCACCAGGCTCCAGGCGTACATATCGGCCGGTGCGGCGCCGACCCCGACCACGCGGAGTTCGGCGGCGACGAGATCGGCGCACGCGCGCATCGCGCTGCGCACCCGCCACTCGATACTCGGTTCGCTCGGCACCGGTGACTCGAAGACCAGCACGTGGCCGCCGGGATCCTCGTCGACGAAGTCGAAGTACGCCGACACGGCCACCCGCACCCGGTCGCGCGGTGTGGTCTCGGCCGCGACCGCGGCGCGGACCCCGTCGACCATCCGGTCCAGATACTGTTGCAGCACCGCCAGATACAGGTCCAGCTTGTTCGCGAAGTGGTCGTAGAGCACCGGTTTGCTGATCCCGGCGCGCGCACCGATCTCCGCCATGCGCGCGCCGTGATAGCCGTTGGTGACGAACACGTCCCGAGCCGCGGCGACAACCGCGCGCCTGCGGTGCGCGCGTCTGCCGTCGCCGCGCACCCCGCGCGCGGAGGTCACCCCCGCGCCCGGCAGCACCGGAGGCCGGGAAGTCGTGTCCGTCGTCATGACGCTCAGCCGAGCGTTTCCCCGGCGGCGGCCTTGGTCCGCAACGACTCCGGCACCTCGAACCGATCGCCGTAGGCGGCCCGCAACTCGTCGGCACGGGCGACGAACCCGGCGAGCCCACCCGCGTACTGGTTGATGTACTGGACGACGCCGCCGGTCCACGCCGGGAACCCGATGCCGAAGATGGAGCCGATGTTCGCGTCCGGCACCGTGCGCAGCACGCCTTCGTCGAAACACCGCACGGTGTCGAGGGATTCGGCGAACAGCATCCGTTCCTGCATGTCGACGAACGGGATGCCGTGATCGTCGCGGGTGTACTTCTCGACCAGGCCCGGCCACAAACCCAGCTTCTTGCCCTCGGCGTCGTAGTCGTAGAAGCCGCGACCCTCGAGCCGGCCGGGCCGGTCGAAGTCGTCGACCATGGCGTCGACCAGCGGATACGCCCTGGACTCGGTCCAGCGCTTGCCCTCGGCGAGCAGGTTCTCCTCGAGGCTGCGCCGGATCTTCTGCGCCAGTTTCATATTGATCTCGTCGGCCAGCGCCAGCGCGCCCACCGGATAACCGGCCTGGGTGGCGGCCTGTTCCACCGACGCCGGGTGCACGCCTTCGGCGACCAGCGCGATCGCCTCGTCCATGAACTGGCCGATGACCCGGCTGGTGAAGAAGCCGCGGCTGTCGTTCACCACGATCGGGGTCTTCTTGATCGCCAGGGTGTAGTCGATGGCCCTGGCGATCGCCTCGTCGCTGGTCTGCTCGCCGACGACGATCTCGACCAGCGGCATCTTGTCCACCGGCGAGAAGAAGTGCAGACCGATGAAGTCCTGCTGCCGCTGCACGCCGGTGGCCAGATCGGTGATCGGCAGCGTGGAGGTGTTGGAGCCGAGCAGGGCGTCCGGGTTCACCAGTGTTTCGATCTCGCCGAACACCTTCTGCTTCAGGCCCGGATCCTCGAACACGGCCTCGACGACGAAGTCGCAGCCCGCGGCGTCGGCCGGGTCGGCACTCGGGTGGATGCGGCCGAGGATCCGGTCGTACTCGTCCTGGCTGATCGCGCCCTTGCGCAGCGCCTTGTCGAGCAGCTTGCGCGAGTAGTCCTTACCGCGCTCGGCCGCCTCGATCGTGATGTCTTTGAGCACGACCTGCATGCCGGCGCGGGCCTGCACATAGGCGATGCCCGCGCCCATCATGCCCGCGCCGAGCACGAGGACCTTCTCCGGCGTGCGCACGGGGAAGCCTTCGGGGCGGCTGCCGCCCTTGTTGATCGTGCCCAGGTCGAAGAACAGGGACTTGATCATGTTGGTCGAGATCTGGCCGCAGATCAGGTTGGTGCAGTAGCGCGTCTCGATCGCGAACGCGGTATCGATATCGACCTGCGCGCCCTCGACGGCCGTGGCCAGCACCGCGATCGGCGCCGGCATCGGGGCGCCCTTGAGCTGCTTGCGGACGTTGGCCGGGAACGCGGGCAGGTTGGCCGCCAGCGCCGGGCTCGACGGGGTGCCGCCGGGGAGCTTGTAGCCCTTCACATCCCACGGTTGCGCCGCCTCGGGGTTGGCCGCGATCCAGGCGCGGGCCTTGTCGAACATCTCCGCGCGGGTGGCGGCGATCTCGTGGATGATCCCGACCTGCAGGGCCTTCGCGGGCTTCATCCGCTGGCCCTGGCCGACGACGTTGAGCACCGCGTCGGTGATGCCGAGCAGTCGCACGGTCCGGGTGACGCCACCCGCGCCGGGCAGCAGCCCGAAGGTGACCTCGGGCAGGCCGAGCAGACTGCCTTTGGCGTCGAGCGCGATGCGGTGGTGGGTGGCCAGGGCGACTTCGAAGCCGCCGCCGAGCGCGGTGCCGTTGATCGCGGCGACCACCGGCTTGCCCAGCGTCTCGAGCCGGCGGAACGCGGCCTTGTAGGTGTCGAGGCCGAGGGCTATGTCGGGCGCGGTCGCCGGCGTGGCGTTCATCAGCAGGTTCAGGTCACCACCGGCGAAGAAGGTGTCCTTGCCGGAGGTGAGGATCACGCCGTCGTAGGTGTCCTTCTCGGCCTCGAGCCGGTCGACCGTGGCGGTGAGGTCACGCGCGAACGCCTCGGTCATGGTGTTGGTCGACTGGTTCGGGTCGTCGATGGTGAGCACGAGCACCCGGTCGGCGCCGAGGTCCCAGGCGATCATGGTGTCGGTCATGGTCAGATCCTCTCGATGATGGTGGCGATGCCCATGCCGCCGCCGATGCACAGCGTGATCAGCGCGCGGCGGGCTCCCCGCCGCTCGAGCTCGTCGACCATGGTTCCGGTGATCATCGCGCCGGTGGCGCCCAGCGGGTGGCCCATGGCGATGGCGCCACCGTTGACGTTGAGCTTCTCGTCCGGGATGGCCAGCTTCTTCTGATAGTTGAGCACCACCGACGCGAAGGCCTCGTTGAGCTCGAACAGGTCGATGTCGTCGACCGTGAGTCCGGCCAGGGCCAGCACCTTCTCGGTCGCCGGGACCGGGCCGGTCAGCATGATCGTCGAGTCGCTCCCGCTGACGGCCGACGCGACGACCCGGGCGCGCGGCGTGAGACCGGCTGCGGCACCGGCGGCCTCGCTGCCGATGAGCACCAGTGCCGACCCGTCGACGATGCCCGAGGAGTTGCCCGCGTGATGGACGTGATCGATCTTCTCGACCTGGTGGTACCGCTGCAGGGCGACGGCGTCGAATCCGCCCATCTCCCCCATCGCCGCGAACGACGGGGTCAGCCCGGCCAGGCTCTCGACCGTGGTGTCCGGGCGCATGAGCTCGTCGTGGTCGAGCAGGACGGCGCCGTTGATGTCCCGCACGGGCACGACGGACTTGGCGAAGTAGCCGCCGGACCAGGCAGCGGCCGCTTTCTGCTGCGACCGCACCGCGAACGCGTCGACATCCTCGCGGGTGAAGCCCTCGATGGTGGCGATCAGGTCCGCGCTGACACCCTGCGGCACGAAGTAGGTGCTGTAGTTGGTGACCGGGTCCATCGCCCACGCGCCGCCGTCGGAGCCCAGCGGAATCCGCGACATCGATTCCACGCCACCGGCGATCACCAGCTGTTCCCAGCCCGAGCGCACCTTCTGCGCCGCGGTGTTGACCGCCTCGAGACCCGAACCGCAGAATCGGTTGAGCTGCACGCCGGCGACCGTGTCGGGCAGTCCGGCCGCGAGCGCGGCCGTCTTGGCGATATCGGCGCCCTGATCGCCGACCGGGGAGACCACGCCGAGGACGATGTCATCGATCGCTGCCGGATCCAGCCCGGGGTACCGGACTTTCAGCTCCTCGATGAGCCCGACCACCAGGTCGAGCGGTTTGACGCCGTGCAGGGCGCCGTTCTTCTTGCCGCGACCGCGCGGGGTGCGGATCGCGTCGTAGATGAATGCCTCGGTCATGGTTCCTCGAAACTGTGTCGTCGTTGACAGGTCAGCGATGGGTGAACTGTGCGGTGCGCTTGTCGACGAAGGCGTTCATGCCTTCCTTCTGGTCCTCGATCGCGAACAGCGAATGGAAGACGCGGCGCTCGAAGCGGATACCCTCGGCGAGGGTGGTCTCGAAGGACCGGTTCACCGCCTCCTTGGCGATCATGGTGACCGGCAGCGACTTGGCCGCGATGGTCTCGGCGACCTCCGCGGCGACCCCGAGCAGGTCGTCGGCGGGCACGATGCGTGACACGAGTCCGGCCCGTTCGGCCTCCTCGGCGCCCATGTTCCGACCGGTCAACACCAGGTCCATCGCCTTGGCCTTGCCGACCGCCCTGGTGAGGCGCTGCGAACCACCGATGCCGGGGATCACGCCCAGCTTGATCTCGGGCTGCCCGAACTGCGCGGTGTCGGCGGCGATCAAAATGTCGCAGAGCATGGCCAGCTCGCAGCCGCCGCCGAGGGCGTACCCCGCAACCGCGGCGACGGTGGGCTTGCGGAACTGGGCCAGCCGGTCCCAGCGGGCGAAGAAGTCGTCCATGAACATGTCCATGTAGGACTTGGGCTGCATCTCCTTGATGTCGGCGCCCGCGGCGAACGCCTTGGCCGAGCCGGTGATCACCACCGCGCCGATCTCGTCGTCGCGTTCGAGCTCGTCCAGGGCGGCGACGATGTCGTCGAGGACTTGGGTGTTGAGCGCGTTGAGGGCCTTGGGCCGGTTCAGGGTGATCCAGCCGACCCGGTTCTTGCGCTCGAGCAGGATCGTCTCGTACGTGGTCATTCGGTGCCCTCCCCGGAACGCTCCCGGATGTCGGTGACGATCGCCGAGAAGTCCCGGCGCGCGTCGGTCTGGTTGAACCGCTCGTAGATGGCGGCGGCGAGCTCGCCGAGTTGTCCGTCGATACCGTTGGCGCGCAGAGCGTTCGCGGCCAGGGTGAGGTCCTTCGACATCAGCGCGGTCGCGAAACCGGGCTGATAGTCGTTGTTGGCCGGGCTCGCGGGAACCGGGCCGGGGACCGGGCAGTAGCTGGTCAGCGCCCAGCTCTGGCCCGACGCCGTGGAGACCACGTCGAAGAACGACTGATGGCTCAGGCCGAGCCGTTCACCGAGCACCAGCGCCTCGGACAGCCCGATCATCGAGATGCCGAGCAGCATGTTGTTGCAGATCTTCGCGGCTTGGCCGACACCGGCGTCACCGCAGTGCACGACCTTGCCGCCCATCACGTCGAGAACCTCGCGCGCCTCGGCGAAGTCGGCGGCCGCACCGCCCACCATGAAGGTCAGCGTGCCCGCCGTCGCGCCGGCCACACCACCGGAGACCGGGGCGTCCAACGGCCGGTGACCGGCCGCCACCGCCTGCGCGGCAGCGGCTTTCGCGTCGGCGACGTCGATGGTCGAACAGTCGATGAACAGCGTGCCCGGCGCCGCGGCCGCCAGTAGTTCCGCGTACACGTCGAGCACGAGCTTGCCGTTGGGCAGCATGGTGATCACCAGGTCCCGGTCGACGGCCGCGTCGGCGGCGCGCTCGACCACGGTCGCGCCGTCGGCGCGCGCCTGGTCCTGCGCGGCGGGCACCGGATCGAAGGCGAGCACGTCGTGTCCGGCGCGCACCAGGTTCGCCGCCATCGGCGCGCCCATGTGGCCGAGTCCGAGAAAACCGATCTTCTTGCTCATCGCCGTGCCTCCTGCGTGGTCGCGCCGAGTTCCTTGTCGCCCAGTTCGGCGAAGTACGCCGCGACCTGCGCGTCGTCGACCTCGGCCAGGGTCGCGGGCAGCCACCGCGGGTTGCGGTCCTTGTCGATGACCTGGGCGCGGATCCCCTCGACCAGGTCGTGCGAGCGCAGCGAGGCGATCGAGACCCGGTACTCCTGATCGAGCACCGCCTCGAGGCTCGGCAGATCCCGCGCCGCTCGCAGCGAGCGCAGCGTGACCTTCAGCGAGACCGGCGATTTGGCCAGCATCTCCTCGGCGGCCTTGGTCGCCTCGGGTGAGTCGGCGGTCTGCAGGCGGGCCGCGATCTCCTCGACGGTGTCGGCGCTGTAGCAGGCGTCGATCCAGCTCCGCTGGGCGAGCAGCTCCGACGACGGCGCCGGTTCGGCGAACTTCTCGATCGCGGCGTCGACATCGGTCGTGCGCAACGCGTCGAGCAGCGCCGGGAGGGCGCCGGACGGGACGTAGTGGTCGGCGAAGCCGGCCGCGATCGCATCGCCCGCGCTCATCCGCGCGGTGGTCAGCGCGACATGCGTGCCGATCTCGCCCGGTGCTCGCGAGAGCAGGTAGGTACCGCCGACATCGGGGACGAAACCGATCCCGACCTCGGGCATGCCGATTCGGGACCGCTCGGTGACGATACGGTGGCTGCCGTGGCCGGACAGGCCGACACCGCCACCCATCACGATGCCGTCCATGATCACCACGTACGGCTTGGCATAGCGGCCGATCAGCGCGTTGAGGTGGTATTCGTCGCGCCAGAACACCCCGGTCGGCGAATCGGCATTCGCCGCACCGCCTTGCGCGTCGGCGTGGATGGCGACGATGTCGCCGCCCGCGCACAGACCGCGCTCACCGGCGCCGGTGACGACGACCGCGCGCACCGCGTCGTCGTCGGCCCATGCCCGCAGGGCGTCCGTGATGGCCAGTGCCATCGGATGATTCAGCGCGTTGATGGCCTTGGGCCGGTTCAGGGTGATGAGGCCGAGGCCGTCGGCGACGGCGATCAGCACTTCGGGTTCGTCGGTCATGCCGCTCCTGTCAGGGTGCGGGCGACGACCACCCGCATGATCTCGTTGGTGCCCTCGAGGATCTGATGCACCCGCAGGTCGCGGACGATCTTCTCCAGGCCGTATTCGTGCAGGTAGCCGTAGCCGCCGTGCAACTGCAGCGCCTTGTTGGCGACCTCGAAGCCGGCGTCGGTGGCGAAACGCTTGGCCATCGCGCACAGTTCGACCTTGTCCGGCGCCCCGGCGTCGAGCGCGGCCGCGGCCCGCCACAGCAGAGTCCGTGCCGCTTCGAGCTCGGTGCGCATGTCGGCCAGGTCGAACTGCAGGGCCTCGTTGCGCGCCAGCGGCTTGCCGAAGGCGTGCCGTTCGGCGAGGTAGGGCACGGTCTTGTCGAGCGCCGCCTGCGCGCCGCCGATCGAGCAGGCGGCGATATTGAGCCTGCCGCCGTTGAGCCCGTTCATCGCGATCGCGAAGCCGTCGCCCTCGGCGCCGAGCCGGTTGGCCACCGGCACGCGGGCGTCCTCCAGGATCACCTGGCGGGTCGGCTGGGCGTTCCAGCCCATCTTGCGCTCGTTCGGCCCCACTGTCAGGCCGGGGGTGTCGGCCGGGACGATCAGCGCCGAGATGCCGCGCGCGCCCGCGCCGCCGGTACGCACCATCATCACGTACACGTCGTTGGCGCCGGCACCCGAGATGAACTGCTTGGCACCGTTGAGGACGTAGTCGTCGCCGTCGCGCACGGCTCTGGTGCTCAGGGCCGCCGCGTCGGATCCGACCCCTGGTTCGGTGAGGGCGTAGCTGCCGAGCAGCTCCATCGACGCCATACCCGGCACCCAGCGGTGCCGCTGTTCGTCGGTGCCGTAGGCGTCGATCATCCAGGTCGCCATGTTGTGGATCGAGATGTAGGCCGCCACCGCGGGGCACCCGGTGGCCAGTTCCTCGAAGATCCGCACGGCGTCGAGCCTGCGCAGGTGCGAACCACCGACGTCCTCGCGCACATAGATGCCGCCCAGGCCGACCGGGCCCGCTTTGCGGAGCACGTCGACCGGGAAGTGTTTGCGCTCATCCCATTCCAGCGCGTTCGGCGCGAGGAACTCGTCGGCGAACTGCCGCGCGGTCTCGCCGATCGCGCGTTCGTCGTCGTTGAGAGTGAACACGGCCGCTCAGTCCATCGTCGGGATGACGAAGGCGTTGGACTCCTTCAGCCCCGCGGGCCAGCGCTGGGTCACCGTCTTGGTCTTGGTGTAGAAGCGGATCGAGTCCGGGCCGTGCTGGTTGAGATCGCCGAAGCCCGACCGCTTCCAGCCACCGAAGGTGTAGTAGGCGATCGGCACCGGGATCGGCACGTTGATGCCGACCATGCCGACCTGCACGCGCGCGGCGAAGTCGCGGGCGGTGTCGCCGTCGCGGGTGAAGATGGCCACGCCGTTGCCGTACTCGTGCTCGTTGGCCAGGCGCAGACCCTCCTCGTAGTCCTCGGCGCGGACCACGGTCACCACGGGACCGAAGATCTCCTCCCGGTAGATCCGCATGTCGGCGGTGACCCTGTCGAACAGGCTCGCGCCGACGAAGTAGCCGTCCTCGGCGCCTTCGACGACCAGGCCGCGGCCGTCGACGACCAGCTCGGCGCCCTCGTCGACACCGATCTGGACGTAATTGTTCACCCGGTCCACGCCGTCGCGCCCCACCAGCGGGCCGAAGTCGGCGCCCGGGTCGTCGGAGCGGCCGACGTTGAGCTTGTGCACCCGCTCGGTCAGCTTCGCGACCAGCCGATCGGCGGTCTCCTCCCCCACCGGCACGGCCACCGAGATCGCCATGCAGCGCTCGCCCGCCGAGCCGTAACCCGCGCCGATCAGCTGGTCGGCGACATCGTCGAGGTCGGCGTCGGGCATGACGATCGCGTGGTTCTTGGCGCCGCCGAAGCACTGGGCACGCTTGCCGTTGGCGGTCGCGGTCTCGTAGATGTACTGCGCGATCGGGGTCGAGCCGACGAAGCCGACGGCCTTGATCCGCGGATCGTGCAGGATCGTGTCGACGGCTTCCTTGCCGCCGTTGACCACGTTGAACACCCCCGGCGGCAGACCCGCCTCGAGGAACAGCTCGGCCAGGCGCAGCGGCACCGACGGGTCGCGCTCGGAGGGTTTGAGCACGAAGGCGTTGCCACAGGCCAGCGCCGGACCGGCCTTCCACAGCGGAATCATGGCCGGGAAGTTGAACGGGGTGATGCCGGCGACGACGCCGAGCGGCTGCCGCATCGAGTACACGTCGATGCCGGTGCCCGCGCTCTCGGTGTACTCACCCTTGAGCAGGTGCGGGATGCCGATGGCGAACTCGATGACCTCGAGGCCACGCTGGATGTCGCCCTTGGCGTCGGCGATGGTCTTGCCGTGCTCGGACGACAGCAGGGCCGCCAGGCTGTCGATCTCGTCGTTGACCAGGGTCAGGAACTTCATCAGCACCCTGGCGCGCTTCTGCGGGTTGAACGCCGCCCACCCGGGCTGCGCGGCGGCCGCGTTGGCGATCACCGCCTCGACCTCGGCGGTGTTCGCCAGCGGAACCGTGGCCTGCACCTGCCCGGTGTTCGGATCGAACACCTCACCGAACGCGCCCGAGGCGCCCTTGACGTGCTGTCCGTCGATGAAGTGGGTGAGTTCGCGAACCATGCCAGTCCTTGTCGTGGGTCGGTGCGCCGGGGCGCAGGTGAAAGGAGCTCCAATAGTTGGATGTCCAATCAATTGATACCATGGCAGCACTATTGGCGGTTTGTCAACATCTGATCGTTCTATTGACAGAACGCCAACAACTGCTCACTCTGGTGCGCAGCCCATCGACATCAGGGAGAGGAACCCGATGACCACCGCCGAAACCGACCGCGGCACCGACGCCGAGTCGGAGCTGCAAGGCCTGTCCGAACTGGCCCGCACCTTCTTCGCGAACACCGTCGCGCCGCATCGTGAGGAGTTCGCCGCGCAGGGCTTCCCGAGCCGGGAGGTCTACCGGCAGGCCGGCGAACTCGGGCTGCTGTGCATGTCGATTCCCGAGGAATACGGCGGCGGCGGTGGCACTTTCGCCCACGAGGCCGTGCTGTTCACCGAGCAGGTCAAGGGCGGCGATTCCGCCATGCAGCTCGGCGTGCACACCGGCATCGTGCCGCACTACATCCTCGCCTACGCCTCGGAGGAGAACAAGAAGCGCTGGCTGCCCAAGCTCGCCTCCGGCGAGTGGATCGGCGCCATCGCCATGACCGAGCCCGGCACCGGCTCCGACCTGCAGAACATCGCCACCAAGGCGGTCAAGGACGGCGACGACTACGTCATCACCGGCGCCAAGACGTTCATCTCCAACGGCCGCAACTGCGACCTGCTGATCATCGCCGTCAAGACCGACCCGACCCAGGGCGCCAAGGGCGTGTCCCTGGTGGTCGCCGAGGTCGCCGACGATACCCCCGGCTTCGAGCGCGGCAGGCTGCTCAAAAAGATCGGCCAGAAGGGCCAGGACACCACCGAGCTGTTCTTCGACGGGCTGCGCGTGCCGCAGGCCAACCTGCTCGGCGCCGAGGGCGAGGGCTTCATCCAGCTCATGCAGCAGCTGCCCCAGGAGCGGCTGATCTGCGGCGTCGCGGCCGCCGCGGCGATCGAGGCCGCCGTCGCCGAGACGCTGGCCTATGTCAAGCAGCGCAACGCTTTCGGCAAGCCGCTGTTCGCCATGCAGAACACCCGCTTCGAGCTGGCCGAGTGCGCGACGATCGCCGAGGTGGTGCGCACCTTCGTCGACGCCGCGGTCGAGAAGCACTTGCGCGGCGCGCTGGACGTCAAGACCGCCGCGATGGTCAAGTACTGGACCACCGATCAGCAAACCCAGGTGATCGACCGTTGCGTCCAGCTCCACGGTGGCTACGGCTACATGGAGGAGTACCCGATCGCCCGGATGTGGGCCGACGGCCGCATCTCGCGCATCTACGCCGGCGCCAACGAGGTCATGAAAGACCTCATCGCCCGCTTCCTCTGACACCCGGAGCTGATCGAGCCCGTGACACCGACCGGCGGCGTCACGGGCCTCGGGCTGGCAGGATCGACGCGTGACTACCGCGAACCTGACCCGTTCCGAGACCGCCGCGCGATCGGCCGCGGTCACCGTCCGCGACTACCGCGTCGACCTCGACCTGTCCGGCGCCACCGACCACGCCGGGGACACCTTCGCCACCACGACCACCGTCGAGTTCGACGCGACCGTGGACGCAACCTGGCTCGACTTCCTCGGCGCCTCAGTCGAATCGGTGACGGTGAACGGGCAGGACGCAGCCGTCGACTACGACGGCGCCCGGCTCGTGATCGGCCATCTCGCCGAGACGAATACGGTCGTCGTGCGCGCCACGGGCCGGTACAGCCGCTCCGGAGAGGGCCTGCACCGATTCCTGGACCCGGCCGACGGCGCGACCTACCTCTACACCCAGTACGAGCCCGCCGACGCGCGTCGCGTGTTCGCGTGCTTCGAACAGCCGGACATGAAGGCGCCCTTCACCTTCGTGGTGACAGCGCCCCCCGGCTGGGAAGTGGTGTCGAACCGGCCGATCGCCGCGACCGAGGACGGCGAGTCCTGGCAACGGGTCGAGTTCTCCCCCACCCTGCCGATCTCCACCTACATCACCGCGATCGCGGCCGGTCCGTATCACCGCGTCCAATCCTCGTGGACGCGAGACGAACTCACGATCCCGCTCGGCGTCCTCTGCCGCGCCTCCCTGGCAGGCCACCTCGACGCCGACACGATCCTCGAGGTGACCGAGCAGGGCCTGGACTTCTTCGCCGAACACTTCGGCTACCCGTACCCCTGGGGCAAGTACGACCAGATCTTCGTGCCCGAATACAACCTCGGCGCCATGGAGAACCCCGGCCTGGTCACCTTCACCGAGGCCTACGTCTTCCGCGGCGCGGCCACCGCCGCCCAGTACGAGGGCCGGGCCAACACGATCCTGCACGAGATGGCGCACATGTGGTTCGGCGATCTCGTGACGATGGTGTGGTGGGACGACCTGTGGCTCAAGGAGTCCTTCGCCGACTACATGGGCGCGCTCGCCAGTGCCGAGGCCACCGAGTGGACCGACGCCTGGGTGGCCTTCGCCAATCGCCGGAAAGCGTGGGCGTATTCGCAGGACCAGCTCCCGACGACGCACCCGATCGTCGCCGATATCGGCGACCTCGAGGCCGCCAAACTCAACTTCGACGGCATCACCTACGCCAAGGGCGCCAGCGTACTCAAGCAGCTGGTCGCCTATGTCGGCCGCGAGGAGTTCTTCACCGGCGTGCGCCGGTACTTCCGCACGCACGCGTTCGGCAATACGACGTTGGCCGAGCTGCTGACCGAACTGTCCGCGGATTCGGGTCGCGATCTGGCCGGCTGGGCCCGGGCCTGGCTGCAGACGACCGGGATGTCGACGCTGACGCTCGACGGCGGCGAGATCGTGCAGACCGATCCGCGTCCGCATCGGCTCGACATCGGACTCTACGACTTCGACGTCGCCGGCGATCTGGTGCGCCGCGATCGGGTGGAGCTCGACATCGTCGCCGACCGGACGCCGCTCACCCTCGATCCCGCGCCGCTGCGCCTGCTCAACGAAGGCGATCTCACCTACGCCAAGGTCCGTCTCGACGCCGAATCGCTGGCCACCGTGGAACGGTCACTGGACCGGGTCACCGACCCGCTGGCCCGCGGATTGATCTGGTCGGCACTGTGGAACGCCGCGCGCGACGGCGAGCTCGAGGTCGAGCGGTATCTGCGGATGGCCCGCGATTTCGCGCCCGCCGAGTCGAACACCGCACTGCTCGCCGCGGTGCTGGCGAACGCGTCCTTCGCCATCGGCCACTACCTGCCCGCGGCGGACCGCGACCGATGGCGCGGTGACTGGCTCGAATCCTGCTGGGCCACCCTGCATTCGGCGGCACCGGGTTCCGGTGACCAGCTGGCCTGGGCGCGGGCCACCGCCACCGCCGCCACCGTCGACGGGCGCCGGGCCGCCGACATCCGGGGCATCCTCCTCGGGGCGACGCCCGCACCGGACGGTCTGGCCCTCGATCCCGACCTGCGCTGGCTGCTGTGGACCGCACTCGCCACCACGGGCGACGCCACCGAGGCCGACCTGGACACCGAACTCGCGAGCGACGGCACCGCCTCGGGCCGGACCGCGCACCGCCGGGCCCTGGCCGCCCGCCCGGAACCGGAGGTGAAGGCCGCCGACTGGGCCGCGGCGCTCGGCGACACCACGCTGACCAACGATCACCTCGACGCCGTCATCGACGGGTTCCGCGCGGGGCAGCGCCGTGATCTCATCGCCCGCTACGACGCCGAGTACTTCGCGGTGCTGCGGGAGGTCTGGGAGCAGCGCAGCATCGAGATCGCGCGGCGCATCGTCCTCGGCCTGTTCCCCGCCACCGACTCTCTCGACCAGGTCGACGCCTGGCTGGCCGCGAACGCCGACGCGCCGGGTGCGTTGCGCCGTTTGGTGGTCGAACAACGCGACCATCTCGCGCGCGATCTGCGAGTGCGCGCGGGCGGCCGGTAGCTCACGGTCCCGACCTCGCATACCGAGGTCGGGACCGCCGCCGCCCGACGTACGCTGGGTGCGCGGACGGACCGACCAGCGGAGGAGACAGGTGTGACGACGAGTTCGGCGCCCCGGACCACGGTGGACGAGGTGCTGGCCGAGCTGGCCACCTTGGCCGACCCGAAGATCCTCGCGGTCAACGAACGGCACGGCGACGATCATGCGGTCAACCTGACCAAGCTGCGCGCGGTGGCGAAGGCGCTCAAAACCCGGCACGAGCTAGCCGGTGACCTCTGGGCGACCGGCGACACCGCGGCCCGGCTCGTCGCGATCCTGATCAGCCGCCCCAAGGCCTACACCGCGGCCGAGCTCGACGCCATGCTGCGCGACGCCCGCGTCCCGAAGGTGCGCGATTGGCTCGTCAACTACATCGTGAAGAAGAATCCTCACGTCGAGGAACTGCGCACCCGCTGGTTCGCGGACCCCGACCCTGTCGTCGCCGCCGCGGGCTGGGCGCTGACCAGCGACCGCGTCGCGAAAACCCCCGACGGACTCGACCTCCCGCACCTGCTCGACCTCATCGAGCAGCAGATGAAGGACGCCCCGGACCGCCTCCAGTGGGCCATGAACGAATGTCTGGCGACCATCGGCATCCACCACCCCGACCTGCGCCCCCGCGCCATCACCATCGGCGAAACCCTCCGCGTCCTCGAGGACTACCCCACCCCGCCCCACTGCACCTCCCCCTACGCCCCGATCTGGATCACCGAAATGGTCCGCCGCCGCGCCCAGACCTAGTCGCGGGCAAACCCCACCAGAACTGGAATCACCCTGGTTCACTTAAGGCGTGATCCATCGCCACCTCAGCGCCACCCTGATCCTCACCGCCGCCGTCGTGACCGCCCTCGGCGCCCCGGCCGCCGCCCAGACGCCCTCCTCGGGCAGCGCCACCGGCTCGAGCGACGTACTGAACTCCGTCACCTGCCTGATCCTGAAGCCCACCTGGCCCTACGCCAACTGCCCCTGATCGTCGCAACCCGCCGGTCACCTCACCCGGCGGAGTCCCGGCCGTTCCGCCGAGACGAATGATCAAGCGGGACAGCCAGTCCCGGGCGGCGGGCTGGTCGTTGTCGAGCAGGAGCTGGACGGTGACGCCGTCGTAGGCGGCGACGACCGAGTGGGCGAGTTCGGCGATCGAGCCGAGTTCCGGGGGCACGGTGAATCCGCTCGCCGCGAGTTTGTCGGCGATGGCCGCGCGCAGCTGGGCGCGGTGGGTGATCAGCCGGGCGGCGATCTCAGGACGGCGGGCGGCATGGGTGAGGAAATCGGTCTTCACCAGGAGCCAGTCGCGGTCGAGGAGCAGGGTGGCCGCGAGGCGGTCGACGAACCCGCGCACGTCGGCGGGATCGTCGACCGCGGCCAGCGCGGCGCGCACCTGCTCGGTGATCAAGGTGGCGCGCTGGTCGTAGAGGACGAAGAACAGCTCCTCGAGGCTGTCGAACTGGGAGTAGAACGCACCCCGGGTGTATCCCGCCGCGCCGCACACGTCCTCGATGCGGACCAGCCCGAAACCCTTCTCGGCGAACACGGCGAACGCGGCCTCGAGCAGGCGTGCCCTGGTCTCGGCCCGGCGCCGGGTCACGCGGGGTGGCTTGGCCGTCTCGGTCGTGTTCACGGGTTGACGATACCTCTCCTCATCCGATGCATTAGCGTATCGGATACAGCAATGAAGCTTTTGTGGAGAGTGGAGGTAGTCCGGATGGATGCCGATGTCATCGTGGTCGGTGCGGGCCTGGCCGGTCTGGTCGCGACCCACGAGCTCACGCGCCGGGGCAAGCGCGTCCTGGTGGTCGACCAGGAGAACGCGGCCAACCTCGGCGGGCAGGCATTCTGGTCCTTCGGCGGGATCTTCCTGGTCGACAGTCCCGAGCAGCGCCGATTGGGCATCCGGGACTCGCTGGAGCTGGCCTGGAACGACTGGTCCGGCAGCGCCGGATTCGACCGGCTCGACGACGAGGACAGCTGGGCCGCCCGCTGGGCCCGCGCCTACGTCGAGTTCGCCGCGGGCGAGAAGCGTTCGTACCTCACCGATCTCGGTATCGGATTCGTGCCGTCGGTCGGCTGGGCCGAGCGCGGCGATCTGCGCGCCGACGGCCACGGCAACTCGGTCCCCCGCTTCCACGTGGCCTGGGGCACCGGCACCGGCGTGGTCGGGCCGTTCACCGAGTCCGCGCTGCGCGCCGCGGACCAGGGACTGGTGACCTTCCGGCATCGGCACCGCGTCGACGATCTGGTGTGCACCGACGGCGCGGTCACCGGCGTGCGCGGGGCGGTCCTGGCCGACGACGACGCCGACCGCGGCGCACCGTCCAACCGCGACGTGATCGGCGAGTTCGAATTCCGCGCCGCCGCGGTCGTGCTCGCCACGGGCGGCATCGGCGGCAACCACGAGACCGTCCGGCGACACTGGCCCACGCGCCTCGGCGCGCCGCCGGCGACCATGATCACGGGCGTGCCCGCCTATGTCGACGGGCGCATGCTCGACATCGCCGCCGACGCCGGTGTCCGGCTGGTCAACCGGGATCGCATGTGGCACTACACCGAAGGCATCCGCAACTGGAACCCGATCTGGCCCGAGCACGCGATCCGGATCCTGCCCGGTCCGTCGTCGTTGTGGTTCGACGCGCTGGGCCGGCGCCTGCCCGCTCCCTACCTGCCCGGCTACGACACCCTGGGCACGCTGCGCTACCTGCGCACCACCCCCGATCTGGCCGCGCACGACCATTCCTGGTTCGTCACCACGCAGCGGATCGTCGCCAAGGAGTTCGCGCTGTCGGGGTCGGAGCAGAATCCCGACATCACCGCGAAGAACCGGGTCGGCATGATCCGGGAGCGCGTCTTCAGCAAGGGTGCGCCCGCGCCGGTGGAGGCGTTCAAGGAGCACGGCGCGGACTGGGTGGTCGCCGACACTCTCGACGAGCTGGTCGCGAAGATGAACACGCTCACCGCGCAGCCCCTGCTCGACCCGAACCAACTCCGGGAGCAGATCGTCGCCCGGGATCTGCAGGTCGACAACGCCTTCAGCAAAGACGCCCAGATCCAAGGCATCCACAACTCGCGCCGCTACCTCGGCGACCGGATCACCCGCACCACCGCACCGCACCGCATCCTCGATCCGGCGGCCGGGCCGCTGATCGGCGTGAAACTCCATGTCCTGACGCGCAAGTCGCTCGGCGGCATCCAGACCGACCTCCACTCGCGGGCACTCGGCGCCGACGGCACCCCGATCCCTGGCCTGTTCGCGGCGGGTGAGGCCGCGGGCTTCGGCGGTGGCGGCGTGCACGGCTACAACGCCCTCGAGGGCACCTTCCTCGGCGGGTGCATCTTCTCCGGGCGGTCGGCGGGCCGGGCGGCCGCCGACGCCTGACAGCGAAACAGGCACGGCGCCTCCGAATTCCGGAGGCGCCGTGCCGCTACCGCGTCGGCCGATCAGGCGTCGCGCACCGCCGTGACGATCGCGACCACCGCCGCCGACAGCGCGGCGATCACGACTCCGGCGAGGACGACCGCCGCGCCGAAGATCGCGAACTGCGCCCAGCCCACCATGAGGGCGGCCACACCCAGGATCACCACGGCCGCGTCGACGACCACCGCGGCCAGCACGAGATCATCGCGGTCCAGCAGGCGCGGGGTCAGCGCGACGGTGGCCAGGCCCAGCAGGACCGATACCAGCCCGGCCGCGACGAAGACCGGAACGGCCATTCCGGTGCCGACGTCGGCTCCCAGGATCAGCGCGGCGAAGAGGACGATGCCGTACAGGACGCGAATCGCGCCCACTCCGCGCAGCGTCCACGAGGGCACATCGACGGGGGCTCCCCCGGTGGTGGAGGTCTGGGTCGCGTACGCCATGCGCACGGTTGCCACCTGGCTGGTCATATCCGCTCCTTCGACATTTTCACACCTGCGTGCAATTGCACGCTATTGTGAAAATACGCCCGGTGCACAAGCGTGTGCAAGCGGTCGTGGGGGGACTCACAGACCCCCGGCTGCGTGCCCGACAGCACACCCGGATCTCCTCGCGGACAGCGTGTTTCGAGGTGCGATCGCTGCCGCGAGACCGCGGTCAGTGCCGCGCGGCGATGTGCGCGATCTCGGCGGCCGCGCGGCGATCGACGCCCGTCGCGAGCAGGCACGCCAGGGCCGCGTCCCGCGCGGCGTCCGCATCGACCCACTCACCGTCGCTGTGCGCGTTCAGCAAGGCGAGCACCAGCGCCGTGAGTACCCTGGACACCGCCGCGGGCGGAAGGTGGTCGGCGAAGGTTCCGTCGGCTTGACCAGCGGCTATCAAGGTGACCAGGCGGGCGCGAACGGGCGCGAGCCGGTCGGTCATCCGCGCCCGCGACCCGGCTTCCTCCAGGCGGAGCAGCAGCTGGAACCCGTCACCGACGGCCCACAGCGCGACCGCCATATCGGCGATCGCCCTGGCGGGCGGTTGCGCGGTGTCGATACTGTCCAGCGCCCGATCGACCTGCTCGAAGGCTTCGTCGAGCATGCCGTCGATCAACGCTTCCCTGGTGGGGAAATGACCGTAGAGGGTGCGCCGGACCATGCCCGCGGCGGCGGCGATGTCTTCCATGCTCGCCAGCGGATTACGCAACAACTCGTCCCCGGCCACAGCGATGATCCGTCGCCGGTTGGCCAGTGCGCGCGGCCCGAGGCCTGCGGTGGTCGAGTGCGTCGTCGCAGTCACGTACGTCCTTTCACCCACCACCCTCCCACACCTGCGCAAAGGTGTGCAAAAGCCGCCGCGGGCTCACCGGTCGCAGCCCGATTTCGGCACACCCGGCCACGAACCGACCGAGCCCGAAAGCCTCGACGGGGCCGACGACCCCGGCGGTGCGCGGCGGCGTCGTCGCCAGCCGTTCGGCGGCCCAGGCCATCAGTTCACCGGTCAGGCTGTACGCGCTGGGGCCTTCGACGTGCACTTCGGCCAGCGGGCCGGGCGCACCGGAGGCGACGGCGACCACGTGCGTGCGGGTGCGGGCGCGTTCGACGGCGTCGGGACCGCCGGGCGGCCCGATCATCGGCCGGGTGAGGGCGTCGACGATCCGGCGACCGTGCGGAATTCGTATCATCACCGCCGTCGCCGCCGAGAGGACGACAAGGGGGCGGCTGAGCCTCGGGAACCAGCCGTTGTAGACGGTGACATCGTCCAGGGCGGGAAAGCCGGTGGGCAGGAACAGGACTTCGGTACCGGAGACGAGCGTGGCGTTCTTGCGCTTGCCACCGATGTCGAAACCGCGGACCCGGGATCCCGTGCGCTCCTCCACGAGTCGGCCCGCGCGCCGCCGCGCGGACGGCAGCGTCAGACCGTCGCGCAGCGTGGTGCGGGTGCCGTGGCTGAGCCCGCGCCGGAGCGAACCCGTCGCGAAGTACCCGATATCGACCGAGCGCAGCTCCGGTCCGGCCGTGCGGGCGGCGAGCGTGCCCGCGAGAATCCCGCAGACATAGTCGTAGCCGAACGCGGGCAGCATCAGCGCGCCGGTTTCGCGGGCCCGCTCGTGCACCTGCCGTCGCAGGTCCACGACGAATCCGACCTCGCCGGTGGAGTCGATGTAGTGCGCGCCGGCATCGGCGGCCGCGCGCGCGACGCCGTGGCCGAACCGCTCGAACGGGCCGACGGTGCTGATGAGCACGTCACCGCGGCGCACCAGGCGCGCGACGCTGTCCGCCTCGGTGACGTCGACGACGACAGTGGCGAGGCCGCCCGCGCGTTCGGCGATCGCGGCGAGGGCAGCGCCGTCACGTCCGGCGAGTACCGGTTCGAGGCCGCGGCGCAGCAGCGCGTCCAGGACGAGGCCGCCGGTGTAGCCGGTGACGCCGAGCAGGACGATCCGTCCGGTCATCGAGTTCCTCATCGGAACGCCGCCGCGATCGCCTGCCGCCGCTGCTTCGACGACAGCCACTGCGCGTAGCGGCGCAGGGCGCGCGACTGAACGCGCTGGTCGGCGAGCATCGCCAGGGTCGGGCTGATGTCGAGAGCCGGTGCGGAACCGGTAGCCATGCGGCGCATCTGGTAGCGGACCATCGCCATCTCGGTGGCCGAGGCGAGTGCCTTGTCGGTCCAGGTGACCGGCTTCATGGTCCGCGGCGCCTCGCGGCCCTCCCGCCAGCGGTGGGGCAGGTCGGGGGTGACGGCGAGAGCCGTCGCCATGCCGATCACCTCGACATTGTTGGCCAGGACGCGGTTCGCCGTCTCCTGACGGGAGATGCCGCCGGTCAGCATGAGCGGTAGCGCGCTGGTCCTGGCCAGGTCCGCCGCCAGTTCCAGGAAGTAGGCCTCGCGGGCGGCGGTGCGGCCGTCGGCCGGCCGGCCGGACATGGCCGGGCTCTCGTAGCTGCCACCGGACACCTCGACGAGGTCGACCCCGACCGAGGCGAGCATGCCGATCACCGTGTGGGCGTCGGCGGCGTCGAAACCGCCGCGCTGGAAGTCCGCGGAATTCAGCTTCACCGCCACCACGAAGGACGGCGCCACCACCGCGCGAATGCCACGCACGATCTCGAGCAGCAACCGGGCCCGGTTCTCGAGCGAGCCGCCCCACTGGTCGGTGCGATTGTTGACCAGCGGCGAGAGGAACTGCGACAGCAGATATCCGTGCGCGGCATGGACTTCCACGCCGTCGAAACCCGCCTGCTCGGCGCGCTGGGCCGTGGTGACGAAACGCGCGATGGTGTCCTCGATCTGCGCGGCGCTCATGGCCACCGGTCGACCGAATCGCTTGGAATGGCGGCCGAGATCTACCCCGATATCCGAGGGACCCCACACGACGCCGGGCATCCGCGCCTGCACCTGCCTGCCCGGGTGGCTGATCTGCATCCACATCGCCGCGCCCGCGGCCTTGCCCGCCCGCGTCGGGACTCGACATCGATGGCTCCTTTCGGGCACGCATATTGACACTGCTTACATTCGCGTGCGAGCGCCAACGGTAGGGGTAGATGTAAGCAATGTCAACACTTGCTAAATTGATCCCATGGCACAGTCGAACACCTCGTACCACCACGGCGATCTCCCCAGCGCGCTGGTGCGCGCCGCCGTGGAACTCCTCGAGGAGGACGGCGCGGCGGATCTGTCCCTCCGCGCGGCCGCCCGCCGGGCCGGGGTGTCCACGGCCGCGCCGTACCGCCACTTCGCCGATCGCGACGCACTGCTGTCGGCGGTAGCGGCCGTGGGCTACCGCGATCTGAGCGAACAGCTGGTGGCCGCCGGCCCGGCACCGAGCACGGCCGAGGACATGGCCGCGATCGCGGTCGCGTATGTCCGCTTCGCGCTGGCCCGGCCCGCACTGTTCCGGGTGATGTTCTCCGATCCCTGCGACCCGACCAGCCCGGAACGCGTGGCCGCCACGACCGCCATCCACGAGTACGTCAGAGCGATCGTGCGCCAGGTGTTCCCCGACGCCGACGAGGAATCCCTCGCGACCGCACTGTGGGCCCTGGTCCACGGCCTGGCGTTCCTCTACCTACACGGGAAGTTCGACGCCGAGACGCTCGAACAGCGCGTCCGCGCAACCGTTTTCGCGGTACTCGAACTCCCGGGCCCCGCCTCCGCCTGACCGGATCCGGCGGCGTCAGGGCTCGCGAATAGTGAGCAGTACCTTGCCTACGGTCTCGCCGGAGTCCAGCAGTGGATGCGCCCGGGCCGCGTCGACGACGGGCACCTCGGCGGAAACCACCGGGGCGACAGCACCTTCGGCGATCAGCGGCCACAGCTTCGCCCGCACGTCGGCGATGATCTCAGCTTTGGAGCCCGGCCCGACTTCGGGGCGACGGCGCAGGTTGGTCACATGGACCGATGCCCGCTTGAACAGCATCAAGCCGAGGTTCAATTCGGCGACGGCGCCGTCCTGCAGACCGATGATCGTGAGGTCGCCGCCTTCGGCGAGCGCTTCCACGTTCCGCGCCAGATAGCCGGCTCCCATGATGTCGAGAATGACGTCGGCACCGCCGTACTCCTCGGTCATCACCGTCACGAAATCGTCGTCGCGGTAGTTGATCAGGGTGTTCGCGCCGAGTTCCCGGCAGCGATCCAGCTTGAACGACGACCCCGCGGTCACGGCCACCCGCGCGCCGAGTGCGCGCCCGACCTGGATCGCGTGTGTGCCGATCCCGCTACCCCCACCGTGGATCAGCAGCGTCTGCCCCGCGCGCAGACCACCGGCCATCACGATGTTCGACCACACCGTGGCCGCGGCTTCGGGGAGGGCCGCGGCGGCGGTCAGGCTCACTCCGTCCGGGACCGGCAGCAGCTGGGTCGCCGGGACGTTGACGCGCTCGGCATAGCCACCACCCGCCAGCAGGGCGCACACCCGGTCACCGGGCTCCCACCCTTCCACGCCCGCGCCGATCGCGGCGATGACGCCGGAGACTTCGAGGCCGAGAATGTCACTGGCCCCCGGCGGCGGCGGATAGAAGCCCTGCCGCTGCATGATGTCGGCGCGATTCACGCCCGCGGCGACGACATCCACCGCCACTTCCCCCGGGCCGGGGGCGGGCAGGTCGTCGACCTGCGCCCACGTCATGACCTCCGGACCGCCGTAGCCGTCTAGCGTCACCGCGAACATCTGGGTTCCTTTCGGTCGACATCAATGTACACACTGCTAACATTACTCACCGGCGGGCTCGCGTCAACCTTCGAGACCGGCGTCACCGCGACCGCCACCCCGCGGCGCCGCGGCGGGCTACCCACCCCAGTGGTGCACCTCCAAGGCCGCCGCCACGGCGACCAGGTTGTCCGCCAAAGGTTTCGGCAACAACTCGTCGGCGCGGGCCAGCCGCCGGATGATCGTGTTGCGGTGAGTGAACAGACGCTGCGCGGTCCGCGAGGTGTTGCACAGTTCCTGGAGGTAGACGCGCACCGTCGTCACGGTTTCGGGGTCGGCGTGCCGTAGCTCGCCCAGGGTGTCGCGCACGAATTCGCCCGCGGGCGCGGGGTCGCGGGTCAGCAGGGCGACCAGCGCGATGTCGTCGAACCGGGCGACCTGCCGGGGCGAGGCCAGCCGGGCCAGCATCTGCTGGGCGCTCGACGCTTCGAGATGACTGCGCCGGAAGCCGTCGACGCCCCGTCCCGGCCTGCCGATCGCGATCCGGATCGCCGGTGAGGACGACACCGCCGACGCCAAGGCCGCCGCGTCGATATCGGCATCGGTGGGTAACCACACCCACAGCGCGTTCGCCCCCGCGATCACGGTCAGCCTGCGCAGCGCGCCGCCCTGTTCGACCAGGGCTTCGGCCGCGGCATCGAGATGGTCGGCGGCTTCCCCGGACGCGTCCCAGACGATCGCCGCGGTGTGCGGACCGGTGAGCCGATAGCCGAGTTGGGCCTCGGCGCGGGACTGCGTGATGGCCGCGCCTTCCAGCACCAGCGTGACCGCGGCCAGCCGTTCGGGGTGCGTCCCGCTGGTGAGCGAGCGCCGCTCGGCGTCCATGTGTTCACCGACCGCCTCGGCGATGTCGTCGACGTAGGTGCTGATCGACTGCACCGACAGATCCAGTAGTTCCTGCAGGTCGGCCGAATCGGCGGCCAGTTCGAAGCACAGCCGCATCCAGCGGCGCCAGGCCAGACTCTGCCCGGTCCGATAGGCGTTGAGGATCGACTTGTCCAGGCCGCGGCGCGCCATGTCCCTGGCACTGACGAGCAACTCCGGCGGCACCTCGGCCGCGACGCGTCGGCCGGGATGCGCCATGTTCGCGCTCGCCCACTGCCGCAGTACCGCGATGTTGCCCCGGCGCACCGCGGCGGCGAGCGCCGGATCCTCGGCGATCGGACGCATTCGGGCGCCACGCAGGGTCTCGGCGTGGTCGCCGAACCACGTGGCACCCGCCGCGAAGGCGCGCTCCGCGGCCCGCCGCCAGACGTCGGCGACCTCGGGCGACGGCATCGGCCACGTCGTGTTCATGTGAACACTATGCACCGTTCCGACCACATTTCTGAGGCATTCCGACCTCGCTCGGGCGGGTTGTGCGGAGGATCGTTGACCCCGGTCGCCCACCGGGTGATCGACCCGCAGACCTCGATCAGGAGTACCAACAATGAGCGTCGATTCAGCCGCCCCACCCACGGATCCGGCGGTGAGCCGATCCCGATCGCTGCGTTTCCGCTGGCTCATGCCGGTCGTCGTGGTGACGGTGTTCACCTCACTGCTCGGCCTGATGTATCTGGCCTACGTCGCGAAACCGGATCAGAACCTGCACGGCTACCCGATCGCGGTGGTCGACAGCGATGTCGGCGACACGATCGAGACACCGGGGCAGCGGACCACCGTCGACTACGGCGCGCAGGTCCTCGAGGCCGTCATCGCGAACACCCCGGCCGAGCAGTTCGACCTCCGGGTGCTCGGTATCGACGAGGCGCAGCAGCAGATGCAGGACGGCAAGGTCTACGGCCTCCTGATCATTCCGAGCGATTTCAGCAAGCGACTCGGTACGCTCGGGGTGGGCTCGGTGGTGCCCGGCGACCTCGAGCGGCCCACCATCACCATGCAGACCAACCCGCGCCTCGGACCGTTCAGCACCTCGGTGTCCACCCGCTTCGCCGAGCACACGATCGACGCCGTCAACGCGACGCTCGGGCGACAGCTGACCGATCGGGTGCAGCAACAGCTCGGTGACACCACCCCGCTCAGCGCCGCGACCAGGTTGACACTGGCCGAGCCGGTCCAGCCGGTCATCGAGGCCTATCACGGGATGCCCGAGGGATCCGGGCAGGGATTGACCGCGTTCTTCTACGCGCTGACCATACTGATCGGTGGCATGACCGGCGCGATGACCATCCACGCGGTCCTCGACTCGATGCTCGGCTTCGCGCCGACCGAGTACGGCCCGTTCTTCAG
Organism: Nocardia sp. NPDC087230; assembly: GCF_044744725.1. Classification (NCBI taxonomy): domain Bacteria; kingdom Bacillati; phylum Actinomycetota; class Actinomycetes; order Mycobacteriales; family Nocardiaceae; genus Nocardia; species Nocardia sp. NPDC087230. The sequence continues at coordinate 325,480 of NZ_JBIUYV010000005.1, forward strand.
CCACTCCCCCACCGCGCCGATCTCGCGGCTGCGCACGCTGGCGATCAAGTGGGCGACGATGGGCGTCACCGCGGCGCTGAGTTCCGGCGCGCTCCTCGGCATCGGCACCGCGCTGGGCGTCCATGTCGATCGGCCGTTCGCGCTGCTGCTGTACAGCACATTCGCGATGACCGCGGTCGGCGTCACCGCGCTGACGATCATGGCGGCCGTCGGCTCGGTCGGCATCCTGGTCAATCTGATCCTCTTCGTCATCCTCGGCATGCCGTCGGCCGGCGGCACCATCCCGGTCGAGGCGACGCCCCGATTCTTCGGCGCGCTGGCCGAATTCGAGCCGCTGCGCCAGGTCTACCTCGCGGTCCGCTCACTGATGTACTTCGACGGCCACGCGGTCGCGGGCCTCGAGCGCGGATTCTGGATGACCGCCCTCGGATCGACGATCGGCCTGATCGCCGGCGTCCTGGTCACGTCCTTCTACGACCGGAAAGGCCTCACCCGGACCTCGCGCGTGCGCCCGACGGTCCCGGCGCTCGCCTGACCGATCCTCGACAGCGCCAACGCCTTCGGCCCGAGCGGACTCCGCCGCTCGGGCCGAAGGCCGCGCGTCGGGGCTCAGCGCACGCCGACCCGCTTCATCCCTTTCAGCAGGGTCGTCAGCGTGGTGGCCCACGCGCTCTGCGACAGACCCGCCGGTGCGTCGAAGCCCAGGAGTCGTTGGTGGGCAACGGTTTGCGCTTCGGTGTACTTCAACATCCCTTCAGCGCCGTGGCGACGGCCGAGACCGGAGTCACCCATGCCACCCATCGGGGCATCCACACTGCCCCACGCGGCGGCGTAGGCGTCGTTGACATTGACCGTGCCCGCGTGCACCCGGGCCGCGACCGCACGACCCTTGGCACCAGCACGGGTCCAGACACTGGCATTGAGGCCGTAGGCGGTGGCGTTGGCCCGCTCGATCGCCTCCTCGACGTCGGCGAAGGAGTAGATCGAAACGACGGGACCGAAGGTCTCGTTGTCGTAGAGCGTCATGTCGGGGGTGACGCCGGTGAGGATGGTCGGCTCATAGAACAGCGGCCCCAGATCGGGCCTGGCACGGCCACCGGCCAGCACCGTGGCACCCTTGGCGACCGCGTCCTCGACGTGCGCGGTCACGGTATCGAGCTGCGACTGGTTGGTCAGGCACCCGACATCGGTGCTGTAGTCGTAGGCCGCGCCCAGGGTCAGCGCCTCGGTCCGGGCGACGAACGCGGCCACGAATTCGTCGCGGATCGACTCGGCCACATACATCCGCTCGATGGACACGCACAGCTGCCCGGTCGAGGAGAAGCAGGCGGACACGGCGCCCGCGGCGGTGCGCGCGATGTCGGCGTCGTCGAGCACGATCATCGGGTTCTTGCCGCCGAGTTCCAGCGAGGCGCCGATCAGGCGTTCGCCGGCATCGCGGGCGATCGTGCGGCCACTGGCGGTGGAACCGGTGAACATCAGGTAGTCCGCGTTGTCCATCAGCGGCGTGCCGATGGAACCGCCACGCCCGACGACCATCTGCCACACCCCCTGCGGCAGCCCGGCTTCGCGCAGCAGGTCCAGTGCCCACAGCGCGGTCAGCGCGGTCTGGGTGTCGGGCTTCTGGACCACGGCGTTACCGGCCAGCAGCGCCGGAATGGCATCGCCCGCACCCATACTCAGCGGATAGTTCCACGGTGAGATGATCGCGACGACGCCCTTGGGATGACGAAGTTCGGTGGTGTGGGTGAGTACCGGGATCGCACCCCGGCGCCGTTTCGGGCCGAGCAGCTTCGCCGCGCTGCGGGCGTAATACCTGGTGGCGATCGCGATGTCGGTGACTTCCAGGAAAGCGTCACGCCGGGTCTTACCGTTCTCGGCCTGCATCAGGTCCAGGACCTCACGCTGACGTTCGAGCAGCAGATCATGGAACCGCAGCAAGATCGCCTTCCGTTCGGCGATCGGGGTGGCGGCCCACTCGGCCTGGGCAGCACGGGCGCGCACGAAGGCCGACTCCACGTCCGCGGCCGTGGAGACCGGCAGGGTCGCCAGCGGCGCCCCGGTGAAGGGAACGGTGGTGGTGACCTGCGCGGCGTCGGGCGCGGCCGCGATGTGCCCGGTCAGCCGCCGAATCACGGCCGGAGTCAGCGACGAAGGAAGACCCGCGCCACGATGGGCGGTGGGTACGGGTGCGTGGTCGAGGGACATGTGGGGCTCCATGGTGTCGACGCCACGACCTGCCGAGTTCGGCGCGTGCCCGAACTCGGCAGGCGGACGGAATCAGTGCAGTGCCGCGCGCAGAGTGTCCTGCGCCAGCTTGATGGCGGCGTTCGCCGCCCGCGTCGAGCGCATGGCGTTGATCATCACGAAGTCGTGGATGATCCCACCGAAACGCACCTGGGTGACCGGCACCCCGGCCGCGCGCAGCTTGGCCGCGTACGCTTCACCCTCGTCTCGCAGGACATCGGCTTCACCGGTGATCACCAATGCCGGTGGCAGACCGCGCAACTGGTCGACCGAGGCGCGCAGGGGGGAGGCGTAGATCTCGGCGCGCTGAGCGTCGTTGTCGGTGTACTGGTCCCAGAACCACCGCATCCCCTCGCGGGCGAGGAAGTAGTGCTCGGCGAACTGGTGATAGGACGCGGTGTCGAAATCGGCGTTGGTCACCGGATAGAACAGCACCTGCTGGGTGATGTGGACATCACCGCGTTCCTTGGCCATCAGCGTGAGGACGGCGGTCATGTTGCCGCCCACCGAATCACCCACCGCCGCGAAACGGGAAGCGTCCAAGCCCTTCTCGGCACCGTGCGCGACCACCCACTGAGCGGCGGCGTAGTTCTGCTCGATGGCGGTCGGATACTTCGCCTCGGGCGACAGGTCGTATTCCGGGAACACCACCGCGGCCTCGGCACCGACCGCGAGCTCGCGGACCAGCCGGTCGTGGGTGTGCGCGTTGCCGAAAACCCAGCCGGCGCCGTGGATGTAGAACACGACCGGAAGAGTGCCGGTCGTGCCCGCGGGTTTGACGATGCGGACCCGCACCGATCCCGTCGGCCCGCCCTCGACGGTGATCCATTCCTCATCGATCGCGGGTTTGCCCTCCTCGCTCGCCTGGACCTCGTCGACCGTCTTGCGACCTTCGGCGGGCGGCAGCTGGAACAGGAACGGTGGGGTGTCGGTGGCTTTCGCGAACTCCGCCGCCTCGGGCTCGAGAACCGGTTCGATCTCCGTCATCGTGCTCTCCTTCTGGTCGGGTGTTCGGACTATCAGCTGTCGCCGGAACGGCTCCGGAGGGAGGTCGGCACCGGCATGTGCAGGGCCAGTTGGCCTTTCGTCGTCACGTCGAGACGGACGGTCTTGATCGGTGCGAGCGAGCGCAGATCCTCGGACAGGCGTCCACGACCCAACCGCAGGTCGACGCCCCGCGGGAAGCTCGCGCTGCCCGTCGCGAGCAGGTTGATCTGACTCAGGGTCGAGAACCACGCGCCGTCCATGGCGGTGTAGGAGGTCAGCGACGAAACCCGGTCGCCGCTGCGGTATCTCTGCTGCGCGGGCGTGGGAACCGAGAGCGACAGATCGGTATCGCCGTTGTCGTCGGCGACCCGCGCGGTGGTACGAGTGGCATCGATATCGACCTCGACCTGGGTGACCCACTTCGGGAACCCGTAGCCGTCGTGCCCACGCACCTGGGCGATCTCGGTGCTCACCGGGAGCGCGAACACATAGGAATGGAGATGATCGCTGTCGAGGCCGGTCACGAGATCGGCGACGCCGAGCCGGCCGTGGCGCGCGGGCCGGACGGCGACGCCGACCCCGACCTCGGTGTAGAAGTCGATGTCGCACACGTCGTAGCGGAAGAACATCGCCGAGACCAGGCCGACGCCGGGCGCGACCTCCAGCGGCGCCAACTCGCGCGGTAGCCGGGCACGGATCGCCTTGGAGCGGGCGAGCATGGTGACCCGCGCGCTGGACATGCGGTAATAGAAGTTCGGGGTGTAGGTCTGCCCGATACGTGAATCGACCCGGGTCTTGGGAAGCCGCCGGAAGTAGTCGACGCCGCTCACCCTGGGATCGCGGGCGACCTCGTCGAGATCGGTCTGCATCCGATAGCGGTCGTAGAGGCCGCCTTCCGGCACGGTGACCACCCGGCCACCGAGTTCCACTTCGACTGTGCCCTGACGAGTCGCTGACATCGGCGTAGCTCCCTTGCTCGCGGTACTAGATGTAAGCGACGTTAACTTCGAATGTAAGCACTGTCAACGAGACAGGTCGGCGATCAGCCGATCCGCCAGCTCCGCCGACGATCCGGGGTTCTGCCCGGTATACAGATTGCCGTCGACGACGATGTAGGGCCGCAACGGAATCCGGCCCTTGGAATAGTCGACACCCAGCTCCTTCAGCCGGTCCTCGAGCAGCCACGGCGCCTTGCGCGCGAACCGGTTCAGCAGTTCCTCACGGTTGGACAGCCCGGTCATCCGGCGGCCGGCGAACGGCGAGACGCCGTCGGGCCCGGTCGCCGCCGTGATCGCGGCGGGCGCGTGACAGAGCAGGGCGAGCGGTCGACCGGATGCCAAGCGATCGGCGAGCAACGCACCGGAGGTCGCGTCGTAGGCCAGATCTTCCATCGGGCCGTGCCCACCGGGATAGAAGACGAGATCGAAGTCGCTCGCGTCGACGGTGTCGAGGGCGACCGGGGTCGCGAGCTCGTTCTGAATGCTGTCCAGATAGCGCTCGACCTCCCGCCGCTTCCACGGCATGCCACCCGCGATGCCCAGGCTCAACCGATCGAGGGTCGGCGCCTTTCCCCCCGGCGTCGCAAGGGTGATCTCCCAGCCGGCCCGGCTGAACGCCCGGTGCGGGACCGCGACTTCCTCCGCCCAATAGCCGGACGGATGCACAGTGCCATCGTTGAGCGTCCAGCGGTCGGCGGCGGTGATCACCATCAGAACCTTCGTCACAATTCCTCCTGATGCGGTCGTACGGAGACGGATGCGGCATCAGGCAGTCGGGGCCGGGGCGATCGCATGGCGGGCGGCGTCTCGCGCCTCTGGATCGTCGACGAAGAGCAGACCCACTGCCGAATGTTTTCGGCGCTTACATTAGTCTTCGTGCTGTCCGGCGTCAACGACGCCGTGGCCGCCGGAACGAGCCGATCCCCCGAGGAGAATCCCCATGACCAGGCCGAACGAGCGGAACGCAGGCGACGCCGACCCGGCTACGCCGCAGCCACCGATCATTGTGATCGCCCCGGCCATGGCGATCGGCTCTCGCTTCTACGCCCCGGTCGTCGCGGCGTTCGCCGAGCACGGCTGGAGCGCGCGAGCGCTGCCCCGGCGAGGATTCGAGCGGGGCGAGCCGCCCGCCGCGCGCGGGCACGACTGGTCGTATCAGGACGAGATCGACGTCATCGATCGGGCGGTGGCGGTCGCGCGCGCCGAAGCACCGGACCGACCGGTCCTCGTGCTCGGGCACAGCCTCGGCGCGCAGCTCGCCGCCGGTCTCGCGTTCACCCGGTCCGGCCCCGACGGTCTGGTCACCGTCGGCGGCTGTCTGCCGCACTACCGTCATTACCCACGGTTCGGGCTGGACATCGCCGTGATGGCGGCACTGGTACCGCCGCTGACCTCCGCGGTCGGCTACCTTCCGAAACCGGCCTTCGGCGCCCCCGGTCCCCGCACGATGATGCGGGAATGGGCCCGGATGGTGCTGACCGGCCGTACGCCGTTTCCGACACAGGGCACCATCGACACCGCGTCCCTGGTGATCTCGCTCGAAGGCGACACGCTGGCGCCGCACCGAGGTGTCGACGCGTTCGCCCGGGAGTTGTTCGCGCCCGATCGCGTCACCCGGTGGGACTATCGCACCGCCGAGGTTCCGGCCGGGGCGAGCAACGACCACATCCGCTGGGTGCGGACTCCGGGCCCGGTCGTCGACCGGGTCGTCGCCTGGTGGCAGGAGACCGCGGCGGCGACTGCTTCCGGGCCGACCGTGCGCGCCGCGACCTGAGGACACCCGGCGCTGATTGCGTCAGCACTTTCTGGGCAATCGCCGGACATGACCCGAATTCGCCGACCCGTCGCGGAGCGCTGACGTGCTGGTTGTGCGCGCTCCGCGCGTGTACCGCCCGCAGGCCGACACCTGGTTGCTGTGCCGAGCGCTGCGCGAGCTGTCACCGGTGGGCGGTGGACGCGTGCTGGACGTCTGCGCCGGCACCGGCGTGCTGAGCCTGGCCGCCGCCGCGGCGGGGGCGCACAGTGTCACAGCGGTCGACCTGTCCTGGCCCGCGCTGATGTCGACCTGGCTGAACTGTCGCCTCCGTGGCGTCACGGTGCAACTGCTGCACGGCGATTTCACCGCCGCACTGCGGCTGGCGCGATTCGACCTCGTGCTGGCCAACCCGCCGTATGTCCCCTCCCCGGCGCACACCGCCCGCGGCGCCGCGCTCGCCTGGGACGCGGGACCCGACGGCAGGAATGTGCTCGACCGGTTGTGCGCGACGCTGCCCGATCTGCTCACCGAACGCGGCGTCGGGTTGATCGTGCACTCGGCGATGAGCGATACCGACCGCAGTCTGGCGCAGCTGCGCGATCGCGGTGTCGATGCCAGGGTGGTCACCTCCGACACCATCTCGTTCGGGCCGGTCCTGCGCTCGCGCACCGGTTGGCTGGCCGCGCAGGGCCATCTCGCGCCCGGACAGCGTCACGAGGAATTGGTGGTGATCCGTGTCGACCGAACATCGTGTCCCGTCGGTGACCACTCCTGAACCGAGGCGCGTCGTCCTCGTCGACAGCGGCCCCGCGTTGATCGACGGTCCGGTCGATCTGGTCACCCCCGACGGCAGCGTGCTGCACTGCGATCGGTTCCGGGTCGCGCTGTGCCTGTGCAAGCGCTCCTCGATCTACCCGCTGTGCGACACCAGCCATCGCCTGCGCCGTCGGCGCGAACAGGCGGACTCGGCGTGAGGACCGTCGACGTCGCGCCCCACCGCCAGTTGCCCGCACCGCGCGGTGACCTTTCCGCCGGGGTCGTCGAATTGCTGACACTCCCACCGGGTTCCACCGCGCCGACCGGCGCCGGGCACGACCCCTACGGCGACGATCTGCTGCTGGCCCTGCACACCTGCTACGAACTGCACTATCACGGCTTCGCCGGCGTCGACGACAGCTGGGAGTGGGATCCGGGCCTGCTGCGCTTGCGCGCGACCCTGGAGGCGGACCTGCTCGCGGCCCTGCGCGCCGATGTTCCCGGCGGCGCCGATGTCACCGGCGAACTCGACCGCCTCCTGGAACCGTCACCCGAGGGCGTCGGCATCGCCGGATTCCTCGCCGAGCAGGGCACCGCTGATCACCTACGCGAGTACTTCGTCCACCGCTCGATCTACCACCACATCGAAGCCGACCCCTACGCCTGGGTGATCCCGCGGCTGCGCGGGACGGCGAAGGCGGCGCTGGTCGCGGTGGAGTTCGACGAGTTCGGCGGCGGCCGAGGCGAGCGCGTCCACGCGCGGCTCTACGCCGACCTGCTCGCCGGCGCCGGGCTCGATCCCCGCTATCTGCACTACCTGGATGTGGTGCCCGCGCCGATGCTGGCATTGGTCGACATGATGTCGCTGTTCGGACTGCATCGTGGCCTGCGGGCCGCCTCGATCGGGCATTTCGCGACCGCCGAGATCACCTCGTCGCCGGCCTCGCGCCGCTTCGCCGAGCTCGCCCGCACCCTGCTGCCGGACCCCGCGTGCGCGCACTTCTACGCCGAGCATGTCGAAGCCGACGCCGTGCACGAGCAGGTGATGCGCCACGACGTCATCGGCGCGCTGCTCGATGCCGAACCCGACGCCGCCGCCGTCGTCGTGTTCGGCATCCAGGCGACCTCGCTGCTCGAGGACCGCTTCGCCGACCACGTGCTGAGCTGCTGGGCGGCGGAGCGGACATCGCTGATCGCGGGGCGGGATCAGTCGATCGGCGGCCTGACCGCGTCGTCGACGCAGGTGTAGTAGCGAAACAGCTGGCGGACACCGACCAGTTCCAGTGCGCGCTCGGCCGCCGCGCCGCCGGTGACCAGGCGCAGTTCGATCCCGTGCCGCCAGGCGTCGGCTTTGATCTCGGCGAGCGAGGCGGCGACGCGAATGCTCAGGAATTCGGTCTCGCGCAGATCGAGGACCATCACCCGGGTTCCGGAACTTCGCGTGCGATCCAGCAGTGCCCGCAGGTGGGGTCGATGGGCGGCATCGAGCTCAGGACCGGCGAACAGGACCCAGCAGCCGGGCCGACCGGCACGTCGCAATCGCCGCGCCACCCACCCACGCGACGATCCGAGGTACCAGCGCAACCGGCTCGCATGCCGACGACCAGCGACGACAGCCATGGGGCCTCCCGCTCGAGAGGGCGTTACGGTCCGCCGCGGGGCTCCGCGACGGACCGGGGTGGCTGGACGTCTCAACCTGGATTGATTCTGGCACGCGCGTGCACCGCTGTCACTGCGCGGGCATCGGCTCCTCGCCGAGGGCCTGCTCGCGCAGCGACCCCAAGGTGCGCGCGAGGATTCGCGAGACCTGCATCTGGGAGACCCCCAGGCGCCGCGCGATCTCGCTCTGCGTCAGATTCTCGTAGAACCGCATCACCAGCACGCGGCGCTCCTCGCTCGGCAGCGCGGCGATCAGCGGGCGGACCGCGATCGCGTCCTCGGTCAGCTGATAGCACGGCTCGTCGGCACCGAGGGTGTCGGTGATCGGCTGGGCGGAGTTGTCGCGATCGTCCTGGGTGAACCCGTCGATCGAGTTGGTCTGGTACCCGTTGCTCGCGACGAGCGCCCTGGTGACCTCGACGAGGTCGACATCGAGTTCGGCGGCGAGCTCCTGGGCGTTGGGGACGCGGCCCAGGCGCTGGGACAGGTCCTCGGTGGCCGGGCCGATCAGCTGCTGGATCTCCTTGAGCCTGCGCGGGACGTGCACGGCCCAGGTGCGGTCCCGGAAATGCCTGCGGACCTCCCCCATGATCGTGGGGATCGCGAAGGACAGGAAGGTATAGCCGCGGGTGACGTCGAACCGGTCCACAGCCAGCAGGAGTCCGACCCGAGCGGTCTGCTCCAGATCGTCGAACTGCTCCCCGCGGCCGGTGAATTTCCGGGCGATGTGATCGGCCAGCGGCAGACACAGGCGGATGACTTCGGCCCGGACGGCCGCGTAGTTCTCGTCACCGGGCGGCAGTGCTCGCATCTTCTCGAACCAGGGTTCGATGTTGTCGTAGCTGTCACCACGCGAATGGGATCGCTGGGCGGTCGAGTGTTCGGCTGTGGGGGCTTCCAATGTCATCGCCAGTTGCCTCGCTTCCGGGCGGTGTTCTCGGATATCTCCGGTATACCCCTTCCGGCGGGAAACTATGCGTGGATCAGGACGCCGCTGGTCCGCGCACCCGGCGGATCCAGCCGAATTCGACGGCGGTCGGGTAGCCGTTGCCGCGCGGATCGAAGTCTTCGTAGTGGGTGCTCAGCGCGTCGGTCAGGGTGGCGACGACGTGCCAGCCGAAGGCGTTCTCGTCGATCGCCACCGGGGTGCGGGCGTGGGTGGCGATGCGGGCACCGAGCGCGCCGTCGCCGCCGGTCAGCGTGCATTCGATGACGGCCGCCGGCGCGGCGACCAACACCAGGGCGGTGACCACCTCGTCCACCGCCAGCAGCAGATCGGTGATCTCGTCGAGGGCGAAACCCTCGACGAGCAGAACGGTCTCGGCCAGCGCGTGCGCCATGGTCAATTGATCGAGTTCGGCCTGGACCTGGAATCCGACCGTTCTCGATCGCGGCGTCGTCTCACGATCTTCGTCTCGCACGCGCCGCCTCCCTCGCACACCTCCACCGAATGGTCGCAGACTACCCCGCGTCCGCTGTCCTTCTCGCACAGGACAATCCGGGCATCACTTCGGGTCGTTCCCGGTCGACTCCGGTTCGTCGGGCCGCTTCGGGGACCGTCTTCGGTTCAGCAGAACTACCGCGACGACGACAACGAGCGCAATGATCAGCAGGACCTCCATACGGCGCGCGTACCCACCACCGCCGACCTCAATCGCGATGGATCACGCGAAGTACTTCGCCGGGGTCACGAAGGCATCGATGTCCCGAGCACGGATTCCCGCGCGGGAATCCGTGGCCACGCGCTGTTTCCCCCTCCCGACGCCGGGTACGGCCACGATGAACGAGATCGGACCTCACCGCAGGAGGGAGCGGTCATGCCGCAGCAAGCGTGGAGCGACAAGCGCGAACGCCAGTACCAGCACATCAAGCAATCCCAGCGCGACCGTGGCGTCGGCGAGGACAGGGCAGAGGAGGTCGCCGCCCGCACCGTCAACAAGGAGCGCGCCCGCGCGGGGGAATCGAAGACGTCGAGCAGACTGTCCCGGACGGATATGTCCTCCGGGCGACGCGGTGGTCAGCGTGCGCACCGGAAGGGACCGCGCGGGCTCACCCGCGATCAGCTCTACGAGGAAGCCCGGAACCGCAATATCGAGGGCCGCTCGAAGATGAACAAGAAGCAGCTGGCCCACGCGCTGGGCCGGGACTGACCCCTCGCGTCAGCTCCCCCGCAGGGCCACGCTGTGCACGCCCGCGCGGCGACCGGAGAAAACGCAGTCGGCCAGCGACAGTCCGCTGACATAGGAGTTCGAACAGATGCCGACCGCGGCGCGTCCCGCCGCGAACAGACCCGGCACGATTCCGCCCGCCTCGGCCCGGACCGCGCCGGTGTCCTCGTCGACCAGCAGGCCGCCGAGGGTGAGCATCGGCATCGGGTAGGTCAGCCGGGCGCTGAACGAGATGTCGAGCAGGGTGAAGGGTCCGGTGCGGAGCGGGCGGCGGATGTCGTCGGGCTTCCCGAGGGGATCGGGCAGATCGTGGTCGATAGCGCGGTTGTGGGCGTCCACCGTCTCGCGCAGCGCGGCCGCGTCGACGCCCGCGCGGGTGGCCGCCTCTTCGACGGTCCGGCCGCGGGCGCGCCCCATCCGCAGCAATCGCTCGGTCTGCATGCGCTGGAACCACACCGACTGCGGTCCGATCTGGGCGCGCGCCTCGGCTTCGAGTTCCGCGTCGACCAGCAGCCATGCCCGGTGGCCGGGACTCGTGGCCACGGCCGCGCCGAGCGCGGCGCCGTAGCGGGATTCGTCGATCATGCGCTGACCCAGCGCATTCACGGCGATCGCGCCGAACAGGGCGCTGGGTGGGGCGATGAAGCGCCAGGTCGACAGCGCGTCCATCTTGCCGCTGGCGGCGCCGATCGCCTGGGCCATGGTGATGCCGCTGCCGTCGTCGCCCGCGGTGCCCAGCGGCAGGCCCTGCGACCACGGGTAGTCGGGGGCGTGCTGGGCGACCATCGCGCCGTTGGCGATGAATCCGCCCGTGGTGAGCACGACGCCGGACTTCGCCTGGATCCGCACCGGCGTGCCGTGTTTGCGTTCGATCCGGGCCAGCAGCGCTTCCATCGCGTTGCGCAGACCCGGGTGGTACACGCCGGGTTTCGCCGAGATCCGGGCCAGGGCGGCGAAGCGGCGGCGCACGGCCGCGGGCGCACCGTCGAGGGTGACCGCCTCGATGCCGGTCACCTGGCCGTCCTCGACGACGAGCCGGGTCGCCCGGGTTCCGGTCCGGACGCGCACACCGTGCCTGGCCGCCGAGGCGGCCAGCGGCCCGAACAACGCCTTGCCCGACACACCGGGACCGTGAGCGCGGTGACCACGCTGACGTGGTTTCGCGAGATCCCGGTATCCGCCGGAGTTCTCGCTGCCGGAGTAGTACAGGTAGTAGTCGTCGGACGGGTAGGAGGTCTTGAAGGGACACAGCGACGCCTGGAAGGGCACGCCGTGCCCGGTCAGCCAGTCGATCATCGCCGGCGATTGCTCGCAGAAGCGGCGCAGGGTCGCGGCGCTCACCGCGTCCCCGACCTCGGCTTCCAGGTAGGCGAGCATGGTGTCGACGTCGTCATCGATGCCGGCGTCGCGTTGCACCCAGGTCCCGCCACCGGCGTAGACGATGCCGCCGGACAGCGCCGTCGCCCCACCGCCGAGATACCGGTCGATCGCCAGTACGTCGGCGCCCGCTTCCCGCGCGGTCAGCGCCGCGGCCACCCCCGCCCCGCCGTACCCGACGACCACGACATCGGCCGCACAGTCCCAAGCCCGCACCAGTCCACCTTCCGAGCCGACGCCGACCCCGTCGTCACCGTCCGACCCAACTATAACGTGTTCTAGAAATCTGGCCGGGTGGGTTCCCCGCACCTATCCGTGGACGCGCACCCGCCCGCCGGTCAGTCGCGCGGCGACATGGTCGATCGCCGCCACCGGCTGATCGAGAATGCGCACGGCGGTCCGCAATCCCCGCGTGCCGGCGACCTTCTTGCGCAGCATGCGCTGCACATCGGGGTGGTCGAGCCCGCGCACTCCCACGGTCTGCGGCCCCACTCCCGGGAACAGATCGACCACGAGCAGGTCGTGACCCAGCCGACGGTGCAGGCGCAATCCCTGGACGGTGTCCCACGGCAAGAAGACCGAATCCGCCGCGGCGTCGATGCTCAATCGCAGTCCGGCGGGTGAGAGCCGCATCGATGTCGATGGCACCCCCTGGGCCTGCCAAGTCGTCCGCATCTCGCGCAGGCGACGCAGTCTGCGCACCCCGTCGACACCGAAGATCAGCACGACGGGCAACTCCATCAGACCGATCGGCCCCGCCAGCCAAACCAGCAGTGCGGTCATGCCCGCGACGAACACCGCGACCGCCACCTCCACCCAGGCCGACACCGCGGACAGCGTCAGCATCGATGCGCGCGACCGTTGGACAGCGGCGACATCCACCCCGACGACGAACTCCCCCACCGTTTCCATCTCCGGCACGCTACCCGTCTCGACGGCGCAATGTCCTTGCACGGAGTGCATGAGTGCAGACACTGCCACGAAGGCCACGGCGGCTCGCGTACCCAACGGTCGGAGGGCATTTCGTGGTCGATCACAAACCCGGACACCACCGGTGCGTGGTGGGCACCGGTACTGTGACTAGCGCCCACCGGACGCGGTGCCGGCGTTCCACTGCGACAACCTGGATGTAATCGATGAGTGCTACTGCCGAAAAGCTTGCCGACCTGCGAGAGAAGCTGGAGCTCGCGCAGGAACCGGCCGGAGAGGCGGGAGCCGCCAAGAGAGCGCGCAAGGGCATACCTTCGGCCCGCGACCGCATCAACATGCTCATGGACCCGGGCACCTTCGTCGAGATCGGCGCCCTCGTGCGCAACCCCACCGACAAGAACGCCCTCTACGGTGACGGCGTGGTGACCGGACACGGTCTGGTCGACGGCAGGCCGGTGGCGGTGTTCTCGCACGACCAGACCGTCTACGGCGGCACCATCGGCGAGATGTTCGGCCGCAAGGTCGCCGCCATCATGGGCCTCGCGGGCAAGATGGGCTGTCCCCTCGTCGGCATCAACGACTCCGGCGGCGCGCGCGTGCAGGAGGCGGTGTCCTCGCTGCGCTGGTACGGCGAGCTGGCGACCATGATGGAACCGCTGTCGGGCGCGGTGCCGATGGTCTCGCTCATCCTGGGCAACTGTGCCGCGGGCGCGGTGTATCAGCCGATCTGCACCGATGTCGTGGTCGCGACCGAGAGCGCGCACATGTTCGTCACCGGTCCCAAGATCATCGAGGACGCCATCGGCGAGAAGGTCGACATGGAGGAGCTGGGCGGTGTCTACAACCAGGCCGCCTACGGCAATATCCACCACATCGCCAAGGACGAACCCGCCGCGTTCGAGTGGGTGCGCAACTACCTGAGCTACCTGCCGTCGAGCTCCACCGAGCTCCCGCCGATCGTCAATCCCGGCCTCGAGCCGGACATCACCGAGTCCGACCTCATGCTGGACAAGCTGGTCCCCGACTCCGACAACATGGTCTACGACATGCACGATGTGCTGCTGCGGATCTTCGACGACGGCGAGTTCCACGAGATCGGCGCGGCCGCCACCGAGAACATCATCACCGGATTCGCCCGCGTCGACGGCAGGCCCGTCGGTGTGGTCGCCAACCAGCCGACCGTGCTGGCCGGCGCGCTCGACGCCAAGGCCAGTGACAAGGCCTCGCACTTCATCCACATCTGCAACGCCTTCGAGATCCCGCTGGTGCTCGTCGTCGACACCCCCGGCTTCCTGCCCGGCGTGGAGCAGGAGAAGGCGGGCGTGATCAAGCGCGGTGGCCGGTTCCTGTTCGCCTACGTCGAGGCCACCGTGCCCAAGGTGACCGTGGTGATCCGCAAGGCCTACGGCGGCGGCTGGGCCGTGATGGGCGCCAAGGCCCTGGGCTGTGACGCCTACCTGGCGTGGCCGACCGCGCGGATCGCGGTGATGGGCGCGGAGAGCGCTGTCGGCCTGACCCAGCGCAAGGTGCTCGAGGCGACGCCCGAGGAGCAGCGCGGCGCGATCCGTCAGCAGATGATCGACTTCTACAACGCGACGATCGCGACGCCGTGGATCGCGGCCGAGCGTGGCTACATCGACCGCGTCATCGAGCCGTCGACCACCCGCCTCGAGATCCGTCGCGCCCTGCACCTGCTGCGGGACAAGAAGGTCGTGCGCTACCCGCGCAAGCACCACCTGCTGCCGCTGTGACCCGGTGCGGGCGGCTGCCCGCCCGCACCTCACTTCCCGTCGCGCAGAACGGACCGCAGCCGCTCGGTGTCGGCCGCGGTCCAGCCGGGCGGTGCGAGGATCGCCGCCCAGGCGTTGGCGATGTCGGCCTGGAAGGTGTGCCCGTGCCCGTCGGGCACGTCGGTCGAGACCGCCATGTCGGCCGAGATCTGTAGGAATGTCACCACCGGGAGCCACCGGGTGCTGGGCAGGACATCGGGTCCGCGCGGCTCGCGCAGCCAATCCGGTTGCCGGAACAGCAGTGTCGGCGTCCACCAGGTGATCGGGTCGGAGGCGTGCTGCAGGTAGACCACCCGCGCGGACGGCCACGGCGCGTCGGGGCGGGTCAGATCGGGCGCGCTCGCGACGAAGCGCGCGGTGTGGCCGTCACGGTAGACCGGCAGCCATTCCGGCGAGCCGGGGTCACGGCGCATCGTGGCGTCACGCCAGACCGGGTTGGTGGCGGTCGGTCCGACGAACAGCACGCCGTCGGTGCGGGCGGCCATGTCCTGCACGCTGGAGAACGCCGCTTCACCGCCGAAGGATCCGAGGCTCTCGCCGAAGACCACCAGCTTCGGCCGCCGCTGCGGCGGCAGCGTGTCCCACACCGCGTGCACCGCTTCGAACAGGGCTTGTCCGGCATGGCGGGCCCGTTCCTGGTCGACGATGAACGACAGCCAGCTGGGCAGGAACGAGTACTGCATGCTGACCAGCGCGCTGTCGCCGTTGGCGAGGTACTCCAGGGCCGAGGCGGTGGATTCGTTGATCCACCCGGTGCCCGTCGTGGTCGCGACCCCGAGCACGGCCCGCTCGAAGCCGCCGGCCCGCCGCAGCTCGGCGACCGCGAGTTCGGCTTCGGCCTCGACGGTTTCAGCGGAATCGAGCCCCGTGTAGACCCGGATCGGTGGCCGCGCGGGCCGGCCGTTGAACGCGGTCAGGTCGGCCTCGGTCGGGCCGTTGGACACGAAGATCCGGCCCTGCCTGCCGAGCGAATCCCAGCTCACCAGTGAGCCGGGGCCGCCGGACCGCTCCGGCGACGCGGGCTCGGGTGTGTCCGCGGACGTCTCGTCGTTGACCGCCTCGAACGTCGCGTTCAGCATCGACATCGACGCGCTCGCCACCACACCGTTGAGCAGCGCGATCACCACCGCCACGACGACGATTCCGCCCAGCAGCGCGGCCACCCGTGCCGGCAGGACCCGGCCGAGCAGACCACCGGCCCAGCCCACCAGCGCCCGGCCCCCACGCACGACCCCCAGCAGCAC
Source organism: Nocardia sp. NPDC087230 (assembly GCF_044744725.1). Taxonomy (NCBI): domain Bacteria; kingdom Bacillati; phylum Actinomycetota; class Actinomycetes; order Mycobacteriales; family Nocardiaceae; genus Nocardia; species Nocardia sp. NPDC087230. Next base: position 341,392 of record NZ_JBIUYV010000005.1, read on the forward strand.
CCCGAAGACGAGCACCCCGATCACCGCCATGATCGGATAGGCCGACCACGACAACCCCGCCACACCCATCAGGTCGCGCAGCTCCCGCTGCCAGTCCGCGTACCAGATCAGTGCCACCACGGTGCCCGCGAGCGCCACGATCCCCAGACCCCAGCGCAGCGGGCCCGGCATCGGTGTTGGTTCGCGTTCGAGCACCCACCACAGCAGCGCGGCGAGCGCGACGCCGAGCCCGTAACCGAGCGCGGCCGCCGCGCCGGACACGACGCCTTGGAACAGCGGCCCGCGCGGCAACAACGACGGGGTCAACGACAGCCACACCAGGATCAGCGCACCGGTCAGCCCACCGAAACCGTGTCCTCGTGGCGTGGAATTCATCTGTGTCCCCTACGGTTCGATCAGCGACCACCGGCTAGCGCAGGTGCTACACGTTCACCGGAACGCAGGACCAGCCGGTCCCCGCACGGACACCTGAAACTGTACGACCGGCGACGGCACCGCCGCCGGATCCGCTGCGACGCTGCTCCGAATCGTGATCCGGTCCCGATCCGGGTCGCCGACGGCGCGGAGAGCCGGGTGTGGCGCGTCGTAGCCGGGAGTTCGCTGTCCGGCGCGCACACTGGAGGTCATGGGATCGTTGTGGATTCTGCTCGGGTCGGGTGCGATTCGCGCCGACGAGGTGTCCGAGATCGCGGTCGTGAAGACCGGCCGCGTGGTGGGCGGCCGGGTCGGCCGGGAACAGTACGCGGTCGTCGTGCGCTCGTTCCGCGGCTCCCCGACCGCCGGGCGCGCGCTGTCGCGCACCGTCTGGAGCACCGCGCAGGAGTCCCGGGCCGACACGGTCGCCCGCGCGCTGCTCGATCAGTTGATCGCCAGGGCCGACACCGCGGGCACACTGACTGTCGACGCCGCGGGCGCGGTCGAATTCGCGGGTCCGTCCGCCGGATCATCGTGACCGCCCGCCCGACGCCGCGCCGCTCGCTTCGCGCAGCACTACCTAGCCTTGCGGCGCACTGTCCTCCGCCTCTGCCGCCGCGCCACACGGATAACCGAGGTCATCAGAAGGGATACTCCACGCACAGTTCGCCCGCGAACCTGCGCGTGGCGTGCTCGCGCATGCGCCGGCCGTAGACCGGGTCGGCGGCCAGGTCGGTGTAGGTCTCGAACGCACATCGCACCAGGCCCGCCGCCTCGGCCGCGTAGACGTCGAATCCCGGGAACATCAGACCGGCGTAGGGCATGTCGTCCACGTCGAGGGCCAGCACCGGGTGTTCGCCCACCGAATCCGGCTCACCCACCGCCAGCACGCGCCGGGAATCCGAGCCGCCGGGCAGCAGGAAACACTCCGGGAACTGCCCGGCCAGCGGCTCGTAGAGCTCTCCCCACGGTGGTCCCAGTTCGTCGTCGACCAGCTGGTCCAGACCGCGCGGGGCGAAGCCGCCGTCGGCCGCGAACCACCCGTGCCGCTCGAACAGGCCGCGGTCGAAGGCCAGCCAGGCCCGCAGGCTCGGTGACAGCGGACGTCCCGACGGGAACACCGTGGCCGCCACCGCGTCCGCCGACATCGGTCGAGGCGCACCGTCGACCCACGGCGTGTGACCGACCCACGCGACCGGCTCGAACATCGACCGGCCCGGATCCGACCGCACCACGTCGAGGACCCGTCGCGTCAGACCGACACCGTGTTCGACCTCTACTCTCATGGCGCGCAACGTAACAGGCCACCCCGACAGCCGCTAGAACGCCGATGCCGGTATCACCCCGGTGCAGTGGGCGGCCGGAGCCGGACACGAGTCGGGCCGCGTCGGTGCCGAACTGTGGGCACCCGCGGGGCGACACTGGGATCCGTGGACACCGACTCCCCGGGAACTGCCGCGCCGTCGACCGCACGGGCCAGAATGCCCGAGTGGCTACCGCGGGCGATGGTGCTGGCCTTCGTCCTGTTCGGGTTGTTCCTGCTCGCCGACTGGGCGTTTCGCCGGCTGCTCGGACTGCTGATCGTCCTGCTGGTCGCGTTCTTCGTCTCGCTGGCGATGGAACCGGCCGTCGGCGCGCTGGCCCGGCGGGGTGTGCCACGAGGCCTGGCCACCGCGCTGGTCTTCCTCGGCACCTTCGCGTGCGTGCTGGCCTTCCTCGCGGCGCTGGTGACCCTGCTCGTGGAAACCACGACCAACCTGGCCCACGAAACCCCCCGGCTGCTCGACGAGGGCATCGATCGGGTCAACCGGACCTTCGGCCAGCACTTCACGATGCACGATCTGAGCCAGCGGCTCCTGCGCGAGTCCGACCTGATCGAGGGCTACGCCCGCACCGCCGCCGACAATGTCTGGGGCGTGTCGACCACCGTGCTGGGCGGGCTCGTCCAGCTCCTCACCATCGCGCTGTTCAGCATCTACCTCACCGCGGGCGGACCGCGGGTCCGGCGGACCGTGTGCTCGCTGCTGCCACCGTCGCGCCAGCAGACCTTCCTGCACGCCTGGGATCTCGCCATCGACAAGACCGGCGGCTACCTGTATTCGCGGGTGCTGCTGGCCATCGTCTCGGCGATCGCGCACGGGGTCTTCCTGGCCGTCCTCGGTATCCCGAATCCGATCGCCCTCGGCGTGTGGTTCGGCGTGATCTCCGCGTTCATCCCGACCATCGGCACCTACATCGCCGCGATCCTCCCGGTGCTCGTCGCCCTGACGGTGGACCCGCTCGACGCGGTCTGGATCATCGTGTTCGCGGTGCTGTACCAGTGGTTCCAGGACTATCTGCTCCAGCCCCGGATCACCGCGCGCACCGTGGATGTGAACGCCGCGATCGCGCTGCTGGCGGTCCTGGCCGGTGGTGCGCTGCTCGGCGCGGTGGGGGCGCTGCTGGCGATCCCGGCCACCGCGACGGTACAGGCTTTCCTGTCCGAATACGTCAAACACTATGCGGTGACCGAGGATCCGCGCATCGAGCAGACGGCCTCGCGCCGGAAACGGGCGCCGAAGGCGCCGGCGCCGACCGCCGACGAGGACACCGAGTAGGGCCGTTCTCAGGGACATCCCGATGTACGCACTCGGAGTCCTCGCGCCGCTCGCCGACGTGGGAACCGGTGTCGCACTGGGTCGTCCCACGCCGATCGTGTCGCTGTCGGTCCTGGTGATCGCCCTGATCACCCGGAGCGTCCGCTCCCGGCGAACGGTCGGCCCGCGGCCGCGCGGCAGCACACGCGCGCCTGCACCATCGAGCGGGTCACCACACTCACGCCGGCGGTCGTCCGGGTGCGCATCGCCTGCGCGGCCGAGCCGTGGGCACCGGGCGCCCACATCGATCTGGTACTGCCCTCCGGCAAGACCCGGCAGTACTCCCTGTGCGGCGACCCCACCAACCGGACCGGGTACGAGATCGCGGTTCTGCGCGACGACGACGGACGCGGCGCCTCCCGGGAGATCCACGCGCTCGTGGCGGGCGACCCGGTGCGCGTGAGCGCCCCACGCGACAACTTCCCCCTCGTCGACGCGCCCGCGTATCTGTTCGTCGCGGGCGGCATCGGGATCACCCCGTTCCTGCCCATGATCGCCCACCTCGACGAGCTCGGCCTGCCCTGGCAGTTGATCTACCTGATCTACCGCGGCCGCTCCCGCGCCACCATGCCCTTCGCCGAGGAGTTGCTCCACCGCTACGGCGCCCGCGTGAGCGTGCTGCCCGCGGACACGACCCCGCGTCCCGACCTCGCCCGGCTCGTCGCCGATCAACCCGACGGCACCGCCGTCTACTGTTGTGGTCCGGCGAGCTTGGCCGAGGCATGACCGAACAGGCCGGACCCGCACTGCATCTCGAACGTTTCACCCCGCCCGAACGCCACGACGCACCCGCCACCGAGTTCGACCTGTACCTGACGCGCACCCGTCGCCTGGTCCACGTCCCCGCCACGACGAGCGCCCGCGACGCCCTGCGCACGGCAGTTCCCTCGGCTTCCGGATCGTGCGAGAACGGGCTGTGTGGCAGCTGTGTTCTCCGCGTCGAGGCCGGGTGCCCCGACCACCGCACCGACGTCGCGGCGAACGCCGCGGGGATCTTCCACCCCTGCGTGTCGCGCTCCCGCGACCCGCTCCTGGTGGTCGATGCCTGATCTCGGCCGTAGGAGGCCACCGACCGGAGTGAATCTTGTACTGTCACAACAGATCAGCAGCTGCCCGCTGCCAGCACCGCTCGCCCCGGGTAGCTGACGCCGTAGAACTCTGCTGAGGAGCCAGGTTCATGACCGAAACCGACACCCCGGTGATCCGGACCGATATCCCCCACTCGGCCCGGATCTGGAACTACTGGATGGGTGGCCAGGACAACTACGAAATCGACCAGATCGCCGGTGACGCCGGGCTGGCCGTCGACCCCGACATCTCCACGATGGCCGTGCAATCGCGCCAGTTCCTGATCCGCGCCGTGGGCTTCCTCGCCCGCGAACGCGGCATCCGGCAGTTCCTCGACATCGGCACCGGCCTGCCGACCATGCAGAACACCCACGAGGTCGCCCAGAGCATCACCGCCGACGCGCGCATCGTCTACGTCGACAACGACCCGCTGGTGCTCACCCACGCTCGCGCCCTGCTGCGCAGCACCACCCCGGAAGGCGTCACCACCTACATCGACGCCGACTTCCACAACCCCGAGCAGATCGTCGCCGACGCGCGCAACGTCCTCAACTTCAACGAGCCGATCGCGGTGATGTTCATGGGCGTGCTCGGCCATGCCCGTACCTACGAGGACCTGCTCCGGATCGTGCGCACCGTGGTCGGCGAGGTGCCCTCGGGCAGCTACCTGATCATGTGGGACGGCACCGACGACAGCCAGGCCTACGTCACGCTGTGCGAGAACTACACCGGTACCGGCGGCACCCCGTACATCCCGCGCCCGCAGGCGCAGATCCGCGCCGTGTTCGACGGCCTGGAACTGGTCGACCCCGGCTTCGTGTCGATCACCCAGTGGCGCACCGACACCGTCGAAGTGGGCGAGGTGCTGCCGATCTCGGCCTACGGCGCCGTAGCGCGCAAACCCTGATCACTCCCCCGCCGCACCGGCAGAGCGACACGCCGCACCAGCCACTCTGCCGGTCGGGACGGGGATAGTCTCGACCGGATGGATGCCGCACAGCCGGTCCCCCGGCGGCGGCGTCCTGCGCGCCGTGCTGAGCGAGACCCACCGCCGTCCCGCCCTCCTGGCGGCCCTGCGCGAGTCGCTCTTCGATCCCCGCGCCGCCGAACTGCGCACACTGGTGCGCGCCGCGGCCGCGGGCGAGATCCGGGCCGAGGCCGTCGCGACCCCGGCCGCCACCCTCGGCCCGGAACTGGTGATGTTCCGCTTCCTGACCGGGGCAGCCCGGTCGCCGACACCATGATCACCGAGATCGTCGACGACGTCGTCCTGCCGCTGCTCACCCGCATCCCGACCGAATAGTGTTTCGGCACAGAAACATTCATGTGACATCCGAGAGCCGCGGTAGCGAACGCCGCGTGCCGGACGCGAAGATGAGGAGACCGCCGACTCGCCCACCGGGACGGTCCGGGAGTCGAGCGCCACCGACGCCGCGCTGGAGCGAGATCGCTTATGCCGCAAGGGAGTTCGCCGGTGAGCCGAGCATTCTTTCACACGACAGTCGATCCACGAACGCAGACCGAGATCCTGCTGCCGCAGCCCGAGGCGGTCGCCGGTTGGGAGGGCGGCCAATTGCGCGGGATGGCCGTCGGCGCGGCCCTGGCCCGCGCGGTGGAACGCGAGGTCGCCGCCGCCGGCCGGACCGACCTGCGCCCGGTCCGGTGGACCCTCGACATGTTCCGCCCGGTCTTTCTGCGCCCCTGCCGGATTCGCGTCACCGTGGTGCGCGACGGGCGCAGGCTCGCGCTCTTCGACGCCGTTTTGATCCAGGACGATCGACCGGTCGCCCGCGCAGGCGCGCTGTACCTCCGTCCCGGCGCCGATCCGGCGGGCGTCTGCTGGTCGCCCGGCACCACCGCCGATCCCCCGCCGATCGACCGGCTCCCGGAACCCGGTCGCGATCGGGTGTACTTCAGTGAAGACGCGGGCTGGGGGCCGGACCCGCGCACTCACCACAATGTGGGCCGCACGGGGATCTGGCATCATCCGATCGCGGTCGTCGCCGACGAGGAACCGACGCCGTTCCAGTTCGTCGCCGGACTGGCCGACGTGACCAATGTGATCGCCCATCTCGGCAGCAACGGCCTCGAGTACATCAACGCCGACGCCACCCTCACGCTGACCCGCCTGCCGGAGGGCAACGAGGCCGGGCTGATCTGTCTGGATCGGCTGGCCGAGGACGGCATCGCGATCGGCACGGCCGCCGTCTACGACCGCAAGGGGGTGTTCGGCACCACGACGGTCAGTTCGCTGGCCAATGCGCGAGGCGCCGCCGATCTGAGTGTCATCGGCACCCTGGCGCGGGTGGGCGCCGCCCAGGCGGGCTGATCCGGTCGATCACGGCGCGGCGCGCAGTTCCCGCCTGTACAGCTTGCCGGAGTCGTCGCGCGGAAGCTCGGCCACGATGCTGATCCGCGAGGGCAGTTTGTAGGCGGCGAGTTGCTCGGCCAGCGCGGCCGCGACCTGATCGGGAGCGAGCTCGTGGCGGGGCCGGGCGACGAGATAGAGCTCGAGTGCCTCGCCGAGGTCGTCGCCGGAGGGCACGCCGATCGCGGCGGCGTCCTCCACCCCGGGCAGCGCCATCGCCGCGTTCTCGATCTCGGCCGGGTAGATGTTCACTCCGCCGCGGATCACCACCTCGCTCGATCGCCCGGTCAGGAACAGGTACCCGTCGGCATCGAGGTAGCCGGTGTCGCCGACCCACAGCAGATCGCCGCGGGTGACCGCCGAGCCCGCCCGGTGCAGGTACTCGAAGCGCGGCCAGTAGTCGGCTCCCCGGACGAACACCCGCCCGGGCTGCCCGGCGGGCAATTCCGCGCCGTCCTCGTCCAGGATCGCGACCGCGGACCCGTCGGCCGGGCGCCCGACGCTGCCGGGCCGCGCCAGCCATTCCGTGGCGCCGATCCAGGTGATGGTGCCGGTCTCGGTACTGCCGAAGTACTCGATCACCGCGTCGCCGAACCAGTCGATCGCCGCTCGTTTGATCGCGGGCGGGCACGGCGCCGCCGAATGGATCAAATGGGTCAGGCTGCCGGTGTCGTAGCGCTCGCGCACCTCGGCGGGCAGCGACAGCAGCCGCGACAGCATCGTCGGCACGATCTTGGCCTGCTGGATCCGGTGCTGATGCACCAGTCGCAGGAACCGTTCGCTGTCCCAGCGCGGCATGATGGTGATGTCGGTGCCCATCCGCAGCGCCAGCACCGCCACCGCGTTCGGCGAGGTGTGATACATCGGCCCGGCCACCAGCATCCGCCCACCGGGCGCCAACCCCATCCGCCGCGCGATGCCGCCCGCGATGGACAGCAGTTGATGTGGCGTCATCCGTTCCCGCAGTACGCCTTTGGGAGTCCCGGTGGTGCCGGAGGTGTAGATCAGTCCCATCGAATCGGCCACCGCGCCTTCGAGATAGCCGACCGGCTCGTCTTGGTCGGCGATCCATTCCTCGAGGAGCGGATGCCGCCCCGTGGGCACGGACAGGGCCTGGTCGAGCCCGGCCTCGACGAGTGTCGGCGCGGGCATGGCGATCTCGACGATCCGGGCTGAGCTGCCCGCGCGGTCGCGGGCATCCTCGACGGTGGCGACGAACTCGGTGTGCGCGAAGATCACGCGCGGCGCGCAATCGGCGAGCACATGGGCGATCTCCCCCGCGCGCCAGCGGGTGTTGATCGGTACCGGGTTCGCCCCTGCCGAGGCGATGGCCAGTGAGACCTCGAGGAATTCGATGTCGTTGCGGGCCAGGACCGCGACGCGGTCGCCGCGCCCGACGCCGGCGGCGAGCAGGGCCGAGGCGAGGCGGCCCGCGCGGTCGTGCGCATCGGTGTGGGCGCGCACCCGTTCGCCGCAGCGGATGATCGGAGTCGGGGAGTCGGCCATCGCTACCTTCGGTCGGGAGTCGGTGCCCCTCAGCGTATGCGGCACCGCGCGCCTCGGCCGAGCTGCTCAGATGTCCAAGTCGATCGCGACGGCCCGCCCCGTGCGGAACCAGTAGTCGTGCAGGGCACGGATCTTCGCGCGGGAGGGCACCCCGCGCAGGTGGATCGCGCACTCACCGAAATCGACCGGGACGACGGTGTCGCACAGCAGCGCGCGGGCGACGGCGAGTTCCGCCGGATCGGTGATCTCCCTGGCCGTCCCGTGCAACGCCCCGTCGCGCAGTTCCAGGGTGACGCGCGGATCGGCCCGGATATTGCGCAGCCACGCGTTGACCGCCTGCGGCTGGTCGAGGGTGATCTGCGGCGGCATCAACTGCACCAGATAGGCCCGGTCACCCGCCCGCATCACCCGCACGCACTTCGGGCGCGGCAGACCGGTCTTGCGCCCGGTGGTGGTGAGGATGCCGTAGCCGCGCGGAACACGCAGCCGGAACCACGGCAGCATCGCCGCGCTGAGCCACTTGCCGTCGCGCCGGCGGCGGATCAGCCGACCGTGTCTGCCGACTTCGGCCTGCGCCGCCGCGCGCCGGGCCCGCTGGTCTGCGTCGTCCATCTGTCCATGATGCGCCCGTCGGCACCGGACCGTCGCCGCTTGGCAGGTCAGCGTGACGGCGGCGAGTCGCGGTGCAGGAGCCACCACGCGACGATGAGATCGTCGGTTCGGCCGAGATCGAGGCCGGTGAGCTCGGCGAAGCGCGTGAGCCGATTGCGGACGGTATTGCGGTGCAGAACCAGCGTGGCCGCCGTGTCGTCGATGCGCTGGTCGCAATCGCGGTAGGTCGCGACGGTGCCGAGGATCTCCTCGGCGCCGCTGCGGTTGCGCAGCGGCGCCAGGTGCCTGTCGGCGAGCAGTCGCGCAATGTCCTCGGCCTCCGCGAGCAGCGGCAGCGGACCCAGCGACCCGAGATCGACCAGGCCCGATCTGCCGTGGCGAATCGCGAGATCGAACGCGCCTGCCGATACGACGCCGCGGCGTCACCGAGCAGCATCGCCGATCCCACGGCGACCACGCTGCCCGTGGGCAGCGCGTCCGGGGTGCGTGGCAGCAGGGCGACCAGATGCTGGTCAACGACCGTGTCGACGACCGGCAGCCTTGCTGTCGATCCCCGGGCGCGCAGCGCGGCGAGCAGGTCGGTCGCGGCGGCGGTGCCGTTCCACGCGGCGCAGGCGATCCGGTAGCGATGCTCGGGGTCGAGCCCGTGGTTGCGGGCCTCTGCGCGCAGGACGGCGGGCGCGACTGTGCCGTCGACGAGACTGCGCAGGAAGTCGGCGCGGTGCGCGGCCCCCGCCATCGCCCGCTCCTGCAGCACTCGGTGGACCGCGGTAGCGGACGCGGTCGCCCATTCCCAGGTGAGGTCCTGCATCTCGTCGATCTCGCCGGCGCTGACCCCGTGCGCGGCGGCGCGGCGGCGGATCAGCTCGAGCGCGGGCACCGGCCTGCTGGTGTGCATGCGCACAGTCAACTCGGTTGGCGCTCCCATTTAAACGCCGCCGACCGGGCAGCAGAATGGCATGTGCACAGGAAGCGCTGCAGTGAGCGGCGCTCGATCGCTGGGAGGTACGCATGGTCGTCGGTGGTCGGTCCGGTCCCCGGATGACGCCGGTTCGCTGGTCACCGCCGACGGCGACACCGCGCGCCGGGCAACGCCGCAGCACCCCGCCGATGCCCGCGGTACGGCGGATCGAACTGCCCGGCGTCGGTCCCGAGGACGTGGTTATCGGCGCCGACGGCCTCGTCTACACCGGGATCGCCGATGGCCGGATCCTGCGGGTCGACATCGCCACCGGGGCCGTCGAAACGGTCGCGAATACCGGCGGCCGCCCACTGGGTCTGTGCGCGGGCGCCGACGGTTCGCTGCTCGTCTGCGACGCCCATCGCGGCCTGCTGCGCTGGTCCGGAACCGACGTCGAGGTCCTGGTGGATGCCGTCGACGACGGACCCCTGAACATGGCCAGCAATGTCGTCGAGGATCCGCGCGACGGCACCGTCTACTTCACGGCCTCGTCGCGTCGCTGGCCCCTGGACCTGTGGATGGGCGATCTGCTCGAGCACTCCGGTACCGGTCGGCTGTTCCGGTACTCCCATGACGGCCGAACCGAGTCCCTGCTGGATGGCCTCCAGTACGCCAACGGTGTCGCGTTCGCGCCCGATCAGGCATCACTGATCGTCGCCGAGACGGCCGCGTACCGGCTCAACCGCTACTGGTTGCATGGCCCGAAGGCCGGCACGTGCGAGGTGCTGATCGACAATCTGCCCGGCTTCCCCGACAACCTCGCCCTCGGCTCCGACGGACTGATCTGGGTCACGCTGGCCTCGCCCCGCAATCCCCTGCTCGATCTGTTGCTCCCCACGCCGACTCTCGCGCGAAAGCTGTTGTGGCGGATACCCGATCGGCTCAAGCCACGCCCCGTCCGCACCGCCTGGGTGCTCGCCGTCGACGACCACGGGACCGTCGTCCACGATCTACAGCGCGACGGCGCGGACTACGCGATGGTCACCGGCGTCGCCGAGGCGCACGGCACCCTGGTGCTGGGCAGCCTCGACGAATCCGCGATCGCACTCACCCACCTCCCGTCCTGAACCCGGCTATCGCCTGCCGCCGTCACCCTTCCACCGAAAGCACAGCCATGGACTTCGCTCCCAGCGCCCGCGCCACCGATCTCGTCGCCCGAGTGCGCGCCTTCGTCGCCGAGGAGATCGCCCCGATCGAGGCCGACTACCACCGCAGCGTGGCCACGCTGCGCGAGACCGGCGGCGATCCGTGGGATCCCCTGCCCGTGCTCGGTGAGCTGCGTGCGAAGGCACGCGCGGCGGCTATCGGGCCGACGGCGCACACGACATGGTCCGCGAGTACCGCGTGCAATCCGCCCTCGGCCCGGTATTCGACTACGTGCCGTCGACGGTGGCGTTGTGCGAGGACGAGACGGTCCTCGGTTCGCCGTTCTATCTGATGGAACGGCTCGACGGAACAATCCCCCGCAGGGAACTTCCACCCGAATCCTGCTGGACACCACCGCGCGTGCGAGCCCATCATGTCCTGGCTGGCCGCCCACCAGCCGCCCGATCGCCCAGCGGTACTGATCCACAACGATTTCCGCTTCGACATCATCGTGCTCGACCCCACCGATCCCACCCGGCCGATCGGTTTGCTCGACTGGGAGATGGCCACCATCGGCGACCCACTCATGGATCTCGGCGCCGCCCTCGCCTACTGAGTCCAGGCCGACGACAACCTCGCCGTCAAGTTGTTCCGGCGCCAGCCGACGCACGCCCCAGGCATGCTGAGCCGCGACGACGTGGTCGAATACTATTGCCGCCATGCCGGAATCGGTCTCACCGGCCGCGAATGGGCGTTCTACGAAGTCTTCGGCCTGTTCCGTCTGGCGGTGATCTGCCAGCAGATCTACTACCGCTACTCTCACCGCCAGACCACCAACCCGGCCTTCCGCTCCTTCAGCCTGGCCGTCCGGCTCTTGGAATGGCGCTGCCGGGCTGTCATCCGCGGCATCGGGTAGGCACGCCGGGTTCCAGCCGCCGGCGATTCAGCTTTTCGACGCCCGGGCGTACGATCAGCAAACACACTGAGGCGGGGTAGTCCAACGAGGTGATGTCGCATGGTCGAGACGGATGTCCTGGTCGTGGGCGCCGGTCCGGTGGGCACGGCGGCCGCGGTCGAACTGGTCCGGCGCGGGGTCCGCTGCCGGATCGTCGATTCGCAGGCCCACCCGCCGCGCTATGCGAAAGCGGTCGGCATCCAGCCTCGCACGCTGGAGCTGTTCGAGCAGATGGGCATTCTCCGCGACGTTCTCGACGCCTCGATCCTGATGCGCGGCCAGCTCGTCTTCGTCAACGGTGTCGAGTCGGGCCGGCTCGATCTCACGCTGCCCCCCGAGGTGCCGTTCGGGTTCGTCGGGCTCCCCCAGTACGAGACCGAGCGCATCCTCTGGAACCGCCTGGCATCGCTGGGCACGCACGTCGAACGCGGGGTCACGGTGACCGGGTTCACCCAGGACGACGACGGGGTCGACGCGGTGCTCGCCGGACCGGACGGGGAAGACACCGTGCGGGCGCGATATCTCGTCGGCTGCGACGGCGCGCACAGCATCGTCCGTAAGACCCTCGGGCTGACCTTCGAAGGCGCGGCCTTCACCGACCAGTACATGCTCGGCGATGTCGAACTGGATTGGTCGCAGCCGCGCGGGTACGCCATCCGGGCGATGCACCAGACCGACGGCGTCACCGACGACACGCTGGCGTGCATCCCGCTGCCCGGCCGTCATCGGTACCGCGTCTCCATGCGGGTGCCGCCGGAGCTCGAGATAGGCACGGGCGGCGACGGCGTGGCACACGGCTTCGGCAGTGGTCCGGCCCCCGAATTGGCGCACCTCCAGGCGGTGCTGGACCGGTTGTCGCCGGAGCCGACGACGGCCTCGCACCTGCGCTGGTCCTCGGTGTTCCGGATCAGCCACCGCATCGTCGACGCCTATGGGCGCGGGCGGGTCTTCGTCGCCGGCGATGCGGCCCATATCCATCCGCCCACCGGGGCGCAAGGCATGAACACCGGCATCCAGGACGCCCACAACCTGGCCTGGAAGCTGGCCGTGGCGGTCGCCGGGCTGGCCGCCCCGCCCCTGCTGGCCAGCTACGACGCCGAGCGCCGACCCGTCGGCGAAGAGGTCGTCGGCCGCACCGTGCGCCATGCCAGAGACGGGATCGGCGCGGGTGACCCCGACCCCGACCAGGCACTGCTGCGCGAAGCCCAGTTGCTCATCGACTATCGCGACAGTCCCCTCGTGTTCGCCTCTCCCGCCGGTTCCCCCGCGCCGACCGCGGGCAGTCGTGCTCCGGACGCGACCGGCCTGACCCGCGACGCGGTAGCCTCGCCCTTCCGGCTGTTCCCGCTGCTCGCAGGACCGGACCACACGGTGCTGTGCTACGCGGACAGCACCTGCGACGCCGCGACGCTCGACGAGCTCGAGAGCCGCGTCGACTTGCTCCGGGAACTGAGCGATGACCGGCTCGACGCCTACCTCGTCGCCGCGCCCGGCGCCGCGATCGGACCGACCGTGCTGCCGGTGATCAACGACCGCGACGGCGACTTCGCCCGGCAGTACCGTCCCGGCCCCGGCGCGGTGTATGTCGTGCGGCCCGACGGCTATCTCGGGTACGCCGCGTCTCTGGCGTCGTCACACGATCTCGCCCGCTACTTCGGCGCGATCTTCGCCGCCGTGCCGGAGGGCGTGGCCGGGACCGCCTGAGCGCGCGTCAGCTCCGCGCGGCCTCGATGCGGCGGCGCAGCAGGCAGAATTCGTTCCCTTCGGGATCGGCCAGGACATGCCAGGACTCCTCGCCGGTCTGCCCGATCTCGACCGGACGCGCTCCCGCGGCGAGCAGCCTGCGCAGTTCCGCGTCCTGGTCGCGGTCGGTCGGATTGACGTCCAGGTGCAGGCGCAACTTCTCGCGTTTCGGTTCCGTGCTGCGGCTCAACAACAGGGTGGGCTGGGGTCCGCCGAATACTGTTCCGGGAGCGCCGATCTGGATATCGCCCTCGTCTCGATCGAGTTCGACGAAGCCGAGCACCTCGCACCAGAAGTCCGCCAGCAGTTGCGGATCGGCGCAGTCGAGGACGAGTTCGGTGATCCGGCAGGCCATGCCTGCGACCCTACGCGCGCGCCGCGGGCACAACCAGGGACGACGCCCGATCCGCGGTCGACGAGACGATAAGCTGACGCGTGCAGGCGACAGGAAGGCGACCATGACCCCCAGGGCCGAGGACCCGCGACCGACCGCGCCGGTGTCCAAGCGCAAAGCGGCGGCGGCCGGGCGCGCGGCACGCAGGCTCGGGGTCGAGGACTGGACGAACGCGGCGCTCGGCGTGCTCTTGCGCGACGGGGTCGCCGGCATCACGATCGCCAAGCTGTGCGAGGAACTCGGGGTCACCAAGGGCAGCTTCTACTGGCATTTCGACGGCATCGATCAGCTGCTGGAGACGACGGCGCAATTCTGGTGCGCCGATCAGAACGACGCGGCACGCGGGTTCCAGGGCCTCGAGGAATTGCCGCCCCGGGAGCGGCTGGCGCGGATGGGCGAGCTGCTCACCGCGGAGCGGGTGTGGCAGATCGAGCTCGCGGTGCGGGACTGGGCGCGCACCAACGCCAAGGTGGCCGAGGCGGTCAAGGCCCTGGATCAGCGGATCTTCCACGCGCTGTCCGACACCCTCGTCGACATGGGATTCTCCGCCGATCAGGCCGAGATGCGCGCGGGCCTGATGTGTTTCGCCGGCATCGGCTTCGTGCACGGCAACCAGAATCTCCCGGTGCCGACCGAGGATCAGCGCCGGGAGTTCTTCCGATTCGTCACCAGCAGGGAGTCCGGCGACTGAGGCCGGGTCAGGTCAGCGCGACCAGTTCGTGCAGGGTCGTCCCGCTGCGGCGCTGCGTTCCCGACGGGGTACGCACGGTCAGCGCGAAGGTAGACTCGAACCGGAAGTAGCCCGGGTGCCCGACCAGCCGGTGCACGAGCGGTTTGATCAGCCGTGAGCGCGCCACCGGCACATCATCGAGCAGGTCGTGGGCGTGGATGACGCGCACGACGTCCAGGCGCAGGTCGAGGCTGCCCGGCACGGTCAGCTCCACCCACTCGGGGTAGGTCCGGCCCGCGGTGGCGTCGAAGCGCGCAGGTCCCTCGGTGAGGACGGTTTCGCCGGTGGACAGCACGATCTGGTCGTGGTGGGCGAGCATCAGCGGGCTGATCTCGTGGCCGCCCCGGCGCTGCTGGGTCAGGACCGAGGCGAACAGCAGGGAGTAGTCCTCGACGTAGAGCCGTCCCCAGTGCCAGCGCTCGATGATCTTCTTCATGTCGCCGACGCCCCAGTTGTGGTCGTGGTAGCCACGTCCGGTGACCTCGTGACGCACGCCGTCGAGCTCGATCGCCCCGCTCACCCGTGCGCGTGGGGCGCCGACCATCCAGCCGAAGGAATCCCGGGCACCGAAGCGGGTTTCGCCCTTGCCCGGCATCCAGCTGGGCACTTCGTTGTGGAACCGCAGGTCGAAGACGATGCCGTCCTCGGCCATCCAGAGGTGATGGATCGGCAGGCCGTCGGCACCGGCTTCGGTGCGCGCGGTGTTGTGGCCGACACGCACGTCGCAGGCGTCGGCCGAGAACGACGTCGCGGAGCGCGGATAGCGCCGCGACACCTGGCGGCGGGTGCCGTCGGGGGCGTAGACCATCATCTCCACCCACGGGCGTGCGGTCGGCAGGTCCTCGGGCCTGCGTTTGGTGAGGAAGCCGATCACCACGTGCCCGGTGTCGAGGTGGGCGTCGAAGTACCAGTGTTCGAAGGCGAGCCTGCTGGACGAGGGATGTAATCCGTTGTGCCGCGGTTCGACCGGTGTCAGGACGCCGTCGCGGCGTCCCGGTCCGTTCCACACTTCGACGATATCGGTACTCATGGCTGCTCTCGGTCGGTTCATCGGCGCAGAGCGCCGCTGGCGTCGAAGGCCGCTTCCCGGCCCTGCATCTGGGCGCGATACCAGTTCTCGCGATGCCACAACATCAGCTTCTCGTGCGCCCGCGCGAACGGGGGGCAGAGGCGGCGCGCGAGTTCCATGACGGTGATCAGCGGGAACCGGACGATCGGAATGGCGATCCACGGGAACGCCGGCGGCATCGTGTAACGACGGCGGGTGCCGGGCGCCATGTACATCGCGGAGTACACGGAATTGATCCGGTAGTTGTACCTTTCGCGCAGCCGGGTCAGACCGCGATGACCATCGCGCGGGGCGAAGGCCGCCGGATAGGACTCGATCAATTCCGTTCCGTGCTGCCCCGCGTCGTAGGACCGCGAGGCGATCGTCATGGCCAGCACCCGCAGCGCGTCCCGCACGGTCTCCGGGTACCAGCGCAATCGCACGCCCAGCAGATGGCCCATGTACTTCTGGAAGTGCAGCAGCGCACGGATTTCCGACGGAGTCGTCTGGTAGCCCAGCGCCCACAGTCCCAGGCCGGGAGTCACGCTGCCGGCCAGCAGGGTCAGCAGCTGGTAGGTCTGGCTGATCGGCAGACCCCACCGCTCGGTGTCCCATTCGGGGTGCGCGGCGACCTTCGCCCGCACCGAGACGTGCATGACCCGCACCTTCAGCGCGGTCGCGCGGCCCGCCGAGCCCGGGGTCAGCAGCGCGTCGCGGGCCGAGACATCCATCCAGAAGCGGGTGGTCTCCAGGAACCGGCGCAGGGCGCTGTCGCCGGCGTAGCCGCCCGCGAGCGACAGCGGGGTCGCGACCGCCGCCTCGGTGTACATCTCGAGCGTCTCGGCGCCGGCGAAGCTGAACAGCATGGTGCCCCAGCGCCGCCAGATCGCCGCGCCCTGTTCCACCAGCTCGGGTACCACCCAGTCGGGCACCGTCTCGAACTCGGCGAACAGCGCGCGCATGGAGTCCGGGGCATCGGGCACCGCGTCGATACCCTCGGCCAGCGCCTGCTCCAGCATGCGGCGCCCGGCTTTCGCCCCGATCTCGCCGTGCATCACCTCGGCGACGAACCGTTCGGCCACCGGGTCTCCGGCGAACAGGTCCGCGCACAGCGCCGCGGCCTGTTCGTCACTGGGAAACAGCGACTGTCGGGTCACCGTGGTGAACAGACGCTCGATCCGGCGCACCGTCGCGGTGCCGCGCGCCTCCCAGTAGCGGAAGGCGGTGGGGCACCGCACCGGTGGCTGCTCGGCCGACCGGGACGTGTCGGGCCGGACCCGACTTTCGACGAATTCGGCCAATGCCGGTCTCCTGACGTGAAACTCGCTCACCGTGCGTCGTGACAGGTCGACCATACTACGAAGAACATTATTCCGTACCCGAAAGTATGGAAAGTGGGGCGTCACGGCACGATGCGGTATTTGAGCATCATGTCGTGGTCCTCGTGATCGAGCAGGTGGCAGTGCCACACGTAGCCCTGCAACTCCGCGGACGAGCGGCCCGCGTGGTCACCGGTGCGGTGCCCGCCGTGGGAATCCGCGCCGCGCAACTCGGTCGCGATCCGGCGGGGGAAGGTCGCGTCGGGATCGAAGCCGAGTTCCGCCGCGGTCGGGAATCGGACGATGATGCTGGTCACGGTGCCGCCGTCGACCCGCACGATGTCCTTCCAGCCCGCCTCCCACGGCTGGGGCGGCACCATCGGACCCGCCAGGAACCCGTCGGCCGCCGGCGCCCACCGCTGCCCGATCGGCGGCTGGGGATGCGCCAGCTGATAGTCGACCGTGCGCAGGGGTGCGCGTCCGAGAATCCGGAAGGTCACCAGGTGCAGGTGGATCGGGTGCGGGTCGGGCGTGATGTTGATGATGTTCCACTGCTCGACGGTGCCCTGCCGCGGACGCTCGATCTCCGGGCTGGCGAAGGTGAGGTTGTTGAGCGACATGATCGCGGGCGGCACCCGCAGCTCGTAGGGCTGACTCACCGTGACATCGCGGCGCACGGTCGGTGTGGCGAGCGGCGGCAGCACCGGTGGCCGAACGGGGCCGCCGCGCAACCGTTCCGGCACGCCGCCCGTGAAGCCGGGCCGATCCTGCACGCGGAACTGACAGAACACCGGCATCGCGACCTCGCCGAGGATCGCCGCCTGGAAGACCGGCGCCTCGTCGTTGCGCAGTTCGACGGTCTCCCCCGGCGCGAGCCCGGCGAAGTCGACCAGCACGTCCACCCGTTCACCGGGTGCCAGGCGCAGCTCGTGCACCGTGACCGGCGCGTCCAGCAGTCCGTGATCGTTCCCGATCACCCAGAACCGCATCCGGTTGCCGAAGAACAGATTCCACACACTGAACGACGCCGCGTTGAGCAGCCGGAAGCGGTAGAGACCGCGGGCGACCGGCAGGTGGGGCCAGATCTTGCCGTTGACCACCCCGACGTCCCCGACCGCCCCACCTTCCCAGGCCCCCTGCGGGACGACCGGCGTCGACCGGACCGACTGGCGCCCCTCGGCGGTGAACAGCTTCTCCTGCAACACCAGCGGCACCTCGAACTCCCCGGCGGGCAGGCCCAGCGGGTTCCCGGGCGCACCGGTGTCGAATTCGTCTCGGAGCAGCAGCAATCCGGCCAGTCCAGCGTAGACGTTGATACGGGTGATGCCCATCGCGTGGTCGTGATACCAGAGGTGTCCGGCGTCCTGCGCCAGCGGGAAATCGTGGTCGATGTCGCCACCGGGATGGACCAGCTGCTCCGGATGCCCGTCGCTGTCGGGTGGGGTCACCCCACCGTGTAGGTGCAGCGAGGACGGCGGCGAGGTCCGGAAGCTCTCGTCGACGCCGTGCAGGGTGGTGTCCATGTCGGCGGCCAGCGGATGGGTCGTCATCCGGTTCGCGAACCGCAGGCGCAGCGGCGTGCCCGCCCGGTGTTCGACAGTCGGCCCCAGATAGGTCATCCCGTTGTAGCCCAGCGCCGGTGACGGCGGCAGATCGCGATGGAAGCGATGGATGGTGGTCGAGGCGACGACGTCGAGCCGGTCACCACGCACCACCGGCAACCGGGGCAGCTCGTCCACGAACGGCTCGACCGCCGGGGACGCGAAGAGCAGCGGACCACGCGCCGGCGCCGGGGTCGCGGCGGCGGAGGTCTCGAACAGCGCCGCGCCGAGCAGTCCCGCCCCGGCGGCACGCAGGAACCCACGACGTTCGATCGGATATCCCATGGCCGAGCCCTTTCCGGGCTGCACCGTCGCACGCACCGCCGGGCGACCATACCATTAGGTACAGTTGTCAGTACCTCGTCGAATGTCACCCAGCGCCCACCGACCGCCGCGTCGCCGGGCAGGACACCGGGCCGATCGACCGCCCCGCGGCCTCGGGCACATCAGCGTGCCGCCGTACGGAATCGTTCTTGTCGCATCGAATGCCGGTGCGCGCACCAGGACACACGACAGGGCGTCGACCTGCCGCTCGCGCGAGAGTCCACCCGCCGGTCTCGGCGACTGCGCTACTCGATCAGGCGCTCGCTCTTCAACCAGTCGTAGGCCACATCGGCCGGGTCCTCGCCGTCGATGTCGACGCGACCGTTGAGCTCCTGCATCAGCTCGTCGGTGAGGCGCTCGGAGACGGTGCCGAGCAGGGCGCGGAGTTCGGGATGGTTCTCGATGACCACGCCCCGGACCACGGCCGTGCCGCTGTAGGGCAGGAAGAACTTCTTGTCGTCGTCGAGGACGGTCAGGTTCAGGTTCTTGACGCGGCCGTCGGTTGTGTAGACCATCCCGAAATTGCAGGGCTGACTCTTGGCGGTCGCGGTGTAGACGACGCCGGCGTCCATCCTGGTGACATTGCCCGAGGGCACGCCGTTCGGATCGTTGTAGGGGATCCCGTATTTCTGCAGCATCGGCAGGAAACCGTCGGAGCGGCTGAAGAATTCGTCGTCGACACAGAAGGTGCGCTCGGCCACGGGCAGGGCGGCGACGTCGCTCAGCGACCGCACACCCAAGCGCTGGGCGGTCGGCGCGGACGCGGCGAAGGCGTAGGTGTCGTTGAAGTTGGCCGGGGCCAGCCATTCGAGGTCGTAGTCGCGCTTCTCGATGTCGTGGACGCGCTGCCACAGCTCCTGCGGGTCGGCGATCGTCTCGGTCTGGTTGTGGTAGTTCACCCAGCCGGTGCCCGTGTACTCCCAGAGCACATCGGCGTCACCGTTGAGCTGGGCCTGACGCGACGAGGCCGACCCCGGCGCGCCGGTCAGGTCGGTGACCGAGGCGCCCGCCGCGGCCAGGTAGGTCGCGGTGATCTTGCCGAGCAGGACCCCTTCGGTGAAGCTCTTCGACGTCACCACGATGGCGGCGCCGTCGAGCGGGCGTTCGCCGCCGGGCAGACTGGCGTCGTGGAAGGTGCCCGAGGAGCTCACCAGCCCACATCCGCCGAGCAGGGCCAGCGTCGCGACGAGCGCGGACACCACCGGGACCAGCCGTCGCCTCATGAGATACCTCGCGGGGTCGCGGCCAGTTCGACGAGCCGGCCGAGCCAATCGATGATCAGCGCCAGCAGCCCGACCAGGATCGCACCGGAGATCAGCAGCTTGGGCAGGAACAGGGTGACACCGGTGGTGATCAGGGTGCCCAGGCTGGTCGCGCCGATGAACGTCGACAGCGTCGCGGTGCCGACCAGGATGACCAGCGCGGTGCGCACGCCGTTGAGGATCACCGGCACCGCGAGCGGCAGCTCGACCTGGACCAGCGTGCGCGCCGCGGACAAGCCGATGCCGCGCGCCGCTTCGATCGTGCGCTGGTCCACCTGCCGCAGACCGACGATCGTGTTCTGCAGAATCGGCAGCACCGCGTACACCACCAAACCCACGATCGCCGTGCGGAACCCGGTGCCGAGCCAGAACGTGAACAGCACGAGCAGGCCGACGGCGGGCGCGGCCTGACCGATATTGGCGATATTGACCGCGATCGGCTCGAAGCGCATCAGCGCCGGCCTGGTCAGCGCGATGCCGAGCGGTATCGCCACCACCACCACGATCACCGTGGCGACCACGGTCAGCCGGATGTGTGCACCGATGGTGCTCTGCAGATTGGACCAGCCGAGCGAGGCCTGCTCGGTGGCGGTGAAGGTCGTCGACCGGTACCAGAGCAGATAGCCGACGCCGATCACCACGATGATGATCGGTTCGAACCACACGTCGATCGGCACGCGGCGCAGCCGGCTCATGACGGTTCGGCCGTCGCGGTGTCGTCGGCGGCGGCGACGACCGGCGTCGGTGTCGGGTCGGACCCGTCGACATAGGTCTCGTAGGACGGCGCGGCCTCCGCGGCATGGTTCTCGGCCAGCTTGGTCTGGATCACGTCGGTCACCGACCCGATGCTCAGCGACCCGACGACCGCGCCACGACCGTCGGTGACGAGCGTGGCGCCCTGACTGGCGGCCAGCATCGCGTCGAGCGCGTCGTTGAGGGTGGAGGACTGCGCGACCACCGGCAGTCTGCGATCCAGATAGTCGGAGACCTCGGGCTTGCTGGCCACCTCGGTGAGCGAGGGCCACGAGCGCGGGCGGGCCGCCGCGTCGACGACCACGACCCAGGTGTGCCCGGCCGCCTTCGCCCGCTCGATCACCGTCTGCGCCGGTTCGCCGATCCGTGCCGTGGTGACCGGGTCGTAGTCGACATCACGCACCCGCGAGACCGTCAGATACGCCAGCTTCGCGCCGGATCCGACGAACTCCTCCACGAACGGCGTCGCCGGATCGGTGAGGATCTCCTCCGGGCGCGCGTACTGCTCGACGTGCCCGCCCTCGGACAGGATGAGCACCTTGTCGCCGAGTTTGGTGGCTTCCTC
The DNA here is from genome assembly GCF_044744725.1 of Nocardia sp. NPDC087230. Lineage (NCBI taxonomy): Bacteria > Bacillati > Actinomycetota > Actinomycetes > Mycobacteriales > Nocardiaceae > Nocardia > Nocardia sp. NPDC087230. The sequence goes on from NZ_JBIUYV010000005.1 coordinate 362,737, forward strand.
GAAATCGTGGGTGACGATCACGATGGTCTTGCCGAGTTCGTGCTGGATCGCGATCAGGCTGTCCTGCAAGCGAACCCGGGTGATCGGGTCGACCGCGCCGAACGGTTCGTCCATCAGCAGCACCGGCGGATCGGCGGCCAGGGCACGGGCCACACCGACACGCTGCTGCTGACCGCCGGACATGTCCTTGGGCAGCCGGTCGGCGAAGGTGGCGGGGTCGAGACCGACCAGATCCAGCAGGTACTCGGTGCGTTCGGCGATGCGCTTCTTATCCCAGCCGAGCACCCGGGGAATGGCGCCGATGTTCTTGGCCACCGACCAGTGCGGGAACAGGCCACCGGACTGGATCACGTAGCCGATCGACTGGCGCAGCTTGTCGGGGTCTTCCCTGGTGACGTCGCGGCCGCCGATGAAGATCCGGCCCTCGGTCGGCTCGATCAGCCGGTTGATCATCTTCAGCGTCGTGGTCTTGCCGCAGCCCGAGGGCCCGACGAACGCCACGATCTCGCCGGCGTCGATCTCCAGATCGAGCCGCTGCACCGCGGCCTTGTCCTGCCCCTTGTATCGCTTGACGACCCCGTCGAGCGTGATCGACGCCCCGGTCACATTGCGCTCCGGCGTCGCCGGGGCGGGCTGGCTGGTCACATCGGTCATGTCAGTCCTTTGGCGATCGTGAGCCGTCCGAGCAGGACGAGGAGCGCGTCGAACACCAACGCGATCGCGACGATGAGCAGAGTGCCGGTCAGTGCCATCTCCAGGGCATTGGCCCCGCCGAGCCGCGACAGGCCGTTGAAGATGAGCGAGCCGAGCCCCGGGCCGAGCACGTAGGCGACGATGGCCGCGACGCCGACGATCATCTGGGTCGAGACCCGGATGCCGGTGAGGATCACCGGCCAGGCGATCGGGAATTCGACGGTCAGCAGGATCCGCCAGCGCGACAACCCGATTCCGCGCGCGGATTCGATCACCGAGGGGGGTACCGACCGCAGGCCGACGATGGCGTTGCCGATCACCGGCAGCGCCGCGAAGAACGCCAGCATGATGAACGACGGCACGACCCCGAGCCCGAACGGCACCAGCAGCAGCGCCAGCAGGGCCAGCGAGGGAATCGTCAGCGCGACCCGGCTCGAGGTGAGGGTGAGCGCCGAGGCCAGCGGAAGGCGATAGACGGCCACCGCCACGAGGATGGCGACAACCGTACCGACCAGCACGGTCTGGAAGGCCAGTGAGGCGTGCTGGTAGGTGAGGAAGGTCAGCACCTCCCCCCGCCCCCGGACATAACTCCACAGGTTCACGGGAATCCCATCGTCGGGCCGGGCCGGTCAGGGCCTGTGCGCGCGTGATCACCGGACGTACGTGCCGTCGAAGGGTAATCCATGACCTGCGTTCGGCCGGGGACCCGCAGCTCTGGAGGTGTTGCGGTGGCGGCCAATTCCTAGGCCGCGCGCTTCGGCGGGGCACTCGCGTAGTCGGCGGCGTCGCCCGCGATCACCGTGCTGGTCGTGCCGTCGACACCCACCGGGACCGCGCCGGCCAGGGTGATGCGGGTGAGCCTGCGATGCTCGCTGCCGTCGTAGTCGTCGACCGCGTAGTGCTGGGTGGCGCGGTTGTCCCAGATGGCGACGTCGCCGAGCGACCAGTCCCAGCGGGTGGTGTGTTCGAGGCGGGTGACCCGATCCTGGAACAGCCGCAACAGCGCCCGCGATTCGGAGCTCGACAGCCCGGCGATCTCCTTCACGAAGCAGCCGAGCAGCAGAGCGCGTTCGCCGGTCTCGGGGTGGACCTCCACGACCGGATGTTCGGTCTCGAAGTAGGTCGACTCGAACTCGCTGCGGTAGGTGCGATCCCGGTCGTCGGGCCGGTCCTCGATGTCGGCGGCGTAGTCGTAGCGATTGGTGTGCCGCGCGCGCAGGTTCTCGGCCAGCAGCTTGAGTGGCGCGGGCAGCGCGTCGTAGGCGGCGACGGTCGAGGCCCAGGTGGTCGAGCCGCCATAGCTGGGCAGCGCGACGGCGCGCAGGATCGAGGCGCTGGGCACCCGGTCGACGAAGGTGACATCGGTGTGCCAGACGTTGGAACGGGTCTGATGTGAGTCGATGGCCAGGCTCTTCGCGCCCGCCGAGGTGACGGTGGGGTGCGGCGTGGTCGGGGTGCCGAGCAGCTGCGCGAACTCGTACTGCCCGTCTTCGGTGAGGTGGTGCTGACCGCGGAAGAAGATCACCTTGTGCTCGTGCAGCGCGGCACGCACGGTCGCGACGGTCCTGGCGTCGAGCTCGCCACCGAGCCGCACGCCCTCGATCCGTGCCCCCAGGTGCGCACCGAGCTCGACCACCCGCACCCCGGTCGCGGGGACGGCTGCGTCATCGACGGACATACGGAGGCCTTTCGCTCGAACCGGGACGTTCCGGATCACACGAAACCATCCGCGCACCGGCGCGACCAGGATTGAACTCAGCCCGAGCAGAACCCGTATCGCTCGCCCACAGCCCGTGGACGTGGCTCTTTCCGGCGTCGCGTACCTTGGTCCGCGCACCCCGGCTCGAGCGAGAGGCAAGACTCCCGAATGGTCCTCACCGACGAGCCGCTCCTGCGCTCCCCCGGCCTCTACCTGGACGGGCGCTGGGCGCGGCCGGTCCACGGCGGCACGAGGGCCGTCCACGATCCGGCCGACGGCGGCGTGCTCACCATCGTCGACGAAGCGGGCCCCGAGGACGTGGCGGCGGCGATCGCGGCGGCCCGCGCCGCCTTCGCGACCGGCGAGTGGCCCGCGACCCCGAAAGCCGAGCGCTCCGCGCTGCTGGTGCGCGTCGCCGAACTGCTCGACGCCCATCGCGACGACCTGGCCCGGATCGAGACGGCCGACACCGGCAAGACCCTGCGCGAGAGCTACCTCGACATCGACGACGTGATCGCGGTGTTCCGCTACTACGCGCACCTGGTCACCACCGACACCGACCGTCTCGTCGACACCGGGAACCCGGCGGTGATCAGCCGCGTCGTGCACGAGCCGGTCGGGGTGTGCGCGCTCATCGCGCCATGGAACTATCCGCTGCTGCAGCTGTCGTGGAAGATCGCGCCCGCGCTGGCGGCCGGCTGCACCGTGGTGGTCAAGCCCAGCGAGGTCACCCCGCTGTCGACGATCGCGCTGGTGCGCTTGCTCGACCGGGCCGGGGTACCCGCCGGCGTGGTGAATCTCGTGCTGGGCAGCGGCGATGTGGTGGGCGCCGCGCTCACCGACAGCCCGGACGTCGACCTGATCTCGTTCACCGGCGGCGCGAGCACGGGGGCGGGGATCGCGAGCCGGGCGGCCCGGCACATCACGCGCGTCGCGCTGGAGCTCGGTGGCAAGAACCCGCACCTCGTCTTCGCCGACGCCGAATTCGACAGCGCCGTCGACGCGGTACTCACCGGTGCCTTCCTGCACTCCGGTCAGGTGTGTTCGGCGGGCACGCGGCTCATCGTGCACGCGTCGATCGCCGACGAGTTCGTGGCCGAGCTCGCCCGGCGCGCGTCCGCGATCCGGGTGGGTCCCGGCAGGGATCCGTCGTCGCAGACCGGCCCGCTGGTCTCCCCCGAGCATCGTGCGAAGGTGGAAGCGTATGTCGCGCTGGGCCTCTCGGAGGGTGCGCGGCTGATCGCCGGTGGTCGGCGCCCGGACGATCCCGCGCTGGCCGCGGGCAGTTACTACCTGCCCACCATTTTCGACGACTGCGATCGGTCGATGCGCATCGTCCGCGAGGAAACCTTCGGGCCCATTCTCACCGTGGAGCGCTTCACCACCGAGGCCCAGGCCGTCGCCCTCGGCAACGACACCGCCTACGGATTGGCCGCCGGTGTCCGCACCGCCGATCCGGCCCGTGGCGAACGGGTGGTCCGTGCCCTGCGGCACGGCACGGTGTGGCTCAACGATTTCGGTGTCTACACCCCGGCCGCGGAGTGGGGCGGCTTCGGCCGCTCCGGCATCGGCCGCGAACTCGGGCCCACCGGCCTGGCCGAATACCAGGAGACCAAACACCTCTGGCACAACACCGCACCGGCGGTCGGCGGGTGGTTCTCGGCGGGGTGAGCGCGCGATGTCCTATTTGGCGTCGCCATAGCACTGCACCACCGTTGTGGTGAAGGGGAAGCGCACCGGCGTCGGGCCGAAGGCCAGTCGGCCCGCGGTGTCGGCGGCCGCGGCGATCGCGGCGACGATCGTCGCGGACTCCTCCTCCGGACAGTGCACGATCACCTCGTCGTGCTGGAAGAAGACCATCTCGGCGCGCAGCCCGGCCTGCGCGATCGTCTGGCGGATGGCGGCCAGGACCAGCAGGGCCCAGTCGGCGGCGCTGCCCTGGACCACGAAGTTGCGGGTGAACCGGCCGCGTGCTCGCGCCGCGGGCGTCCCCGCGAAGCCCGCGCCGTTCTCGGCGAAATCCGGGGCGGTGGCCTCGACCGGTGGACAGGTGCGGCCCAGCCAGGTGCGCACCAGACGACCTTCCTCCCCGGCGTGCGCCGCGTCGTCGACGTAGGCGACCGCGGCGGGATACTGCCGGCGCAGCGCCGCCATGTGTGTGAGGGCATCGCCGGAGGTCTGACCGTAGATGGCGCCCAACAGCGCGAGTTTGGCCTGGGCGCGGTCACCGCCGAAGCCGCGGGCCGCCAGATCGGCGTACAGGTCCTCGCCGCGACCGGCCACCTCCATCAGGGCCGGGTCGCGCGAGATCGCGGCCAGGATGCGCGGTTCCATCTGATCGGCGTCGGCGACGACCAGCGACCAGCCCGGGTCGGCGCGGATCGCCTGCCGGATCACCTTCGGGATCTGCAGGGCGCCACCACCATTGGTCGTCCAGCGGCCCGAGACCGTGCCGCCGGGCAGATACTCGGGCCGGAAGCGGCCACCGTGCACCCACTGCTCGAGCCAGGACCAGCCGTGCGCGGTGTGCACGCGGTACAGCGACTTGTAGGCCAGCAGCGGCGCGACGGCGGGATGGTCGATCTGCTGCAGTTCCCACTTCCGGGTGGAGGACACCAGGATGCCGGCCCGGGAAAACGCCTTGATGATGTCGTTGGGCAGATCGGGCCGCACCCGGACTCCGCCGCCGAAGGCTCGCGAGACCTCGTCGGCCAGTTCCGCCATCCGGCGGGGTTCGAGCGTGCCCGGAAACCGTTCGCCCAGCATCGTGTCCAGCAGCGCCCGATGGATGTCGGCCCGCCACGGAATCCCGGACCGGCCCATCTCCGCGGCGACGAGCATGCCCGCCGACTCGGCCGCCAGCAGCAGCCGCATCCGATCCGGGTGCTCGGTGCGCGCGGTCCGGGCGACCTGTCGCTCGTAGACCGCCACCAGCGCCGCGAACTCGTCGGTGCCGGGCGGCAGCGGCACCGGGCCCGAATCGAACAGCGACGGCTGGGTTTCGGCGGCCCGCACGGGAGCGTCCGGCGGGACGGCCAGCCCGTGCAGACGGGCCCACGCCGCCGCCAGCGACCGGGCCTGCCCGAACTGACCCTCCTCGTGCCCGATCAGCAGCGCCTCGGCGGCCTCCACGTCGTAACAGCGCTCGACCCGCACCCCGGCGGCGAGCAGGGGCCGGTAGATCTCGGCGGTCGATCGCCACACCCACCGCTCGACGTCCGGGCGCGAGCGCACGGCCTCGATCAACGAGGGTTCGTCGACGATCGGTCCCGCGGGTCTGCCGTCGGCGTCCAGCGGACACAGACGCGCGCCACCCTCACCCGTCTCCGCCACTGCCCATCGCACGTGCCGAGTCTCGCATCGGGGTCCGACACAGCGCGGTCACCGTCCGGCGGCGGTGAGCTGGTGGTCGGCCTCGAGCAGCATCCACGCGCTCAGCTGCACCGACAGATCGCGGCTCAGGTTCGCCGCCGACGCGGTCTCGGGCCCTTCGAGATGCAGCAGCGAGCTCGGATACCGCACCTCGGCGATCGGGCGGGTCCAGTCCATGCCGAACAGCGGCAGCCCGTCGACCTCGGCGCGGTGTTCCCAGGCCGCCCGCGCCGACGCGTGCACGATGGCCGCGGCGGTGGTATCGCCCAGGGCGAGCGCGGTTTCGGCGAGGTAGCGCGCGAGGACACCCATGAACAACCCGGAATCGTTCGCGGCGGCCGCGAGGATCACGCCTCCGTCCGTCAGCTCGGTGCCGGTGGCCGCGACCAGTGCCGCCGCGCGGTCCCGGTGCGCGGCGTCGCCGGTGCGCACCGCCAATTCGGTTTCCAGCCCGATCGCCACGCCCTGGCAGTAGGTGTGGACGGTCCGGTCGACCCGTCCGTCGGGCTCGTGGACGCCGTCGAGGGTCACGCCGCTGACGGGATCGCGCAGGCGGGTGTGCAGGAAGTCGGCGAGCCGGCGCGCGCGGGTGAGATCGCCCAGCCGGGCCAGCGCGATCCCGGCGGGGCCGACCGCCGGGGTGTTGTAGTAGCCGTCGCCCGCTCGCCACGGGATCGCGCCGAGCTCGGCGTTCCAGCCGTCGAGCAGGGCGGATCGCAGGTCGTCGACCGCGTGGCCGAACCGGATGTCGAGCAGCCGGTCGGCGCGCTCGAGTGCCAGCGCCAGCCACGCCATGTCGTCGTAGTACCGGTTGGTCCAGCCGGTGACATTGCGGGTGCGGATCCCGAGCGCGAGGGCCGCGACCCGGTCCTTGCGGGCCGGCGTCGGATCACGGTGGGCGGCGTCGATCGCGCAGTCGACCAGGTGCGCCTGCCACCAGTAGCACCAGCGTCCGAACGACTGTTCCACCGGCGACGCGGGCCACACCAGCGCGCCCAGGCTCCGCCGCGGCACCCCCCACAGCGAGCGCACGTGCCGCGCCGCGATCGCCCGTTCCGCCAGCTCCGCCCGCTGCCCGGCCCCGACCGCACCGACGGTCGCGGGACGCCGGATCGTGCCCGCCCGCGGCGGTTGACCCAGCACCCCGACACCGATCGCGGCGCCCGCCGCGATCAGCGCACCGCGCCGGCTGATGCCCTCGTTCCGGCGAACCATCCGCTCGGATTCTCCTTCCGCACGACGACGTCCGAGCCGGGAACCGTACCGCTGGGGCGTCGGTCCGCGGTGGCCGGAACTTGAACTGTTCCGGTGTACCGCGAGAACGTTCGGCGGAGCCGGAGGCTGCCCGGCCGGTGTCGGCCGAGCAGTCCCGGCGGGGTCGATCAGCTCAGATGGTGAACCTCCTGCTTTCCGTACACCGGTGTCGGGATCTGCTCGAAGCGGGCCTTCAACTGGAGCGCCAGATACAGCGAGTAGTGCCGGGACTGGTGCAGGTTGCCGCCGTGGAACCACAGGCCCTGCTGCTGGGTCGGCTTCCACATATTGCGCAGCTCCCCTTCCCATGGTCCGGGATCCTTGGCCGTACCGGAACCGTATCCCCAGCATTTGCCGACGGCGTCGGCGACATCCTGGCCGATCAGATCGGCGGCCCAGCCGTTCATCGAGCCGTAGCCCGTGGCGTAAACGACCAGGTCGGCGGGCAGTTCGGTGCCGTCGTCGAGGATCACCGCGTCCTCGGTGAGTTCCCTGACCTGGCCGTGGGCCAAGCCGATCTCGCCGTCGGCGACGAGTTCGGCGGCGCCGACGTCGATGTAGTAGCCGGAGCCGCGCCGCAGGTACTTCATGAACAGCCCGGAGCCGTCGTCGCCCCAGTCGAGGTCGAACCCCGCGCGTTCCAGCCGCGCGTAGAAGTCGGCGTCGCGTTCGCGGATGGCGTCGTAGACCGGGATCTGGAACTCGGGCATGATCCGGTACGGCAGCGAGGCGAAGGTGAGATCGGCCTTGTGCGTCGTCATCCCGGCCGCCAGCGCCCGCTCGGAGTACAGGTCGCCCAATCCGAGTTCCATCAGCGAATCCGACTTCACGATGTGGGTGGACGATCGTTGCACCATGGTGACCTCGGCGCCGGCCTCCCACAGCGCCGCGCAGATGTCGTGCGCCGAATTGTTGGCGCCGATCACCACCGCGCGCTTGCCCGCGTACCGGTCCGGTCCGGGATGCCCGCTCGAGTGGTGCTGGTCGCCGCGGAAGCGTTCCCTGCCGGGGAAATCCGGGATGTTCGGCTTGCCCGACATGCCCGTGGCCAGCACCAGGTGCCGCGGGCGCAGCACCACCGGTTCGCCGTCGCGCTCGACCTCGACCGTCCAGGCGCCCGAGGCGTCGTCGTAGCGCGCCGAGGTGCAGGTGGTCTTGGTCCAGTAGGGCACCTCCATCACCTTCGTGTACATCTCGAGCCAGTCGCCGACCTTGTCCTTGGGCGCGAACACCGGCCAGTTGTCGGGGAACGGCAGATACGGCAGGTGGTCGTACCAGACCGGATCGTGCAGGCACAGCGACTTGTAGCGCTTGCGCCACTGGTCACCGGGCCGGTCGTGCTTGTCGACGACGAGCGCGGGAACGCCGAGCTGGCGCATCCGCGCGCCGAGCGCGATGCCGCCCTGTCCACCGCCGACGATCAGGACATACGGCTGCCGGGTGTAGCCGAGTTCCCGCTCTTCGCGTTCGCGCTGCTCGGACCAGGTCACCCGCTCCCGGTCGGCGCCGTGGCGCACGCCCTTGGGCCTGCGGGTCCCCTTGCCCTCCTCGTGGCCCTTCAGCTCCTGCAACGCGGTCAGCATCGTCCACGCGCCCGCGTCGGTGAGTCGCAGATGACCGACGCCGCGGCCAGCGCCGGTCTCGAAACCGATCCACGCGCTGATCACCCCGTCGGCCTCGGTGGGCGGTTCGGTGGTGTGGAATCCGGACGGATCGGTATCGGCGAGCTGGGCCCGCAGCAGGTCGGCCACGCCGGCGCGGCCCTCGACGGTCTTGATGTTCCAGGTGAACGCGACCAGGTCGCGCCAGAAGCTGTCGATGGCGAACATGCTTGCCGCCGTATCGATATCGCGTGCGGCCAGCGCCGCCTCGAACGCCGTCAGCCAGGCGTCCACCCGCTGCCGCGGATCTGCCGCGTCCGATCCGCGCACCGCGGGATCGAGTGTCTGGGTCATCGAATCCTCCTCCACATTCTGTGACCTAGAGCACACGCCACCGGGGGCTGGTGGCACAATCGTTGCAGTGCGTTGCACCGCCGCTCGACCGGATGAAGGGGTGAGAATCGTGAGCGATTTCGGCGCGGTCGAACCCGGCACCGATCTGTCGGGCTACGCGCGCGATCTCATCCGGATGCACGAGGCCGTCATCGGCGGCGGCCGCTCGCCGTTGCGGCCGCGGCCACTGGTCGCGCGCTCGTGGTCGCGGGTACTGGCGGCCGGTCTCGTGCCCGATCGGCCCCGGGCCCGCACGATGCTCGGCGTGGACGACCTCGAACGGCGGCGCCGCGCATCCTCGCTCACCACGGTGATCTCGGAGCTGACGCAGACGGTGTCGTGCCTGGCCGAGGCCAGCTCGCAGCTGATGCTCGTCGTCACCGACGCCGAGGGCGTGGTGCTGTGGCGGCACGGTTCGGCGAAGGTCCGCCATCGCGCGGATTCGCTGGGGTTCCGCGAGGGCGCACGCTGGACCGAGGAGGCGGTCGGCACCAACGCGATCGGCACGGCGCTCACCGAAGCCGCTCCGGTGCAACTGTTCTCGGGCGAACACTTCGAGCAGTTCCAGCACCCCTGGTACTGCACCGCGGCACCGATCCACGACCCGCGCACCGGTGAACTCCTCGGCATCGTCGACATCAGCGGCCCCGCCCTGACCCTGCATCCGGCCGTCACCGCCCTGGTCGCCACCGGCGTGCGGCTCGCGGAGGCACAGCTGTGGCGTCATCACGAAGACCGGCTCGCCCGGCTGCGCGCCGCCGCCGCGCCCGCCCTGGTCGCCCTCACCGGGCCCGCCGTGTTGGTCGACGAGCACGGCTGGGTCGCCCAGGCGATCGGCGTCACCGCCACCCGCCGGGTCGCGGCACCGCACGCCGAGCGCGCGATCACCGTCCCTGGGCTCGGCCCGTGCGTCGCCGAACAGCTCGCCGACGGCTGGCTGATCCGGCCGGACTCCGGCTCCCGCAGCACCCGGCTCGAACTCGATCTGTCCGGGCCGCCGACGATCAACGTGCACGGCGGCGAATCCGGGTGGCGCAGTGCGCTCTCGGCCCGCCACGCCGAGATCCTGCTACTCCTGCACCTGTCCGGCCGACACGGGATGACGGTGCTCCAGCTGAGCAACGCCCTGTTCGGCGATCCGGACCACGCGGTCGCGGTCCGGGCGGAGGTCTCCCGGTTGCGGCGGGTGCTCGGCGCCGTGCTGACCAGTCGCCCCTACCGATTCACCGAATCCGTCGAGCTGACCGTCGAGCTGGGCAACGCCGAGCACCTGGCGGACTGCGACTTCGTTCGCCACACCGCGGGCCCGGCGTTGCGCGCCCTGTGTGATCCCCGGTCCGCGGCTCAGTCCTGATGCCCGGGCGTGCCTCGTTTGTGGTCGCCGAAGGGCTCGTCGCGTTCCCGCACGGCCTCTCGGAATCCGACAGTGGCCGAACGGAGTTGGAAGGCGTAGCCCTCGCGGGTGTGCCGGGAGATGCCGTCGAAGACGGTGCTGACCATGCCGGAGGTGGCGACGCCCTGGGCCAGCAGACTGGAGTTGAGGGCCAGCTTGGCCATCATCAACTGGTTGACCGGCATTCGCGCGATCCGCTCCACCAGTTCCTCGGTGCGCGCGTCGAGTTGGTCGGCGGGCCAGGACTCCACCGCCAGGCCCCATTCGGCGGCCTGCTTGCCGGTCAGGCAGTCGCCGGTGAACAGCAGGCGCTTGGCGCGCTGGTCGCCGAGGCGGTGCGCCCACATGCCCGCGGCCGGGATGCCCCAGACCCGGGTGGGCGGGTAGCCGATCTTGGTGTCGTCGGCGCAGATGATCTGGTCACTGTAGAGGGCGATATCGGTTCCGCCTGCCACGGCGAAGCCGTGCAGCTTGGCCACCGTGGGTTTGTTCGCGTGCAGCAGGCTGGCGAAGCCGCGATTGAACCGGCTCATCATGGCGTAGTCGAGCATCGGGTCCCAGGTGCCCCACGGATTGTGGTTGACCGCCTGCGCGACCGGATCGATCGCGGTGCCGGTGACCTCGTCGGAACCGCCGGCACTCGCGAAACCCTGTTCGGCGAACATATCCAGGTCGTATCCGCCGCAGAAACCCTTGCCGCGGCCGGAGACCAGGATGACGTGCACGCGGGGATCGAGATCGGCCCGCTCGACGGCGTGCGCGAGATCCACCGGCGTATCCGGGGTGATCGCGTTGCCCTTGTCGGGCCGGTCGAAGGTGATGCGCGCGATGCGGCCGTCCCGCTCGTAGGTCAGCGTGCGGTACTCCCGCTCGGCACCGGGGTCGGGCCGGTCTCGCCACGGGGAATCGGGGCCCTCGGTCCAGTTCTCGTACCATGCCGCGGGCCGCTGACCCGCGTGGGAATCGTAGTCGGGCACGGTGACCTCCTGAGGACGCGGAACGTGACGGCCAGCCCGATGCTATCGGCAGGCCGGCGCGGGCCCGGCGGGATCGGCTAGGCCGGGTAGGTGCGGATCTCGGTCGCCTTGACCGAGGCCCACAGCGTCGTCCCGCCGTGCAGGCGCAATTCGGCGACCGTCGCGGGGGTGACCTCGGCCAGCACCGGGGGCGCGCCGTCGAGCCGCACCCTGGTGAGGTGCGCGTGCTGTTCGATCCCGGTCACCGTGGTCTGCCAGGTGTTGCGCGGACTGCCGACGGGCGGCTCGGGGTACAGGCTCACCGCGTGCGGGGCGAACGCGAGATGGACTGCGCCCGAAGCGGGTTCGGCGATCGTGAGCGCACCGCCGCCGTCGAGCAGGACCGTCGTGCCGTCGGCGGTGCCGCGATAGAGGTTCAGCCCCACCAGCTGGGCGACGTAGTCGGTGCGTGGTCGCTGGGCGACCTCGCGCGGCACGCCTTCCTGCACGACGCGGCCGTTCTCGATGATGACCAGGCGGTCGGCCAGGATCATCGCGTCCAGCGGGTCGTGGGTCACCAGGACGGTGTGGCCGGTGAATTCGCCGAGATGACGGGCGAGTTCGGCGCGCACCTGGAGCCGGGTGGCGGCGTCGAGCGCGGCCAGGGGTTCGTCGAGCAGCAGCAGCGCGGGCTCGGTGGCCAGCGCGCGGGCCAGCGCGACGCGTTGGGCCTGGCCGCCCGAGAGCGAGCGGGGTTTGGCCGCCAGCTGGTCGCCCAGGCCGACGCGCTCGAGCCAGCGCGCGGCACGCTCGTTCGCGGTCCGGCGCGGCGCGCCGCGCGCCCGCAGCCCGAACGCGACATTGTCCAGCGCGCTCATGGTCGCGAACAGCAGGTAGTCCTGGAACACCACACCGACCGCGCGCTGTTCGGCGGGCACGAATCGGCTCGGCGGGATATCCCAGACGTGATCGCCCAGCCGGATGAAACCGTCGTCGAGCGGGGCCAGCCCGGCCAGCGCGCGCAGCGCCGTGGTCTTGCCCGCGCCGTTGGGTCCGAGCAGCGCCACGACCTCCCCGGCAGCGACCTCGAACGCGATGTCGAGGGTGAAGCGCGATCGGCGCACCCGCAGCGCGACATCCAGGGTCACAGTGGTCCTCGCGTCCATCGATCGCGCAGGGCGGCCAGCACGGCCACCGAGACGGCGAGCAGTACCAGGCTGAGCACGATGGCGTCCTCGGGGTCGGTTTCGAGCGCGAGGTAGACCGCCAGCGGCATCGTCGTGGTGGTGCCGGGGAAACTGCCCGCGAAGGTGATCGTGGCACCGAACTCCCCCAGTGCCCTGGCCCAGCACAGCACCGCACCGGCGATCACGCCGGGCATGACCGAAGGCAGCGTCACCCGGCGGAAGGTCAGCCACCGCGACGCGCCCAGCGTCGCGGCGGCTTCCTCGTAGCGCGGGTCGGCCGCCCGCAGCGCGCCTTCGACGGAGATCACCAGGAACGGCATGGCGACGAAGGCCTCCGCGACGATGACACCGGCGGTGGTGAACGGCAGGGAGAACCCGAACCACTCGTAGAGATAGCGCCCGAGGACCCCGCGCCGGCCGAGCACCAGCAGCAGCGCGACACCGCCGACGACCGGCGGCAGCACCAGCGGGACGGTCACCAGGGCCCGGATGATGCCCAGCCCCCGCACCTCACCCCGGGCCAGCAGCCAGGCCAGCGGAATACCGAACACCACGCACACGACGGTCGCCGAGGTGGCGCACACCAGCGACAGCCGCAACGCCTGGCCGACCTCGGCACTCGTCAGCCGCTCGGGCAGGGTGCGCCAGGGCGCGCGCAGGAGCAGCCCGATCATCGGCAGTACCAGGAAGGCCAGCGCGCACACGGCGGGCACGACCAGGATCAGCGGTCGCCGTCCCCGGACCGCCCGTCGTCGCGTCGCCCCGATCACGGCGTGTCGAACCCCGCTCCGGCGAAGACGGCCCGCGCCTGGTCGGACCCGATGAACTCGACGAACGCCGCCGCGGCTGCGGCGTTGGGCGCCTTCGCCAGCGCGGCGATCGGATAGTCGTTGATCGCCGTGGTCGACTCCGGGAAGTCCAGCCCCTGCACCTTGTCGCCGGCGGCCAGCACATCGGTGCGGTACACCAGCGCGGCGTCGACCTCGCCCAGCGTGACCTTGGTCAGCACCGCCTTGACGTCGGCTTCGCGGGTATCGGGCTGCGGGGTGATCCCGGCGGCCTCGAACACCGTCTTCGCCGCCGCACCGCAGGGCACCTGCTCGGCGCACAGGGCGATCTTCTCCTCCGGCTTCGCGAAGTCGGCCAATCCGGTGACCCGGCCCGGGTTGCCCTGCGGCACGGCGATCTCGAGGCGGTTGCGCACGAAGGTCACCGGCTTCGCGGTGACCTCGCCCGCGTCCACCACCTGCTGCATGTTCTTCGGCGCCGCCGAGGCGAACACGTCGACGGGGGCGCCCTGTTTGATCTGCTCGGCCAGCGCGGAGCTGGCGCCGAAACCGAAGACCACCTTCGTCCCGGGATGGGCCGCCTCGAACTGCTTGCCGAGCTCGGTGAACGTCCCGGTCAGCGACGCCGCGGCGAAGACGGTGACCGTGCCGCCCTGCGCCTGGTCGGCGGCGGTGTCGGTGCCGCACCCGACCGCGGTCAGGGCCACCGCGCCGACCGTCAGTGCCACGCCGATACTGCGCATCATCGTCGACCTCGTCAACTTTCCGGGATTTCTACTACGACATGGGTGGACTTCACCGAGGCGACGGTGATGCTGCCGACGTCGAGCCCGAGCTCGTCGACGGACTCCCGGCTCATCAGCGACACCAGCCGGAACGGTCCCGCCTGGATCTCGACCTGCGCCATCACGGTGTCCTTGACGATGCGGGTGACGATCCCGCGCATCCGGTTGCGGGCCGAGGTGGCGACGGTGGTGCCCGGCGGGGCCGGTTCGCTGTTCTGCTGCAGGAACTCGGCGAGCTCGCGCCCATCGATGCCCTTGCGGCCGCTGTCGAGCTGGATCGCGGTGAGCCTGCCCTGATCGATGTGCCGGCGGACGGTGTCATCACTGACACCCATCAACGCCGCTACTTCACTGATCCGCAGATTCGACACGAAGGGAGTGTATTCGACGCATCTACGGTGCGCATAGCGGAACTGTTCCGAACTTCCGGAATAATGGGAGTTTCCTCGTCGCGCTAGGGTCGAATCGCGGGGTCGCCCAGACCTCGCCCGGGTTCTCAGCCAACCGACACGAAGAGGCTTGCCATGCATCTCGGCGGTACGACCATTCGGGCCCTCATCGCGGCGGCCGTCGTCGCGGCGCCACTGTGCGCGCTCGCGCCGGTGGCCGCGGCCGATCGCGGCCTGCTCGACGACGCGATCACCCTCACCAGCGGCGGCCTGTGCGTCGGACACATCCATTTCGCGACGGTCTTCGGACCGAACACGCCCTACTTCGGCCTGGTCAGCGCCCTGCACGGGATCGGCCCATGCGCGGTGGAGGTCACCGTCGACTGGCGCAATCTCGACACCGGGGCCACCGGCACTGTACGGCAACTGGTCTCCGGGACCGGCGGTACCCAGATCTCGTTCGATCCCGGACCGGGGCGGATCACCGGCACGCTCACCACCAACGCACCGCACAAGCCGGGCACCTTCGAATTCGTGCGCACAGCGCAATAGTCCGCCGCGGCCGGCAGGATCGGCCGCGGCGGACGGGGTTGGTGACAGCTCAGGCGCGGGTGAGCGCGCCCGCGTACTCCGACCGGGCGAATCTGCCCGCCGGCTGGAACCGGGCGAGCACCTCGGTCGCGGGCACGCCGGTGATCTCCTCGATGTAGGCGCCCGCCTGTTCGGCGGTGTCGATCCCGAGGAACGGCTGCGGATGGTGCAGCAGGCCGACCAGCGCGCTCGCGAACCGCGGCTCCACCGCGGCGGCGGCGAAGAACTGCCCGCCGATGTCGGCGAACTCCGGATCGCTGAGGAACAACCGGGTCACCTTGGCGGCGGCATCGCTGCGCGCGGCGAGGAACTCCCCGTAGCGCCCGGCGATCCAGGCCTCGTCGAAGGCGCCGTCGTGGACGGCGGCCGCGGCGACCAGGCGCTGCGCCTGGATCAGCCCGCTCTGCGCGCCCTGCCCGGCGATCGGGTCGTAGGCGACGGAGGTGTCGCCCAGCGAGGCCACCGGGTGCCCGCTCGCGGTCCGGCCGACACCGGCGCGAACCACCGGTCGCACGGCGCCCTCGAGCCACGAGTGCGGATCGTCCTCGATCACCTGGGTGGCCAGGACCTCCGGCAGATCCCAGTCGATGTAGTCGCGGTAGAGCTCGGTGACGATCCGGTGCGCCGACGCGGCCGAATCGGCCGCGCCGAACCGCGCCGCCCAGTCGCTGCCCGGCCGCGCCCAGCCCAGGAACGCCCAGCTCGGACCGGCGTCCTTGTGCAGATAGGGCCCCCACCAGCCCTCGCCCTGATCGGCGAAGATGGAGAACCCGCTGTGGCCGCCGCCCGCGGGACTGCGATGGGCGAACACACCGGGGTCGTGGCCGAGACCGGTGACGGTGACCGTGAGCAGCGAGCGCTGGGGCGTGTCGTAGACGGTGCGCTCGGGGTCGACGGGGAACAGCTCCGACAGGCCACCGCGACCGGTCGCGACCAGGGTCAGGTCGTGCTGGGCGGCGATCCCGTCGAGGGATTCCGGGGTGACCTGCTCGACGACGAACCGACCACCGCGCTCGCGGAACGCGGTGAGTCGCTCGTCGGCCTTGAGCCTGGTGTCGACCGCGACGCCGACGTAGCCGTCGAACTCGCCGTCGAAGGCGATCAGCTCGTTGCGGTCGGGGTCGGCGATGCGGACGCTGAGTCCGGTGTGGCGGGGCGCCCTGGCGGTGTAGGTGTCCAGACCCAGGGCCAGCTCGGCCTGTTGGGTCACCCCGAATTCCAGGGCGGTGCCGGTGGCGGGAACGTCGTTGCGGAGGGCCTGTTGGTCTCGGTCGCTGTAGAGCGTGACCTCGAAGCCGGCGTCGAGCAGACCTAGCGCCGCGGTGACGCCGGTCTGTCCGGCGCCGACGATCGCGGCCGAACGCGTGGAACGTGAAGCGGGATTCTGCGATGTCATATCGGCCATGGTGCTGGATTCCGTTCCGCCGCAGCAGGGTTGCGATCAGCGGGAATCGATGGCCGCGACGATCGAGCCCGGCCTCGACTCCGCGTCCGGCAGGACGGTCGAATTCCGGCCGCCCACCCGGTAGCTCGCGCCGCGATGGTCGTCCGGGAGCCGGTCGCCCGCGCCGAACAGCGCGTGCCGCAGGGTGCCGGGCTCGTACTCGGCGGCATAGGCGCCGCGGGCGGTCAGCACCGGAACCACGTAACGCACGATGTCCTCGAACGAGCCGGGGGTGATCGCGTAGGCCAGGTTGAACCCGTCCAGATCGGTCTCGGCGACCCAGTCCTGGAGCTGGTCGGCGACGGTCTGTCCCGACCCGACGAACACCGGGCCCATGCCGCCGATGCCGGCCCAGCGGCCGATGTCGCGCACGGTCCATTCGCGGCCGTCGTCGTCGAACTCCTGGAACGCGGCGACCGCCGACTGGATGGCATTGCTCTGCACGTCGCCGATGGGGTCGTCGAGGTCGTAGCGCGACAGGTCGATCCCCATCCAGCCGGACATGAACACCAGCCCGCCCTCCACACTCGCGTAGGACAGGTACTCCTCGTGCTTGGCATGGGCGGCCGCGTCGGTGGCATCGGTGACGATGGTGGCCAGCGCGTAGATCCGGGCCGCGTACCGGTCACGACCCGCCGCCTCGAGCGCGTCCCTGACCCGCGACACCGTCTGGGTGAGTACGCGTTTCGACGGCGCTGCCACGAACACGGCCTCGGCGTTCTCCGCGGCGAAGCGCACGCCGCGCGGGGAGGCGCCCGCCTGGTAGATCACCGGGGTGCGCTGCGGCGAGGGCTCGGACAGATGGATGCCCGGCACGGTGAAATGCCGCCCCCGATGGCCGATGTGATGCACCTTCGCCGGGTCCACGTAGATGCCACGATCCACATCGCGCACCACCGCGTCGTCTTCCCAGGAGCCCTCCCAGAGCTTGTAGAGCACCTCGAGGTATTCATCGGCCTGGTCGTAGCGGTCGTCGTGGTCGAGCTGGTCGTCGGCACCGAGATTGCGGGCGGCCGAGGGCAGATAGCCGGTCACCACGTTCCAGCCGACCCGGCCGCCGGTGAGATGGTCCAGCGTGGACAGCCGCCGGGCGAACGGGAAGGGGTGCTCGAAGCCGGTTCCCGTGGTGATGCCGAAGCCGAGGTGCTCGGTGACGGCGGCCATCGCCGTCACCAGCAGCAGCGGATCGGCCACCGGCACCTGCGCGCCCTCCCGCAGGGCGGCGAGATCGTTGCCGCCGTAGACGTCATAGATGCCCAGGACGTCGGCGATGAAGACGCCGTCGAAGCGGCCACGTTCGAGCAGCTGGGCGAGCTCGGTCCAGTAGCTCAGTTCCTTGTAGCGGTGCGACTGGTCGTCGGGGTGGCGCCACAGGCCGGGCGACTGGTGCGCCACGCAGTTCATGTCGAAGGCGTTGAACCGGATCCGTCGGGTCATCGGGTGGACCCGACGGCCGCGACGCGTTCCCCGGCACTCCAGCCGAACGGCAGGTCGGTGCCGTTGAGCAAGTGATCGCCGACAGCTCTGGCCTTCTGGATGGCGGGGTTGTGCACCGAGATGGTGCGCGCGTTGCGCCAGTGCCGGTCCAGGCGCAGCCCTTCGGACACGATGGACGCGCCGCCCACCTCGAACAGCAGGCTGGTCGCGGGCAGCACGGTGTCGATCACCGCGAGCTGGGCCTGCGCGGCGGCGAGTTCGACAGCGGTGAGCGCCTTGTCATCGGTCGCGCCCGCGGCGAGGACCTCGTCGAGCAGGTCGGCCACGGCGAGGACGTTCGCGCGCGCGGAGAACGCGGCCGCCGACAGCTGGCCGATCACCCGCTGCACCAGCGGATCGTGGCGGGGCAGGTCGGCGGCGGAATGGGTGTATCCGCGCGTGCGCCGCGAGACCCATTCCCGCACATCGCTTTCCGCGCGCTGGGCGATGCCTGCGAGCACCGCGAGCTGGACCAGCTGCAGGTAGGAGGTCGCGTAGGTGGGGCCGGGCACGCCGTAGCCGGGGCCGAGGATCTGTTCCTCGGTGACCCGCACCGCCGTGAATTCCGTGGTGCCGCTGGCGGTGAGCCGCTGCCCGAAACCGTCCCAGTCGTCGTGCTGACGCACCCCGTCGGCGTGGGCGCCGACCAGCACACCCACCCGTTCGCCGTCCCGGTCGGCGGCGACGAGGATGTGGTCGGCGTAGAGGGAGCCGGTGCTGTAGAACTTGGTGCCGTCGAGCCGCCAGTGTTCGCCGTCGCGAGTGAGCCGGGTCCGATACCGGTCGACCGCGCCGACCCCGGGCTCGGTGATGGCGTTGCCGACCAGGGTGCCCTCGGTCACCGCGCGCAGCCACCGCTCGCGTGCAGGCCCCGCGGCCGCCAGCAACTGGTCCTCGACGAAGGAGAAGTGCACGCGCAACGCCTGCGGCAGGTTCGATTCGGCGGCGGCGAGGTCGATGAGCAGCCGGAACAGCTGGCGCACGCTCGCGCCGTAGCCGCCGAACTCCACCGGCACCCGCAGCGCGCCGAAGCGCGCCGCGCGCAGGGCGGCGATCTCGGCGTGTGCCAGTTCGCGGTCGGTTTCGCGGGCGACAGCGCCCTCGGCGATGCGATCGAAGAGGGGACGGAAGACGTCGTCCAGTTCGGAATCGGCCACGCGTTTCGTCTCTGTGGAAGTCATTCCCCCACCATGGCGCCGCAAGGCCGCATGCTCACCGGTTGCGCGCAGCGGGATCGCAAAGCCCGCGGCGGCGTGTTGCGATCAGGCCGAGCCGGGGGCCTGTGGCCCGGCGGGGTCTCTGCGACGATGTCGGCATGAGCACCGCCACCCGACCGGGTGTTGTCACGACCGGCACGCTGGTTCTGCTGTCCGCGCTGTACTTCGCGCAGGGTCTGCCGTTCGGCTTCTTCACCCAGGCGCTGCCGGTGGTGCTGCGCGAATCGGGCTATTCGCTGGTGGTGATCAGCGCCTCGGGCGTGCTGTTCCTGCCGTGGGCGCTGAAGTTCCTGTGGGCGCCCTATGTCGACCGGTACGGCACCCGGCGCACCTGGCTGCTGGTGCTGCAACTGTCCGCGGCGGCGGTCGCCATGCTGCTCGCGTGCCTGGACCTGTCGTCGTCGCTGCGGTGGCTGTTCGTCGGCATCGTGGTGGTGAATCTGTTCTCGGCGACGCAGGACGTGGCGACCGACGGGCTCGCCGTGCGTCTGCTGGGTCCGCGCCAGCGCGGGCTGGGCAACGGCATCCAGGTCGGCGCGTATCGCGTCGGCATGATCGTCGGCGGCGGCGCCCTGCTGTGGCTGTTCGCCCTGGCCGGGTGGCGGATGCTGTTCCTGGCCATGGCCGTGCTGATCGTGCTGACCACGGTGCCGGTATGGCTGCTACGCGAACCCGTCGCCGACCGCCCGCCGCCGCGGCATCCGGCGCGCCTGCTCGGTACCTGGTGGACCCGGCTGCGTCGGCCGGGCATTCTCGCCTTCATCGCGCTCATCGGCGCGTTCAAGTTCGGTGACTCGATGGCGTCCGCGCTGACCGGTCCGTTCCTGTCCGACGCGGGGCTCGATCTCGGCCAGATCGCGCTGATCAAGGGAGTGCTGTCCTCGGCGGGCGCGCTCGCCGGGGCCGGCCTCGGCGGCTGGCTCGCCTACCGCTTCGGTCGCAGGCACGCACTGCTCATCGGCGGTGTCACCCAGACCGCCGGCATCGTGCTGTATCTGCTCGCCGCGCTCGGGATCGGCGGATTCGAGCTGCTCGTCACCGCGAGCCTGGCCGAGCACGTCTTCGGTGGCGCCGCCACCGTCGCGGTGTTCGCGCTCATGATGGACGCCGCCGACACCGACCACGCGGGCAGCGACTACACGCTGCTCGCCTGCGCCGTCGTCGTCGTCCAGGGTGTGGCGGGCATGGCGGCCGGGGTGGTCGGTGATCTGGCGGGCTATTCGGCCCTGTTCGCGACGAGCCTGGTGCTGTCCGGACTCGGCTGTGCCGCCCTGATTCTCGGGTTGTCGCGCGGGATGGGTCCGGTCGGCGTGCGCCGGGCGCTCGCGGCCGCCGACGCGCCGCATCCGGTCCCGGAACCGGCGGATGCGGAGTCTGCGAGACTGGGACGGTGAGCGATGCCGATGCGGGAACCTATGTCGAACCGGGCGAATTCCGTCGCGACACCAACTACATCACGACGCGGATCACCGCCGACGGCCGCGACGGCTACCCCGTCGAGCCCGGCCGCTACCGGCTCGTCGCGGCCAGGGCCTGCCCGTGGGCCAACCGCACGCTGATCGTGCGCCGGTTGCTCGGCCTGGAACCGGTGCTCTCGCTCGGCCTGTGCGGCCCCACCCACGACAAGCTCAGCTGGACCTTCGACCTGGACCCTGGCGGGGTCGACCCCGTGCTGGGCATCCATCATCTGCGCGACGCGTACCTGGCCCGGTTCCCGGACTATCCGCGCGGCATCACCGTGCCCGCCGTGGTCGACATCCCGACCGGTCAGGTCGCCACCAACGACTACGCCCAGATCACTCTCGACTTCGCCACCGAGTGGACCGCCTATCACCGCCCCGGCGCACCGCAGCTGTATCCGGAACCGCTGCGTGAGCAGATCGACGAGATCAACCTCGACGTCTTCCGCAACGTCAACAACGGCGTCTACCGCTGCGGTTTCGCGGGCGCTCAGGACGCCTACGACGCCGCCTACGTCCGCCTCTTCGACGCCCTGGACCGGCTGACCGAGCGGCTGCGCACCCAGCGCTACCTCGTCGGCGACACCATCACCGAAGCCGACGTGCGCCTGTTCACCACCCTCGCCCGCTTCGACCCCGTCTACCACGGCCATTTCAAGTGCAACCGCAGCAAACTCACCGAGATGCCGGTGCTGTGGGCCTACGCCCGCGACCTGTTCCAGACCTCCGGTTTCGGTGACACCATCGACTTCGGCCAGATCAAGGAGCACTACTACGTCGTGCATCGCGACATCAACCCCACCGGCATCATCCCGGCCGGCCCGGACCTGTCGAACTGGCTGACACCGCACCACCGCGAGGAACTGGGCGGGCGCCCGTTCGGCGACGGCACCCCACCGCCGCCGCCCCTGCCCGCCGAGCGGGTACCGCCGATCGGGTGAGACCGACTGTCCGCCACCGGGACCGGGGCGAGCGGACAATATCGACATGCCCGAACTGCTGCCACCCGTGGTGGATGCCGACCGATTCACCGCGACACCCCAACCGACGCTTCCCGGGATCGACGGCCTGATCCTGCGCCCGTGGACCGCGGCCGACGCACCGGTCGTGTACCGGGCGTTCCAGGACCCGGCGATCAGCCGCTGGCACGTCCGCAGCGCCGAATCCGTCGGCCAGGTGCGCGAGTGGATCGAGCGCTGGCGTGGCACCTGGTCCACCGGCAACGGGCAGTGGGCCGTCACCGTGGACGGCGAGGTCGCCGGACGAATCGGCTTGCGCCGCACCGACCTCGGCGAAGGCCACACCGAACTCGCCTACTGGACGCTACCCGCCCGGCGGGGCCAGGCTGTCGCACCCCGCGCCGCCCGCGTCCTCACCCGGTGGGCGTTCCACGACATCGGCTTCGACCGCATCCAGCTCACCCACTCGGTCCACAACGCGCCGTCGTGCCGTGTCGCGGCCAAGTGCGGATTCGTTCTGGAAGGCACCCTGCGCGGCGCCGGGCGCCACCGCGACGGCTGCCACGACATGCACCTGCATGCCCGGTTACGCACCGATCGCCCGGGTGGTCGCTGAATCCTCGCCGTCGACGGGCCGTTGCCGATCGCGGCACGTTCCGACTGCTTGCCTCCCCCTTCTACTGTATACACGAATCCGGGCCCTCATGAGGCGCGGAATTGTGGTCCATAATCGCTCGCGAAATACCGAAACCACCAGGTGAGGAGTAGCGGGGATGGCCTATGTACTGGATTTCGGGGAGATCGATCGCACCCGGATCGCGATCGTCGGCGGCAAGGGCGCGAACCTCGGTGAGCTGGCGCGCATCGAGGGTGTGGACGTGCCGGACGGCTTCTGTGTGACGACCGACGCCTTCGCCCGGGCGCTGGCGGGCGCACCCGCGATCGAGGACCTGCTCGACGAACTGTCGCGCCTGGCGGCCGAGGACCGTGCGGCGATCGCCGCGGTGAGCGCCCGGGTGCGGCACGCGATCGAGGACCTGGTCGTCCCGGAGGACGTCGCGGCCGAGATCCTCGCCGCGCACGCCCGGCTCGGCGTGGACGGCGCCTACGCGGTCCGGTCCAGCGCCACCGCCGAGGACCTGCCGACCGCGTCGTTCGCGGGCCAGCAGGACACCTTCCTCAACATCGTGGGACCTTCGGCGATCCTCGAGCACGTCAGCCGGTGCTGGGCTTCGCTGTTCACCGAGCGCGCCGTCACCTACCGGCTGCGCAACGGGTTCGGCGAGAAGGTGATTCGCATGGCGGTGGTCGTGCAGCGGATGGTGTTCCCGCGTGCCTCGGGCATTCTCGTCACCGCTGATCCGGTCACCTCCGACCGGCGGATCGTCTCCATCGATGCCGGTTTCGGCCTCGGCGAGGCGCTCGTCTCCGGTCTCGTGAACGCCGACATCTACCGGGTCCGCGACGACACCGTCGTCGACCGGACGATCGCCACCAAGAAACTCGCCGTCGAGCCGGCGCCCGCGGGCGGCACACGGGTGCGCGAGATCACCGAGGAGCAGCGCAACGACCCGGTGCTCACCGATGCGGAGGTGCTGCGGCTGGCCCGGCTCGGCCGTCGGATCGAAGCGCATTTCGGCAGTCCGCAGGACATCGAGTGGTGTCTGGACGGCGCGGATCCGCGGATCGTGCAGAGCAGACCGATCACCACCCTGTTCCCGATTCCGGTGGCCGCCGACGGGCAGAACCGCGTCTACGTGTCGGTGGGCCACCAGCAGATGATGACCGATGCGATGAAGCCACTGGGAATCTCGCTGTGGCAGTTGACGAGTCGCGCGCCGATGCGAGACGCGGGCGGTCGCCTGTTCGTCGACGTCACCGAGATGCTGTCCGCGCCGGCGGTCCGCACCGGCCTGATCGACGGGCTCGGCAAGTCCGATCCGCTGATCGGGGACGCGCTACGGTCGGTGGTCGAGCGCGGCGACTTCCTCCGCCCGGCGACCGAGGACGCCGAGGTCCGCGCACCCGCCGGTGTCCCGACGCCCGGTGCGGCGCGCACGCCGATCGAGGCCGACCCCGACCTCGTCGCCGAGCTGGTCGCCGACATCGACTCCTCCATCGCGACGCTGCAGCGCGAGATCCCGAACTACACGGGCCCGGCGCTGATCGAGTTCCTCCGCGCCGATATCCAGGAATTGCAGCGGACGGTGTTCGCGCCGCGCAGCCTACAGGCGATCATGTCGGCGATGGAGGCCACCGAGTGGCTCAACGACCGGCTGTGGGAGTGGCTCGGCGAGAAGAACGCCGCCGACGTGCTCCTGCAGTCGGTTCCGGGCAATGTGACCTCGGAGATGGGTCTGGCACTGCTCGACGTCGCCGACGCGATCCGTCCGCACCCGGATGTCGTCGCCTACCTGGAGCAGGTCGAGCAGACGGGCCCGGGGCCGGACGGCTTCCTGGTCGAGCTGGCCGACCGGTCCGGGGGTCCCGAGGCCCGTGCCGCGATCGAGGGTTTTCTCGCCCGCTACGGCATGCGCTGCGTCGGCGAGATCGACATCACCCGCCCGCGCTGGAGCGAGAGTCCCACCACGCTCGTGCCCACGATCCTGGGCAATATCGAGAACTTCGGGCCCGGTGCGGGCACGCAGCGCTTCGACGAGGGCCTGCGTGCGGCCGAACAGGCCGAGCATCAGCTCCTGGACCGCGTGCGCGCCCTGCCGGACGGGGCCGCGAAGGCCGAGGAGACCGCGGCGATGATCGACCGCCTGCGCACCTACTCCGGCTATCGGGAGTATCCGAAGTACGGCATGGTGAGCCGCTATTTCGTCTACAAGCAGGCGCTGCTCGGCGAAGCCGGGCGGCTCGTCCGCGACGGCGTCCTGCGCGCGCCGGAGGACATCTTCTACCTCCGGTTCGACGAACTCGGCGAGGTGGTCCGCACCCGCCGGGTGAGTGCCGAACTCATCGACGAGCGCAAGGACGCCTTCCGCGCGTATCAGTCGCTGTCCGCACCTCGGGTGCTCACCTCCGACGGCGAGGCGCTGAGCGGGGCGTACCGGCGCGAGGATCTACCGTCCGGCGCACTGCCCGGCATGGCGGTCTCCGCGGGGATCATCGAAGGTCGCGCGCGCGTCGTGTCCGACATCGGGCAGGCCGACCTCGACCCGGGAGACATCCTGGTGACCGCCTACACCGACCCCAGCTGGACTCCGCTGTTCGTCGCGATCAGGGGCCTGGTGACCGAAGTCGGCGGCCTGATGACCCATGGCGCGGTGATCGCCCGCGAATACGGACTGCCCGCCGTCGTCGGGGTGGAGCATGCCACCTCGCTGATCCGGGACGGGCAGCGCATCCGCGTGAACGGCGCCGACGGTTACGTGGAGATCCTGACCCCGGACGAATGACGGCGACGCCGTGGCCTTCCCGACGGCCCGCTGCGGCGGGCCGCCGGGAACGGGCGGTCTAGACCACCTTGGCGCTGATCAGCATGGTCCAGATCGCGCCCTGATCGACGACCTCGACACCGAGCTTCTCCGCCTTGGCCAGCTTGCTGTCACCGACGCCGGCGCCGGTGATGAGCAGGTCGGTGTTGGCCGAGACCGAGGAGGCCGCCGTCGCGCCCGCTTGCTCGCACAGGCGCTGGAAGGTCGGTCGGGCAACCTTCTCCCCCGACCGCGGATCACTGATGGCGCCGGTGATGACGACCGTCTTGCCCGCCAGTGGCGCGCCCGCCGCGACGACCGGCGCGAGGTCCTCCTCGCGCACGTCCAGGCTGACACCGGCCGCGCGCAACCGCTCCAGCTCCGGACGTAGGCGGGTCAGGTGCGCGACCAGGGAGGCGGCGACCTTAGGGCCGATGTCCTCCACCGCGACGAGGCGTTCCTCGCCCGCGTCGGCGACCTCCTCCAGGGAGCCGAAACCCGCGCGGGCCAGTCGCGCGGCGGTGCCGTCGGAGGCCATCGGGATGGCCAGGCCGATCAGCGCGCGACGCAGGCCGACCTGGCGGCTCGCGTCGATCGACTCGATCATCCGCGCGGCCGACACCTCGCCGATGCGGTCGAATTCGAGCAGGCGCTCCTGGGTGAGGGTGTAGAAGTCCGACGGGCGTTCCAGGATGCCCGCCTCGGCGAGGCGTTCGATCCACACCTGCCCGATGGCGTCGATGTCGGCCGCCGCGCGCGAGGCCCAGTGGATCAGCCGGCGCACGGTCTGGGCCGGACAGGCCACATTGGTACAGAACAGCTCTCGGCTGTTGCCCTGCTCGGTGACCGGCTGCCCGCAGGACGGGCACGCGGTCGGCGGCACGATCTCGCGCTCCTCGCCGGTGCGCGCGGCCGCGTCGAGCACGCCCGCCACGAACGGGATCACATCGCCCGCGCGGCGCACCAGCACGGTGTCACCGATCTTGATGTCGCGGGCGCGGATCACCTCCTGGTTGGCCAGTGTCGCCTTGGTGACGGTGGTACCGCCGACGAACACCGGCTCCAGCCAGGCGACCGGCACGATCTTGCCGGTCTTGCCCACGTCCCACACGACGTCGGCCAGCAGCGTGGTCTTCTCCTCCGCGGCGAACTTGAACGCGAGCGCGCCGCGCGGCGAGTTCGAGCGGGTTCCGGCCGCCGCGTACGCATCCCGGTCGGCCAGCCGCAGCACGGCCCCATCGATGTCGTAGTCCAGGTCGTTGCGGCCCTGTTCGATTTCGGTGATCGCGGCCTGCGCCTGTGCCGCGTCGGCGCACAGCCGCATCCGCGCGCCTTCCACGCCCAGCGCGTGCAGGCCCGCGCCGAGGTCGTGCGCGGCGCTGTCATCGGAGGTGTCGAGGTCGAAGCCGAAGAACTGCAGGCGACGCTCGGCGACGGTGGCCGGGTCCTTGGCCCGCAGTGTGCCCGCCGCCGCATTGCGCGGATTGATCAGGGGTTTGTCCGGGTGCGCCGCGTTGTAGGCGGTGAAGGTCGAGCGCAGCATCACCGCCTCGCCGCGCACCTCCACCCGCCCGGGGAGCTCGATCCGGTCGGGTACACCATCGACCAGCGCGCGGACCAGCATGGTCACATCGTCACCGGTCGTGCCATCGCCCCGGGTCACGGCCCGCACCAACCGGCCGTCCTCGAAGACCAGTGCCAGCGACAAACCGTCGAGCTTCGGCATGACCACCACCGGCTGGCCGGGAAACCGCTGGAAGAACGCTTCGACCTGCTCTGGCTTGGTGGCCTTCTCGAGCGACAGCATCGGCCGCGAGTGCCGCACCGGCGCGTGCAGCACCGCGGGGGCGCCGACCTGGTCGAGCGGATTCGGCTCGGGCGTGAGCTCGGGGTGCGCCGCGATCAGCGCACGCAACTCGTCTTCGATCGTGTCGTATTCGGCATCGGCGACCAGCGGCTCGCCCTGATAGTAGGCGTCGCGCAGCGCCACGATGCGATCGGCGAGTTCTTGGATACGTTCCCCTGTTTCCACAGCACACGACGCTACCGATTCCCACCGACACCTCCGACGAGCAGGGTTGGCGGGGGTGGGCGGCTCACGAAATCCTCACGCTGCGGACGGCAGTATCGGCAGCGATCAGGTTCCGGCTGTGTCCGGTCTCGCCGACCGAGCGCACCCGACACCCGCGGCGGCTCCTCGCGCCCCGCGGAACCGCACCGCCGAGCTGCCCTCGCGGTGCGGATCGCGCCGTGGACGCGACCGCTCCTGATCCGGCGCACCCGCCGACTGTTCCTCCGGCGGGTGCGCCCCCTTCCCACGGCGCGGGCGGTCAGGCCGCGACGGCTCGCCGAATCGCCCGCAGCCGTTCGGTTGTCGGCGGATGGGTGCCGAGCCAGCGGGCACGCGCGGCGAGCAGTGGCGATGCGGGAGTCGACTCGTGCGGCAGCCACCTGCGCAGTGCGCCGTGCAGATCGCGGCCGTACCCGAAGTCGACCGCCATCCGATCGGCGGCGAACTCCCCTCGCCGCGAGCGCGCCGCCGCGCTGAGCGGTTCCAGCACGAGCAGGGTGATCAGGACCGCGACGGTCGGTGCGCCGATGCGCGGCGTCAGCACCGTCGCCGCACCCACCAGGAGCGCGGCCGAGATCGCCGACCGGATCAGCAGGCGGACGACACCGGGACCCCGCGCCGCGCGGACGGGGATCTTGCCGATCGCGCGGACCACGCGGGCCGGGAGCGAGGCCCAGTCGTCGAGCAGCCGCAGCCGCGGATCGAGCAGGAGGTGATGGCCGAGTTCATGGGCGAGCACGGCGGCCAATTGCCGTGGCCGCAGCGACCCGAGCGCCCAGCTCGTCACCGAGACCATCCGGGCGGGGGCGGCGAAGGCGTTCAAGGCGGCCGATTGCTGCACCCACAGCGAATAGGGCCAACCGTCGACGCCGGCCGCGCGGGTGACCTCGGACCAGGCTGACGCGAGCAGGTCCGGCTCCGCGCCGACCGGTGGACGAAATCCGTACGCCGCCGCCGCTTGTGCCCGATTCGGGTGGAACCACGACGCACTCGCCACACCGCAACCGATCACGAACCACAGCGCGAGCACGATCATCGCCGCCCAGTAACCCATACCGACCCCGACGACATACACCAGCACTCCATTGAGCGTCAGGCTCGGCAGCGTCAGCAGAAATCCACCGGCGAATTCGCGAATCCTCCCCACCGGTAGGAGTTTACGGATACTCACCGACAGGTCGGGCGGTGAGCCGAACCACCATCGCTTGCCGCCCGGTAACCGGCGTGCCATGGTGGAAGTGAGCCCGGACCTCGGGCTTCCGGACGAGGGGTGCCGTACCCGGAGTGCGACAAGACGGCCCGAGGAGGGCTCTCATGTCGTGGATTCTGCTGGTCGTGTCCGGATTTCTGGAGGCCGTCTGGGCAACGGCTCTGGGCAAATCGGAAGGCTTCACCCGGCTCGTACCCTCGGTGGTGTTCTTCGCCGCGCTCCTGGCGAGCATGGCGGGATTGGCCGTCGCGATGCGCGAACTTCCCGTGGGCACCGCGTACGCGGTCTGGGTCGGTATCGGCGCGGTCCTCACCGTCGCCTACGCCATGGCCACCGGCGAGGAACCCGTCACGGTGGCCGAGCTCGTCTTTCTGACCATGATCGTGACCGGCGTGGTCGGGCTCAAACTCACCCACTGACCACCACGCTCCTTCTTTTCCCTGATGACGTCTCGATCACTCCCGATCCGCGTCGTCGGTCCGCGCACGTCCACCGATCTCCGCTTCTCCGCCGACTCCTCGCAACGCTGCCGCAACGGTGGCGTTGCCTCGATCAGCGCGCGCAATGATGCAGGGGCTGCCATTCTCTCCGCGTTGCGTCCTTGTCGCACAGCACAACCGCTGGCAGAATTGCTCTGAAATTGCCGAGGTCTCGCTCTTCCCTCCCGCTGAAGGGGCAGTCCATGCCGCAGACATCGACGACGCGACGAATCGGTCGGGCGACAAAGGCGGGAGAACGGAGGCGGCGTTCGGCCGCACGCGGCAGTGTGTCCGCCGCGATTCTGACGGCACTGGGTGTGGTGTGGCTCGAGGTGCAGAGTGTCGGCGCGGTCGCTCTCGCCGCGACGACGGTGCTGGTCGTTCCCGGCACCGGCACCAGCGACCCGTCGGTGGCCCACAACTTCGAAAGCAATGCTTACCAGAACTTCGTCGCCCCCGGCGCGGATGGCTGTACGGACAACTCCTGTCCTGGTGTCGCCTTCGTTCCCGTCCCGTACGACGCGTCCCTGTGGCCGGTCATCTCGTCGAAGGGTCCCGAGGCATCCTCGGCGAAGTGGAATCCCTCGGTGGCCGACGGTGTGACGACTCTCGGCGCGCTCGCCGCCCGACAGATCGACGCTCCCGCGCACGGCGGCATCGTCGTCTTCGGCTATTCGCAGGGCGCGACGGTCGCCAGTGCGCAGAAGGCCGCCCTGGCCGGCCTGACACCCCCGGACAAGGACCGTCTGACCTTCGTCCTCATCGCGAACCCGAATCGCCCCAACGGCGGAATCATCGAGCGGCCGGTACGTTTCGGGGAGATCCCGATCGCCGACATCAGTTTCGGACCGCCCACCCCGACCGACACCGGCATCGCGACAACCGATATCGCCATGCAGTACGACGGCATTTCCGACTTCCCGGCCTATCCGCTCAATGTCGTCGCCGTCGCCAATGCCCTGTTGGGCACCCTGCTCATCCACCCCTCCTATCTGCAGCCGAAAGGCGACGGCGCGGGCAGCCACCCCAAGCCGGGCGCGGCGATCTACGGCTACCCCGATCCGGCCGACTACATCGCGCAGCAGAATTGCGACGACCATCCCGCGAACTGCCAGGTCCACGGCGACACCACCTACAAGACGATCCCCAGCCCCGAAGGCACCCTGCCCCTGCTGTATCCCCTGCGCGCGGTCGGACACCACCTGAACCGGACCGACGTCACCGAACCCGTCGCCGCCCTCCTGGAACCGGCCCTGCGCGTAGTGATCGAAACCGGATACGACCGCACCGACTACGCGGCCCCCACCCCCTTGCATGTCGATCAACCCCTCGACCCCAGCAGAACCGACACCCTCCCGGCGGACCTGTCCGTCGCGATCGACCAGGGCATCGCCGCCGCGGCCGCCGACATCGACAACCCGTCCCACACCCCGGATCGCACCCTGCCGCCCGCGGCGGCCCTGACGAATCTCGACGACCTCCTCCCGCCGAATCCGATATCACCCCTCCTCCACGATTTCCTCACCCCGGCTCCCTAGCCACAACCGCGGCGACCCCGGACCCGGCTAGGGCCGAACGGACCGGCGTACCGCGCGCCGGGAACGACCCGAGCCGAGCGAAAGCACCCGCGCCTGCTATGCGGACGACGTCGCACGGGGCCTCACCGATGCCGGTTTGCGGGTGCTGGCGCACCGTGGAATTCGCAGCGTCTGCGACCTGATCGTCGACGACGAGCGCAAGACCGACCCGCACTTCTTCGCCCGACTCGAACAACTGGAACTCGCGATGTCCTCCCGCGCGCCCTACATCTACACGGCGAGGTTCTTTCACCTGATCGCCACGCCGAATTGAGGCATTGTCCGGCGCGCCCCGAATTGCCCGATGCTCAATACGAAACTAGTAGTTTCGCATGCTGACCTGGTGGCCACACGGAGACCGGGAGGCGGGCGGCCGCGCGAGGAACCCGGCGCCCGACCGTCGGCGGCGATTTGCCTGCCGGCGATAAGTCGGACACGATGTCCAGGTAAAATGTGCGGTGGGCACGGGCGTGGAGGTATGTGATGGTCAGCTGGGACAACGCGGTGCGTAATGTGGGCGCGCTGTTCGGCCCCGGAATCGAGCCGTATGTCCCGACCCCGTCCGAGGTCGTCTACGACCAGCCGCATCGGCTGTTGCGACGCTACCGCCGCACCGGCGCGGGCACCGGCAACCCGATCCTGCTGGTGCCGCCGCTGGCGGTGACGATCTCCTGCTACGACCTGCGACCCGGCCAGAGCCTGGTCGAGTATCTCCTGGACCTGGGCCGCGACGTCTATGTCATCGACTACGGCGAGATCGGCTGGGCCGACCGGAACCTGGGATTCGAGGAATGGGTCGACGACATCGTGCCCACCGCGGTGCACCGGGTCAGCGCGGAGCACGCGCACGCCCCGGTCGACGTGATCGGCTGGTCCTTCGGTGGCACGATCAGCCTGCTCACCGCGGCCGCCGACCCCGGTCTCCCGCTCGCCTCGATCACCGCGGTCGGCACACCGTTCGACCAGCGCCGCAACGGCCCGATGGCGCTGGCGCGCTCGGTCGCCCGGCTGACCTCGGGCCGGCTGGTCACCGAACCCGTGCGACTTCTCGGCGGCATACCGAAACATGCCGTGCGCATGGGTTTCCGGGCCCAGGCGCTCGACCGCGAATTGACCAAACCGTGGTACATCGCCCGCAATGCCGGCGATGTCGAAGCGCTGGCCCGGATGCAGGCCGTCGACCGGTTCATGGACGAGATGCCGGGGTATCCCGGCCGGTTCTATCGGCAGGTCTATCGCCGGCTGATCGTGCGCAACGAGATGTGGAAGGGCACAGTGCATCTGAGCCCGGCGCACGCGATCGAGCTGGCCGCGATCACCGTCCCGGTCCTGCTGATCGGTGGCCGCCGCGACAAACTCGCCTCGGCCGCCTCCGTCGCGGCCGGGACCGAAGTGCTCGTCGGCGCGCCGGTGCGCTTCGCCGAGGTCGACGGAAGCCATCTGGGCATCATCGCCGGCCCCGGTGCCCGCGATTCCAGCTGGGCGGCGATCCGCGACTTCCTCGCCGCCGACGTCGCGCACGTCGTCTGACCGGCTGGGTCTTGCTCCGCCGAGTACACCTACGTGCAGCCGCCGAGCCACCACCAACCGCCGGACAGCTCGATTTTCGGACAGATCGGGTCGCCGAATCCGTCGTACGGTCCGGGACCGGGCGCACCGCGAAAGTGCGCGTACCCCGTTGCGCCATCGGGAATTCCGACGTAGTCGGGGACGAACCGCACCGGGTGTCCACCACTGGTGCCGATGACCGCGACTCGGCAATTCGCCGAAACGAGGCACAGGTGCCTCGGTAGCGGGCTCCCGTAATAGTCGTCGGGCCTCGCCGGCACCGACGTCGCCGCCACCGCCGCGAACGCAGGCCGCTCGAGCCAGAATCGGGTGAACACCCCGACCTCCGGCTCCGCGACGAAGAGCGCGGGCCCACCTGTGCCGATCACCGCGAAAACAGCGGTGACCACGACGGGCCACCGCCGCGGGAACCGACGGGCTCGCCTGATCGCGACCGCGAAGACGACGATCACCACGACCCAGACCAGCACCAGTACCGGTAGGGCGAGCAGCCATAGCTGCGTCACCACCCAGCCACGATGCAGGCCGACCATCACTGCCACGAACATCGTCACCGCCGCGCTGATCGGCGGCAGCGCGAACCGGCGCGTCTGCTCGAACACCCTGACAACCTATCCGGCCGAGGTGCGCGACTCGCGCGGAGAATGTGGCGGACCAGCGAGCGTACCGCCGGACCCGGTCCTCCAGCCGGACATCGTGCCCGGCCGGAAGCCCTGGAGTGTCGATCAGGTCAGCGCGGCGCCATGCGGATCGCGCCGTCGAGGCGGATGGTCTCGCCGTTGAGCATCGGGTTCTCCACGATGTGGCGGGCCAGCGCGGCGAACTCGGTGGGCTGACCCAGGCGCGAGGGGTGCGGGACCTGCGCGCCGAGCGACTGCAGCGCCTCCTCGGGCAGCGTCTCGAACAGCGGGGTGCGGAACAGGCCGGGCGCGATGGTGACGACCCGGATCTTGAAGCTCGCCAGGTCACGCGCGACCGGCAGGGTCAGGCCCACGATGCCGCCCTTGGACGCGGAGTAGGCGGCCTGGCCGATCTGGCCGTCGTAGGCGGCGACCGACGCGGTGTTGACGATGACGCCGCGCTCCTCACCGACCGGCTCGGTGGCCGCCATGCGCTCGGCGGCGAGGCGGATCACGTTGAACGTGCCGACGAGGTTGACGTTGATCACCTTGGTGAAATCGGCGAGCGGGAACGCGCCCTTCTTGCCGACCGTCTTGATCGCGTTGCCGATGCCCGCGCAGTTCACGGCGATCCGCAGCGGTGCCAGCGATTCGGCGACGTCGAGGGCCGCAGCGACCGCCGATTCGTCGGTCACGTCCGCCGCCGCGAAGGCCGCGCCCTCGCCCAGCTCCTTGGCGATGGTCGCCCCGTCGGACGACGGCAGGTCGACGATGACGACCTTCGCGCCCTGGGCGTGCAGTTCCCGCACGGTCGCCAAGCCGAGACCCGACGCACCGCCGGTGACGATCGCGGACGCATTGACGAAATCCATACCCGTAACTCCTGTTCGATGAGATGACTCGTGCTCGGCCGCAATATTGACACACTTCGCCAAAACTGGTTGGCTTTCGCCGTGACGCAGCCCGCTCCCCGCCGCCCCGGCCGCCCCTCGGTGCTGGACACCCGGGCCGTGTCCGCGGGTGCGCTGCGCCTGTGGACCGACCGCGGTTTCGCCACCACCAATTGGAACGACCTCGCCGAGGCCACGGGAATCAGCACGCGAACCCTGCTGCGGCACTTCTCTTCCCGCGCCGAGATCGCGTGGCTGGGTGTCGCGCCGGCGACCGACCGCCTGCGCGACGTGCTCACCGGCGCGGCCGAGGACGCGCCGCCCGCGCTCGTCGTCCGGACGGCGATCGTCGAATCCGTGTCGCGCGATCCGCGGATTCACGAGCTGGCACCGGCCTGGCTGCGATTGATCTCCTCGGAGCCCGAACTCGCCGCGACCGCTCCCCGGATCTACCAGCCCTGGATCGATACGCTGTCGGGCTATCTGGCCCGTCGGCTACCCGGCTCCCCCGCGGCCATCTGCCGGGCACTCGCGACCGCCTATCAGTCCGCCACGTTCGCGGCCCTGATCGAGTGGGCCGAGTCCGGCGCGGGTGCGGACTGCGCCGACTCGGTCGATCGGATGCTGCGGTGGATGGATGCTCATCTGCCGGGGACCGCGTCCGCCCCGGAGTCCTCGTCGCGGATCTCGGCCAGCGCGCCCAGCTGATCGCAGTAGTGCCCGGCCGAGGTCGCCGTCAACGCGGCGCCGATCACCGTCGCGCCCGCGCGGGCCGCGGCCGCGAGCTTCGCCCTTGTCCCCGTGGGGTTTCCGAGCGGATCCAGCGAGCCGGCCGAGAGGACGACCTCGAAGCCGGCGGGCGGCTGCCGACGGGCCAGCAGCGTGCCGATCTCGTCGAAGGTCAGCCCGAACGGGACCCAGCCGTCGGCCAGATCCACCGCGCGCCGCAGCGAGCGCGCCGTGCGACCACCGATCCACAGCGGCACGGACTCCTGAACGGCGTGCGGTTCGACCACCATGTCGGTGAACCGGTGATACGGACCTTCGTGGTGCGGGACACGCTGCGACAGCGCCGCGCGCAGGGCGATCAGCGCCGCGTCACCCCGCGCGCCGCGGTCGTCGAACGCGACGTCGAGGAGCTCGAATTCCTCCCGCAGTGAGCCGACACCCAGTCCCAGGATCAACCGTCCGCCGCTCACGACGTCGAGAGTGCCGTACCGCTTGGCGATCTCGAGTGGGTGGTGGTAGCCGAGCACCAGCACCTTCGTGGCCAGCCGGATCCGGTCGGTGCGCGCGGCCAGATACCCGAGGGTGGCCAGGGGATCCCAGTAGGTCGCCCCGCGCACCGCGGCGACCGCGGCCGGAACCGCGACGTGCTCGCTGCAGGTGAGATGGTGGAACCCGAGCCGGTCCGCGGCGACCGCGATCCGCGCGAGGTCGGCAATGCCTGCCGACTCCTCCCACGGGCTGTGCGCGCCCGGCACCCGTGTGACCACCGGGGTATCGATGCCGATCCTCATCCGGTCACCGTCCGGGCACCCGGCGGCGGCAGCAGTTTCCCGGCCCCGGCGCTCGCGGCCAGCAGCAGCTCGGCCCGATCGGTTCCGCTGTGCTTGGCCGCGATCGCCGCGAACTCCTCCACCACGACCACCGGGCCGTTCGCCAGGCTCGCCAGCCCCTGCGCGGCGACCTCGCGAGGTTCGGAGACCCGCAGGCCGGGCCGGTCCCACCGCAGTCCGGCCCTGGCCATCGCGGGCGTGCGGGTCACGCCGAGCACCAGGTGCACCACGTCGACCTCGTGGTCGCGCATTTCCAGCCACAGCCCTTCGGCGAAGGTGCGCAGGAACGCCTTGGCCGCCGCGTAGACGCTGATCTGCGCCGACCCCAGGTATCCGCTGAGCGAACCGACCAGCAGGATGCCACCGCGACGCCGCTCCCGCATGGGAGCGCCGAAGTGTTGCACCAGGGTCAGCTGAGCGGTGATGTTCAGGTCGATGACCGCCCGGAATCGGTCGAGGTCACCGGTCACGAACTCGTGGCCGTAGGTGTTGGCACCCGCGTTGTAGATCAGCAGGCCCACGGTCAGGTCGTCGGTGAGTACCGCGATGCGGTCGAGCGCGTCCGGGGCGAGCAGGTCGACCGACAGCGTGCGCACCTCGACGCCGTGGGCGCGACAGACCTCGGCGGTCGCCAGCAGCGGTTCTTCCTTGCGCGCCAGCAGCACCAGATGCACACCCGCCCGGGCGAGCTGCTCGGCGAACTCAGCGCCGACACCTTCGGACCCGCCCGCGATCACCGCCCAGGGGCCGTACTTGTCGATGTCCATGGGTCTCAGTCCCGCCCCTCGGATCCGGTGACGACGCCACCGAGCAGCTCACGCGCCTCGGGCCTGCCGTCCAGCAACCGGGCCACGCGGCGCCGTACCTGCCAGCGACCGCCGGTCTTCACCAGTTCCCAGCGGTTCGCGGTGATCCGGGCGACGTGGAACTGCGCTGTCGTCCCCGGAACCTTCAGCACCAGCTGCGAATGTCCGATGGCCACGGCGCGATCCCCGTCGACCTCGACGTGCGGCAGGCCGATCAGATGCGCCGAGCCGTTGGTGATGAAACCCTGATGCGGCCCGCTGCCGACCATCGCGCGCACCTCGGCGCGCCCGCGCAGCATTCCCGAATCCACGTCGTACTCACCGTCTTCGGACCACAGCGCGGCCGTGCCGTCGGCGGATCCACTGTCCACGGCGGGACCGTAGGCGGCGATCAGCTCCAGGATCTGCCACTTGTCCTCCATCAGCTCCACGCGCCGCAGCAGTGCCGCGAGATCTGCGGGTGCCGGGGTCATGAGTGCCTCCCCGCCGTTGCGGACAGCGCCGCCCGGCGCGCCGCGACGCGTGCCCACACTGCGGGGTCGGTCCGCGGACCGCCCGGGGTGTCGGCGCCGTACCGGCGGATCTGGGCATCGATGTCCAGGGGCGCGGTCAGCGAGGTGCCGGGAGCCAGGGCGTCTTCGACGTGCTCGTCGGGCACCAGCCAGCACACCTCGAACTCGATGCCGTCGGGGTCGCGGGCGTAGAGCGCCTTGGTCGACCCGTGATCGCTCGCCCCGGTCAGCGCGTGCGCGGCAGTCAGGCCGTCGCGCACCGCGGCCAGCTCGGACAACGTATCCACTTCCCACGCAACGTGATAGAGCCCGACCGAGCCCGGCCCCGCCGCGGCGGTCCTGGCCTGGAAGAGCCCGAGATCGTGGTCGTTGGCCGAACCGGGGTGGCGCAGGAACGCGCCGCCGGGAAATCCCTCGGCGAGCCGCTCGAATCCGAGCACATCCTCGTAGAACGCGATACTGCGCGGCAGATCCGCGACGAACAGGACGATGTGGTTGATTCCCCGCATGCCCGGCGACCTCCTGAGATCGATGGTTCTCGACCTCTCACAGTCCCACGGAATCACCCCGGGTCGATACCGGGTGACCGGCGAGTGGGACACGCGCCTGGGAGCTCCGCGCCGCCGGGCACGACCGGCAACGCCGACGCTTGGACCAGCTCACCGCGCGCGAGCCGGGTGCAGCCTGTCGGCGGACCTCACTTCGGCACCAGGATCCCGGTCAGATCCGCGTCGCGGATCGGTGTCTCCGGGTTCGCCTGCGCCTCGCACATCAGGTTGACGGCGGCGACCGCCAGGTCGACCGCGTTCTGGTCCGCGGCCGTACTCTCCCGGCCCTCTTCTTCGAGCATTTTCGTCACCGTGGTGTGCTTCTTGGCGGAATCCTGGGCGACGTACTCGCTGCACCTCGTGTCACCGCCCTTGTTGACGGCCTTCTCCACTTCGGCGCATCCCGCTGTCCCGCCCATCATGGCCAGGATCAGCGTTGTCGCCACGATCGTTGCTCGCAAATACATGATCACTCTCGTTCCTGTGGGCGTACCCGAGCCGCTAGAGCCCGACACAGGGGGCATAGCCACAATGGCGAAAGGTAATCAGCCGGTCGGGACCTGCGCCGCGGACGCGCTCCGCCGCGTTGGTCAGGCCCGCCGTCCGAGCGCGGCCGACAGCGCCGCGGCGCCGGTGCGGATCATGTCGACGTATCGCGCGCGATCGGCCTGGCCGACCGCGGAGCGCAGCAGACCGATCTGGACCTCGTAGGGCGCGCCGGCACCGCCGAGCACCGGCGCCGACAGGTAGCCCACGGGCAGCGGCTCCTCGTCCGCGAGGTCGGCTTCCCGGTAGGGACGCGCGGTCAGCCGGGCCAGCTGCCGCAGCACCCGGGCACGGAGTTCCGCCTGGACCACCTCGCCGCCGACCGCGCCGAGCAACTCCGCGAGCACCTCCACCACGCCGGCGTCGTCGGAATCGGGGCGAAAGATCGCACAGCCGTGGGTGGTGACGAACCGCAGCAGCGCCGGCGCGCTCCGCCGCGCCGGGCCGGTCGCCGTCGCCAGCCACGCCCGGCGTTCGGGCTCCCCGCGCCACGGCATCACGGCGGCGCCCGCCGGATAGGACAGCGGAATGGACTGTCCCACAGCGAGTCCGGGCACGATGCGCGCGCCCGCCGCGTATTCCTTGGCCACCACGGTGAGCCGCCCGTCGACGATCCGGCTCAGTGTCACACCGCAGTGCGCGGCCGCGGCCAGTTCCCGTAGCGCGGTACTCACCGCCACAGCCGGGATCTCGGGGTCGGCGGGCGCGAGCGCGGCGAGCGCGGGTCCGGGGCCGAACCGACGATCGCGGTCGCGGCGCACCCAGCCCGCCTCGGTCAGCTCGGTCAGCACGGCGGTGATCGTGGCACGCGCCGATGAGAGCGCCGACGCGATCTCCGAGACGGTCAGCGCGCGGTCACTGCGGGTCAGCAGTTCCATCACCTCGATGACCCGACGGGTCGGCGGCGACGCGGATTCCGGCATGACACCCTCTTGTCTGCGGGTACGGCCCGCCCTACACTGCTTCGACTATTCGCCACATATTAGTCGAATATTCGACGCACGAGAGGTGCTCATGATCCTCGACCAATTCCGTCTGAACGACCGGGTAGCCATCGTCACCGGGGCGGGGCGTGGCCTCGGCGCCGCGATCGCGACCGGTTTCGCCGAGGCCGGTGCCGACGTGGTGATCGCCGCGCGCACCGAGGCCGACCTGCGGCGGGTCGCCGACCAGGTCGAGGCGGCCGGTCGGCGCGCGCACGTCGTGGTCGCCGACCTCGCCGACCCGGACGCCGTCACCGCGCTGGCCGACGCCGCGACCGCGCAGTTCGGCCGACTGGATGTCGTCGTCAACAATGTGGGCGGGGCGCTGCCGAGACCGTTGCTCGACACCTCCCCCGGCGATCTCGCCGAGGCCTTCGCCTTCAATGTCGGGACAGCGCACGCCCTGGTGCGTGCCGCGGTGCCGAGGATGCTCGACACCGCGGGCGGTGGCTCGATCATCAACATCACCTCGACGATGGGCAGACTGCCGGGACGCGCCTTCGCCGCCTACGCCACCGCCAAGGCCGCGCTGGCCCACTACACCCGCAGCGCCGCCATGGATCTCAGCCCCCGCATCCGGGTCAACGCGATCGCGCCCGGCTCGATTCTGACCTCCGCGCTCGACATCGTCGCGGGCAACGAGCAGATGCGCACGGCGATGGAGCAGGCGACGCCCTTGCAGCGCCTCGGCGAGCCCGGCGATATCGCCGCGGCCGCGCTGTTTCTCGCCTCGCCCGCGGGCGCCTTCCTCACCGGGAAGGTGCTCGAGGTCGACGGTGGGCTCATCGCGCCGAATCTGACCATTCCCCTGCCGGATCTGTGAGGACGACACCATGGTTCATCGTGTAGTGCACTGGGGCACCGGCAATGTCGGCAGGCACGCCCTGGCGGGAGTGCTGGCCGATCCCCGGTTCGAGCTGGTCGGTGTGCACGTGTCCGGGCCCGACAAGGCCGGGCGCGACGCCGCCGAACTCGCCGGAACATCCACGCCCACCGGCGTTCTCGCCACCACCGAGCTCGCCGACGTCTTGGCGCTGCGGCCCGACTGCGTGGTCTACACCGCCATGACCGACAACCGGTTGCTGGAGGCGCTCGCGGATCTGCGCGCCCTGCTCGCCGCCGGGATCAATGTGGTGGCCAGCGCCCCCGTGTTCCTCCAGTATCCGTGGCAGGTGCTGCCGACGGACCTGCTGGCGCCGGTGGAACAGGCTGCGGCGCAAGGCGATGCGTCGCTGTTCGTCAACGGCATCGACCCCGGCTTCGCCAACGATCTGCTGCCGCTGGCCCTGCTGGGCACCTGCCGCTATGTCGAGCAGGTGCGCTGTCTCGAGATCGTCGACTACTCCACCTACGACAATCCCGCGGTCATGTTCGACATCATGGGCTTCGGCAAGCCGATGGACGAGACTCCCCTGCTGCTGCAACCGGGCGTGCTGTCGCTGGCCTGGGGCAGCGTGGTGCGCCAGCTCGCCGCGGGGCTGGCGATCGAACTCGACAGCGTCACCGAGCGTTTCGAGCGACTGCCCGCGCCGGAGACCTTCGACATCGACTCGGGCACCATCCCCGCGGGCACGGCCGCGGCCCTGCGGTTCGAGGTCCGCGGCATGGTCGGCGACCGGGTCGTCACCGTGCTCGAGCATGTCACCCGGCTGCGCGCCGACCTCGCCCCCGACTGGCCGCAGCCCGCCCGGGCCGGCGGGTCCTACCGCGTCGAGATCACCGGTGAGCCGAACTACACCTTGGATCTGGCGATGTTCAGCGACCGCGGCGACCACAATCACGCCAGTCTGGTCGGCACGGCGATGCGGGTGGTCAATGCCATTCCGGCCGTCGTCGCCGCAGCGCCGGGCATCCGCACCACGCTCGACCTTCCGCTCGTCACCGGGTCCGGTCTGGCCGATCCCGGCCGCAAGCCGTGACAGCACAGTGAAGACGGCCGGCTCGACCTCGGCCGCTCACTTGTCCGCGCTCGGTCCGGCGATGCCGGGCTCGGATCCCCACGACGGTGGGTCCACGATGGTCGGTCGAGTCTCGGCGGGCGGCCAGGTCGTCCAGGCGGCGGCCGCCGCGTGTTCGGCGACGGATTTTCCCCAGTTCCACATCGTTTCGCTCCTCCCCAGAGCTCATCCGCGGGTCTCACCAGGCTATCGGGCAATGATGTGGCGGGCTAATGAGTATTCGGCGCGCGTGCCGCACCGGCGAAGCGCCGGACCTGTTCGTAAGCTCCCGGTGTGCGCCTGATCGACCTGACCCAGCCGATCCACACGGGGATGCCCGTGTTTCCCGGCGACCCGGAAGTCCGCCTGGAACCGGCCCTTCGGGTCGCCACCGACGGGGTCAACGTGCTGCGCGTCCACCTCGGATCGCAATCCGGAACCCATGTCGACGCGCCCGCTCATCTCGACGACAGCCTGCCCACGCTCGACGAACTCCCGCTCGAACGCTTCACCGGGCCCGCGTACATCGTCGACGCCGGGTCCGTGCCCGCCCGCGGCGTGATCGGGGTCGAGCTCTTCGATATCGATCCGGTGCCGGGCGCCGTCGTCCTGATCGCCACCGGATGGTCGTCGCGCTGGGGCACCGACGCCTATCTCACCCACCCTTCTCTGGACCCCGCAGCGGCACAGATGCTGGTGGACAAGGGAATCCGCAC
Source organism: Nocardia sp. NPDC087230 (assembly GCF_044744725.1). NCBI lineage: Bacteria > Bacillati > Actinomycetota > Actinomycetes > Mycobacteriales > Nocardiaceae > Nocardia > Nocardia sp. NPDC087230. The sequence goes on from NZ_JBIUYV010000005.1 coordinate 403,839, forward strand.
CGTCGGCATCGACGCACCCAGCATCGATCCGTCCGAGGCCGAAGATCTCGCCCTCCCGGCGCACCGGATCCTGTGCGGCGCGCACGCGGTGATCGCCGAGAACCTCACCGGTCTCGACCGGCTGCTGGCCGCTCAGTCGGCGGGCGCCACCATCGAGGTCTCGCTGTTCCCCCTGCGTCTCAGCGCAGCGGACGGAGCCCCGATCCGGGCGGTGGCCCGCGTGGGCGGCCGGTAGCCGTTCGGCCTCGGCAAAGGCCATCCGATCTCTGCCCGAACGGTCAGCGGCCGGTGGTGCCGTCGATCAGTTCGCGAAGGGTATCGGCGTGGCCCGCGTGCCTGCCGGTCTCCTCGATCATGTGGGTCAGCGCCCAGCGGACGCTGGGAGCGGGTCGCCCGGCCCGCGGCACCGGCGCGCCGAGATCGGTACAGCCGTCGAGGATCTCGTTCGCGCGCTCGACCGCGGCGCGGTAGCGGGCGACGACGTCGTCCACCTTGTCCTCGGCAGCGACGTGGAACGTCGCGGGCCAGTCGGTCACGGTGTCGCCGAGGAACATCGCGCGTTCGACGGAGGTCAGGTGCGCCAGCAGGCCGAGCAGATTCGTGCCCGACGGCACCGCGGGCGTGCGCGCCTGCGCGTCGGGGGCGCCGTCGACTTTCGCGGCGATCGAGGTCTGTAGATAGTCGAGGAACCCGCGCAGGACCTGTTTCTCGTCGCCACCGGTTCGCGGCGGCGGGGTGTCCCTGCGGCGGGTGCGGCGCGGCGTGGGCACAAAGGTCTCCTTTCGTCGCGAGCATCGGCCCGCGCTCTCCCAGTCTCGCCACGCCCACCACGATCTGGCACGCGAAGTTGCGGTTTCGGCAAACCGGCGATCAGCGGCGCCCACCGCGCGCCGCGGGGGCACCGGCAGTCGAGCCGGTGCCCCCGCGGGAGAGAGCAGGTGCGTCAGTTCCGGAAGGCGTCCTTCACCTTCTCGCCGGCGTCCTTCAGGTTGGACTTGGCCTGTTCCCCGCGACCTTCGTTCTCCAGGTCCCGGTCGTCGGTGGCCTTGCCGGCAGCCTCCTTGGCCTTACCCGCCAATTCCTCGGCCTTGTTCTTCGCCTTGTCCGCAAAGCTCATCGCGGCATTCCTTTCAGACGTTCGCTCGGCCACACCGTGACCGTGGGCCGTCTTGGGGACCCACTTGCCGCGATACCCGGGTCTCGTCGCGACAAACACCCGTGCGCCGGGACCTCGTCAGCATCCCTCCAGCGTCGCCCGCGCCGATGCGGCGACCACATCGGCGACGTCGCGCCGAGCGCGGAACGCCTCGAGCTGGCGCCGCGCGCCGTTGCCGCGGCCGGCCAGCGCGTCGATCGCCTCGACGACGAACTCGCGGTCCCCGCTGTCGTCCAGCGCGGTGGCGATGTGGTCGACGAGCCGATGCAGCAACTCCAGATGCGGGACCACCCGGCCCTTCGCCATATCGAGCCCGTTGCCGTCCAGGCCGGAATGCGCGGCGTTCCAGTACGCCGTCCGCAGCACCTCCCCCGACACCGCGAACGCGGGTTCATGGCGCGCGATCGACCGCAGTCCCGAGCTCACGATCCCCCGGATCAACGCCGCCAGCAGCGCGGACTCCGCCGCGGTGGCCGGGACATCGCTGACCCGGACTTCCACGGTCGGGAACGACTCCGAGGGGCGGATGTCCCAGTAGACCATCTTGTTGTCCAGGATGCTGCCGCTGGCCCGCATCATCGCCACGATCGACTCGAAGTCTTCGAGCGAGGCGAAATAGGGCGGTGGGCCTGCGCTGGGCCAGCGTCGCCACAGGATGCTGCGCCAGCTCGCGTAGCCGGTCTCGGCGCCGCGATAGATCGCCGAGTTCGCGGTCGTGGCCAGCAGCACCGGCAGCCAGGGCCGCACGTAGTTACCGACGAGCACCGCGGTCTCGCGGTCGGGCACACCGACATGGACATGGCAACCACACAGCCCCTGCTCGTGGGCGATCATCCCGAACGCGTGCGCGATCCGCTGATAGCGCGGGGTGTCGGTCACCGGGAACCGGTCGGGGACGGTCGGCGGGATCGCCACCGCCAGCAGCCGCGCATCGTGCTCCGCCGCGCACTCGGCGACCCGGCGCCGGGATGTGCGCAACTCCCCCAGCAATTCCCCGATGTCGGAGTGCACCCGGCTGCTGGTTTCGACCTGGCAGCGCGTCAGCTCCAGTTGCAGGTCGATCCCGGCCCGCCGCGCGGTCTCGGCGACCTGGCTGTTCTTCGCGGCCGGGGCGCCGGTGCCGGGGTCGGTCAACAGGAATTCCTCTTCGACGCCGACCGTGAGTACGTCCGCGTGCCTGCCCACCGCCCGCCTCCTTTGCAGGGATTCGACGAGGTACTTCCCACCGCGATCGCGGCACAGTCATCCGTGACGACGTCTCCACAGGCGACACCTTCACCGTAGACCAGGTGGTCGCCGTCGTGAACCCCGGCGAGCCGGTGTCGAGTCACGAACCCGGCGATCCGGCGCAGGTCCGCGCGCTGATCGCCCAGGAATCCGCTCAGGTACCCGGTTCGGGCACGGGCGCGTCGCTGTCCGTTTCGGCGGCCGCCGCCCGCGCTGATCCGGTGGCGGCGTCGATCTGCTCGCCGATGTAGCGAATGACCACGGCGACCATCGCGACGACCGGCACCGCGAGGAACGCGCCGGTGATGCCGTAGAGCGAGCCGCCCGCGGTGACCGCCAGCAGCACGATCACCGCGTGCAGCTCCATGCTGCGGCTCTGCAGGACCGGTTGCAGCACATTGCCTTCCAGCTGCTGCACCGCGATGACGATGCCGAGCACGATCACGGCGGTGGTGAACCCGTTGCCGACCAGCGCGACCAGCACCGCGAGCGCACCGGCGACGAAGGCGCCGACCATCGGTACGAAGCCACCGATGAAGGTGATCACCGACAGCACCAGCGCCAGGGGGACGTCGAGGATGAACAGCGCCGTGCCGATGCAGAGGGCGTCGACCATGCTGACGACCGCCTGGGTCCGGATGAATCCGCCCAGCGTCGCCCACACCCGCTCGAGCACAGCCTCGACATGGCGGCCGCTGCGCTGTCCGAACACCCCGTGCATCCACGGCAGCAGCCGAGGACCGTCCTTGAGGAAGAAGAACACCAGCACCAGCACCAAGAACACGGTGATCAGGAACGATGTCGCGGTGGAGACGCCGGTGAACACGCCGTTGGCGATCTGCGAGCCACTGGACTGCAGGCGCGCCACGATCGCGTCGACCGCGGAATCGAGTTGCTCGTCGCGCAGCCGCAACGGCGGTCCCTGAATCCAGTCACGGACCTGATTGACACCGGCGGTGGACTTGTCGACGAGTTCGGGCGCCTGCTCGGCCACCGACGGCACGATCAGCGCGACGACCCCGGCCACCAACCCGAGGAATCCCAGCAGGGTCGCCGTCGCGGCCAGCGCGGGCGGCCACCGGTGCCTGGTGAGCCAGCGAGTCGGCGGCCACAGGATCGTGGCCACCACGGTCGCCAGCGCGACGGGCAGGATCACCACCCACAGGCGGGCGGCGATCGAACCCAGCACCCACGCGCCCGCCGCGATCGCCACGATGCACAGCGACCACTTCGCCAGCCACAGCAGCCCGCCCCCGATCACGTCCCCGCGATCACGCGGCGACTTTCCGCTCGGTTGCGCCACACTGGGTTCTTTCACCGGCCCGCTCACGCCGTCAGTCTGACACGCGCGCTGTCCTCAGCGCTCCCGCCCGCGCAGGAACCCGACCCGACGCCGGACGACGCCACGGTTCGCCGCCGTCCGCTCGACGGTCGGCGGCGCCGTGCCCGGGATCGCGAACCGCGGCCGCGCCATCGTCTGCGGGCGGGCGAACCGCGCAGGCCCTCTTGGCCGTGAATGCGCCCGATGCCCGATTCCCCGGCCCCGCCGAACGGCGGGTACACCGTGGCGGCCAGCCCGCATCGGGTGCCGTCGACAAGGTCGCCTTCACCGGCTCGACCGCCACCGGCAAGAAGATCATGGCCGCGGCCGCCGACTCGCGCACGCCGGTGCTGCTGGAGAAACCTTCGGTCCCACGCGCGCCTCACCGAGGCGTTCCCCGCACCTGCTCCGGGGGTGTCGATCGGGTACTCGCCGATCGGCTGTTCGTCACTGCCTGGGGCGCTCACCCGCAGTGGGGACCACCCGGTAGTCCGACAGCGCGAAGGTGCGGGTGCGGCGGCGGTAGCTGGTCACGGTGCCCGGCCAGTTGTTGGTGACGCGCCCGTCCGCGGTGCGGTACCAGCTCGAACAGCGGGTCCACGGTGTCCGTTCCAGCCGTCGCTGCACCCGGACGTCGTATTCCTCGGCCACGTCGGGCCGCACGTCGAGCACCCGCCCGGGATGGCGGGCGATCTGCTGGACGGCCTGCCGGATGTAGCGGGCCTGGGATTCGATCATGTACACGATCGACCCCACGCCGAGATTGGTGTTCGGGCCGTAGACGAGGAACATGTTCGGGAACCCGGGCACGGACATGCCCTGGTAGGCGCGCGCGCCACCGTCCCACGCGTCCTCGAGTTCGCGGCCACCCCGGCCGACGATCCGCATCGGCCACAGGAATTCGGTGCCCTTGAACCCGGTGCCGTAGATGATCACGTCCGCGCCGTGGACGACGCCGTCGGCCGTGCGGATGCCCTCGGGCACGATCTCGCTGATGGCGCTCGTCTCGACGTGCGCGTTCGGCTGGGTGAGCGCCGGAAAGTAGTTGTTGGAGAACAGCCCCCGCTTGCATCCGGCCGGATAGTCGGGCAGCAGCGCGGCCCGCAACGTCGGGTCCGGCACCTGCTTCTCCAGGTGCCGGGTGGCGATGCCGGTCACCAGCGGCCGGATCGCGGGGACATCGACGATGCCCAGCGACAGGAACTCGCACAGTGCCCAGAACGCGAATCGCTCCGCCAGCCGGACCGGGGGCACGCGCGCGAACACGGTGTGATGCCAGGGCCGGTACTCGACATCGGGCTTGGGCAGCACCCACGCGGCCGACCGCTGGAACAGCGTCAGCTGCCGCACCTTCGGCTGGATGGCGGGCACGAATTGGATGGCGCTGGCACCGGTCCCGATCACCGCGACCCGCTTGCCTGCCAGCTCGACGTCGTGATTCCACTCGGCCGAGTGGAACGACTCGCCCTGGAAGTCGTCGATCCCCGGGATCGTCGGCCAGGCCGGGCGGGACAGCTGACCCACCGCGGGAACGAGGACATCGGCGCTGATCGTCGCGCCGTCGGCGGTGCTGACCGTCCAGGTGCCCCTGACATCGTCGAACTCCGCGGCGGTGACCTCGGCGCCGAACCGGATCTTCGCCATCAGCCCCCGCTTCTCGGCCACCCCGCGCAGATACGCCTGGATGTCGGGCTGCTCGGAGAACCGCTTGGGCCAGTCGGTCCTGGGTTCGTAGGAGTAGGAGTACAGCGGCGACGGGATGTCGCACCCGGCGCCCGGGTAGGTGTTCTCCCGCCACACCCCACCGACGTCGGCCGCCCGTTCCAGCAGGGTCACGTCGTCGAACCCGGCCTTCTGCAGCTCCATGGCCATGCCGAGGCCGCCGAAGCCGGTCCCGATGATGACGATCGAGGGGGTGGTGCGCGCGCTCATGCCAGGACTCCTCTGTCGCTGATGCCACCGTCAACGCTACGACCCGCGTGAACACCGAGCACAAACAACGACGGCCAGAGAATCAACACTTTCGGCCATAATGGCCGGATGCGCACCGTCGAAGAGCCGGACATCCGGACCTGGGACTTTCCGCGCGGCATCGCCAGCATCGCGGTGATGGCCGACTTCGCCGCCGAGCACGGTGTCGACGCCGATCGTGTCCTGGCGGGCACCGGCCTCGCCCCGGCGGGCCTGACCTCTCCCGAGCTGCAGGTGCCTGCAGTGACCGAACTCGTCGTCGTGCGCAATCTCGTGCGCGAACTCGCCGACGTGCCCGCGCTGGGCGCGCAGGTCGGCCGCCGCTACCGGCTCTCCACCTTCGGCATCTTCGGCTTCGCCTGCGTCACCAGTCCGACACTGCGCGAAGCGATCTCGCTGGCCCTCCGCTACTATCAGCTGGGCTACGGATTCTGTACCCCCGTCGTCGAATCCGGCGACGACGGCGTGCTGGCCTGGATCCACCACGACCTCGTTCCCGCCGACGTGGCGCGGTTCCTCGTCGAACGCGACGTGGTCGCGATGCATCGGGTGCTGGGTGATCTGCTCGGCCACGAACTCACCGTCGCGCGGATCGAGTTCGACTTCGAGGCGGGCGACGGTGCCGACCTCCTGCACGAGATCCTGGGCGTCGCACCGGAATTCGGCCGCGCGCACACGGTCTTCACCCTCGACCCCACGGTCCTGGCCCAGGCACTCCCCCAGGCGAATGCCCAGACCTGGAGCCTGTGCGTGGCGCAGTGCGCCGAGCTCCTGCAACAACGCACCGCGCGCACCGGCATCACCGCAGAGGTGCGCGCACTGATTCTGCCCGGCGGGGATACCGCGCTCATCCCGTCCCCGCCGACCATCGAGGTCGTCGCGCGCGAGTTGGGCACGAGCCCCCGCACGCTCCGACGGCGCCTCACCGCAGCGGGCACCGGCTATCGAGCGCTGGTCGACGAGGTCCGCTGCGCGCTGGCCGAGGAGATGCTCACCGGCACCCCGCTGTCGATCGACGACATCGCCGTGCGCTTGGGCTACGCCGAGGCGACGCCGTTCATCCACGCGTTCAAGCGCTGGACCGGCACCACACCCTCGGCCTACCGGCGCCAGCGCGTCCGCTGAGCGCGAGGCTGTTCACCACGCGGCCCTGCGTGCCGCAATCCACGGACCGGCGAACGCCGGTCAGCCCGCTCGCGTCGCCACGGCGAGGGCGAGTTCGGTACAGAGCGAGGCCAATTCGGCACTCGACTGACGCGGGTCGCGCAGCCAGGCATCGATGAGCTGATTGATCCCGCCGACGACGAACAGCGCTTCCCGGCGCCGGCTCTCCGGCGTCGCGGGGGTGTCGAGGAACTCCGCGCTGTACTGCACCACGAGATCGGTGACGATGCCGACCGAGCGCGCACGCAGTTCCTCGAGGCCGGCGGTGCCGTGGGTGTCACTGGTGAGGATGCGGTGCAGGTGCGGGTCGGCGGCGATGGCGTCGAGATAGGCCGTCAACGCGCGCGCCAGCTTGCGTTTCAGGCCACCCGGCTCGGCCTGACTGGCCTCGACCAGCGTGGCGGCCAGCTCCTCGTGCACCTGCTCGGCGACGGCGAGTACCAGCGCGTCCCTGGTGGCGAACTGCTCGTAGAAGTAGCGCGGCGTCAACCCCGACGCGGCACACACGCGGCGCACGGTGACCTCGGTCAGGCCGACTTCGCCCCACACCTGCCGACCCGCGGCCAGCAGCTTGTCGCGGCGCTCGTCTCGTCGGTTCGCCGCGCTCATCCCCCGATAGGGCCGGACCACCTCCGCACGCGCCATTGACAGCACTTTAGCAGGCGACCTACTTTGGATATCAGTTGTTATCCAGTTTCCGACGCTCAACGAGGAGTGCCGATGCGTACCGTTCCCACCCGACACCCGGACCGACCCCACCGCACCCCGGCGATCGTCGGCGGTTTCGCGGCGTCACTGGGTGTCCGGAGTCCCGACGCGGACCAGTGGCGGCGCCTCGGCGAGGGACTGCTCGTCGGGGACGAACCGATGGATCGGCTGGTCGAGTGGATGGTCACCGCGGGCAGCAAGCAGTTGCGCCCGCTGTTCGACCGGGCGCTCACCCACGGCATCGCCGCGGTGCCGGATGCCCCGGAACCCTTGCGCGAGTTCTTCGCCCGGGTCGAGACGGTGCCCACGTGGGTCGATCACGACAAGCTGGTACGCGGGGCCAAGGTGCTGCTCAGCAGCGGCTCCGACGGCATGTACATCGCACGCGATGTCGCCATGCTTGGCGGCTACCAGTTCTCCGGTTTCAACAAGACCCTGCTGCGTACGGGCGCCCTGGAGAAGGGGTCCAATCAGCGCTGGGCCGAGACGATGCAGTGGGCCATGGACGTGCTGTCCGAGGACGGGTTGTCCCCGCTGGGGCTCGGCTATCGGTCCACGATCCGGGTGCGGCTCATCCACGCGTTCGTGCGTCGCCACGTCACCGCGATGCCGGACTGGCAAACCGAGGATTGGGGCCTGCCGATCAACCAGACCGACATGGCCGCCACGCTGGTCGGCGCCTTCATCGCGCCGGCGATCGGGGCGATGGGGATGGGCGTGCTGCTCACCCCGTCCGAAGCCGACGCCGTCGCACATCTCGTGCGCTACGTCGGCAGCCTGCTCGGCGTCGAGGAGCAGTGGCTGCCGCATTCGTTCCGCGACGGCGTGCGCGTGCTGGTGCACACCCTGTCGGCCTTGGCCGACCCGGACGAGTCGACCCGCCGGCTCGCGATACCGATGTCCCGAGATCCGCTGTCGTGGAACTACGACCGGCTCCCCACCGTCCGCCGACGCCTGGCCTACGCCCAGCACCTGTCGGTCACCGGCACCTTCCTCGGTCGCCACACGATGCGCGCGCTCGGTCTCCCGACAGTGATCATCCCCTGGTACCCGGCGATCCGGATCCCCCCGAACCTCGTCCGCTCGGCCACCCGCGTACTCCCCGGCGGCCTCGACCGTGCGGCCACTCGCGGCGCCCGAGAACAGGACCGATTCATGCGCACCCTGGTCGGGGACCGCCCGGCCATCGGGGCCTCCGCCAGCCGACTCACCCACGCCGCGTAGGAGCGAGCCCGCCCCGACGAATCAGCCCGCGCGGGAGCGGGTTTCGTCGTCGGGGTGGCCGTCGTCGGGCCTGTTCAGGCCGCGGTGGGCACGGATCAGCAGTGCCGCGCGCAGATAACACAGTCCCGTGACGTCGTTGAGGTCGAAGCCGGTCAGCTGGCTGATGCGCTTGAGGCGGTAGTCGACGGTATTGGTGTGGACGAACAATTCGCGCGCGGTATTCGTCCTGCGCAGATTCGACGCGATGTAGACCTCGAGCGTGCGCAGCAATTCCGGGTGCGCTTCGAGGGAATCGACGACCGAGCTCAAATAGTCGCGCGCCGCGCCTTCCCTGGTCAGCTGATATTCGAAGGCCAATTCGTGCGGGCGGTACACCTTGCTGGGCCCACCCAGTCGGTGCACTATCTCGACGAGTTCGTGCACCTGTTCGGCGGCGCGCGGGATGTCGGCCGGCGTCGCGGCTGTCGTCACCGCGCGTACGGGCACCTGGGCCGCGGCGGACAATCCGGCGACCAGGTCGTCGAGGTCCGGTTCGGAGAATTCCACGGTGGGCAGCAGGAGGGTCCCGCCGTCGACGCTGAGCAGTGACAGCACTTTGCCGACGCAGCGGTTGGCCAGCTCGGCCTGTACTCGTCGCAGCTTGCGGCGGGCGACCACATTCGCGTCCAGCGCGGGATCGAATTCCTCGGCGTGCGGCGGCAGCGCCAGGGCGATGACGTGATAGCGGTCGGCGATCTCGATGCCGCATTCCCTGGCCATCGTGGAGGTGCTCTGCCCGCCGAGCAGCGCCGAGGTCAAGGTGTGCACGGCAGTGTGGTGCTCACTGACCACGGAACGCAATTCCCGCACATAAGCCGCCGACACCGCCGAGGTGATGGTGTTCTGCACGTCGGTCAGTCGCCGGGCCACGCCGACGACCGTGGCGTGGTCGTGGTTGGTCACATTCGCGATCACCAGGTCGAACCCGAGCTTGAAACCCTCGTGTACCGCGTTGTGGATCGTGTCGATCGGAATACCCTCCCGCGCCCAGCCCGCGGCCGCGGCCTGAATCCGCTCCAGGCGTCCGGGGAGATCGCGGCCGTCGAGGACACCACCGGTCAGTTCCAGGCACACCCGCGTCACGGTGGTGACATCGCCGTCGAGGACTTCGGTGGGCAGGGTCGCGCACGGGATGACGTTCTCGATGAAATGGCCCACCATCTGGCGGGATATCGCCCGCACATCTTTCAACGGGGTCGATACCGGTCGTCCCGCGGCGGTCAAGAACGGCGTGCGGGATGCTGAGCCAGCCATAACAAATCCTTCCCACCCAGGCAACTGGGCAAGCTCCCAACTTACCGTGAAGTACAAACCACCGCTCCGGCTTCGCTTGTGATCGGCGGTAAGGGAATGCCGAAATGTTCAGGGGTTCCCCCAAAATCCGGCGAGCGCGTCCCACCGTCCGATGGTGGCGGCTCCCGACGGAACCGCGCAATCCCGTTCCTCGCGGACGGTTCCACCACCATCGGCGGCACTCCGGCTAGCGGACTACAAACAGAAGCTCACCTCGAGCGGACCGAGCGGCAGGGGCAGGCACACCTCGACCGACCCCATGACCGGGGCCGGGGCGGCCGCCGTGGCGGTTCCCGCGCCCAGGGCACAGGCGGACAGCGCCAGCACGGCGACGGCGAGCGGACGGGCAGTTCTGGAATTCATACAGTCAACCTCGATTGCGTTCTTTCGACATGCCCCCATCTCGGGGACATCTCGATCAGATCACAGTCAGATCGCGGCGACGGCACTTCATGAAGGTTCTTGACTTTCTCCGTAGAAACTCGGGGAATTGTCATGGATACCTACAAGCGGATCGGATCGGCGGCTACGGAACCCGCAGGATGCGCAGGGCGGCGCGTTCGATACGGTCGGCGATCTTCTCGTAGGACTCGTAGCCCATCCCGGCGCGGACCAGAGCGCCCGCGTAGATCAGTTCGAGCCACTCGACGACCTCCTCGTCGGCGTCGGGGCCGAGTGCGCGCGAGATCCGGCCGCGGATCTCGATGCCGATGCGGGTGCGCAGATGCTCGACATCCGGGTCGCCGCCCAGCAGCGCGCTGGTGACCGCGCCGGACAGTTCCTGCTCGTCGGCCACCAGCAGAGCGATGGTGCGCAGTTCGGCGAGCACGCGGACCGACGGGTCGGGGTCGTCGCTGGCGGGTGAGGGCGAGGCGAGCAGCCGCCGCCAGAAGATCTCGGCCACCAGGTGTTCCTTGGACGAGAAATAGGTGTACGCGGTGGCCGTGCCGACGCCCGCCTCCGCCGCGACCAGCCGGATCGTCATGCCGGAAAAGCCATCTCGGGCCAGCACCCGCAGTGCCGCCTTGGTGAGCCGGTCGACCGTGTCGGCCTGCTTGTCGGTCAACCGCCGCCGGGTCGCCTCGAGGCTGATGGAATTGCTTTCGGACATGCGTCTGGATGCTACTCCGCGGGCGCGGCCCGTCCGCCGACCACGCCCGGGTGTCGGCTCCCGGCTACGTCTTGCGACGTTCCTGCGCGACCACCTTGCCGACGGCGCCGTCGAGTTTGGTCCCGGCGGGCCAGCCCACGTAATGGCAGAGGAACAGCGCGATCTCGCGCAGCTGTTCCTCGGTCAGCTCACCGTTGCGCAGCGCCGCCCCGATCTGGATCTCGGCGATGTCGAGATGGCCCTGCGCGGTGAGCGCGCCGAGCAGCAGCAGCCGCCGTTCCCGCACGGTCAGCGCGGGGCGCGACCAGATCTCGCCGAACAGGTGATCCGCGGTGACCGCGAAGTAGTCACCGGGGCCGTCGGTGAAGTCCCAGCCGTAGACCTCGCTCATCTTGGCCAGGCCACGCTGCCTGAGGTCGTCGTCGGTGGTGCTCATGATGTCTCCTTGTCGAGAACGGCCCCGGCGACGCCGAGCCCGTCGGCCAGCCGGGCGATGGCCAGGTGCGCGAGCGGCAGATCGACGCCGAGCCGGTCGCCGAGCTCCAGGGCCAGCGCGAGATCCTTTTCACCGAGATCGCGCACATGGCCCAGGATCGGGAACCAGAAGTCGTCGGGGTCCAGCGGGGCGGTGGTGTCGCGCAGCATGATCGCGCCCGGCCCCCCGGTCACCGCGTCGGAGTGGCGCACCACCTTGCCGAGCGCGGTGAGACTGAGCCCGGCGGCGTCGGCCAGGCGCTGGGCTTCGGTCGCGGCGGTGAACGAGATGAAGTGCAACAGGTTGCGCGCCAACTTCATTCGGGTGCCCGCGCCGACGTCCCCGGCGTGCACGATCAGGTCGGCGAAACAGCCGAACGGCGCCCTGATCCGATCCACGGCGGCCGCGCTGCCGCCGATCATCACGGCCAGGCTGCCGTGGGTGGCCCCCGGCGCGCCACCGCTGACCGGCGCGTCGACGAACTCGACCCCGTGCTGCGCGCAGCGCGTGGCGAGTTCGTCCGCGGTCCGATCACCGATGGTCGAATGCACCGCGACGACGGTGCCGGGAACCGCGGTGCGCAGGATGCCCGCCGGACCGGTGAGCACCTCCGTCACCTGCGCGTCGTCGACGACGGTCACGCAGATGACCCGCGCCTGCGCCGCCAGCGCCGCCGGATCGGCGGCCGCCCGGGCCCCCGCCTCGACGAACGGCACGGTGGCCTCGGCGCGGACGTCACAGACGGTGAGCCCGCCCGGCCAGTCCAGCAGGCGCCGGGCCATCGGCGTGCCCATATTGCCCAGCCCGACGAATCCGACCGGCAGCTCATCCGATGCAGTCGTCATCGGATGATCTGCCCGCCATCGACGTTCAGGATCTGCCCGGTGACCCAGCTCGCGTCGTCGGACAGCAGATACAGGCAGGCGCCGGCCAGGTCCTGCGGTGTGCCCATCCGCCTGATCGGGATCCGGGACACCATGTCCTTCACCAGATTCCCCGGCGTCACGGTCTGCGTGGCCTCGGTGTCGATCGGGCCGGGCGCGATGGCGTTGACCCGGATCTTCGAGCCGCCGAGCTCGGTCGCCAGCTGCTGGGTGAGTCCGTTGATGCCGACCTTGGCCAGCCCGTAGAACCCGGAGTACAGCCAGGCCGCCGTGGAGGATTGATTGACGATGGAACCGCCGCCCGCCGCGACCATGGGCTGCCAGACCGCACGCGTCACATTGAGCGCGCCGTCGAAATTCACGCCCATGAACTTCTTGTAGTAGTCCCACGGGACGGTGAGCAGCAGGTCCAGCTTCATCTCGCCGTAGATCGCCGCGTTGTTCACCAGGTGATGGATGGCCCCGAACTCGGCGACGGTGAATTCCGCCAGCGCCGTGGCGGATTCGGGATCGGCCACATCGACCCGGTGGAACGCCGCGGTGCCGCCCTCGGCGACGATCTTCGCCGCGACCTCCGCGCCGCGCTCGGCGTTGAGATCGGCGACGACGACATTGGCGCCCTCGGCGGCGAGCGCGGCGGCGTAGACCGCGCCGATGCCCTGTGCCGCGCCGGTGACGATCGCGGTGCGACCGGTGAAACGTGCCATGGTTGTTCAGCTCCTGTGTAGGGGTCGGTGCGCTCAGGCGGGGGTGGCGACGAGCTTGGTCTCGAGGTATTCCTCGAAGCCCGCGACGCCCATCTCCCGGCCGATGCCGGACTGCTTGTAGCCGCCGAACGGTGCGTCGGCGTGGTACCAGAGCCCGCCGTTGACGCTCAGCGTCCCGGTCCGCACGCCCGCGACCACCCGCTCCACCCGCGCCGGGTCCGTGCCCCAGACCGAGCCCGACAGACCGTAGGGCGAGTCGTTGGCCAGTCGGATCGCGTCGTCGTCTCCGTCGTGCGGGATCACCACGAGCACCGGCCCGAAGATCTCCTCCTGCGCGACGGTCGCGGAATTGCCGAGGCCGGCGATGAGCGTCGGCTCGATGAAGAAACCGCGTTCCTGGTTGGCGGGCCTGCCACCACCCACCACGATCTGTCCGCCCTCGGCCTTCGCGAGCTCGAGATAGCGCTCCACCCGCGCCCGCTGCTGCGCGGAAATCACCGGCCCGCACACGGTCGCGGCGTTCGTCGGGTCTCCCGCCGCCAGCCCCGACAGTGTCGCGGCGGCAGCGGCCACCGCGGCGTCGTAGGCCGCGCGCGGCACCAGCAACCGGGTGGTGAGGGCACAGCCCTGGCCCGCGTGCACGGCGACGGTGAACGCGGTGTAGCTCGCGGCCGCGGCGATATCGGCGTCGTCGAGCACGACCGCCGCCGACTTGCCGCCCAACTCGAGGAAGGTGCGCTTGAGCGTCGCCGAGGCGCCCGCCATCACCGAGCGGCCGGTGCGCGTAGAGCCGGTGAAGGTGATCATGTCGACGCGCGGATCGTCGACCAGCTGCGCGCCGAGGCCGTGATCGGCGGAGGTGACGATATTGAGCACGCCGGCGGGAATGTCGGTGTGTTCGGCGACGAGCGGGCCCAGCACCGCAGCGCACCACGGTGTGTCCGGCGCGGGCTTGAGCACCACGGTATTGCCCGCGGCGAGGGCGGGGCCGATTTTCGCCAGGTTGATCTGGTGCGGGAAGTTCCACGGCGTGATGGCGCCGACGACGCCCACGGCCTCGCGGCGGATCACCCGCCGGGAGGCGACCCCCATCAGGTCCCGCGTGCCCAGATCCGTTTCCCAGGTGTAGTTCTCGGCCAGCTCGGCGGCATAGGTCAGATCGGCGATCGGGCCTTCCAGCTGCGGTCCGCTGGTGAGCATGACCGGGGTGCCGACCTCGGCGATCGTGATCTCGCGCAACTCCTCGAGGTGCTCGCCCAGCACGTCGCGCAGTTGACGCAGGCAGTGGGCGCGGAACGCGGGGTCGCGGGACCACCCGGTCTCGTCGAAAGCGGCGCGGGCCGCGCCGATCGCGGCGTCCATGTCGGCGGCCGAAGCGTCGGCGGCGTGACCGAGCACCTCCTCGGTCGCCGGATTGATCGTCGCGAAGACGCCGGAGCCACCCGGGATCAGCTTGCCGCCGATCAGCAGGGGCGTGCCGCCGGCAGGGACGAGGCCGTTCATGGCAGGTCTCCGATACTTGTCTGGACAGGTGTACGGAATATAGTTCGGATTCCGGAACGGCCGCAAGGGAATGCGCGTCATTCGTCCATACACCCAGCTGTAGTAGCATCCAGACACATGTCCGAACCCGCGCCTACCGGCATCGAAGCAACTCGACGACGCTTGACGGAGAAACAGGCCGACACCGTGGACCGCCTGACCGTGGCCGCGGTCGAGGTGCTGGCCAGGGCGGGCTACTCGGGGACCACCATCCGGCTCGTCGCCGCCGCGGCCGGCGTCGGCACCGCGACCGCGTACACCTACTTCTCCTCCAAGGAACACCTGATCTCAGAGGTGTTCTGGCGACGCCTCATCGCCCTGCCGTACCTGGACGACCAGGACGCCGACCCGACGACGCGGGTAGTCGCCGTGCTGCGCCGGGTCTCGATGCTGGTGGCCGACGAGCCCGCGCTCGCCGGCGCGGTCAGCAGCGCGCTGCTCGGTGACGATCCCGATGTGCGACACCTGCGACTACGCATCGGCAAGGAGATCCGCCACCGGCTCGCGCTGGCCCTGGGCACCAAGGACCCCGAACAACTCGCGGCGCTGGAACTCCTGTATTCCGGCGCGCTGTTACAGGGCGGCATGGGACTGCTCTCCTACGCCGAGGTCGCCGACCTGCTCGAGGTCTGCGCGCGCCGCATGCTGGCCGAACCGGCACCGGGCGACTGACAGTTCCTCCTTGTCGCGCGACGGTAACCGTAGTACTGTCCAGACACATGTCCATCTGATGTCTGGACAGTATTCCGGGAAGGATTCCCCATGACGCCGGCCATACCGCGCCGTGTGTCCGGAGGCGACGACGGCCACGGACACCTCACCGAATTCCGTACCGATCCGATCGCGCTGATGCGCCGCGTCCGCGCCGAATGCGGCGATGTCGGGACCTTCGATCTCGCGGGACGCAACGTCGTGCTGCTCTCCGGTGCCGAAGCCAACGAGTTCTTCTTCCGGGCCGCCGACGACGACCTCGATCAGGGCGCGGCCTATCCGTTCATGAAGCCGATCTTCGGGGAGGGCGTCGTCTTCGACGCGCCACCGGAGCGGCGCAAGGAGATGCTGCACAACCAGGCGCTGCGGGCCGACCACATGCGCGGTCACGCCGGCACCATCGCCCGCGAGGTCGACCGGATGATCGCGAGCTGGGACGACGAGGGCGAGATCGACCTGCTCGAATTCTTCGCCGAGCTCACCATCTACACCTCCTCGGCGTGCCTGATCGGACCGAAGTTCCGCGACCAGCTCGACGCGCGCTTCGCGCACCTCTATCACGAGCTCGAGCAGGGCACCGACGCGCTGGCCTACGTCGATCCGTACGCGCCGATCGAGAGTTTCGCCCGGCGCGACGCCGCCAGGGCCGCCCTGGTCGAGCTGGTGCAGGCGATCATGGATCAGCGCGCGGCGAATCCGCCCGCGGGCAAGGGCGACCGCGACATGCTCGACGTTCTCATGTCCGTCACCGACGAGGACGGTGCCCCGAGGTTCCCGGCGACCGAGATCACCGGCATCTTCATCTCGATGATGTTCGCCGGCCACCACACCACCTCGGGCACCGCGGCCTGGACCATCATCGAACTGCTGCGCCATCCCGAGACACTGCGCGCGGTGGTCACCGAGCTCGACGAGCTGTTCGCCGACGGCGCGGAGGTCAGTCACCATGCGCTGCGCCGGATCCCGCGGCTGGAGGCCGCGCTCAAGGAGGCCCTGCGCCTGCACCCGCCGCTGATCGTGCTCATGCGTGTGGCCCGCGGCGAGTTCGAGGTGTGCGGGCACCGGATCGCGCCGGGCGACATGGTCGCCGCCACCCCCGCGGTCTCCAACCGGATCCCGGAGGACTTCCCCGACCCGGACGCCTTCGATCCCGGCCGCTACCTCGATCCGCGCCAGGACGACATCGTCAACCGCTGGACCTGGATCCCCTTCGGCGCGGGCAGGCACCGCTGTGTCGGGGCGCCGTTCGCGCTCATGCAACTCAAGGCGATCTTCTCGATCCTGCTGCGGGACTGGGAGTTCGAACTGGCCCAGCCGTCGTCGACCTATCGCAACGACCATTCGAAGATGGTCGTTCAGCTGCAACAGCCCTGTCGCGTCCGCTACCGTCGCCGGCATCGCTGACCGCCCCGGGCCCACACCGCTGTCGGCATCCAGGAGGAACCGTGTCAGCACCGTCGCTACCCACCGGATTCGATTTCACCGATCCAGCTCTCTGGCAACACCGTAACCCCGTCGAGGAATTCGCCGAACTACGCCGGACCGCGCCCGTGTGGTGGAACGCGCAGACCGACGCGCAGTCGGGCGGGTTCCGCGACGGCGGCTACTGGGTCGTCACCAAACATGAGGACATCAAGGAGATCTCGCGCAATCCCGACCTGTTCTCGTCACAGCGCAAGGGTTCGGTCATCCGGCTGCCCGGCGAAG
The DNA here is from genome assembly GCF_044744725.1 of Nocardia sp. NPDC087230. NCBI lineage: Bacteria > Bacillati > Actinomycetota > Actinomycetes > Mycobacteriales > Nocardiaceae > Nocardia > Nocardia sp. NPDC087230. The sequence continues at coordinate 421,079 of NZ_JBIUYV010000005.1, forward strand.
TGACGCCCGAGCAGATCGAGCTGACCGGCGCGCTGCTGCTGAACATGGACCCGCCCAAGCACACCAAGATCCGGCGCATCATCGCCAAGGGGTTCACCCCGCGCGCGGTCGAGGGGTTGCGCGCGGCACTGGCCGAGCGGGCGGCCGCCATCGTGCACGAGGCCGCGAAGACCGGTGGCGGTGACTTCGTCGAGCAGGTGGCGTGTGAACTACCGCTGCAGGCCATCGCGGAACTCGTCGGGGTGCCCCAGGAGGACCGCCGCAAGCTGTTCGACTGGTCGAATCAGATGCTCAACTACGACGACCCGGAATACGGTGACGCCACCACCACCGACGCCTCCTCCGCCGCCGCGACGGGCATCCTCGGCTACGCCTGGGACCTGGCCGAGCAGCGCCGGGCCGACCCGCGCGAAGACATCGTGAGCAAGCTCGTGCACGCCGACCTCGACGGTGAGGCGCTCGGCTCCGACGAGTTCGGATTCTTCGTCATCCTGCTCGCGGTGGCAGGCAACGAGACCACCCGCAACGCCATCACCCACGGTATGAAGGCCTTCGTCGACCACCCCGATCAGTGGGAGCTCTACCGGGCGCGCCGCCCGGCCACCGCGCCCGACGAGATCGTCCGGTGGGCGACACCGGTGACGGTGTTCCAGCGCACCGCCACCGCCGACACCGAGCTCGGCGGGCAGCGCATCCGGGCCGGTGACCGGGTCGGATTGTTCTACAGCTCGGCCAATTTCGACGAGGACGCCTTCGCCTCGCCGTTCACCTTCGACATCCTGCGCGACCCCAACCCGCATCTGGGCTTCGGCGGCACCGGCGCCCACTTCTGCGTCGGGGCGAATCTGGCCCGGCTCGAGATCGATCTCGTCTTCGGGGCGATCGCCGAGGTGATGCCGAAACTGACCCAGGTCGCCGAGCCGCAGCGGCTGCGGTCGGGGTGGATCAACGGCATCAAACACTGGCAGGTCGACTACGGGACCGGGGTGCGCTGATGCGGATCGCGTTGCTGTCCTACCGGAGCAAGGCCCACTGCGGCGGCCAGGGGGTCTATGTCCGATATCTCAGCCAGGGGCTCGTCGAGCTGGGGCATCAGGTCGAGGTGTTCTCCGGTCAGCCCTATCCGGAAGACCTCGACCCCCGGGTCCGGCTGACCGAGGTACCGAGCCTGGACCTCTACCGTGACGACGATCCCTTCCGCACGCCGCACCCGCGCGAGATCCGCGACCGGATCGACCTGCTCGAACTCGCCACCATGTGGACGGCCGGGTTCCCGGAACCGCGCACCTTCAGCCTGCGCGCCGCCCGGCTGCTGGCGACCCGCGCAGCGGACTTCGATGTCGTGCACGACAATCAGTGCCTCGGGTACGGACTGCTCGACATCGCCCGCCTGCGGCCGCTGGTGGCGACGATCCATCATCCGATCACCCGTGATCGCGCGGTGGATCTGGCCGCGGCGCCGTGGCGGCGGCGCCCGTTCGTCCGGCGCTGGTACGGATTCCTCGGCATGCAGCAGCGGGTGGCCCGCCGGATTCCGGACCTGATCACGGTGTCGGAATCGTCGGCCGCCGATATCGCCGCCGACTTCGGCGTCGTCCCGGCACAGCTGCGCACGGTCCCCCTCGGCGTGGACACCGCGCTGTTCCGGCCGCGCGAGACGCCCCGAGTCCGTGGCCGGATCGTGGCGGTCGCCAGCGCCGACAAGCCGCTCAAGGGCATCGCGCACCTGCTGCACGCGCTGGCGCGGCTGCGCCATCACCACGAGGTCGAGCTGCGGTTGGTCGCCAAGCTGGAGCCGAACGGGCCCACCGAGAAACTCATCGCCGAACTCGGTCTCGCCGATATCGTCACCCCGGTCAGCGGACTCAGCGACGACCGACTCGCCGCAGTGCTCGCCACGGCCGAGATCGCCTGCATTCCCTCGATGTACGAGGGGTTCTCGCTGCCTGCGGTCGAGGCCATGGCCAGCGGCACGCCCTTGGTCGCCAGCCGGGCCGGTGCGCTGCCCGAGGTGGTCGGCGACTGCGCGGAATTGATCACGCCCGGCGACATCGATGCGCTGACCCGGGTCCTGGGCGAGCTGCTCGCCGATCCGGCACGTCGGCGGCGGATGGGCGAGCGGGGTCGTCGGCGTGCCGTCGACCTGTTCAGCTGGGCCGCCGTCGCCGCGCAGACCGTCGCGGTCTACGAGCGCGCGATCGACCGCTTCCACTCCCCCGATTTCGGGCATTCGCAGGAGGATCCATGCTGACCGTCGACTTCGACCGCTTGGGCGTCGGACCCGGTTCCCGGGTGATCGATGTCGGCTGCGGAGCGGGACGGCACGCGTTCCAGGCCTACCGCCGGGGCGCCGACGTCGTGGCCTTCGACCAGAACGCGCAGGATCTGGCGCAGGTGGACGCCATGTTCGAGGCCATGGCCGCGGCGGGCGAGGCACCCGAGTACGCCAAGGCCGAGACCGTGCGTGGTGACGCGCTCGACCTGCCCTACGGCGACGGCGAATTCGACGTGGTCATCGCCTCGGAGATCCTCGAGCACGTCCCGGCCGACGATCGGGCGATCGCCGAGCTCGCCCGCATCGTCACACCCGGTGGCGCGCTTGCGGTCACGGTGCCGCGCTGGCTGCCGGAACGCCTCTGCTGGGCGCTCTCGGACGAATATCACGCCAACGAGGGCGGCCACGTGCGGATCTACCGAGCCGACGAGCTCCGCGACAAGGTCACCGCGCACGGACTGCGCTGTGTCCACCGGGAATTCGCGCACGCGCTGCATTCGCCCTACTGGTGGCTCAAATGCGCGGTGGGCGTGCGCGACGACGACAATCCGCTGGTGCGCGCGTATCACCGCCTGCTGGTGTGGGACATGATGTCGGCGCCCACGCTGACCCGCACGGCCGAACGCCTGCTGAACCCGCTCGTCGGCAAGTCCGTCGCCCTCTATTTCACGAAGCCGGCGGTGCGGCGATGACGGCGGTCCTGCCGGCCGTCGCGGGCGTCGTCTCGGCGCGCGAGCTGCGGCGCACCGCCGAGACCATCGCCGCCGCACAGGAACCCGACGGGGCGATCCCCTGGTTCACCGGCGGTCACACCGATCCGTGGGACCACGTCGAATCCGCGATGGCGCTGACCGTGGCCGGATTGTGGGACCAGGCCCGCGAGGCCTACATCTGGTCGGCCAAGACCCAGCGCACGGACGGGTCGTGGCCGATGCAGACGCGCGGTGGGGTCGTCGAGAACCACGATGCCGACGCCAACTTCTGTGCCTATCTCGCCACCGGTGTCCTGCACGCGCTGACCGTCACCGGTGACGCGGGCTTCGCCGCCGAGCTGTGGCCGACGGTCCGAGCGGGCATCGACTTCGTGCTCGGTCTGCAGCAGGGCGCCCACGGCGAGATCCATTGGTCGGCAAACGAATCGGGCACCTCCGGCGAGGCACTGCTGACCGGGTGCTCGAGCATCTATCACAGCCTGGGCTGTGCGGTGACCCTCGCCGAGCGTCTGGGTGATCCCCGCCCGGACTGGGTCCGCGCGCGCCGCAGGCTCGGCCGAGCCCTGCGCGACCATCCGGAAGTCTTCCTGGACAAGAGCCGCTACTCGATGGATTGGTACTACCCGATTCTCGCCGGCGCGCTGCGCGGTCCGGCCGCCCGGGCCCGGATCGCGCGGCACTGGGACGAATTCGTGGTCGCCGACCTCGGCATCCGCTGCGTCGCCGACGCGCCCTGGGTGACCGGTGCGGAGACCTGCGAACTGGTCCTCGCCCTCGACGCCGACGGCGACACCGCCACCGCCGCCACGCTGTTCACCGCGATGCAGCACCTGCGTGATCTCGACGGGTCCTACTGGACCGGTCTGGTGTTCACCGACGGTAAGCGCTGGCCGGAGGAACGCACCACCTGGACCGCGGCCGCCGTCGTGCTCGCCGCCGACGCCCTGAGCCGCACCACCGCCGCCAACGGCCTCTTCCGCGACGCCGTCGACTGCTGAGGCGAGCTCAGCCGCAGGCGGCGATCCGCTGGAGGACGCGCAGCGAGCCGGTCACCGAGAGCTCGCGGAACTTGCCGCTGTCGAGGGCCCGGCGGTAGATGCCGAACGGGGCCTGCCCACCGTCGGCGGGGTCGGGGAAGACGTCGTGGATCGCCAGCAGTCCACCGCCCGCGACCCAGTGCACCCAGTTGTCGTAATCGCGCTGGGCGGCTTCCTCGGTGTGGCCGCCGTCGATGAAGAGCATGCTGAGCGGGGTCCGCCAGATGCGGGCGGCCGCGGCGGAGGATCCGATGATCGCTATGACGGTGTCGGTCAGGCCGGCCCGGATCATGGTGCGCCGGAAGGCCGTCACGGTATCGAAGACGCCCGTCTCGGGGTCGACCAAACCGGTGTCGTGATACTCCCAGCCCGGCTGGTGCTCCTCCGAGCCCCGATGATGATCGACGGTGAAGACGGTCGCGCCGGTCTCGCGTGCCGCGGCGCCGAGATAGACCGCCGACTTGCCACAGTAGGTGCCGATTTCGAGAATGGTTCCCGTGCCCGCGTAGTCGCGGGCGGCGGTGTACAGCGCGCGCCCTTCGTCCGCCGGCATGAATCCGGTGGCCTGCTCGGCGAGCGCGAACAGCGCACCGGCCTCGGCGGAGAGCTCGTCTACGGGTCCCATGACTCACGCTAACACAGCGATTGGAATAGACTCCGGACTACTGTCCAGCAGATCGCCGGGCGGTGACCGGCACAGGAGAAACCGTGATGAAGACTCGCCTCAACTGCCCCTGCGGTACCCAGATCAACGCCGACAACGAGGACGACCTGGTCGCCCGGACGCAGGCGCATCTGGCCGAAAATCATCCCGACCACGACTACACGCGCGACGAGATCCTCTTCATCGCCTACTGACCGCGCTACTTCTTCGGCAAGCTGTTCTGCAACCCGCCCACTTCGGTGATCGTCCAGCCCGCGTTGCGGTCGATGGTCAGCGAGTAGGTGACGGTGGCGGCCGCGCCACCGGGATTCTGGGCGCTCGTGGAGACGACCGTGAAATAGGCGTTGACCTTATAGATCCCCCCGGACTCCGAGACGACCGTCGCCGAGAGCGGAGTCGCGGTGGAGGTCCATTGCAGCGGCAGCAGGATCTGTTCGAGCTGCGGTGCGGTGGCGTCGAACTTCGCCGTCAGCTGCGGCGCGGTGCCCGCGCGCAACCGGCCGAACCACGCCGTGAGGTCGCGGTAGTCGATCGTCGACGCGCCGACACCGTAGTCGATCGCGATGCGCTCGGCGTGCCGCTCGTCGGCCGCGCGGGCGTCGCGGTCGGCGAGCGTGGACCGGGCCGAGAAGTACAGCACGGCGAAGGTGATCGTCGCGACGGTGAGTCCGCCGATCGCGACGGCCACCAGGATGCTGGACAGCCGCAGCGATACCGTCCGCGGCGCCTGCCGACCGCTGTCGGTGGTGGTGGGTTCCGCTGTCGCTGTGCTCATGCGCTGTCCTTCGTCGCTATTTGACGGCGATGCGGAAGTGCACCGTGCCGTCGGGGCCCACACTCTGCAGGGCCTGGTCGATCAGGGTGCTGACGTCGATCGCGGGGGCGCGGTGCACGGCGTCGGTCACCACCGGGTCGAGCACCTGACCCAAGGGTTCGATGCTCGGCCCGATCTCGGTGATCAGCTCCGTGAGACGGGCCAGGAACGGGACGAGCCCGTCGCCGGTGACGTAGTCGTCCAGCGGACGGCTTTCCACGAGCGCCGAGCCCGATTCGACGATCGCGCTCAGGGTGACGCCGAACTCACCGAACTTCGGGCCCGCGGCGCCCAACGACGGTCCCAGCCAGGCCATGTCGCCGCCGAGAGCCTGGATGTCGGCGAACAGCCCCCGGATCGCGTCGGTGCGGCTGAGCAGTGTCGCGGCGAGCAGATTCGAGGATCGGTGCAGCGTCTGCCGCGCCGCGTCGGTGCCCGCGAGCGCGCGGTCGAAGGTGTCCACCAGGCGCGCGATCACTTCGGGCCGAATCTGTGCGAGCAGGTCGACCAGCTTCGCGGACAGGGCGGTGACGGTCATCGGCAGGTGGATCCGATCGGTCGGGATCACCTGTCCGTCCTCGAGATACGGCCCGGCACCGGAGTCCGGCGCGAATACCAGATAGGGCTCCCCGAGCGCCGACAACTGCTCGATCCGGACCGTGCTCGACAGCGGAATCCGCCGGCTGCTGTCGACCCGCAACGCCACCCGCACACCGCTGGCCTGCTTGCGCACCGCTTCGACCCGGCCCACTCGGACGCCCGCGAGCAGCACCGGCGCGTTCGGCACCAACCCGCCCGCGCTGTCGAGGGTCATCTCGGCGGTGAGGAAGTCCCGTCGCGGGTCGAAGCCGAGCACGCCGAACGACATGTAGGCGACGCCGAGGATCAGCACCGCCGCGATAGCCGACAGTGATACCACCGCACGCAGATTCATCGCACCGCCCCGATCATCCGCAGGGTGTCGACGATGCGGCCGGTGCGATCGCCCGAGGTGAGGCCGGGCGCCCCGGTGACGCCGACGTCGACCAGGTCCACCTTCGGGCCGCGGGTCGCGAACGGCACGAGCTCGGTATTGATCAGATCGATGAGGGTCTGCATGTTCGACGGCGACGTGGTGTCGAGGGGGCTGCTGCCGAACAGCACGGGCACCACGGCCCGGGTGGTGTCGTCGAGCGAGGACAGCAGCGGGCCGAGCCACTGCGCGCTCGGCGCGACCGGGCCGAGCGCGGTGAGCACGAAGATGACGCCGATCTGGGCGTTGACAGCGTCGGTGGTGTGGTCGACGCCGTAGGGGGTGAGCAGTTCGTCGAGCATCGGCAGGTTCTGTCGCAGGCCGTCCTCGACCGTCGCTTCCATCCCGTCGAGCAGGGCGTCGACCGAGTCGAGGTGCGCGCCCAGATCCGACAGGTCGGCGCCGAGCACCCCGGCGATCCGGGCGGTGTCGCGCGGATCCTCGGGCAGCAGCCCGTTCGCGGTGCGCAGGATGCTCTGGAAGTCGGTGACCGCGCCGCTGCCGAGGAACGTCGACAGACCGGCCAGGATGTCCTCGATCGGTGGGGCCTGAGTGGTGTCGGCCAGGGGGATGGTCGCGCCGTCGGTCAGCGTGCCCGCGGTGTCGCCGCCCGGCTCGCCCAGCGCGATATGGACGTCGCCGAGCGGTGTCTCCTGGCGCAGCACGGCGGTCGTGCCCACCGGCAGCCGGACCGACTGCCGGATCTCGACCTCGGCCACCGCGTACCCCGGCCGCGCCGCCATCTCCGGGGTGGCGGCCACCGGGTCGACCAGGGCGACCCCCGTCAGCCTGCCCACCCGCACGCCCGCCGCGATCACCTCGGCGCCCTGCGGCAGATTCAGCACATCGGCGAACTCGATCCGCAGGCGATAGGTCGGGCCGCCGACGCCGGTGCCGGGCACCGGCAGGTCGGCGGGCTGGAAGCCACATCCGCTGCCCGCCAGCGTCATTCCCGCGACCAACAGAACGCCGAGGGCCCGGCGCCGGATGCGTGTCATCGTGTACTCACCCCCGCGAGTAGGACCGGCAGTGCCGGAATCGTCACCACACCCTCGGCCGAGGTCTGACAGCCCTGCCCGGTGACGGCCTGCACCGCCGCGCAGATCCGCGCCGAGTCCGGCGGGGCCGGTGCGAGTTTCGGTGGCGCGTAGCCGATGGTCAGCTGTCCGCTCACCGGATCGACCGCACCGGCGAATCCGCCGGCCAGCACGGGAGTCCGCGCGATCACCTCGGCGAGCGAGGAGACACCCGCCGCGATCATGCGCGACAGCTCGGGGACGGAGTCCAGCGCGCGCAGCGCGGGCGAACCGAACATCATGACGACGTCGTTGAGCTGGGGCAAGAGCTCGGCCAGCGTGTCGACGATCTGGATGATCGGTGGGAACGCGATGGTGACGATGTCGTCGAAGGTTTGCGGCAGCCCCGACACCGTGGTCTCCACCTGCGCCCAGCCGTGGCGTGCCCGCTGGGCGAGCGCGCTGAGGGCGTCGAGCAGCTGTCCGAGGTGCCCGATGGCCGCGTCCGGTGCCGACAGCGCCCGGCTCAGCGCGAGGATCAGGTCGTTGAGCTGGTCGCCCGTGCCGGTGGTGGCGCGATCGAGCGCGTCGAGTCCGGCGCCGACAGCGGTGCGTTGGGCGGGATCACCCGAACCGTTGAGTTGATCGGCGAGGCCGGCCAGGGCGTCGAAGGTCTGCGAGAGGCTCTTGGGTGTCAGGGTTTTCGTGATGCACGCGCCGCCCGAGGCCAGGCCGGGTCCGGCCGGTTCGTCGCCGATGAGGGCGAGCCGCCGATCGGCGATCAGGGTGTCGCTGACCGTCACCGCCCCCACGTCGGCCGGGAGTGTGCGATCGGCGCGGACGGTGAACTCGACCCGCGCCGACACGCCGACGACGTCGATCCCGGTGACGCGACCGACGGGCACGCCAAGGACGGTCACCGCGCTGCCCTCGTAGAGCCCGATGCTGTCGGGCAGGTCGGCACAGTAGGCGCGCATCGGCGGATGCGGTGTGCTCAGCCGCAGACCGAGCGCCCCCGCCAGCACCACGACGACCACGACCGCGGTCGACATCAGCCCCCGTGACCCCAGGATCGACTTCGTCAACACGCGCCTCCTGGCAGCGGAATGCACAGCGCGGGAACCGGAAGGGTGGCCGCGGACTGGTCGATGGTGATCCCGCCGCCCGCGGGCAGCAGCGGTGCCAGCCGGTGCTGGAGCGCGCGCACGGCATCCAGCAGCGCGCCGAGCCGGGCGCCGAGCTGCTCGAGCGGGGGAATCGCGTCCGCCAGCGGTTGGGCGCGCTGCTTCAGCGAGGCGTCCCACGCCCGCCCCAGCGGAGTCACGTCGTGCAACACCACGGCGAGATCGCGCAGGGATTGCGCCACCTGCACCTTGTTGGTCTGGATGATCTGCTCGAGCGTGCCCAGGGTGATCAGCAGCCGCGCCAGCACCCCGGCATTCGTGTCGAGCGCGGACAGATACTCGTCGGCGATGGCCAGGGTGCGGGAGATGTCGGCATTCTGTTCGTCGAGGATCTCGACCACGTCGCCGGCCGCGCGCACCGCCGCGCGCACGGCCTCCGGACTCTGTTCGATCGCGGTCGACAGTGCCGCGAGATCCCGCCGGACGACGCCGCCGTCGATCCGGCGGACGGGCCGGATCGCGTCCTGGAAGGCCTGGGTCAGGTTGTAGGGCACGATGACTCGCTCCCGGGGGATGACGGCCGGCCCGAGCGGCCGGGTACCGGCGGGCAGGACGGCGACGTAATAGCCGCCGACGAAGGTCAGCATCCGGATGTCGAGGGTCGTCTGGTCGCCGAGGAAGGCGTCCGCGCGGACGGTGAACTCCATCCGGACCCGGTCGGTGAGCAGCGTCAGCGACCTGACCTTGCCGACCGGGATGCCGGCCAGGCGCACATCGTCGCCCGGCCGGACCGAACCCGCCTGGGCGAGCTCGGCCGCATAGGTCCGCTCGGGCGAGGTTCCGGTGACATACACCGCGCCGATCGCGATCAGCAGGAGCACGGCCGCGCAGAGTCCCGCGATCCCCCACCGCAGATCCGCGGCCTGCGGGTCACGAGCCCACCGCCGAACACGGTGCCCGCGCGACACTATCGATGACACAGCACGACTCCCTGTCCGGTCAGCAGTACGCGCAGCGGTTCCGGCGCCTCGGTCGCACCGTGGGTGCAGACCAGGTCGGGCCCGGTCGCCGGAACGGCCTGCGCCATGGCCTGGATCAGCCCGGGCAGGTTCTCGAACGCGGCCACCGCGTCGGCCAGGTCGGGGAAGGCGCGCTGGAGGGCGGCGTCGAGATCGCGGTCGCGTTCTCCGGTGACGCCGAGCACGGTGAGCATGCTGCGCAGCGGCTGGAGCACCACCGGGATTCCCGCGGCGAAATCGACCAGTCCGGGCAGCTTCTCGGTGATGGTGACGAAGAGGTTGGTCAGATTGGTCAGCAGCCGCATCGCGTTGCCCGACTTTCCGCCCAGGTGATCGGCGACCTGCGCGAGATTGGCGGCCAGTGTCGACAGGACGGCCTGCCGATCGGAGGCGTAGCGGCTCAGCGTGTCGATGGCGCCCAGCGCTGGGCCGATGCCCGAGCCGTCGCCCTGGATCACGGCGAGAATGCTGGTCGCGAACCGGTTCAGGTCCTCGGGCGACAGCTGCGCCAGGACGGGTTGCAAACCCTTGAACAGTCGGGTGATGTCGAAGTCGGGCACCGTCTCCGCGGTCCCGAAGACCGCGGCCGGGTCGCGCGGACGGCCGGGTGAGTCGGGCGGCCGGAGCTCCAGGTACCGGAATCCGGTGAGATTCTGGTAGCGGATCGCGATCGTGGTGCCGGTGGCCGGCGCGCGGTCCCGGACCACCGTGAAACGCACCCGCGCCAGCGCGCCGTCGAGTTCGACCTCACCCACCTTGCCGATCTGCACGCCGTGCAGGCGCACGTCGTCGCCGCGGCGCAGGCCGTTCGCATCGGTGAACAGCGCTGTGTAGGTGTAGGTTTCGCCGTCGACCGGGCGTTCGATCACCCGCAGCACAGCGACGAGCACGAGGGCCATCGCGGCCGTCGCCGAGAGCACCCGCAGGAGCAGGGACCGGGTGCTCATCAGCGACCACCCTCAGGCAGCAGGGCGGCCAGCGGCCCGGCCAGCCCCGGCACCACGTCGAGGTCGACGGCGGCGCGCAACACGGGGCCCTGCGGGGTGTCGACGAAGGCGGAGTCCAGCCGCTCGAGCAGTTCGCTCAGCTGCCGCCCGGACCGTTCCGGCGCGCTGATCGAGCCGGACAGCTGATCGAGGACGAGGCTCGTCATGGGTAGCAGGCCGCCGAAGTAGTGCCGCGAGGTACCGAGCAACGCGGTGACGGTCGGCAACAGCTGGTACTGGATATCGGAGAACATCCGGCCGAACTTCGCGAGATGTTCAGGGGTGCTCAGGTATTCGTTGGTGTAGTCGGCGTAGAGCAGGGTCAGGCTGCCGGTCAGCATCGGTGGGAGACCGGACAGCGCCGACCCGAACTGGTCGAACAGCATCGACGGTGGCAGCCGCTGGGTTTCGGCGAACGAGCGCGCGGTCGCGCCGATGGCTTCGAGGAGGGGACCGAAGGCAGCGAGGTCGCGGGAGATCGTGGCGAGCAGATCGGCGAGCCGGGGCGTCAGCACCTCGTCGGTGAGCGCGCCGGTGGAGGTCAGCAGGGCCGAGAGGGTGGCGTCGCGCACCCGGTCGGCGGCGCCGACGGTCAGGTCGACGGTCGACCCCTCGGTCAGGGCGACACCGCCGGCGCCGGAGTGGAGTTCGAGGGCGCTGATGCCGAAGAGATTGCCCGGGGCATAGTCCACACTCAGCGTGTTCGTCAGCCCGAACAGCTGAGAGCCGTTCAGCATCAGGCTGATTCGCTGTATCCCCCGGCCCGCCGAGTCGATCGTCCCGACCGACCCGACCCGCACGCCGTCGAGCCGGACCTCGGTCCCCGGACCGACACCGGCACCTACCTGCTCGACCAGCAACTCGACCCGGATCTCCCCGTCGGGCCGGTCCTCGGGCAGTACCCGCCACGCGAGCAGAGCGAGCAACGCGACGATGACGGCGACCGCACCGAGAGCGCGGGCACGGCGAGGTCCGACCTCGGTTCCCGGCAAGGCGTAGGCAGGCATGGCATCACCCGGTGAAGGTCACGGGAGACTGGAATCCCCACAGCAGGATCGTGGCGACCATGTCGAGGGCGATGATCGCCACCAGGCTGGCGCGGATCGCCCGACCGGAGCCGATGCCGACCCCCTCCGGGCCGCCGGTGGCGAAATAGCCCTGGTAGCAGTGGATCAGGACGACAGCCACCGCGAACACCATCACCTTCACGGTCGCGGCGACGACGTCCCAGCCCACCACGAATTGGTCGAAGTAGTGGTCGTAGGTCCCCGAGGGGGTGCCGTGGATCGTGGTGACGATCAGCGCGCAGGAGGCGTAGCTCAGGATCAGCGCGACCACGAACGCCGGTGCCACGGCAATGATCCCGGCGATCACCCGGGTGGTCACGACGAAGGGCACCGACCGGATACCGAGCGATTCGAGCGCGTCGATCTCCTCGGAGATGCGCATGGACCCGATCTCGGCGGTCATCCGGCACCCGGCCTGGGCCGCGAAGCCGATCCCGGCCGCGATGGGCGCGAGTTCGCGGGTCACGCCGAAGGCCGAGATCAGGCCGCTGAGCTGACCCAGCGACAGCAGATTCAGCGCGCTGAAGGCCTCGATGCCGATGGAGGCGCCCATGGCCGCACCGAGCAGCAGCATCAGCGGCACCACCCCGCCACCGATGATCACCGAGCCGCGGCCCCAGGTCATGTCGGTCACCGTCGCCACCGTCTGGCGGCGGTAACGCAGCAGGGTGTAGGGCACCGAAGACACGACCTGCCAAACGAATCCGAGGACGAACCCGAGCGAGTCGATCGGGGCGAGCGGGTGCACGCGGGCACGCCGCAGCCGCCCCACCCAGCGCAGCCCGACGGGATAGTACGGAGCCGCCGTCATCACGCCATCCTGACCGGGAAGAACAGCGTGACCACCTGGGTGATCACGGTGTTCAGGACGACGACCGCCGCGATCGACATCACCACCGCCGCATTGACCCCGTCGGCCACACCCCGCGGCCCACCGGTAGCCTCCAGCCCGCGCTGGCAGGCGATGACCACGACCAGGAATCCGAAGAGCAGCGCCTTGACCAACGAGACCCACAGGTCGATCGGCGTCGTGAAGGCGCCGAACGACGACCAGTAGCTGCCCGGTGTCACGTTCAGCGCCGACACCGCGACCACGAACCCGGACGCGACGCCGACGACGATGATCAGGATGTTGAGCAGCGGCGCCACCAGCATCATCGCCACGATCCGCGGGACGACCAGGCGTCGCACCGGGTCGACGCCCATGACCCGCAGCGCGTCGACCTCCTCGCGGATGGTCCGGGCGCCCAGGTCGGCGGCGATCGCGGCCGCCCCCGCTCCGCCCAGCAACATCGCGGTGGCCATCGGCGCGCCCTGTTTGATGACACCGAGCCCGCCCGCCGCGCCGATCATCGAATCGGCGCCGAGTTCGGACACGATATTGCCGACTTGCGCGGAAACGATGACGCCGAACGGAATGGCCATCAAAATACTCGGCACCGCGGTGACCCGGATGAGAAACCACGCCTGGGCGAGTGTTTCGTGGATCTGGAATCGCCATCGAACCGCGTCCACGATGCCGAGCGACACGGCACTCGCGCCGATGCGCAGGGCCCGGCCGAGGGTGGCCACGCTGGATAGGACGGTGACCGAGAAATTCCGGCGCAGGATCTGTGCGGCACCGGCCTGTTTCGGCTCCGGCAATTCCAGGCCACCGACCCCCACCGCACCGCCGCCGGCCGGTGCGACTTCGCCGTCTACGCGTGCCATGCGGGTGACCGTACCATATGATCTAGACCACATTCCAGACACTGTTCCAGATTCCTGACCAGCTCCCCGCCGAGCCTTCCCGGGCCCGGATCGGGCCCGACCATGCGGTCCGAAAATGTTGATTACCAGCATCTTTGAGGCGAATCTCGCCAAGCGGGCCGGGCACGTCGTCGTCGCGATCGTCCGCGAAAGCGTTGTGCCCGGTGCGCGTCGGTGATACCGTCCAGACACATGTCCAGCTACCTGTCTCCTTCGGGTCTCGACCGACCCGACGCTGTCGGAGACATCCGATCGGAACCGGGGTGTTCGCGATGACCAGCGCCGCTGTGGAGCCCGTGTATTTCGATCCGTACGACTATCGATTCCACGAGGATCCGTATCCCACGTATCACCGGCTGCGCACCGAGGCGCCGCTTTATCACAACCCGGATCTCGATTTCTGGGCGCTGTCGCGGCATTCCGATGTCCTCGCAGCATTTCGCGACAACAATCGACTCTCCAGCGCCAACGGAGTTTCGCTCGACCCGGCGGCGTGGGGACCACACGCGCATCGGGTGATGTCGTTTCTGGCGATGGACGATCCCCGGCACATGCGTATGCGCAGGCTGGTCTACAAGGGATTCACCCCGAAGCGGGTCGCCGAGATGGAAGACCGGATCCGCCAGATCACCCTCGAGCACCTCGAACCCGCCCTCGCGCGGGGACGCTTCGACTGGATCGACGACGTCGCGGGCAAGCTGCCGATGGACGTCATCTCCGAACTCATGGGGGTGCCGGAGCCGGACCGCGCCGAGATCCGGCGGCTGGCCGATCTGGTGGTGCACCGCGAGGAAGGTGTTCTCGATGTGCCCGCCGACGCGATCGACGCCTCGATCCGGCTGTTCGGGTACTACGCCGACATGGTCGCCCAGCGCCGGGCCGACCCCCGCGACGACCTCACCTCGGCATTGCTCGATGCCGAGATCGACGACGACACCCTCACCGACGACGAGATCATCGGGTTCATGTTCCTGATGGTGGTCGCCGGAAACGAGACCACCACCAAGCTTCTCGGCAACGCCCTCTACTGGGCGGGGGTCGATCCCGTGGAGTACGCCAAGGTCGCCGCCGATCCCGACCTGGTCGCGGACTGGGTCGAGGAGACGCTGCGCTACGACACCTCGAGTCAGCTCGTCGCCCGTACCGCGGCGGTCGACCTCGACTACCACGGCGGCACCATCCCGGCCGGGGCGAAGGTGCTGTTGCTGATCGGCGCGGCCAATCGGGATCCGGCGGCGTTCGACGACGGCGACACCTACCGGATCGACCGCAGCGGCGGCGGCACCCTCGCGAGTTTCGGTGCGGGCGTGCACTTCTGCCTCGGCGCGCATCTGGCCCGGCTCGAGGCGAGCGTCGTGCTCGGCGAGTTCGTGCGGCGGGTGGCGGCCTATCGGATCGACCCGCGGGGCATCGAACGCGTGCATTCGACCAATGTCCGTGGCTTCGCCAAACTTCCCATCACAGTAGAGGTCCGCTAGTGCCCCGATTCGAACCCAACCCCGAACGCAGGCCGGCCCTGGTCGCGGGCGCGTCGTCCGGCATCGGTGCCGCGACGGCCGTTGCCCTGGCCGCTCTCGGCCACCCGGTCGCCCTCGGCGCGCGCCGCGTGCAGCGGTGTGAGGACCTCGCCGCCAAGATCCGTGCCGACGGTGGCGAGGCCTTCGCCCATCACCTCGACGTCACCGATCCCGCGTCCGTGGACGCGTTCGTCACCGCCGCCGAGGACGCCCTCGGACCGACCGAAATCCTCGTCTCCGGCGCGGGCGACATCGAATTCGCGCTCGTCGGCGAGATGGACCCGGAACGGTTCCTGCGGCAGGTGCAGGTGCACCTGGTCGGCGCGCATCGCCTGATCCACCGGGTGCTCCCCGGGATGACGACCCGGCGCCGCGGCGATCTCGTGGTGATCAGCTCCGATTGCGCGGACAACCCCCGGCCACGCAGCGGCGCCTACAGCGCCGCCAAGAACGGGCTCGAGGCGATGGTCGAGCAGCTGCGCATGGAGCTGGAGGGCAGCGGGATCCGGGCGTCACTGGTACGCCCCGGCCCGACACTGACCGGCATGGGCATGGATTCGACGCCGGAGGTCGTCGGCCCGCTGCTGCAGGACTGGAAGGACTGGGGCTTCGCCCGGCATCCGTACATGCTGCGGCCCGAACATCTGGCCGACGCCGTCGCCACGGTGATCTCGGTGCCACGCGGCGCCCACATGGTGCTGGTCGAGGTGCAACCGGAAGCGCCGTTGCGGCCGCTGCCCGAGGGCGGGAGCGCGTCATGAGGATCGTGGTCGACGCGGACCTGTGCCAAGGGCACGGCGTGTGCCAGGACGAGGCGCCCACGATCTTCACCGTGCCCAAGCACGGCACGGTCCAGATCACCGATCCCACGCCCGCCCCGTCGGAACACGGTGCCGTCCAGGCCGCGATCCGCTGGTGTCCCACCCGAGCATTGTCGATCGCCGACGATGCCGACTCCCCACCGAAAGGCACGGACTGATGGCAGGTTTCGAGCGCGCCGAACTCGACGAGATGGTGCGGCGCTGGGTCGTGGAGAACCAGCGGTGCGAGGAGAAGGGCGATTGGAAGCCCCTCGCCGAGATGTACACCCTCGACGCGACCTACGGCTGGAACTACGGCCCCACACAGGAATTCATGGCGGTAGGGCGCGCGGAGATCCGCGAACTGGCTCTCGGCCAGGAGATGGCGGGGCTCGAGGGCTGGACCTATCCGTACCAGGAGTTCGTCGTCGACGATCGCAGCGGCACCGTCATCGGATTCTGGAAGCAGATCAACGAGGGCACGCGCGCCGACGGCCGCCACTACTCCCCCGAAGGAATCGGCGGCAGCTGGTTCCGCTACGGCGGCGACTTCCAGTGGTCGTGGCAGCGCGACTTCTTCGACTTCGGCAATGTCTCGGCGATGTTCCTCGACATGATCACCGATCGGGCGCTCTCACCCGGGATGCAGAAGCGGATCGAGCGCTCGGTGTCGAAGGAGCCGCTGCCGGGCTGGTACCGCATCGGCGAATCGCCCGCCTCCCTGTGGTGACGCCGGTGAGCGGATACGACGCACTGTCCAGGGACCAGCTGGCGGTGCTGGTTCCCGAACTGCTGCTGAGCGGTCATCTCATCGACCGATCCGGCATGGCGCACACGATCGCCGCCTTCGGGCGCGCCGGGATGACCGAGGTCGCGATCGAGGAGTGGCAGTTGGCCAGTCCCGTCTACACCCGGCGCATCCGGCGCGCGCTCGGCATCACCGGCGACGGCGTCGAGACGATCTTCAAGGGCCTGCAACTCGACATCGGCGCACCGCCCCAGTTCATGGACTTCCGCTTCCGGGTCGACGACCACGATCACGGGGAGTTCTGGCTCGACCACTGCGGGGCGCTGGCCGATGTCGAACCGATGGGCGAGGAATTCGTGGTCGCGATGTGCCACGACATCGAGGACCCCACCTTCGACGCGACGGCGCTGGCCACCAACCCGCACGCCCAGGTGCGGCCCGTGCACCGACCACCCCGTGTGCCCGCCGACCGCACCCCGGTGTGCGCGTGGACCGTCGTCATCGATGGGTCCCATGTTCCGCCCGCCGCCCCACGCAACGCCGCCCTCGTGGCGAACTCCGAGGCGGCGGGGCTCGTGCTGGCCCCGATCGACCCGGGCGAGGAGGGCATGGGCGACTACGCCGGACCACTGCTGAGTGATCTGCGCTTCGGCGACTTCTCCCGGTCGGCCCTGCGCCGGCTGGCCGACGAGATCAGCCTGCAGCACCATCTGCTCACGCTCGGCTTCCTGGTCGCCCTCCGGGAACGCGCCGAGCCGGCGGTCGCGGCCGACATCGCGCGCAAACAGTTCGCCGGGATCGCCGGACTCACCTCGGAGCGCCTCCGCCGCTGCCTGTCACTCGGTGACGACGCCGACGCACTCGCCCTGGTGCTCCGGATCCATCCCGCGCTGAATCCGCTGAGCTACACCGGAATCGACAGCACGGTCACGAGCTCCGGTGTGCGCGTGCGCTTTCCGGCGGTGAGCCCGGCGACCAACGACGGCGCGTGGCCCGCCCTGCTGATCCCGGCGGACTTGCGCCCGCTCGATGCCCTGGTCCGTGGCGTGAACCCCCGGTTCGCCGCGCGAGTCGGCGCGATCGACGAACACGGCTGGACCGCCGAGATCACGTTGGCCGAACAGCCGTTCCGGGAAGCCTCGGAGGTGGCCGTGACCCGTTTCAGCACCGGCGCGAGCTTCGCCTTCACCGACCGCGGGAAACCCCTGCCGCTCACCGTCGTGTGAGCGGACCGCACAGAGATGGACTGAGATGGCCAACAACTTCGCCGACCTGTTCGAGCACTCCGCCGACGCCATGCCCGATCGGGTCGCGCTGATCCAGGGCGATCGCTCGCTGACCTACCGCGAGCTCGATATCCGGGCCAACCGCTTGGCCGACCAGCTGACCAGCACGGGGGTGCGCCGCGGCACGCACGTCGGGTTCCAGATGCACAACAGCATCGAGACCATGGAGACGTTGATCGCCTGCTTCAAACTGGGCGCCGTCCCGATCAACATCAACTACCGGTACGGGCCTGCCGAGCTGGCCTACGTCTACGGCAACGCCGACCTCGACGTGCTGGTGTATCACGCGAGCTACGGCGAGGCCGTGGGCGCGGCGCTGTCTCGCACACCGTCGGTGCGGCAGTCGATCTGTGTCGACGACGACCGGGTGTCCGGCGCTGCCGGCTCCGGCGTCCTCGCGTACGAGACGCTGGTCGAGACCGGAAAACCGTTCCGTCCCAGTGTGCATCGCACCGGCGACGACCTGTTCATGATGTACACCGGCGGCACGACCGGCCTGCCCAAGGGCGTCATGTGGCGGCAGGAGGACATGTGGCGGGTGCTGGGCGGAGGCGTGGACTTCTACACCGGCGAGCCGGTGCGCGACGAGTACCAGCAGTCCGCGACCGGCGCGCAAGGGGTGCCTGCCATCTGGTTCGTCCTTCCCCCGCTGATCCACGCCGCGGCGATGATGCCGACCTTCACCGCCCTGTGGTCGGGCAACGCGGTGCTGTTCGAGCCGCGTTTCGACCCGGACGCGGTGTGGCGGGCCGTCGGCACCCACCACCCGCACGTCATGGTGATCACCGGCGACGCCATGGCACGTCCGCTCATCGACGCCTTCGACACCGCCCCGGTGGACGCGTCCTCGCTGCTGGTCATCGCCTCCGGCGCGGCGCTGCTGTCGCAGCCGGTGAAGAACGCGCTGCTGGAGAAGTTCCCCTCGACGATGGTCTCGGACTCGATCGGATCCTCCGAAACCGGTTTCGGCGGAATCGGTTTCGCACAGAAGGACGACAACCCCGCCCGCGGTCCCCGGGTCCAGACCGGTCGCGGCGCGGTGGTGGTCGACGCGGACGGGCGACCGGTCGCGCCGGGTGAGGAGGGCTGGCTGGCCAAGACCGGCGCGGTGCCGCTCGGCTACTACAAGGACCCCGAACGCACCGCGCGGCTGTTCAAGACGGTCGACGGCGCACGCGTCGTGGTCACCGACGACCGGGCCCGCGCCGAGACGGACGGCTCGATCACCCTGATCGGGCGCGGCAACATGGTGATCAACACCGGTGGCGAGAAGGTGTTCCCGGAGGAGGTCGAGGCCGTCGTGAAAGCTCACGACGCGGTCTACGACGCGGTCATCGTCGGGGTCCCGCACGAACGGTGGGGCCAGCAGGTCGCCGCCGTGATCGCCACCGGCCCCGACGCGACCGTGGATTTCGACGCACTGCGCGCCCACATCCGCACCCACCTCGCGGGATACAAGGTGCCCAAACGGATCTGGGTGGTCGACACCATCTCCCGCTCCCCCAGCGGCAAACCCGACTACCGCTGGGCCACCGAGTACGTCGCCGGGCGCGCGGCCGATCACGCGGCCGACTGAGCCCTAATTGGGTGCGTCGGCCACCTCGATGTCGAACTTCGTGTTGTCGCCCTCCACCGAGGTGACCGTGACCTTCACGTCGTAGGTGGCGCCCTGTTCGGTGAGGGTGCACGTCATCGTGGCACCCTGCTCCGCCTTCAGATCCTCAGGACAGGTGACCTCGTCCGGCGTCTCCCCCACCTGGGCCTGGAGTTGGGTGCTGATCTGCTCGGCCACTGCCTCCTTGTCGACGGTGGCGGTGCCGACCGAGACCGAACATCCGGCCGACACCGCTGCCACCGACAGCAAGGCCGCGAGGACGGCGGGAATAGTGCGGATTGTCCTCATGTCGAACCTCACTGTTGCCGAGGGAAGAAAGATTAGCTGTAAAGTTACTCCCGGATTTCCCGTCCGGGCGGAAATCCGGGGCCGCCGTTGTCGAATCGTGCGCTGCGCGGGCGTCGAAAGATCACTCCGCAGTCCTATTCGATGTCATACCGCAGGATTACGAAGGGCGAGATTTCCGCCGATAGCTTCG
This sequence comes from Nocardia sp. NPDC087230, assembly GCF_044744725.1. Lineage (NCBI taxonomy): Bacteria > Bacillati > Actinomycetota > Actinomycetes > Mycobacteriales > Nocardiaceae > Nocardia > Nocardia sp. NPDC087230. The sequence goes on from NZ_JBIUYV010000005.1 coordinate 440,999, forward strand.
GAATCATGACGACGCCCTCCCTGGTCCCCGCTTCCGCTCCACCGACACCACGGCGCGGCGCCGATGGTGACTACGCCCGGCTGCTGCGCCGGATCTCCGACGCCGGGCTGATGAACCGGCGCCCGGGCTACTACGCCGTCCGGCTAGGCCTCGTCGCGACCGCGTTCGTGGCGAGCTGGGCGGCCTTCGTCCTCGTCGGTGATTCGTGGTGGACCCTGCTGGTCGCCGTCGCCCTCGCCGTGACGTTCGCGCAGGTCGCGCTCGTCATGCACGATGTCGCCCACCGGCAGGTCTTCCGGCTCAGGCAGCCGACGGAGCTGGTCGGGCGCATCGTCGGCAACGCAGGCATCGGCTTGGGCTACGGGTGGTGGCAGGACAAGCACACCCGCCATCACGCCAATCCCAACCACGAAGAACTCGATCCGGACGTCGCGCCCGACATTCTGGTCTGGTCACAACAGCAAGCGCGGTCCAGTCGCGGTCTGCCTCGCCTACTCGGCAGGGCGCAGGCATTCCTGTTCTTTCCGCTCCTGCTGCTGGAGGGGTTGAATCTTCATCTGGCCGGTGTCCGTGCGCTCGGAAATCGATCGATGAAACACCGCGGACTGGAGGGCGCGCTACTGGTGGGCCACTTCGCCGTCTACACGGCCGCGGTCTTCGCGGTGCTGCCCGCCGACAAAGCGATCGCCTTCATCGCGGTCCACCAGGGCCTTTTCGGCCTGTACATGGGCTGCATCTTCGCCCCCAACCACAAGGGCATGCCGACCCTGACCGGTGAGAACCGCCCCGACTTCCTCCGCCGCCAGGTCCTGACCTCCCGCAACGTGCGCGGTGGCGCGGTGACCGATCTCGCGCTCGGCGGGCTCAACTATCAGATCGAGCACCACTTGTTCCCCAGCATGCCGACGCCGAACTTGCGCCACGCCCAGGTGATCGTCCGCGACTACTGCGCGGAAATCGGCGTCCCGTACCACGAGACCGGGCTGATCTCCTCGTACCGCGAGGCGCTCACGCACCTGCATCGGGTCGGCGCACCCCTGCGCGGTCAGCCGAAGTAGCCCGCGTAGTCGCCGAACGGCACCTGGCCGGTGGGGCTCGCCTTGATCGCCGCGGCCACCTGCGGCGGAATCGGCGCCCAGTAGGCCGGCATCCCGGCCGCCAGGACAGGGTTCAGGACGTAGATCAGGGCGAAGTTCACGATCCACAGCGGTGGGGCCATCGACATCCCGACCTCGGCGCTGACCCCGCCCTTGGTAGTGGTCACCAACTGGGCCGCGCCCGACATCTGCTGTGCCACGAATCCATACGCGGCCTGCACCGTATAGGCCGACCGGTAGAGCGCGACCAGCGTGTGGACCGCACCGTTGTCCCGCAGCCAGTTGCCGACGAACCCGCCGGGCGCGATGAGCGTGTTCACCTGCCTGGTCGGTGCGTCGGCGTTGGCCGGGCTCTCGAGCAATCCACTGGGGTTCACATACAGCCCGTAGCTGCCCAACACCGAGGACACCGGCCGCCCGTCGATCTCGGAGTAGACGGGTCGGCCCACCGTGTTGGTGAGGATCTCGACGCAGGCGACGATCACCCCCGCCGCGTCGAGGTTCCCGCCGACGCCACCCCCGGACGTGAGATCGAGATACTGCTGTTCGGTCAGCGCGTCACCCCGCCCGAGACCGATCCGACCGGCGATCGTGTCGGCCCGCTCCTGACCGAGCGGCTGGTTGAGCTGATCCGCGCTCGTCATCTGCGGTGGTGCCACGTATTCATAGGCGGGGGCGCCGGAGTAGGGCAGCGAGAAGCCGGTGCCGTCACCGTTCGCCACCGGTTGTCCGAATACCGTCTGGGTGCCCGTCACGGCGAGCAGACAGGCACCGATCAGGGCCGCCATCAGGAGGAACGCGTGCCGGACAGTCGACCGCCCGCACCCCGGACCCACCCACACCATGGCGCGCATTTCTACCCCTCAGACAGTGTCGAACGAGGTGAAACCAGCTTCCAAGTCAGTCAAAGCCGTGGTCGCGACCGTGTCAAGCCCCGTTACCTCAGCCGACGAGGACCGCGGCGTCCGCATACTGTGAGGTCGCGGGCGATCGCGGCGAAACTCGACTCGTCGGCGCCCACCGATTCCGCCATCTCCGCCGACCGGCCGAGCACGTCGACACACTCTGCTCGGCGCGAGCATCACCAGCGCGGTATCGCTAAATCGACGAGTTCGTCGACGACCATCGCATCAGAAGCCGCCGCCGCAGGAGGAGAAGCTGTCGTGGCCGGAATGGCCACCCGCACTGGAGTGGCCGCCGAGGTAGGGGCCGGAACGGGTCGGCGGGCGAGACGGGACGCGCCGGGAATCGTTCCAGTGGCGCGGAGCCACCACGGCCCACCAGGCGGTGAAATCCACACCGCTGACGCGCTCGATCTCGGCGCGATCGGCGGCGGCCCAGTGCACGGTATAGCCGGTGAGGTGATGGGTGGGGCGCTGAAGCTCGTCGACCAATTCGCCGGTGGTCAGGGTCGAGTCCTCGGCGCGAAAGACATGGACGGTTCTGTCCGACTCGGTGACGCGGTAGCTCCATCGGGTGCGGGCGGCCAGCTCGGAGCAACGGTCGTCGCGCTCTTCCCGCGCGCGCTGCGCTTTCCAGAGTCGTGCCTGTTCCTCCTGCGCGCGTGCGTCGGCCTCGTGCACGCGGAGCTCGATCTGCTCGCGGACCCGGCGATAGCGCTCGGCGATGTCGTGCAGCCGCTGTTCGAGTCCGTCGAACGCCCGCCGTGACGCGCCCCGGCTGCGGCGGCGTGCCGCCGACCAGCCGGCTCCACGCCGCAGTCCGGGTGAGAAGCCGCCCTCGATCCGCATACCGAGATCGTGGACGAGTTGCTGTTCGGCGATCCACAGCGCCTCCAGCGCGACAGTCCGGGCCTGGGCCCACGCGGCGGAGTCGTCGGCGGTGGCCTCGACCTCGATGCTCCGCGGGTAGCCGGGAAGCGCGGGTGCCGATCTCCGTTCGATACAGGTCCACCCACGCTCGTCCCGGCCTTCGGGTGTATCGACGGCATAGGCTTCGACATATGCCCGGCTCGGGTCGAAACCCGCCAGCTGCCGGTCGTTCAAGCGATAGCGGAAATCGAACGAATAGCGGTACAGCGTCACCGACACCATCGTGTTCCTCCCCACGGATACTTCCACGGTAGCGCCGGTGCGGGCGGGACGGGTGCGGCTTCGCGACGGAGCCGCCAGCGGCCTGGCGAGCAACCGATCGGCGGAGGGACCGGAGTTGTCGCGCAAGGTCTTTCCCGTGATGGCCGGCACGCGAGTACCCGCCGCGACCACGCCACCGCTGATGGCGATGCTCGGGCGAGGAGGCGGGGAAGGTCACCGCATCGACGCCCGCCGCCGCGTCCCAGCGTATCGTCCTCCATGGAGAAATCCCGCCCAGCTCGGATTCGCCGAATCGGTCGACGACGGCGGCTGACGTAGCCGCGACCGGTCCGCGGATCGGCCTGCCGCCACGAGGAGACGTCATGGCTACCGACCAGAGCTTGCTACATCGTTTCGTCATCTCGCAGTTCGACGCGGCCGGGCTCGATCGCGCGCAGCTGATCCGCGATGCCGGGGTCCCCGACTGGTCGATGACCGGCCAAGACGTGCATCTGCCGAGCGAGGTGTTCTCCCGGCTGTGGGAGATCGGCGAACATCGTCTCGGCCCGGACGTCGCCCTGCAGGTCGCCCGCCGCTACAAACTCTCGAGCCTGGGCCTGTACGACTATCTGTTCTCCTCCGCGCCGACGCTGGGCGCCGGGCTGGCCACCTGCGGGCCGTACGTCACCGCGGTCACCACCAATCACCGCTTCGACCTGGTCGCCGAGACCGAGCACGAATCCACCCTCTACCTCGAGATGCTCCACGGCGACGGCCGGGGGCGCGACCACACCCAGCTGTGGGGACTGTCGGCCGTGCTGAGCCGGGCCCGCCGCGTCGTCGACGGTCCGCTCGACCCCGTCCGCGTCGCGCTACGCCAGGCCGCTCCCCCGCATATCGACAGCTTCCGGGACGTGTTCGGTTCCGCCACCGTCGAGTTCGACGCGCCGACCGACTCGATGACCTTCCGCTCCGCGGACCTGAATCTGCCGTTGACGACCGCGGATCCGGTCCTGGCCGGGGTCCTGCAACCACTGGCCGCCGCGCTGCCGCCGCCACCGACGCTTGCCTCGGCCTGGCCGCAACGGGTGGCCGAGGCCTTGGACCAGGCAATCGAGGCCGGGGAGGTATCCCTGCACAGCGTCGCCCGCATCCTCACGGTCAGCCCCCGGACGTTGCAGCGACGCCTGACCGAAGCCGGCACCACCTGGCGCGCGGAGCTGGACCGGGCACGCAGCGCCCGATTCGCACAGGTGACGGTCGCGGGATCGCTCAGCGGCACCAGGCAGGCCGAACTTCTCGGCTACTCCGACGCGGGCTCGTTGCGCCGGGCCGCCCGGCGCTGGTCGGGGTCCTCACCGGCGTGCAGCCTCACACCCTGAGGTAGGTCGAGGCGATCCGCCAGAAGGTCTCCCGCTCCATCAGGTGGAAGTCCCACCCGTCGGTGATGTCGCGGAACGCGGCGACGATCCCGGCGACGTCGAAATCGTCCCGGGTCGCCGTTCCCTTCGCCTCCAGCGCGGAAATCACGTAGGCGGTGGCACTCTCCCTCGTCACCGACAACGCAGGCTCCCCTCGGTAGCACACTGATCCCTATCGAACGTAAGTCTCGAATCACCTCGGGACCGCGACAAGGACAGAACGCGCCAATCCCCGGCCGAACGCGCCAACCTCGCGATCGGCCGGTCGCCGGGGAGACGACCGGCCGGGGCTCAGCCGATCTCGACGCGAGGAGGATCTCCGTCGCCGCGGCTCGGGCGTGCGCGGGTCGGCGCCGGTGCCTCCCGCAACCCGGGTCCGAGTCGGTATCGATGCGCGAATGAGGGGTTGTCACTGCATGATTCGATGAACTTTCCGCTGCGTACTGCTCCGGAGACAGATTCGGCTAGCTCAGGGTCTTCATCGCCGCCGCGTCGTAGGGCTTCAGCTCGTCGATTCGGCCCGCCAGCACCTTGGCCGCCCACTCCGGATCCTGGAGCAGGGCGCGGCCGACGGCGACCATGTCGAACTCGTCGCGCTCCATGCGATCGAGGAGGTTGTCGATCGTGCCGAGCTCGGCGCCTTCGCCCGTGAACGCGCGCAGGAAGTCGCCGTCGAGTCCGACCGATCCGACGGTGATGGTCGGCTTGCCGGTCAGCTTCTTGGTCCAGCCCGCCAGGTTCAGGTCCGAGTCGTCGAACTCCGGGAGCCAGTAGCGGCGGGTGGAGGCGTGGAAGGCATCGACACCCGCGGCGGCGAGCGGGGTCAGGATGGCCTCGAGCTCCTGCGGGGTCTCGGCCAGGCGCGCGCGGTAGTCCTGCTGCTTCCACTGCGAGAAGCGGAAGATCACCGGGAACTCGGGCGAGACGACCGCCCGGACCGCGGCCACGATCTCGGCCGCGAACCTGGTGCGCGCCACCGGGTCACCGCCGTAGCCGTCGTCGCGGCGGTTGGTCTGCGCCCACAGGAATTGGTCGAGGAGGTAGCCGTGGGCACCGTGCAGCTCGACACCGTCGAAGCCGATGCGCTCGGCGGCCGCGGCGGCCTCGGCGAAGGCGGCGATGACATCGTCCAGATCGGCCTGGGTCATCGCCTTGCCCGCGCCCTCGGTGCCATCGGCGCCGATGCCCGAGGGGCCCATGGCCGGGGCGTCGGGATAGGGCTGCTCGCCCTGGTTGCGGACCATGCCGATGTGCCACAGCTGCGGCACGATCGTGCCGCCGGCCGCGTGTACGTCCTCGGCGACCCGGGCCCACCCCGCCAGCTGCTCCGCGCCGTGGAACCGCGGTACCCGATCGCTCTGCCCGGCCGAATCGTGGCCGACGTAGGTGCCCTCGGTGACGATGAGGCCCACACCGGCGGCGGCCCGGCGCGCGTAGTACGAGCGCACGTCCGCCCCCGGCACACCGCCCGGGGAGAACATGCGCGTCATCGGCGCCATCACGATGCGGTTGGGGACGGTCAGGCCGTTCAGGGTGACGGGCCGGGCCAGGACCTCGGCCGTGCGGGCGACGTCGGACGCGGTGACGATCACGGGGTGCTCCTCAAAGTCACTTGACAATGTCGATGGTTGAGAACTTCAAGCAATATGCCACACCGTAGAGGTAGATATTTGAGATGGTCAAGTTTCTGCGGATATGGTGGTCGCATGACAGAAGCTCCCCACGTCGACTCGGCCCAGCTCATGGAGCTGCTCTCGGTGTCCCTCGGCGTCTACTACGGGGACTTCACGGCGGCGGCGGCGAGTGAGAACCTCACCGCGAGCCAGGGCAAGACGCTCACGGCGCTGCGCCGCCGACCCATCGCGATGCGGGTCCTGGCCGAGGCCTTGGCCTGCGATGCCTCCAACGTCACCGGGATCATCAACCGGCTGGAGAAACGCGGCCTGGTCCGCCGCGAGGCGAGCCCGTCCGACCGCCGCGTCACCAATCTGGTCATCACGCCCGAGGGCGAACGAGTCACCGATGCGATCCGGGCGAAGATGCAGGTCACCCGCGATGGCCTGGACAGCCTCGGCGAGCAGGACCGCGACACCCTGTACGCGCTGCTCGAACGAGTATTCCTCTCCCGCAAGAGCACTCGACCGCAGTGAACCAGCAGTGCACGTTCGCCGACCGGCACCGGCCGAAATCCGGTCGCGCCCCGCATCCCGCGGCTGCTACCGTGCCCACATGATGGTCAGTCCACGCAACGCCGCCGCGGCCGCACGAGCTCTCCGCTCGCCGGTCGCTGCCGCCTGACCTCTTCTTCCCCCGCCGGCGACCGGAAACGGTCCGCCGGTGCGCGTCGGTCTCGAATCCGGGCCTGCCATGGACGGTCGCTTCCGGTCGATTTCTCTCGATGGAGCAATCACCATGATCACCACAGACCAGACCGTCCGGACTTTCCTCGACTTCTTCCGCGACCGCGGGCACGAACTCACGCCGGGCGGATCGCTCATCCCCTCGCCCGGGGACCCGGTGCTGTTCACCACCTCCGGGATGCACCCACTGACCCCCTATCTCCTTGGCCGCCCGCATCCGCTCGGCCGACGGCTCACGAACGTGCAGCGTTGTCTGCGCACCACCGATCTCGACGAAGTCGGCGACGACACCCACCTGACGGTGTTCGAGATGCTCGGCTCCTGGTCCCTCGGCGACTACGGCGGCCCGCAGAGCCTGCGCTGGGGAATCGAACTGCTGCGCGACGGATTCGGCATCGACCCCCGCCGGATCCACGGCACGGTCTTCGGCGGTGACGACCGGGCCGAACCCGACCACGAGTCGTGGCGTACCTGGCAGGACCTGGGCCTACCGGTCGAACCGACCACCGAGGAGAACTGGTGGTCCAACGGGCCGACCGGACTCTGCGGACCCGATTCGGAGATCTTCCTCTGGACCGGCAGCGAGAATCCGCAGGGCACACCGACAACCGACGACCGGTGGGTGGAGATCTGGAACCACGTCACGATGCGCTACGTGCGGCACCCCGACGGCGGTCTCGAACCGGTCCGCCGACCCGGTATCGACACCGGGATGGGCCTGGAGAGGCTCGGGCGAATCCTGCAGAACACGCCGTCCGTCTTCGAGATCGACGTCTTCCGGCCCTGGTCGACCACGCTGCCCCGGCTCTGGGGCCCGCTGGGGGAATCGTCGCTGCGCGTGGTGTCGGACCACCTGCGATCCAGCATCGTGATCCTCGGCGACCGGGTCACCCCGTCTCCCTCGAGGCGCGGACACATCCTGCGCCGCCTGATCCGCCGCACCCTGACCACACTGTGGCGCGACGATCCGAGCCGCACTCTGTCGGACCTGCCGATCGACCTGTTCGACCACACGCTCGACCACTTCCGGCAGCATGTCGACCCACACACGGTGCGCACCCTGTTGCTCGACGAGGAGCACAAATTCGAGCTGCTCCTCCAGCGCGGACGACAGGTGCTGTCCCACCGCCGATTCGCCGGACCGCTGACCGACGACGACTACCGCTACCTGCACGACACGCACGGTTTGCCGCGCGACCTCGCGGTCTACCTGAGCACCGAATCCGGTATCGGCTGAGGCCGACTCGACAGCGAGCGCCGGGCGGGGCCGCGTCCCTGACGTGCCCCCACCCGCCGGATGCCGCCGTCGGATGCCGGAGAACGTCCACCTTCGCGGTGGCCGCTCATGTGCACCGGAGCAGCGCGAACCCCGCTCAGCGAGTGGCGATGATGGCCGAGCCGTGGCCGAACAGGCCCTGGTTCACCGCGATACCCGCGCGCGCGTCATCGACCTGGCGACCGTCGGCCTGGCCGCGCAATTGCCACGTCAGCTCGCAGATCTGGGCGATCGCCTGCGCGGGAATCGCTTCCCCGAAACAGGCCAGGCCGCCACTGGGATTCACCGGCACATGACCGCCCAGTGTCGTCGCGCCACTGCGCAACAGCTTCTCCGCGCCGCCGGTCTCGCAGAGCCCGATGTCCTCGTACCAATCCAGCTCCAGCGCGGTGGACAGGTCGTAGACCTCCGCGAAGGACAGCTCGGAGGGACCGAGCCCGGCCTCCTCGTAGGCGGCGTACGCCACCGCGGAGCGGAACTCGCGCGCCGGCGCCTCGACCGCCACCGCGGAATCCGTCGCGAAATCCGGCAGGTCGAGCACCGTTTTCGGGAACGTCGGCGTGACCGTCGACAGCGCGCGGATGCGGACCGGATCGGCGATGCCGTGACGCCGCGCGTAGTCCATCGACGTCAGCACGAGGGCGGCACCGCCGTCACTGGTCGCACAGATGTCGAGCAGGCGCAGCGGATCCGAGACGATCGCCGAGGCGGCGACCTCCTCGGCCGAGACCTCCTTGCGATAGCGGGCATACGGGTTGTTCAGGCCGTGCCGGGCGTTCTTCACCTTGACCGCAGCGAAGTCGTCGAGTGTCGCGCCGTGCAACGCCATGCGCCGACGGGCGTACAGCGCGAAATAGATGGGGTTGGTCGCGCCCAGCAGGTGGAAACGCAACCAGTCCGGATCGTCGCGACGCTCGCCGCCGACCGGCTGGAAGAACCCCTTCGGGGTGGTGTCGGCGCCGACCACCAGGGCCACCTCGCACAACCCGGCCAGGATCTGGGCGCGGGCGTTGGCGATGGCCTGAGCACCGGAGGCACAGGCGGCGTAGCTGCTCGAGATCCGCGCCCCCGTCCAGCCGAGCGCCTGGGCGAAGGTCGCGCCCGAGACGAAACCGGGGTAGCCGTTGCGGATCGTGTCCGCGCCGGCGATGTAGTCGACGTCGCGGTGGTCCACGCCGGCATCGGCCAGCGCGGCACGGGCCGCGACCAGTCCGTATTCGACGAAATTGCGGCCCCACTTGCCCCACTGGTGCATACCCGCACCGAGGACTGCGATATCGCGATTACTGGTCTCGGTCATCGACCGGCCTCCACATCCACACCGTGTGCTCCGCTTCCTCGTCCTCGTACAGCACGCCGAGGGTCAACTCCACCGGCATGCCGACCGCCAGGTCGTCCACCGTCAGGCCGCGCACCACCTGCCCGAGAATCACCATCTGCTCGACCTCGAGCTCCACGGCCGCGACGACATACGGCTCGAACGGCTCGGCGGAGACATAGGGCGGGGGTGGCTTGTAACGGGCATCCGCGTACGACCAGATCCGGCCACGGGTGGAGAACAGGTACTCGGCGAGTTCGGAGCCGTCCCGGGGACCCGCGCACTGCGGGTTCCGGCAGGCGAGCGTGTTCCGTGGGAAATACGGTGTGCCGCAGGCAGTACAGCGACTCCCCTGCAGACGCACCGTGCCGTCGTCCGCGGTGAACCAGTCGGCCACGGCAGGGCGTTGTTCTTTCTGCACGAGCCCGACGGTATAGGAACACGTTCTACTTTGGGGCCGGAATCCACTTCACCGGCACATCGGCGGAGGTACGGTGAAGCCGGATTGAGGATGCGCCGCCATTCTCGAGTCGAGCTGGAGTACCACAACGCGATGGGCACCGAAGTCATTGATCCGCAGTCGATCCGCAATGTCACGATCATCGGGGACCCCGAGGCGACGACCCGGGTCGTCCACCGGCTGACCCGCCGTCCCGCCGGGCCCCGATCCGGCACGGCGACCACGATCCGGTGGACCGATCACACGATTCGGCTCACCCAGCTGTCGAGCCAGGAGCCCCTCGCGACGCTGGAGCACTCGCTTCGGGTGGCCGACGGGGTGGTCGCGGTCATGAACGCCGCGGCACCGCGCGCCCCTCGGCTCGAGACGATCCTGCGAGTCGCCGACGACCACCAGGTCGCGCGGCTGTGCCTGGTGACCGGGCTCGATCATCCCGCCGCGGACTTCGACCGCTGCGTCCGCACGATCGCGGGCACCCACGGAGCGGTGCCGTTGACGCTGCAGATCCCCCACGGCATCGGCGCCGGGTTCGCCGGCGTCATCGATCTGGTCCGGATGGGGGACCTGGCACCGATGGGCGCCGAGTTCTACGGCAGCCATTGGCAGGTCGCCGAACAGTGGTATCGCAGGCTCGTGACGGCGGTGACCGACCACCGGGACAACGACCCCGGCCCGCCGGAGGTCTCCCCCGAACAGGTCTCCGACCGCGTCCGGCGCCTCACCCATGTCGGCGACGCCGCGCCGGTCCTGTGCGATCCGGCGCCGTGGAGCGATGTCGCCCCGCTCCTGGACGCCGTGATCCGCTACCTGCCGTCCCCCCTGCACGTCTGCCAGCCGGAACACGTCCTCGACTGGTGACCGGCGACCTCCGGCGTGCTGCCGGGTCGTGGACTATCCGACGAGCTTGCCGAGGATGCCCCGCAACGTGGCACGTTCGTCGTCGGTGAGCCCGGCGAAGAAGTCGTCGGATTCCTTCGTCCGAGCCTCCGACAGGGTGCCGAGTGTCCGCGCCCCCAGGGCCGTCACCGCCACGAGAGTCGCGCGACGGTCCGTCGGATCGGGCGCGCGGGTGACCAGACCGGCCTGCTCGAGCACGTCCACCACCTCTGTCGCCGATCGGGGGCTGATCCGCAACGCCTCGGCGAGAGCCGAGAGCCGCAGTCCTTCGTGCTCGCCCGCCACCCGCAGCGCGCGGGCCTGATGCGGGGTCAGTCCCATCGGCGCGTACGCCGCGGCCCAGCGTCGGCGCAGCGTCCTGGCGACCTGCATCAGGAGCTCGCTGTCGTTGTCGGGCATAAATCCGGCCTCTCCAGTTGTTTACACTGCCAGATAGTGAGGGAACCTCAGCATACGTCCATTCCCCCGAAGGGGGTTGCCTGTGAAAGACCAAGACTCTTCCCGCGGCGGCCGCACCCGCCGCCCCGACCCGGCCGACCGCGCACAGCTGCGCGAGTCCCCCGTGTCCGTGCGCCGGATCGCCGCGCTCTTCGCGCCCTACCGGCTTCGGCTCACCGTGCTGATCGTCCTGATCGTGGCGGGCTCGACGATCAGCCTCGTCTCGCCGTTCCTGCTGCGCCTGGTGATCGACGACGCGCTCCCCCAGCAGAACATCTCGCTGCTGCTGTGGGCGGTGGGCGGCATGCTCGCCGTCACCGTCCTCACCGCCGTGCTCGGCGTCGGCCAGACACTCATCTCCACCACCGTCGGGCAGCAGGTCATGCACACGCTGCGCACCGACGTGTTCCGCCATCTACAGCGCCAATCGCTGGGATTCTTCACCCGCACCCGCGGCGGCGAGGTCCAGTCGCGCCTGATCAACGATGTCGGCGGCATGCAGTCCGTGGTCACCAGCACCGCGACCGCGATCGCGGGCAATGTCACCACCGTGGTCGGCACCTCGATCGCGATGGCGGTGCTGTCGTGGCGGCTGTCACTGCTGTCGCTGGTGGTGCTGCCCCCGGCGATCTGGCTGACCCGCCGCGTCGCCCTGCTGCGCCGCGACATCACCGCCCGGCGTCAACGCCACCTCGCCGACCTGCACGGTCAGGTCGAGGAAGGACTCTCGGTGAGCGGTGTACTGCTGGGCAAGACGCTCGGCACCGGGCCCGTGGCCTCCGCGCATTTCGAACAGACCTCCCACGACCTGGTCGACCTCGAAGTGCGTTCCCAGCTCGCCGGCCGCTGGCGGATGGCCACGATGAACATCGTCTTCGCGGCGATCCCTGCCGTCCTCTACCTCGCCGCCGGTTTCCCCGCGACCAGCGGCGCCATGACGATCGGCACCCTGGTCGCCTTCACCACCTTGCAGTCCGCGCTCTTCCGCCCCCTGATGAGCCTGCTCAACGTGGGTGTCGAAGTCACCAGCTCGATGGCGTTGTTCAGCCGGATCTTCGGCTACCTCGATCTTCCGGTCGAGATCGACGAGCCCGCTCGGCCGATCGACCTGGACCCGCGCGATGTCGTGGGCGAGGTCCGGTTCGACGACGTCAGCTTCCGCTACGACGCCCACGGCCCCGAGGTGCTCGACGGTGTCTCGCTCGTCGTGCCGCCCGGGTCGACGCTCGCCCTGGTCGGCGAGACCGGTTCCGGCAAGACCACGCTCGCCTCGCTCGTCGCCCGCCTGCACGACGCGACCGGCGGCCGGGTGAGCATCGACGGCGTCGACGTGCGCCAACTCGAATTGGGCACCCTCGCCCGCATCGTCGGCGTCGTCTCGCAGGAGTCCTACCTGCTGCACACGACCATCCGCGAGAACCTCCGCTACGCCGCGCCCGAGGCCACCGACGCCGAGATCGAGCGCGCCGCCCGCGCCGCTCAGATCCACGAGCTGATCACCTCGCTTCCCGAGGGTTACGACACCGTGGTCGGCGCGCGCGGGCACCGGTTCTCCGGTGGTGAGAAGCAGCGCATCGCCCTGGCCCGCACCCTGTTGCGCGACCCGCGCGTGCTGGTGCTCGACGAGGCCACCAGCGCCCTGGACAACGAGACCGAGCGCGCGGTGCAGGCCGCCATCGATGTGGTGGCCCAGGGCCGCACGGTCATCACGATCGCGCACCGGCTCAGTACGATCCGCGACGCCGACCAGATCGCCGTCCTCGATCACGGCCGGGTCGTCGAGCTCGGCGACCACACGACGCTGCTCGACGACGCGGGACGCTACGCCCGGCTCAACGGCGCCGCCGAGGCCGCGGCGGCCTGAAGTCCGCGGCGGCCGATCGGCAGATCGGCAACGCAGCGCGCCCGACGTCGGGCAGATTCCAACGCCCCGGCCGCCGGGCGCTCGCACTGTCAGCATGCGACCGTGCGCATCCGGGTGTTTTCCGACGGTCGTGATGGCGATGCTGGGTGCGTTGCTCGCCACGATGTATCACCGCGCTACGTCGGTGTGCTCGCGACGTTCGAACCGATGCATCAGGTGTACACGGCGGTGCGAGCGATCCCGTTCTTCGACGCCGACCTGGGCGCGGGACCGGCGCACGGCTTCTGGATGACCCTGCTCGGCCTCGCCGTCGGGCTGACGCTCGGCGCGCTGGTCAGCCGGCTCTACGACCGCGCCGGCCTGCACCGCAAGCCTCCCGGCACACTCCCGATTCCCCGCCCTGTGAGCCCTCACAGCGGCGATTGCACAAGATCGTGAGCACCCCAGGCAGCGTGACTGGACTCTGAGCCAGCGCTCGCGCGCTGGCTATGTTGCCATTCACACAGGACACGATGGAGTGAACGCGATGACTTCTTCCGCTATCGATCGGGCGCCCGATCCGATCACCACCACCGACGGCCGTGCTGTGTCGAGCTTCTTGGGCAACGTCGACGATCTGGTCTCGCAGCTGGTCACCTACTTCGCCGAGAACGTCATGCCCTGTCAGGCCCTGCCGAGTGAAGCGATGCGCAGCGACGTCACCGAGTTCACCCGACGCTGCCTGATGCTGGCGATGGAGATGCTCGACAAGCGCACGACGCCCTCCGAGGCGCAGCTGGTGGCGCTGCGCGCGGCCTCCGCCCAGCACGCGCGCGAAGGGGTGCCCGTCGAGACCCTGTTGCGGGCCTACGCCGAGGGTTTCCGCATCGGCTTCGAGTTGGTCATCGGCAATGTCACCGCCGCCGATCTCGCCGAGGTCATCGCGGGCACCCGACTGCTTCTGCAGACGCTGGAGGTGATCAACGCGACGGTGACCGGCGCCTACCTCGACGAGCAGCGCCAGGTGGCCAAGGAGCATCAGACCGGGGCCCAGACGATGGTGTCGGCGCTGCTGAGCGGGCACGGTGTCGGCGCCCTGACCCGGCAGACCGGCATCCGGGTGGCCGCGTCGTATCAGGTGGTGGCGCTGATGATTCCGGTGATCGCGGACGAGCTCGATCCCCGGGTCGACGCCCAGGTCGTCGCCCGGCGCAAGCTGCGCCGGGTACAGGCGGCGTTGGCCGATGCCTTCGCCTCGCGCTCGCTGGCGCTGCTGAGCACCTACGGCGGCACCCTGCTGATCCCGAACGACCAACCCGACGAGCCGGTGATGACCGAGGCCGTCCTCACCGAGATCAGCAAGCTGGCCGGGGTCGGGCTCACCGCGACGCTGGTGCCCGCGCCGACCCACCTGATCCCGACGGCGGCCGAGCAGGCGCACGAACTGCTGGATCTGGTGCGTGGCATCGCCAAACCCGCAGGGCTGTATCAGCTGTCGGATGTGGCGATCGAGTATCAGCTCACCCGGCCGGGGCCCGCGCGGCATCATCTCGCCGCGGTGATCGCCCCGCTCGCCGACCATCCGGATCTGCTGGAAACGCTGCGGACCTACATGGACACCGGACTCAATCGCAAAGCGACCGGCAGCCGGCTGCACGTCCACCCCAATACGGTCGACTACCGGCTGCGGCGGGTGGGTGGTCTGACCGATCTCGATCTCACCACGGCGGAAGGCATCCTGCGTGCCCGGATCGCCTTGCTCGCCGACGATCTGGAGAACACCACCGGCGCCGCGTGACGCGGGCGGTCGTCGAGCACGACACCGACGACCGCACCGCATCGGCGCTACCGCGTGATCGCGCGCGCCGCGGCGATGCCGGACCGGAAGCACGCTTCGAGCTGCGCGCCCAGCAGATAGTCCCCGGCGAGTTCCAGTCCGGCCAGGGCATCGGACTGTTCGCGCACCTTCCCCAGGAACGCGGCGTGATCGGGCAGATACGCGCAGTGCGCCGCGGCCCAGCTGCGCGATTCGGTGCGAACGCGGGCCGGCATGAACCCGCCGAGGTGGCCGCGCACCGTCGCTTCGGCTTCGTCGATCCAGCGGCTCAGCTGCACGGTGTCGGGTCGTGGGCGGGCCGCGCGGCCGCTGAAGGTGTAGCGGACGATGTCGCGGTCGTGCACGCCGTAGACGCCGGCGGCGCTGCACGGACCCGAGTCGAACGCGATCGAGCGAACAGTGCTGCCGAAGAACGGCTTCGCGTACTGCACCACCGCCACCGTGGACGGGTGATAGGTCACCTCGCCCAGCAGCTTGGCCAGCGCGGGTGCCACCGGCTCCAGCAGGACCGCGGCCGCGTGCGCCGGAATCGCGAGCACCACCCCGTCGTAGCCGGTGGAGCTCGCCGCGCCGCCGCTGTCGGACACGTCCAGTCCGGTGATCCGCCCGTCGCGGACGACGAGGCGATCCACCCGGGTGTTCAGCCGCACCCGCACCTGCCCGGCGAACCAGTCCAGGACGGGCTGCATTCCGTCGACGAGCTGGTCGTAGCGATCCTGCACCATGCCCAGGCTCACCCCGAACGCGCCGAGGAAGACCTCGTCCGGCTCGGCGGCGTTGAGCCGAACGGTCAACGGCCGCAACACGGTGCGCGCGAAGTCCGGGCCGAAGTGCGCGCTCAGCGCGGCGGCGTCGTTGCGGGCGCCCACGGCACCGAAGAAGTCCGAGCCCAGGTACCGATGGCGCTCGTCGAAACGCACCCGCGCGCCGTAGTAGAGCATCCGCGCCGCGTCCACCGGCGATCCGGTGCGCAGGAGATGACGCAGGAATCCGGCGATGCCGGGGTTGTCGAGGGTCACCATCTCGCCGTCGACGATCTGCGAGCTGTTGATGCCGAACGGCTCGTAGGCCCGGTCTCCCGACGCGGCGATGAACCGGCGCAGCTCGTGATATCGCCGTCCGATGTTCTTGCCGCCCATCATGATCGGGCGGCCGCCGAGCGTGTCGAAGCCGCAGCGGCCGCCGAGCACGGCGTCTTGTTCGAGCACCTCGACGTCGTGTCCGGCCTGATGGAGCTGGTAGGCGGCGCCGATACCGGACAGACCGCCGCCGATGACGGCGAACCGCTTGCCCGATCCTGTCGCTGGGGTGGTCATGATCCGGTGTGCTCCTGTCGTTCCCGGGACGCGGGATAGTGCGCCAGCTCGAGGCGAGCGACGGCGATGGTGTTGCCGAACTGGTGCAGGTCGACCTGGACGGCGATCTCGCCCATCGCGAGGTCGCCCACGATCGTGGTGGCGCAGGTGATCTCGCTGTCGAGTTCGGCGAAGTCGCTGAACCGGGCCGTCACGTCCAACACCGCCGCGACCGGCGAGTCGAGCGCACCGGCCTCGGTCGCGGCGAGGACCGCCGCCTGCCGGAACGCCTCGAGCAGCAGCGGGCCGGGGACATGGTCGTACTGGTGGTCGAAGAAGCTCGGGTGGCCGCGATCCACGACCAGGACCAGCCTGCCCGCGGCATCGCGGGCGAGCACGACATTGCGTGGGTCGCGCCGTCCGACCAGGGCGGGATCCAGCGGTCGGGGTGCGTCGGCGCCGCTCGGGGCGCGCGCGGATCGACCGCGCCGCTGGAGTTCGCGGAATTCGTCGTAGGCCTCGCGCGGGAACGCGATCCCGCTGCCGCGCACCGACAACGCCGACGCGCCGTGCACGGTCAGCACGGCCTCGAAGGAGACATCCTGGTAGTAGCCGCGGCCTGATCCCGCTGCCCCCGGGCGGAGTCGCACGATCCCCTCGAAGGGTTCGCGTTCGGTGTCGCGGAAGGTGCTGAGGTCTTCGACCTGGAACGACATCGTCTGCAGGCTCGCCGGCGCGTCGGCGGGCACCCCGAGGTGCCGCTGGCCGACGACCAGCAGCGACTGTCGTACGGCCTCCAGCGCGGCGAAGGGATCGTGATAGGCGACCAGCCGGTCGAACCACAGCGAGTGCGCTCGCGGAACCTGTACCGCGACAAGGAATTCGCTCTCACCCACGACGGCGGTGTCGGCGACGTAGACCTCGGCCAGACCGCGCCGGTGCGCCAGGACGGCCGGTACCAGCTGCTCGAAGGCGACGGTGCCGCGAGGCACGGAGGACAGCGTCATGCGGGCACCGCCTCGGGGGTCGTCGTGTCGGCCCAGATCCGAGCGACGAGCAGATCCGCGAGCGCTCGGGGCGTCGGATGGGTGAACAGATCCTCGAGCGAGACGTGGGTACCCGCGGCTCTGGTGATCCGGCCGCGCAGTTCCAGCGCGCTGAGCGAGGTCAGCCCGATCTGCAGGAGGGTGGCGTCGAGGTCGATGTCGTCGTCGGTGCGGTCGATGAGGATTTCCCGGATCTGGGCCAGCACCAAGCGCGTCGCGACCTCGGCACGCTGCTCGTCCGGGATCTCCGCCAGGTCCGCTCGCTCGCGGGCCTGCGCCGGTTCCCGCAGCGTCGACGGTCCGGCGGACGGCGTCACCTCGCCGACGATGCCGTTGCCCGCCGCGCCGATCAGGTTCTCGACCACGGCGCTGTCGGTGTGTACCCAGTAGCGCCTGCGCTGGAACGGGTAGGTCGGCAGGTCGACGAGCCCGGGCGCCCGGTCGCCGTGGAGCGCCCGCCAGTCCACCTCGGCGCCGCCGACCCATGCGCTCGCCAGGGCCTGCACCGCCGACATCGCCTCGTCGACACCGGGTCGCAGCAGCGGGACGGTGACGCTGCCGCTGGCGGCGAGCGTCTCGTAGACCAGGGCGGAGAGCGTGTCGCCCGCGCCGAGCTCGAGATAGGTACCCACCTCGGCTTCGTGCATCCAGCGCACGCTGTCGTGGAAGAGCACCGGTTCACGGGCCTGGCGAACCCAGTGGCCGACCGAGGTCAGCAGGCCCGGGGTCGCTTCGGCGCCGGTCAGTGTGGACACGACCGGGAGCCGGGGCTCGTCGAGCCGGATCGACGCCAGGACCCCGCGCAACTCCTCGACGATCGCCGCCACGTGGGGGGAGTGGAAGGCGCGATCGACACCGAGCCGCGTGACCCGGCGCCCGCGGCCCCGCCAGTACCGGGCGATCTCACCGATCGCGGTGGGATCGCCCGCGATCACCGTGGCGTTCGGGCCGTTGACCGCGGCCACCGAGACCGTCGGGCGCCCCGCGATCGAGGCGAGCGCCTCGTCGGCGCCTGCCCGCACCGCGATCATCGCGCCCTGTTCCATGCGCTGCATCAACCGGCCGCGGGCGGCCACCACCGCGATCGCGTCGGGGAGCGAGAACACCCCGGCCACATACGCGGCGGTGAGTTCACCGAGGGAATGCCCGACCAGGTAATCCGGTGTCACTCCACAGGATTCGAGCAGTCGGTACAGCGCCACCTGGAGGGCGAATACGGCGGGTTGGGCGTAGTCGGTCCGCGCGAGCAGCTCGGTGTCGGCGTCGAACACCGCCCCGCGCAGCGAGTGCTCGAGGTGGGCGTCGAAGCCGGCGGCGGTCTCGTCGAAGGCCCGCGCGAAGACCGGGTAGGCGTCGTAGAGTCCGCGGCCGATACCGGCGAGCTGCCCGCCCTGACCGGGAAACATCATCGCCAGCTTGCCGCCGCGAGGCGACGCCACGGCCGAGGGTGCGCCGAGCGCGGCGAGCCCGTCGAGGAGTTCGGCGCCGGTCCGGCCCACGACGACCGCACGGTGGTCGAATCGCGTGCGCGTGGTGGCCAGCGAATACCCGATCCCGGCGGGGTCGTCGGCGGAGTCCGCCACCGCGGCGTACAGCCGAGCCGCCTGGGCGCGCAGACCGGCGGCATCGCGCGCCGACAGCGGCCACGCGACGGGCGCCGTGGGGCGCCGATCCGGCTCTGTCACCAGGCTTTCGGGCTCCGGCGCCTGCTCCACGATCACATGCGCGTTGGTTCCGCTGATGCCGAACGACGACACCCCGGCCCGGCGCGGGTGCTCGGTTTCCGGCCAGACCTGGGGACGCCGCGCGAGCCGGATCCGGTCGGCGGACCAGTCGGCGTGCGGGGTCGGTGCGTCGACGTGCAGGGTCGGCGGGACCATCGCGCGCCGGAGCGACTCGACGACCTTGATGACGCCGGCGACCCCGGCGGCCGACTGGGTATGTCCCATATTGGATTTGACCGAGCCGAGCACCAGCGGCGGCGCACCGTCGCGCTGCCCATAGGTGGCCAGCAAGGCCTGCGCCTCCACCGGGTCACCGAGCACGGTGCCGGTGCCGTGGCCTTCCACCACGTCCACCTCGCCGGCCCGCAGCCCGGCGTTGGCCAGGGCCGACTGGATCACCCGCTGCTGGGCGATGCCGCGCGGCGCGGTGAGCCCGTTCGACGCGCCGTCACTGTTCACCGCGGACCCGCGCACGACCGCGAGCACCCGGTGCCCGTGCCGCCGGGCATCCGAGAGACGCTCCAGCAGCAGCATTCCGGCGCCCTCACCCCAGGCCGTGCCGTCGGCGCCGGCGGCGTAGGACTTGCACCGCCCGTCCGCCGCCAGCGCGCGCTGGCGGGAGAACAGGGCGAACGGCATCGGGGTCGACATCACGGTGACACCCCCGGCCAGGGCCGTCGTGCACTCCCCCAGCCGCAGCGACTGCACGGCCTGGTGGATCGCGACCAGCGAGGACGAGCACGCGGTGTCGACGGTCACCGCGGGCCCCTCCAACCCCAGCAGATAGGCGACGCGACCGGCCGCCATGGAGGCGTGGTTACCGGTGAAGTAGTAGGTCTCGGCGCCGTCCCAGGACCGGGTGGCGCCGAAGCCGTAGCCCTGATCGCTGAAGCCGACGAACACCCCGGTCGCGCTGCCGCGCAGGGCCGTCGGGTCCAGCCGGGCGTGCTCGACCGATTCCCAGGCGATCTCGAGCAGCAACCGCTGCTGCGGGTCCATCGCCTCGGCTTCGAGCGGGCTGATGCCGAAGAAGCCGGCGTCGAACTCGCCCGCGTTGTCGAGGAAACCTCCTTCGCGCACATACGATTTGGCGAACTTGTCGGGGTCGGGGTCGTAGAACCCGTCGATGTCCCAGCCGCGATCGGCGGGGAATTCGGTGATCAGGTCGCGCCCGTCGATCAGGGCCTGCCACAGCTCGTCGGGAGTGGTGATCGCGCCGGGGAAACGGCACGACATGCCGATGATCGCGATCGGTTCCCTGGCGCGTTCCTGCTCCTCGCTCAGGCGCTGCCTGGTTTCCTGCAACTGTCGGGTGGCGCGCTTGAGATAGGCGCGCAGTTCGGCTTCGTCGGCCATTCGAGTCTCGCTTTCTGGTCGGCTCAGACCGAACGGACCTGGTCGATCAGGTCGAAGAGCGCGTCGTCGTCGGCGACGTCGATGTTGTCGACGAAGTCCTCGGCCCCGCCGCCGCGCAGGGCGCGCGCGAGGTCGTTGATCCGGCCGAGCAGCTCCTCGATCCGTTCCGGCGGCAGGTCCACCCCGGCGCACCCGGCGGCGAGCGCGTCGAGCTGGGCGGCGATGCGCGCCGCGGGATCGTCGACCGGGGCGATCTCGGTGCGCAGGTACTGGGCCAGCGCGGCGGCGTTGGGGTAGTCGAACACGATGGTGGTGCGCAGCTTGGCCCCCGTGGCGGCTTCGAGCCGATTGCGGAATTCCACCGCGCCCAGCGAGTCGAAGCCCAGGTCGGTGAAGGCGGTCTCGGCGGGCACCGCCTCGGCGGAGGCATGCCCGAGTACCGCCGCCGCGTGCGACCGGATCACGCCCAGGATGATCCGCTCCTGCTCGGCGGGCTCGACGCCGGCCAGCGCGGCCAGCAGCTTCGCCGATTCGTCGGAGCCGCCACCGGCGACCCGGCGCGGACCGCGCAGCAGCGACCGCAGAATCGCGGGCATCTCGTCCACGTCGCCGAGTGACTGCAACGCGGTGAGATCGAGTCGGGCGGGGACCGCCAGCGACCTGCCGGTCGACAGCGCGGTGTCGAACAGGGCCATGCCGTCCGCGTCGCCGAGCGGGATGAGACCTTCGCGGCGCATCCGCTGCCGGTCACGCTCGGTGAGATGACCGGTGATGCCGGTGCCGCGCTCCCACAGCCCCCAGGCCAGGGCGGTCGCGGGCAGGCCGTGCTGCCTGCGGTGCTGGGCCAGTGCGTCGAGGAAGCCGTTGGCCGCGGCATAGTTCGCCTGACCGGGATTGCCGAGCAGACCCGCGATCGAGGAGTACAGGACGAACTGGGCCCGCGGGTGGTGGCGTGTCGCCTCGTGCAGGTGCCAGGCGGCTTCGGCCTTGGCGTGGAATACCTTCGCGACGTGGTCGGGGGTGTGCTCGGCGAACAGCGCGTCCGCGACCAGGCCCGCGGTGTGCACCACCGCGGTGAGCGGGCGCTCGGGTGGGATCGCGGCGACCAGCGCGGTCACCGCGTCCCGGTCACCGACATCGCAGGCGGCAATGTCGACCCGAGCGCCGAGCGCGGCCAGTTCGGCGGCGAGCTCGGCGGCGCCGTCGGCAGCGGGTCCGCGCCGGCTGGCCAGCAGCAGATGCCGCACGCCGTGGGCGGTGACCAGGTGCCGGGCGGCGAGCGCGCCCAGGCCGCCGGTGCCGCCGGTCACCAGGACGGTGCCGTCGGGGTCCAGCGGGGCCGGGACCGTCAGCACGTACTTGCCGACGTGGTGGGCCTGACTCAGCTGCCGGAACGCCTCCGGCGCCCGACGCACATCCCAGCGCGTCACCGGAAGGGGGCGCAGGACACCGGATTCGAACAGGCCGCGCAGGTCGGTCAGGATCTCGTGCAACCGGTCGGGGCCCGCCTCCATCAGCAGGAAGTTCTGGTAGCCGACCCCCGGGTACCGCGCCGCGATCTCGTCGGGGTCGCGCAGATCGGTCAGGCCCATCTCGATGAAGCGGCCCCCGCGCGGCAGCAGGCGCAGCGACGCGTCGACCTTCTCGCCCGCCAGCGAGTCGAGCACGATGTCGACACCGCGGCCCCCGGTGACCGCCAGGAACTTGCCCTCGAACTCGGTGGTGCGGGTGTTGCCGATACGCTCGTCGCCGAAACCGTTCGCCCGCAGCGCATCCCATTTCCCGGGGCTGGCCGTGACGAACAGGTCGAGCCCGAGATGACGGGCCAGCTGCACCGCGGCCATCCCGACACCGCCGGTCGCGGCGTGGATGAGCAGCGACTCCCCTGCCCGCGCCCCGGCCAGGTCGACCAGAGCGTAGTAGGCGGTGGCGAACACGATCGGCGCGGCGGCGGCGTCCTCGAACGACCAGCCCGTCGGGATCGGGATCACCGTCCGCCGGTCGGCCACCACCGTGGCGCTCACGCCGGTGAAGATGCCCATCACGCGGTCGCCGGGCGCGAAGTCCACCACGTCGGGTGCGACCTCGATGACGACACCGGCGCCTTCGCCGCCGATGGCGGTGTTCGGGATCGGGTACATCCCGAGCACGATCAGGACGTCACGGAAGTTCACGCCCGCCGCGCGGACCGCGATGCGGACCTGCCCCGGTGCCAGCGGTGTGGGCGCGGACTGTTCGGCGAGGAACATGTTGTCCCCGTTGAGGGTGCCGCGACCGCGATCGACGAGCTGCCAGTCGCCGCCGTCGAGCGCGTCGGCCGATCCGACCGTATCCGCGCCGGCGCGAACCAGGCGGGGCGCGTGGGATTCGCCGTGCCGGATCGCCAGCTGGGGTTCGGTGGTGAGCGCCACGGCGGCACGGACCGCCTCGCGATAGTCGGTCCGCCCGTCGAGATCGAGCAGGGTGATCCGGCCGGGGTGCTCGTTCTGCGCGGTCCGCAGCAGACCCCACACCGCCGCGCCCGCGAGATCGCCGATGTCCTCGGCGCTGTGCACGGCGACCGCGCCGGTGCTCACGAACACGATCCGGGCCCGGGTGAACCGATCATCGGCGAGCAGGTCCTGGACGACGGCCTGGACCGCGATCACCTGCTCGTGCGCGGTCGCCGGGTCGGGGGCGGCACCGGGCACCCGCACGACGACGAGGTCGCCCGCGCCGCGTGCGCACTGCTCCACCACGACCGCGCCCTCGGCGAGGGTGTGCCATTCGCCGTCGTCGCCGATCCCGTCGGGTGCGGGGACTGTCACCCAGTTCAGTTCGAACAGGCCGCCGTCGGTCGCCGACGGCCGCTGTTCCAGGAGGTCGAGCGAGATCTCGCGCAGCGCCAGCGATTCCGCGCGGGCGACCGGCCTGCCCGTCGTATCGGTCAGTTCGAGCGCGATCCGGTCCGTTCCGGCGGGGGTCAGCCGGACCCGGAGTTCGGCCGCGCCTACCGCGAACAGCGACACGCCTTCCCAGGCGAACGGGAGCCGCACCGTGCCGGACTCGGTCGGTCCGACGGTGCCGGTCGCGATCATCGCGTGCAGCGCCGCGTCCAGCAGCGCGGGGTGCAGACCGAACTGTCCGGCCGCGCCGGCGTCGGCCTCGGGCAGGGCCACCTCGGCCAGCACCTCGGCACCGTGACGCCAGATCCGGCCGAGCCCGCGGAAGGCGGAGCCGTAGTCGTATCCCGCCGCCGCCATCGCCTCGTACGGGTCACCGAGAGCCACCGCGACGGCTCCCGGCGGCGGCCACGCACCGGTGACGGCCGCGGCCGGATCGGTCGCGGCCCGCACGGTGCCCGTGGCGTGACAGGTCCACGGCAGGTCGGACCCGGTCGATGTCTGCGGGCGGGAGTACACCCCCAGGGTGCGCTCCCCCGACTCCCGCGCCGCGCCGACGAGCACCTGGATCTCCACCGCGCCCGGCTCGGGCAGCACCAGCGGCGCTTCGAGCACGAGTTCACCGACCTCGGGGCAGTCCACCCGTTGTCCCGCGTGCCAGGCGAGTTCGACGAAGGCCGTCCCGGGCAGCAGAATCGCGCCGCCGATCCGGTGACCCGCCAGCCAGGGGTGGGTGTGCGGCGACAGCCGCCCGGTCAGCAGCAGCCCGCCGTCCTGGGCGAGATCGACCTTGGCGCCGAGCAGCGGATGGTCCGCGGCGGCGAGTCCGGCGCCGCGCACATTGCTGCCCTCGGTCACCTCGAGCCAGTACCGGTCGCGCTGAAAGGCGTAGGTGGGCAAGTCGATCCGGCGGGCCCCGGAACCGTCGAACACCGAGACCGGATCCAGCGACGTCCCTGCCGAATACAACGCCGACAGTCCCAGGGCGAACGCGAGGTCACCGGCCAGGCCGGGCCGTTGCAGCGCGACGGCGGTCACTGCCTCACCATCGTCGACGATCTCGTGCACCATCGCCGTCAGGGCGGCGCCCGGCCCCATTTCCGCGAAGCAGTCGACACCGCCCTGCTCGCGCGCCCACCGCACCGCGTCCAGGTAGCGGACCGGTTCGCGCAGATGGTTGACCCAGTAGTCCGGGGAGCACAGTTCGGTCACCTCGGCGACCTTGCCGGTGAGCGCCGAGATCACCGGCACCGTCGGCGGATGATAGGTCAGGCCGCGACATACCTGGTCGAATTCCGCGAGGACCGCGTCCATGTGGGCCGAATGGAACGCGTGACTCACCAGCAGCCGGGTGGTGCGCACGTCCTCGGCCGTCAGCTGACCGGCGAGCGCGTCGATCGACGCGCTCGCGCCCGACAGGACCACCGACGCGGGCCCGTTGACGGCGGCGATGCTCACGTCGTCGTATTCGCGGACCAGCTCGGCGGCGGTCGCGGCGTCCGTGGCGACCGCGATCATCGCCCCGCCCGCCGGTCCGGACTGCATGAGCCGTCCTCGGGCCGCCACCAGCGCGCACGCGTCCGGCAGCGACCAGACGCCGGCCACCTGCGCCGCGACGATCTCCCCGATCGAATGGCCCAGCACGAATGCCGGTCGCAGGCCCCAGGATTCGGCCAGCCGGTAGATCGCCACCTCGGTGGCGAAGAGCGCGACCTGGGTGATCTCGGTGCGGTCCAGCAGGGCGGCCCGCTCGGTGCCCGGCGCGGCGAAGACCACGTCGAGCAACGAGAGCTCGAGGTGCTTGTCCAGCTCCTCGCAGACCTCGTCGAAGGCCGTCCGGTACACGGGATAGCTGTCGTAGAGCTCGCGCCCCATGCCGACGCGCTGCGCGCCCTGCCCGGGGAACATCGCCGCCGTCACCGCCGCACCGGCCGTGCCGCGCACGACGTTGTGCGCGGACCGATCCTCGGCGACCGATCGCAGTCCCGCGGCCAACTCGTCGAGATCGTGTCCCACGATCACGGCGCGATGGTCGAACCGCGCCCGGGTATCCAGCAGCGAGAAGCCGATGTCGACGGCGTCGGTGGCGACGCCGGACTCGACCGCGCCGAGCAACGCCGCCGCCTGCGCCACGACGCCGTCGGCCGAGCGGGCGCTCAGCACCCACGGAATCACCGGCGGCACAAGGGCATCGGCGGGCCGGGCCACGTCCTGCTCGAGGTCGCCGCGCTCGACGATCACATGCGCGTTGGTGCCGCTGATACCGAAGGACGACACCGCCGCACGCGGCGGACGACCGGTCGCGGGCCACGCCTGGGTCTCGGTCGCCAGCCGCACCGCGCCCGCGGACCAATCCACGTGCGGCGTCGGCTCGTCGACATTGATCGTCGGCGGCACGAGCCCGTGCCGCATCGCCATGACCATCTTGATCAACCCGCCGACACCGGCCGCGGCCTGGGTATGGCCCATGTTCGATTTGAGCGACCCGAGCAACAGCGGCTCCGCCCCGTCGCGCTCGGCGCCGTAGGTCGCCAGCAGCGCCTCGGCCTCGATGGGATCGCCCAGCCGGGTCCCGGTGCCGTGCGCCTCGACGACGTCGACCTCGTGCGAGGCCAGCCCCGCGTCGGCCAGCGCCGAGCGGATCACCCGCTGCTGGGATCGTCCGTTCGGCGCGGTCAGGCCGTTGGACGCGCCGTCGGAGTTCACCGCCGTGCCGCGCACCAGGCCCAGGATTCGATGGCCGTTACGCCGGGCCTCGGAGACCCGCTCGAGCAACAGCATGCCGACGCCCTCACCCCACGCGGTACCGTCGGCGCCCGCGGCGAAGGACTTGCACCGGCCGTCGGCGGCGAGGGCGCGCTGGGTGGAGAACGCGACGAACGCGGCGGGTGTCGCCATCACCGTGACACCGCCGGCCAGCGCCAGCGTCGACTCGCCGGAACGCAGCGATCGCACCGCCTGGTGGATCGCGACCAGCGACGACGAGCAGGCGGTGTCCACGGTGACCGAGGGCCCCTCCAGCCCGAGCACATAGGACACCCGGCCGGAAGCGATGCTGGAGGCCTGCCCGGTCATCAGGAAGTGCTCGATCGTCTCGCGCACCCGTTCGTCGATATCGCGCGAGGACGGGCCCTGCATATCCGGCATCAGGCCGACGAACACACCGGTGGCGCTGCCGCGCACCGTGGTCGGATCGATCCCGGCCCGCTCGAACGTCTCCCACGCGGTCTCGAGCACCAGCCGCTGCTGCGGGTCCATCGCCAGGGCCTCGCGCGGACTGATGCCGAAGAAGTTCGCGTCGAACGCGGTGGCGCCGTCGAGGAAGCCGCCCGTGCGGACGTACGACTTGCCTGGCAGCCCGGGTTCGGGATCGAACAGTCCCTCGACGTCCCAGCCCCGATCGGCGGGCCACTCCCCCACCAGGCTGCGCCCCTCGACGGCCGCCTGCCACAGCTGCTCCGGCGAGGTGACCCCGCCCGGGTAACGGCACGCCATTCCGACGATGGCGATCGGCTCGGTGGCTCGCGCTTCCACGTCGTCGAGACGCTGCCGGGTGACCTGCAATTCCCGGACGGCCTTCTTCATATACGTGCGTAGTTCGTCTTCGCGAGCCATACGGCAAACATCTCCTAGCTAATCGACAGCTGCTCGGGCACTGACGGCGTCACGCTATGTCAGCCGATGACCGAATTCCGGACGCGCAGGCCGTCTTTGGGAAACGACCAGCCCGCGCCGCGCCGCGTTTGACGTTTTCCAAACGCATTGCCATCGGGATTCCGCAATTCGTAATGTCGGGCGCCATGGCAAGGACTCCCGATCCGATACCGGATCAGCACGGCCGGCGATTCGTCATCACCGGGGCCAACGGTGGCCTCGGCGCGGAGGTGACCCGCGTTCTCGTCGCCCACGGCGCCTCGGTGGTCATGGCCTGCCGTGATCCGCGGCGCGGCAGCGATATCGCGGCACGCGTGGGGGGCGATGTCACGGTGGCCGAACTGGATCTGGCCGACCTGACCGCCGTCGCGCGATTCGCCCGGCAATGCGGCGAATTCGACGTGCTGATCAACAACGCGGGCCTGATGAATGTGCCGTTCGCGCGCACGGCCGATGGTTTCGAGACCCAATTCGGGGTCAATCATCTCGGCCATTTCGCCTTGACCGGGCTCCTGCTGGACCGAGTCCGCGACCGGGTCGTCTCGCTGTCGAGCATTTCGCACGGTTGGACGCGTTCCCTGCCGCTCGACGACCTGCGTTTCGAACGCCGCCGGTACTCGCGCTCGACGGCCTACGCCGAATCGAAACTGTCCACGTTGATGTTCGGCCGGGAACTGCAGCGCAGGCTCGACGAGCACGGGTCGCGTCTGCGGTCGTATGTGGTGCATCCGGGCGTCTCCCCGACCGGCCTCGTCGCCCACACCGAGACCCCGCTCGACTACGTCGCCGAGCCGTTCATCCGCCTCGTCGGTCAATCACGCGCCGCCGCGGCACAATCCATTCTGTACGCCGCGACCTCGCCCGACGCGGACCCGCACACCTATTGGGGGCCGACCAAGCTGTTCAACACGCGGGGCGCGATCGGCGCGTGCCCGTCGAGCGCGCTCTCGCGCGAGCGCTCCCGCTGGCAGCAGCTGTGGGAGGTCTCCGAGCGGGCCACCGGTATCGGTTTCCGGATTCCCGCGCCGGGGGTGAGCCATGAGGATCGCTGACGCCCGCGCACTGGCCTGCGCCGTCTTGGCCGGCCTGCTCGTCGCCGGCGCTCAGCCCGCGACCGCCGCGGTGCCGCTGTATCCGACGCCGGACCCCGACCCGTTCTATTCCGCGCCCGCCGACCTCGCGAGCCGGGATCCCGGGGCGGTCCTCGCGGTCCGCACGCAAGATCCGCTGCCGTATTTCCCCACGGCCACGGTCACGCTGATCAAGTTCCGGTCCACCGATTCCCAGGGCAGGCCGATCGCGGCGACCACCACGATCCTCACCCCGAACGACCACCGCCCCGGCGGGCCGCTGCTGTCCTACCAGCACATCATCAACGGTCTCGGCACGCAGTGCGCGGTCTCGCGCGCCCTCTACGCCTACGACCCGAACCTGCTCTACCGGGCCGTTCCGCTGCTGAACACGATGCTGCTGCGAGGCTGGAGCATCGCGCTGCCCGATCACCTCGGACCGAACGCCGCCTACGGCGCGGCCCGGCTCGGCGGCCAGATCACCCTCGACGGCATCCGCGCCGCGCTCCGGGTGCCCGAACTCGGCCTCGCCGACAGCCCGGCGGCCATGCTCGGCTATTCCGGCGGCGGAATGGCGACCGGCTGGGCCGCGGCCCTCGCGCCCCGGTACGCCCCGGAACTCCGGCTGGTCGGGGCCGCGCAGGGTGGTGTGCCGATGAACATCACCACGATGGCCCGCGCCCTGGGCTTGGCTCCGCACCCCATGTTCGGGCTGGCCATGGCCGCGGCGCTCGGGCTGGAACGCGAATACCCGGACCGGCTGCCGATCAGCGGACAGCTCAACGACACCGGCCTGGCGGTGCGCGAGGCGATGTCCAACGGCTGCACGGTCGAACTCATCGCCGCGGGCGCCATGCACAGCGCGAGCGACCTGGCCTCGACCGTGTCCCTGATCGACGACCCGAGGGCGTGGGCGGTAGGCGACGAGAACAGCCTCGAACTCTTCGACGGGGTGCCGACGATGCCGATCTTCGAATGGCACACCCCGGTCGATCCGCTGATCCCCGTCGACGCGGTCGTGCACACCAACCAGCGCTACTGCCGGGCCGGAACCCCGGTCCTGTCCGAGCTCTACCCCAGTCCCGACCACCTCGCCACCGCGGTCATGGGATTCCCCTCCGCCGTGGCGTGGCTCGACGCGCGGTTCCGCGGCGAACCCGCGCCGACCAACTGCTGACCACCCGCCCGCTCCACCGATGACAAGGATCCACCATGCGCCGGATCTGGACGGCCGCCCTGACGGTGCTGTTCTGCGCTCTGACCGCCGGACTGTTCGCCCCCGCGGCGACCGCCGAACCCCTCTATCCCACACCGAACCCGGACCCGTTCTTCACGGCACCCGACACCCTCGGCGACCTCGCCCCCGGTGACGTGGTCCGTACGCGCAAGCTCGACACCGGGCTCTACGCGGGCACCGACATCTGGCACGTCGCCTTCCGCTCCACCAATTCCGCGGGCCACCCCATCATGGGCGTGACCACCGTGCTGATCCCGGTCGGCGTCCACAACCCACCGCTGGTGTCCTACCAGGCCCTGATCAACTCCCTCGGCACCAAGTGCAACCCCTCGTACTCGTTGCTCAACGAGGAAACCCTCGACGCCTTCGGCGCGGTGCTGCCGCTGAGCCGGGGCTGGGCGGTCGCGCTGCCGGACTACCTCGGCCCGACCGTCGCCTACGGCGCCGCCAAGCTCAGTGGCATGGTCACCCTCGACAGCGTGCAAGCCCTGCAACGCGCGACCGAACTCGGCCTGGGTCAGTCACCGATCGCACTGGCCGGGTACTCCGGTGGTGGCATGGCCACGGCGTGGGCCGCCGCTCTGCAACCCACCTACGCGCCCGATCTGACACTCGCCGGCGTCGCCGCGGGCGGTATTCCGGCCGACCTCGAACAGATGGCCCTGGGCATCGGCTTCGGCCCGCACCCCGGGTTCGGTCTCGCGTGGGCGGCCGCCATGGGCCTGGAACGCGAATACCCCGAGCGACTGCCGATCTCGGACCAGCTCAACGCCGAGGGCCTGTGGTTCCGGGACTTCACCCACGACGAATGTCGCCGCTTCCTGCTCCTGCACGGCGCACTGCGCAACGCCGAACAGCTCGCCGCCACCAAGAGCCTGATGGACAATCCCGACGCCCGCGCCGTGCTGCGCGAGAACAGCTTGCGCGACTACCCCGGCATCCCCGAAACCCCCACCTTCTTCTGGCAAGGAGTCTTCGACGAACTGACCCCGTTCGACGCCGTCGCCGACGTCGCGGACCGGTACTGCCGCGCGGGGGCATCGATCACCTTCTCCCGCTACGAGATAGCCGAACACATGACCACCGCCGTCGCGGGCCTGCCCGAAGCCTGGAACTTTCTGGAGGCGCGCTTCCGGAACGAACCCGCGCCCGCGCGCTGCTGAGCGCGACATGGCCGACGTAATCCATTGTGTTCGACCGGACAGTGACGGGAAGACGACATGACGACCGACTGTGAACTGTCCCTGAGACTCGGCGCTTCGAGCCCGAGCGCCCCGAATCCGCCTAACGTCTGCGCCAGCACAGTAGTAGCTGAAAGGTGGCGGTAGGCGTGGCGAGTACGCAGGCGAAGCTCGAGCAACTGGTCGACATCCTGGCGATCGCGGCAGAGCCCGCCGGCGAGGCCGGCGTCGCCAAGCGCGCGAAGAAGGGCATTCCCAGCGTCCGCGAGCGTCTGCGCATGCTCCTGGACCCGGGCACCTTCGTCGAGATCGGCGCGTTCGCCCGCCAGCCCGACCAGCCCGACGCCCTCTACGGCGACGGCCTGGTCACCGGTCGGGGACTCATCCACGGGCGGCCGGTCGTGGTGATCGCCCACGACCAGACCGTCTACGGCGGGTCGGTCGGCGTCACCGCGGCGCGCAAGTTCATGCGCGCGTTGAAAATCGCCTTCGACAATGCCTGCCCGGTGGTCACGATCAACGACTCCGGCGGAGCGCGGATCCAGGACGCGGTCGGCTCGATCGCCTCCTTCGGCGACATCTCCCGCGTGCTGGAAAAACTGTCCGGCTATGTGCCGCAGGTGTCGATCATCCTCGGCAAGTGCGCGGCGGGGTCGGTCTACGGGCCGATCAACACCGATGTGCTCATCGGCACCAAGGATTCCTACATGTTCGTCACCGGGCCGGAGGTGATCAAGGCGGTCAACGGTGAGGACATCTCCGCCGAGGACCTCGGTGGCGCCGAGGTCCAGGCCAAGCGCGGCACCCTGCATCACATCGCCGACACCGAGCAGCAGGCTTACGACTGGGCCCGCAACTACCTGAGCTACATGCCGACGAGCTGCCTCGAACAGCCACCGATCGTCAATCCCGGGCTGGAGTCGGAGATCACCGCCCACGACCTGGAACTCGACGCGATCATCCCGGATTCCGACCGCGCAGGCTACGACATGCACGACATCTTGCTGCGCATCTTCGACGACGGTGAATTCCACGAGATCCGGGCCCTGTTCGCCCCGAACCTGATCACCGGCTTCGCCCGGGTCGACGGCCACCCGGTGGGGGTGATCGCCAATCAGCCACTGGTGCTGGGCGGTTCGATCGATGCCGCCTGCTCGGACAAGTCCACCTACTTCATCCGGCTCTGCGACGCGTTCAACATCCCGCTGGTCTTCGTCGTCGACACCCCCGGCGTGCTGCCCGGCCTCGAACAGGAAGCCGCCGGTGTGATCATCCGCGGCGGTCGGGTCCCCCGCGCGATCATCGAGGCGACGGTGCCGATCATCAATCTGGTGGTGCGCAAGTCCTATGGTGGCGCCTACGGCATGATGGCCGCCCGGCAGGTCGGCGCCGACATCAGCTTCGCGTGGCCGACCGCCCGGATCGCGGTGATCGGCGCCGAGAGCGCTGTCGACCTCATCGGCAAGCGCCAGCTGGCCGCCGTGCCCGAGGAACATCGCGCCGCCGCCCGCGATTTCATGATCAACCAGTACAACGAGACGGTCGCCACCCCGTGGATCGCGGCCGAACGCGGCTACATCGACGCCGTCATCGAGCCGTCCCGCACCCGCCTCGAGATCCGCCACGCCCTGCGCCTGCTGCGCGACAAACCTCCGGTCACCCCCGAATTCAACCCGCGCAAGCACGGGATCTACCCGATGTGAGCCCGCCGTCCCCCGGTCGCGGAGGAAGCGCTGTCCACCGCCGACATCGGCGGTCGGGCTAGCTGTCGCGGACGTCGACCGAGGGCCGGGCGGAGTCCAGGGCTCTGGTGGTCGTCACCATCGCGGCGGCCAGCCCGATCGAGCCGGCGAACGCGAGCGGCAGCGAGGACGTCAGTGTCACCAGCCCGAAGAGGAAGAACACGCAGGTGGCCAACATGATGATGGTGCTGGTCAGATCCATGCTCGGCGTACTCGTTGTCCGATTACGTGAGTTGGTCATACACCCAGGGTTGACCACGGCGCCCGTTGCCAAACCGTGATCATCGAATCGACAACTACCCGGCTCGAATTCACGACGGCTCCGACGCGTCCTTCCATCTCGTCCAGGCGGCGGTTCCGCACATGCGGCCGGGGTCGTCGATCATCGGCAGTTCGTCGGTGAATTCCGACATGCCCAATCCGACGCCGGCACCGTATGCCGCGACCGAAGCCGCGATCGCGAATCTGTCCGCGAGCCTGGCGCAATTGCTGGGCGACAAGGGCATCCGGGTGAACAGTGTGGCGCCCGGCCCGATCTGGATGCCGCTGATTCCGTCCACCATGCCACCGGAGAAGGTCGCGAAGTTCGGGGACGACACCCCGCTGGGCAGGGCGGGACAGCCCGCCGAGCTCGCGCCCGCCTATGTCCTGCTCGCCGCCGACGACGGTAGCTACCTCTCCGGCGCCAGGCTCGCGGTCACCGGCGGCCGTCCGATCCTTTGATTCGCGGCGCGTTCCCGTTTCGCGCGGCGGGACGCGGGCATCGCGGGGACATGGCGATCATCCGCCGTTCACCACCGTCGAGGAGGCGATCATGACCCCGGTCGAACCGACCCCCCAACCCCCGCCGCCGGCCCCCTTCCCGCCCGGTCCCGCGCCGGACCCCATCCCGCCCACTCCCGGCGACCCGGTGCCGCCCCTACCTCGTCCGGGCGAACCGATTCCCCGATCCCCACTCCGGAGCCCACCCTCCCCGATCCGTCCGCGCGGCGGTAGACGCGGGTACTCCGAGGGCCGCCATCACGACCGTTGCACCGCATCGACCTCACCGGCGATTCGGTCGACCGGATCCGGCACGGCGACCCGCACGACGGATAACGCACGCGCGGGGCCGATTCAACCCCGGCAGGCTCGGCCCCGCGCCGACGATCGGGTCCGGCGGGTGTCGACGTGAATCTCTGCGGCTGTCACGTGATGCGGGTCTGGCCGGCCTGAGGGTGGACCACACTCTCCGCGGTCGCGTTCGCTGGGTCGCGATCGAACGGCCAAGCGGATCGCCGGTCGCCAGCGGCGCCCGCGCATCGGTCGCCGCACCGGCAAGGGGAGAAATGCTCGTTGTCGCCCGGGCAGCTGACGGGCCGGTCACACCCCGGCGACCCCACTCAGCACGGGTTCGGGGTCCCCAGTTCCGCCCAGACCGTCTTGCCGGCCTCCCGATACTCGACGCCCCAGCGGGCGGACAGCTGGGTGACCAGCCGTAACCCGGTGCCGCCGGTGCCGTCCGGGCGGCGGATGCGGGGTCGGGTGGCCGAACTGTCGTCGACTTCCACCCGGAATCGGGCCGGACCTGCCACGATCAACCGGCAGGATCGCTCCGGCGCGCTGTGGCGAACAGCATTGCTGGCCAACTCGTCACACACCTGCACCGCGTCCTCGACTCCGACGCCGGCACACTGCGTCAGCAGCCGGCGAACCGTATGGCGGACCTGACCCAGCGACACGGTCTCGAGGTCGAGCTCCACCGTCGTCGTCCTCGCGCGGTGTTCGGCGCGTGTTCGGTTCGGTGTCACATCGTTCACCGGAATCCTCCTCGCGCTCATCATGCTGTCCGACCGGACATACCCGGAGCCGCTCGGCGGAAACGGCAGCGGCGGAGATGGCGCGAGCGGCCGGGAGCGCCTCAGGCGCGGGTGCGCGCCCGCTCGAACACCACGGTGACCGAACGTCCGCCGGTGTCGGGGTCGAGCGGACCCGTCTCCACGGCGAGGCGATCGGTGCTCGCCTCGAGCACCTGCCAGCCCAGGCCGGTCTCGTCGATGGGGTCGGCCACCATCGACACCGCGCCCACCTCCATACGCATGCCGCGCTTATCGGCGGAGAACTCACACCGGATCCGGGTTTCGGGCACGGCGTGCACCATCAGGCAAGTGGCGATCTCGTCCAACGCCACACGCAGGTCGGTGATCTCATCGATCAGGAATCCGGCGACCATGGCGGCGGTCTCGGCGACGGCGCGCAGCATCAGCAACTGGCTGATCTCGGCCTGCACATCCCATCCGAGCCGCGTGTTCCGGACCTGCCGTTCGGCCAGCGCTCTGTCGAGCGGGTTCGTCATCGTGGCTCCCCTCGTGGCGTTGACGTGGCCCGAGCGGGGCCGCCACGGGCCACAGGGTACGCGGGCCTCCGACAGCTCGGGCAGCCGGGCGAACGCCGGCCGAACCCGGCTGTCCCGCTTCGCATCCCTGCCCGGCGCATCGACCGGCTCGCCGGGACCGACGATCGGCAACGAGGTTTGGGAACGACACGAAACGGTAACTCTTCGATCAACAAGGTCCATACCTTCCGACTTGCCAGCCTGCCAGTCGACCGGTACTCACAGTTGAAGGCCAGGAGCTGACCCGATGAGCCAGACCGTCACCTACGACAAGCCAGAACCGCTGTTCGTCCAGTTGTCGCTGACCGACCCACGTTCAGCCGAGCACGAAGCGCTGCGGGATCGGATCATCGATACCTGCCTGCCGTTGGCCGAGAACATCGCCCGCCGGTTCGCCGGTCGCGGCGAGACCTTCGAGGACCTGCTGCAGACCGCGCGGGTCGGGTTGGTGATCGCGGTCGATCGCTACGACGTCACCCACGGCGCGCCGTTCCTCGGCTTCGCGGTTCCGACGGTGATGGGCGAGGTCCGGCGGCATTTCCGCGACCGCACCTGGGCGCTGCACGTGCCGCGCCGCGACAAGGAGCTCTACGGGCGGCTCCGGCCCGCCACCGAGAAGCTCACCCGTGAGCTCGACCGGTCCCCCACCGCCTACGAGCTGGCCGACGAACTGGGCGTCGACATCACCGATGTCACCCGAGCGATGACCGCCTCCGAGGCCCACCACACCCGCAGTCTCGATCTCCCGGTGCCCGACGCCGACGGCGGCCCCGGCATGTCCATCGCCGACAGCATCGGTGACGAGGACCCGTTCTACGCGCTCACCGAGGACGCGCTCACGGTGGGACCGCTGCTGGCGCAGCTGTCGGACGAGGACAGGCAGCTGCTGTCGTGGCGCTACTACGACTCGCTGACCCAGTCCGACATCGCCGAACGAGTCGGCCTGTCGCAGATGAGCGTCTCGCGCAAACTCACCAGGATCCTGACTCGACTGCGTGCCCAGGCAGGCGATATCGAGGCGGCCTGACCGGCCCATATCGCCTGTTGGGCGACCCGCCAGCGGAATGTGTGGTGCAATGGGAGGTCCTCCCGACCTTCAACATGCAGGGTGTGGGCGGGCGGCCGTAGGCCGCTGGTGCCGACGAATCGAGCACACCGATGTCTCTGCCCTTCCCCGACCGGCGCCGCGACGGCCCGTTCCCGACCGCCGTCGACAGCCCTTTTCCGGCTTTCCTCGATGAGCCTCGCGATGCCTGCCTACGGCTGAGCGCCGAGTTCGAGCATCGCGGCCGATCGACGCGATTGCGAGCGCGCGGCGAGGTCGACGCCTTCACGATGCCGCGCTGGCGGCGAATGCTCGACCACGGCGCCGACACGGTGGTCCCGGGCGGGCAGTTCGTCGTCGACCTGCGCGGACTGGGTTTCGTCTCGTGCCGGGGCTTCGGGGAACTGGTGCGGACCGCGACCCGGTGTCGCGCGCACGGATCCTCCTTGTTCGTGGTCGAGGACGGTGGGTGGTCGCGGCGCGTCCTCGAGGTGGTCGACCCGGCCGGCGAGCTGGTGACCTATCCGCACCAGGTCCACCACCCGGTGGGGGCGGAGCCGGTCGCCACGGAGGAACCGGCATGACCCAGCGCGAGCGCGGCCGGACGACACCGCCCGACCCGGACGACAACGAGGTCGCCGGCGAAACCATCAGCTGGCCCGAACCGAGCCCATTGCAGTCCTGGTGGGAGTCGATCATGGACCACCTCGACGCCCCCGACGACACCGCGCGCAGAGGACCGGGCCGATTCCGCACGGCGTGACGGCGCGGGCCCGCCGGACCCGGCCGAGCGGGCGGCCGACGATCCCGACGACGGTAGTGTCATGGTGATGTCATCCGATTTTCCCGGTGTGGACGACGCGGTCGACGAGGCACATGCCCCGTCGGCGGTCGGCGCGTTCACGTTCTGGTTCACCACGCAGCGCTGGGAGTGGTCGGCCGAGGTCTACCGCATGCACGGCTACACTCCGGGCCAGGTCGAACCCACCACCGAGCTGCTGCTGTCGCACAAGCATCCCGACGACCGTGACGTCGTCGCCGACCTCATCGCCCGGACCATCGAGCGCGGCGAGCCGTTCTCGAGCAGGCACCGCTTCCTCGATACCGGCGGCCGGACGCACACGGCGATGGTCGTCGCCGACCGCATCCTCGACGACGACGACGTGCCCGTCGGCACCACCGGCTACTACCTGGACCTGACCGAGACGGTCGACGCCGCGACTAAAGCCGCGGTGAACGCCGCGATCTCGAGCGCGGTGGAATCGCGCGCGGTCATCGAGCAGGCCAAGGGCGTGCTCATGCACATGTACGGGATCAGCGCCGAGCAGGCGTTCAAGGTCCTGGTCTGGCGTTCGCAGGAGACCAACACCAAGTTGCGTGACATCGCCACCTGTGTGATCTCGGACCTGAAATCGGTGCCGCGACCGGCGCCACAGGTCGTGAGCGCCTTCGACCATCTGCTGCTGACCTGCCACGAACGGACCGGACGATGCGACACCTGATCCGGTCGAGCCGCCCGTCGCCCGCGGCGGCCGAATACGGCGCGTGGGCGGCGTTTACCGCCGAGCGGATAGGGTAGGTTGCCTACGCGAGAATCGGCTCGCAGGACTCGTCGACCCGGCGAAGCCAGAGGCAAGGGGTACACAGTGGCCAAGCGCAACCAGGGAGACTTCCGGTGACCGTCGAAGACAGATTCCGTGAGCTCGATGTCCAGAGCCGCGCGCAGGACGGATTCGAAATCCTCAGTGTCCGCGGTGAAGTGGACATGGCATCGGCTCCCCAGCTGCAAGCCGCGCTGGAGCAGGCGCGGCAGCGCGGGAAGACCCTCGTCGTGGACATGACCCAGGTCGGGTTCCTCGGCTCGGCGGGGCTCAGCGCACTGCTGATCGTGTCCAAGTCCGCACCCGACCAGCTGCGTGTCGTCGCCTCCCGCGAGGTGGCCCGGCCGATCGAGCTGACCGGGCTGGACAAGCTGCTCGCCGTCTACGACACCCTCGCGTCGGCGATCGCCGACGAACCGCGCAGCTCCGCGGGCTAGGTCCGTACACGCGGCTCCCGCACGCGCGGGAGCCGCACGACCTGCACGAAGAATTCGTCGATCTGCCGGATGGCGGCGATGAACTGATCGAGATCCACCGGCTTGGTGACATAGGCGTTCGCGTGCAGTTTGTAGCTGCGCAGAATGTCTTCCTCGGCCGCGGAGGTGGTGAGCACGACCACCGGGATGTGCGAGAGCTCCGGGTCGGCCTTGATCTTCTCCAGCACCTGCCTGCCGTCGTACTTGGGCAGATTCAGATCGAGCAGAATCAGATCCGGTCGCGGAGCCTCGGCGTAGGCGCCACCACGGTAGAGGAAGTCCAGCGCTTCCTCACCGTCGCGGACCACGTGCAAGGTGTTGCCGATCTTGTTGTCCTCGAACGCTTCCCGTGTCATCAACTCGTCGCCGGGATCGTCCTCGACGAGCAGGATGTCGATCGGCTGGCCGGGATCGGTCATGCGGAGACCTCTTTCTCGATGGGCGGTGCGGTCAGGGCGGGCGCGTCGGCCCGGAGGGTGAAACACAGCCGGGTGCCGTCGCGGTAGTCGGTGTCGATCCAGATCCGGCCGCCGTGGAACTCCACGATCTTCTTGCACACGGCCAGGCCGATACCCGTCCCGCCGTACGCGTCGCGCGGATGCAGGCGCTGGAAGATCACGAAGACCTTCTCGACGAACTCGGGGGCGACGCCGATTCCGTTGTCCGACACCGAGAACTGCCATTCCTGGGGGTCGTCGGCCGCCGGCTCGTAGGAGACGCGGACCACCGGCGTGAGGCCGGCGGTGCGGAATTTGACAGCGTTGCCGATGAGGTTCTGCCACAACATGATCAGCAATGTCGGTTCGCCGACGAGCCGGGGCAACGCCGCCGGGCGCTCGATCACGGCGCCGGATTCCTCGATGATGGCCGACAACGCCGACAGCGCCTCGTCCAGCGTCGCGTCGAGCTCGACCGGCTCGGTGCCCTCCGACACCCGGCCGACCCGGGAGAAGGTGAGCAGGTCGTTGATCAGGATTTGCATGCGCTTGGCGCCGTCGACCGCGAAATCGATGTACTGCTTACCGCGCTCGTCGAGCTGATCGCCGTAGCGCTTGTCGAGCAGCTGGCAGAACGAGGCCACCTTGCGCAGCGGTTCCTGCAGGTCGTGGGAGGCGACGT
The DNA here is from genome assembly GCF_044744725.1 of Nocardia sp. NPDC087230. NCBI lineage: Bacteria > Bacillati > Actinomycetota > Actinomycetes > Mycobacteriales > Nocardiaceae > Nocardia > Nocardia sp. NPDC087230. The sequence goes on from NZ_JBIUYV010000005.1 coordinate 479,781, forward strand.
ACGCGAACTGCTCGAGTTCGGCATTGGAGCGGCGCAGTTCCTCGGCCTGGACCCCGAGGTCCTGCTTCTGCTGCTGCAGAGTCGCCTCCTGGACCCGCGAGGAGTCGAGTTCGGCGACGATGTGGTGCCGCATGTTCTCCACCGCCTCGCAGACCAGCGCGATGTCGGACGGTCCGACCGCCTCGATCCGCGAACCGAAGTCCCCCGCCGCCACCCGGCGCGAGGAATCGGTGAGATAGCCCAGCGGCCGCACGACCAGTCGCCGCACCAGCACGACGAGCAGCACGCCGGTCAGGACGAACACCGCGACCACCGCCGACAACACGACATCACGCTGGGTACGCGCGGCGTCCAGCTCGGCGTTGTCGACGGCGACGGCGGCCAGCAGGTTGTCGGTCTGGGTGACGAAGCGAGCGCGCAGTCCGTCGAAGAGGGTCTTGCCGCGCACCGCCGTCGCGGTGTCGATCCCCCGCGTACCCGCGGCGACCGCCGCGGCGAGGGGGTCGGTGTAATCGGTACGCCACCGATCCGCCGCGGCCTCCACCACATCGAGGTCGGCGAGCAGTTCCGGACGCCCGGCGAGCAGCTCGCGCAGGCGCGTCGCGGCGGCCGTCTCCTCCCGCCTGCCCACGTCGTAGGGCTCGAGGAACTGCGGGTCACCGGTGACCGCGTAGCCGCGGATACCGGTCTCCTGGTTCACCAGGGCGCCCTGCAAGCGGTAGACCTCGGCGGTGGCAGGCACGGTCTGCTCCAGCAGGCGATCGGTGACCCGGGTCGTGTTCGCGATGATCTGCGCGCCCACCGCCGCACCGGCGATCACCACCAAGATCATCAGGGCCAGCACCAGCTGGAACCACGCCTGCGCGGTCAGGGTGGAATCGATACGGGGACGCCCGCTGGTTCGCGGCATGGCCAGGCCTGCTCTCTCGTCGGTCGTCACGGCAGGGTCCGCCGCATCGTTGCACGCCACCGCACGTACAGGATGGCCACATCGTCGTCCAAACCGCCTGCCGCCGAGGACAAGTCCTCCACGCGCGCGATCACCGCGTCGACGAAGGCCTCGGGCTGCTCGCCGCGCAGGGCGTGAGCCAACTCCAGCAGGCCGGTCTCGCCGAGCCGCTCGCTCCCGTCGCCGACACGTCCCTCGAACAGTCCGTCGGTGAACAGCATCAGCCCCGCGTCCGCCGACAGCGCGACTTCCTGCGCGGGCCACTGCGCGACGCCCGGGACGAAGCCCAGCGCCGGTCCGCCCGGCACCTCCACCCAGTGCAGGCCGGCCGCGCTGTGCCGGAGCATGCCGGGGTGTCCGGCCCGGCGCACGAGCACGGTCTCGGTCGCGGGATCGAGCACCAGGCTGGTCGCGGTCGCGAAGGTCTGCTGATCGGCGCGCTCGGCGAGCAACACCTCCTCGAGCAGGCCCAGTTGCCGGGCGCCGGTCACCCCGCTGAGCACGAGCGTGCGCCAGGCCAGCCGCAACGCCACCCCGGTGGCGGCGGCGTCGGGACCGTGGCCGGAGACGTCACCGATGATCGCGTGCACGATCCCGTCGGGAGCCTGGACGACGTCGTAGAAGTCGCCGCCGAGCAACGAGTGATCGCGACCGGGCCGGTAGCGCGACACCACATCGACCGCCCGGTCGATGCCGAGCAGCGGGGTGGGCAGCAGGCCACGTTCGAGCCGGGAGTTCTCCTGGGCCCGCATCTGGCTGGCCTGGAGCGCGGCGCTGGTGCGTTCGGCCTGTTTACGCTGAATGGCGTAGCGCACGGCCCGCCCGAACAGTTCCGGGTCGACCCGGCCCTTCACCAAATAGTCCTGCGCGCCGGAGGCCAGCGCGTCCAGTCCGGTGTGTTCCTGGTCGAGACCGGTCATCACCACCACGGGGACGTGGTCGTTGTGGCCCCTGATCCGGGCCAGTGCCTCGAGCCCGTGCGCGTCGGGCAGATGGAGGTCGAGCAGCACGCAGTCCGGGACATCGGTGCGCAGCCGGTCACCGACCTCGGCGAGGGTGCGGACCCAGTCCAGGCGGGGCCGCGGGGAGAGGTCGGCGACCATCTCCTCCACCAGCAGCGCGTCACCGGGATCGTCCTCGACGAGCAGCAGCGAGACCGGCCGTCGCGGCTGCAACGTGGCCTCCAAGGCCAGCGAATCCATGCTCACCGCGCGACTTCTTCCGGACAGCACAAAATCACGGTGTGCACGCAGCCTCCGATCCCGAGCGCCAGAGCGCAAACTCACTCTGCCGGCCGGTTTCTGGACCGAGAGGGTGCAGTGATGTTATCCGATCCGGCGGGCGGGGATGACCTCGTATGGTTCGGACGCGCGCTACGGGGTATCGCGGGCGCGCACAGAGAAGAATGTCACCTGCACGCCGGGGCGTGGTGGATCGCGTTGCCCACCGCCGCGGCCGAGCCGACGATGCCGATCTCACCGATTCCCTCGGTGGCGCTGCGTGTCGCGGTGCGTGCGCGCCTCAGCGTGACGAAAGTGGCTGTGTCGCGGGTCCTTCCAGCACGGAACCGTCCGGGGCGAAGCGGGATCCGTGGAGCGGGCAATCCCAGGTCCGCTCCGCGTCGTTCCACTCCACGATGCCCCGCAGATGCGGGCAGACCGCGGAGACCGCCGTGGTCTCACCGTCGACCGTGGACACCGCGGTCGGGTGCAGCCCCCGGCGTTCGACCCGGCCGCAACCCTCCCGGGGAACGGGGCCCGCGACGGTCCCGAACAGGTTCAGCCACCCGGTCGACAGGTACCGCGCCACGGCGAGATTGGCCTGCACGCCGGCGGGCAGCGCCGTCACCTCGCCCGGCCGCCAGGCATCGTAGACACCGGCCCAGCGCGGCGATCGTCCGGTGAGCCGCCCCGCCGAGACCAGCGCCGCCGCGACGCCGTTGGTCATGCCCCATTTCGCGAAGCCGGTCGCCACGGACACCTCGTTCATCCCGGGCAGCAGCGGCCCGACATAGGGCAATTCGCCGATCGGGTGGTAATCCTGGGCCGACCAGCGATCGAGCAACCGCGCACCCGGGAACCACCGGTTCACCCAGTCGAGCAGTTCCTCGGCGTGACCGGCCTCGGACCCGGCACGCCCCACCTCGTGGCCGCTGCCACCGACGAGCAGCACTCCGCCGGTCTCCGTCGGATACCGTCGCAGCGACCTGGTCGGTCCCCCGGCGCTGAGATACATCTGCTCGGGTACCGGCCCTGTCAGCTCGAACGCCGCCGCGTAGGACCGCTCGGCGACCAGCCGCGCGAAGTAGCCGCCCCGATCGAAAATCGGGGTGCCGGTCGCGACGACGACGTGCGCCGCCGAGACCTCCGCCTGACCCGTGCCGATCACCACCCCACCGCGACGACGGCGCAACCGCCGCGCCCGCGTCGACTCGAACACCGGCACGCCGTGCGCCTCGACGTCGGCCGCCAGCGCGGCGAGGACCGCGACCGGATCGACCTGTGCCTGCTCCCGCAGGCGCACCGCGCCGTGCGCGGGGAACGGCACCTCGAGGTCGTCGACCAGCTCGGTCGGCAGGCCGGCCGCGCGGGTCGCTTCGTACTCGGCGCGCACCGCGTCACGCTCCTCGGTGTTCTGCGCGTAGGTGAGCGCGGGAACCCGCTGTACGGCGATGTCGTGGGTGGCGCAGAACTCCAGCAACCAGTCGAAGCCCGCCCGATTCGCGGCGAGGTACCGCTCCAGCACGGCGGTCCCGTGCCGATGCGCGATCGTTTGTGCCCTGGTCCCCTGCAGCAGCGAGATCTTCGCGGTCGACGCGCCGGTGGTGCCCGCACCGACCTGCCTGGCTTCGAGCACGGCCACCTCCCGGCCGCTCTCGGCGAGCAGCAGCGCGGTGGTGAGGCCGACGATGCCGGCGCCGAGGACGACCGTGTCGACTTCGAGATCACCGGCCAGCGGCAATCGGGTGGGCAGAACTGCATCGGTCAACCAGAACGACGTCATGTTCGGGGCATACCCACGCCTGCCGAACGAAACGGCCACGGCCGTCAGCGCACGCGCACTTCCGGCCGTTCGGGCTCCTCCGCCGCCGCACCGTCACCGGCGGAGATGATCGAGGCGGGGATCTTGGGCAGGGCGTTCGGGTGGCGCCTGCCGAGCCAGTCCAGCAGTTCCTCCCGCACCGCGCACCGCAGCGTCCACGCGTCGTCGGCGTTCGAGGTCGACATCGCCGCCCGCACCACGATGTTCGTCGGCGTGCTGTCGGTGACCAGCAGATTCCAGCTGCGCCCGTCCCACTCCGGGCAGCCACGCAGGTAGTCGTGCAGGTGCTCCCGCAGCAGCGGCACCGGGGTGCTGTGGTCCAGGTGCAGCAGCACCGTGCCGGTGACCTCGGGCCCGCCTCGCGACCAGTTCTCGTACGGCTTGCTGTTGAAGTAGGAGACCGGCATGGTCAGCCTGCGGTCGTCCCAGATCCGCACCGTCAGGAAGGCCAGGGTGATCTCCTCCACGGTCCCCCATTCACCTTCCACCACCACGGTGTCACCGATCTTCACCGAGTCACCGAAGGCGATCTGCAATCCCGCCATGAGATTGCTCAGCGTCGACTGCGCCGCGACGCCCGCGATGATGCCGATGACCCCGGCCGAGGCCAGCAGCGACGTACCCAGCGTGCGCAGGCTCGGGAACAGCAACAGGATGGCCACTGCCGCGGTCGTCACCACCAGGATCGACGTGACGACCCGGCGCACGAGCCCCAGTTGCGTGCGCAACTGCCGCACCCGCGAGATCTCGCTGGTGCGCGCGGCGTAGCGGCGCAACAGATTCTCCGCGACGGCGTCGGCGACCCGGACCACCAGCCACGTCACGGCCAGGATCGCCGCGGCGGCAAGGATATTGCCGATCACGGCGTCGTGGCGCGAGTCCAGCTCCGCCAAGGGATAGGCGGCGCGCAGGACCACCACGCCGAGCAACACCTGCAGCGGTAGCCGGGTGCGGCGCAGCAGCAGCGGCAGATGGGTGCCGGGCCGGCGACGCGCGCTGTAGCGCAGCAGCCGGTCGATCACCAGCCCCGCCGACACCGTGATCGCCACCGTCACCACGACGACGATCATCGGCCGAACAATGTCCTCCACGAGATCGAACTCCTCTCGATGTCAACGCGATCTGCCGCCCGCATACCCATTCCCCCGCACGGCCGACATGACGATCCCGTTGCCCGAACTGATTGGCGGCGGCGATCGCGGGCATGCGACTCGATGACACAGCTGCCGAGCTGTCGATCGGAGGAAGTCCATGACCCGCCATCGCCGCACCGACCACCGCCCGATCAGCGTCGGAGTGCTCACCGCCCTGGCCGCGGCGAGCCTGCTGGGGTGCGCCACCACGACCGAACCCCGCGGCCCCGGGCAGGATCCCGGCCCCACCGAGGCGCCGATGATCGGGGCGGAGGCGAGCACCCAGTTGTGTGACGCCCTGCGCGCCGATGTCGGGAACTGGCAGTCCGAGGGCACCGCCGTGGCCCGCACGAGCTTCAACGGTGCCGTGCACAACTGGGCGTTGCGCAACGGCGCGATCAACATCTCGCTGGCCCGCCACCGCGAGGTCCTCGACACGGTGACCCTCGAGCAGTGCCCGGACGTGCGCGATCAGGTGATCGACACGCTCGACGTCCCCGACCTCGCCTCCGGTCTCGCCGGATTCTGACCGAGTTCCCCACTCCTGTTTGCCCTTTCGGACCCAGGGTATGGCCCGCACTGTACGAGTCGACGAGCCTGCGACGGCTCGTCGGCAGTGACCGAAGCCGGTCCGTGGCGGTGACGCCGACGAACCGGGGAAGGAGTACCTGTGAGCACGGTAGCCGCGACTGTCGATGTCGATGTCCCGATCCGCACCGCCTACAACCAGTGGACACAGTTCGAGACATTCCCGTATTTCATGGAGGGCGTCGAGCAGGTCAGCCAGCTCGACGACCGGCACACCCACTGGCGCATCCACGTCGGTCCGTCGACGCGCGAATTCGACGCCACCATCACCGAACAGCACCCCGACGAACGCGTCGCGTGGAAATCCGACAGCGGACCCGACCACGCCGGGGTCATCACCTTCCATCGCCTCGACGACACCCACACCCGGATCACCGCGCAGATGGAGGTCGACCCGGAGGGCTTCGTCGAAACCGCCGCCGACAAACTCGGTGTGCTGAAGCATCGCGTGAACGGTGATATGAAGCGCTTCAAGCAGTTCATCGAGAGCGAGGGCCGCGAAACCGGGGCCTGGCGGGGCGACATCCCGCGTCCCGACGCCGGGATCTGAGTCGGCGCCGAACTCCCTCGTCCGAACAACGAACGCCCCGTACTCGTTTCGAGTACGGGGCGTTCCGGCGGCGGGCGGTCACGCCGAAGTGAAGCGCTGCTTTTCGAATCCTCCCGCGCCGACGTTGTCCGGCGCGGCCCTGAGGCATACGCCGAGAGCACGCGAAGCCTGTCAGCGGCCTGCGGCCGAGAGCCGCAGAAGGCTCCGCCGGGCGGTGAGCGCCTTCGACCGATGTGTCGGTGGCGTCGTCTATCGTCGGCGGCGTGTCTGAGACCATCGCCTTCGGTGGCGTAACCATCGACAGCACCGACCCTGCCGAGCTCGCCGCGTTCTGGACGTCGGCCCTCGGTTATTCGGTCCTGGCCGACGCCGGGGACTACATCATGATCGCGCCGCCGGGTGTGGGTTTCGGGGAGGGCCGCTACCTGGCGTTCCAGCTGGTCCCGGAATCGAAAGCGACCAAGAACCGGGTGCACGTCGATTTCCAGACCTCCGCCCGGGAGAGCGAAGTCGATCGGTTGACGGCGCTGGGCGCCACTGTCCTCGGTGAACATTCCCTGCCCGGCTTCGCCTGGACCGTTCTGCAGGACCCCCAGGGCAACGAGTTCTGCGTCGTCTCGGGGACCAGCTGATACCGGGGCTTGTAGCGAAGCCGTCATTTCGCGAGGACACTGTGGCGTAGCGCCCCACTCAGGCAGAGTCGTCCCGCGAGGAGAATATGCGATGGCAAATTTCGGGCCTTTCGATATCGATCCCGAGGAATTCGAACGCGTGCTCCGGGATACCGGCGACGAACTTCGCGACCTGCTCGGCAAAGCCGGTGACTATCTGGGTCGGGTAGATCAGGGCGGGCTCGGCGCGCTGACGTCGCTGTTCGGCCAATTCACGCAACAACCTCGCCCCGCCGCGCCCGAGGGGGCGACGACCGGTGAGACCGGCAGCGGCGTGTGGGCGGCCTACACCATCGACGACGACGGGCAGGCCAGGGTCGACCAGGTCTTTCCGAACGAGCTCGAGGCCCTGCGGGCGCATCGCGACAACACCGACGCACGCCGTCGCGTGCGATTCCTCCCCTATGGAGTTCCGGTGAGCGTGCTGGATATGCCCTGATCCGCGCCTGCGCGGTCCGTCCGGCAGGAATTGCCCTAAGGGAGTGTTAGGAACCGTCCCCACTGCTTCCGCTCGTCCTGTGACAGGCGACACAGTGGTCTCCGACGGCGCAGGGCCGCGCCGATGGAGGAGGGTTCAAGGTGACGACAACACAGGCCGGCGGTGAACGGCGAGTCGTGGCGAACGTGCTGCGTGGCTCGATCGGCAACCTCGTCGAATGGTACGACTGGTACGTCTACGCCGCGTTCAGCGTCTACTTCGCGAAGGCTTTCTTCCCCGACGGGGACCCCACCGCGCAATTGCTCTCCACCGCGGCGGTCTTCGCGGTCGGATTCATCATGCGGCCGATCGGCGGCTGGGCGCTGGGGCGCTACGCCGACCGGTTCGGCCGCCGCGCCGCGCTCACCCTGTCGGTCACGGTGATGGCCGCCGGGTCGCTGATGATCGCGGTGACCCCGGGCTTCGGCACCATCGGCATCGCGGCACCCGTCCTGCTGCTCATGGCCCGGCTGCTGCAGGGTCTCTCGGTCGGCGGCGAGTACGCCACCAGCGCCACCTATCTGTCGGAGGTGGCCTCCCCGGGCCGGCGCGGCTTCTACTCGAGCTTCCAATACGTGACCCTGGTCGCCGGTCAGCTGACCGCCCTCGGCGTCCAGATCATCCTGCAGCAGGTGCTCACCTCCGAGCAGATGCACAGCTGGGGCTGGCGCATCCCGTTCCTGATCGGCGCGGGCGGCGCCATCGTGGTCATGCTGCTGCGCCGCGGCATGGACGAATCCGACTCGTTCAAGGCCGTCGCGGGCTCCGGCGAGACCACGGCGGCGGCGGTCGGCAGTTCGCGCGGATCGCTGCGGGTGCTGCTGCAGTACCCCAGGGAATGCCTGCTGGTGGTGGGCCTGACCATGGGCGGCACCGTCGCGTTCTACACCTACACGACCTACATGCAGAAGTTCATGATCAACACCTCGGGTATCTCCAAGGACACCGTGGCCTGGATCAACTTCGTCGCGCTGCTGGTCTTCGTGGTGCTGCAGCCGATCGCCGGCGGGCTCTCCGACCGGATCGGCCGTCGCAAGCTGCTCATCTTCTTCGGTGTGGCGGGCACACTGTTGACGGTGCCGATCATGTCGGCGCTCGCGCACACCGCCAACCCGTTCGCGGCGTTCGGCCTGATGATGACCGCGCTGGTGATCGTCACCGGCTACACCTCGATCAACTCGATCGTGAAGGCCGAACTGTTCCCCACCAAGATCCGTGCGCTCGGCGTGGGTCTGCCCTACGCGCTCACCGTCGCGGTGTTCGGCGGCACCGCCGAGATGATCGCCCTGGCGTTGAAGAAGGCCGGGATGGAGTCGCTGTACTTCTTCTACGTCGCCGGATGTGTCGCGATCTCGCTGCTCACCTACTACTTCATGCGGGAGACCTCGGCCGAGTCGACCATCGACGCCGAAGCCGCCGTCGAGGCCGACCCGGTCGAGCCGGAGCGGGCGATGGCCACCGTTCGTGGCTGACCGTCCGGCAACCGCGCCGGTCCTGCCCCTGTGGGAGGATCGGCGCGTGCGGCTTGCGGTGGTCGAGGACGACGACGGGGTAGGCGATGCCCTGGTCGAGGCGCTGACCGCGCGCGGCTACCGGGCCGAGCGCCTGCGCCGGGGCGCCGATCTGCTCATCGCCCACCGCGACTACGACGCGGTCCTGCTCGACCTCGGCCTGCCCGACGCCGACGGGCTGCAGGTGCTGCGCCGGCTGCGCGAGGTCAGCGCCGTCCCCGTGCTGATCCTGACCGCCCGCAGCGACGAACGTTCCATCGTGCGCGGCCTGCGTGGCGGCGCGGACGACTACGTGGTCAAACCGCCGCGCATCGCCGAGCTGATGGCGCGGCTCGAGACCGTGCTGCGCCGGGCCGCCGCCGTCGCCCGGCAGGCGAGGACCGAGGTCGTCACCGGGGATGTCCGGGTGGACCTGCGCGCCCGCGTGGTCGAGGTGGCCGGCACCCCGATCCCGCTCACCCAGAAGGAGTTCGAACTGGTCGAGGTGCTGGTGGAACGGCCGGGTGCCGCGGTGAGCAGGCAACAGCTGATGGACCGCATCTGGGGCGACGCCTTCGTCGCGGTCTCGCGCTCGCTCGATGTCCACATGACCGGATTGCGCGCGAAACTGAACCGGCCCGGGCTGATCACCACCATTCGCGGCTACGGATATCGGTGGGGCGAGTGACCTCCCGGGAACGCGCATGCGGCGCCGACTGCTGATCGCGCTCACCGTCTTCGCCGCGCTCGCGGTGCTGGCGTTCGCGGTGCCGTTGTCGCTGACCGCGGCCACCAGCCGAACCCAGCAATTGGTGCTCGGCCGGTCCGGCGACGCCGATCGTTTCGCCACGCTCGCCGACGCGGCCGGGTCGGCGGGCGGGGTGCGGGCACTCGCCGACGAGGTCACCCGCTATCACGAGCTCTACGGGGAGAACGTCCTGGTCGTCGATGCGCGCGGGGCGCCGATCGTCAATGCCGGAGTCGCGGTGGACGATCCGCGGATCCGGGCGGCGGTGGCCGCCGCCCGGCGCAACCAGCGCCCGCAGCAGGTGGACCGGCTGACGCCGTGGAGCGCGCCTGCGATGCTCGTCGCGCGTCCCGTCGGCACCGGCGTACAGGTGAACGGCGCCGTCGTGATCGAGGCGTCGACGGCCGCGGCCCGCTCGGCGATCGCTCGGATGTGGGCGCTGATCGCGGTCGGGGCACTGGGCGCGATGGTCGTGTTCGTGCTGTTGGCGCTCGTCCTGAGCCGCTGGGTGCTGCGCCCGCTGGCCGCCATGTCGAACGCGGTCGCCGAGCTCACCGCGACGCTGCCCAAGCCACGCGGCCGGGCCCCGATCACCCGGCGGTACGGCGGTCCGCCCGAGGTCCGTGCCCTCGCCGAATCCGTTGACGCGATGGCGACGGCCGTCGCCGACTCCGCCGACGCGCAACACCAGCTCGTCGCCGATACCGCCCATGCCATGCGTAATCCGCTCGCCGCCTTGACGATTCGGCTCGACTCGCTGGAATCCGCGGTCCCCGCGAGCGCGGCGGCGACCTTCCGCGGCGCCACCACCGAGGTGGAACGGCTGACCGCGCTCCTCGACGACCTGCTGCAGCTGGCCGTCGCCGAGGCGCCCGCGTCCTTCGGCACCGTGGCCTGCGCCGAGGAACACTGTGATCCGGCCCAGGTCGCCGCCGACCGCGTCGACGCCTGGACCTCGGCGTTCGACGATGCGGGGATCCGGCTGACGGCGACACCCACCGACGACTCCCCCACGGCGACGGTCCGACCTGGCCCCGGCGCCGATCGGGTCGAGGCCGCGATCAGCGCGGCCGCCCTCGCCCAGATCCTCGATGTGGCCCTGAGCAATTCATGCCGCTACGCCGGATCCGGGGCGCACACGATCGTCGGCGTCACGGCCGGTCCGGACGGGGTGACGGTGCGGGTCGCCGATGACGGGCCGGGCGCGGTACCCGACGAGCTCGACCGGCTCACCGCCCGGTTCTTCCGTGGTTCGACAGCCGCCGCCGGCGGGACGGGTCTGGGGTTGTCGATCGCGCAGGCGCTGGCCAAGGCGCGTGGCGGCACGCTGTCCGTCGAGGCGGTGCACCCGCACGGGCTCGCCGTCCTGGTCCGCGTCCCCGCGGTGACCCGATGAGCGGCCCGTCGATCAGCCGTCGCCGGATGCTGGCCCTGGCCGCGCTGGCGTCGGCGAGCGTCGTCGGCTGCGGCACGACCGATCCCGCGACGATACGGCTCGCTTCCGGCGAGGAGGGCGGCTTCTACTACGCCTTCGCCCAGCTGCTGGCCACCGCCGCCGCCGGACATTCCGACGACCTGCGCATCGAGCCGGTGGAAACCGCGGGCTCCCAACAGAATCTGCGGATGGTCGCCACCGGCGAGGTCGACACCGCGCTCGCGCTGGCCGACTCGGCAGACGACTTCGGCGGACGCGTGGTCGCGCTGGGCCGGGTCTACGAGAACTATCTGCAGCTGGCGGTCCGCACCGACGGACCGATCACGCAGGTCGGCGATCTGCGCGGGCGCCGCGTCAACCTCGGCGCCGCAGGGTCCGGAGCCGCGGTCACCGGTGAGCGCGTGCTGAGCGCCGCCGGCCTGGACCCCGCCGAGGTCACCGTCGAACACCGCCCGCTGCGCGAGGCCGCTCAGGCACTGACCGACGGCACCATCGACGCCTTGCTGTGGGCAGGTGGCGTGCCGACCAGCGCGCTCACCGTCCCGGACCCGATGCGGCTGATCGATCTCGGCGCCCTGGCCGCGCCGATGCGGGAGCGGTACGGCCCGGTCTACGACCGCGTCGCCCTCCCCGCCGATGCCTACCCTGGCAGCCCCGCGGTCCATACGATCGGCGTCGCCAACCTCCTGCTCGCCACCGCGACGCTGCCCGACGAGCTCGCCGCCGCCATCGTCGACCTGCTGGTCCGGCACGCGGACTCGCTCGTGCCCGCCGAGGCCGCAGGCGCCCAGTTCCTCGACGGCCGCTTCCTCATCGGCACCGGGACCATCCCCCTGCACCCCGGTGCCGGCGCCGCGTACCGGCGCCGACACGGATGACGCTCGCTGGGTTCACCCGATTCGGGTGAGGCGCGCGCCCTGGCGGCGGCGCACGATGCGCCTATGGGATCAACTCCAGTGCAGGGCCCGGTGCTGTCCTCCGACGCGGCGGGCACGGCGGCGATCTCGACGAGAGGGGACCGACCCGCTTGACCGCACAGCAGTGGTCCGGCGTCCCCGCACGCTCGGGCCGACGACTGTCGGCCGCCACGTCCGGGGCGAGCGGTGCAGCGGCCCCGGATGTTCCCCTGCCGCGCGACGCAGTCGAGCACGACCCACTTTTCCGACATTCACAGACCAGGAGATTCCGGTGAAGCTCACACGCAGCGTCCTTGGGATAGCGTCGATCGCGGCGGTCGTACTGATGACCGCGGCCTGCAACTCCGACGACACGTCGTCGACACCGACGACCACCCCGACCACCCAGGTCGACACCATGCGGAGCAGTATCGCCGCGACGGCGTCCTCGGCGGTGAGTTCGGCACGCGACAGCGTGCAGCAAACAGTGCAGGACGCGATCAACAAGGTCCTGGTCGCTGCCCCGATCACCTTCGACCCGGGCAGTTCCGACCTGGGGACCACGGACACCGTCACGCTCAAAGCCGTGGCGGCCGCCTTGCAGGGCAACGACACCAAGATCGAAGTCTCGACCTACGCCAAGGATTCGAACGTGGCCGATGCCAAGTCTCTGGCCCAAGCGCGCGGTGACAACATCGCGGCCGAACTCGAGGCCGACGGCATCGACAAGTCGCGCATCACGGTGAAGTCCGACGCGAATCCCTCCGATTCGGAGATCAACCCGGATCAGGCCAAGATCACCGTCGTCGGTAGCTGAGACAGGACGTCATCGACGGCACACGTCCACCCGGATCACACGCGAAGCCCGACTCTCGCGGCGAGGATCCGGCGCCGAGACGCCCCGCGCGGGTAGCCTGGCGCCGGTTCCACCGTCGGCGTCGAGACGCCCGGCCGCATGTCCGCCCGCGTGGAGAGGATCCGTTGTGCAGGTACTCGTAGCCGGTTCGACCGGGTTCATCGGGCGGCGCCTCTGCCCGGAACTGCAGGAATCCGGACACACCGTGCGGGCCATGACCAGGCACCCGGAGAGGTATCACGGGGCGGGCACGCCCGTCGGTGCCGACGTCGCCGACCCCGCCTCGCTGCCGGAGGCCATGCAAGATTGCGACAGCGCCTACTATCTGGTGCACTCGCTCGCCGAAGAGGACTTCGAGCGGCGCGACGCGGCGGCGGCCCGGAACTTCGGCCGCGCCGCCGCACAGGCCGGGGTGCAGCGCATCATCTACCTCGGCGGGCTCGGCGACGACACCGATCGTCTCTCGGCGCACCTGCGCAGCCGCAGGCAGGTCGAAACCCTGCTCGGCGAAGCCGGGGTACCCGTCACGACACTGCGCGCCGGGATCATCGTCGGGCACGGCGGCATCTCCTGGGAGATCACCCGGCAGCTGGTCGAGCACCTGCCCGCGATGATCACCCCGCGCTGGGTTCGCACCCGCACCCAGCCGATCGCCGTCGACGACGTGATCCGGTACCTCACCGGTGTGCTCGACGAGCCACGCACCACCGGCCGGACCTATGAGATCGGCGGTCCCGACGTCCTCGCCTACATCGACATGATGCGGCGGGTGGCGCGGATCCAGGGACGGCCGACGCCGATCGTGCCGGTGCCGTTCCTGTCCCCGCGGCTGTCCTCCCGCTGGCTCGCGCTGGTCACCGACGTCGATGTCCCGACCGGCCGGTCGCTGGTCGACTCGATGGTCAACGAGGTCGTCGTGCACGACACCACCATCCGGGACCTGCTGCCGTTCGAGACGATCGGCTACGACGAAGCGGTCCTGCGCGCGCTCGGCGAGCGCGTCCGGATGCGGTACGACGAATGACGGCCCGCTCGTGGTCGCGTGGAGTGCGGCCGAGGCAGGATGGGCAGCGGCCACTGGCGGTCGCGGCCGTGGGTCTGGCAGGCACCGGCCTGCTGGGCGCGTCCCTGGCCGCGCCGCCCGCCAGCAGGCGCTTCTACGGGCTCACCCTCGCCACCGCAACCACACTGACCCTCGGTGGTCTGGTCACCACTCCGGCGCCGATCGAGGACCAGCCCGACCGGCGTGTGCTCGCGCCGGCGACGACCGGCGTCGCGGCGTTCGGGGTGTTCTACGGATGCGCGCTCGTCGCCCGACGAATCCCGTTGCTACGCAGGGCGATCACGAGGCTCCTGCGCTACGCCGACCGGGGCCGGACGCCGGCGGTCCTGCTGACCGCGCTGGCCAACGGCGCCGCCGAGGAAGTGTACTTCCGGGGCGCGGTCTACCACGCGGCCCCGCGTGCGCCCGTCGCCGTCTCCACCGGCGCCTACATCCTCGCCACCACCGCGACGCGTAACCCGGCGCTGGTGCTGGCCGGCGCGGTCATGGGCACACTGTTCGGCATCCAGCGTCAGCACACGGGCGGCATCCAGGCCTCCCTGATCACGCATTTGACCTGGTCCACCCTGATGCTGCACTTCATGCCGCCGCTGTTCCTCGACAACCACCCGTCCTGACGACACCGCGGCGGCACGCGTTGCCGGCGATCGATGGGCACGGCCGACTCCAGTTCCCTAGGATGACCTCATGCCAGTCGCGATGAACAACGTCGGCATCGTCGTCGAAGACCTCACGGCGGCGATCGAGTTCTTCGAAGAACTCGGCCTCGAACTCGAGGGTCGAGCCATGGTGGCGGGCGAGTGGGCCGGGCGCGTGACCGGCCTCGGCGACCAGAGCGTCGAGATCGCCATGATGCGCACACCGGACGGCCACAGCCGACTCGAGCTCTCCCGCTTCCTGGCGCCGCAGGTGATCGCCGCTCCCCAAACCCCGGTCAACACGCTGGGCTACCTTCGCGTCATGTTCACCGTCGACGACATCGACGAGACCCTCACCCGCCTCGGCAAGCACGGCGCGCACCTCGTCAGCAGCGAAGTGGTCCAGTACGAGAACGTCTATCGGCTCTGCTACATCCGTGGCCCCGAAGGCCTGCTCATCGGGCTGGCCGAAGAACTCGGATAAGTACGTCGGGCGGTCAGTCCGCCGCCAGGACCCGTTCCAGGGTCGCGTAGCCCGCCGGTTCCCAGCTCGGTTTGCCACCGGGCAGACCTAGTCTGCCGTTGCGCCCGACCATGATCAGGCCGAGCGCGCGCAGCACTGCCCAGCCCCGAGCTCTCGCGACGGCGGCCGCGTCCGCCCGTGCATAGGCGTTGAAGAACCGGCTCGCCCCGCCTGTCGGCAACAGTATCCAGGCTGCCGACAGATCGGTGGCGGGATCGCCCGCGCACATCTCACCGAAGTCGATCACCCCGGCGAGCGTCCCCGCATCGACGACCACGTTCGCCGGGTGCAGGTCGGCGTGCAGCCACTGCGGCACACTCTGCCACGTCGGGGCATCGACCGCCTTGTCGAAGACTTCCCGTGCGCGCTCGGCGATCGCCGGATCGGCGATGACCTCGAACCAGCGGTCCGAGCCTTCGCGCAGATCGGCCAGCGGGATTCCGCGCGTGGGGTTGTTCGGAGCGCCGGCGGGCGCGTCGCCGTGCAGCACGCGCAGAAATCCTGCCAGGATCTCGGCGGAGTCGAGACTTGTGATGGGCGCGCGATCGGCGGGCTCTCCCTCGACCCATCGCGCGATCGTCCAGGGGTGCGGGAACAAGGACGACGGGTGGCCGACACGCACCGGTGTGGGCGTCGGCAACGGTAGGCGCTCCGCCAGCACAGGCAGCCAGGTCTGCTCGATCCGCAGCAGGGCAGGTGCTCGCTCGGTGCGGGGCAACCGCACCGCCAGTTCCGGTCCGAGGCGCCATTGCCGATTGTCCCAGCCGCCCTCGACATCTCGGAGCTCCAGGTCGGCGAGATCCGGATATTGCTCGCGCAGTAGCGCTTTCACCAAGTCCTGCCCGAACTCGATCGCGGCCATGGCTGAGCATCGTAGCGGCGGTCCATGATCGTTCGATGACGTCGCCTGTCAGGTGCGGTCGTGGAGGGTGATCCGGTAGCCGTCGGGGTCGGCGAAGGTGAAGGTCCGGCCGAAGGGGCCGTCGACGGGTGCGGCGACAATGGTGTGGCCGTCGGCGGCGAGTGCGTCGTGGATGGCCTGGACATCGGTGGCGTGGAGCCAGGTCGAGACGGGGTCGGCATCGACCTGGAGACGTCACTGGGCTACCTGCTCAAAGAAGCGTCGAGCGCCCTGCGCGCCGCCATGGCGGAGGTGCTGCAGACCCTGGAACGAGACGGCTACGTGATGCGGCCCGCGGCGGCGCCGGTCGGAAAGGCACTGCCCGCGCGACTCACCCCTCGCGGCCGACGAAGCCTCGAGAAGGCGAGCGCGGCGGTCCGCGCCGTCGAGGTCGGAATGCTGGCCGGGATGACCGAGGCCGAACAGTCGGCGGCGTTCCGCAGCCTGCGCAGCATGATCCACTCCCTGCGCGAGGGCGACGACGGCGCCCAGGATTCGATCGGTGGGACCGCACCACCATCGGTCCGGTGATGGTCGACGACCGCGCGGACCCGGTTCGTCACCGGGATCGGCTGCGAAATCACCCGGTGGACCGATCATTTCGCCGACCGGCCGGGTGGTGTACGCCCGACACCCGGACAGCACGCAGGTCGGATACGGGGAGTGGGCGGCGGATATTCGCGCACACGTCCTCGGCTGACCACATCGGACTCACGTGCCACTCGACGCGCCGACCGTGACGCCCCGACATTCGGGCGTGGCTTCGCAAGCCTGGCAGGCCGATTCGCCCACGCCGACAGTGCCCGGCACGTACCGTAATCACCGACCACCTTCGCCGGATCCGGCGGCGGTGGCGATGGGTGTCGGAGTCGAAAGTCGGTGAGTCCTATGGTGTCTGAGTCGGAGTTCGAGGAAATGTCTCGCCAGGCCGAAATCGACGGTACCGCACCTCGGGTCGGCGCGATCATCGATCGCGGCGGACAGGTCCTACTACTCGCGCGCCACGACACCGGTCCGATCAAGGCCACTCTGAAGCTTCCCGGAACCACCGTGCTGCCGAGGGAGCCTCTCGCCGAGGCGGTCGTCCGGGGCGTGCACGAGGAAACGGGCCTGGTCGTCACCGGGATTCGGCACCATGTCGGGGATTTCGACTACCTGTCCCCCGACGCCCACCCGGTGCGCCGCCTGCATTTCGCGGTGGATGTCGCGGCGACCGAACCGATCCGGCTCTCCGTCCACGCCCGCTATGTCTGGGCGCCCCTGGACGGTGATCTGCCGGTGACCTCGTCCATTCGCCGCATCCTCGAGACCTACCGCAATCTCGTGCACCCCTGACATCCCCTGTCGGGCCGGGGTCGAGCTCTTCGCAGGGACACCGGTCGATCGCCGATCGGTCAGCTGTCCTTGTCGTGCCGTACTGATGGCCGGCGCCCGCGCCCGCCCGGCGTCGGGGCGCGCGCCCCGGTGCACGGGGCCCCTGGTCGCCGTCGGTCACCTCGGTCACGAGGCGACTGTCGTCCACCTCGGCGCGTCGCAGGCCCGGAGCGGACGACCGCAGCATCGGACACCGACCGCCGACAGCGGACCGCCGCGGCACCACCGTCGTTACCTCACCTGCCCCAGGTGATGCGGCAGCTGTCCAGGATGCGGATCGACTGCTCGTGGGCGCCGCCGGGCAGTCGGTGCCGGGCCAGGCGCCGACGTCGGCGGCTGACCCGTTGTGTAGTGCCCGCGCGTCCGAGCGACCGCAGTAGCCGAGAACGCGGGGTGCGTAGGCGTAGCGGGCACCCAGCGCCAGGGCTCACAGGGCCGCGAGCACCCCGGTCGAGGGCGACGACTTCGATCAGCCCGCGCGGTCCAGGTGTGTCCGATCGGCCCTTCGGTCGGGGACCTACGCCAGCAGTCACCCGACCCCGGTGGTTCGTACGGTCGACCTATTCGTACCGCACGCCGATAGGGGCACCACCATGAGCACGCATCGCACCGAGGAAGCACACGAGCTCGCGACGTCCGCCGTCGTGGTCGGGACCGACGGATCGGCAGCGGCCGACGTCGCTGTCCGCTGGGCCGCGCAGACCGCCGCCGAGCGGGGCCGCCGCCTGCTGATCGTGCACGGACTCGACCTGGCCCGCACCGCCGCTGTCAACCCCTACGCTGTCGTCACACCGGCGGTGATCGACGCGGTGCGCGCCCACGGCACCGCCGTCCTGGCCGACGCCGAGCGCACGGCCCGCGAGGCCGCGCCCGGAGTCGAGGTCAGGACCGAGCTCGTCGCGGGGCACCCGGCGCAGACACTGATCTCGCTGTCGCGCCGTGCTCATCTGGTCGCGCTCGGAGCGACACCGGATGTCGGCGCGCTCGCGCATCTCGGATCGACGCTGCTGGCCGTCACCGCCCACGGTTCGGGCCGGATCGTGGTGGTCGATACCGGCACGGGGCCGGCGCCCCGCCGCACCGGGCCGATCGTCGTCGGTGTCGACGGCAGCCCCACCAGCGAGCAGGCCATCGCCGCGGCGTTCACCGAAGCTTCGGAGCGAACGGCACCCCTCGTCGCCGTACTCGCCGGAAACGACACGTCCTTCGGCGAGTTCGCCGGTGAGTTCAGCGTCGACGATCAGCAGGCCTCCGACCAAGCGCTGCTGGCCGAGCGACTCGCCGGCTGGAACGAGAAGTACCCGGATGTCCCGGTGACGCATCGGGTCTACCCCGCCGATGCGCGTCAACACCTGCAGGAGTGGTCGGACTCGGCACAGATGGTGGTCGTCGGAAGCCACGGGTGGGGTGGGCTGCGCGGTCTCGTCCTCGGTTCGACCAGCAATTGGCTTGTCCAGCACGCCCACTGCCCCGTCATGGTCGCGCATCCCGTCGGCGAGGACCTGCGATGAAGAACACGACAGCCTTCGCCGTCGGTGCCGCGATCTACGCCGCCGGACTCGGACTCGGGTACTCGGTTCTGCTGCGCAAACGGTTCGCGACCTGGGGCGCGACCCGCGACGAGGCGCAGCGGACGATACCCGGCGACGAACTGCTCCCGCACCCCGATATTCGCACGACCAGGGCGATCACCGTCGCGGCCGAACCCGCGGCGATCTGGCCGTGGCTCGTGCAGATCGGCCCCGGGCGCGGCGGCGCGTACACCTACGACTGGATCGAGAACCTGTTCGGCCTCGACATGCACAGCGCCGACGAGATCCTGCCGCGATTCCAGCATCCGGCGCTGGGCGACGTGATCGCCCTCGGCGCGCGCGGACCCCGCCTGCGGATCCGCGTGCTCGAACCCGACCGGTCACTGGTGTTCGCCTCCGAAGACGGCGCCTGGGTCTGGTCGTTCGCCCTCTATCCCGAACCCGCAGGCACCCGGCTGATCAGCCGCAATCTCATCTCGCTGACCGGCGCGTCGCTGGGGACACGGTTGTTCACCCGCCTCGTCGCCGAGCCGGGCAGCTTGGTCATGGAGCGAAAGATGCTCTCGGGCATCCGAACCCGTGCCGAGTCACTCGCCCGGTCGTCGGCGATCTGAAAGGAGTCCTCGATGTTCGCCATGGTCTACGACGGTCCAGGACGTCCACACCGTCGCGAGGTACCCGATCCGACGATCCTCGACAGCACCGACGCCGTCGTCACCGTCGACACGGCCACCATCTGCGGAACCGACCTGCACATTCTCCAGGGTGATGTGCCCGAGGTCGAGCGCGGGCGGATCCTCGGCCACGAGGCCGTCGGCACCGTCACCGCCATCGGTGGCGCAGTGCGCACCGTGCGGGTCGGGGATCGAGTTCTCGTGTCGTGTATCTCCGCGTGTGGAGCGTGCGCATCGTGCCGGGAGGCCCGCTACGGGCAGTGCACCGGCGGCGGTGGATGGCTGCTCGGCCACGAAATCGACGGTACCCATGCGGAATCGGTGCGCGTGCCGTTCGCCGACCTGTCGACCCACCCGATCCCACCCGGCATCAGCGACGAGCAGATGCTCATGCTGGCCGACATCCTGCCCACCAGCTACGAGGTCGGCGTCGGCAACGGCAGGGTGCGGCCGGGCGACACCGTGGTCATCGTCGGCGCGGGGCCGATCGGGTTGGCCGCGGTGATCACCGCGCGGCTCTACAGCCCGAGCCGCATCATCGTCGTCGACCTCGCCGACTCCCGGTTGGCCGCCGCGCACGCACTCGGTGCCGATCCGGTGCTCAACAGCCGACGCGACGAGGTGCGCGCCCGGGTCGCCGAGCTCACCGGTGGCCGAGGCGCCGATGTGGCGATGGAGGCGGTCGGGGTACCCGAGACCTTCGAACTGGCCGTCGATCTCGTGCGTCCGGGCGGTCACGTCGCCAATATCGGGGTGCACGGCGCACCGGCCACGCTGCACCTCGAGAACCTGTGGAGCCGGGATCTGACGATCACCACCGGCCTGGTGGATACGCATTCGACCCCGCGCCTGATCGAACTGATCCGATCCGGGCACCTCGATCCCACCCCGCTGATCACGCACCGTTTCGCAATGGGCGAATTCGTCGACGCCTACGACACTTTCGCGCGCGCCGCGGAGACAGGCGCACTCAAGGTCGCCGTCACCCGGTCGAAGGCGGGATCGTGATGACCACCGCCCTGCGGAACATCGTCCTGCGCGAACCCGGCCCCACCGACCGGGACGCGGTACGCGAACTCCACGCCGGGCTCGACCGGACCGATGGCTACTTCCGGTTCTTCGCCCCACCGCCCAAGGACCTCGACCGGGTGGTCGGCTCGATCGCGTCGCACGACCCCACACACTGCGCGGTCGGCGCGTTCCTCGACGACCGGCTGGTCGGTGTCGCGAATTTCGTCGTCCTCGACGACGGTGTCAGCGCCGAGATCGCTCTGGTCGTGGCCGCCGACGAACAACACCACGGCATCGGCACCGTGCTGTTCCATCGGCTCACCGAGCTCGGTCGCGCGCGCGGCCTCGACCGGTTCATCGCCGAGGTGCTGCCGACGAACTCCAAAGCCATGCGGCTGATCATCGATTCCGACCTGCCGATCTCGGCTCACCGCAGCGACGGTGTCATCCAGATCGCGCTCCATCTGCGCACCCCGAGCCACTCGGCGAACCAGGCGCCACGGCAGTAGTCGAGCCGAGCTCGCGCCGTCGTCGCGGCCGGAACGCGTCCGCGTCCTCGGATCGCTCTCGGTTCTATCGCGCGCGGGCCAGTAGTTCCGCAACACCGTCCTCGATACCGGCGGCGATCAGGTCGATGTCGGGTGTGGAGTCGTAATCCCCGGTGATGCCGAAGACCAGGCGGTCGTCGTAGCTCAGGATCGCGATCGTGGTGCGCAGGCGCATCGCGAGGGGAATGCAGGGCCAGATCTCCGTCACCGCGCGACCGTCCAGGCTCAGCTGTCCACGGGGTCCCGGCACATTGGTGGCCAGCGCGCCGACACTACGCTGCGGGAAGTGACCGGCCAGCCGGAACGCCCACGCCCCGACGGCGAACGGCAGCAGCTGCGCCACCGCCAACATCGACTTCTCGGCCTCGGCTTCGCCCCGCGCACGGTGGCGCGCGACGCGCTCATGGACGGCGCTCAACCGCTCGACCGGATCGGTGAACTCCACCGGGAGATGCGGGATGATCGCCGAAATGCGGTTGTCCAAGGCGAATTCGGCATCGGTGGCACGCATGGACACCGGGACCAGAATCCGAATTCCGCCCGCCGCCGGGTCCTCGCCGCGGTCACGCAGAAGCTGCCGGTAGGCCGCGGTGACGGCGGCCAAGGCCACGTCGTTGACCGATGTGCCGAACGCCGTCTCGATCGTGCGGATGTCGGTCATCGACGCCCGCGCGACGGCATAGCGGCGCTGGCGGCCGAGCGGCCCGTTCAAGGACGACGGGCTGCCCGGAGCCACCGCGGCGGACACCACGGGCACGAGCGCGCGCATCATCGACAGAGCGAAGCGCGGCGCCGTCACCGGCAGCCGAATCGCCCTGCTCACCCATTCCACGACGCCGGTCCCCGAGGTGCCCGAGGTCGGAGTGCTCGCCGGTGCGGCGCGGTCGACGGCGGCATCGCACAGTTGCTCGAACAACGCGATTCCCGACAGGCCGTCGACCATGCTGTGGTGGGCCTTCACGATCAATGCCCATCGGTCGCCGGTCAGCTGCTCGACGACCACGCACTGCCACAGGGGATGGTCCCGGTCGAGCCGTTGCTCCAGTTCGGTGGCGACGAGCTCCCGCAAGGCCGACTCGTCCCGCGGGCCGGGCACAGCGGTCCACCGGATGTGGTGTGCGAGGTCGAAACCGGGGTCGCGCTCCCACACCGGTGCGGACAGGTCCAGCGGCCTTCTGCGCACTCGCCTGCGCAGGATTTCGACGTGGTCGATCCGCTCCCGCAGCCACGCGACGAACTCGGCGCGCGTCGGCGCGGGCCCGGCCACGATCGCGACGGCGCCGATGCCGAGGCTGATGCGGCGATCAGCGTCCTCCAGTTCCATGAATCCCCAGTCCAGGGGGTGTAGCTCTGTCATCTCGACCTCGACGTAGGCGATGTGGTGCCCGGCCCGTTTCTGGTGCGCAGCCGGTGATCTGATCCTCGCCGGGACAGTCGGAAACGGCGAGAGACCATGGTCGACGAACAGCGGCCGAACTGCTCTTCCTCCCCCACGGCCGGCGATCCAGCCGATGCCATTGGTCCCCGTGTTCCGGGCACCACGGCTCTGACCGGCGAAGTGCCCGCGTGCCACGCTGAGGCCATGACCGAGCACAGCGAGAACCCCCACCGCGTCGCCTCGGCGGCGGTCGTCGTCGGAATCGATGGATCGGACGGATCGACCGCCGCCGTGCGCTGGGCCGCCCGCACCGCCGCGGCGCGCGGCCGTGCCCTGCACATCGTGCACTGCACCGACCCGGTCGCCGACCGCACACCCCGCAGCGCCTACGACGCGTTCATCTACACCACGATGCACGACATCCGGTCGGCCGCCGAGCAGGCGCTGGCCACCGCCCGCCAGGACGCGCTCACCGCCGCGCCGTCGGTCACGGTGACCACCGAACTCGCCACCGGCAACCCCGCGCGCACCCTCATCGATGCCTCGGCGCACGCGCATCTGCTGGTGCTCGGCGCGGCGGCTGCGGTCGGTCCGATCGCCCACCTCGGTTCGACGCTGCTGGCGGTGACCGCGCACGCGCACGGCGCGGTCGTCATCGTGCGCGGGTCCGATCCCGAGCGCGACAGCGGTCCTGTCGTCGTGGGTGTCGACGGCAGCAGCGTCGGCGAGCCCGCCATCGGCGCCGCGTTCGCCGAAGCCGCGCTGCGCCACAGTCGACTGGTCGCGGTGCACGCCTGGAGCGATCTGGCCCAGGGCCAGTTCGCCGGCACCAGCTACCTCGAGTTGCCCATCGACGATTTCACGGTCGCCGAGGAAGCGCTGCTGGCCGAACGCCTGGCGGGATGGTCCGAGCAGTTCCCCGAGGTGGACGTGCGCCGCGAGGTCGAGGTGTTCGGTCCACGCGAAAACCTGGCGCGCTGGTCACGAACCGCCCAGCTGCTCGTCGTCGGCAGCCGCGGTCGCGGCGGATTCCGGGGCCTGCTGCTCGGATCGACCAGCCACTGGCTCGTGCAGCACGCCGACTGCCCGGTCATGGTCGTCCACCACGACTGACCCCGTACTGTCCGGCTCCCGAAGGGCCACCGGTACCCTGTCCGCCCACCTGTCACGGCAGGCGGGGCGGACAGGGTGCCGGAGGCGTTCGGGACCGGCTCATCGACGGTCGACGGACCGGAGAACGGACAAGCGGTCCGCGTACTCCTTCGCATCGATCTCGCCGCGCGCGAACCGCTCCGCCAGGACATGTTCCGGACCGGGTGGTGCCGGGTGCCGGTGCTCGCCGTCCATTCGGAACAGGTATCGCAGCGCGAGCGCGAAGCCGACGATCAACAGGGCCCAGAACAAGACCATCCCGACTCCCATCCACGCGTACCCCCAACCGTTGACGTCGTGGTCATACCAGTACATTCTCCGCCTCCTACCGAATCGCGGCCGACCGGCCGACTCCGTCAACCATGTGCCGGCGGGAGCTGCCGGGAGAAGGGTCGACAGGCACCATGAGCGAGTACCAAGGCCCCCGCTGCGGGGTCGAATCAGCGCCCGTCCTCGGCCTGTGCACGCAACAGCCACACCAGGAATCCGCCCGAGACACCGGCCATCACGAACGCCATCAGCAATCCCCCGGCCAGGCCGATCAGGGCGATCTCGACCGGCTGCTGGCCCGGCTGCCACAGGGGGCTGGTGAAGAGCGCGAACGCGACCAGGCCCGCCGCCCACGACAGCGCGGTCGCGCCGATCCACCAGCCTGCCCGTGCCAGATATCGGCGCAGCACGCTCCACTGAGCCACCCCGATAGCCGAAACCACCACGGCGCCGCCCGCGCACAGCACCGGTATCGCCGCCGCTGTCGGCCAGCCACGGAAACCGTCGGTGCCCACCGGCACCATCGCCACGGACCAGGCGATCGCCGCGCCGAGCGCGGTCGCCGCGATCCAGGCGCGGCCGGGAAGTTCGGGAAGCGCGGGGCGTAGTGCCCGCGCCTGGAACCAGCCGAGCACGATGCCCTCGCCCAGGCCTGCCGCCAGTAGGGCCGTCGTCGCCGGCCATCCGCCGCGCTCCCACAGCGCCGTCGCCACGATCGCCGGTAGCGAGAAGCCGAGGAATTCGCCCACGGTGACGAAGGCGATCCAGCGGTGCCACATCGGCTTTCCCGTCTCGATGCGCATCGGGACCTCCTCGACGGTCGGACAATCGGTATTCGTCCCTGTCACCATCGCTTCTCGGGCAGCCCCGGCGGCAGTGCCGTTCGCCCCGTGCGGGTCCCTGCCGACATCACCGATGGACACGACGAAAGGCCCCCCGCGCGGGGTCTCCGGACCCTGCCGGGACAAGCGCCGCCCGGTGCACGCTGAGACCGGCAGAAAGGGGCCGAGATGAACACCGCCGGGTACGCGAAACGGATTGTCCACGCCGACGGCAGAGGTGACAGTTCATGAGCACGCCGACGGTCGACGAGTCGCTCACCACGGACGCGGCGCCGAGATCGGCGCCTGTCTCCACCGTCGCGGAAACGGTGCCGCCGATGGCATCCGACGAACTGGAAGCCATCGCGCAACTGCTCGCCCGCAGATTCCCCGACGTTCCCGGCACGTATGTGCGCTACGTGGTCGAGTCGACCTATCGCGAACTCGCCCGGACGGCACGCATCCATTCCCACCTGATACCGCTGACCCTCAACCTGTCCAGGTCGCGGTTGGCGCAAGACGACGAAATCGGAGAAACACCATGAGCGACACCACGTCCGACGCGGTCTACCACAGCAAGCCGGGCGAGAGCCTCGCCGATCCCTACAACATCCCCGGCATTCTGCTCTTTCTCGCGGGCGTCGTCGGCCTGGCATCGACACTCACCGCCGCCGGCTACGGCTTCGCCGGCTGGGCGTGGCTCGGCGCCATCGCCACCGCGCTGTGCTTCACCGCCGCCGTCGCGGTGTTCGTTCTCGAGCACGAGCGGTTGCGCCGGCTCGCCCGGCGCCGCTGATCCGGTCGCGGGCCGCGGAGTTGTCTCGCCGCCGCGCGCCGATCACCACGGTCTCGTCATGAACGCGACAGTTCTGCCTTTCCTGATCGTTGTCGCCGTGGTGTTCGCGGTGAATCTGCTGCCCGCGTTCGGACCGCCCAATGCGGTGCTGGTGGTGTTCTTCGCGTTGAATTGGCACCTCCATCCGGTCCCGCTCGTCGTCGTCGCCGCGGTCGCGTCCGGCGCGGGTCGCTACCTCCTCGCCACCGCCACCCATCATCTCGGCGACCATCTCGGTGCACGCCGACGAGCCAACCTGCGAACGGCCGGCGACTATCTCACGCGGCGGCGCGGTCGCACCTTCGCGGTGCTGGGGGTCTTCCTCGTCTCCCCCTTGCCGTCGGCGCAGATGTTCGAGGCCGCGGGTCTGATGGGACTTCGCCTGCTTCCGCTCACCGCGGCGCACGTCGCGGGAAGAACGGTCAGCTTCGCCTTCTACGTCGGCGCGACCGGGGTGGCCGAGCGGAGTCTCGGTACCACGCTCGCTTCCTCGCTGACCTCGCCGGCCGGGATCGCCGTTCAGATCGCGCTGCTCGCCGCGGTCGTCGGACTCACCCGAATCGACTGGACCACCTTCCTGCCGGGCGTCAGGCAGCCGCGAGCGTGAGTGCCGGCGCACTAGGCTGACGGGGCGCACCGATACGACTCGATCGTCGAAGGAGATCATGAGCGCAATCGCCCGTCAGCTCGCAGATCTGGCCGAACGGCGGGGCTTGACGGTGGCCGTCGCCGAATCGTTGACCGCAGGCAATGTCGCGGCCGCCCTGGGGGCCGCGCCCGATTCGGCCGTATGGTTCCGCGGTGGCGTCGTCGCCTACGCCACCGAGGTCAAGCAGCGTGTCCTGGGTGTTCCCGATGTTCCGGTGGTCTCCGAGGTCGCGGTCACCGCGATGGCCGAGGGCGTCCGGGCCCTGATGGACGCCGACATCGCCGTCGCCACCACCGGTGTCGGTGGTCCGGGGCCGCAGGACGGGGAACCCGCCGGATCGGTGTGGTTCTGCGTCGTTTCGCGCAGCGCCGCGCGAGCAAGCCATCGGCACTTCGACGGCGATCCGGCGCAGGTGCTCGATCAATCGGTGCGGTACGCGCTCGAGCTGCTGTTGTCGATGGCGACAACGATCGCGACATAACTCTCCGCTTCGTCGTTTCACACCACGCCGAGCGGGCATCCCGGCTGTGTGGAGCCGGTCGACCGGATGCGTACGGCACCGACCGCTCCCTGCGTTTCGCTGGACGGTGTCGACACCGGATAGACCGCGGGAATGAGCCGACGCGCACTACTCGCGACGCCAACGGCGTCGTCGCGGGCGGTGTGCTCGGCTCGCTCCCCGGCCGCCCGACAGCTGCTCGTAGCCGCCGCTACCGGCGTATCGCCGTCCGCACGAGATCGGCGACGGCGCGCGATCTGCTGTGTGACGGCCAGGCGATGACGGTGGTGACGGACGGTGCGTCCGGCACCGGCACGGTGGCGTGGCCGTCGCGGAGCTGCGCCCGCAACGACTCGGGCACCACCGCGCAGGCCCGTCCGAGCGTGATCAGCTGGGTCAGCCCGACGGCGGACCGACCGGCGGATTCTTCGACTTACGCCGGAATCGTGCCCTGGTGACGAGCGCACCGCGCGGATCCTAGAAGGGCACGGCGACGTCGTCGGGTGTCTTGTCGGTCCGGATCCCCCGAAAACTGGGGTGGCGCAGCATTCCGTCGGCGCTGATCTCGCGGTACTCGATGTCGGCGACGAACACCGGCTCGACCCACCAGGCGGCCCGCACCGCCGCGGCAGGCGGCGGGTCGTCGAGCGGGCTGGTGTCGCGGCGGACCTTCTCGAGGGCGGCGTGGAGGCTGCGGCGGGCCTCGGTGGTGAATCCGGTCCCGACCCCGCCGATGCAGCGCAGGTGTCCGTCAGGGGTGTGTCCGGCCAGGATCAGACCGCCGAAAGTGGCGGCGTTGGCGCCGGTTCCGGGGACCGCGCCGACGATGACGGCCTCGGTCGTGGCGCGCAGCACGGTCTTGATCCAGGCCGAGGAGCGGCGACCGGGCTCATAAATCGAGTCGATCCGCTTGCTGACAATGCCCTCCAGACCGGTTTCGGCGGCGGTGCGCAGCAGCCGCTCGGCGTCGACCTCGGCCAACGACCAGTTCGGCGGAACCCGCACGCGCACACCGTCGTCGAGGCGCAGATCGGCCAGCTCGGCCCGTCGCGACGAGTACGGGTCCGCGAGCAGGATGTCGTCGTCGAGGGCGAGCAGGTCGAAACCGAGGTAGTCCACGCGCACCTGCTCGAGCAGCGCGGGCGCGGGCCGCTGGACATGCATTCGCCGCTGCAGGCGGGAGAACGACGGGGCCCCGGCGGCATCGAGGGCGACGAGCTCGCCGTCGATCAGCAGGGTTCGTCCGTCGGTGAGCTCGGTCAGCGCCGCGACGACGTCGGGGTAGGAGGCGGTGATCTCGCGCAGGTTCCGGCTCCACAAGCTCACCCCGTCGCCGGTGCAGCGAGCGATCGCGCGGACGCCGTCCCACTTCATCTCCGCGCACCAGCCACCTGGCGGCCGCGGGGGCCGTCCGGGTGTGGCCAGCATCGGTGCCGGCACCGCCAGACCCACAAGATCGAGAATAGACCCGTCCGAGTGGGTATTCTGCCCTGGTAGGCACGTTTTCCCGGCGAACGAAAGCGAGGCCCGGTCATGGCAGGAAAGTTCGAGATCTTCGCCGACGCGGCGGGTAAGTTCCGGTGGCGGCTCAAGGCGGGCAACAACGAGGTCGTCGCGCAGTCGCAGGCCTATGAGTCCAAGGACGGTGCGAAGAAGGGCATCGCCTCGGTGCAGAACAGCGCCCCCGGCGCCACGATCACCGATCTCACGGTCGCGGCCACCTGACGTCGGTCAGAGCTGGGCGGTTAGGCCGAGTGGATGCAGGCCCTCGGTCCGGCGCAGTGTCTCGGCCGCGGCGCCGACGCGCAGTAGCGACTCGGTCGACAGTCCCGCCGCGGTGACCAGCAGGCCGCGCAGATGGTGATCGTGGAGTGCTGTCACCAGAGCGTGATCGAACTGCGGGTCGGCCTCGTCGGACGGGGTGTCCTCGGGCGTCACGAACTGCATGATGACCTCCTGCTGCGGCCACCCCCGACTGTGGTGGCCTGTATCGACGCGGCTATTCCCACTTGCAGCTCCGTCAATCATGTCCGTTGCGAGTGCGCGCAACGGCGGCAGGAACCACGGCCCGACGATGCCGTCGACGACCACGTCGTAGCCGCCGCGTGAGTACGCCTCGACCGCCGCGACGATCGCCTCGATCACGACCTCGTTCTGGCGATGCGCGGAGGAACGGCAGAACGAACCCCGTACGGATCGAGCGGTAGAACACGTCGGTCTCGAGATGGACCGTGGGGACATCGGCCGTTCCGGCGAGCAACCGGGCGACTGACGTTTTTCCCGCGGCGGGAGGTCCGGTCAGGACGAACACTTCACCACTCAGGTCCACCGACCCCCATCACCCGCGCAGGCGAGAAGCAGTCTTGTCTTGCCCGGCCCGCTGCCCCGAACTCGGTGCCGACACTGCCGAATTGCACGTGATGCAAGGTTCACCGCCGCACGGTCATCGCATCTCGAATACCCTCGCCAGGTCGTCGACGAATTCGGTGTAGGACCGTGCGCGATCGGGTGCTCGCAGGACGGCGGACGGATGGACGGTCACGCCCACCCGGAAGTCGTCGAGTTCGACGGTGTGGCCACGGAGTTCGGTGACCTCGGCCCGCGGGCCGAGGACCGCGTGGGTGGCGATCGCGCCGAGGCAGACCACCAGGTCGGGAGCGACCAGGTCGAGTTCGGTGCGCAGCCAGGGGGCGCAGGCGACGATTTCGGTGCGGCGGGGTTGCTGGTGGATGCGTCGTTTCCCGCGCCGCTCGAAGCGGAAGTGCTTGACCGCGTTGGTGAGATACAGTGCGGCCCGGTCGACGCCGAGGTCGTCGAGGGCGCGGTCGAGCAGTCGGCCGGCCGGACCGACGAAGGGGTGGCCGTCGAGGTCCTCGTCGTTGCCGGGCTGCTCGCCGACCAGGACCGTGCGCGCGTGCGGCGCGCCGGCACCGAAGACGGTCTGCGTGGCGTCGCGATAGAGGTCGCAACCATGACACGTGCCCGCTGCCGCACGGACCGCTTCCAGGTCGTCCGTGTCGGGTACGTACTCGGCGGCACCGGGGTAGACCGTCACGACGCCACCGCCTCGGCCGGGCCGATCGGCATCGCCATCCCCGCCTCCCTCAGACCTCCGCGCGCAGCAGATCGTTCAGTTCGCCCTGGTAGAAATCGAGGAACGCGTCCATGTCGGGTCCGGCGTTCATCAACACCACCCGGTCGTAGCCGGCCTCGACGGCGTCGCGCACCGCGTCGACATAGGGTTTCGGGTCGCTGCCGCACACCATGGCATCGAGCATGTCGTCCAGGCGCACGGTGGTCGTGGCGGCGGCGAAGTTGGCCGGGTTGGGCAGCTCGCTCATCACTTTCCAGCCGCCGACCGACCACCGGTTGGTCGACAGCGCGGCCTGCGCGCCCGCGCGCTCGTCGTCGGCGAAGGCGACGCCCACCTCGAGGTAGCGCGGCCCGTCACCGCCCGCCTGCCGATAGGCCCGTACCAGCTCGGGCTTCGGTTCGGTGGCGAACAGCCCGTCGCCGAGCTCGGCGGCGAGTTCGGCCGCGCGCGGACCTCCGGCGGCCACGGCGATCTCCGGTGGGGTCTCGGGCAGATCGAACACCCGGGCGTCCGACAGCGACAGATATCGCCCGTCGTAGCTGCGATAGCCACCCCGCCACAGCAACCGGATGATCTCGAGCGCCTCGCGCAGCATTCGATGCCGCACCCGCACCGGCGGGAAGTCCCCGCCGACGATGTGCTCGTTGAGCCGTTCGCCCGAACCGATGCCGAGGGTGAACCGCCCGTCGGAGAGCAGCGCGGTCGTCGCGGCGGCCTGGGCGATGATCGCGGGGTGATAGCGGATCATCGGGCAGGTCACGCCGGTGGCCAGGCCGATCCGTTCGGTGCGTGCCGCGATCGTGCCCAGCACGGTCCACGCGAACGGTGAGTGGTTCTGGTTGTCGAGCCACGGATGGAAATGGTCACTCATCTCGACGAAGTCGAAGCCCACCGCTTCGGCCCGAACGGCCTGGCGCACCAGTTCGTTCGGGTCGAAGGCCTCGGCCGCCAGTTTGAATCCGATCTGCATGGCGAACCTTTCGCAGCGGGTCAGGCGCGACCGAGGGCGTGGGCCAGTTCCTGTTTGTTCATCTTCGAGCGGCCGTCGATATTGCGGCGGCGGGCTTCCTCGTAGAGCTGATCGCGGGTCTTCCCACTCCCCTGGGCCCGCTGGCCGCCGCGCTTGGACGACGCCCCCGAGGCGGACTTGCCGCCCGAGCCCTTGGTCTCGCCGTGCCGGGATCGCGTCTTGTTGACCGTCGCCGCGGCGATCTCCTCGGCGCGCTTCTCACTGCGACCACGGTCACGCTCGGACTTCTTGATGTCCTTGTACTGCCGTTCGCGTTTCGCACTCCACGTCTGCTGGGGCATGACATACACCTCCTGGGTCCGGGAACGACGTTCTCTTCCGCGCCTACCCGCGGATCCGCCCGGGAAACCGCCGCTCGTGCACCGGTGCGAGGGCCGGTGACCGCGACACCCCCGGAACTCGTCGGCAGCCGGAGTGAGACGACGATCACTGATAGTTTGCCGTGACGAATTCCTGCGCATCGGTGTCCATCACAGGAGCAGCGGAGGAGGTGCCGGTGTGACCACGACGTCGCCCGCACCCGAGACAGAGCTGGACGACGCGACCCTGGCCGGGCGAGCGCGTGACGGCGATGTCCGGGCATACGAGCAGCTGGTGCTGCGCTACCAGGGACCGATGTTCCGGTTGGCCGCCAAGATGCTGGCCGACCGGGCCGAGGCCGAGGACGTGACCCAGGAGGTGTTCCTCAAAGCCTGGCGCACGATCACCCGACTACAGGACGACGCGGCCTTCGCGGGCTGGCTGTACCGGATGACGACCAACCGGTGCCTCAACGTCCTGCGCGCACGGCGGGTCCCCGCCGATGTCGACCCCGACACGACGGCCTCGACCCGCACCGACACCAGGCCCGAGCACGCCACGGAGGTGAACAGCCAGATGGCCGCGCTCACCGACGCGCTGCAGCAGCTGACGCCGGAGCAGCGCGCGTGCTGGCTGCTGCGCGAGGTCCACGGCCGGTCCTATGACGAGATCGCCGAGATCGTCGGCGCCAACAGCACAGCGGTGCGCGGGCGGATCGCACGTGCCCGAGCCCAACTGGCAGAGGTGATGAAGCCATGGCGGTGACCAACCAGACCGACAACGACTACCTGCTCCCCTGCGGACGCGGCCTGGAGCAGGTCTGGGATCGGCTCGACGCGCCGGACGCCGATCAGCACGAGGCCTCGTGCCCGCACTGCGCCGGGGCCAGGGAGAGCCTGCTCACCCTGCGCAACGCCACCAGGGAGCTCATCGACGAACCCGACCCGCCGCCGCCCGACCTGTTCGGCCGGATCATGTCCGCTGTGCGGGCCGATGTGCGCCGCGGCCGCACCCTGTCCGTCGACACGCCCCACCCCGGCGCCGTCCAGGTCAGCGAGCAGGCCGTGGCCACCGTGCTGCGATTCGCCGCCGACACCGTCGACGGCGTGCGTGCCCGCGGCTGCCGGGTGCGCAGCAGCGAACCCGGACCCGACGGCGAACAGGAGATCACGGTCGAGATGACCATCGCCGTCCGCAACGGCGCCCACGCCATCGACACGCTGGTCGCCGCGGTGCGCGAACGCGCGCGGGCCGCGACCACCGCGCGGGTCGGGGTACGGCTCGGCAGGCTCGACATCACTGTGGTCGACCTCTACGAGGAGGACAGGTGACGGGCCCGGCCCCCGCGACCGAGCTGGTCGTCGGGGACGCGGTGATCGCCGGCGTGGCCGCCCGAGCGGCGGCGCAGGTGCCGGGGGTTGCCAGGCTCGAACCGGGCGTCCTCGGACTGGTCGGGCATCTCGCCCGCTCCGGGCGGCAGTTGTGGATCGGCCGCGAACCGGCCGCGTCGGCCGGAGTCAGGGTGCGCCGCGCCGGTGGCCTGCTCGACATCCAGATCGATCTGGCGCTCTCGGCATCGGGCAACGTCGTCGAGGTCGGCGGCGCCGTGCAGCGGGCCGTGGCCGAGGCCGTCACCGAATCCACCGGCGCCGAGGTCGACTCGGTGCGGGTGTACGTGCTCGACATCGAACCGGGGCGGCCGTGAGCGGCGACGAGGACCTGACCGACCGGATCATCGCGGCGATCGACGCCATCGACGGCGCCCACCCCGCGGTCCCGATGGGTCTGCAGAACAGCCGCTGGCTGCCGTGGAACGCGGGCAGAGCCGCCGTCGACCTGGGCGAGGAGACGGTCGAGATCCGGGTCGTCGCCACCACGCTGCCGCTGGCGCCCCTGCTCGAGAAGCTGGACTCGGCCGTGCGGCCGGTCCTGGCCGGGACCAGATGGGCCGGCGCCGGATTGCGCGTGCACGTCGTGGATCTCGACGTCGACGCCTTCGCCGCCGACAGCGATCCAGATCACTCATCGGGCCCGTGACGATCGCCCGACGGCGGTGTCCTACCTATGACAGTTCGTCAACCCTTGGAACACAAGACAATCGGGAGGCATCATGTCCAGCACGACCACCGAGAACGCCAAGGCCGTGGAGAAGGCCGGGACCGGCCGGGACGGGTCGAACCGCCCGAGCGCCCTGGTGACCGATCAGGGCACCACCACGATCGCCGACGCCGTCGTCCAGAAGATCGCGGGTCTGGCGGCGCGGGAGGTCAGGGGCGTCCACGACCTCGGCGGCGGCACCGCTCGCGCGATCGGCGCACTGCGCGACCGCATTCCGGGCGCGTCCTCGAGCATCGGCCAGGGTGTCTCGGTCGAAGTGGGTGAGAAGCAGGCCGCCGTCGACCTGGAGCTCGTCGTCGAATACGGCGTCGCCATCGCGGAACTGGCGATCGCGGTGCGCCGCAACGTGATCACGGCCATCGAGCAGATGACCGGGCTCGAGGTCGTCGAGGTCAACATCAACGTCAACGATGTCTACATCGAGGACGACTCCGCCGAGCAGCAGGCGCCGAGCCGCGACCGGGTGCAGTGACATGAACGCCACCACGATCTGCCTCGTCATGGGTCTGTCCCTCGGATTCGCCGCCGCCTTCGGTGGCTTGGGCGCGTTCGCTGTCGTGCTGATCTTCGGTGGCCTCGGCCTGCTGATCGGGCGCTGGCTCGACGGCGAGGTCGACCTGTCCGGGCTGTTGCGCTCGGCGCAGGATCAGGGCAGGCGGTGACCAGCGCCGCCGCCCCGCTCCCCGGCACGACCACGATCGGCGAGCGCGCGGTACGCCGCATCGCCGAGCGGGCCGCCGCCGAGGTGACCGGAGTCGGGCCCGAGGTGCAGGTGAGCGCGCAGGTTGTCGGGACCGGCGCGACCCTGCGCGTCCGGCTCCCCATCCGCTATCCGCTGTCGGTGCGCGGCGTGACCGAGCAGTGCCGCGCGCATCTGATCACCAGGACCGAGGAGCTGACCGGGCTCACCGTGCCACGAGTCGACATCGAGGTCTCGGCCATGGTGCCGGAACCGCCCGAGAGGAGAGTCCGATGACACGCCGCCCACGCCGGGTCGTCCCGGCCGTCGTCGCCGCGCTGGCGCTGTGCGCCGTCGCGGTGCTCGTGGTGGTGTCGCTGGTCCAGCGGCTCACCGGGACACGGGAATGGGTCTCCTACGACAGCATCGCCACCCGGCTGCACCAGACGGCGTGGGGTAGCGGATGGGTGCTCGGCGTCGGCATCGTCGTCGCGGTACTCGGCCTGGCCCTGCTGGCGGTAGCGGCGCTGCCGGGCAAGCCGGTGGTGCTGGCGCTCGAAGCCGGGGACGGCATCGACGCCGGCATCGCCCGCCGCAGCCTGCGCAACGCGCTCGCCGACGCCACCGGCGGGGTGGACGGCCTGGACAGATCCCGGGTCCGACTGCGTCGCAAGAAGATCCAGGTGTCGGGCCATACCCACCACACGGCCGAGCAGACCGCCCAGGACGTCGGGGTGGCGGTCGCGGAGCGGCTCGACCGGATCAAGCCGGCCGAGGTCCCCCGCTTGCGCACCAGCCTGCGCACCATCGGCCCCGGGGGTGCGCGATGACCACCGCCAACCGGCCGGCCCGGCTGAACCGCGGTGTGCTCGCACTGCTCGGCATCGTGCTCGCCACGGCGGGCGGACTGCTGATCGCGGCGCACTTCGGTGCCTTCCGGGTCTCCCCCGCGACCCCGCTGGTTCCCGGCACCGAAGAGCCGCCCAGCATCGTCTTCTACCTCGTGATCGCCGGCGCGGTGGTGCTCGCACTGATCTCGCTGCGCTGGCTGGCTGCCCAGTTCACCCGGCTGCCCAAGCGTGCCGTGTGGCAGCTCGGCGACACCGCCGGGCACGGCGGCACGATTCTCGGCTCCGGCACCGCCGCCGACGCGGTG
The DNA here is from genome assembly GCF_044744725.1 of Nocardia sp. NPDC087230. Lineage (NCBI taxonomy): Bacteria > Bacillati > Actinomycetota > Actinomycetes > Mycobacteriales > Nocardiaceae > Nocardia > Nocardia sp. NPDC087230. The sequence continues at coordinate 514,862 of NZ_JBIUYV010000005.1, forward strand.
GCCGCCGATGTGGCGACCTACGAGGGAGTCCGTTCCGCGACAGCACGTCTCGCGGGTAGCGCGACGGCCCCCGACCTGCATCTGCTCATCGACACCGATCCCGCCGCCGACCTGCCCGCCCTGCGCAGGCGCATCCTCGGCCACGCCGTGCCGCGCCTGCGCACCGCGCTCGACCTCGCCGCCATCCCGGTCACCGTCGAATTCCGCATCGCGGATCGGGGCCGGACCCGACGCGCGCTGTAGCCGTTGTGGGGCCGCGGCCACGTTCGCCTCAGCCGGGCCGCGGTCCCTCGTCATCGCGGCCGCGCCGGCTGCCGGTATAGGCGCTCTCGCGGATCCGGTTGACCATGTTCGGGACCAACGCCACCTCGGCGGGATGGTTGAGGACGGGGTCGAAGAAGTCCGTGCGGTGCTCCCCCGGTTCGGCGCGGCGCAGGTCCAGCTCACCGATCGTCTCGGCGGGGCCGCCCAGCCCGTCGGCGGTGAGGGTGTAGCGCATCACCTGGCTGTCGAGGTAGTCGCCCACCGCCTGCAACGACGCGGTGTTCGGCAGCGCCTCGGGGTCGAGCGGCTCGGCGAACAACCACGCCGGTGAGGCGTCGGCGAACCGGTACGGCAACAGCGAGCCGAAACAGGCCGTCGACCAGCCGCGCGCCGGTGTGAAGACGAATCGGCCGAGGGTGCCGCGGCCCGTGGTCGCCAGCGCGAAATCCCACGGGTGATCGTCGCGATCGAGCACCCGAAACGCCAACCCGAGCACGTCGGGCACCCCGACCGGACTACCCAGTCCCTTCGACAGTCGGGCGATGACCGCCCGATCACCGGCCCCGAACCACTGTTCGTATTGCTGCGTCGGCCGGAATCGCCCGGCCAGGCGGATTCCCCGCGGGTGGAACACCCGCGCGTGCCGCACCCGCGCCGCGGTCTGGAACGCGGCGGACACGACGGCGTTCGGCAGGTCGGTGAGCCCGCGGAGATCGATCAGCGGTGCCTTCTTGCGCTCGTCGCCGTCCGCCTTCGTCGGCGTGCTCGCGCGAGGCCGCGGCGAAGCAGTGGGGGCGGGGAACGCACGGTTGCGGTAGTCGGATCCGATGTCGCTCTCGGTGTCGTCGCCGGAGAGCGGTTCCGGTTCACGCCAGTCCTCGACCCGTCCCGTGCCTCGGAGAGCCTTGTCCAGTTCGTCGGCCAACTCCGCGTCGTGAGCGGGTCCATGCTTGGTGTTGCCTCGTTCGATATCCAATTCGACCTCCTCTATCGGCCGTCGGCGACGCCGCCGAATCCAGCGGCGTCACCTCGCGCATACCCGACGTCGCGCTTCCGAACCGATCGCGGGGAACTCGACACCCGTGGTGAGCTTCGCCCGGCGTGGCGGCGACGTCGGGACACACTGGATCACCGGATGCTGTCGAGGACTCCGTGGAGGGTACGAGCGAAAGCCTCCGGCTGCCCCGGATAACCGGACTCCGCACCGGTGAAGCCGCCGTGGTGGCTCGGGAAGACGACCGGTCGGCTGCCGAGTCGATCGGCGATCGCCGTCGAGGTGCGCTCGGTGACCGTGCCCGTCGACTCCTCGCCGTAGCCGAGCACGATCCGGGTCGGCGCCGCGGTGAGCGCGGGGAGGTCGGCGCGGAAGTCGAGGACCGGGCGGGATCGCTCCGAGAGCAGCGGGTGGTCGCGGGCGCCGTCGTCTTCGGCCGGCAGGCCGAACAACGTGGGATCCGCGGCGGGCGCGGCGAAGTAGTCGTCGGTGAATTCGCCCTGCCAGGAGGTCATCGCGATGAAAGCCGCCATGCCCGTGCCGAAGCCTTTCGCGGCGTAGGCCTCGCGATACCCCGCCGCGGCCCGCTCGGCCGCGGCGGCATCGGGCAGCGCGGACAGCAACGGCGGTTCGTGTGCGACCAGGGTGGTCACGTCGTCGGGGTGCGCGCTCACCAGCGCGAACGCGACGATGGCCCCGCCGCTGCTGGCGAAGATCTCGACCGGGCCCGCGCCGAGCGCCTCGATGACGGCGTGGACGTCCTCGGCGTGCACGGCGGGGACGTTGTCGACCAGGCCGTCGGTGCGGACACTGCGACCGAGCCCGCGCGGGTCGTAGGTGACGACCGTGCGATCGGGGAAACGCGACGCGAGCGCGGTGAAGCCACTCGCGTCCATCGGGAGGCCGATCATGAGCAGCGGCGGCCGTCCGTCGGTGGTCGGGAGCGGCCCGTGGACGTCGTAGGTGAGCGTTGCGCCGGGAGTAGCGAGCCTGTGTGTCGTCATGCCGATAGTGACGTGTCCGGCGGCGAGAACTCATCGGTGACCCGGTGCGGCGGGCTACCTCGGCGGCCGGAAGCCGCCGATCTTCTGCTCGAGCAGTTCGGCCAGCCGCAACGGGGTGCGGTCTTCGAACATCGGTCCGATGAGTTGCACGCCCACCGGCAGTCCTGCGGTGGACAGACCCGTCGGGATGGCGGTCGCGGGCAGGCCGGGCATCGTGGCCAGACCGGCCCAGACGAGCTGGTCGAAGTACGGGTACGCGCCGCCGTCGATGTCGATCCGGCGTTCCAGCAGATCAGGGTTGTGATCGTGCGGGAACGCGGGAGTCGGCGTGATCGGGCACACCACCGCGTCGAACGCGGCGAACAGCTGACGCCAGCCGTGGCGATGCAGCTCGCGACGGTTGGTCACCGCGAGCCAGTCGCGGTGGGTGAACACCATGGCGCGCAGCCGCGCGGCGTCGAGACTCCGGTCGTCGGCGTGGAGTTCGGCGGCGCGGGTTTGCAGCTGCTCGTAGGCGTCGACGGGAAATCGTGCCACCGAGCCCGAGAACAGCAACTGTGTGTAGAGCGTCCCGGCTTCGGTCAGGTCGGGCAGCAGCGGACTGTGCCGTTCGACGCGGGCGCCGCCGTCGATCAGCGCGTCGGCCACCCGGTTCACCCCCGCCCGCACGGCGGCGCCGGTGGGTATGAGCGGATGGTCCTCGACGACCAGGACCCGGAAGTCGGCCAGCCGCTCGTGACGCGCGGGCGGCAGCGTCACGTCGTAGGCCCGGCCGTGTGTGAGCGGGTCCGGTCCGGCCATGACGTCGAGCAGCAGGCCCAGGTCGCGGGCGGTGCGCGCCATCGGACCGACGACCGCGAGGTCCAGATCGATCGGCAGGGCGGGCGCGTCCGGGGCGACCATGCCGCGCGTCGGCGCCAGCCCGACTGTCGGCTTGTGCGCGTAGACACCGCAGAAATGCGCGGGAGTACGCAGCGAACCGGCCAGGTCGGAACCGAGGGACAGCGCGCCGAACCCACACGCCAGGGCCGCCGCCGAGCCGCCCGAGGATCCACCCGAGGTGCGCTCGTGATCCCACGGGTTGGTGGTGGTGCCGTAGATCTCGTTGAAGCTCTGGATATCTTGCAGGCCCAGCGGCACATTGGACTTGCCGAGCACGACCGCGCCCGCGGCCTCGAGCCGCGCTACCTGGACCGCGTTCTCGGTCGGGACATAGTTCGCGTGCTGCGGCATACCCCAGGTCGTGGGTAGCCCGGCGACGTCGTAGGACTCCTTGACCGTCATCGGGATGCCGAGCAGCGGCCGATCCTCGCCGCGGGCACGCGCCTGATCGGCACGATGTGCGGCGGCCCGCGCGCGGTCGAAGTCCGGTACACAGATCGCGTTGATCGCCCGGTCCTCACGCTCGATACGGGCGATCGCCGCCTCGGTGAGTTCTGCCGAGCTCACCGAACCGGCACGCAGGGCAGTTGAGAACTCTTCGGCCGACTGAAAATTCCACTCCACGTATTCGACGTTATTGCGCCCTGTCAGAAGCCATAAAACCCCGTTTCGCACAACGGGGTGCTTGTCTCAGCGCGAGCGGTCGCCACCACCTTCGCGCCGGCCGAGCGGGATCGGGACCGACGACCTGCGATCCGGGTTGTGCCATCCGCTTCCCCGAATTCGGTGGTCCGGCGTGCGATCCTCGACAGGGAATCGACGCTCGACTGTTCGCTGGAGACCGAAGTTCTTACACGGAGAACGAATCTCAGCAGGAGGTCGCTCGAATGCGTGTCTTTACCGTCCTCGCGACAGCTCTCGGAGCGACCATGACAACGCTGGCGCTGCTGTCCGCGCCGGCCGTGGCCGAAGTCGCCGCCACCGTCGACGCCGAGACGCTGATGTCGTTCGCATTCGGTCCGGGCGGAGCCCGCAGCGAATGTCACAGCGGTAAGCACCTGTGTGAGCCGAACGAATTCACCTGCGACAACGACAGATGCGTTCAGAAACAATGGCTGTGCGACGGTGACGACGACTGTGGCGACGGCTCCGACGAGCGGAACTGTCAGTAGCGGGCGCTCAGTCCGCGGCCACCTCGCTGCGGTCACCGCTCCACAGCGTGTGGAACTTGCCGTCGGCGTCGATGCGCTCGTAGGTGTGGGCGCCGAAGAAGTCGCGCTGGCCCTGGGTCAGGGCGGCCGGAAGACGCTCGGCGCGCAGGGCGTCGTAGTAGGACAGCGAGGACGCGAACGCCGGGACGGGGATTCCGAGCAGGGTGGCGGTGGACACCACGCGCCGCCAGCTGTCGATCGCGGTCTCGATGGCCTCGCGGAAGTAGGGCGCCAGGATCAGGCTCGGCAGGGCGGGGTCCTGCTCGTAGGCGTCCTTGATCCGGTTCAGGAACCGGGCCCGGATGATGCAGCCGCCGCGCCAGATGGTCGCCAGATCACCGGGGTGCAGATCCCAGCCGTATTCGGCGCTGCCCGCGGCGATCTGGTCGAAGCCCTGCGCGTACGCGACGACCTTCGAGGCGTACAGCGCCTGCCGGATGTCTTCGGTGAACTGCTCGACATCGGTGGGCTTGTCGGCCAGGGTGCCCGACGCCAGGCCCACCGCGGCTTTGCGCTGGGCCCGGGAACCGGACAGCGCTCTGGCGAAGACCGCCTCGGCGATGCCGGTCACCGGCACGCCGAGATCGAGCGCGGACTTGACCGTCCAGCGGCCGGTGCCCTTCTGCTCGGCGGCGTCGACGATGACGTCGACCAGCGGCTTGCCGGTCTTGGCGTCGACCTGGGCGAGCACCTCGGCGGTGATCTCGACCAGGTAGCTCTCCAGGTCGCCGGAGTTCCACTGCGTGAACACTTGCGCGATCTGCCCGGCGTCGAAGCCGAGCGCGTCCCGGAACAGGTGGTAGGCCTCGCCGATCAGCTGCATGTCGGCGTATTCGATGCCGTTGTGCACCATCTTGACGAAGTGCCCGGAACCGTCGGGGCCGATGTGGGTGCAGCACGGGGTGCCGTCGACCTGGGCCGCGATCGACTCCAGCAGCGGGCCGAGCGACTCGTAGGACTCCTTCGGTCCGCCCGGCATGATCGCGGGACCGTTGAGCGCGCCTTCCTCGCCGCCCGAGATGCCCGCACCGACGAAGTTCAGGCCCCGCTCGCGCAGGGCGGCCTCGCGGCGGATGGTGTCGGTGTAGAGGGCGTTGCCGCCGTCGATGATGATGTCGCCCGGCTCCATCACGGCGGCCAGTTCCTCGATGACGGTGTCGGTCGCCTCGCCTGCCTTGACCATGATCAGCACCCGCCGCGGCTTCTCCAGCGCCGCGACGAACTCCTCGACGGTCTCGGTGCGGACGAAGTCGCCGTCGTCGCCGTGCTCGGCGAGCAGCGCGTCGGTCTTGGCCACGGAACGGTTGTGCAGCGCGACGGTGTAGCCGTGCTTGGCGAAGTTGCGGGCGATGTTGCTGCCCATCACGGCCAGGCCGGTGACACCGATGTGTGCACGCGCGGTAGAGGTCGACATTGCTCAGCTCTCTTCGTTCGGCGGGTCCGACGGGTGCGGAAGACGGCTTCCTTGGCAGCCAAGTTACTGGGTGCCGATCCGCGGCCGAACACTTACCACCGTGAGCGGGGCTGCGCGCGCACCCGGGCGGCGTCCGCGTGTCGGTGGTCGCTGCTAGTGTCGGTCGAGTTCCGACACGGGGTGTCTCGCGACCGCGAGGCTGAGAACAGACCCGCTGAACCTGTTCAGGTAATGCTGACGAAGGGATGTCACGGTGTTGCGCGCCCACACCACAAATACCGGCTTGTTCACCGATCACCTCTGGGACCGGACCAAGGTCCTGCGCAGCGCGATCGACGAGCTGGAATTCCTGCGCCACCTCGGCGAGGGCACGTTGCCGCTCGAGGTGTTCCGCACCTACATCGAGCAGGATTCGCTGTATCTGACCGGGTATTCGAAGGCGCTGGCGATCCTGGCCGCCAAGTCACCGGACCCGCGGACCGCGGCGTTCTGGGCGACCTCGTCCGCCAACGCGGCCGCGGTCGAGTCGGCCATGCACGATCAGATGCTCACCGGTGGAGCGCTGCCCCCGCGGCAGGGCGACGCGGAGCATTCGCAGACCTGCCTCGCCTACGTGTCCTTCCTGATCGCCGCGGCCGCGACCGAGTCCTACGCCGTCGCCGCGGCGGCCGCGCTGCCCTGCTTCTGGATCTACGCCGACGTGGGCCGCGGCTTGGCCGAGAGCGCCGCGAAGGTGATCGCGACCGATCCCGCCCATCCGTACGCCCAGTGGGTCAGCACCTACGGCGCGGCGGAGTTCCAGCAGTCCGCGGCCACGGCCCGCTCGCTGGTCGACGCCGCCGCCGACTCGGCGAGCGAGCAGGAGCGCGCGGCGATGGAGAAGGCGTTCGTCCTCGCCGTGCGCTACGAGTTGATGTTCTGGGACACCGCCCTGCATCCGCAGCCCTGGCCTGCCGCATGAGCGGGCGTCTTCGCCGCGCGTTCGCGGTCATGGCCACCACCGTCGCGGCGCTGTCGCTGCTGACCGCCTGCGGTTCGGGCGGCGGCTCCGATCAGACGATTCGGTTCGCGCTGGACTGGACGCCCAACACCAACCACGCCGGGCTCTACGTCGCGTTGCAGCGCGGCTATTTCGCCGACGCCGGCCTGGATGTGCAGGTCCTGCCGTACAACAACACCTCGGTCGATACGATGATCGACGCCGGCAACGCGGAATTCGGGATCAGTACCCACAATTCGTCGACCTTCGCCCGCGCGTCGGGCGCGCAGGTCAAGTCGGTGCTCGCCCCGCTGCAGCACTGGGCGACGGGCATCGGGGTGCGCGCCGATCGCGCCGACCTCGCGAGCCCGAAGGATCTCGACGGCAAGACCTACGCCGGCTTCGGCGACCCGGGCGAGCGGGAGGCGCTGCAGCAGGTCATCCGCAACGACGGTGGCCGCGGCGATTTCACCTCGGTGGTGCTGGGTTCGTCGGCCTACGAAGCGGTCTACTCCGGCAAGGCGGACTTCACTGTCTCGTACCTGGCGTGGGAAGGGATCGAGGCCGAACACCACGGCACCCCGATGCGATACTTCCGCTACACCGACTTCGGTTTCCCGGATTCCTACGCGATCGTGATCGATGCCAACGAGGGCTGGCTGGCCCAGAACCCGGACCGCGCCGCGAAATTCGTGCAGGCGCTGCAACGCGGCTACCAGTTCGCCGCGGACAACCCGGACGCGGCGGCGCAGGATCTCATCACCGCCAACCCGGGCGCGTTCACCGACGAGAAGCTGGTCTTCGAGAGCCAGCGCATGCTGGCCGAACAGTTCATGAAGGATGCCCAGGGCACGGTGGGCACCCAGACGGTGGAGCAGTGGTCGGCCAATTCCGGCTTCCTGTACCGGAGCGGCCTGCTGACCGGCCCCGATGGCAAGCCGCTGACCACCGAACCCGACTGGTCGACCTATTTCACCGATGAGTACCTCGCCGACCGGTGAGCTGCCCGTAGCCGCGTCGTCGCCGGCCCCCACCGGCGACGACGGCGGGACGGCGCGCTGGGCCGGGATCCGGTGGGCGATACCGTCGTTCGTCACGGTGGCGGCGCTCGTCGCCGGCTGGCAGGTCTACGTCACCAGCAGCGGTGTCCGACCGCAGGTGCTGCCGTCGCCGCTGCGGGTGGTCCAGCAGGGGTGGGCGCACCGGGACGAGATCCTGTCCCACGCCGCCGCGACGTTGCAGGTGACGTTGGCCGGGTTCGCGGTGTCGCTGACGCTGGCGTGGGTGCTGGCGGTGATCGTCGACTTCTCGCCGTGGCTGCGGCGGGCGCTGGTGCCGCTGTTCGTCGCGTCGCAGACCGTGCCGATCGTGGCGATCGCACCGTTGATGATCATCTGGTTCGGGTTCGGTCTCCTGCCGAAGATCCTGGTGGTCGCGCTGGTCACCTTCTTCCCGATGGCCATCGGCCTGATCGAGGGATTCGCCGCGGCCGACCGCGACGCGGGCGCGCTGCTACGGAGCATGGGCGCCTCCCGGTGGCAGGAGTTCCGGTATGTGCGACTACCGTCCGCCCTGCCACGGTTCTTCACGGCGCTGCGGATCGGGATCACCTATGCCGTCGTCGGCGCGGTGTTCGCCGAGTACGTCGGCGCGAGTGCCGGTCTCGGCATCTATATGAGCCTGCAGAAGAATTCGTTCCGCACCGACCTGGTGCTGGCGGCGGTGCTGGTCACGGCGCTGCTGAGCATCGCGCTCTACCTGTCGACCTTCGCGATCGAACGCCTCGTCGCGCCGTGGTCGCGCGCGCAGAACAGGAGCCGACGTGACTGACGCCGAGCGCGACCGCATCGTCGTCGACAGTCTCACCAAGTCGTTCCCGCAACCCGGTCGGCGCAGCCCGGACCTCGCGGTGCTGGGCGGGGTGTCGTTCACCGTCCGATCGGGCGAGTTCGTCACCGTCATCGGACCGAGCGGGTGCGGCAAGAGCACCGTGTTCAACATGCTGGCCGGACTCGAATCCCCCGACTCCGGCAGCGTCGGCTTCCGCGCGGCCGACGGCGAGGACACCGCGTCGCACTGCGCCTACATGCCGCAGAAGGACCTGCTGTTCCCCTGGCGATCGGTGCTGGACAACACCATCCTCGGTTTACGTGTCCAGGGCGTCCCGAAAGCGGAGGCGCGGCGCCGGGCCCGCGCGCTGTTCCCGGTCTTCGGGCTGTCCGGCTTCGAGGACGCCCGCCCGTCCCAGCTGTCGGGTGGGATGCGGCAGCGGGCCGCGCTGCTGCGGACTGTCGTCCAGGAGCGCGAACTGCTGCTGCTCGACGAACCCTTCGGGGCACTCGACTCCCTGACCCGCACCGAGATGCAGTCGTGGCTGCAGGAGGTCTGGCAGCGCTACCGCTGGATGGTCTTGATGATCACCCACGATGTCCGTGAGGCGGTCTATCTGTCGGACCGCGTGATCGTGCTGTCGGCCCGCCCGGCCACCGTGCGCCACGAACTGCGCATCGACCTGCCGCGCCCGCGCGGACTGTCCATGATCACCGCGCCCGAGTTCGTCGCGCTGGAGGAGGAACTCCTCGCGATCCTGCACGAGGAGTCGCGCCGGGCGCTCACCGAACAGCGCTGACGCGATCGACCGACGGTCTGCCCACCACGGGTGGTCAGTGCTCGAGCGAAGGGTCCCACCGGTTGGCGAGCATCGTGAAGCTCGGGAGGTCCGCCAGCGAGGTCGATGCCTCGTAGATGCGCTCGTAGCGTGTCGAGGCGATCCGCCACGCACCGTCCGGGTCGCGACGATAGGTGTCGGAATAGTATCCGCCGCCGCGGATCTGGACCTTCGCGTCCGGCACCAGGACGGTGTCCTCGAACGCCCAGGAACCCCGCGCGGTATCACCGTCGACGTCGATCTCGGGATGGTTGGCGATGTGGACCGTGACGATCCCGGGCCCGAGGTTCTGCTCCATGAACGCCACGACACGGGCCCGGCTGTCGAAATGCAGCGGCTCGGCCATGGCCTGGGTGCCATAGCGCGCGGAGATGTCCTCGGCGAGACAGTCCGCGAACTCGTCCCACAGTTTCAGGTCGAGTGTGCGGAAGTACCGGTGCTTGAGACGCTTGATCTCCTCGATCGCGACAAGGTCCATGGCCGGAGTGTAGAACGTGTTCTAGATCGGATACGCGGAATGCCCATCACCGCGGTCCGAGCCGGGTGCCGGCAGGCCCGGCCGCAGCCCTCGCGGGCCCGGTGATCGCGTTATGCGGCCGGGGCGATGTTCTGATTGAGATGGAACAGGTTGGCCGGGTCGTAGGCCTTCTTGACCGCCGCCAAACGGTCGTAGTTCGGGCCGTAGTTGGCGCGGATGCGGCTCTGGTCGTCGGAGGCCATGAAGTTGATGTAGCCGCCGTCGGCGGTGTGCGGTTCGAGCGCGGCGTGGTAGTCGCGCACCCACTCGGTATTGGATTCGTTGTCGATCGGGTCCGGCCACATACCGGCGACGACGGGAGCGAAGTTCACGTTTCGGTAGGCGAACGCGGTGGCGTCCACCGCGACGTCGTGCACGGCGCCATCGATCGGGTAGAGGTGCATGGTGGACTGCATGGCGGGGACCCGGGGACCGAAAGCGAGATGGGCGGCGATGGCGCCGTCGGTGAGCTCGGGCTGGAACGCCGCCTTCCAGTAGTGCTGTAGTCCGGCGGGAAGCAGCGCGTCGAAGGCGCTGTTGAGCGCCGGATAGGGCATCCGGCCCACGTGCTCGGCGACCGGCGTCGCGACCGCTCGAAGGTCCGCGAGCAGTGCTTCGCCCTCCTCGTCGCTGCCGTTGAAGCACGAGACCACGAGCATGAAGGGCTCACCGACCCGGTCTTCGGGGATGAAGGGCAGCGGCGGGGCGATCTGGAATGCGGGGAAGGCGCCCATCGCGCGCGGTGCCGCGGCGATCCAGTCACGGTAGGTCCGCAACAGCTTCTCGGCGGCGTCGAGCTCGAAGAACATGGGTCCGCCGTAGATGGTGTCCACGGGATGCAGGTCGAACTCCAATTCCGTCACCACTCCGAAGTTGCCGCCGCCGCCGCGCAGTGCCCAGAACAGGTCGGGGTGCTCGGTCGCGTTCGCCGTCACGAAGGTGCCGTCGGCCAGGACCACGTCGGCGGATCGGAGGTTGTCGATGGACAGACCGTAGGCACGGGCGAGGTACCCGATTCCGCCGCCGAGGGTCAGACCGGCCACGCCGGTGGTCGAGATGATCCCGCCGGTGGTGGCGAGGCCGAAGGTGTGCGCGGCGTGGTCGAAGTCGCCCCAGGTGCAGCCGGCCTGTACCCGGGCGATCCGCCGCTCGGGATCGACGCGGATGCCCTTCATCGCGGAGAGGTCCACGACGATGCCGTCGTCGACGGTGCCGAAACCGGGGACACTGTGGCCGCCGGCGCGAACGGCCAGGTCGAGTCCGCTCTCCCGGGCGGCGTCGACCGTGGTGCGCACGTCGGCGACGTCGACGGCGCCGACGATCGCGAGAGGCGTGCGGTCGATCATCCCGTTGTAGACCGAGCGCGCCCGGTCGTAGCCGGGCGACTGCGCCGTGATCACCTCACCGCGAACCGCTTCGAGCATGGTCAGTGCCGGCGTGCCGTTCATGTCTGCTCCTGGAGGTCGAGTCGAGCCGGTGCGGCGATCAGCCGCGCAGTACGTGGTCGTGGAACTGGCGCATCTGCGCCACCGGGCCGACCTCGAGGAAGACGGCTCCCCCAGCGGAGGTGGCGGTGTGCCCGGCCGGCCAGTAATAGACCTCTCCGGCGTTCGCCGTCTCCACCGTGCCGTCGGCGTGCTCGAGCCGCAACGACCCGGCCAGCACGATTCCCCAGTGCGGGCAGGGGCACCGGTCGTCGGGAAGACCGTGCAGGACGGGGCCGAAATCGGTCCCGGCCGGCACGCTGGCGTGCCGGATCGCCATGTCGCCCCACTCGATGTACCGGGTCACCAACTCGCCCTGGGCGACCTCGATGGGCAGGTCCTCGATCGGCGTTGCCATGGCGTGCTCCTCGGTCGGCGTTACCTGTGACGCTACGGAGCGCCCGCCCGGTGCGCCTGACCTGATCTGATCGAATCGGCGTCGCCGCGAGGGGGTCAGATCGGACTATCTCCGTGGTCGTCGAATCCGGCTATGGTCGAGAAGTGACGGAATCGGCTCCGCCGAGAAGTGGCACGGCCTTCGTCGGCCGCCGCGCGGAAGTCGCGCGGCTCGAGGCCGTCTGGGCCGCGGTCGAGGACGATCGGCGACAGGTCGTCTTCGTAGGCGGCGAGCCCGGCGTCGGCAAGACCCGGCTGGTGAGCGAGGCGGCCGCGGCGCTGCGCGCGCACGGTGCCACGGTGCTGTGGGGTGCGTGTCGGGAAGACCTCGACATTCCGTACCGGCCCTTCGTCGCGATTCTCGAGCAGGCGATCGAACAGACCCCGCCGGAAATCCTGCGGACTATCGCGCCCGCGGCGGCCGCCCCGCTGCTGCGCCTGACCACCAGCGTGTCGCGGTACTGGCCGTCGGCCGAACCGAACCCGGGCGACCGAGACTCCCGGCCCGTGCTGTTCGACGCGCTCCTGCGGGTACTGCTGGCGACCATCGAGCGCCGCCCCCTGGTCATCGTCCTCGAGGATTTGCAGTGGGCTTCGGAACCGACGCTGGCGATGCTGTCTCATCTGGTCGAGTCCACGGCCGGTGAGCGGCTACTCGTGTTGGCGACCCTCCGCACGACCGCCCCGGATCGCACCGACGCGGTCAGCTTCGCGCTGGCCGATCTGCATCGTCTCGACGGTGTCGCCCGGATCGACCTCGTCGGCCTGAGCACCGACGACGTGGCCGAGTATCTCGTTCGCGCCGCCGGGGTGTCCCGCGCGTCGGCGAGATCGGCAGCGCCGGTGCTGCGTGACCACACCGGCGGGAACCCGTTCTTCCTCCAGGAGTACTGGCACGATCTGGCCGGCCGTGGCGGTCTGACCGCGGTCCGTTCCGGCGTCGCCGCCCCACGTTCGGTCCAGGATGCACTCGCTCGCAGGCTGGCGGCCTTCGATGTGCGCCACGCACGCGTGATCGAGCTGGCCGCGGTCGCCGGCGACATCGTCGACCCCGAGGCCCTGTCCGACGGACTCGATTCAACCGAGGTCCTCGCGGGGATCGACTTCGGCGTGCGCGCGGGCCTGCTCGTCGCGGGTGCGGCAGACGGCGACTATCGGTTCGCGCATGCCCTGGCTCGTCAGGCCGTGCTCGACCGGATGTCGGCCGGCGACCTGGCGGCCGCGCACGCGCGGGTCGCCGTGGCCGTCGAGAAGCGGGACCCGACGCGGGTGGCCGCGTTGGCCCATCACTACTTCCGGGCGCGCGCCCTGGGACACGCGGACAAGGCCGTGCACTACTTGGTACTCGCCGCCCGCCAGGCCGAGCGCGGGATCGCCCATCGCGAGGCGGCCGTGCTGTACGAGCGCGCGGCGCAGGTGCGCGTCGCGCGAGGACCGACCCGGGTCGAACTCCTCTCGGCGGCGGCGCGCTGTCACCTGCACGGTGGTGACTTCCCGACCGCCCGTCGGCTCTACGAAGAGCTGGCCACGGATGGGGACCCGCGTGTCCGGCTGACGGCCGCGATCGGACACGAGGACGCGTCGTGGCGGCCCTCCGCGAGCGGGGAGCGCTCGCTGACGCTGCTGAGCGAGGCATTGCATGCCGCGGCGCTGGACCACGACGATCCGCTGTCGGTCCGCGCCCGCGCGAGCATGGGACGGGCCGCGTCGTTCACCGGCGATTTCCGGCGGGCTCGCCGGATCGGCGAGGACGCGTTGACGCGGGCCAGGACCATCGACGACCCGGAGCTGACCGCGCATGCCCTGTGCACGACGCTGTGGCAAGGCCTGCGCCCGGACCTGGCGCCCGAGCTGCTGGCGCGGGCGGTCGAGCTCAACGCGATCGGTGCGCGCCTCGGTGACGACGACTACCGGGGGCCCGCCGCCTTCCACCGCGCGGTGTTCGCCTACCTTCTCGGCGACGAGGCGGCGTGGAGCGGTGCCCAACGCGATCTGACCGAGTTGGCGCTGGCCCGCGGACAGCCGTTCTTCCGGTACGTCGCGGGATGCTCGCGCTGCGCGCACCGGTTCGCCGTCGGGGACTTCGCGGGCACCGAGCGGATCAGCGACTGGCTCGACGACCAGTTCGCCCACGAGTTCGGCGGCGCGACCGAGGGGTCATGGGGCGTGCAACAGTTCATGCTCCGACGGGTCACCGGCGGCCTGGAACAGATTCGTCCGCTCATCTCCGGGCACGAGAGCTTCGACGATCACTGGTTGCCTGGCTTGCTGGCCCTGTACACGGAACTGGAGATGTGGGAGGCGGCCGCGCGCGTGCTGACCTGTCTGTGCGACCGGCTCGGCGATCACCGCTTCGGGGCGCAATGGGCGGGGGTGCTGGCGTTCGCCGCCGAGGCGGCGGTCCGGCTCGACGACACCGCGGTCGCGGCGACGCTGCGCCCGTTGCTGGCCGAGTACGCCGGCGCCAATCTGATGGCGGGCGCGAGCGTCGCGGTTTTCGGCAGCGCTGATCGCTATCTGGGCGAGCTGGACTCCGTGCTCGACGCGCCCGGCGCCGATCGGCACTTCGAGCGGGCGCTCGCGATGGACCGCCGGATGGGCGCGGTGACCCATCAGGCCGAGACCCTGGCTGCCTGGTGCAGGCACCGGCTCCGGCACCCCGGTGCCGTGTCGGGGCCGGCCGCCGTCGACCTCGCCACCGAGGCCCGCGCCCTGGCGCGACGGATCGGGCACCGCCGTATTCTGCGGGATCTGGACGCCGATCCCGCTCCCCGTTCCGAGCACGTCCCGCTCCCGAACGGGCTGACCGACCGCGAGGTGGATGTGCTCCGTCTGGTCGCCGACGGTCTGTCCAATCGCGAGATCGGTGAGCGGTTGTTCATCAGCGCCAACACTGCCGCCAACCATGTGCGCAGCATCCTGATCAAGACGGGCGCGCCGAACCGCACCAGGGCCGCGATCTTCGCCACCGAACACGGACTGCTCTAGCCGGTGACCGGCCCGTCCGCGGTCGACAGCGGCGCGAAGGCGCCGTCGGGTGTGACGGTACCGGACAGTTCCAGGATGGCGTCGGCGGGAATGCCCGCCCGGACCGCGGCGGCGCGGATCGCCTCGACGTTGTCGGCCTCGTAGAGGCAGAAGGTCTTGCGTTTGTCCAGCGACAGGAAGGAACTGAGCCAGCGCACGCCGAACTCGTCGTTGATCCGATTGATCTCCGCGGCGGTCTCCGGGGCCACCTCGAGCTGTTCGGCGAATTGCCGCTCCACGATGAATACCGGCATCGACTGCGCCCCTTGATCGTGCTCGGGCGGCGGCCGCACGGTGCACCGGCCCGAACGGCGGTCCCCGATTCACGGTACCAAGGCCGCCGGGCGCTGTTCAACGTTCCGCGCGGACCGACGGCGCGGGACTTGCCGCCCGCGCCTACCGGAGCCTCCCCGAGCACCCGTCGATCGCCACGACGATGGTGATGCCCGACTCCGCCCCGCCGCCGAAGGACGACGCGGAGCGGCGACCTTCGACCTAGTCCGCGTGCAGATACACCGGAACAGCGGCGTGCCCGTTGGAGATGAAACTGGGCATCGGCGCCAGCTCGGCCGGGCTCGTGGCCAGGCGCATTCCCGGGAATCGATCGAACAGCGCGGGCAAAGCGACGGCCGCTTCGAGCCGGGCCAGTGACGCGCCGATGCAGTGGTGTGCGCCGTGGCCGAAGGCGAGATGCTGGTCGCGGGTGGCCCGGGTCGGGTCGAACTCGGCGGTGGTGGCGCCGTGGACCTTCGGGTCGCGGCTGGCACCCGCGTAGGAGGCCAGGATGGCTTCGCCCTTGCTGATCCGATGCCCGCCGTCGACGTCGATGTCCTCGACCGCGTACCGCAGGGGCAGGTGCGCCACCGGGGCCTGGTAGCGCAGGGTCTCCTCCACCACGTCGGCCCACGACACCCGGCCATCGGCCACCGCGGCGCGCTGCTCGGGATGGGTGAGCAGCGCGACGATCGCCTGATCGAGCAGGTTGACCGTCGTCTCGTGGCCGGCGTTGATGACCAGCATCAACGTGTCGACGAGTTCCTTCTCCGACAGGTGGGAATCGTCGTCGTCGCGCGTGGCGATCAGCACGCTGGTCACGTCGTCACCGGGGTGCTCGCGCCGATAGGCGACGAGTTCGCCGATCAATCCGTACATTTCGAGGTAGTTGGCCTGCGCCTGCTCGGCGGTGAACGAACCGTCGAAGAAGCCGTCCACACACTTGTGCAGCGCGGGTCCCAGCCCGTCCGGTACACCGACCAGTTCGGTGATGACCCGGATGGGGACCGGATAGGCGAAGCCGCTGCGCAGATCGACCGGCTCGCCCGCAGGGACGGCTGCCAGCGCGTCGAGCAGGCTCTCGGTGATCTCGGCGATGCGCGGGCGAAGCGCGGTACTGCGACGGTGGCTGAACGCCGGGGAGACCAACCGGCGCAGCCTGCGGTGATCGGCGCCGTAGGCGGTGAACATGTTGTCCACCGCCACCCACGGCAGCAGCGGCCAGGCCTCGGTGATCTCGCCGTTGATGAACGACATCCAGTGCTGCCTGGGGTCTTTCGATACGCGGGGGTCGGCGAGCAGGCTCCGAAGCACGGCCTGGTCGGTGACCGACCAGGCGGGCACCCCACCGGGCAGCTCGACCAGCGTCACCGGGCCGCGCTGCTGAATGCGCGCCGACTCACCTTGGATATCGGCACCGGTGGTATCCAGCACGATCGGTTCCATGACATTCTCCTTCATATCAGGGACCGCGGCCCGTGATCGATAGTGCCGCAGCCTGTTTCGGCCGCGTGGTGGGCAACTTACCGCGTGGCCGGACCGCTCAGGGGACGAACAGCGGCGCCGACGGCGGGAATTCGATCGGCAGCGTCGTCATCGCGCGGTGGAAAGGTCCCGGCCGCCAGGCGATCTCCGCCACGGGCACGGCCAGGGTCAGGTCGGGCAGCACGTCGAGCAGTTGGTCCAGCGCGTCCTGGGCGATCTGATAGGCGACCGAGCGAGCGGGGCAGGCGTGCGGGCCCGCGCCCCAGGCGAGGTGGGACCGGTTGCCGTTGCGGTCGCCCTGGGTGATCGACGGGTCGTTGTTGCACGCGGACAGGCTGACCACCACCGGCTGGTTGGCGGGCAGCCACACGTCGTCGATCATGACCGGCTGCCGCGGATAGGTGGTGCAGAAGTTCGCCATCGGCGGGTCCAGGAACAACACCTCGTCGAGGGCGTCGCGCGTGGACAGACTGCCCGCGATCACACCGCCGCCGAATCGGGAGTCGGTCAGGATGAGCAGCAGCGCGTTGCTGATGAGGTTCTGCATCGGCTCGATACCCGCGCCGTAGAAACTGATCAGGTTGTAGAGCATCTCCTCGTCGTCGAGACCCGCGCTGTGGTGGGCCAGCCGCGAGGTCAGGTCGTCGCCCGGGTTCGCGCGGCGCAGGGTGATCAGCTCGATCAGCGCCGCCGACAGATGCTCCATGCCCCAGGCCGCGTTCACGGTGTCGAACAGCGCGGCCATGCCGGTGGCCACCCGCTGTCCCAGCTCCGGGGTGCACCCGACCACCCGGTTGAGCGTCTCGAAGACCAGCGGAAACGCGTACTGGGTCAACACATCCGCCGAACCCGCCGCACAGAACGAATTGATCAGTGAGATCGCGATCTGTTCCACGGTCGCGTGCAGGGCGTGGTGGTCGATGGAGTCGATCGCGGCGACGTAGGCCTGCCGATAGCGAGCGTGGACCGGCCCGGAATTGCGCAGCGCGTTCGGGTACCACTGCATCATCGGCCGCACCGGGCAGTCCTCGGGAATGCTGTCCTGCCACGGCCGCGGATCGGCCGGAAAGTTGTCGGGGTCGTTGAGGATTCGCACCGCGGTGCGATACCCGAGCACCAGGTTGGCCGGGACGTCCGGCGACAGCTCGATCGGCGCTATCGCCCCGTACTTTTCGCGCATGGCGCGGTAGTTCCCGTGCGGATCGGCGGCGAACTCGGGCGCGTAGACGTGCCCCTGCACCGGGCAACCAGCGTCCTGCTCGGCGTACGACGACCGCGGCGCGAGCCGACGGGAGACATGGACGTCCTCCACAGACAGTGTTCCTTCCCGAGGGACGGCAGGTGTACCCGAGCTCTGCCATCAACACATCGCGACGACACTGCCACACCGGTGGAACCGCCCGGATCGGCGCGACATACCGGTCGGTAACAGTTCAGGTCCTCGCGCTGTCAGGAAACTTCCTGTCCCCCAACGCTGTTACTTGCGCCGACTCGTCATCGAGCACTCGCTCGCCGGGTCGGTGGGGGCCGCGGAGTGGGACATCATCCGAGGGACATGTCCCGTTTCCCACCGTCCGGCTCGACTGGCAGTGCCGCGGGCGGCGGGTACGGCCTCTATCGGCCACGCAGGCGAGCACGCGCGCCTGCGATGATCGTGACGATCATGACCGTCATCACCTGGAGCGCGGTGAGCGGAGCCGCGGGCGGCGCCTGCATAGGTGCGGCGTAGTCGACCCGGGGCGACGACAGCGCCGGCGGCGGAATCGCCGCGGGGATCGAGGGGATCACCTCGGGCAGTCGCACCGGGACCGGGACGACAGGCGGCGCCACCACCGGGTCCGGCGGAATGGCCAGCGGGATGCCGGGCTCCGGCGCACCCGGGACCGGCAGCAACAGCAGGCAGGTCAGCACGGCGCTGCCGGTCGCGGCGCTGCCGACCGCCGCACTGCCCGCACCGGCCGAGCCCGAGCCGACGAGTCCGCTGGAACCGACGCCGATCAGGCTCGACCCCGTGCCGCTGCCGGTGACGATCGCGGACCCCAGCGCGGCGCTGCCGACCGCCGCGCTGCCGACACAGGCGGGAAGCACGAAGTCGGGGTTGGGGAGCAGCAGACCGCCCAGCGTGCCCGGGCCGGCGACGGCAGTCCTCGGTGCGGGATCGAGCGAGGACTCGGCTGCCCCGGGCACCCCGCTCGAATCGGTCATCGCGTGGTCGCCGCCGGCGCCGCCGGGAAATCCCGGACCGAGACCGAGATCTCGCCCGACCGGCGGATTCGGGAGCATCCCCGCCGCACTGCCGGTCGATGCCGCCGACCAGCCCGGCTCACTCGCGGCGCCGCTGCCGGTGCCGAGCCCCAGCTCCAGCCCACCGGTTGGTCCGTCGCCCGGCGCGGCCTCGGTACCCGGAGCCGCACTGCCGCTGACGATCTCGTCGATGGTCGGGAGTCCCGGGGCAGCCGCACCCGGTGCAGCGTGAACGGCGAGCACAGCCGCGGCCACCGACAACGCCATCGATCCTCGTACCGCTGTTCGCATCCCGCCCACCGTGCCTCCGATCGCCCAGTACTGATCGCCGTGTGCCCCGGTCAACGAGGAATTTCGCCGCCGGCGGGTTGTTCCGCGGCGAGGTCCTGGAAGCGCGCGAGCGCGAGTTCGTAGGCGTCCTTGGCGACGTGATTCCCGCCGGCGAACGGCTGATCCAGTTGGTAGACAGCCAGAATCACCGCACCGATCACCAGGCCGAACAATCCGGTCATGAGGATGCTGCGCTTGGTGACCACGACACCGGAGAAGACGGTGCCGAACAGCAGCATGGCGGTCGCGAACCACAAGGCGAGGTAGAGGAACCCGGGCAACCGGTAGCCGGCGTCGAGGCCACGGTCGAAGCGGGCATCGGTGATCGCCGCGACGGCGGTGGCCGTCTCGTCCTGGACGGCCTTCGCGTCGGCGGTGCCGGCGGGCACGGCGTCCACGGTCTCCCGCAGTTCATCCAGAGTCGCCTGGGTCGACGCGCTCAGCCGGCGCTGTTCGTCCATGACCTGCCACTCCTCGTCGATCACCTGCCGGGTGTAGGCGGTGACCAGGCCCTGGATCTTCTCCCGATCCGGCTCGGGCATGCTGTTCGCGGACTCGTACACGTTCACCAGGGCCTTGCCCTCCGACACCGTGTGCGCGTGCGAGGTGTCGAACTGCTGCCACAGGATCACCACCACGAACGCCACGATGGCGGCGAAGAACATGTTGACCATGTCCAGTGTCATCGACCCGGCACCGGAATCATCGTCGTGCCGCCATGATTCGGGCCGCACCCGATCCCCCAGTACGAAGATCCCCACCGCGACGGCGACGAAGAGCGCCAATACCGCCAGCTGCAACAGAATTCCGAGCATTCCGCGACTCCGTTCCTGCCGGGATGGAAGCGATCACAGGGTATTCGCGGCCGCCGTTCTGCTGGATTGCGTCCGAATCCCTTCCACCACAGCGCTTTACAACCGACCGGTCGCTTTCGGGGCCCATCCCCTGCCCGCATTGATGTCGCGTACCGAGCTGCGGTAGCGGAGGTCGACCACGCTCGGACACGTCCGCCGCGGCCCCACGCCTGGAGCCCGGAAAGCTCCGGACAGCCGACACACCGGCGCACAGGTGGCGCGATGCCGACCCGGACGCACGGGCACTCGATGCCGATCGTCGTTCCCGGCGATTCGGCCGAGTAGGTCACCGGAATCGGTAGCGGCCAGTATGTTGTGCCTGCGGTATCGGTGGTCATGGCGATAGCGCGGCGGTGAGAGGGATTGGGGCGATGGTGAAAGGCCTGGGAACGCTGGAGAACCAGGTGATGGCGGTGCTGTGGGACGTTCCGGACGCGCTGTCGGTGCACGATCTGGTCGACCGGCTCGGCCGGGAGCAACGGACCCCCGCCTACACCACGGTCCTGACGGTGGTGACGCACCTCTGGGAGAAGGGCTGGGTTCGGCGGGAGAAGATCGGTCGGCGCTACCGGTATCGCCCCAGTCGTTCCCGGGCGGAAGCGACCACCGATCTGCTGCGTGAGATCCTCGATGCCAGCCCGGACGCGCCCGGCGCGCTGTTGCACCTGGCCCGCACCGCCAGCGAGCGAGAGATCCAAGCCTTGCGGCAGGGACTGTCCGCCGGCGAGGGCGGTCCATGATCCTGCTCATCGCGCTGGTGGCGGCTGCAACGATGCTGGCGCTGGTCGCGCCGGCGGTGCTGCTCCGTATCGACTTCGGTGCCGCGCCCGTGGTGGGAATCGTGGCCTGGGTGGGTGCGATGTCCGCGACGATCGGGCTCGGCATGCTGGCGTTGGCCGCGCTGGCATGGCCGGGTGACCCGCCGGGAAACTCCCGGGTGGGCGCCCTGGCGCGCAGCCTGGCCGAGGTCGAGCCGATGATCATCACCTGGACCGCGGAACTGATCATGCCCGCCGCGATATGCGGCCTGATCGTGCCGGCCGGACTGGTGGCCCGGGTCGCCGTCGTTCACCGTCGGCACGCGTCGGCGCGGCGCCGACGGCACGCGGAGCTGATCGGGGTGCTCGGCCGCGCCGACCCCGGCGGGGCGGGCGTGGTGTGGCTCGAGCATCCGGTGCCGATGGCGTATAGCGTCGCCGGACACGGCGGGTACGTCGTGGTCACCGACGGGCTCGCGCGGTGCCTGACCCGAGCGCAGTGGCGTGCGGTGCTCGCCCACGAGCACGCGCATCTGCGCGGCCGCCACCATCACATCCTCGGGGTATGCCAGGTGCTCGCCGGCGCCTTTCCTCGGATTCCGTTGTTCGCCGCCGCGCCGTCGGCGCTGACGACACTCGTCGAACTGGCCGCCGATCGAGCCGCCGCGACCCGGACCGATCCGCAGTCGCTGGGTTCCGCGCTGCGTGCCGTGGCCGTTCACGGTGCCCCGATGTCGATGTCGGCGGTGGATCCGACCCACGATTCGTTGGCGATGCGGTTGGCCTGTCTGGGCGCCGCACCGAAGTTCCGTTCGGCGTCCCGGCGCCGGGCGGCCTGGGCACTGGCGGGGACGATGCTGCTGGTGCCGGCGACGGCGGTGCTCGCGGTCGGGCTCGGCTCGGCGGCAGCGTTTTTGGCCATGATCTGAAACCGCCACCAAAAAACTATGCGCCATAGTATTTTGGCGACGGGCGCGCGGCGACGGGCAACCGTCGCCGCCGTGGGCACCGGCTGCGCCTAAAGTGAAACATCACTATTTCAGAAGTGAGAAGTCTTGCGTTCCACCACCATCCGCACGAGGAGGCGGCCGGCGACGATCCTCGCCGCCGCAGCCCTGGTCGCCGCGGGCCTGGCCGGGTCCAGTCCGGGTTCCGCCACCGCGGACCCCGGACAGACCCGCTATTCGCTGGTCAACGGCTGCTTTCGGATCGACACGCCGGCCGGTCCGCTGGTCCCGGCGGCGGGCCCGTATCGAATGCGTGCGACCACGCTCGGCGAGTACCTGCTCTATGGGCGCGATCATGAGGTTCTGGAAGCATCGGCGTCCACGATCCGGCCGGCCCAGGAGCCCTCCGCCGCCGCCGTATGGACGGTGGACGGTTCCGGGGCAAGCGGATTCACGATCAGCAACACCGCCACCGGAACCTCCTCGCCCGCCACCTTCACCCCGGACACCGGCTGCGCGGAATCTCCCGAGGCTCGGTCCGGCGCCACCGGCACGCCGGGGCCCGGCGCCACGAACGGTCCCATCCAGGGCACCATCGACGCGCACGCGCACATCACCGCCTTCGAATTCATGGGCGGCAATTTCCATTGCGGCCGTCCCTGGCACCCCTACGGGGTGGAGTACGCGCTGCCCGACTGCGCTCGGTACCGCACGGGCACCAACGGTCTGATCGCCGACTTCCTCGACCACGGCGAACCGTTCCACGTCTCCGACACCGCCGGGTGGCCCACCTTCCGCGACTGGCCCAAGCCCTCCGTACTCACCACCGAAGGTGCCTACTGGACCAGCATCGAGCGGTCATGGAAGGCGGGGCTGCGCGTGATGACCGTCGACCTCGTGGACAACGAGTCGCTGTGCACGATGATGACCGACCGCCGAAACCCGTGCGACGACATGGCCTCGGTGCGCATCCAGGCGGCGGGGCTGCGCGCCCTGCAGGACTACATCGATGCCCAAGCCGGCGGGCCCGGGCAGGGTTTCTTCCGCATCGCCACCGATCCGGGCGAAGCGCGCCGGATCGCCGAGGCAGGCAAACTCGCCGTGGTCCTCGGCATGGAACTGTCCGATCCGTTGGGGTGCGGAGTCTTTCTCGGTCAGCCGGAATGCACGCGGGCGGACGTGGATCGCTGGTTGGCCGAGCTGCGAAACATCGGCGTCAGCAGCTTCTTCCCGGTGCACAAGTTCGACAATGCGTTCGGCGGCACGAAAATGGATCACGACGTCACCGGCTTGCTGGTCAACGCGGGAAACTTCATGCAGACCGGCACCTTCTGGAATGTGCAGGCCTGCCCCGGCCCCGAACACGACAGCACCCAGCCCTCGATACCGATCGCCGGGCACATCAATCAGTTCCTCGCCAACCTCGCCGGACCGTTGATCGGGGGCGCCCCACTCCCCCTGTATCCGGCGGGACCGCACTGTAATGCGCGCGGTTTGACCGACCTGGGAAGCTATCTGATCAATCGGATGATCGACCACGGATTCCTGATCGAGGTCGATCATCTGAGCGAGGCGACCGCCGACCGGGTCATGTCCATCATCGAACAGCGCGGCTATTCCGGTGTCGTGTCCTCCCACGGCTGGGACTCGGAAAAGACCACGGCGCGGGTCTATGCCGCGGGCGGTTTCGCCGTGCCCTACGCCAGCGAACCCGCGACCTTCGTCCGGGCGTGGCGCGATGCCCGCGCCATGCCCCGCCCGAGCGGCGAGTTCGGCTTCGGCTTCGGTTCCGACATGAACGGCATCGCAGGCCAAGGCGCCGCTCCTGGACCGGGCACGATCCGGTATCCGTTCACCTCGCACGACGGACAGGTCAGTTTCGATCGAGAGCGCTGGGGCGAGCGCACATTCGACTTCAACACCGACGGCACCGCCACCTACGGGTCCTACGCCGACTGGCTCGAGGCGGTCCGGATTCTCGGCGGCCCGGAGGTCATGGCCGATGTCTTCCGCGGCGCGGAGATCTTCCTGCGGATGTGGGACGACGCCCGATGACAGCTCACCGCGTCCACGCATCCAGCCGATGACACCCCCGAATCTTCGACGGAACGGCTGTCTTTCCCGTTCCGGCGAACAGCGGTCCGGCACAGCACGTCACCGTGTCGTGACGGACCAGTCGACAACAATCGTCCCGGCCGACTCGCCGGGGCTTGGAGGAAAATCATGATCCGGACTTCACGTCTCGCCGCCGGCGTCGCCACCACCGCTGTGGTGGTGGCCGGTGTCGGTGTCGCACTCGGTTCCGGCACCGCCGCCGCCGAAGGCAATTGTGCGGTGACCAGTCACGCCGAGAAGCAGGACATCAGCACCTGGGGCGTCACGCACGTCTACGACAAGACCGCCAGCGCCGAGCAGATCGGCGTCGGCACCTCGGTCACCTACAAGGTCGTCGTCGGCACCACAGGGATCGGC